>NZ_CP036276.1:3851666-5255000 GCF_007747995.1 Symmachiella dynata | reverse complement strand
GAACAGACCGAGGTCTTGCTGCGTGAAGCGGATGCAGCAATGAGCCAAGTCTTGGGGCAATCGGCCAGCGCCACGTAGGTTGTGACCTGGCCGTGAACTGTTAACGGCTAGCGTCTGCCGAACTCACTGAGCAGGGCGGATGCTAATTGTCTAATCATGGGCGAATTGGGTGAGGTGTCACTTCGATTTTGAGCGTCGGTTGAACTGCCTCCTGGCTTTCTGGGCATAACAGCGCGGTGTGCGGAATGGACCATCCCGCCCGGCGTCTGCTCCAGCTCTAACACATGCGTGAATTTGCCGAGTATTCTCGTCATTTTCAGTGCCTCGCCTTTCTCTGGGTATGAAATTGAAATTCGGGCTGATATTGCTGCCCCACGGTCTTTGCCCCATGCCAAGCGTAATGCGGCGAAGATTGTTACAGGGAAAATTGGCGAAATTACAAAGTTTTCTCGAGTCCCTCGATATCTCATCTTTTAGTTGACGCAGATCCTCTCTCTCGACTGGCCAAGTAGGGGGGCATGGCGGTAGAATTGGCTCGATTGATAGCGATGGGCCCAGTCCCAACCCGTTTTTCCGCACGCCGGGCGATGGCCCGTCATTCCCTTAGACAAGTGATCAATAAGTTTGATGGATTCCACAGAATACGGACTACAGCGTTGGAACGACTTGGCCAGCCGCATTCTCGACGGCGAAGCTTGCAGTCGCGAAGAAGCAACGGCGGTGCTCGAAGCGGACGATGTGGAGATTCCCGCGCTCTTGGCAGCCGCCTTCCAGATCCGTCATCACTATTTTGGTCGCAAGGTGCAACTCTATTTCCTGCAGAACGCCAAGAGCGGGCTGTGTCCGGAAGATTGTGGATATTGTTCGCAGTCCAAAATCTCTGAAGCGGCCATTCCCAAATACGTGATGAGCGACGAAGCAACGCTGATGGCGGGCGCTCAACGGGCCTACGAATCCAAGGCGAAAACATATTGTATCGTGGCGAGCGGTCGCGGACCGACGCAGCGGGAGTTGCAGCACGTGGCGTCGACTGTGCGGAAAATCAAAGAGGCCTATCCGCTCCACATTTGCGCCTGTCTCGGTTTGTTGGAACCTGAGGACGCGCGGGTACTGAAGGACGCGGGAGTGGATCGGATTAACCACAATCTGAATACCAGCGAAACGTACCATGAAGAAATCGTCACAACGCATACCTATGCCGACCGAGTCGCCACGTTGAAAGCGGCCCGTGATGTCGGTTTGGAATTGTGTAGCGGTGGAATTATCGGCATGGGCGAACAAAACAGCGACGTGGTGGATATGGCGCTGTCATTACGGGAATTCCAAGTCGAGTCGATTCCGGTGAATTTCCTGCATCCCATCGATGGTACGCCGTTGGCGGGAAAACGGGATTTGAGTCCATTGGATTGTCTGCGGGCGCTGTGCATGTTCCGCTTCACCAATCCCCAGACGGAACTTCGCATCGCCGGCGGCCGGGAACTGCATCTCAAAAGCCTGCAGTCCCAGGCGTTGTATGCGGCAAATTCGTTGTTTGTTAGCGATTATTTAACAACGACCGGTCAACCGCCCCAAGAAGATGTCTCCATGATCGAAGATCTCGGTTTTGAGATCGTGTTGGCGGGTGGCGAAATCGCGGTGGAAAGTTGCGAAACCGCTGCCACAGCAGACTGAACCGGCCCCGAGCACTCCTGCGATTTCAGGCAGTGGTCGGTTTATGCGCGGTAAGCGGGATTTGGTGAATCTCATCTCCACCTCCTGCGGGGTTTCTGCTAGCATCCGCCACCTTGAAATCCTGGGCCGGGGTCTTTTTGTGCCGGACGCACGACAGAACCACCCGCCCCGCATCTCATTTTCCGGCCAAAACTACGCCGGTTGCGTTTCATGGAAGGAACCGCACGATGCATCGTTGTTTGGTCTGCCGATCACTTGTGATTTTGATTGCCTGTGCAATTGGGACGTCGCCGCTTTCAGCTGACGAAAAACCGGAAGTGACGGCTCCAGCTGTTGCGGACGAGTCAACCGCCTCAGCAGCGGACACAGCTGCCGCAACAAAGACGGAGCAGTCCGATTCGGGAGAGACCACAGCCTCGCAGGAGACTGCAGAGCAGGCGGATGAAGCTCCTCGATATGAATTGACCTACATCTTTACGCCGGGCCAAGTGGTGCATTTGCAGTCGGATTATCACGCTAAGATGACGGTCAAATTCAAACAAGCGAAACAGATCGACAAAAATAAGAGTAAGCTTTGGAAACATTACACGGTGGTGGCTGTTTCAGAAGATGGGGCGGGGACGTTGGAGTTGCAACTGGACAAGGCGCACCAGGAAGCGCAATTCGGTGAGCATCCGCCAGAGGTTTTCAAAAGCGATGATCCGAAATTCCATCATCGCAAATTTCGCGACACCTTGAAAAAGATCGGCCGTCCGACCGCTCTCATCGACTACTCGGCGCAAGGAAAACTGCTGAAAGTCGTTGACCCCGCTGGGACGAAAAAGGTCGCTGCCCGCAAACGGCCGCCGCAGGACCACCAAGGCTTTTTGATTCCGCTGCCCAGTAAGCCGGTCTCAGTTGGTGAAACCTGGAAGGACCCGTATCAGCAGTCGGTGGGAATCAAGGGTGGTTTGTCCCGCATTATCGACATGCTGCGGGTTTACGAATTGAAATCGGTCGATGGGGACTTAGCGACGATCGAATTCAAAACGGTGATTTTGACGCCGGTGAACAACAAGGAAATCTTAGTGCAACTGATTCAGCGGCAAACTGAGGGGACCATCGTCTTTGATATGAAGCAAGGGCTGATCGTGGAGAAGCTGATCACGGTCAATGAGTCAGTGGTCAACGCGTTCGGTCCGGGGACTTTCATGCAAGCGGTCACAAAACTGACAGAGTCGACCGTGCCGGAAAACGTCGTCGCAAAAAACGAAAAGCCGGCCGCCACTGAAACGAAGTAACGCACATGCTGGGGGAATTCGACCTTCCCGAAGCAGCGGTCCGCTGCGGGAAGGTATTCGTGCGTTGACCTTGCTCGCAATTCGCCTAAACTGGGAATGCGGAACCGTCTTGCCGATTTTCCCTTGCTGGAGACATTTCCGCCCTTGTTAGGTTTTACGGGGCAGGATGACCATTGGTTTCAGGCACGTCCCGACTACGATGCCGTTCATAATAATCGCACGAATGAATCCTCCGAAATATGCATTGGGACGTTGGCCGCTGACCGATGAAACGAACTGCGATCACTGAACAATTTGAAGCGGTTTTAGTTTCCGCGCGACGCCTCGCGCAGCGAATCGAGGCAGAGGCAATCGTGCTGCTGGCCGATTTGCCCTATGATTTCACAGCCGTCAAACGCGCCGCCGGCAAATCTCTGTTGCTGGTTGCCAGCGACAAACCGGACGTGCAGCGCTGTGCAGTCGAAGATGAAATCGCCATGGTTCCGCTGATCAATGAACCGGAAACGGTTCAAATGCAGCTCAGCCAGGCATTGCTCGAGGCGATCGCCGACGATTTACTACGGCCGGGCGTGAAAGTCGTGGCGCTCTATCCCGGATTCGAAGTCAATGCGATCGATACGATCAGCGTCGTGAATCTGACCGAGCATTTGGTCCGCTTGACTGCCCGTGATCTACAGCGACTCGAAACGCAAGTTCCCTTGGAAACGTTGCGGATGGTGGTCGACTTGGCCTGCGAAATCGGCCGCGAAGGCCGAGAAGGCAAACCGGTGGGGACCACGTTTGTGGTAGGGGATCATCGGAAGGTGCTCAGGTTGTCGCACCCCACAATCCACAATCCGTTTCGGGGGTATGCCAAAAAGGAACGCCAGTTTCGCGACGCGCGTACGCGGGAAAGTATCAAGGAATTTGCGCAAATCGACTGCGCATTTGTGATTTCCGCCGATGGGTATGTTGAATCAGCCGGGCGATACCTGGACGCTCCCGCGCATGGATTGACGCTCTCCAAAGGCCTAGGTTCGCGGCATTGGGCGGCCGCTGCCATTTCCAAAGCGACCAAGGGGATCGCCATCACCGTCTCCGAATCGACCGGAACGGTGCGACTGTTTCAGGACGGCATTGTCATGCTCCGCATCGAACCGCTCGACCGGGCGATGAAATGGCAAGCCTTTGAATTCGAACCGCCGCCGACCACCGATTGACGATCGTTTGACCAACCGGCAAACGCCTAGGTCGCAATTCGTGGGATTCTTGGTCGCCGAGACGGCGCCGTCGATTTTTGCCCCGCTTTCTCCCTGCGTGCGGATGATATCGCAGCGCCGCGCCGCTACAGTGGTAGGACGATTCCGTCTGGTCCGCCCAGAGCGGGCCGCAATTTGATTTTCAAAACGTCGTACGGATCTCTTGACCTGCTATGCCGAAATCGCCGCCGAATCAAAATGAAACTCCCGTTCTGACACGCTCGCGGTGGAGCATGCTGGGCAGCGCGCTGGGACCGTTTTTGGCATTGGCTCTGGTCATCATACTGTTCGGTTTTGCCGATGGTCTGCAAGAAGGGGGCGGCAATTTCTTGTCCTTGAGGAATATGCGCTCCATTTCCGTCCAAACCGCGACAGTGGCCGTCGCTGCCTTGGGGATGACGATCATCGTGATCGCCGGCGGGATCGATCTTTCCGCGGGGACCAGTCTGGCGCTATGCGCGACGGTGCTGGCTTGGTGCTTAAAGGAAGACGCGGCGCTGTTGATCGTGCATGGCGACAATGTCGCCGGAATACAACAAAAGATCGATGATGCTCAGGAACGCTTGGACCGCATTCCTAACGAGATCCAGCGCGCACAGCGGCGTAAGAACGCGGATCCGGGAAAAATCGCCCAGCTCGAGGCGGAACAAAAATCGCTGCAAGAACAGTTGCCGAAACTGCAGGAAACCTCGAAGACGATCCAGGAGGCAGCGCCGAACATCTCGCCCTATACCCCGGCGCTGGCTGTGATTGCCGGGATTGGAACTGGATGTCTGGCAGGTCTGCTCAATGGGATGCTGGTCAGCTATTTGCGCGTGGTGCCGTTCATTGTCACGCTGGGAACGATGCGGTTGTATTTGGGGATGGCCAAGGAAGTTGCCGACGAGACCACCGTGCGGCCCGATCTGAATGACCAAATTCCGCACTGGCTGGGGAGTTTTCTCAGCCTGCAACAAGACGCGCGCTGGCTGGGATTTCCGCTGGGCGTCTGGTTGATTTTCGTCTTGGCCATCATCTTGGCGGCCGTGTTGCGGTATACAGTGTTCGGGCGTTACGTGTTTGCCCTGGGATCGAATGAGTCGACGGCGCGGTTGTGTGGAATCAATGTCGAGCGGAACAAAATCGCCCTGTATGGGCTAGCCGGCCTCTTTTTCGGCATCGCCGGGCTGTATCAATTCTCGCTGCTGTCGGTGGGCAACCCTACTTCGGGCATCGGCTTGGAACTCAACGTGATCGCCGCCGTGGTCATCGGCGGCGGCAGCCTAAGCGGCGGCCGCGGTTCGGTGGTCGGCACACTCACCGGAGCAGCCATCATGGCGGTCATCACCAGCGGCTGCACGCAACTGGGACTCAAAAACCCCGTGCAGGACATGATCCTGGGAGCAATCATTGTCGCAGCGGTAGCGATTGATCAGATTCGACAACGACGGTTGGCAGCATAGCAGCCCGCCCCAAAAAGGGTGCCACTGGCGGCTTGTCCGCCAGTGCAAACAGCGTGACCGGCAATTACCCTGCTGGACAAGCCAGCAGTGGCACCCGGCGGGCTGCGCCGACCCTGCATAATTCTGTTACGCTAGTCGACATTCGAACCTGGAGCGGTTTCAGGTTTGTCCCAATGGGAAATTTCAGTGGAATTCATTACGGCTTGGTTTCATACATGACAGTCCTCAACAACCTGTGCGCTTTCAAAACCTTCTGGATTCGGGCCACTCTCATTGGCGCCATTCTCTGTTCTTTCGTGACTCCCGTTTTTGCTGAAGACGATGCGAAATTCGAGCCATTTACGTTTGTGCAGCTTTGCGACACGCAATTGGGGATGGGGGGATACGAGCATGATATCCAGACATTCAGGCAAGCGGTGAAGCAGATCAATGAAATGGATCCCGATTTTGTCGTGATTTGCGGCGATCTGGTCAATACGGCGAATGATACTTCATTCGTGGATTTTAAGACCATTAAGAGTGATTTGACGGTCGCCTGTTACTGTGCTCCGGGAAATCATGATGTAGGCAAACCAGATTCCAAGGCTCTGAAACGTTATCGCGAGACGATCGGTGAAGACTATTTCAGTCTCAAGCATAAAGGCTACACGTTTGTGTTCACCAACACTCAACTTTGGAAAGCACCGCTCAAAGGAGAATCTGAAAAGCATGCTGCCTGGGTGGCGCAGACCTTGTCCGAGGCCAAACAAAACCAATCGCCCGTCATGATGGTGGGGCACTTTCCGTTGTTTGTGAAAAAACCGGACGAAAAGGAAACGTATTACAATCTTCCATTAGAGACACGACATCAATTGTTGGACCTCTACAAACAAAATGGCGTGCTGGCAGTCCTGGCCGGTCATACACACACCACGATCATCAACGACTATGACGGCATGCAATTGGTGAATGGTGAAGTCACCAGCAAAAGTTTTGACAAACGCCCCCTGGGATTTCGACTGTGGACCGTGGAATCACTTCAAACAGCGAACCATGAATTCGTGCCTCTCACAAACCAATTCGAAGAACTAAAACAAAAGTAGCCCGCTGCTGTTGGAGAAGTGGTTGGCGAATGTTTGATGTCGATTCTTGTCACCCACTGCCGTGGGGTACGGCTGCTGACGTTTCGTAAACTTCTCCTGCGGCTGCGCCGCCCCGAAAGAATCTTTCGGGGCCACCCGCGTCCGTTATTGTTTTTGGACCGCGCCCCCACCTTCGAGTACATGCCGTGGCGTGTTGCAATTCAAAGTAGAATGCGCCCTACCTACCGTCTTTCGTATCGTGTTTCTTCCAAAGATAAATTTTGCCGCCTTGTCCACCAGCAATCATCAACTCACCATTCTCAGAAAATGCCACGCTAAAGACGGCGTCGGTTTTTGTTCGATATTCAAAAATTGATTTCCCGGAAGATACTTCGACAAGATGGATGACTCCAGTAGACTTCCGCTGCTTGAAAATAGATGTAGTTCCGATTCCGATAAGTGCGGACTTCGCATCAGGCGAAAACTGAACAGAAAATACTTCGTGGTTGAGGGCGATCGTCCGATCAACAGTCCCGGTTGCCACGTCCCAGATGACGGCATTCCCGTTGCTCCCGCCTGTCATTATTTGGCGGTCCGAGGGCGCCCACGCAATGCTTTTTATTTGGTGTGCCTTCCCAGGCATGGCTACAACTTCTGCACCTGATGCGATATCCCAAATTCGCACAACCTTTTGTTCGACATCGCCGTAGCCGATTGAAGCGATTCGTTGACCATCATGCGAAAATGCTGCGACAAAGGGTGAAGGGATCTTCGTGTTTTTGGTAATTGCTCCATCGGATAAACGGATTATCTTGACATTTCCCGAGCTGTCCACCAGGCAAACATTTTTACTATCGCTTGAAAAACTCAACGCGACAGCTATCTGCGACCATTGCCTAACTTCCTTTCCTGTTGAAACATCGCGAAGGACGACATTAGCACGATCTCCGCCTGCAATAAAATGGGTTCCATCAGGAGAGATATCAACGCATCGCGTTTTGCCATCCGACGGGAACTGATGAATCTCCTTTTGACGATTCACATCCCAAACGCGCACGCCGCGATCGCCGCAGAAGGAGACTACGAAACTGCCGTCGGAGGTGGCCGCAACATCTTGAATTGCCCCCTTTCCGACCTTAAGCACAATTGGCATTTGTGCATACACTTTGTTCATCAAAACGGAAAAGAACATAATGAATATCAATGCGCGGTGCATGCTATTTTCTCCTTGGAGCATGTTTTCAAATTGACTAAAATGTCAAAAAAAGCCACCGCTCCCGTTTTGGGAAGTTGCCAAGGAGGGAGCGGTCCCCATAGCAACGAGTCGTGCGAAGTATGACACGGATCTAGCTGATGAACTATGGCAATTGATTCATAAGCATCTGCCGAATGCGCGCAAATGTGGACCGCCAAGAACCATTGTTCGGCGGGAAATTACTCATGCGATTCTGTACATCAATCGTACTGGCTGTGCCCGCCGTATGTTTATTGCAACTCAAACGCCTGTCTAAGCAGTCGAGCGAGTTCGGTAGCATCGCCTCCTCGGTAATAGTCTGTTTTGCTTGTTCGAAAAGCCAAACTGATGTGTTGTTCACCGTTTTCTGTCGTGAATGCTTCAGTCGTGTAGAGGCTAAAGAACAATCGCTCTCCGGAATTCGTCGTAATTTCAATGTAGCCCAACACTGCCCATTTGCTCGGCTCGGGATCAGGCTCTGCGGCCAATAAGGCCAAACAGATCTCCTCAAAATACTCCGCCGGTACCGAGAACTCTTCGAGCGGTGGAGAACCCTCAGGAAATTCTGCGAGCTTGGCCTGCATGGCTTTGATCGAAGCGGCTGGGGGAATCTCTGCAGCGGGCGGCATGTGGGATTGGCAAGACACCATGATGAACGCGAGTAAGAAAGTGAGAAGCAGTAAAAGGAGACGCATCGTTTCTCATTCCGTTTGGTAGGGGGCGGTGGTTTGGCTGCACAGTTGCTGACAAATCGCAAACCTCTCCTGCGGCTGCGACGCCCCGAAAGAATCTTTCGGGGTCACCCGCGCACGCACCACTTAATACCCGCCAGTTCCATTTTTGTCCCAGAATGTTCGGAACATTGTCTGTGCACACCCCTTGGCGATATGTTTGATCCCCTCAACGCTAAAGCTTTGCGCATCGGGATTGAGCATGGTTTTCGCGTCAAAGCCTTTCGTGTGGTCCACAGCAACGACTATTGATTTTTCGTTAGACAATTCGGAGGCTAGTTCCGCCAGCCCTTTGTTGAATTTCTGCGCACGTTCATGCAAAGGCGATTCCGGCGACACAACAATTTGCCCGACAAAAAACTGCATTTCTGGATCGATGCGGCGAAGTTTCTCGATTAGTACCCGATACTGATTCACCGCACGCACGGCAGGTATTCCATCAATGATTTCTTGTTGTCCCGCATAAATGATTGCCAGATCAGCATTTTGATCCGTTAATCCGTTCGGCACTAGTTCTGCTAATGAGGACAATCGCGTTTTTGGATACCCCTCACCCTTGAGCGTTACCCCATCACAAACAACGCTTTGACTTCCGACAAAATCATGCCTAGCCATGATTTCATAAAGTTCTTTGTCCAGATAATACTGATACGTTCGATTGCCGTTTCCATCACTGGAGAGCAATTCACCAATACAAACAAATTTAAGATGCGGCGGACCACCAACGGCATTGATGAAATATTCCCTATTTGGATCAGTCGCAAGTGAATGATGTTCGCCGTCAAGCCTATCTTCGTTCGTTGCGACAGCGCTCGAAGGAGTCTCCGACGTACTCCCTCCGCCACATCCACATGCAAAAGCAATCACCACAATCATGCAGGATGTCGGCACTATACGCTTCATGTCTTCTCCTATCGTGAACGCCGGGTGCCACTGCTGGCTTGTCCAGCAGTGTTGTTAACGGTCACGCGATTCACACTGGCGGGCAATCCAACAACTCCTGTCAGTCACACTGCCGTGACTATAATTCCCGTTTAAAACGGGCTTGACGATTCGGATCGTGGGCAATGTTTGACAGGAAAAGACCGAAGTCAAAGTCTTCGTCTTCAACAAATGGCGTCGGGTCGTTTTCGATGGGTTCAGAATTTACGGCATATTCGTGTTTCACACGTTCTATGCCATTCTCCATCAGCGAGAGACAACGCTTCTTTGGTGGTCCACCGACCGTTATCTCGACTTTGTCGGAAAACTTGATCTGAGCTTCGCCGATCCGCACGACCAACTCACCATTTGAGCGATAGATAGCGCAAAATACGCCGGACAGAATCGAGTAGGATCCGTCTATCTCTGAAGGAATCTCCCCGCCTTCCGAAGATTTGCTTCTAACCCTCCAAACGCCCGTCCTTTCATCCAATTCTGCCACGTCGTTAAAGAGATCACTGCTTTGTAGCCATTTCATCATGTACTTCCTAGACGTCAAGGTCGACAGGTGGTCTGGTCGCACAGTTGCTGGCAATCCGCAAATCTCTCCTGCGGCTGCGCCGCCGCGAAAGATGCTTTCGGGGCCACCCGCGGTAGTTATTTTGAACGACGCCTATGTACAAGTCGAACGTAAGCAGCAATGCTCGCACCAACGACCAGCCCAAGTAGTCCGCCAATTGCCGCATTCGGCCTGCCACTTGGATGACCGAAATGCGGAATGATATAGTCACCTGCAACGATTCCCACAACGAAAAACACAACCATATATTCAAAGGCTTTCCACTGTCTGCCGGCACGTTTTGTGTGATTGTTCTTCATTGTGTCTCTTCTTCTACGATAAGCACGATGAACGTATTGGCCTTTCAATCCAGTAATATGGCCGTGAGGACTACTACGCGCGTACCGTCAAAAGTTGATCATTTTAAAAAGTTCTCCAAATCTCCCTGTGTCTGGTTTGATTGCGTCCACGGACTGGTCTCGCCGGGAACAACTGCTAGCTTGTCCAGCAGTGTTGTTAACGGCCCCGCAATACACACTGGCGGGCAAGCCGCCAGTGGCACCCAGTTTCAACTTCAAACTCATCAGAGCGCCTGCAACAACTCCGCCGCCTTATCCTCGTACATCTTCTGCCATTCCGGGGCCACCAGACAGTCGCTGTCTTCTTGGGCGTTGCCGACGTTTTTTAGCTGTTCGGCGGTGGGGCAGTAGTAGATGTAGCCGTTGGTATAGCCGGCGACGAAGGTGTGTTTGTGGGGGGAGACTTTTTTGAGGTTCAGGCCGATTTGGACGGTCAATTCTCCCGGGAAGGTCGTCAGCACAAAATCGCCAATGCGGAGGCCGGCCAGTTCGACGTCGATGGTGCGGTTGCCGGAAGCGTAGCCGCGGGCGTGGTGTTTGCGTAACAGACGCAGGTTGGTGTTCAGCCGCGTTAGTTTTTCCATGGTGTGGATGTTGCGGATGTAGTTTTGCATGTTGCGGCGGTTTTCGGCGTCGAGCTTGCTCAAGTCATTGCGACCGCGGGCTTTGTCGAGCAGGTAAGCGTGCGAGTAATACGAGGGGAACTCTTCAGCAACGTTGTATTTGACGACCAACGGGATAAACGTTTTCAGATTCAAGCTCGTCCCGCCCAGTGAGCCGGCTAGGCGTAGTTGTTCGGCTTCCATATCAAAGATGCGCGTCGCCAGATCGGAGCGGGGTAGGGCGATATTCTCGCTGACGACTTTCAGCCGGTCGTCCGGTTTAGTTTCGATCGCGCGAACGGCTTTCAGTGTGCTGAGGCCCAGCATATTCCCCAGCGGTTCGGCGTTGCGGGGATGATCGACGTCTTTATAGAACACGGGATTGATGTCGCCGCCGCAACCTTGCACGAACAGGGCGACGGTTCCCGGGTCGAGGTTTTCTTCAATGACTTTCGAGGAGAAGCCGGTCATGTCGGCAGTGTTCCCCCCATTTTGCGCCCCCTGAATCGGATGGCAGGCGAAGTTGTAAACCACGGCCAAGGTGCGTCCGTCCTCGCGATCGACGCGGAGCACGCCGATTTCCGGATCGATCGGCCCGACTTTGGCGACCTCTTCGTCGGGGGGCAGAGAGTAGGCGTGTCGCACATCGATTTGCGTGCCGTCTTTCATGATCAGCCGACGATTCTCCGAGACGCGGTCTTCACGGCCGTGGCCGACACCGACACGGGCGGGGACCAAATTGTCGGCCGCTTGTTTGACCGCTTGGAAAGTCCGCTCGCCGATGTCGTCGCAAATGATGCTATGACAATGGCTGGCGTTGATGATCACATGCGTGGGAGGAATGCCGAGTTCCTTTTCGATCCGCGCCCGCACCTTGTCAAGATAGTCGTTGCCAATCGAGCCAATCTCACCGATGGCGACGACGTCGATCGTGACTATGGCGACGGTCGTGGATTCGTTTTTCAGCACCAGCGCCCGGACATAAGACCGGTCGTTCACCAAGCCATCGGGGTGGGTCACGTCGACTTTGCCAACTCCAGCTTGCAATGTCGCCGCTTGGGCTGTGTTGTTGTTGAAAAACGTCGCAACAAGCGCCGCACCGATCAACAGCATGGTCATGCTCCAACTGCAACGGCTTGGTTTGTTGTTCTTGCAGATTCGTGATCCGTGTTCAGTCTGATTGGTCATCGTCGTGTTCATCATGCAGGCCTTGTCTCGAAGGGTTGCGTCATGTGGTTTTTGGCGCGGTATGGGAGCGCTCATCGTCTCCATAATGCGCGATTTTGACCGATTTCGCGAGTCGCAACGGCAATATGCACTGAGCACGTGTGGTGACGATGCTGCCGAGGGACGTGATCGCAGCGGGATTTCGGATTAACGGCATTTCGCCGTTCAATTTGTAGACTCCGACGGGATTGTCCCCAATCGTGGCGGATCTGGACTGGGAAAATTTGCACATCCAGCGGCTGCGAACTAACGTGGTGAGAGTTGTAGCTTCACGACATTCCCGACACGGAGAGAACAGATGATGCGTGCATTGGTGGCAGGGATAACGATCCTCGTGGCCGTTTCACAGACGGCTCACAGCCAAGAGACTTGGGCGGAACGTTTGGGATATCCCGCCGGGAAACGCGTTGTGATTCTGTATGCCGACACGATGGGGGCCTCGTATGAATTTAGCCGTCCCGGCCAGGAACTATTGGCCAAAGGACGTTTGAATTCGGTCAGCGTCATGTCTCCCTGCCCGTGGTTCGAGGAATTCGCCAACTGGTCCCGCGAAAATCCGCAGCATGACATTGGTGTCTGCTTGACGCTCAATAGCCCGGGACAACTGTATCGCTGGCGTCCGCTCACGGGATTGAATAGCAAGACCTCCACGTTGGTTGACCCCAAAGGATATATGTGGGGAACGGAACTGCAATTGGGGTTGATGGCTGATCCTGAGGAGATTCGTCGCGAGATTGAGGCCCAGATCGCCAAAGTCCGCGCCGCGGGGATCCAACCCACGCACTTGCATCCCTTTATGGGCGTGTTGTTCATGCGTGAAGATCTGTTGAAAATCTATTTAGAAACCGCAGAGAAAAATTGGATTCCGGCTGTGGTTTTGGAACTGACTCCTGAAAAGATTCAGCATTTTCGTGACAACGGAGTAGCGCTGTCGGATGAGATGATTGCCACGGTCCACAAATACCGGTTGCCCAAACTCGACGACGCGCATTTCGTTCCCGAAGCGGACAGCTATGAAAAGAAACGCGATCAATTCTATGAACTGGTCAAAGGGCTGCCTCCAGGGCTGACGCAGATCACTGCTGGTCCTGCGGATAAGTCACTGGCACTCGAAGCGATTGCCCCACATTGGCAACAACGCGTTTGGGAAAACCAATTGTTGAACGACAAAGCCGTTCATGACTTTCTGAAGAAACAGGATGTGATCTTTACCAATTGGCGGGAAATCATGGAGCGGTTTGAAAACGCCGGCGGCCAGAGACCTGGCAAGCGTGGAGCTGCGAAAGAAAAAGAAGACCTGGGCCAAAACCGGGGCATCACTGATGATGCGGTCGTGCGGATTCCGACATTCGAGGAACCGCAATTGTCGATCGATTTTGATTAACAACACCAGGATGCGACAACCACAGTCTTCTCAAAATTAAACGTGATCAGCTAGTCAGGTCAAGACAATGAGCGTCTGCGTTTTACTCGTGTTGCATATCGCCACCATCGATACCCAATCGCCAAGTTTGATTGGTCCACCGGCCGTCGGACACGTCACGCACCCAGCGTGGAGCGATGCCTGGAAGATCGAGGACCTAAGCGGCATGTCTCTCTCCAAAGATAGTGTTCGCTTGGCGTTTCAATCGCTGGCACCGGCAGGTGGATCGCAATTGGGCTCGACCGGATATATGTCACGCAGCAAGGAACCCACATTTGGCGCCGGGAGCAGCTACACCGCCCGCCGCCAACAACGCAGTCGTTATAACCAAGCCCAGAGAAGTTACCAATTTCCCACCTACGGTGGTTATGGGGGGTATGGCCGATACGGTGGCTTTGGTCGATACGGTGGATATGGTTTTGTTGGCGAACCGAAAACCAACCGGCATTGGTAAGCCTCGAAACCTACTCTCAATCGGCCTGATTGGGCCGGTCATGGCGTCGAATTCAACGTGGAAAAGTTTGCCGCACTTGGCAAAATTTGCAAGGTCGCATGTCCTGCGGCGATACTTATCAGAGTATCATGGGAAACCGAATTCCCGAGCCGAATAGGACGGGCATGCTCCAATTTCCACGAAAGGAACCGACCATGCGCCTGCTGATTGCAATCACGATTTGCGTTTGCGGACTGTCGACATTGCACGCTGAGGAACTGCCCAAGCCCACAGGCGCGGCCATCGTGGACCCTGATGCCAAATGGGAATTGCTGTTTACGCGGTCCGCCGATGTCCAAGGGGGACTGACCGAGGGCCCCGCGGTTGCGCCCGATGGCAGTATTTATTTCACCGATATTCCGCTGGCGCCGGATCGCGGCATGATCATGCGGTTTGATCCGAAGACGAAAAAGACGACGCTCTTTACCGCAAAGAGCGGTAAGGCGAACGGTCTGATCTTTGACGCGGACGGCTTTCTGTTGGCTTGCGAAGGCTCCGACGACGGTGGACGGCGCGTGTCGCGTTGGGATGTCAAAACGGGGGAGTCCAAAACGATTGCCGACCGTTTTCGCGGTAAAAAATTCAATGCGCCCAATGACCTCTGCGTCGACGCCCAGGGCCGCATTTATTTCACCGACCCTCGGTATTTGGGATCCGAACCGCGCGAGATTGAATACCGCGCTGTGTATCGCATCGACCCCGATGGCAGCGTGATTGAGATCACTCGCGACACCCTCAAACCCAATGGCATTGCTCTCAGCCCAGATGGGAGAACGCTGTATGTCGCCGACCACGATAACGGTGAAGACCGAATCGGCGCGAATACCAATCCACCCCCGTTGCCCGGTCCTATGAAGATCTATGCCTTTCCGCTGAATGAAGCGGGAATCGTCGATGTCGAACGGCGGACGATTGTTGACTTCGGCGATCAAGCGGGGTGTGACGGGATGACGATTGATGCGGAGGGAAATATTTATCTGACCGCACGGAGCCTCAAACGTCCCGGCGTGTTGGTCGTGAATCCCGATGGCGAGGAAGTTGCCTTTATTCCCACGGGTCCGCCGAATCAAAAACGGGACCCGAATCATCCCCCGGTGGGCATCCCCAGCAATGCGGAGTTTGGGATTGGCGACGAGATCAACGTGTTGTATGTCACGACCGATCTGAGCCTGTACCGCATTCCGCTGAAGAGCAAAGGCTTTCACGTGCAATACGGCGATCGCATTCGCTGACGATTTGTCCGGCGGTGTTGTGGTGCGTCGTGTTGATTGCACTGCTGGGACAAGCCTGCGGTGAAACCCTGAGTTTTATGCCGATTATCTGGTCGCCATGCTGCTGATCCTCCCGCAAATCTGTTTGCGGAAACTTCACCGGTGGGCACGATCGCAGCGATAGCAATTGGTTTTGAGATCGCTGTCAACCGGCTGGCAGCGAAGGTCGATATCAAGGATGTGGGGCGTGCGTACGTCCCTGGAAAACCTCCTGCATTGACCACGCGGAATATTATGGCGAAGAAGTCACGAACCAAAACGCGGACCCGGTCCAAACCGTCGCCGGACTCCGGATGGGGATCTGCGTTGGTGAAAGGATTGTTTCAACCCGGACGCTTACTGGTTCTTGCCGCTGCGATCGTGACGGCAATAGTCATACGAATCACCGTCGGCTGGCTGCCGGATCTGGCGGAACGTGATGAATACATCGTCAATGCAACGACCGTGGAGGTGACGTCGCCGCCACGGATGGTTCCGCCGAATTTTGTCCAGCAGGCGTTCGAGCGATCCGACATGCCGGAGCAGATGTCACTGTTGGATGAGTCGGTCACTCAACGCGTACACGATGCGCTACAGCGCCACCCCTGGGTCGCGGAAGTTTCCCGTGTTTCGAAACAGGCGCCGGGACGGATTGTGGCGGATTTGAAATATCGTCGCCCTATTGCCATGGTCGAAGTTGCCCGCGGAGTCTATCCAATTGACCCCGACGGCACCTTACTCCCTCCCGCTGACTTTACGGTCAGCGATGCCCAGCGGTACCCATTGGTGGAAGGAGTCGTATCGACTCCCCAAGGACCGGAAGGGACGAATTGGGGGGATCCAGCAGTCAACGGCGCTGCTGATTTAGCAACACTGCTTGAGTCCTCTTGGGAAGAATTTCAACTGGAAAAAATCCATTGCCGCCCCGGTCTCTCCGACAGCACACCTGCTTTCGAATTGATTTCGCGCGGCGGTTCCCGAATCATGTGGGGTTGCGCGCCGGCCGAAGCGCGTCCCGGCGAACCGGATGCTGAACAAAAGATCCAACGGCTTCGTAAATACTTGAAACACTTTGGAAACTTCGAAAAGCCCGATGGCCCCTATGAAATCGATATTCGCCATTGGCAGGAAATTTCACGGACGCCGTTGACTGTTGGGTTGGAGAGGTCTGTGCGGTGAGTCAGCAGTAGGCAGTAGGCAGTAGGCAGTAGGCAGTAGGCAGTAGGCAGTAGGCAGTAGGCAGTAGGCAGTCGGCAGTCGGCAGTCGGCTTTGTTTTGCCGACCCTCAAGCCTGTCTCCTCACGCCTCACGCCTCCATCCGCACTACAATTTTGGTCACAAACCGACTAATGTGGCGTTAGGCAACCGGCAGATGGTGCTGTCGCAAAATGTTCTCAATTCTCTGATGGGTGAGAGTCAATCCGATGCAGGGCCGTTATCTTTTTGCGTTGATCTTGGTGGCGATTTGCCTGGGTTTTGCCATTCAGCCTCATATCACAGCCGAGATGTACAATTTCCAACCCCCGCCGGGAACCCCGTTGGATGATGACGTCTCCGAGATTGGTTCGCGGGTGTCGATCTTCTTGCGAGGATTGGTCAACGGGCGCACCGATGAAGCAGTCAACGATTTGCTGGAAGGGAGCCCGCTGGAGCAGGATGGCGAGAAACTTGCGCAACTAAAAATTCAAATCGATCAATCCGAACAACAGTTTGGCAAATTTCTACGCAGCGAAAAATTGCAACTCGAGCCAATCGGGGGTTCGATCATTCGTGCGGTCTACGTCCTGCATTGTCGGCGTTTTCCCGTCATCTGGCGGCTGACGTTTCATCGTGATGATGCGACCCGGGAATGGGTCTTGGTGGCATTGAGTTACGACACGAAATACGACGACGTTCCCACAACGGAACCGCCGCGGCGTTCATTGTAAGAATGGCCCACAGAATGGAGTAAGTTCTTCGGCTCTGATTTCAGCGAGGACGCGGGTCACTCGGGATGTTCGCCGCGCGAACGACCGCCGGTGCGTAACACGGCTTCAGCCATCTGCAGCACCCAACTCTCCACCCCTGCGCTGCGCATCTGTTCTAAGCTGGCGTCGATATCGTATGCCACGCGTCGCAATTCGACTTTTCCATTCTCAATCACCGCATAAGCAGCACGTGGGTCGCCGTCGCGGGGTTGACCAACGCTGCCGGGGTTAAGAATCTCAACTCCATCGAGTTTGATGTGAAACTGTTGATGCGTGTGACCGACGCAGACAAAATCGGCATCGACGTGCTTCAGGCGAGCAGACCAGCCTTCGGGATCTTCGTACAGGTATTCGTCCAGTGGATCACGCGGAGTCGCATGCACCAGATGAAATTTAAGTCCGTCGATTGTTTGCGACGCAGTCACCGGCAAACGGGAAAGGTACCGCATTTTATCGGGGGTGATGGCGTTGTATTGGGCCTGACGCGTGGCGGCTGTTAGTCTGCGAAACGGCGACCCACCGCGCACGGCGACGCGCTGTGCGACCGCGTGGTCATGATTGCCGCGCACGGCAAGCGTCGCATTTTTTTGCACCCAGTCGATGCAAGGGAGCGGGTCCGTGCCATAGTCCACCAAATCTCCCAAAAATAGACAAGCATCGAATGATTCTTCAATCGCCTGGAGAGCGGGCCAATTGGCGTGAATATCGGAAACGACAAGAATCTTCATAAATTACCCAGCGCCGTTTGCACTTTGAGTTGTCCTGCCCGGCACTGCTTGCCGCACATCTGCCGTAATTTGTAAGGTCCGTTTTAGGCTGTCGAATTCCACAATGCAAATTGGAGCAAGGAACTTAGAAGAGTCCAGCTATCTCAAAACTGTCGACCGGCAGGCAGGGTGCTGGTCTTCATGGGCGGACTGACCCTTATTTTTAGCACAAAATCGACAGAGTTTTTCTCAATCGAATCGCAACTTCACAGACCCATCTTGACCTGGAATATGGGAAACGTGTCTAATGAGATAGACAAAATCGGCCCTCAAAAAATCTGGAGTGAGCGCGTGGCAAATCGACCCATCGAACATTTGACACTTGTCGATAAGTTTAAACAAGCTGACCAGACAACGCGGGCCATTATGGATCATATCGAACGGGGATTTCTCCCCAAAGTGAACGACTTGGAACGTCTGGTACGTCCCAATCCCGATGCACAGGGACAACAGGAGGACGTGACCAATTTGCGCGTGAGAAACTATGCGGCAAATGTCATCTCCAGCGACGACTTCACGCACGAACAAAGCCGGCTACTTGACGACTGCCTCAAGGCGATTGACGTCGATGTCGCCCGTGAACTTGGCTCATAAACAATATTCCCGAGCAGCATCGACCATGACAAGATGAGCACCGCGGCTTTGCAATAGTCCTTCCATTGAAAAAACAATGTGTGAACGTCGAATTTGACGGCGAGGGCCCGCTGTCTCAGAGGTGACATCTGGCGATTCGGCTGTTGGAATGTGCGCGACGTGCGACTTCTCTCACGCCTGGGTTGACCACGAAGCATTGCAGCAAAGGTGCGGTCTGACAGCGAGTTGCTTTGAAGCGGATTTTAAAAGCTTCCGTCAAACAATAAATTTTCTTCGTACTTAAAGTTCATGAACCTTCCGATTGACCAACCCGACTCGCGGAGCGAATCGACTCCGAGCAGTTCGTTCGCTGAGGCGAGCGGGGGGGCGCCGGTGACTGGACCGGAAACGGTCGTCAATCCCGAGGGACGGCCTGATTATGCACCACCTGTGCAGGCGGCAGCCGCGGCGTCGACTCCGGTCACTGATCCGTCGGCATGGCATCATCTGTTTCCCACAGCCAATGACAACGAATCGGTCGATGCCAGTCCGATTGGTGTGGAACTGGACCACTTTGTTATTGAAGAGAGAATTCGCTCCGGAGGGATGGGAGCGGTGTTTCGCGCGCGGGACATCCGTATGGGTCGCAGCGTCGCGCTGAAGGTGATGCCTCCGCGTCAAACTCTCAACCCAGCGGCCGTCCGTCGATTTCAAAACGAGGCACAAGCGGCTGCACAACTCGATCATGACAATATTGCCCGCGCGTATTACGTGGGCGAAGACAAGGGGCTGCACTTTATTGCTTTTGAATTCGTCACTGGCATCAATATTGCCGAGATGATTTCTAAGCAGGGGCGGTTGCCGGTCGACGATGCGTTGAACTACACGTTACAAGTGGCCTCGGCATTGGTGCACACTTCGGAACGGGGCGTGGTGCACCGCGATATCAAACCCTCGAATATTATCATTACCCCCAAAGGCCGGGCCAAATTGGTCGACATGGGGCTGGCCCGCAATGAAAACCGCGAGGCCAGTGCCGACCTAACGGTTGCCGGGACGACCTTGGGCACGTTCGATTATATTTCGCCGGAGCAGGCCAAGGACCCACGCGCAGTCGACGTTCGTAGCGACATCTATTCGCTGGGGTGCACGTTGTACCACATGCTCACGGGCCAAGCGCCGTATCCCGGCGGCACGATGCTGCAAAAATTACTGGACCACCAAGGCAAAGATGCGCCCGATCCGGCCGCTAAAAATCCGTACGTCTCCGATGATTTGGCGGCGGTTGTCCGCAAAATGATGGCCAGTGACCCCAAGCGGCGGTACCAGACGGCGGACGAATTGTTGCGGGATTTGATGTTGGTCGCTGGGGCAATGGGACTGCGGAGTCTGAACCCCGAAGGATTGGTCTGGATGTCCTCCCGACCGTTGTCGGCACCATTTTGGGAACGTCATCTGCCCTGGATGTCGACATTTGCCGCATTAATTATCCTGGTAACGGTCGCGAGTTTTCTGCCAGGTCGAGTTGCGGATGGTCCTGAAAGCATTTCACCAGCCGATTCCACAACCGAACAGGCCGACAATGGAACTGGTGCGAAGGCTTCCGATACTGAAATCGCTAAATTGCCAAGTGCTCCACAGCGTGAGGTCATAGTTACTAAAAACCAAAACCCCGACTTGGAGGCAACTGTCCCAGGCAGTGCTGGCAAGGGAGACGAAACACCGCATTCTCTCGATGACGAGCGAACTCCGGCTGTCGCGGAGACGCGTTCAACCGATCCAAAAATTCCTCCCGCAACGCGCACCAACCAAGATTTGCCCAGCAGGTTTGTCATCGGCCCGTCGGAAAATGAACAATTTCGTCTGGGACCCGAAGGCAACGGTAGCTATGTGACTGCTTTGTTACCGCCGCTGCCAATCGAGACCGCCGAACCCGTTGCGCAACCCACGCCGGATGAAATTGGGAATCGGATGCAGCAACCTCGGGCGCGAACAGTGACCGCTGAGCCGATAGCAGACCGTCCCTTCATCGTGTTAGGGATTGATGGCGCTGAGAATCGCGAGTATCGCTCCTTAGAAGCGGCCTGTACTGATGCGGTGGATGGCGGCAAAATTGAGCTGCGGTACAACGGCATTCGCCGAGAGCGGACGCCGATTCGGATTGAAGGCAAACGCATCACGATTCGCGCGGGTTTCGGTTTTAGACCGACGCTGGAATTGGCCCCGTCGCAGAGTCCGCTCGCAGACTACCGCAATCATTTTATCAACGTCGTCGGCGGCGCCTTAGAGATGGCCAATGTCAATTTGTTATTGACGATCAACGAAGGGTTCCCGTCGGATCGTTGGGCGATTTTTTCGTTAGAGCAACCCGAGTCGGTGCAGATGGAGGGGGTCACCGTCACGGTGGAAAACCGCGATCGCCATCGCCAAATTGCGGTGTTCGATCTCTCCTCCCGCACGAATTTCAGCGATATGCCCATGCCTGACAACGGCACATTGAAGCCCTTGCAGGTGATGATTTCTCGATGTGTGTTTCGCGGCGGGTGCGATTTTTTAACGGTCCATCAACAGACCGGATCGCAGTTCACCATTGAGAATACGCTGTTGGCGCTCTGGCCAAACGGAACCGTCGTGCGTGTTTTAGGCGGGATGTATGAACCCGATGATGATGAGTATGTCGATTTTACGCTCAAGCACTGTACGGTGCTGTTGAGTCACAGCTTGGTGGTCATGTCCAGCGATACCGTGCCGCACAAGTTGATTCCCGTGCAAGTCACCGCCACAAACAATATCATTAGCAGTTTTGAAAATTGCCCGCTGGTCGAAATGTCCGGCCGCGCACCGGTGAACGATTTTCGTGATTTGATTCAATGGTCCGGCAAGTACAACTTCTACGACCTTTTCTCCGATTTTTGGCAAATCGAATCCGACTCGACCGATGAGGGCCTGGATACGCTGGATTTTGAAGACTGGCAGAAATGGCGAACCGTCAATGAGGTCGATGCCTACAACGAACTCATTTATTGGGAAGAACGGCAGCAGAAAAGTTGGCGCGATATGCCCGCCTCAATGCTGACTCCCAACAACGTGCGGCTTGATCCGACGATTACCAATCGCGCATCCAGCGGAACCGCCACCGGAAGCCAAGCCGGCGCGCGTCTCGACGAGTTGCCCACACTCTCGCGTTCTCGTGACGGTGAAAATGAATAGCTCGCGGCGGACGGCCGACGGTCCTCACTTCTCCACCGGTGCCTCCGCATCGCTGCTGTACTCCTGCCAACTGCAAAAGTAGTTCTGCACGTTTTCGTAGCCTGCCAACTCCAGCGCAAAGGCCTCGACCGAAGCCCGACCACCGCTACGGCAATAGGTCACCGCTGTGTGCTGGGGTTTCAGATTGAGCGCTTGAAACATGCGTCGCAATTCTGCAGCGGACTTAAAGGTTCCATCGTCGGTCAGCAAGCGAACCCATTCCAAATGCGCCGCACCGGGCACGCGACCGGCTGCGAATTCGGCTTTGCTGCGGGTGTCGAAGACAAATAAGCTTCCGTCCTGGACCGCCTGCTTGACGTTGTCGATGCGGGCAAGGCGATGTTTTTGAAACGTCGGCTGGAATTTGGATGTTTTGAAATCGATCGGCTTATGGGTAACGGGCAAGTCCTGTTTCTGCCAAAAATCGATGCCCCCATTTAGCAAGCTCACGTGCTGACAACCGAGATACTTGAGTAACCACCACACCCGCGCAGCATTAGGAAGCGCGCCGCCATAAACAACGATTCGCCCGTCGCGTGCCAATCCCAGTTCGCTCCCCAACTCGATCCAACGCTGCCGATTCGTCAAGCCGTCGCCGCTATCAGCCATTGCCGCGGCTTTCCACTCTGCGACGTCGATCCAGCGAGCGCCGGGGAGATGCGCCTTGGAAAAAGCGTCACGGTCTTGGATATCCAACAGAATGACCGCCGATTGATCAGCTGCGTCGATCAGCTGTTTGACCTCGCCGGCTGACAGCAGGAGTTTGGTTTTCTCCGTCTCCGCCGCTTCCTCCGCACGTACGGCACCCGGCATGAACGTCATCACCAAGCAAGCGGATAGAATCGCAGTGAAAGGTCGTGAATGGTTGAACGGCATGGGGTGTGACTCCTAAAAGATCGATGAGCGTCTATTGTCGATTGAATCGAAATCAAAAAATATGCGGCGCTCTTTTGGAGAAGCGCCGTCTTGATGTCTGCCGCGCCGTGCACGACGGCAAGCCGTCGGTTTGGGATGTGATCTTATCCTGGACTTTGGATCTTTCTTTTATCCGTGTCTCATCCGTGTTTATCTGTGGCTCTTATTTCAAGCTAAGACATGAACTGGGCAATTTCTTCTTTCGTGAATCGTCGTTCCAGGCGTGCGCCGAGTTGTGAGACGATGCGGCCGGCGGCGTGTGAGGCCAGGTGGCCGGCTTGTTTCCAAGTCATGCCGTTGTTGATGCCATACAATAATCCGGCGGCGTACATGTCACCCGCTCCGGTCGTGTCGATCGCATCGACCTCAACCCCTTCGATGGGGATCGCCTTTCCGTCATGCATCAACAGCGAACCGTCTCCACCTAGCGTGAGTGCGACATTCTCCGCATGCTGGTGAATTTCCTGGGCACAGTCGATCGCATCCGCTTTGCCAGTCAAGCTGCGGGCTTCGTCAAGATTGCAGAACAATAAATCGACTGGCCCCTCGATCAATTTCCAGAAATCATCTTTGAACAAGTTGATCAAAAACGGGTCCGACACGGTAAACGCGACTTTTACGTCGTTGGCTTTGGCCAACTCAATCGTCTTCATGGCCGCCGCCCGCGTCGATTCGCCGGTGAACAGATACCCTTCGACGTACACGTAATTCGCTTTGCGGATCTCCGCTTCGTCGATGTCGTCCGGACCCAGCGTGGACGAAACGCCCAGACTGGTGAGCATGGTCCGCTGGGCGTCTTCGGTGATCAGAATCACGCAGGTGCCGGTTTGGCCGTCGGCAGGAGGAACTTCGATGGCCACACCCATTTTTCGCATATCAGCCAGGCAATACTCTCCCAAAGCGTCGGCGCCCACTTTGCCGGCATAGGCAGCAGTCCCACCCAGGTCGGCGATACCGATAATCGTATTGGCCGCTGATCCGCCCGCGCAGCGATTGACAGGATGCCCGTCCAGTTCTCCCAACACGTCGGCCTGCGTGGCATCGTCGACGAGGGTCATGATTCCCTTGGCGTAGTTCAGCTTGACCAAAGTCTCGTCAGAGACCCGAGCTTGAATATCCAACAAGGCGTTCCCCACGCCGTACACGTCGTAAGTCATTCCGTTTAGCTTCCTGCGAATGTTTATCTGATGGTTTTGATTTGTGGTCGTTGACCGAATGGAAGGGGCATTGTAGCAAACGCCGGGCGTTTGTGGATGCATACGGTTGCGGTTCGCGGGCAATATCTGCAAGGGCGCTCAGCGATGGAGTTCGCCTTGCGGTGTGCGATCGCGCTGTTGAGACTCACAGTCTGGCCGAGTCTCCTCCCATAGCGACGTTTTCTAGATTTCGTTAAAACTGAATAGGTGGGAAGATGTTCACAAGCAGACGCGCTGGGACTGCCGCCGACCGGGACGATTGGCGAATGTCCAGGGGGAGAATTTCGCATGACAACTGTGGCATCCACGACTGATCAATTTGTGTCGGAGTTTTCGATCTCCCGTTGGTGCGATACCGCGGATGTCCTGGCGCGGTTGGACGCGTTGCTTAAGCAGCCGATACGTCCGATTCGCCCTGAGAATATGTCGCAGGTGTTGTCATATTTTGACACGCACTGCCGGCAATCGAAATTGGTGGCTACAGCGGCAGAGCATGTCATTCCCGGTGGCGTGCAACACAACTTGGCGTTCAACTATCCACACCCCTTAGCCATCCGTGCCGCCGATGGGGCGTACCTGAGCGACCTGGATGGCAATCGCTACATCGATTTTTTGCAGGCGGGTGGAGCGACGCTGCTAGGGGCGAATTATCGGCCGGTTCGCGAACGCGTTCAAGCCGTGCTGGCCGAATGCGGTCCAGTGACCGGCCTGTTGCACGAGTATGAAGTCAAACTGGCCGAGTTGGTTTGTCGGCATGTTCCGTCGGTCGAGATGTTTCGCATGCTCGGTTCGGGGACCGAAGCGGTGATGGCCGCCATTCGTTTGGCGCGTGCGCATACCGGCCGGAAGTGGATTGTCAAAATGGGGGGCGGATACCACGGATGGTCGGACCAAATGGTGTATGGAATTCGCGTGCCGGGCACAGGGCGGATGGATGCGGCGGGCATTCCGCGGTCGGCGGCGGCGCGGATTCAGGAGGGTTTTCCGCACGACCTCCATGCGCTGCGCAGACGTCTGCAACTCAATCGATTGCGAGGCGGAACAGCGGCGGTGATTGTCGAGCCGTTTGGCCCCGAGAGCGGCACGCGGCCGGTCACTGCGGAATTCAACGGCGAGCTGCGGACATTGTGCGACGAATTTGAGGTGCTGCTTATTTTTGACGAGGTCGTCACCGGGTTTCGCACGGGGCTTTCGGGCGCGCAAGGTTACTTCGACGTGCGGCCCGATCTGACCGTGTTTGGCAAATGTCTGACCGGTGGATATCCCATGTCAGGAGGCGTGGGCGGACAGCGCGATATCATGATGAACCTCGCCGGGGGGCTGGGCGGCAGTCAAAAAAAGGTACTCGTTGGCGGAACACTCTCGGCCAATCCGCTGTCATGTGTCGCCGGCTATTATTCGATCCTCGAGATGGAAAAAACTCAAGCCGCGCAGCACGCCGGCCGCGCCGGGGATCGACTGTGCGCGGGTTTGACGGAAATCATCGACCGCTTGGGACTGCCGTATGTCGCCTACAACCAGGGATCGATCGTCCACTTGCAGACATCCGGCGTGATGCTGATGGACGCCCGGAATCCGTTCAAATTGATAAAGCTGGTCCGGGAAGCGGAGTCGCGCAAACGGTCGATGGAAGAATTCGGCGCGGCGTATTGCGCGCACGGTTTGATCACCTTGGCCGGGAGCCGGCTGTATACGTCGTTGGCCGATACGGACGAGGTGATCGACGAAGCGCTGAATCGCTTCGAGGATGTTTTGAAGTTGGCGTAATGATCCTTCGTTGTGAAACGTTGAACTCCCAAGTCCGCAGCGACCTCCCACAATCACGGTTGGTCGCCGTCTGTGAATTGAAACGAGTACAGGTCCCCGTCCATGAGTTCAAGGTGCAACCGTACCGGCTTGCCGGCGAGAGAACTCACATCGGCACCGTTTTTCCAACTCGCCACCTGCACTGTGGAGTCGCCAAAGAGCTCCGCCGATTCGTCCAGGGTAAAACCAGGAATCGGCGTGCCGTCGGCGTTTTGAAGTTCAACTTTCAAACTACCGGCGGCGGAGGTGGCGTAGTTCAGTATCAATTGTGAGCCGGTGAAAGTCAGCGGTTTGGTCGTCATTTGCCCGCCCGCGTACGGGGCATTCAGCGAGACGAAGCCGTCGAGGCGAATAGTGTAGCGGCGGATGCGGCGGGATTTATTGCGCCAGGCTCCTTCATCGAAGTGCATGGAGATTTCATTTGGCAGCCCTGGGTGTTCGGATTTCGTTTCGAACAGCCCGTAGCTTTGATAGTTGTCGCCATAGATCCAACGCCCCTCGGCTTCCGGGCCGGGGCGGAGGAACGCTTCGTCCCAGCGTTTGAAATCCAACCCATCACGGCTGGACATGAACAACCCGTCGGTAAGATCCGTTCCGCAACGTTCGTAAACCTTGATCAGTTGCTTACGCAGATCCAACGGCGGGAGTTGTTGCACGTGCTCGGTGAGCGGGCGGGCGACGTAGCGGGTGGGGAAGCCGACGAGGATGTGTGGCGCGCGATAGTAGGGCAGGATTTGATTTGTGTACATCTGTTGCGGCGGCGAACCGGGGTACTCCAACCCGACCGGCTCGCTCCAGTTTGCAAAGTCTTTGGAATGACACACGCCGATCAGCCGCAAGCCTTTGAATTTTGCTTCACTGAAAAAGCGGACGTACATCGTGTAGCGGTTATGAATCGGGTCCCAGAAGGCGGTGTTGTGCGAATCAAACGCCCCCTTGGTGACGACCGGTCCGTCGCTGAGCCGCTCCCAATGAATCCCATCAGCCGATTGAAACGTCCACAGCCCTTTGCTGGTGACGGTGCCGCCGATGGCCTTGTAGCGTTGCTCGGGGGGGCAGTTGGGATTGGTGTCTTTGAACGGCGCAAAGTTATGCGCTTCGGGTGAGCCCATCCAGATGATGTTGTTGTCGTCGTCGACTCCCGGCCATTTATGAATTCCGAGATTCGGTTTTGTCCAGTGGATGCCGTCATCGCTTTCGGCATAGCAGACCGCCTCGGATTGCGCCTGACGCAACGGCGGTTTGTCGATCAGGTATTTATGACCGCGATAATACATGCGGTAGATGTCGCCATCCTGAAAGACGGTCGGATATCCGCTGGCGTTGCCTTCCCAGACTTGGTCGAAGGTGATAGCGATCTCGCGTGGCTGGGGGTGATGCAGTTTGAGTTGTGCTTTCCCATCCAGTGAATCAATCAACGCGCGATCCACCAACGGCTCGCGGCGCGAACCGATATCAACCGGTTCTTCAGCGTGCGCAGTTGTGATGGTGATGAAAGAGACGCAAGCAGCGACGCACAGAAAACAACGAAACATAGGTCAAATTCCAACTGAAGGATTCGTGAGGAGTCGATGTTGATGCAAACCGCGCGAGCCCAGAGCGGCGCTGGCGATTATTGTAACATCACGCGTGCGAGAAATACTTCTCCGTGGCAGAATTCTTTGGATTGTCGAAAACCGAAACCGTCATGGAACGTCCGGCAAGATTCGGCTATTCTCAAGAAATACGAAACCGACAGCCACGCTCGCGCTGAAAACCTCGCCTGAACTTCTTACAGGAAAACGACGATGCATTGCAGATTAGCCGTGGGATTGCTCGGAGCGTTGTTACTGACCACCGGATCTCTTTCGGCAGCGGATGATGCAATTCCAGACGGGTGGGCGGCGAAATCGCCGCGCGAGGAAATTCGCCCCGCGTTTTCGTATCTGGCTGAAGGAGGACCAAGCGGCAAGGGCAGTTTTGTGATTACCGCCGATCAGCGCAAAGGTTTGTTCGGTTGGTGGGAAACCACACGAGACGTCACCGGCGGCGAATATTACGAATTCTCTGCACGGTTTCAGGTGGATGGCATCGAGAATCCCCGGCGAGCGATTGTGGCCCGCGTGTTGTGGCAAAATTCACAAGGCCGCCCGGTTAAGCACGATGTGATTTCAACAGCCTCCTACAATCCCGGCACGCGTCCCCGCGCCGAACCGGAATATCCTCCCAATCGCAGCACCGACGAAAACGGTTGGACGACCGTCTCAGCCGTGTATCGTACTCCGAGTGAAGCGACGCAAGCGGTGATCGAGTTGTCCTACCGCTGGGCGCCTCAAGGCCGCGTGGAATGGTCCGACGTGCAGCTCACACCAACAACAGCGCCGAAACCGCGCAAGGTGCGACTGGCAACTGTGCACTACCAGCCCAAAGAGGGCACGACCAGTGCCCAGAAGTGCCAACTGTTTCAGCCGTTGATTGAAAAGGCGGCGCAGCAAGACGTCGATCTGGTCGTCTTGCCCGAAACGCTGACCTTCTATGGGACCGGCGGCACCTATGCCGACAGTGCGGAACCGATTCCCGGCCCGTCGACGAAATACTTTGGAAAACTGGCCAAGCAACATGATCTGTACATTGTGGCGGGCCTGATGGAACGTGACGAGCATCTTGTCTACAACGTCGCCGTGTTGATTGGTCCCGATGGCAAAGTGGTTGGCAAATACCGCAAGGTGACATTGCCCCGCGGTGAGATCGAAGGTGGGATCACGCCGGGTGACGACTATCCGGTCTTCGACACGCGCTTCGGCAAAGTGGGCATGATGGTCTGTTACGACGGATTTTTCCCGGAAGTCGCCCGCGAGTTGAGCAATCGCGGGGCCGAGGTGATTGCCTGGCCGGTCTGGGGTTGCAACCCGATGTTAGGCGCCGCCCGCGCCTGTGAAAACCATGTCTATGTGATCAGCAGCACCTACACCGACGTCGCCGCCAACTGGATGGTCTCGGCCGTCTACGGCCAAGACGGCAAGCTGCTAGCGCAGGGCAAGGAGTGGGGCAGCGTCGCCGTCGCCGAAGTCGACCTCAATCAACCGCTGCTGTGGCACAGCCTGGGAGACTTCAAAGCCCAAATCGCCCCCCACCGCCCCCCGGTGGAACCGGCGAAGCCTTGAAGGTGGTTGGAAGTAGCGAAAAATGTCCCCGATGAAAGCGGTATGCCCTTCACCATGCATGCCTAATATCTCTGTGAAAAGAACACTCATGATGCTGAACTGTTTGCGAAGAACTGCCTTGTCGTTTGCCGTGATTGCGCTGCTGTTTTTGTTCATTTTGCCATTGCAGGCACGGGAACTCAATAACCGCCAGCAGCAAATGATTCGGCAGGCGATGCTGAAAGAGCTGAAGAAGCAAGGAGCAGTTGGTGTGGCGGTCGGGTATCTGCAGAATGGGCAGGTCGTCCATGCCGAGGGCTACGGCTATGCGGACCTCGCTAACAAACAACAGCTCTCCAAGTCGACGGTCATGAACTGGGCTTCCAACTCCAAACCGGTGATGGCCATTTTGGCCCTGCAATTGATCGAAAAAGGCCAACTCGACCTCGGCGCCGATATTCATGACTACCTGCCAAACTATCCACCGACGACATCACGAATCACAACACGGCAATTGCTTTGTCACCAAAGTGGAATCCCACACTACAAGAATGGTCCTGTTGTGGGGACGCCTCGAAAATTTCGCGAGCAACTGCCTTATCTCGATCCGGTCAATGCACTCCACAAGTTCGACAAGTCGCCACTCCTGTTTCAACCAGGGGCGAAATATTCGTATTCTTCCTACGCCTACGTCTTGCTATCTGCCGTGGTGCAGGCAGCCGGCAAAGAGCCGATTGATCAACAATTGGAGAAGCGAATCATTCAGCCGCTGCGTCTCACGAGCTTCGAGTTGGATGTGCCGGAGTCGAATAACCGCAATTGGTCCGTCGGCTATTATCGGAATTCAAACGGCCAGGTCCTGCCGGCCCCTGAAGAAGCACATTACTGGAAGCATGGCGCGGGCGGTTACAAATCGAACATTCGTGATTTCGCGCGGTGGGCACAGGCCGTGATGAACGATGAATTGATTTCAGCCAGGACCCGCAAACTCATGTGGACCGCGCAGCGGACGAACAATGGTCAAGCAACAAAAAAGGGATTGGGAGTAACCGTCGAGGTCCAAAATAGGCAACCCAAGATTTCTCACAACGGATCACAAACAGAAGCCCGCAGCCGGATGGTGCTTTACCCGTCTTCCAGGAATGGCGTTGTGATTCTCTGCAACAGCAACCATGCCAACCCAGGCCGGTTCTCAACAGCCGTCTATAGGGCGCTCCGCGCAGCTCGATAACTCCCCGATCCAGAAACTAACGATGATCCAAGCCGCATGCCCATTCCCCCCACCGACACAGAATTGCAGTTTGTGAAACAGACAACCTGCCCCCTGTGCGCTGCGGCAGGCATTGTGCCCTGGCATACCGATGCGTTTCGCGAATACTTGCGGTGCGAGAATTGTGAGTTGATCTTCGTCCCGCCCCTTTACCATCTCTCGCGCGCAGAGGAGAAGGCGGAGTATGATTTGCATCAGAACTCGCCGGAGGACGAGGGTTATCGGCGGTTTCTCAGCCGCGTTTTTGAACCAATTCATGCCAGGGTCGCCGAGGCGAGCAGCGGACTCGATTTTGGATCCGGGCCGGGGCCGACGCTGTCGGTGATGTTCGAGGAAGCGGGGCATACGATGGCGATTTATGACCCCCAATATGCCGCTGACAACGCTCCGCTGGCAGAGCAATACGAATTTGTCACCGCCAGCGAAGTCGTCGAACACTTTTGCCGGCCGGCAGTCGATTTGGCGCGGATTTGGAGCTGCGTAAAGCCGGGCGGGCTGTTGGGGATTATGACCAAACTGTCGCTCGACCAAGCCGCATTCGCCGGCTGGCATTACAAAGACGACCCGACCCATGTCAGCTTCTTTTGCCGAGAGACCTTTCGCTGGCTAGCTAGGCAATGGAATGCGGAATTGGAGTTTGTCGGGAATGACGTGGTATTGATAACGGCCGGAGCAGTTGCCTAACGATTTCGTGCACGTTTTTTAAGCACCGGTGCTGCGAGAGAGGGGCTTGTCGAGTGAGCGCATTGCTCCCTACAATCCTGCGTCCTGCCCTCCATTGCCCCTGCTCTATAACAAAGATCAAATCATGTGGTTGCGCGCATCTTGTTTGCTCGAATTCGACTTTCCGGTGGCGACACCATTTTTGTTGATGCTCCGGCCCCGCAGCGGGACGCAGCAGTGGATCGCCCGCGAAGAGTACCTGCTTTCCCCCAGCGTGCCGGCGGTCGAGTTTACCGACCCGTTTGGGAACCTGTGCCAACGGTTGGTGGGGCCATCTGGTCCCTTTTCGATTCGTACAACCGCCGATATTGAATCGGCCGAGGAGTCCGATGCCGCTCCGGGGGCTCCGTTTGTCGAAGTGCAAGACTTGCCGGACTCGACATTGCCCTTCTTGTTACCCAGTCGATATTGCGAGTCCGATCGCTTCGCAGAAATGGCGTCAAAGATCGTGGCGGGGCATTGGGCCGGATACGATCAGTGCCAGGCCATCGTCGATTACATACGCACGACGATCCAATACGCGCCGGGGGCGGGGCAACAGATCATTAGCGCCTGCGAAGTGAATGAAAATTCACAAGCCGTCTGCCGGGATATGGCGCACCTGGGCATCGCTCTTTGTCGTGCACTATCAATCCCGGCCCGTATGGTGGTCGGTTATCTAGCGACGCTGCAGCCGATGGATCTGCATGCTTGGTTTGAGGCCTACGTCGGCGGCAGGTGGTATACCTTTGACCCGACGCAGCAAAGCTTGCACGGCGGCCGTGTGGCCATCGCCTATGGCCGAGATGCGGCCGATGTGGCCGTATACACCCAATTCGGCGATCCCGTGGAGCTATTGCGTATGGAGGTGCGCGTCGAACAACTCACCTCGCCCCCCGCTTGAAGCGACGTACGACGGTGAGTTCGTTTAGTGGACAGCTTTGCCATATTCCGCGAAGAATAATTCTCTGGGATCAATTTCGTTGGACTGTGACGCCGAGAAGAGCGGCTGATAGTTTGTTGACGACTCAGCCGCCATGGCCCAATGTTCCCAACTTGGCGGTGTTACATCACTCTGAAATGCAGCCACGTTATTGCTGGTTTGCTGCACCTCACCGGGTTTGAATTTGACATAGACTTCATTGCTGTATCCGGAGAAGAGGTCGAATTGCCCATCTCCATCCACATCGGCCACTGCACGGACGCGATACAAGTACCGACCATCGCTGGGAACCGTGTCAGTAAAGCTGGTTGCATTGGGCCCAGTTGTACCAACCGTCACCCACTCAGAAGTATAACGCACGCTGTAAGATGTCGTGACCCGTTCGATGACAAAGGCGGTTTCGCCGGTCGAATTGTCCTGCCATTGCACTTGTAATTGTGCGCCGCTCTTACCAGTGATGACTAAATTGCTGGGAGACGCAATGTTCTGCCCCGCCAAAACCGAAACGGCCACCGCGTTGGACTGGTAGCTACCATCTTCGTCACTAGCCGTCGCAGAGATCGTATACTGTCCGCCACCGTTGTAGACGTGTGTGGCAGAGGAAGGATCGCCGTTGATGGTTTGGATCGTGCCGTCACCCCAGTTGATTGTCCAGCCGGTGATCGTGTCAGCACCGGGATCGGTGGAAGAGAGGTCCAGCGTGTAGTTCTCGCCTTCACCGATCGAACTGTCGCCGGAAATGTTCAACGTAGCGTCGACGTTGTTCACCGTGACGGCCAGTGCGTTGGCGGAAAATGTGCCGGCCGCGTTGGTTGCCGTCGCTTGGATCGTGAAGGCAGCAGAGCCGTCGGCGTAGACATGGCTGGTGGAATTGGGATTACCATTGATGGTTTCGATCGTGCCATCCCCCCAGTTGATGGTCCACTGCGTAATCGTATCGGCCCCACTGCCGTCGGCATTGAGTGTCAGGTTGTAGGTCGAACCTTCTGCGGTGCTTCCCGAGCCGGAGATACTCAATTGCGGAGCCGCTCCAATCACGCTGAGACCGAATGAGTTGGATTGATACGTACCATCTTCATCGCTGGCCGTCGCTGAAATCGTAAACTGTCCACCAGCCCCGTAAACGTGTGTAACGGTAGAGGGATCACTGTTGATCGTTTGAATCGTGCCGTCACCCCAGTTGATCGTCCAACTGCTGATCGTATCCGCACCGGGGTCAGTGGAGGAGAGATTCAGCGTGTAGGTTTCACCTTCCCCAACCGCACTGAAGCCGGAGATGTTCAAATCAGCGGCGACATTGTTCACAGTCACAGCCAGGTTATTTGCGGAAACTGTGCCGGCGCCGTTGGTGGCGGTCGCTTGGATTATGAAGGCGGCGGAGCCGTCGGCGTAGACATGACTGGCGGAGTTGGGATTACCGTTGATGGTTTCAATCGTGCCGTCACCCCAGTTAATCGTCCACTGCGTGATCGTATCGGCGCCACTGCCATCAGCATTGAGCGTCAGGTTGTAAGTCGAGCCTTCTGCCGTATTTCCTGAGCCGGAGATACTCAATTGCGGGGCGACTTCGTGGACATTGACCGCCACGGCGTTGGACTGGTAGCTGCCATCTTCGTCGCTAGCGGTGGCGGAGATGGCATATTGTCCGCTGCCCGCATAAACGTGCGTCGCGTAGGTCGGATCGCCGTTAATGGTCTGGACCGTGCCGTCGCCCCAATTGATTGTCCAACTGGTGATTGTATCCGCTCCGGGGTCAGTGGAGGAGAGGTTCAGCGTGTAGGTTTCGCCCTCGTCGATCGAACTGTTTCCGGCAATATTGAGCGTCGCGTCGACGTTATTCACCGTAACGGCCAGCGTGTTGGCGGAGAATGTGCCGGTCGCGTTGGTAGCAGTCGCTTGGATCGTGTAAGCGGCAGTCCCATCGGCGTAGACATGACTGGCGGAGTTAGGATTGCCATTGATGGTCTCGACCGTGCCATCTCCCCAATTGATCGTCCAGTTTTGGATCGTATCCGCGCCACTGCCATCAGCATTGAGTGTTAGGTTGTAGGAGGAGCCTTCCGCTGTGTTTCCCGCGCCGGAGATATTCAATTGAGGGACTTCTTGCTGCACCTCACCGGGTTTGAATTTGACATAGACTTCATTGCTGTATCCGGAGAAGAGGTCGGATTGCCCATCTCCATCCACATCGGCCACCGCACGAACGCGATACAAGTACCGCCCCGCGCTGGGGACCGTATCGGTAAAGCTGGTCGTGTTGGCCTCTGTTGTACCAACGGTCACCCACTCGGATGTATAACGCACGCTTGATGTCGTCGTGACCCGCTCGATGACAAATGCGGTTTCGCCGGTCGAATTGTCCTGCCATTGCACTTGTAATTGTGCGCCGCTCTTACCAGTGATGACTAAATTGCTGGGAGACGCAATGTTCTGCCCCGCCAAAACGTTAACGGCCACCGCGTTGGACTGGTAGCTACCATCTTCGTCACTAGCGGTGGCAGAGATCGCATATTGACCGCCACCGGTGTAGACGTGCGTGGCGGAGGAGGGATCACCGTTAATCGTCTCAATCGTGCCGTCACCCCAATTGATCGTCCAACTGGTGATTGTGTCCGCACCGGGATCTGTGGAGGACAGGTCCAGCGTGTAGGTTTCACCCTCGTCGACCGAACTGTCGCCGGAAATGTTCAACGTCGCAGCGACGTTGTTCACCGTGACGCCCAGGTTGTTGGCGGAAAAAGTGCCAGCCGCGTTGGTGGCGGTGGCTTGGATCGTGTAAGCGGCAGTACCGTCGGCGTAAACATGACTGGCCGAGTTGGGATTGCCGTTGACGGTTTCGATCGTGCCATCGCCCCAGTTAATCGTCCACTGCGTAATCGTATCGGCACCACTGCCATCAGCATTGAGCGTCAGGTTGTAAGACGAACCTTCTGCCGTATTTCCCGTGCCGGAGATGCTTAATTGCGGAGCCGCTTCGAGGACATTGACCGCCACGGCATTGGACTGATAACTGCCGTCCTCGTCACTAGCAGTGGCAGAGATCGCATATTGACCGCTACCTGCATAAACGTGTGTCGCGTACGTCGGATCACCGTTGATGGTCTGGATCGTGCCATCACCCCAATTGATCGTCCAACTGCTAATTGTATCCGCCCCGGGGTCGGTATCAGCAAGGCTTAGCGTATAAGTATTGCCTTCGGCAACCGAGCTGTTTCCTGAAATGTTCAACGTGGCGTCGACGTTGTTCACCGTGACGGCCAGTGCGTTGGCGGAAAAAGTGCCGGCCGCGTTTGTGGCGGTGGCTTGGATCGTGAAGGCGGCAGTGCCGTCGGCGTAGACATGGCTGGTGGAGTTGGGATTGCCGTTGATCGTCTGGATCGTGCCGTCGCCCCAGTTAATGGTCCACTGCGTGATCGTCGCTGCGCCACTGCCGTCGGCCGAGAGACCCAGAACGTAGGTTGAACCCTCTGCCACAATGCTCGAACCGGATATCGCTAATTCCGGTGCGGGATCGAATACGTCGACGGTCAGCGTATTGGATTGGTAGGTGCCTGCAGCGTCGGTGGCGGTTGCGGAAATACTGAACGCATTCGGACCCTCGGCATAAATGTGGGTGACGGTATTGGGGTTTCCATTGATGGTCTGAATGTTGCCATCGCCCCAATTGATGGTCCAACGACTGATGGTTGAGGATTGGGTGTTGGTTTCGCTGAGGTTCAATGTGTACAACCCACCCGCAGCAACCGAAGTATTTCCTGCAATGAAGATTTCATTCGTCGCAGTGGATTCGCTGCGGGTTGCCGAAACGGTGTATTGTCCTACTGAGCCATATTCGCCTGTGCTGCGGACGACTAGCACATAATCACCGGCTGCGACATCGGTCGAAATGACGGCTCCATAACTTCCCGATGGATCGGCAGTGGCGATCAGTTGTCCGGACGCGGTCCGCAATTCGATGACGGAGTCCAAGTTTGCACCGACTTCAGCGACATTGACGGACAAGTCCACTTGTCCCCCGGTCGTCGAAAAGGAGAAAGCGTCTTCATCGCTCATGCGTTCGATGATGCCCGATGCAGTCGCATTATTGCCGGCGAAGGATAAGGTCGTTGCCGAGTTGATGTTGCCATGATCGTCGGTCCGATAACCAAAGCCGTTCGTCGCACGTGCAATGACCGCCATGTCGTCTTGGTATGTATTGGCCGACGTTGTCGTCCCGTCGTGCCAGGTAGTCCGCGCTTTGTAATACGAAACCCCCATGATCGGCGCCCAGTCGCCGCTGCCTGGATTGTATTCGTTGGTCTTGGTGCCGTTGTCATAAGTGCTTTGATGTCTCAGCCCGAACCCATGCCCCGCTTCATGCGATGATGCCTCGGCGATGTATTTGGCGTTTTTGGCCAGATTGTCGGGGAACACGTAGACCGTGTTCACGATGGAGTTGGTGAACGTGTTGATATAGGCCACGCCACCCGCACCGCTGCTGTACCAACTACTGTTGCCGCCAATGGCCACTCGTAGGGCATTTCCGTTGCTGAAGTCGCCGGGATCAATCGTGGTGACGTCGATGTTAAAAGGGGCATAGTCCTCAGAGACGCGTTGCCAGATTTCGGTGATCGAATTGATTTCGGCGGTACTGAACGAGCTGTAATCTCCATCCAGGCTAAAGGCCGGCGTTGTGATATTGCTATAGGAGCCCCAATTGGATTCGAAGTGTCCGTCAAAATCCAGATACAATTTCACTGATGCGTTGGAATTGCTGGAGAGCAACGGCAGACTTTCCAGCGGGAATTGTTCTCCGTCTCCTGATTCCTCAGAGGTCGAGTTCAATTCGAGGGTGTTCAGTTCGTTGAGGTATCCAGCGCCGCAGCAACCACAGCCGCATAACTGAGGGTGACCTGTGTTATTGTCCTCTTCGATTCCGCCATTCAACTCGAGGTTGCCGGACATAACGAGCCGGCTTTCCAGCGTCTCGAACTTTAGCGAATCGGTGGAGCGAGAATTGCGTGGCCGAGGTTGCTTGGGAAGTGCGCAGCCGATCAGGCGCGAGAACAGCGTGGAGATGTCCGCTTCAGGGGGTTGCGTGGACATGGAAGTTGATCGTGCGCGGAAAAGCATTGCTGCATTCCTCCAAACTGGTTTGAGTTGGGATCGACCTTTTCGGGAACCTGGCAATCTCTGGAGCGAGACCCATGGCTTTGCGTCCCCGCCTCACGACGGGTTTGCCTTTATCGAAGGCTCTGGAGGAGTTGCAGCAGCCCGCGGTATTTATGACAGCAGCGCGTTACCCAAAAGTGGCAACACGCTGTTGCTATTCAAAGGTGTCTCATGAATGACATCGTGTCAAAGAGAACCCGCTGATGCTGCTCGGAATAATTAGACAGAGAATTGCGGCGAAAGGATTGCACCCGCCGTGTATGTTGTCTGGCCCAACAACAACTGGTTTAGCAGGACTCTCACTCCTCAAAACGTGTGGGGATCGATCTCGTTTTGGTTGTCTGCTTGCCCCTGGACGAATAGGGGGTTTCCGAAAGGGGTGTTAGTTAACCAGACTTTCTGGATTGAGTCAAGTACGGAAGAAAACATGGAATAGAGCACAATACTCAGGCCAACGATTTCAACCGTGCTCTCAGATCTGTTCACCATGACCCCAATACCGCACAATATCCTCCGGCGATTCGGCCGGACGCAGGACTTGCATGGTATCCAGGCGATCAGGTTCATAACCGATGACCGCTGGAATGCCGCGGCTGCAATGCCGGGACCACATGCTCAGCGTATAGGCGCCGACGTCGCGGATCACGATCCAATCGCCTGCTTCGATTGGCGGAAGTTGCACGTCACGAGCGACGATGTCGCCGCCGAAACAGAGTGGTCCCACGATTGTCACCGGACGCGTCTCACCGGTTTTGGGAAAGCCTTGTGCATCCAACACAAAAAATTCATGCGGCCAATCCTCTGGGCGATAGACGGGGCGTAGCAAGAAGTCCGCGCCGAGGTGGATCACGGCCATCTGTTGTGCGGGTTTGTAGTATTCCACTCGGCTGGCAGCGAATCCGCAATTGGCTTGGACCGCGCGGCCGAATTCGGTGATGCGTTGTAGGTCAGGGGACAACACGTCCGGTGCGCGCTTGCGGATCTCAGCGACGTATTCGGCCGGCGTGGGGGCAGTCAAATCAGATTGGTACACCGTTGGCAAACCACCACCAATGTCGAGATGCGTGACTACTTGGCCGCTGTGCTGTTCGATTTCTTTTCGCAACGTATCGGCGATCGTAATGGCGTCGGTCAATAGCCCCATGGCACAACCTTGCGATCCGACATGGATGTGCAGGCCGCGGAGCCATGCGTGGCTCGCAAATGCCTCCAAAATCGCCGCCCGATTTGTGGAGAGCGGAATGCCAAATTTGGAGTCGGTGTTGGCAACACTAGTCAGTGAGATCGTACCGCCGCCAACTTGAGGATTGACCCGCAAGCCGACCACGGAGTTCGAGGCACGCGTCTGCAGTTCGGTGGCGATCCGATGAAGTTCCTCGAAGTTATCGACGTTCAGATAAATTCCCGCGTTCAAGGCTTGGCGGATCTCCGCCGTCGTTTTTGCAGGCGAATCAAAGATCACCCGTTGCGGCGGGCATCCGGCGGCGAGGGCCAGTTGGACCTCTTCAATACTGGCCGCTTCCAACCCACAGCCTTCTTGAACAACTGCGCGGAGGATCTCCAACACCGGATTGGCTTTTATGGCAATCGCGTGCAACGTGTTGGGGGGGAATGCCGATTTTAGTTCGGCCAACCTCGACTGCATGAGATGCAGGTTGTGAAAGATGGCGGACGGCGCGTCAGTGAGCGGGCCGTGCAATTGCGCGGATTGCACCACAGCGGCCGCTTCGTCCAATGAAATTCGGCGACCGAAGGCATCCATCCGTCCGCTTTCAAATACTCAGGCACTCATTTTAAGTTGGCGGCAGGCAGTTTGAGCGGTAACTCCACGCCAGGATTGAAAATCACCGAATCGGCGTCAGCTTCCACTCCAACAAGGCATTCCACCTTGCGTCGCAGATTCATAATTTGCTGCTGCAACCAAGTCAAGCGTTGGTCGAAAGTACGTCCCAAGCGTGCGTCGGTCGCCACACGGACGACCAACTCTCCACCAATCGCGACCCGTAGTATATATCCGGCAGTACCGAGGTTGACCGGTTGTCCGATATGGAAACATTGCGAAGTAACCTCCGTATCCCAGTCGGGATACAGAAGGGAGATGTCGCGATTCAAGTTGTGATGTAGCCGTGCGAGGTCCGTTTTCTCTAGAGCATTTCGTTCACCCGGCGGAGTGATCCAAAAGCCGACAACGGTTGTTCGCGCTTCGAGTGGACGGTCGACTTCTTCGTCGTGCGGTGCCGGAGTGGTTGGCAGTAGTTTAAATACGGAGGACGCACCGAGGATCTGAGGGGCCTGGGTTTCGAAGCAGTTCAGCACCCAGTCCCGCGTCAATTCCGGCACGGCGTAGTAGGCATCGATCTCCGCCAGCGCGGCTGTCCAGCGGAGCACGATGCCGAGGTTGGATTTCTTAGGCAGCGCGTTGCGGATAGCGGTCCAACGTTCGGGCATTTCAGCGGCGGAAAAATAATCGCCGAATCCCTGCGGAAGTTGGCCGAGTGATTGGATGGTTTCGTCGAACGTGTGTGGGATGAGCAGCGCCCCGGAGAAGGGGGGGCCGCCGTAGAATTTGGATCCCGTAAAAATCACCAAATAGCCGCGGTCCAACGCGTCGCGTAATCCCGCGCGGCTGATGCGTCCTTGAGCGGCATCGATGACGACCACTAAGTCGGGAAAGGCCGCTCGCAACCGTTCGACGCAGGCGAAGCTGGGGGCGAAGACACCGGTTTTACTGTGGGCAACAATGTGCAAGAGCACGACCGTATCATCGTTGCTGGAATCGACGACCAGTTGGGTGACTTCGGCGTTGATTTCTGATTCTTCCAACTGTCGTCCGCCGGCGCCGCGAATGTCGACGGTTTTTACGGTGACCCGCGACGCGAGTTCGGCGTCAATCGGCGTTCCGCGTGTCTTGCTGCGGCCGTTGGGCGTTTGATTGTCATAGTGACAACATCCGGCGGCCAACGGTGTTCCGCTGCCGACTTCGCCCGGGCCAACAACGATGTTGACGATCTGTTTCTTGGAATTGCCACCCGCCAATGCGACAGCGAGAAACTCGACATCGGTGCCCGAAGGGGCCAATGCAATGTCGACGTCGGCGTTCAACTCAAGCAATTCAGCAAGCCGTGTGCGGATCGATTGTGCGCACTGGGCGACAGCCGTGTCGAAATCATCTTGTCCCTGCAGGATACGCAATGTCCGCATCGCTTTCGCGTATCCGCGGAGCGAAGTGGAAGAACTCGTGCACGATCCAAATGGAACGACGGACCGTGGTTGCGGTCCGCATCCATATTTATTGAGCCGTTCCCCGCCCAGCAGGTTGAGACGGTTGTCGCCGCCGGAAACCAGAAGCTCTTCCAGCGGCGCTTTGGTATTCGGATGCATGAGTACTTCTTTGGTGCAATGCAAATCTAAGTAAGACGTCCGTTTCCAGTCGCGGTTGGTTTCCGTGGTTTCACGCACTGTGCGTCGTGGTCGGTTCACTCTCCGTTTCGCCGCTGCGTTGTGCGTTCATGTTCAACTGCGAGAGATTGGCCCACAGCTTTTTGCGTGAGCGGCGTTTGGCGGACTTGGCGTTTTCTTTGCGTTGCAGCATGGCCTTGTTCAGGAAGTCCAAGTAACGGCCTTGCAGCAATCCGGTATCGAAACAGAGTTGTTCCATGATCGAATCGCCGCCGTCGCCTTCCAGTTCAATCAGCACGGGGCCTTGATCGGTCAGCGCCACATCCCAACCTTGCAGGTGGCACGAGGGAACCGCCGCTGCGCCTCGCATGACGAGATCTTTCATCGCATCCCATTCGGGGAATGTCAGACCGTCGAATTTGGTGCCGGTCACCGGATGTTCCTCGACTGGTTCGGTGCCTTCAGCCGTTCGCATCAACACCCGCGTGACGTCGCCCGTCTCGACATCGACGCCACCCAGCATGTTGCCGGCGCGCCAAAAGTTGTCGGCCACTGTTTCGGCGCCCGGGATTTTCCAAGCAGCTCGCAACAACACCGGACCTTGCTCGTCCACCAGCACGAACATACGCACCGTGCTGATGCGGTTTCCGACGATGTCGGCCATCTGAGGGTGTGGCGTGAGTCGTGATTGGAACAAGTAGCCATCGGCCGCGAATTGTTCAGCTTGATCGGCGAAATCTTCGACCGAGACCTGCCGTCCGTCGCTGGTCAACAGGCAATCAGCGTCGGCGTCGTAGGATTCGATATTGGCCACGCCCAAACTACAGGCACCGGCGGTTGGTTTTGTGAACAGTGGATAGTTGGCTTCTTCGCGGAGAAATCGCAGTACGTCTTCACGACTGAACAGCGGTTTCGCTCCCGGAAAAGTCCGAGCGGCGTGCCGCATGGCTTGTGTTTCGGGGATCGGCAATTCGTGGCCCCGCAACAGCGCCGTTAAAGTCGGCTTGTCGTTGGCGATTTTGGGCCAGGGCATGTCGAGAGCGGCGAGCAATTCGTGGTGCCGCTGAGCGCCCAAGAAGGTTTTTTTGACATCGGCCCCATAACGCTGATCGTCGTAGAGCTTGTACATAAAGTATTCGTTCGGCTGCAACTTGCCCGGTCCCCACATCAGGCCGGCGATTTCGCGAACCAGTCCACCCAGGCCTTTGCCTTGCACGGTCGCCTCTTGCATCCAGCGTAGGTATTCCAAGCCGGGAGTTTCGGTTTTTTGATCCAATGCAAAATCGGTATTCGCCATCTCTAGATTCCTCATTATTCGGAGCTTCTGCGTTCAGACATTCAACTCTACTTTGCAATATCACGTTGCGTCGGGAAAACGCGTGATGCCGTTTCGCAACGTGGCCACCAAGGAGGGGTGGGGGGGAGTGTGCCGGTTGTGCCGACCACAGCCTGGTGCTTGATCGAGAAACCAGTAGACCGCAGCGATCGGATTACCAGAGCGCCCAGGAGCCAGTGGCGAGGATATAGACCCCGAGCAACAGATTCGTCACCGCATGCGCAGTGATACAGGCCCAGAGGTTTTTAGTCCGGTACAACACCCAGTTGATGCCGGCGCACCAAATGGCGGCGGCTAGGAGTTCCGGGTGCGCTAATGTAAAGAGCACGACCACGGCGGAAAAACTCCAAGGGGTGAACGTGCCGACCGGGACCGATTCGAAGTCATCTTTGACCAGATACCGAATCAAAAACCCGCGCCAGAAAACCTCTTCCATCAACGGCACGACCAGCGCCAAGCCGCACAGACGGACAGCGATGAACGCCCAGGCGCCGCCGGTCGAGGTAATAGCCGTGAACGGGTCGTAGCCGATGCGCTCAGCGGAATACAGCCAACTCGGCAGGATGTCAGCAATATGTCGTTCAAGATTGAGGTTCCACAGCCCAATCCAAACAATAACACCAACAATGCCCGCCAGGATGCCCCAGCCAAGGCCGGCGGTCGAAGGGGCAGGGTAGCGACGACGGAAATAGCACCAACAGCCCAGTACGATGGCGATCTTGGCGGTGTAAACGAATGGATAATACGGTTTGAGCGGTTCCCAACCCTCCGCGGCACCGAGTACCATGAACAGCACAAACGGGAGCACATACGCCAAAATCGGACTGGAGCCGGAAGCAGAGGGGGCAAGATCCCTGTTTTCGTCAGGAGTGGACATGGCGTGGCATTCTCGGAGTGGGGAGCGGATTTCGCCCAATTCTAGCACATCAATGGGCTCATGCCGGTGACGCTGTTTCAAATACCAATAACATCCGCTGGGCCTGCAGGGATACGGGATCGAATTGCGGTGGAGACTCCCCTCAGCGTCGGTTTCCGTGTAACGTAAATACTGTCGATGTTCGTCGAATCCGAAGCTCCGGCTGTGCCGGACGAAACCGTGTTCATATGAAGTCCAATTCGTAACGGCCGGTAAAACCGGCACTATGTCACTGGAGAGTATCTGGTATGAGAGCGTTCCTAATCTTGGTCGGGTTGTGCGGTCTGGTTGGATTCGTGGATGCGGCGACCGTTGCGGCGGCGGATCGGCCGAATGTGATTCTGATCATGACCGACGATCAGGGGTACGGCGACTTGGGGGCAACGGGCAATCCGTTGATTCGCACGCCGAATATCGATGCGATGGCCAAACGCAGTGCGCAGATGGAGCGGTTTTATGTCTCGCCGGTCTGCGCCCCAACGCGAGCCTGCTTGATGACGGGCCGCTACAACTACCGCACGCGGGCGATCGATACTTACATTGGGCGGGCGATGATGGAGACCGATGAGGTGACGATTGCCGAAATGCTCGGCGCCGCCGGATACGCGACAGGCATCTTCGGCAAATGGCATTTGGGAGACAACTATCCGATCCGCGCGATGGACCAGGGATTTCAGGAATCATTCGTGATCCGTGGCGGTGGGATTGGGCAACCCTCTGATCCCCCAGGCGGCGAAGGCAAATACACCGATCCGATACTGTTTCACAACGGCCAAGAGGCGCCGCAAACAGGGTATTGCACCGACCTCTATTTCGACGCAGCAATGAATTGGATCGAGACGCAACATGATTCCCGTACTCCGTTTTTCGCTTACATTCCGACCAACGCACCCCACGGACCGTTTGATGACGTCCCGGAAACGGAGTACGCGCAGTACAAGAAAGTCGACCTAGGGAACGACCAATTTCCGCAGGAGACGGGACACCGTTTGCCGAAAAAAGCGAACCAAGACAAACGAGCGCGGATATTTGCGATGATCAGCAATGTCGATGCGAATGTTGGCCGCTTGTTTGAAAAACTGGACGCGCTCAAGATCACCGACAATACAGTGGTGATTTTCATGGTCGACAACGGCCCCAACGGCATGCGTTATGTCGCTGGGATGCGGGGCATGAAATCACGCGTCCATGAAGGGGGCGTCCGCTCGCCGTTTTATGTGCATTGGCCGGCGCGGTTGAAAGCGGGGCAAAGCTCCGACCGCATTGCGGCACATATCGATGTGTTACCAACGTTGCTGGACGCCTGTGAGGTCCCGGTGCCCGAGGGAGTCCAACTGGATGGGCGGAGCGTTTTGCCGTTGTTGGAAGGCAAAGCAGACGATTGGCCTGATCGCACGATTTATATTCAGGCACATCGCGGGGATGTCCCGGTCCGCTTTCATAATTTTGTCGCCATCAATCAAGATTGGACGCTATTAAACGATTCTGGTTTCGGCCGCGAAAAATTGCCGCGGCCTCCGAAGTTTGAATTGTATGACATGACGGCCGATCCACTGCAAATGCACAACGTTGTTGCCGAGCAGGCTGATGTCGCCAAGCAAATGCGGCAGGCATATGAAACCTGGTTCGACGATGTTAGTAGCACGCGTGAGGACAACTATGCTCCGCCGCGCATTTATCTCGGTACGCCGCACGAAAACCCAGTGGTCCTCACCCGCCAAGATTGGCGGCGCACCAGTCGTGACAGCGGTTGGCAACCCGATTCACGCGGCTACTGGGAATTGTTCGTAGCGACAGCAGGGCGTTACGACGTGACCGTGACCTATAAGCCGCGTGCATATAAAGAGACGTTGTCGTTAAAAATGGGGGGCAAAACCTTAACGGCCGATGTGGCGGCGGATTCCACGGAGCACACGTTTCGTGACGTGGAGCTGACCGCCGGGGACGCGCGGTTGACACTCGACTTGGTGCGCGTTGGAAAACGTGAAGCGGTCCGTGGGCCGTGGCAGGTCTCGGTCAGCAAACAGGCTGAAACGACAAAGTAGCGTCAGTCAACGGCAGGCTCAGCCGGCAGAATCATGTCTTTCTGCCAATAGCGGGCGAGTTCCTTGACCAGTTTTCGGAACTTTTTCAGATTCAGCGGTTTGGTCATGTAGCTCTGAACTTGCAGTTCTTCGCTGCGTTGGATGTCGATGGCGTTGGTCGAGGCGGTCATGACCACGACGGGGATCTGTTTCAATTCCTCGTCATGTTTGATCTCCGTCAGGACCTCGCGGCCGTCTTTTTTGGGCAAGCCGAGATCAAGCAGAATCAAGTCGGGGCGGGGAGCGCGGGAGAACTTGCCGCGTTGGTAGAGGAATTCGATCGCCTCTTCGCCGTCGGTCACCCAGGTGAGTCGGTGTTGAACGGCCCCTTTTTTCAGTGCGCCGAACGCAATCCGCGCAAAGGTGAGGCTGTCCTCCACCAAGAGGATTTCCATGGGCCTGCCGACCGTGTTCTGGTCCATTGCACCACCTGCGTCGCCGAAATTGACAACTCTCATCCAGAGTCGTTAATCGGGTGTCGCCCGTTCTCGCCTGAAAATGTTTCGTACCACCCGCCAAATCGCTTTTGACACCGGTTCACTCACCATTATTGTACCCAACTCCGTGGACATGTCATCCCGAAAAATAGCAGAACATGTGCGGCGATTTGGATCGTTCGTCCGATTTTTCACCCTGACGGGGTATTTTCTTGCCAGTGATGACAACCAATCGGGCGTGACACTGGTTGGTACAGGAAAGAAATTCCGGCTGTGAGCCGAGGGTTTCGGAGCCATCGGGTCGGGGCGGGTGGGTTGACGGTCGGCGGCGGCGATGATAGGTTTCTGTCTGCTTCAGGGGAAATTGCGCCGGAGGTCCGGTTTCAACCAGAACGGCTGCAGACAGGACCTTTTTCGCGCAACCCACGACCTGCCGACGAACCAGGTGAGCGTGCGGGTTGTGCGAGGGCCTTTGACCGGTACTCGTCCCCCAATAAGGGCTTGCGCCCACCGGGATTCGCGTGGGGACAGAGACGCCGACGGAATCACTAACAACCTCTATTTTCGTTCCGCTCAGATTAGAATCGCGCGGAGCCATATCAAGGAACGTTTGGAATGACGACTGCAACAGCGACGAAATACGTGTTTTCGTTTGGTGACGGTAAAGCCGATGGCGGCGCCACCATGAAAAATGAGTTGGGTGGCAAAGGTGCCAACTTGGCCGAAATGACCAGCATCGGTCTGCCGGTTCCGGCTGGATTCACAATCTCGACCGGTGTCTGTACTTACTACTACGACAACGGCGAAACCTATCCCGAACAACTGCGCGATGATGTGGCTGCTGCTCTGGAGAAAATTGAAAAAGCCATGGGGGCCAAATTCGGCTGCACCGAAAATCCCTTGCTGCTTTCCTGCCGTAGTGGTGCCCGCGAATCGATGCCGGGCATGATGGACACGGTGCTCAATATCGGACTGAACGACACGACCGTTGCCGCCTTGGCCAAAAAGTCGGGCAACGAACAATTCGCCTGGGACAGCTATCGCCGCTTTGTGCAAATGTACGGCGACGTCGTCTTGGAAATGAAGACGCTGGACAAAAAGGAAATCGACCCGTTCGAACACCTGCTGGAAGCCAAAAAAGAGGCCGAAGGGGTCGAGTTTGATTCCGGTTTGAGCGCTGCGGGCTTGAAGGAATTGGTTAAGGAATTCAAAGCGGCCATCAAAGAGCGAACCGGAAACGACTTTCCGGATGAACCGCTCGACCAACTGTGGGGCGCCATCGGAGCTGTCTTCTCCAGTTGGATGAATGACCGGGCGATGGTCTATCGCCGCCAATACGGTATTCCGCACGAATGGGGCACAGCCGTCAACGTGCAGGCGATGGTGTTCGGTAACCTGAGCGAAGACAGCGCTTCGGGTGTCGGGCTGACCCGCGACTGCTCGCTGGGAGATCCTGGATTCCGCGGCGACTATCTGATCAACGCTCAAGGCGAAGACGTGGTGGCTGGAATCCGGTCGACCAAACGGGTCGAAGAAAGCCTGCACGACGATATGCCTGAGGCCTTTGACCGGTTGAACGAAATCGGCAAAATCCTCGAGAAACACTACAAAGACGTGCAGGACATCGAGTTCACCGTCCAACATGGCAAAGTCTGGATGCTGCAGACACGTAACGCCAAGCGGACCGGTTTTGCCGCTGTGCGGATCGCGGTCGACTTGGTGAATGAAGGCCTGATCGATCCGAAGGAAGCACTGAATCCGCGGCGGATTCCGGCCGACGACCTCAACCAACTGTTGCAGCCGATTTTCGATCCCGATGCCAAAGCAGCGGCAGACGCTGAAGGTCGCTTGCTGACCAAAGGCATCAACGCCGGTCCCGGTGCGACCTACGGCAAGATCTGCTTCCACGCCGAAGATGCGGAAGCCCAATACAATGCCGACAACGACGTGCAGTTGATTCTTGTCCGCCGCGAAACCAGCCCAGAAGACTTGCGGGGCATGCAAGCGGCCAAGGGCATTCTGACCGCCTTCGGGGGAGCCAGTTCCCACGCCGCACTGGTGAGCCGGCAAATGGGTAAGGTCTGCATCGTGGGTGCCACGGAATTGGACATCGACTACCAAGCTGGAACCATGTCGGTGGGAGACAAGACCTTCAATGAAGGGGACTACATCAGCATCGACGGATTCACCGGCGAAGTCTTCGAAGGGAGTGTCACGACCAAACCGAGCGAAGTCTTGGACGTGGTCATCCACAAGGCGGGTGACCCGGAAAAATCAGAGACCTACAAGCGATACGCTCAGTTGATGGAGTGGGTCGACGAGCACCGCACGTTGAATGTGCGCACCAACGCGGACAGCCCGGACCAAGCCGCCGAAGCGATTGCCTTCGGAGCCGAAGGAATTGGACTGTGCCGGACCGAGCACATGTTCTTCCACCATGTCGATGAAATCCGGGAGATGATTCTCGCCGAGACCAAGGAAGTCCGTCAAAAGGCGATCGACAAGTTGTTGCCATACCAACGCAGCGACTTCGAGGGGCTGTTCCGGGCCATGGAAGGGCGGCCGGTGACGGTTCGCTTGCTCGATCCGCCGCTGCACGAATTCCTCTCAGAGCGGCATTTGGAAGAAGACCCGGCCTTGGCTGGACAATTGGCCAAGATGACCGGCAAATCCGAAGAAGAGATCCACCGCCGCGTCGAAGGGCTGCATGAGTCGAACCCGATGCTGGGTCACCGGGGATGCCGCCTGGGCATCGTTTACCCGGAAATCACAGCCATGCAAGCACGTGCCATCATGGAAGCCGCCTGTGCGGTGAAAAAAGAAGGCATTGACGTCCATCCGGAAATCATGATTCCGCTCGTCGGATTCTTGGCCGAATTCAAGGACCAAGAGAAGATCGTGCGGGCACAAGCCGAAGCCGTGATGGCCGAAACCGGCCAAAAGGTCGAATACCTGGTTGGAACGATGATCGAAGTCCCACGAGCCGCCGTCTGTGCCGATCAAATCGCCACAGGTGCGGAATTCTTCAGCTTCGGAACCAACGACCTGACGCAGACCGCCCTGGGAATCAGCCGGGACGACTACGGCGGATTTATTGGCTACTACCGCGAACACGACATTGTCCCCAACGATCCGTTCCAGACGATCGACTTCGACGGTGTGGGGGGCTTGATGAAAATTGGTGTCGAAGGGGGCCGCAGCTCGCGCAAGGATCTCAAAATCGGGATTTGCGGCGAACATGGCGGCGACCCGGCCAGCGTCAAGTTCTGCCATAGTATCGGGTTGAACTACGTCAGCTGTTCGCCGTTCCGCGTGCCGATTGCCCGTTTGGCAGCGGCCCAAGCTGCGGTTTCGCAGGGGTGACGGGCAAAAAATGCCGCGAATTGATCGAATTCACACGGGTGGGGAGCCATGGCAACTCACCCGTGTTTTTCGCACTTTTCAAAGGCCAAAAACGACCACCGAGCTGCGGTGAGAACCTTTTTGGTTGTGGAATTCGCGGAATTTGACCGATTTGCGGGAAAGTTTCTCTTCCCTACGATCGGCATCGCAGATAGAATTCGTCAGTTCCTTCCTCCTTGGCGCGGAGATTGCCGGATGACGTTTGTGATCGGCATGAACGTCGGCGACGACCTTCCCTTCCGCGTGAAGAGCACGTAGTGATCCGCACCCCGACCTCGGCACGTGGCAATTGCCTTTAGGCATTTTAAGCCGTCGCGGGACAGAACTTAATGGGCACAAGCGTGTCTATAAGATGGTTGAGCGGCGCCAGTCTGGCCGGTCAACGTATGATTTGCGGATCAATTGACGCGGCTAAATCCCGGCACAGCGAAAAAGGTTCATCGGAGATTCATCCTCAGTCCTTAGGATTGAGGAGATAATAACCAGTTTTTTTGGGCAGCATGCGGTGGGTTCGTTACGTATCGAGTCCGCTATTCTCCAGCGTCGGAGAACGCCCGTTTCACTTAAACCGCGACGTACATTCCTTTGAGAATGCGTTGAGAACGTTCCATGAAAAACTTAGAAAAACTTCGCAACATCGGCATTTCGGCCCATATTGACTCCGGTAAGACGACGCTCACCGAGCGGATGTTGTTTTATTGCGGCCGTATCCACCGCATGAATGAAGTCAAAGGTGGCGGTGACGGCGCGACCATGGACCACATGGAACTGGAAAAAGAACGGGGGATTACGATCACCTCCGCCGCGACACGCGTGGAGTGGAACGGGAATCCAATCAACGTCATCGATACGCCGGGACACGTGGACTTCACGGTCGAAGTCGAGCGTTCGTTGCGCGTGCTTGACGGGGCCATACTCGTGCTGTGCGCTGTGGGTGGCGTTCAAAGCCAGTCGCTCACCGTGGACCGCCAAATGAAACGGTATCACACCCCGCGGATTGCGTTCATTAACAAAATGGACCGCACCGGTGCCGATCCGTTCAGCGTGATTCAGCAAATCGAAGAGAAGTTGGGATGCACCCCGCTGCCTTTGCAAATTCCGATCGGCAAAGAGCAGGACCTCGAAGGCATCGTTGATCTCGTCAATATGAAGGCGATTTATTTCGACGGCACGGACGGCGAGATTGTTCGCTACGAAGAGATCCCGGAGAAAGTCGCCGACTTGGCAAACGAATATCGCGAACACATGCTGGAGACTTTGTCGCTGTTCAGCGATGAGTTGATGGAAACGTTGCTCGAAGAGGGCGACGTGGATGTCGCCACCATTAAAGCGTTGATCCGCGAAGTGACCCTCCGTCAAGATCTGACGCCGGTCATGATGGGGACCGCATTTAAGAACAAAGGTGTTCAGCCGTTGCTCGACGCTGTTTATGATTATCTTCCCAGCCCGTTGGATCGCGAAATCACGGCGATGGATGTTTCCAACGTCAAGGAAGGCGAAGAGGGTGAGTCGGTCATCTTGGAATCGGATTCCGAAAAACCGCTGGTAGCGATGGCCTTCAAAACGGTTGTCGAAACGTTCGGTCAATTGACCTACATGCGAATCTACCAAGGTTCGTTGGTCAAAGGGCAAACCTACCGCAACACCCGGACCGGGAACAACGTGAGATTTGGCCGGATTGTCCGGATGCACGCTGACGATCGCGAAGATGTCGATTTGGCCGAAGCCGGCGATATTGTCGCGGTGATCGGTGTCGATTGTGCGTCGGGTGATACGTTCTGCGGCGACGGTGTCGACTATGCGTTGGAAAACATTTTCGTGCCCGAACCGGTCATTCGACTTTCCGTAGAACCGATCAAGCGGGACGGTGCGGACAAACTGGCGAAGGCGTTGCAGCGGTTCCGCCGCGAAGATCCCACGTTCCGCGTGGAAACGGACCAAGAATCGGCCCAAACGATCATCGCAGGGATGGGCCAGTTGCACTTGGAGGTTTACCTCGAACGTATTCGCCGCGAATACAAAGTGGAATGCCTTGTGGGTGAGCCGCGGGTGGCCTATCGAGAAAGTCCGACAAGGCCGGTTGAGTTCAATCACAAGCATAAAAAGCAAACGGGTGGTTCCGGACAATTTGCACACATCGTGGGCAAACTGGTTCCATTGCCGGAAGATGCCCCGGAGCCGTACGAGTTTATTGATGAAGTGACCGGTGGCCGTATTCCCAAGGAATATATCCCGGCCGTCAACCAAGGTTTTCAACGTGCATTGGTCAAAGGACCGCTGTGCGAATGCGAAGTGGTGGGCGTACAGATGGTGCTGCAAGATGGTAGCTACCACGATGTCGACTCATCGGACATGGCGTTTAATATTGCGGCGTTCAACTGCATGCGAGATGCTCTGAAGAATTCCAAAATGGCATTGTTAGAGCCGATCATGAAGTTAGACGTCGAAATCCCCACGGAGTACCAAGGACCCGTTGTCGGACATCTGTCCGGCCTGCGGGGAATTATGACCTCCAGCGAAGACCGTTCGGGAAGCTGCTTCATTTTGGCCGAGGTTCCGTTGGCTAGCATGTTTGATTATGCCAACGAACTGCGGAGCATGACGCAAGGCAAAGGCTCGTTTAGCATGGAGTTTTCACACTACAAGCAAACGCCGAAGTCGGTGCAAGAAGAAGTGGTGGAACGTCGTCGTGCGGAGAAGGAAGAAAAATTGGCGATGGCCCGCTAACGCGGATGCATGTCGCTTGAAGATACGCAGCAAGGACGGCCGAATGTTATCGGTCGTCCTTGCTGTTTTCTTTGGTCCGCAACTCCGCGAGCCGCTGGCAAAACGCCGCATGCTCAGCGGAGTCCAGTCCCGGATTGAGCGTCTCGATCGCCGCCGCTAAATCGCCACGCAGCAGTGCAGCGGTGTCCAACCACAGGCCGGGAAAGAGTTCACTCTGAATCACACCCGCTTCGGTCACCGGTAAACGTTCGTAGCGTCCTTCGCGAAGCACGAACCAGTCAAAGGCATCGTCCAGAACCCGCCAGACCAGATACTCCTGCACCCCGTTGCGGCGGTAGGCGTTGAGTTTGTCGTGCAAGTCATAACTCGCCGTGCTCGCCGCAATTTCCACCACCAACTCCGGCGGCCCGGTCAGGTAGCCTTCCGCGTCGATCGACGACGCGCCGCCACATGCGGAATCGATGCGCAATAGGATATCGGGCTGCGGCTCGTTGTCCGCATCGAGTCTCAAAGTGCTGGCATCGCCGACATCTGTTCCCTGTGTGGCCATAAAATAAGAGGACAACCACCCTGATAAGAGCGCATGTGGTTGCCCATGTTGTTGATGACGAATCGCAGCTTGCACGTAGACCACCCCTTCTACTAACTCCGCCCGTACGTTGCGCGCGGCAGCGTAGCGGCGTTCAAATTCGGGGCGCGTCAGGCGATCACCGGAAGCAAGCGGCGGAATCGTATCCGAGAGGGGGCCGTTTTTTGCGGAATTGTCGGCAGCTGAGGCCATGGCGAATCCGACTTAGTCGAGGAGGGAAACAGTCGTACTCTCCATTCTACGACTCGCATTGGAGACCAACAAGACGACTCAACTCGCCAAGACATAATCTCCCATGCCCTCCGACAGCCTAAGGTCAAAAGCCTTCGGTCTACTTGCCCTCAAGCCTGTCCCCCCAAGCCTCAAGCCTCCATTCACCGCGACAGACCCACGCTTTGGGCTTCGTTTTTGACTTCCGCTTCGGCGGCGAGAATCGGTTGCATCAGTGCATCGATTTCGCTGCGGTCTTGCGCGGTGAGTTGTCGTTGTGGTGCGCGGGCGGGGCCGAAGTCGGGGCCGATGAGGCTCATGGCGTACTTCAGCATGCTCACGTTGTAACTGTCGCCGCTACGGGCACGGAAATCTTCGATGGGCTGAATGATCGACTGCAGTCGCATGCCTTCATCCCATTGTTGAGCGGCAAAGGCTGCGTGGCAGGCCAGACTCAAATGGGGACACAAGTTACCCGCCCCGGTGGTAAAACCTGGAGAGCCGGCCAACATGTAGTACGGCGCGAATCGTTCCGCCGAACCGCAAATCCACTCCGTGCGTCCACCGTCGGCTTGGATCACTTTGCGGAATTCGTGCATCGCATTCGTGGCATGCTTGATGCCGACGACGTGTTCGTTGTCGGATAACTCCAACAGCAGGGCGTCACTGGGGATGGCCGCTTTTTTGTAGATCAACGTCGGGCATTGCGTGGCTTGGATCACCTGCAAATAATAATCGCGGGCACCCTCGTCGCTGAGATAGGGATGCACGAAGGGCATGAACATGATCCCTGTCGCTCCGACTTCCAGCGCGCGGCGGCCGACTTCAATGGAGTGCTGTAGTTGCAATCCCACCGGCGCAAAGATCAGTGCATCCGGCCCGGTATTCTCGCGGGTGATTTGCACGAGTTTGACGACTTCATCCAACGAGAGACTTTGAAATTCGCTGGTGCCGGCTGCCGGCAAATAGAGACGCACACCGGCGTCGTACATATTGCGGGAATGTTGCGCTTGCAGGGTTTCGTTGATTTGATCAGATTGATCAAATGCCGTCAGCGGCACCAAATGCACGCCGCGCAAGTCAGCCGGGTCAATTGCCATGATGATGAGACTCCTTGTAATAAAATGCCGCCGCTGGTTCGAGACGAGCGCTGCAGTTGTTTGTATGTCGCTCCGGCGGCGCGGTCAAGTGTTGGACGACGACAGTCGTATGGATGACCTGTTATCATGCGAAAAGCTGAAAATCCCAGGGCCGTTTGAATTGAGGATCGTATGCAATCGCTGGACGAAATCACACAAGCATTAGCCCGCACTTTGGCCGACCGGCAGTTGCGGGTGGTCTTTGCTGAGAGTTGTACCGCGGGATTGGCAGCGGCAACGTTGGCGTCCGTCCCGGGGATATCGGCGTATTTGTGCGGCTCAGCGGTGACCTATCGTGAACAAACCAAGCAGGACTGGTTGAGAGTATCAGCTGAGGACTTGGCCCGGTTTACAGCGGTCAGCGAACCGGTAGCGCGGCAAATGGCGGCCGGTGTGTTGGAAAACACCGTGGAGGCCGACGTTTCGGCCGCCATTACCGGGCACTTGGGGCCCGATGCACCGGCGGAACTCGATGGCGTGGTCTATGTCGCCGTGGCGCAGCGGCAAGCACAGACGGTTCGGGTCACCAGCGTCGAGCGGGTTGTCTTAGCGACTTCGACGCGCAGCGAGCGACAGCGCGAGGCGACAGGGGTGCTGTTAAACTGCCTAAAATCCAGTGTCGAAATGGATTTTGTTTAGTTGGCTTGCTGGATTGCAACGTGTCGAAAGTGTACCATTCTGATTAGACGCTCACTGGACTACATAGGCATGGATGCTCCCACCCACTGACCCACCCCGTGTGAAACGACCGCAGCGTCGATTTCCGCCTGCCACGTTGAAAAATTCTGTGCACAGCCATCCCGTCGGGATTTGCGTGGAATTGTCCATTGGCGGTGCGAATTCTACCAGCGGAAGTGCCAAAGCTTTCGGAGCATCGACGATGATATCGAGCCGCTTTATTGCCTTTGCCGGACCAGTGGTTGTTGTGCTGATGTCAGCATCGACGACCCTTGCTCAGACCGATTATCAGTACCAATACGATGATATTCTGGTTCCCGCGGCCTCGGCAGACGAACCGGTTGCAGCGGCGTTTTCGACGGACAAAGCGGCGACCTATTTGCAGCAAAGCGCAGCGGCCTGGATCGGAACACGCAAGTGCATCGCCTGCCACACAACGGGGGTGCACTTGGTCACGCGGCCTGCACTCTCCGCGTCGTTGGGAAAACCGGATGACAACTTGCGACAATTCGCGCTGGAGCAAATCATCGACCTGAAGATGATGCGGCGTGAAACATTGCTTAAAGGCGTGAACCCTGTCAAAGTGGTCTACGCTGCCGGGGGCTTGGCGGAATGGGATGCACACATCACGGGGCAGTTGTCGCCGGAGACCATTGATGCCTTTTCGTTTTTGTTTGAAATTCAACTCGAAAACGGCACCTGGGCAAATACCGATTGCTGGCCGCCGTATGAATCGGACACCTACCACGTTGCCACAGCCGCTGCCATGGCACTGGCGACGGCACCTGGGTATTTAAAAAATCCTCCGGACGAACAAGCGAAAACGGGAATCAGCAAGCTCAAGAAGTTTCTGCGCAGCGAAACACCGCCGCACGATTACGGCAAGGCGTTACTGTTGTGGGCCTCCACACGGATGCCGGACCTGATCGATGCCACGCAAAAACAAGAGCTGATCGAAATGTTACTGTCGCATCAACGCGAGGATGGTGGCTGGTCGATTCGCACGTTCGCCGCTCCGGAGAGTTGGGGCAAAGGCAACCGCGCCGAGAAACTCCGCAGCGAACCGGAATTCGCCAATCCTCCCAGCGACGGACATCAAACCGGCCTGGCAATCATCGTACTCCGTGAAGCAGGCCTTGCAGCGGATGATCCGCGGATTCAAAAGGGCATCGCTTGGCTATTGGCCAACCAGCGAGAATCGGGCCGCTGGTGGACCCGTTCGCTGAACACCGACAAATGGCATTTCATCACGTTCAGCGGAACGGCCTATCCGTTGTTGGCGCTGCAAATGTGCGACGCGCTGCCGAAGGTGGCGGCGAAGTAGCGGCTTCGCTGACGGTTGTATGGCGGTATTGATTCGCCGTTCGCATTCTTGGCGGTTGCTGTGAAGGTTTGTCACACTTGGCTTGCCCCTCACCCCGGCCCTCTCCCAGAGGGAGAGGGAGAAAATATCCATTCATGGGTGTGCGGCCTGATGTATTGGCACAACGACCGCAACCCTCGTACAATGACCACAAACCGTTAGCATCGACCACTAGCCACACGAGCGCCACGATGAACCACTCACGCCTCATCAGAAAATACATCACCTTATTCGCCACAGTGATCACCATCACGGCGACGGCCACTGCGGCGTTCCCCTCGGACTCCATTCCCGAGCCGATAACGATTGATCGCAAAGGGGGCAAGCCAACGATTCCCGAGGTGCCGCGGGATGAGGCGATTTGTTTTGCGCTGTATACGGTGCAGGACAACATCCTCAAATTGTCCGCGCAGCTTTATCCGCTCCGTGACGGCGAATCGCGCGAGGTGACGCTGCAGATTCACGATGGCACGAATTGGAAAACGATTGCTCGCTCCAACGTCGACGAGACCGGTTGGTTGGCGACGTTTCGCATCGAAGATTGGGATCATTCCCGCGATCACCAGTATCGCGTCACGCATCCCGGCGGGGCGAAATTTGCAGGCCGCATTCGTAAGGATCCCCGCGACAAAGACGAAATTGTGGTTGCCGCCTTCACCGGCAATTCCAACAGCGATCGTGGCATGCGGGAAGACATTGTGCGGAACGTCAAAGCGCAGGATCCGGACCTGTTGTTTTTCTCCGGCGATCAAAGTTATGACCACCGCGCACACACGGCGGCGTGGTTGTTGTTCGGCCGCCAGTTTGGCGAGATCATCAAGGACCGGCCGACGATTACGATCCCCGACGACCACGACGTGGGGCAGGGGAACCTGTGGGGCGAAGCAGGTAAGGTGTCGAAACTCCGCGGCGGAGCGGATGGTGGATATATCATGTCGCCAGAGTATGTGAACATGGTGCAGCGGGCCCAAACCAGCCATCTGCCCGACCCGTATGATGCGACGCCGATCGGGCAGGGGATTACGGTCTATTACACATCGCTGAACGTGGGGGGCATCGATTTTGCCATCATCGAAGATCGCAAATGGAAGACCGGACCGGCGGGGTTGATTCCGCAACAAGGCCCGCGTCCCGACCACATCAATAATCCCAGCTACGACCGCGCCTCAGTCGATGTTCCTGAAGCACGGTTGTTGGGCGACCGGCAGTTGAAGTTTTTGCGGGAGTGGGGCCAGTCGTGGGGTAGTGCGGAGATGAAGGCGGTACTGTCGCAAACCATATTTGCCGGCGGCGCGCACATTCATGGTAGTCACAATGGTCGGTTGCTGGCCGATCTCGATTCCAACGGCTGGCCGCAAGCAGGACGCGCGCGAGCGTTGGAGGAAATGCGACGAAGTTTTGCGTTTCATATCGCTGGTGATCAGCACTTGGCGACGGTGATCCATCACGGGATCAATTCCTGGGAAGATGCGGGCGTGTCGTTTTGCGTCCCCTCGATTGTCAATTTTTATGGACGTTGGTGGTGGCCGCTGGAAAAACCGGAAAATCACCCGGCCGACAATCCGCTCCCTTTCACCGGGCGGTACTACGACGGGTTGGGAAACAAGCTCACGATGCAGGCCTATGCCAATCCCAAGATGGAAAACCACAACGCCGCCGGTTACGGCATCGTGCGATTTCAAAAACCTGCTCGGAACATCGTGATGGAATGTTGGCCGCGGCATGTGGATGTGACCGAACCAGGCACCAAGCAACATCCCGGTTGGCCGATCACGATCACTCAACAAGACAACTATCACCGCCAGCCGCTCGCGTATCTCCCGACGCTGAACATCAGCGGCCAAGAGAACCCGGTGGTGCAGGTCGTTGACGAAGCATTGGACGAAGTCGTCTACACGCTCCGCATCCATGGCACAAAATTTCGCCCGGGAGTCTTCAAGGAAGGCGTGTATACGATTCGCGTCGGTGAAGGAGACCAGCGGCAGGAATTGACGGGCGTCAAGTCGGTGGCCGCAGACGATACGAGCACGCTCGAAATCGAGTTTTAACGCGGTACGAGCAGGTAGGTCATGCTGTGCATGACGAATCGCGAAAGAACTTTGCTTACCCATTTGTCGAATGTATGTGCAGCATGTTGATTCGTGGTGATAACGAATTGTCCTACATCGAAAGGTGCGTCGCGATACATACAACGACTCAAAACAGAGAGCGCGATTGCGGAGATCTTGGCTGCCAGCTACGATGAAACCACGGTCGAGTTCCGAATTCACGGACGCACCCTCCCCCGGTTTGAGGAGTTGTTGATGGGAATGCGAAAGCGCGTTGCATGTTGTTGCTGTTGGTTTCTCTTAGCCTCGTTGCTCACGGAGCCGTTGTTCTCGGCGGAGGAGATCGAGACCGCAAAACCAACAGCCGCAGATTCAAAGATCCGCCTTCCCAGCGAATCGCCGCTGACGGTTCAACAGCTAGCAAAAATTGCCGATAAAGCGGTCGTTGAAATCACCGTCACGGGACGGCGGGGAGACCGCGTGGGTTTGGGGACGGGATTTGTGATTGAGCCGGACGGCTTGATTGCAACGAATCTGCACGTCATCGCCGAAGCGCGGCCGATCACCGTCAAGACCTCCCAAGGGGACTCTTACCCTGCAGAGGTTGTGCACGCGTCGGACCGCAAACTCGATTTGGCGTTGATCAAAATCAAAGCCGAGAATTTACCCGCGCTGCCGCTGGGGGATTCCGACAGTGTGGAAAACGGCCAGCCAGTGATCGCGTTGGGCAATCCCTATGGACTGAACAACAGTGTGGTCAGCGGCGTGATCTCCGGGACGCGTGAAATCGATGGCCGCAACATGCTGCAATTGGCGATTCCGATCGAGACCGGTAATAGCGGTGGTCCGTTGCTCGACATGCGGGGGCGGGTGTTGGGCTTATTGACGATGAAGGCGCAATACACGGCCAACCTGGGATTTGCCATGCCGGTCAATGCGCTCAAAAAATTGATTGAAACCCCCAACCCGGTGCCGATCGAGCGGTGGCTGACGATCGGGGCGCTCGATCCTCAAGAATGGACGCCGCACTTGGGAGCCACGTGGCGGCAACGTTCCGGGCGGATGACCGTGGAAGGAACCGGCAGCGGATTCGGCGGCCGGTCGTTTGTGTTGAGTACCGCCGAGGTTCCCGAGTTGCCGTTTGAGGTCGCCGTGACCTTGCGATTGGACGACGAAAGCGGCGCGGCTGGGTTAGTGTTTCACTCCGATGGCAACGATCGGCATTATGGATTTTATCCCAGCGGCGCGCGGATGCGGTTAACGCGTTTCGACGGGCCCGATGTGCTCTCCTGGACGATTCTCAAACACCAATATACGCCCAAATATCGCGCCGGTGATTGGAACACCATTAAAGTGCGCATCGAAGAGAAACGCATCTTGTGTTATGTGAATGACGAATTGGTGTTCGAATCCGAAGACCGCGGGCTGACGTCCGGCCAAGTCGGGTTGGCGAAGTTTCGTGACACAGAGGCAGAATTCAAAAACTTTCAGGTCGCCAAATCGATCCCTAAAACAAGCATCGACCCGGCGGTTGCGTCCCGTATTGAGGGAGTGGTTGGTGAAATTGCCACCACGGGCCCCCCTTCAAAACCGTTGGTGGAGACATTGCTGCCCGATAGCCCCGCCAGTTTGACGGTCCTTCGCAGGCGCGCTGTGAAACTGGAAAAACAGGCGGCCCAACTGCGAAAGCTGGCGGACGAAATCCACCAGCATGCGACTGTGGCTGAACTGGTGAAAACCTTAACGGCTGATGAAGAACAGATTGATCTGTTACAAGCGGCGCTGTTGGTGGCAAAGCTCGACAACGACGAACTTGATCCGGCGCTCTATCAAAAGGAAATCAACCGCATGGCGCGCGGGATTCAAAAAGATCTCCCCGACGATGCGTCGGAGTCCGACAAATTGGCCGCATTGAATAGCGCCATGTTCGCCGACCTTGGCTATCACGGCAGCCGCACCAACTATTATCACAAATCCAACAGCTACTTGAATGAGGTGATCGACGATCGCGAAGGGTTGCCGATATCGCTCTCGGTGCTCTACATGGAATTGGCACGTCGTATCGGTCTGAACGTTGTCGGGGTGGGGCTGCCTGGGCATTTCATCGTGCGGCACGAACCCCAGGAAGGGGACTCACAACTGATTGATCCCTTTGACGGCGGCGAATTTCTCAGCCGAGAATCGGCAGCGATGATGCTCCAAGCCAACCGCGGGATCCCGCTCACCGACGAGCATTTGAAGACAGCCACCAAACGGGACATCGTGATTCGCATGTTGTCGAATCTGCTCGGTTTAGCGCAAGAGGAGCAAGATCCCGAAGGGATGCTACGGTATGTCACTGCCATCGTAGAAGTCGACAACCAAGCGGCTCAGTCACGCTGGATTCGCGCGGTCCTCCGCTTCCAAACCGAACGCCGCGAAGCAGCCGCCGAGGATGCCGACTGGCTGTTGGAACACCGTCCCGATGGGATCAACCTGCAGCGCGTCGAGGAGTTGCGGGGCATTCTTGACCGACCGCGTTGACTCATGTCGATCAACGGTTCACGAAGCCACAGATAGAATACTGATCAATCACAGATCTGCGCCGATGACTTCGTGAATCCTCAGGCGACCGCTTGCGATCGTGCACGGCGAAGTGTTACGCAGAAATGTACTTTCATGACATTTGTCACGAACTCGCTTTTCATTTGTCTATAGCTTGTGCAAGAATCAAAACATGAAAACCTGGCTTGCACCAAGATCAAAACACTAGAGTGGGATACAAAAACATGTTACCTGGAGTGAAGCAATTTGATATGACCGGCCGCGTGGCGATCGTCACCGGTGGGTCGAAGGGGTTGGGGACGGCGATGGCGGCGGGGTTGGCTTCTTGCGGAGCGGATCTGCTGCTGACGAGTCGTCATGCCGACGAGGCGGAAGCAGCTGCGGCGGAGATTGCTGAGAATTTCGGGCACCGCGCCGTCGGGATTGCCAGCGACGTCACCGATCCAGTTGCGGTCGAAGCGATGGTGCTCCGCGCGTTAGAAGAATTCGGCAAGATCGACATTCTCATCAACAACGCCGGCATCAACATTCGCGGGCCGATTGACGAGTTGACCTACGAAGAATTCAAGCAGGTGCAGGATATCAATGTCAACGGCGTCTGGCTTTGCTCGCAAGCGGTCACGCCGTATATGAAACAACAAAACTACGGGCGGATCATCAACCTGTCGAGCACGCTGGGCTTGGTCGGCTTGGCGAATCGGACCCCCTATGCAACCAGTAAGGGAGCGGTGGCGCAAATGACGCGAGCGCTCGGTCTGGAATTGGCGCCGCACGGCATCAACGTGAACGCGATTTGCCCCGGCCCGTTTTTAACGCCAATGAACGTGCCGATTGCCGAGACCAAAGAAGCTAAAGAATCGATCGTCGGTGCAACCGCGTGCCAGCGTTGGGGCGAGCTGCAGGAAATCCAAGGAGCCGCCATCTTCCTCGCCAGCGATGCCGCCAGTTACATGGTGGGGAGTATGCTGGTCGTGGATGGGGGATGGACGGCGAAGTAGGCGGTAGGCGGTAGGCGGTAGGCGGTAGGATTGCCGAATCTCCTCGAGCCTCACGCCTCAAGCCTCAAGGCCCGTCCACTTTGTGATTTGATTGGCGATGGCTTGGATGAGGGTTTCTAAAGCACCCGGGGCGAGTAGGGCGATTTCTGTTTGGTAGAGGGCTTTGCCATAGTCCTCTTGCCGGGGGATGTAGCTGGCTCGGGCGCCGTTGGCGAGGACGGTGATGATCAGTGGGGTGTGGGGGAAGCTTTGGCGGAGCTCTTGCTGTAGGAGGTTGTAGGGCTCCCCTTCAATAGCGATCCAAATCGCGTCGCCCAGTTTTACCATTTCGACCGTATAGGGATAGTGCTCGCCCGGCGGCAAGGGGGCGATGCGTTCTAGGAGTCGCCGCTTTCGTTCGGCCAAGACGCGTAATTCGTGCGCGGTGGTGTCGTCGCCGGTTTTGCGGGTCTGCGACTCCTGGGCGATGAGCGCCTTCAGCTCGGCTTCGACGGTTGCTGCGGTTGGTAATCCGTCGAGATAATCGAGCGGGACTTGCCAGCGGTGATGCTGGAAGCACCCGGTCTCGGCGGCGCGGTTGGTGGAGTGTGGTCGGTATTCCCAGGCTCCGAGCGTGGCTCCGGAGAGAACGGGGCCGATGTAGTGAAAATCTTCGGCAGCAGCTGGCAACGACTGTAGCACAGATAGAGCGGCATAACCGACCTGGCGACCATTGCGATCGGCGACAGCGGGATCGCCGACAAAGCCATCCCGCGGTCCGACATCGCCGCAGGGGGAGAGCAAAAACAAGCAGGGGGCAGCGGTGGCTTGTTCGACGGTTTCGCGGAGCGCTCCGATGTAGTCGGGGCTAATCAACGTGTTTTCCCAGGCCAACGTCGTCGGATGACAGGCATAGTTGACGATTGTGGCGAGCGTGCCCCCCTGCTCATCGGTCGCACGGGCGACCACTAAAGTTTGATCGCACTGGCCTTGTGGGTTGAAGCCGCAGACATAGCGATCCTGCTGCTCATCCCAGAAATCGCGTTGCCGCGCCATATCGCAGGTCGTAGCGCCGTATGTCAGGATCGCGGTTTGTGATGTCTCGCGTGCTGCGTGATAGGCGGCGGCGATTTTTTCGGGTAAGGATTCCAGGTAGGGGACTATCAATTCACCGCCGGGCAGTTCAACGCGGTCCTTGCACAAATTGCCTCCGGAGTGCGTGTGTGAAAATGTGATCATCAGTTGCGATTCATCTTCGCCGGTGAGTTGGCACACGGCAGCGGTCAGCTCCGCCAATTCGGGAGGTCGAAGGATGCAATGATCTAAAGCGACCATGACGGTATGCTCGTTGGTGGAACCGGATTCGTACGGTTCGATGATCAGCACCGTCGCTAACAAGGGGCGATGCACACCGGTGGCACGATCGTGCTTAGCGGCCCCCCAAAATCGATGGTAGATCCCCACTGGCGGCGTGATGTCGCTGCAGCCAATTCCCAAACGGCAACGGCTGGTGGGTGTGATGTGCGCAGGCATCGGGATGGTCCGTGTCAGGTCCGATCGGCCAGCAAAGGGTACCACTAGCGGATTGACCGTTAGTGTAGATGCGGGACGCGGTTTTAGACGGTATGAACATCTCACGGCGTGCGCACTGGCGGACGAGCCCGCCAGTGGCACCCGCGGTGATCGTCTTATTTTTCTGTCGCGACAGCAGCGGGCGTCGTTTCCAGAAAGGCGAACAGGTCGGCGATTTCGGCCAAGGTCAACACGTCGAGCAGTCCTTCGGGCATGCCCGAGGTGTTCGACGGAATCATCTCATCGATGTCCGACTTTTTGACCGTCGTTTTTGTGCCGTCGGTCGACAAAACGACGTAGGCATCGCCTTGTTCGACAGCCAAGCCGGTGTGCGTCAGTCCTTCGTTGGTGATGATCGACACACTTTGGTATTGGTCGGAGATCACAGCCGAGGGATAGAACAGCGATTCGACAATCTGCTTGCGCTGGAAGCGTTTGCGGACAGCCGACAGGTCGGGGCCGAGTCCTTCGCCCCGTTGGCCGAAGCGGTGGCATTTGATGCATTGCGCTTTTTCAAAAATTGCTTCGCCTTTCACAGCGTCGCCTTTGCCACCGCTGGAACGATCGGTGACAAATTTGAGGATCTGATCGAATTCCCATTTCGACTTCTTCGCCGTTTGGGGAAGTTCGGCCGCCGGCAGGTCGGGATACTCTTCGATAAACCACGACTGGAACGGGCCCATATCGGAATCCTCCGCGACCTCTTGGTCGGTCCATTTATTAAGCAGGCGGACGACTTCCTTGCGGCTGTTTTTATCAACTTTCAAACCGGCGATGATAGCCGTGCGAATGTCTTGCGGCTTCTCTGGTTTGGCGTCGATCTTCAGCAAGCCGCGGATCACTGCTTGCAGCGTCCCTTTGTCGCCGAATTGCAAGGTCGCCACCAACGGTGCAAAGTTTGCTTGGTCGGCTTGACGGGCCAATGCACGGGCGACTCCTTCGCGGCGGTCCGGTTGTTGTTCGAATAACTTGCGAAGATAATCCTTCGTTTCCGGCGCTTTACTGCGCCCCAAGGCATCAACGATGGCCGACGCGATTTGGGCTCGCGCATCGGCTGCAATTTCCGCTTCGGCGAGTTGTTGATCCAGTTTGATCAAATCGTTGCTGAAGGTAGTCGCCTGTTCGGCGGAGAGTGCTTCGAGCATCAACCGCGTGGGCATGGGGAACTCGGCTGCGTGTGCCAGCAAATTCACTCGGGTCGGGTCTTTTTGAGTCGCGAGATAATCACGCGTCATATTTTCCAGATAGCCACGGAAGCTCGCGCCCCCTTCTAGGCCAGCTAGACGGTCGAGGGCTTCGAACAGAACGGCCTGTTGGTCCCATTTCCAACCTTGGGGAATGAAACGCAGGCAATAAACGGCATGGATTTGATCGGTGGTATCTGTCGAGTTTTGTAGATAGGTAATCAGTTTGTCGATCGCCCGTGACTCTTGCAGATACGCCAGCACGCGCGCCAATTCGCGGTTCAAACCGTTGTCGGTCGAAGGGAACAGTTGCAGTGCTGCATGGGACAGGTTGGAACGCGAGGCTTCTGTCGTCCCTTCATTTTGCAGTGCCAATTCAGCGACGCGCAACACATCCAGCGCGTCGGCGTCGGGCAAGTCCGATCGTAGCAGCGCGACTGAGCGTTTGAGAATCGCTTCGTTTTGTTCCGCTGTGGGAGAATTGATGACCAACGCCAACATGCCGGCGGCGGCAATGCGTGGATCGTCGGCGGTCAGTACCGCATCGGCCCATTGCTCAGCCGGGAGACGTTGTAGTAACTCACGAGCGGCGTATCGTACAAAGCGATCTTGCTCAGCCAGCATGGGCAACACGACGTCCACTGGAGCGGTCTTGTTGGCACGAATCAATGCTTCGCAAGCACGGCGGCGTACAACGGGATCGGAATCGCCCAACGCTTGGATGATCGTTTTTTCGGCTTCGTCGTCGATGTGAATGGCCAGCAAGGTGAGCGCGAGTGCCCGCATTTGCGGTTTGTCGTCGTTGGCCAATGCAGTCAGCAGTCGTCGCGGCGGGCCGTCGGAGAATTGTTGCAGGATGCCCACCGCACGGCGACGATCCGCGACGGTGCGATTGGGATCGGCGGCAACTTTGGTCAGGTTCGACCGCCAGTTTGATCCCGACTCTTCTTCGAGTTTTTTGACTTGGGCGCGGGTCCAAGCGGCCGAGGGTTGGGGGAGTGCCAAGGCGCGTTCTACAGGAGAATTCGATTTGGGCTGACGCGCGGTTCCCGGATTTTCGGGAGTCACGCGATAAATCCCGCCTTCGGTGCCCCGTCCGCCGAGACAGAAGTACAAATCGCCATCAGGACCGGGAACGATGTCGGAGACGTTCAGCGGATTTCCGGTCACGAATTCTTCGACTTCACCCTTGTAGGTCGAGCCATCTTGTTTGTGGTGGATCGCTAGGATCTTGCCTTGCGACCAGTCGGCGACGAAGAATGCGTCGCGGTATTTTTCGGGGAACGTGTCGTTGTGATAGAAGCAAACGCCCGTAGGGGATCCGCGGCCGATGTCGACGGTCGAGGGGAGGCTGTCGAAGTAATAGTCGGGCCATTTCGAAGCACCGCTCCGCCAGCCGAATTCGCCGCCGGGAACAACGTGGTTGATGCGGACCGGGCGGTACCAAGGGAGACCCACGTCCCATTCCATATCGCTATCGAAAGTAAATAGCTCACCCTCTTCATTGAAGGCCATGTCGAATTCATTACGAAATCCACCGGCGACCAAATTCCAATCGGTTCCATCTTGGTTGAGCCGATAGACCAGACCGGCCGGCGCCTTCTTGCCTCGCGCGTGGCCTCGTGCGTCTTCGTATTTCGGGAGCAAGTCCCCTTCGTAATAATCGCGGTGGGGACTATCGGGATTGACGTCGCCTTTGATATTGGCGTGATTGCCCATCACATTGTAAAGAAATCCATCCGGACCGAGCAGAATGGCGTGCGGACCGTGGTCGGCGATTCTTGCGTCATAGATTTGGACGGTTTCGGTTTTGGTGTATTTTCCGTCAGCGTCGGGATCGGACAGGCGATACAAAGCAACACCCTCGGGGCCTTCACCGGCACACAACAATGTGTCATCGAAAGCAAAAACGCCTTGGCAGTTTTTGATGTCGTCGCTGACGACCTGCGTCTTGTCCATTTCGCCGTCGCCATTGGAATCGATCATCATCAACAGCGGTCCGCGTTCCTGGCTGGCAATGATGCGGCCGTTTCCATCGAAGCACATGTTGATCAGCGTTCCGGTCACATCCGGTCCGGCGACCTTTTCAATCTTGAATCCTTCAGCCGCTAGAAAACGATCTTTGAGTTTCGAGGCCCAAGTGACTGTCTTCCACGGTTCGGCGTCGGGGTAGGCTCCCAGGACGTGGACCGGTTTCCAGTTGGAGGCGTTGTAGTTCAGAGCCGTCCAAGCCGTGTTGGATTGCGGTTCGTCGGTGGATTTCCAAGTTCCGTTGGAAACGAAGATGACGTCGCCGCCGCCCCCCTGTTCGACGAGCACCCGCACCAACAATCCGGCGGAGCCTTCTGAGGCATTGGTGGCCTTCACGGCAATCACATTTTTGCCGCGTTGGACGCGTTTAGTGATGTTGAACTGTTTGACGTATTTCCAATTGTCACCACTGCCAACAAGGTCGCCGTTGACGTACAACTCGTAGGAGTTATCAGCGGTGATGTCGATCGTGACGTCTGTCGGCGAGGAGAGTTTGATTTCCTGGCGAAAGTATGCGGTCTTGGCGCTGGTCAAGTCACCGGCGGTCCAAATCCATTCGGGGGCACCTTGTTCAGCGGCGGAGCACGATTCCGCAATCAATGCCGCTGCGCCACAGACGGCGAGCGACAATACCAGACGTAGGATCAACTTCATGATGGACAGTATCCTCAAAATTCAGGTGGGCCAATAGCGCGGGATTTTTACGGCGCGGCAACGAGCAAGCCGCGCGCTGTGGCTCATTATAAGCGACTGAGGCAGAGGGGATAAAGCGACCCGACTCGGGAAACTCAAAATTCAAAAACCGATGCGTGTCCCCGTGGGCAACAGGAGCATTACGCCGGGAGCGTTCGGTTTTCGAAGGATGCCGAGAGCGCGGTTTCTACGGTTTCTAACAGCAGACCGTGCACGCTCACACCAAATCCCCGGCGGTGATGCGTTGGTAACTTTCGAATCGACACTCGGATATCAATCCCCGCGCCACGGCCTGTTTGATTCCGCAGTCCGTTTCGTGCGTGTGTGTGCAATCGGGATAACGGCAGTTACGGACGAACGGGTGGAATTCTACAAAGTAGCCTTCGACCTCTTCGGGAAACGTATCCCACAACCCGAATTGACGAACGCCCGGCGTATCGACCACCCAGCCCCCAAAATTCAACTCCAGCAGATTTGCCGAGGTCGTGGTGTGTTTTCCCTTGCGACTGTCGCCGCTGACTTCGCCCGTGCGCAGTTTGAGACCGGGTTGCAGTGCATTGAGCAACGACGATTTCCCCACGCCGCTCTGCCCGGTGAGAACCGTTTCGCGATCGCGTAAGAGTTCACGCAAGCGGGGGATACCGTAGCCCGAAACCGTGGAGGTCGTCACGACTTTATAGCCGAGTTGGCTGTACAGACCGATGATCGGTTGCAGGGCGGCAAGATTCGACAAGTCGGCTTTGTTGATGCAAATCAGCGGCGCAATGTCTCCCACGGCCGCGCTCACCAGATACCGGTCCAATAGACTCGGTTTGAGCGGGGGATCGGCGGAGGAAGCGACGATTAAGACTTGATCAACGTTCGCAACGAGAACATGTTCCTGTCCGCGGACTTCGCGCGACAGTGTACTCGTGCGCGGTTCGACCCGTTCGATCACGCCTTGTTCATTAACGGTGGGCTGAAACATGACTTGATCACCGGCAACCACGGCGGTCCGTTGGTCGCTGGCAATCGCACGCACCACGTTGCGGACAACGCATTCATAGCGCTCGCCGCCATCGGCTTGCACAATGAAACCAGAACGATGCACGCTCAGCACCCGTCCGGGGCGGCATTGGCTCATGTCGACATCGATCGTCAGGCCACTATTTTCGTCGCCTTCAACACCGATGATCGTCCGGTGTCGCGTCAAATCCCCTTTGCCGGAAACCCGTTCGCCATGTGCAAGGTTCGAATCCTCTAAGTCCTCGTGCGTAAAATCATTCTGACGCCGCGGTTTTTTCTGGCGGTTCTTACGCAGAGCGACTCGAATTTTCTGTTTACGTTTACCCAAGTGAGCAGAGGTCCTATTGGCTGGGGATGTTTACAGTAGGCGATGATTCAATCGGCAGCGAACAACGACGACTCCCTCTCCCTCTGGGAGAGGGCCGGGGTGAGGGTTTTCGCACAACCGTTGTCGTGCAATACCGTCAGTCCGTTGGGACTATCTATCGTCCTACATCGAAAGGTGCGTCACGACGCACCCGACGGGGTAAAAAAACGCAGGCGAATCGGGGGATTGGCCTGCGGAGAGCTGTTGCAAGTTGTGGCGCGGATCACTGTGTGCTTAATCTTCTTCAACGTCCGACAGCCAATCCAGGGCGATTGACTCATCGCTGTCCGAAGCAGCCATGGCGACTTCTTTGATCGGCTTCGCCGAGGGCGGCAATGGGGCGCGTTTCGGTTTGCGGCGGACGAGGCCGGCTTTTTCCATTAGGCTTTGTCCGAAGACTTCCGGGGATTCCGCACCCTCGACTTCCGGCGGGGCATCGCCCACGGCTGTGTAGAAAATCTCGAACTTGTGTTTCGCGAAGCCGATTTGATCACCGGGAAAAGCCCATCGGCGCGTGACACGTTCGCCGTTCACCTTCGTCCCGTTGCGACTATCCAGATCAGTGACTAACCAATGGCCTTCGATCAACTCCAATTCGCAATGATACGAAGAGACGTTGGGGAACCGCAGAACGATGTCGCAGTTGGGGCGACGACCAACCTGCAGCTTGTCCTTCAGTAGCGGAATGGGGTCCCCACCGCCGATTGGGACGAGCTCTCCTAATAACATGATTATTGAATCCTTCAGCCTTGAGGGTTCATTTTTTGCAATCGCTAGCTGCGGTGGAACACACGGACGACTTGGTCAGACAACGCCAATCGTGATATCCGTTCACTCTAAGTCTAACCGGGCGAATAGGCTCGGTCAATTAAAACTTTAAATCTCACGGCGCAACTCTTGTGAAAAGCCCCGTTTGCGGAGTTTCCGTGGTTCGCAGCTGTCGCGTGTTTTAGGCAGTTTTGGTGCGGTATTCCTGCGGTTTGACGCACTTAGGCTACTGCGCAGCAGCGCTGGCAAGGCCGTGCGGGTATTCTGCTTACCTTCCCGGGAGAAAATGCCAGACGCCCCTGTTATGGCCACAATGGCTGATGCATCATGCGCTGCATGATGCGCTTCGGGCCAGTTGACTACAGTTAGCTACGGCGACAAGGGGCAAGCGCAAGGGCGAAATTAGCTCGCGGCATCTGCCCGCGTTTTGCCCTGAGGGAGGAAGGCGGAGATGATGATCACTGCAACAATCATCAAGTGTCCGAGCGTTTCCAAAGTTTCTTCCACATTGTTTCGCCAGTGCGAGTGATTGGGAAGAAATTTCCAAACGGCGCGATCGACGGTGATAGTGAAGAAATAGGTGATGAACGCGCCCACGAACAACGACACCAACAGTCGTTGGTTGACGTAGGGCTTCATCGAATCAAAATTCGCTGAGGCGTACCACATGACTAGTGGAATGGCGATGTAGATTCCTGTGCTGGTGCCCCAAAAATGAAACTCACGGCACAACAGGCAGACGCTCAGAATCGTCAGCCAGCGATAGAAAAATCCGCGGCGCACAATCCACATAGTCGCGGCCAAACCGACAGCCGCCATCAATATGGCTGGTGCATACGTCTCTTGATATGGCTTGAGCGTATATTCCCAAAGGGGGCTTTGAGATTGTGTGCCGATCCAGGCGCACAGTGCGGCCGGGAGTAGCAAGACCCAGAATGAAAACTTGCTCGCGACTTGTTGAACGTGGGTAACGTGATCCTCCCAGAGTTGTCCAGAGGTGGACGCGGGAGGATTTTGACTGATCATCGATTCCACAGAGACCCTCGTTTTGTCAACGAACTCGAAGTTGTAACGATTCCGGTTTCACTGCGATGCGGACTGAACTGCTCATTCCGGTTCGAGTCGTTTGACGTTTTCAACGCGGTAGGTTGGTTTGCCTTGATGGTTCACGTTTTCGATATCCACGCGCCCATCAATCAACACGACGTCGTCGGGAATCAGCCCCAATTTATAGAGACCTTCGTCGTTGGAGAGTGTGAACGTCCCGCCGTATTTGTCGTCTCTGTCGGTGGGATCGGGATTGTAAGTGATTTGCCATTCGCGGCGCTGGGCATCGAAATCAACCGTGCCCCGCAACCACTCATAGGTATCTTCAACGCCGTCGCCATTGAAGTCGTCAGTATCTCTGTCATACAAGTACGGGTTCGGGCGCGAACTGACTGCTTTGGGGCGGTTGTCGTCAAGATTACCGAGCGACGAGGCAGGCTGAACTGTGATCGGCTCGACAAATTCGTCCTCTTCGAAATCAAGCTCAGACGTTCGACTACTGCTCAATTGGAAATCGTTTGACTGATCATTCGCGCCTAATGACTCTGCGGGGACGTTGTAGTTGGGGTCGATGTCCGTATCCACTGGCGGATCACCGTAATCCGGTGCTAGATTTTCGCCGCTGGTGCTGGGAGAATTCGTGACGGGCGGCTGGTAAGGGGGCGCATTGCTGCCACCGTTTGCCGGAACGCCACCGGAGGGAACTGCCGGTTGCACGGAGTTGGGAACCATCATTTGTGGCGTCGAATAAACTTGGCTTTGCGGATATCCCATAGTCGGGCCGCAGGAATTGCAGCGGGGACCACAGGAATGACAGCCGGAGAAAACGCACAGCGTCAATCCAAGTAAAGTTAGTCTCGAAAACATGGACGGGGGGTCCTTTCTTCCGAACGAAAACCGGATGAGGTCTCGCCCCAACTGGGGAATGTGTCTGGTTTGTTTCAAGCCGCTCGGCGGTAGATCAGTGAGCCGCTCGGAAAGTCGGCCCGCTACCGAATCAAGCGTGTATTGAAACCTGTGGAAGCGAGTTCATCGTGGGGACGGTGTTTTTCGGCGGCTGGGGAAGCCACCGCTGTATTCGAATGGAATTGTGAAATGGTGGGTGAGCGAAGCTCGTTTGCCCCGCATTGTCTGTATGCGCGAGGCGCTACCTAGGTGCGGAGCACCCGTGTTGCGGCGGAATTCTATCGATTCCGGTTTTTCTGTCCAGTCCGGTTTTACCGTTGGCGGACATCTTAGAACCAAGTTCGCGCCACGAGGTGGTGTTGGCGGTTATCTTCAAACGCGATCACCGTCTCTAACAAGCGCATGCGACGCATTTAACGGATTTTCCGTCCCCTTCTCAAAACTTGATGGGCTGCGTCTGCGAATCTCTTCGGGGGATCGTTGGAATTGTCGATGCTAAGAAAAACAGGTCACTTTCCAAGAAATCACCCAACCGGCCGTCACTCCCTTTGACGGTTTCGTCGTTCAAGACTGCGCGCCGCTGTCGGGCACGACGATTCACGGCACAAATTTCGCAACCCAGAAATTCCGCACTATGCCGACACACGAGATCCACGCCGCTCACAAACTGCACGACGAAATCCATTTTCAGATCCAGCGTGATCTCTCGGCTTTTGGACGCAATGTCTCCTTTGAGGTCAACGACTCCGACGTCGTGCTCAGCGGCGTAGTCGGATCGTATTACCAAAAGCAGATGGCGCAAGAATCGCTCCGCCGCATCGAAGGCTTGAGCCGGATCGACAACCGCATTCAAGTCGTCGTCCGCTAAACTTCACCGTCCCGCGAATTCAAATGAAGTTCGCGTGAGCTACCGGTGCGGAAATAGCCGTGCAGGGCACCGTTCTCGCCCCTGGTCCGTGGTGATGCTCCACCTGCCGCTCAATCCCACCACCAACGGCCCGCGGGGAGTTCCGCTTCTTCGGCAGCGGTTTGCTTTTCGATCAGGGATTCGTCACCCTCTTCGATGGCAACGGCCTCTAGCGTCCGGCGCGGATCGATCATCACGCCGCCACCCACCATCCCAATCAGCATCCGGCCACGAGTCCATTTGTAGGCAACTGATGTGGGGACATCGCGGGGAACGTTCCATTTGGCGACCGTGCCCCGTTGATCGTCGAGAAACAAGCTCATCGACCAGCCGATTCGCTCGGCCAATCCTTGCTTTTCGATCAACGCCGACACAGTGAGCAGATCGAACAACGTCTGCAATTCCGCGAAGGCTGGGACTGCGTCGGCCAGTTGGGGAAACTTTTCCGTGAAGTGGTTGGCGTATCGGTCGGTGCTGGCCGCTTTGGTTCCCACGCCGATCCGTTTTCCGTCAGCGGTCACGATTTCGTTTTCGGCGAAGAGTTGCGCGCGGGGGCCGGAGATTTTATAGGCATTGCCATCGTCGGAGGCTTGGAACGGTTCGTACAACGGCGCAAACCACCAGCGGTTGGCCATGTCGTCACCCGGTCCCACCATCGACAGATGCGTCTTGAAGCCTCTGACGCGCAGCCGCAATTGGCCGATGGAGATTTTTTTCATGAAGTAGTCGGCTTCGACCATCGTCCGTGCGAAATGACTATCCGGGGGAACACCCCAGATCGTCACTTTTTGATTGCCAAGGATTTTTGCCATTTGAGCAAACCGTTTTTTGCCGACGGAGGCGCTCGCCGCGCCACTGTGGGAGGCTTGGTACTGCTTGAACTTGGCCAGGTTTTCCGGACGGGCATCGATCGAGCAACCGACATCGTCGCCGCGTTTCACCGCGCGCAGAGCGACCATTAGATCGTCAAGCCGTAGCGGTGGGCGTCCGGTCGTTAGCCCCACGGTTCGTCCCGCTCCGTCTTCGGCAAACCCCTCTGCCGGCCCGGCAATCACGATGTCGTGCGATTCGGGAAACACAAAGACATAGTCAATACGTTGCAACCCGGCGAGGTATTGCATATCGGGCGTGACGTGCTTTTGGGTTTCGGCAAATTCGGTGCAGGCTTGTTCCAGTCGAACCAGCGACACCTTTCGCAGTGGGCTGAACTTCGTCAGATCTTCGGTTAACTCCTTACGGATCGCCGCTCGCCGTTGCTTGTTGAGCCTTTTGTTGCCCGGCACGATGATTGTTTTGACCAATCCATCGGCATCGACAGTGACCCCCGCGGCCGCACCGTCAGTGGCAGTTCCAGTCCCCGTCCCGGTTCCAGTTCCCGTCCCATTGTCCCCGGAGATTTGGGCAGCAGCGGGGCCTGCCATGGCAAACAGCAATGCGCAAGACATCGCAAGACAAACAGCGAGGCGAACCGGTCCACGAAACATGGGGGATTCCTTTGTGCTACGGACGTACAGAATCTTTAGATGATGCGCCAAGTTTTATTTAGCCATAGATAAAACAGATTCGCAGGCGTCAAACCGCAAATCCCCAAACCGACGGCTTGCCGTCGTGCACAGCGCTGCTTGCCGAGTACTGTGACCGAATGATTGGCGATGTAAAACACCTTGTAAAACCAAAACATCAGGGCGCAACAAGGCTTCGGCCCTGAAAGATTGTACGGAGACCGACGGCGGCCGATCACCGACAAACCGCAATATTTCCGAAGAATTCCACAAATTGTCGGCTACGGTTGCAGCAGATAACACTGCTGCAGGCGCCGCTCGATTTCTTGCGTGATTTCGCGATACTTGGCGCCCTCGATTCCGCCGAATTGGGACTGCAACTCCGCTTCTTGAAGTCCCTCGGGCAAGTCGGCGGCTGGGGGGAAAATGTCGTCGATCGTCACGCCGCCGGCGAAACGTTGTTGCATTTTCCTGGCTGCAGATTCATTGCGCGTGGCCGATTCGGCAAACAACGTCCCCGCACGGTCAGCTAGCAAATCCCCAAATGAAAACCCGCTCCCCCCGCCCGAATCGATTTCTTCTTTCAGCACGCCAATCATGTCGCTGGTCGCCTTGTCGGACATGACTTCCAGAGCAGCGCTCACACAAAAATGCTGTGTCCAGTCACCACGACCACGGATCGCAACGTTGCCGATTTTTTGGCGAGCAATGTACCATTGGCGGGCAGCATCCGGTGAACCGGCGAGATCTGCGACACGTCGGTGACCCAGCACGATCCCCAGAGACAACAGGGCTGCTTGATTTTCAAGGACCGGATCGCCTTCTGTCGAGCGTTGTTGTGCGAATCGAAACGCTTCAGTGGCGATGGCCACAAACCGCGCATCTCCTTGCGGGAGATTTCCGGCGGTCGAGACAATATTTTTCAAGTGGTCGCCGGTGGCAGCGATCAATTCGGGCGACATTCCCAATTTCGATTGAATCGCCGGTAACACTTTTTCGCGGATAGCCGTTCGATTCCCAACGAGCGTCACCTCAGCCTCGTCCACCTGCAGCCGTTCGATGGATTGGACGATATCGCTGATGTCGTCATCGAACTGCAAGCCGGACAAAATCGCACGCGACACATAGTCGCACGCCGATTGGGGACAACCCAGTCGACCCAGTTGTAACTCCTCAACACGCAGTTCTGGATGTCCCTCGGTCACATCGACCTGGGCGGATAGATGCGCATTGACGAAACGTTTGCCCACCAGTGGAATCGTAAAGCTAGGTGAGGCTTGGACGGTGACCGTTTCCGGTTCCAGACGCAGATCAACACGCGGATCGGTCCCCACTGCTTCCATACCCCAGGCAAACAGCGTTTTGACTTCGTTTTCGCTGAGTCGGAGTTGCCGCGTGTCGTTGGAACCGTCGGCACTGCGTTGGTGGACCGCTTGTTTGATCATGTCCATCAAACGTCGTTTTTCTGCAGCGGTCACAGCCACTTCTTGAACATCGAGCGGCTGATCATCGGTCGCGAGATATCCGACGACTAACAGGAAGACGCAGAACAAGAGCAGGTGGGTGAATGTCCAGGCACAGAGACGCATGATTCCTTTTTTGCCGCGCAATGTGGCCGAACCAATCGTCATGCCTGCCAAGCAGCCGATGACGGGAATCCAAAGTTGATCGCCGCCGGGCATGCCACCAATTTCCAGTCCCTGCACCGTTGTCGTCAAACCTAATCCGAGGATGAGTAGAAAACATTTCCGGCGAAACGAGGAGCGGTCCGCTCGCGGTTTGCCGGCGGCCCACATGACCAACAGTCCAATCAGAAAAAACTTGACCGCTTCGACAGCTGCGGCAGCGGCAAATTCTTGTAGCGCCGACAGTAATGCGGCGCGGCTTTCAAAATTCCAAACCACATCGGACGTTGCCGGCAGATGTTCGCCAATCCACGCGCGATACCACCACAGCGCGAACAAGTAGCCCACCAGCGCCGCTCGTCCAATCCAGCGGGCAATTCGTGGCGGACGGCGAATAATCTCCTTACGTCGAGCGACAATGTCGACATCGGCTCCCGGCTTTGTTTCAGTGGTCGGCATATTAGGCAGTTGACCCGTAAGCCCGTCATCAATGACGGGGCAATAGATGCTTGATTCAGTCGTGACCCGCAGGTCGTTGGTCGGAATTGTTCACCAGCGGAGCTGTTCAATCAACCCGCTCGTCACACATCCGCAGTTCAGTGGACCATGTCAGACAGCTTAGAAATGAGGCCTAGGCTGTGCAAATGTCGCCGAGTTGGGCAAATCTGACGAGGTGCCCGCACGATTATAGCACCCTGGAATCCTCTACGACGGACCGCGTTGTCTCAGTGAGCATTGATTCGCAATATTCTCATCGAGCACAGGTTTCGCTATGAATAATGGACATTTTCGTGGTAATGTGGGGATTCTACTCATTTGCCGCAACGGATGCTGGGTATTTGACTTCCAATGGGCCAATTTTTGATAGCTGAAGTTGTCTAGCGGTACCGGTTCTTCTGCGAAACCGCCGGACACTGGGTTGAATGTCATGTCTCAAAAAACACCGCAATTGCCGGATCAGCCAGCCGACGCCGCTGAAGAATTCGCACGACTCGTCATCCAGGCCGGCCAGGAGCGGGTGACCAAGGATATCCTGCGGTCGACGACGATGATCGGGCGATCGAAGAGCTGCAATATTCAGTTGGTCTCGCCGAAAATTTCGCGAAGCCACTGCGCCATTACGCTCGATGCGGGGCAGCTGCGCGTACGTGATCTGCGCAGCCAATGCGGCGTCAAGGTGAATGATGAACAGGTGGAGGTCGGCAAATTACACAATGGCGATCGATTGACCATTGATCATTTCGAATTCACGGTGGAAACCAATCTCGTCCCCACCGATGTCGCTGCGGCCCAATCGCTCAAGGATGACGCTCAGCGTTTGCAGCAAGATCGCAAAGAACTGGCGTCAGATCGGGCTGACTTAGAGAGCCAGCGTGAGAAACTGGAGGGCGAATTCGAGGAGTTGCGGCAACAGCGTCATCGACTCACGGATCGCACTGCGACGCTGGAAACGGACACGGAACAATTGCTGGCGGATCGTCAACAATTCGACGAACTGAGCCAACAGGCAGAGACCGACCGCGCGCAACTCGACAAGGCACGCGAACAACTGGATACGGATCGCAGCCAACTCGAAACCGACCAAGCCCAGTTACTAGCTGACTTGGATGAAATCGAACAAACGCGGAAAAAATTCGACGAGCAAACGGAACTCTTGGCGGCTGAACGGCAGGAATTTCTTGATCAACAAACAGCACTGGAGGCAGAACAAAAGCAGCTTCAAGTCCAAGCGGAGCAGCTTCGGTCGGAACGAGAGTCCCTAGAGCGGCGGATTGAGGAACACGAAAACCAACTGGGTGAGCATCAGGCCACGGACGCGGAATTTCGCAAAACACACGAAGCTCTCCTGCAAGAAGTTGCCGAACTGCGCGAATCGCAATCACGAATGTCGCAAGCCAAAGCCGATGCGGAACAGGCGCTATTGTTGCTGCGGCAGGAACGCGATCAATTGCAAAGCGATGCGGTCTCAATCGACGAGACGCAGCGGCAGGCCGCGGAACTGCAGGACGCACACGCTGCACTCCAGCAGGAAGCCGAGGAGTTGCGCGCCGCGCAACAGCAGTCGACCCAAGCCAAGGCCGAATTGGAAAAAACCTTGGCGTCGGTGCTGCGGGAACGTGATCAATTGCAGGGCAAGACCGTCTCGATGGAAGAGGCGTTGAGGCAAGCGGTCGATGGCGAACAGTGTCTCGCCCAGTCGATCGCACAGCAACAAACTGAGTTGGAACAACACCAGAAGGAACTGGAACAAATGAAAACGGAATTCGCACAACAATCCGAAGAACAGCAACATTGGCAAACAGAAGCGGCGCAGGCGGCCGAGACGATTGCTGAACTGCAATTGCAGTTAGAGACATTGACGACAGCCAACCAAGAGGAACTTGCGGCTGCGGAAAAATCGTTGGACGAACGGGAAGCAAAACTCGCAGCGCAGTGGTCCGATATTGAAACGCAGCGAGAAACACTTCAAGCCGAAGCGAAAGCGGTGGCAGCCCAGTCCCGGGAACTAGACGCCTTAAAGGTGGAGTTGGATGCTGAAATCGAGGCGGTTTCGCAGGAACAACAACAACTGGCTGCCGCGCGAGAGGAACTTTCCACAGGCCGCCGCGAATGGGAACGCGAATCCGCTACGGCCCTCAGCGGACAGGAAAGCGGCGCAGCGGCCAACGAGCAACAACAAGTTGCGACAGTCGAAAAATCCGTCGCCGAGTCGAAGCAACTCGCGAAACAACTTGAGGAAATCGCAGCACAGCGCAAGGCGCTCGAGAATCAGCAGAGCGAACTGCGTGAAGAACGCGCCGCGTTTGAAGAATTGCAGCAAAACTTTCGCGCCGAAACCTCGCGTGCCGAACCATTGCCCCGGCCCGATTGGGCGCCCCTGCGAAAACCAGAACAATCCCGCGGCGGGCGGATACTTGCCGTCATCCGATCCGTCGTACTCATCACAACCGCATTAGTTGCCGGGTATGCAGTGGTTTGGTTTCTGCAATCGCAGTTGAATTGATAACGGCCCTCCCCACCCGCCTTCCTCTCCTACAATCGAGACAACGGCATGCCCGTGGTTCGCACCTTCATTCTGGGGTCGCTGGTTTTCATGGCGACCGCACATGTCTGTCTGGTCTCGGCCGCTGCTGCGGAACCGGAGTGGCCGGGACAGTGGCCCTGTTATCGGCGGGATCGGTTTTTGACCGGCTTTGCCCCGGGGCAGGGGCGGATCACACAGCCGGAAATCAAGTGGCGGAAATTCCTGGGCCAGTGGAGCACACGCGTCGCTCTGCAGACAACAACTGCGGACCAGAACGCGGAGTTGGCGATTGACGATACGGCATTCTCGCAACCGCTGCCCGCTGGCTGGACGGTGCCGCCGACAACCTATGACCTTGGCGGCGACGGTCGCCAACAGCGGATTGATCTGCAAGGCCAACAAGCCACGATCTCTGATGCAGCGGGAAAGGTACTTTGGCAGCATACGTTTGAGCATCCCGTGGCGCAATATGTCGTCGGCCAGTTTCTTCCCGGTGAAGCTGGCTCGCAGGTCGTGTTTTGGGGTGTCAAGGCACGAGAGCGGGTGGTCTACAACGGCGGTTATTGTTTTGACTTCGCCGATGGATTTGACAAGCCACAGCAAGTTTGGGAGGTCGAGGTCGACCGCAATCCACAAGCCCCACAATTGCATGCCGCTGACATGGACGGAGACGGCGATGACGAAGTAGTACTTGTCACTTGGTACCGGGCAATTGTTTTCGACGGCCGCACCGGAGCGGTGCAAATGGAATGCGAAAACGCGGCGCATCGCAACTATGGTTACTCGCGGATCGTGAACGTCGATGACGACCCGTTTCCTGAGATCGTGATTCTGTGCGACTTCGTGCTGCACGTCGACTACATCGACAACGATGGCCAGAAAATGTGGAAGCCGTGGGAAGGGCAATACGAGTATTCGACCGCCCGTGATGAAATTCTACGTGTCCCGCATGATCCGATTGTCGATGTGGATGGTGATGGCGAGTTGGAAATGGTCTACAACCTGTTCAACATTCCGGCCGACGGCCATTGGCGAATGATTGTACGCGACATCAAATCGGGCCGGGAAGAATTGAGTCTGACCGATAGGTACGTCCACGACATTGTCGATCTCGACGGCGATGGAGCCGTGGAGTTGTTGTGCGACCAAGTCCCTTTGCGGCAGCGGACACTGTATTCGCCGATAGAAATCGCTCAGATTCGTGATGGCGAGTATCAAACCGTTCACGAATTCCCGCGCGGCCGTTGGCTGCGATACGCGCAGCCGCTGCCGGGCAACAGTCGTTCCATGGCGGTCGATGCGGCTTTGGCGGTAGCCCGCGGCGATGTGGATGGGGACGGCCAGCTTGAGGTCTTACTGAGCCTTGATGAGGATCAAAACCGCCGCGCGGAAACGCTCTTGGCTGTGGGGTTGGACACGGATGGTCAATTCGCTGTCAAATGGAAAGTCCAACCCCCCGAACAAACGCGCTTTGCAATTGAGCAGTTTCGCGATATCGATGGCGACCAACGGGCCGAGGCAATTGTGCAACTGGAACATCGGTCCGGAAAAATGACGAGCCAGGGGGCAGCGGCGACATTGGTTTCGCGACGACCGCAGAGGGGCCGGTTCTCGTTTCCCATTGCGGTCAACCTGGACAATACGCCCGGTGCGGAACTGTTGCTGCAAAACAGCCGAGAGGAAATTGTGGCGCTCTCCGCTCCGGATGCTGCGAACCAGTCTCCAAAGACGTTATGGACGCGGCCCGGTTGGGGGGAGCCATCGACCGTCGGATATAAGGGATCATGGCGCGGCCCGGTGGCAACCGATCTCGATGCGGACGGGCAGCCGGAGATTCTGTATCAAGATTGTTCACCAACCGATCTATGCCGGCTTGTGGTCTTGAACGCTGATGGGACGGAGCGTTGGACACGCACGTTTGACGAAGTTCCCTATGCCGACGAAGACAGTCGACTGGATCGATTTCATGCGGGGCGGTTCAACGACGACGATGTGTTGGATGTTTTTCTCACCTTTCACAACGCCGGCAAATCGAGCGGGCAAAGTCTGGCCTTGGATGGCAAGACCGGTCGCACGTTGTGGCATCGCAAATATGTCTCCGATTTGTATCCACCCGGCCAGCGGCAATTGTTTGAACCGAAGAACGATCGCGGATGTTTTCCGACCAAAGGCATGGTCGTCCACGATTTCAACGAGGATGGTTTCGACGACCTCTTATTTTTGGCCTTGGATTATATTTGCTTGATCAACGGACAGACGGGAATGTCGCTGGAGCCGACGCCGTTTTTGCATTCGGTGCTCAGCGACTCGTGGTGCGCTTATTGTTCCCCAGTCACCGTCGACGCTGATGGAGATGGCGTGCGGGAGATTTTTGCGTCGGCCAGTTTTGGCACGGTCGGTGCCCTCACGCTCGATTGGAAACCGCTGTGGAGTGTCCCCTCATCTTATCAAACCAACCCATTATCGCACGAAGCCTCAGTCGCCGATTTTGATGGGGACGGGCGTCTGGAGGCGATTGTGCTGGAACATTCCGGCGATTTCGTCGCGTATGACGTAAAGAGTGGTGAGGAAGATTGGCGAAATAAGTTCGAAATGACCAAGATCAGCGACCAGGCAGCGGCCGATATCAACGGCGATGGGTTGCCTGAGGCAATATTTTGCCGGAAAGATACGCTCATGGCGCTTAGTGGTCAGACGGCTGCTGGCGTGCAGAGAGTGCTCTGGACGCTAAAATTGCCCGGAGTGGGAGGGCCGCCGATTATTGCTGATGTGGATGGCGATGGCTTTTTGGAGATCGTCGTTTGCACGTCGGACGGGTTTGTGAACGTGATTGGGCAGTCAGACGAATCGAATTGACGGATTTTCCCCAATTTACGATAACTCCCAAAATTTCCCGATTTATTCCCGTGGCTGTGCCAGTGTGAACCCGATTACAACCGGCCAGGATGTTGATGCATACAATACCCTCGCTGCTTGCGTCATAATTAATATTGATTTGAGGAAATATAAAATGTTGTCCATGCGAGTTCTGAGACTGTTTGTTGCCACTGCGTTTGTCGCAGTCGGTTTTAGTTGTTTCTCCTTAATGGGTTGTGGCAGCGAGACTTCCGCTACGGACAGTTCCGCCAAAGACAATTCCAGCACGGAATTGGCCCCGAAAGGGATTTGGACGACCGACTACAAGGCTGCGTTGGCCAAGGCCAAGAAGGAAGGCAAGGACGTCCTGATCAATTTCACCGGTTCCGACTGGTGTGGCTACTGTATTGAACTGCAGGACAAAGTGTTCCAGTACAAAGATTTTTCTGACGGAGCGACCAAGGATTTTGTCCTGTTGGAAGTCGATTTCCCCAACGATCAGTCGCGCATCACGCCTGAAATCCAGGCGCAAAATAATAAATTGCAGCAGAAGTTCTCGATCGAGGGCTTTCCAGCGATTTTGCTGGTTGATGAACAGGGACGACCCTATGCCCGCACCGGGTATCAACCGGTGGGACCGCAGAAATACGTGGAACATTTGAGCGAATTCACCGATTTGCGTAAGAAACGCGACGCAGCCTTTGCCGCCGCTGGCAAACTCTCAGGTATTGAAAAGGCCTTAAAGCTGGATGAAGCGCTGAAGGACATTCCTCCGCAATGGATGTTCACTTCCTATGCGGATGTCGTCGAGGAAATCGTCAGCTTAGATGCGGACAACCAAGCGGGACTGCGTAAAGAGTATGCGGATCAGTTATTGATTGCAAAATTGCAAACGAAGTTGAAAGAGATTCAGACGCTGCTCCAAACAACCGGCAATGTAGACGCCGCCTTGAAAAAGGTCGACGAGATCGACAAAGAATTCGCAGGCTTCGCCCCCGCCCACGAGGTTGGCATTCGTTTCCGTTTGCAACTGTTGCAGATGGAGGAACGGAATGATGAAGTGCTGAAACTGGCGAATTCGCTGTTGGAAGACAAAGCGATCCAAGGCGATCTGCGTCTGCCGATTCTCAGCGCCAAATTGCAAGCCTTGGTTCAATTGGAAAAAATTGAAGATGCTTTAGAAGTCACCGGTCGCATGGGGCAGGAGTTCTCCAAGGATAAGCATCTTTCAGCGCGAATTCTGATTGCTCGTGCAGACTTGCTTTCCAAGCTCAAACGGAATGACGAAGCGCGAGAATCGCTTAAAGAAGCACGGGTCTTGGGGGGCAAACAATTGGAGGCCACCATCAATCAGGTCGAAAAGCAGATCTTTAGTAATGCTGAAGAAGGACCTGATTTGAAAGCCCCTGCTAACTAACGCATCGACAATTTTATGAACGTGTGTGCCACTGGCTCTGCCCAATACTGTCCGGGAAATTATTAACGAGATCTTAACTTGCGCCAAGTGTGATGATTTGTTATTTGTTTTCGTATGGCAAACGAGCGAAGCAATCATCAATCGGCGGTGGACCGGGAATGGCCGGTGCAGGTGATTGGTGGAAAGTACGTCCGATTGCTCGCTCGGTACCTGCAAAAATTGCGAGATGAAGACGCACACGGGAATCGACGATTGTATCTGGACGATGTGTTTGTCGCCTACCTGTTGGCCTTTTTCAATCCGTCTATCCGTTCGCTTCGAACCGTGGAGGATTTTAGTCAGACGCGGCAAGCCCAACAGCACTTGTCGGTCCGGAAAATCTGCAAAAGCACTCTATCCGATTTCAACAAAATTGCTGACCCGCAGCGGCTGGAGCCAATTTTACAAGCACTGCGTTGTCAGCTGACTCGCAAGCACCGCAGCCGCTCAAATCCTGCGGACGGTCTTTCCGAGATGCTTGAGCGGACGGTCGCGGTTGACGGAACATTTATTCCCGCAGTCGCTGAGGTCGCCTGGGCGATTGCCAACTCGAACAATCATGGAACAACACGTCATCGAGCGCGGTTGGATGCTCGTTTGAACGTAGCAACCTGGCTTCCCGAAGCACTTGTGGTTCCCGCTGTGGGCCAAAGTGAATCGGACTCGGCGATTGAGCATTTACAGGAAGGTTGCATTTATCTCTACGATCGCGGCTACATGAGTTTTGCGTTGCTTGCGGCGCATTATCACAAGCCGCATACCGAAAAGGCCGTAGTGAAATCCTCGTTCGTTGTGCGTTTCAAACCAGCGGCAGGTAATTCTTCGGACTTGAAAGACGCGACCGATTGTCCGCTCAGCGATGCCGACCGTGCTGCGGGAGTCGTCAGCGATCGTGTCGGCAATTTCATCTCGGCCACTGCGCGTCGCACCGGTATCTCGCGACTCAGGCTGCGCGAAGTGATCGTTACCTATGAAGAACAAGGACAGCCAAAAACACTGCGTTTGATCACCAATTTGCACGACGTTTCCGCAAAGACCATCGGACTTCTCTACCGTCATCGCTGGCAGGTGGAATTATTTTTCCGCTGGTTCAAATCGTTCGGCAACTTCGGCCACTTGATCAGCCACCAGCGCGAAGGCGTCTTGGCTCACCTGTACGTGACGATCATCGCTGTGCTGCTGATGTATCTGCACACAGGGTATCGCCCCAGCAAATACCTATTCGCATTGGTCAGCCAAGTGGCGGTCGGCGGCGCCACACTCGACGAAATCATGCCGATCCTCCAAGAGCGAGAACGCCAAAATGAACTGGCTCGCCAATCAGCCGCACGAAGGCGTGCGAAAAAAGGGCGGTGATTAAATCCAGGGCCGCAGTGCAAGCGTTGCGACGCCCGCGCCCCCACATGCGCCGGCAACCCCCCGAGTAGCCGGTAAAGCCGCGCCCCCCTATCCCAGCCCCCCCCGCCAACACAAACACATATCAACGACTTGCCCCCAACCCATTTCCCGGACAGTATTGGGCTCTGCCAGTGTGTCGTGAGTCTCACACCGAATTGAAGTTGCACTGGCGGAGCCAGTGGCACCCAGCTGACGTCTAAAATTGTGCGCGCCGACTAGTTCTTTTGTGACAGCTCGGTGCGTTGGTTATCCCAGACGGAGCAGTCGGGCGGCGTTGCTGTGGGCGATTTTCTCGCGTGTTTTGGGTTCGACATTGAAGGTACGGAACAGGTCGAATTGCGGAAACGATTCTTGCGTCAGATCATAGAAGTCGGTCCCAAACAGCAACCGGTCCGCACGGCGCCGCAAAAACGCGCTGCCGAATTCGCGGTCGCGTAGCAAGGCATGTGCGCCGCTGGAAGAGAGGTCGCCGTAGAGATTCGGATAGCGGTCCATCAACGCATCGATGGCGCCGCCCGGAGCGACCGGACCGGCGGGATAGCCGACATGCAGGTCAGGCTGCGCCAATCCACCGGCGATCGAGGCCCACCAGCCTTTGCCGTGGCCGATCATCACCAATTCGGGAAATGTTTTGAGCACCTTTGCCAATCCCGGCAGGCCCGGTTTGTCCATGTTGGCCCGATTGTCGAGATGAAACAGTACCGGCAACTTGGCAGCGGAGCAGGCTTCGTAGAGTTTCATGTTCAGCGGATCATCGATGTCCAGCAGGGCTTTGTGTTCACCGAATCCCCGTGCGCCGGCATCGATGTAGCGGTTGAGCATGTCGACGACTTGTTTGGTTTCGGGCAGATGGGTGCCGAGGGTCCGTGGGTCGATCGCACAAAAGGGGATCAGGCGGTCGGGATGCCGCGCAGCTTCGGTAATCACAAATTCACTGGTGACCGGATACCAAAAGGCCTCGGGCGAGACCAACGGCAACACGGCAGCACGTTCGACGTCGTGAGCGTCCATCCACCGCAACAGCACGTCAGCCGTCACCGGTCCTCGTTCGCTGCCGAACCAGCGATGGGTCAAATGCACGTGGATGTCCAAATAGCGGGGAGATTTCTCAGGCTGCTTTTCAGCAGCAAACAACGTCGGCCCCGCCGCTAGTGCTGCTGCTGTGCCGGCAAGAAAATCGCGACGGGAAATCGTGTGCGGCATGGTTGGAGTTCTCCACAGGGTGGCGATGGTATACGGCAACCTCGTTGAGAATAGCATACGCGATCAGCAGGGTGCTCGCCAAATAACCGATCCCAAATCAGTTAGAAACGGCAATAAATCGATTGCAGTCCAATACATTGCTAATGTGGTTTCGATGCATCGCGTTTGGTCGCAATCGCAGGAAATTAACCACGAAAAAAGCGAAAGACACGAAAATGGACTTAGCGTTTTTCATCCCGTCTTTCAGATTTGAGTTTGACTTCAGCGCCGGAAGTCTCTGTCGCTTTCGCTAAGGTTTTCTCTGTGTTTAAGTGTCTTTCGCTTTTTTCGTGGTTAGTCTTTTTCGCAGACTGAAAATCCGTAAGTGTCAGAAAGATTGGGTACGCGAGAAGAGGGCGAAAACAAATTTCCATTTTTGACTTCACGGCATCATTGTGAGTTCCTCTGAAGGAATTGAAAATATTTCCAGCTGCCTATCGTCTAACTCGTGTCGTTTGTTTTTTTGTGGTTCGTAACTTTCCGCCCCAGAGTCACTAGTGGGAACTTAGGCAGTATGGTTGCAACGTTGTGGTGGAATCGTTTAGATAAATGGGTGTCGATGTATTGGGCAATACGCAATCCCACCTGAGCTGTACTCCCTCCGCAATTCCCTCCGCTAGGATTTGGCATCATGGAAACTACCTGGAAGTTGGCACGTGTCTTTGCCGTTTTATTTCTGATGTCGTCGATTCAACCAGCGAGCGCTGCTGACGTCGTGGTGAACATAGACACGCCGATGCCGCCGCCGGCCTGGGCTGTGATGCAACGTGATTTGCTCCGCGAAAACCTGGATGCCTGTCGGGAATTCTTTGGCAAGTATTTCGACGAGCGCGGCTATTTGATGTGCGTCGAACGTTGGGGAGGAGACGATGGGCCGGACGATGCGATCGAGAATTGCAACGATTGGCCGATCTTGCACGCGTTGGGTGCTTCGGACGAAATTCTCAAGATGTACAAACATGCTTGGGAGGGCCATCTGCGGCAATTCACCGAAGCCAAAACGGTCGAAGTTCCCTTTGCTCGCGATGGGATGTACTACAAAGAATTCCCGGTGACGATGGATTGGGTCCACAATGGCGAGGGGCTCACGGTCTTTGATTTGCAAGGCCTGGGCGACCCCAATGACAATGCGTTTCGCAAACGCGTACGCCGCTACGCCGGGTTTTATCTCAACGAAGATCCCGGTGCGCAAAACTACGATCCCCGCCACAAGATTATCCGCAGCCTATTTAACGGCAGTCGTGGTCCGCTGATGCGGAAAGCCACCGGCTTGGATTGGGCGGGTGACCCGATTGAGGTCAAAGGTCGATTTAAGCCGCGGCATGGAGAAGATACGTATGAACAGATGCTCGAGCATTTTCAGGACTACAACGATATCGTCGGCGATCATCCGCAGAATATGGGCGCGACTTCGTTAGCGCTCAATGCGTATATGTTAACGCACGAACCGAAGTACAAAGAGTGGTTGCTGGAATACGTCGATGCCTGGCGGGAACGGACCTTGCGCAACGACGGCATTATCCCCACCAATATTGGTCTGAATGGAAAAATTGGCGGCGAGACCGACGGCAAATGGTATGGCGGCGTTTATGGGTGGGGGTTTTCAGTTCGCAATCCGGCAGACGGGCAATTGGCGCACCGCAATACGCACGGTCTGGGGATTACGGGGTTCGGCAATGCATTGTTATTGACGGGGGACCAAAAGTACGTCGACGTCTGGCGCGATATGATTAAGGCCATCAATGCGCAAGTCAAAACGATCAACGGCAAAAAAATGTACCCACGGATGTACGGCGACGACGGTTGGTACAATTACGGACCATCCCCCTACGCGCAAGGCGCGCAGGAGATTTATTATTGGTCGATGTTGCCGGAAGATCGCGAACGACTCGGCGGCAATGCGTGGTTGAATTATCTCGAGGGGAAAGATCCCACTTACCCCATCCGTGCGCTCCAAGCAGATTTCGCTGCGATTCGTCGCAAGGTCGAAGGCATGCGAAACGACGACACGACACCTGATACGCGGTTGTCCGATGATCCGATGCCTTTCAATCCTTGCAGCGTGAATTCGTTGGTCTCGCAGATGCTGGGCGGGATTCATCCTGGTCATCGCGGTGCTCCGCTGCATTGCCGCTTGCGGTATTTCGATCCGATCAAACGGCGGGCGGGCGTCCCCGATTCGGTGGCCGCTTTGGTTGAGAAACTTTCAGCCGACCAAACCACGGTCACGTTGATCAACACCAGCCAATCACAACCGCGGGAGGTGGTGGTGCAAGGGGGAGCCTACGGAGAGCACCAGTGCGAGTCGATCGTGATTGACGGTGTGGCCACTGACATCAACGCGCCCTCATTTACGGTCCGTTTGGCACCGGGGTCGGGGACGAAGCTGATCATCAATATGCAGCGCTATGCAAATCAGCCGACGATGTTGTTCCCCTGGGATCAAGCGTCGCTGAATTAGTGCAGCGTCCAATTGAAAAACGAGGGTGCCACTGACTTTGCCAGTGTTTGGCTAGTCGCGTACCCGTTTAAAACTGCGCTGGCACGGACTGCGACTGCCGCCCCATCCCGACTCTTCGGTAACCGCTTTCCCGCCTGATTTCACGCGATTTCTAGGCATCTGGTGATTCCACAGCTAAAAAATTCGTTTTCTAGAAAGGACTTGGTTATAATCCGGTAGATGTCTGTTACCTCTGGTAAGGAATTCGCAGAATGTCTCAGGCTGAAATTGCTCAACACGGCGCGATCGAACAACTGACAGAGCGGATGCGGAAATTTGAATCGGCAGGGCTGCCCAAACCGCCGAATTATTTACTGAGTGATTACCTTTGCTTTTTGGTCGACAGTCAGTTGGTGCCGCGCGAAACGTCGGACAACATGCAGGCGATCTACAATGCCGTTCGCTACGGCGATGCGACTATCGATGCAGGAATCTTGGCCAAGACGCTCGCGCAACTCGATGCCGCTTCGGCAAATCTACACGAGATAGAACGGCCTGATATCGAGGCTTTGGCGGAAAAGCTCGCTGAACCTCAGGTCCCTGCCGAGACACCGGACCAAGTTCTCGCTCCGTTGCCGGTGAACCCATCATTGGCGGCCGCCCCTGATGTTCCCGCATTGCCCAGCCGCAAAACAGTTGATGATTTATCGCGGTACATGCCGGTTGCCAATCCCCCCCTACGTATGTCGCTGCGAATCCTGGCCGGTGGGCTCCTTTGGACATTGATGGTGCTCGTGGCTGGATATTATGGACATGACAAAGTCTCTTCGTTGTTTAAAAAGGAAGAGCCATTCAGACTTGAATGGGAAGATCCCCATCGTAAGTTGGTGATAGACCGGAATTCGCAAGAAGGCCACCAACAATTTGTAAACAATCGGCGCGCTTTAATTCAGCAGACTGATATAGAGAAAGAACGTCAAAGATTGCTGGTGAGATTGGCTCAATTCCATCTTAGTCATGGAGAATATGGCGAGTTCTATTTCATCTATGATTCGCTGATCAGGCAGGATCCGAACAACCCGCACCACAAAATCAAATTTGCAGCATTTCTGTTGGACAAGACGAAACCGTGGTATCACGATCCGGGGCGTGCGTTGATACTCGCCGAGGAGGCAGTTGCCTTGGAACCAGAAACCTATTCACTACGCGTGCTTGCCGAAGCATTGTATCAAACAGGTGACGCAGAACAGGCGAAGGACTTCCAACAACAGGCGGACATTGCCTTATATGAAGCGGAAATTAAAGGAAGAGGAAGACTAAGAGGAATTGGAATTCTGAGGTTCAGCAAAAATGGTCGAGTAGTTCCACCGGTCAGCGGGCCTGGATCGGTCGCCCCCCAAAAAAGCGGCACCGCGGAGTGGCCTGGGGATTGATCTCGACTAACATCTCGTTGAAAAAACCAAAAAACACGCGAGTGTTGGGTGGCAGGACTGGTTTGTCCAGCCATCTTGGCGAGGATCCTTCAATCAGCGATTACTGCTTCAGTGCACGAGGTTTCGCGACATCGGAAGAGATTTGACCGAAAAGATTCGCCAACCAACAAGGTGTTGCTATAATCAGACAGGTGTCCGTCAACTCTCGTAAGGAAATTACGGCATGGCCCAGGCTGAAATTGCCCCCAATGGCACGATCGAGCAACTGACGGAGCGGTTGCGGAATTTTGAATCCGCTGGGCTTCCCAAACCGCCGAATTACTTGCTGAGCGATTATCTTTGCTTTTTGGTCGACAACGAGTTGCTGCCGCGCGAAACGTCGGACAATGTGCAAGCGATCTACAATGATGGTCGCTATGGCGATGCACATATCGATGAAGAGATCTTGGCCAAGACGCTCTCGCAACTTGATGCCGCATTGACAGCGATCCGCGAGATGGATCGACCTGACATCGAAGCTTTGGCCGAGACGCTTACCAGTCCTCAGGAGTCCGTTGAAGCGAACGGCCAGGAAGTCGCGCAGCCGTCTGTAAAATCAACGCTAACGACGTTTACAGCCGAGCCCGAATTACCTCCACTGCTACCGAGCGAATCAGACAACGATGTCACACAATTGATGCCTGTCTCAAATTCCCGCTGGGGTTTGTGGTCCCGAATCATTGTCTGCGGGATTCTCTGGACGTTGGTTGTGTTGGTGGCGGGATATTTCGGGCATGACAAAATGTCTGCTTTAATTCCCAAAAGCCACGTGAAAACTCACAAGTTGGTGGACGACACGGAATTGCTAGAGCGTCGTCGGGAATTCATTGAGGATCGGCGTGCTTTGATTGAGGAGGCTACGTCGGAGGCGGAACGCCAAAACGAGATGCGTAGCTTAGCGCAGGCTCATATCTCGCGGGGCGAGTATGGCGAGTACTATTACATCTACGATTCGATGCTCCGAAAGGATCCGGATAACGATCGGAACAAAGTGAAATTGGCGGAGCTGCTGTTGGATACGAAATCGTCGTGGTATCACGATCCGGTCCGTGCACGCAAACTTCTCGAAGAGGCGGTCACGGTTGACTCACCTCTGTATTCTCGCAAATTGCTTGCCGAAGCGTTGTATCAAACGGGAGACAAGGAACGGGCAATTCAAATCAGACGAGAAGTGGATTCCGTCTACGTCGGTTTGCCAACACGGAAGCAATGGGTCTTTAAAGAACGTGGCCGCAGGTTCAGTTGGGAGATGGATGAGAGTTATCCCACAAAAACAGGGCGAGATCAGCGTACGTCCAGGAACTGATCGCGACGCGGCCTGATCAAGGCTTGGCCGCGACGCGCGGTGCCGCTATGGCATACATACGGTGATTGCCACGAAAATAAATCGTGCCGTCCACAATCGCGGGCGTGGCGAAGAAGTCTCCCTCGAGTTTGTTTTTCGCCAGAATCTCTCCCTCGGGCCCCATTTTCAATACGGTGCACAGACCATTTTTGCTCAGGCAATAGACTTTGCCATCGCCAGCCAAGACCGATGCGCGATAAGAACTATCGCCCAACCGCTTGCGATAGTGGACGTCGCCGGTTTGTAGGTCCATGCAAATGCCAACGCCGTTTTCCCGCACCATGTACAACTTGCCTTCGTAGGCGGTCGGCGTGGTGATGTCGCAGCTTTCGCGGGGAAACGTCCACATGCGGCCCGACTGCGTGATGTCGCCCTTGCCACCGGTTTTAATGGCGATGGCTCGGCCGATACCCCCTTTCCCCGGATTCGGTGCGCACTGGACGACCACCTCTTCGCTCACGACGGGTGAGGAGATAATACGGCCGAATTCGCTGTTCACCTTCAGGCCTCCGCTGATCCAGATCTGTTTCCCGGAATCCAAATCATAGGCATTGATGTGGTCCGCGCCGGAAACCACCAGTTGATCACCGTCGGCTGTTTGCAGCACGATGGGTGAAGAATAACTATCCGGCCCGTCGTCGGCGGCCGGGAGTTTGCGGTCGGTCTTCCAGACTTGGTCACCGGTTTTTTTATCCAAGGCGACGACGTAGGACGGGCCTTTGGTCATGCAGGCAATGTAGAGATTGTCGCCCCACAGTCGCGGCGAGGAGGCCATGCCGAAACGGATTGTATAAGGGCCGTATTCTTTGACGAGGTCGCGCCGCCAGACTTCGTTGCCATCCACATCGAGACAGACCAGCAATCCGGTGCCGAAATACGCCCAAACATGCTCCTCATCGGCCGACGGGCAAGGGGTCGCGGGATTGTGGCGGTGCGTGTAAAGTTCCTTCGGCCCATAGGCGGACAACACGCCGTCGCCTACCTTTTTCTTCCAAGCAATTTTGCCGCTGTCACGCTCAATCGCAATCACCCACAGCGCTTTGTCCTCGGTCTGGGAGGTGACGAACAGACGTTTGGAATTGACCGCCGGCGACGATTCCCCGCGTCCGGGTAAGTCGATTTGCCAAGCCACGTTTTTATCCATCGACCATTCGAGCGGGAGATTCGACTCATCCGAAACCCCGGTCCCGGCTGCGCCGCGAAACCCGGACCAGTTCTCGGCCATCGCTGCGGTTGAAATGCAGAACAAAGTCAACGTGATGAGATATCGCAATCCGTTCATGAGTGTCCTTTGTCTCAATGTTGCCGGGGATTTGATTGAGTTGCTAAGTATTTGACTGGAAGCGGTGGTTGATTCGGATTATGGTGAATTCCAGCCGGTCACGCAATAAGCATGATACAAGTTCGGCGTCGTGCAATGTACGACAGCTAACGTTCAACAAAATTCCGTCCAAACGATCGAAGAACTCACATGCATCTCCGATTTTCCATCGCACTCGCTAGTCTCCTGGTTCTGGTCTCCGTGGCGGACGCACAAGACGTGTCGAAGAAAAAAAGTAGTGTGCCTCCTCCCACCCACACCGACGTCAAATACGGTCCGCACGACCGCCATGTGATGGATGTCTGGCTGGCCGAATCGGACAAGCCGACGCCCGTTGTTGTTTCCATCCACGGCGGTGCATTTCGGCATGGCGATAAGAGCGTGAGCCGGCCTGTGCTGCGCGAATGTTTGAAATCTGGAATTTCCGTTGTCGCGATCACCTATCGGTTTACGCCTGACCATATCGCGCCGGCCCAACACCGGGATGCAGCGCGGGCGGTGCAGTTTGTGCGGCACAATGCCGACCAGTGGAATCTCGATCCCACAAAAATCGCCGCTGTGGGCGGATCGGCGGGGGCGGGGATGTCGCTGTGGCTCGGTTTTCATGACGACATGGCCGACCCGAAAAATGCGGATCCCGTCCTGCGGCAATCAACACGGCTGACCTGCATGGCGGTGAACAATGGACAGACCTCCTATGACCCGCGTTTCATTCGCAAGCTCTATCCTGGCACCGACACCTACAGCAACTCCGCACTGGCGCAATTGTTCGACATCGATATGAAACAACTCGACAACCTGCCGACGGAGAAATACAAACTGTTCGAAGAAGTCTCCGCCCTCACGCATCTCACCGCCGATGATCCGCCGGTGTTGATGACCTATGACAGCGACTACGACACCCCAATCAGCAGTCGCAGCATCGGGATCCATCACCCGCGATTTGGCAAGGTGCTCAAGGAGCGGATGGACAAATTGGGTATCGAATGTGTCGTGCATACCGATTTCAAAAAAACTGGCAACACCCGCGCAGACCAAGTTGTACCGTTTTTGAATAAGCATCTGCTGTCGGACGGCAAATAACGTCGAGTCCGCTGCACTGCACACGCACGCATTTCAAAAAGTACGACATCCACAACAATGCAGATTCGCAAATACCAACCCGGCGAGGAACGCGCATTGTGGCGGTTGTTTTTCGACACGATCCACAACGTCAATACTCGCGACTACACAGCAGATCAGGTCCAGGCTTGGGCGCCGGAGATAATCGACGAGCATCTGTGGCGGGTGCGGATCCAGGCGATGGAACCGTATGTCTGTGTGGCTGCCGACGACGTGGTCGTGGGGTATGCGGGTTTGCTACCGTCGGGATACATCGACCACTTCTATGTGCATCACCAATGGCAAGGGCAGGGGGTGGGTAAATTGTTGTATGCGGCAATTGAAACTGCCGCGGACCAGCAAAATCTCGACGTACTGACCGCCGACGTCAGCATCACCGCCCGCCCGTTTTTCACCGCCCGTGGTTTTACGGTCGTAACGCAACAAGAAGTCACGCGGGGGACGACGGTGTTGACGAACTTTAAGATGGTCAAACGGCTCGGTGATAAGTAAACGAACGCAAAGGCGACAACTGGAGCGAGCATTCGCTCGTCCCGGTTGTACGCCGTCATTGCGAATCACTTAACCAACTCAATCTCGCTCGGTTGCCACTCTTTGGTGAAGAACGTTTCCAGCGGGCTGTAGAGTCGCAGGATCGTGAACCAGCCTTTGCCGGGCATGGTTTGGATCCAATTGCCGCGTTTCACGCCCTGCGGTTGTTGAGGCCCGAAGTAAATCGTCGTGGAACCGTCGCCGCTGGCTTCGGCTGCTGGGGAGGGATATTTCTGACTGCCGGCGCGGGGATACCGTTGCGGCGTCGCCAGCATCGAACGCGATTGGTTGTCATACAGTGTGAACGACCAGAAGGCGCGGGCGGGGATGTTTGGCGGCAGCGTCACTTTGTACGTCTTTGCCCCGTCAAATGGGTCTCCCGTTGCATCTAAAAAGCTCATCAGGTATTGCGAGCCGACGCCGGGTATGCGCATGATCATGCCGGGTGAGTCGAGCGTATAGGCATAATAGAATGCCGTCCGCGAATCGAGGGTTCGTGCGCCGGTCGGGGGATAGGGTTTGAACATGCCTTCCTTGGTGAACTGCGGCGGCGGTGTTTCGAAAAACGCGCCTCCTTCAAAGAGCATGTTGCCCCAATTAGAATCGGAGTAGTACGCCCAATCGGGATGTGAGACGGCATACCGCCAATTCAAGCAGCGGCCGGCGGCATTGCCCACCGCGGCGGCGGCGGTGAGGATCTTCTTCATGCGGGCATCCGGCTCAAATGGCTTGCCGTGCACGATTCCAATGGCCGCCAATTGCCCGGCCAATTCCACATCGTAGCTGGTCGCCGGTTCCTGTTGCACGTTCTCGTTGATCATTTCAAAGAAACCGTAGTCGCTGGGCGGGATCGTATTGAACGCCTTGCCGCTGGCTTCGATAAACTTGGTTTCAGGGATCGGTGGGTTATCTGCCAGCTTGACTTTGCCTTCCAGCGCCGTCGCAATGCTGGTTCCAAAGCCGCCCGGCGTGTAGGGATAAATCTTCAGGTTCTTTTTGATATTCTCGACGGTAGGTTTCGGGTCGTTATTGACGAGAAACGAGCGGGCGGCGTAGAGCACGCGGTTGGTTTTTGAGTGGGCGATATAAAATCCTCCCTCGGGCAGCGGGCCGTCGTATCCCGGCGGGACAATCAGGTATTTGCCCCCCTGACCGCGATCGGGCCCGGGCCGACCAATGTCGATGATCCAGGAAAACCACATGTCGTTGACCGCGCCCAGCCCATTGGAAGGCTGCTCGATCACCATCGGCCCTTTGCTCAGGTTCACCGCCGCCAAGTAATAGATGGTGTCGGCGTTGGCGGTCAGGAACAGCGAGTTGGAATCCATCAATTTGGAGAAGATGACAACCGTGTTGTCTTCGGCCCCAATGCTCTGAAATCCCTTACCCAGAGCATACGCCGATGCGCCGCGAAAGCTGTTGTTGTACGCGTTCAACGCACGGGTGAAATCGAGAGCGTCGCGGACCTTCTCAGCGGTCTCCACGCTCGGCACGCCATTTTGGAAATCCAGCGCGCCAATCGGCGTTTCGACTTTGTCCGGTGTGGTGAGCTCTACCGGAATTTTTCCGGCAGGCTGTGCCATCACCAGGCCGTGAAGGTTCAGCACGGCTACGGCCGCTGTCATTGCCAGTCGTTTGGAAATCGGTTTCATGATGCCCCTCTAAATTCTAGTTGGTCTGACGATTCTGCCATCGAGGTTCGTGCCGAGTCTGCATTTCGTACGAAACAATTTCGAACTTTAGCCTATTGGTCATGACGACAGTTTGCAATATGCTATTCCTAGAAATTTCAGGTGGCGATCCGATATCAACAACTGTTAGGATTTTGTGTGCAGGCAACCGTTGGCTCCGCAATTGGCCGAATAAAGAAAGTGTCAACCATGGATGAATTTCTCAAAGCGGCAATCGACGAAGCACGGGCCGGATTGGACGAGGGGGGAATTCCGATCGGTTCGGTGCTGGTGCTCGACGGCAAAATCGTCGGCCGCGGGCACAACCGCCGTGTGCAACAGGGCAGCGCCATTCTGCATGCGGAGATGGACTGCCTCGAAAACGCCGGCCGCCTAACCGCCGCCGATTACCGCCGCTCGGTGCTGTACTCGACCCTCTCCCCCTGCGACATGTGCAGCGGAGCAATCCTGCTCTACAAAATCCCCCAAGTGATCGTAGGTGAAAACCAAACCTTCCAAGGCCCCGAAGCCCACGTCCGCAGCCGCGGCGTCGACGTGCAGGTGGTAGATAATGCCGAGTGCGTGGAGCTGATGCGGCGGTTTATCGCGGACCGGCCGGAGTTGTGGGGGGAGGATATTGGGGAGGAGGTGTAGGGGGATTTATGGGAGATGCCGAATAACCACATTGGCTTGCATAGAACCTAGAGGTGATAATCGTGAATGGTTTCACAATTTACATGCTAATTGCCATCGCGGTGTCGCTGCTCTTCCACGCCTTTTGTAAGAAATTTATTCTCGCATCAATACTTGCCGCTGCCCTCTGTGCCATTGGCAATGTGGTTGATGAAACATTCCGGGCTGCCCGCGCACATCCCGGCACATTTGAAATTCGGCCGAATGACTTGGTCTTTTGGTTGCCCATGGATTTTCTGATGGGAGCTGTCCCGGCTCTTTTTGTCGCGACAATCACGGGCCTTCCCTTCTTGTTCGTCAGTAAGATAACATCAGAATGATTCTCATTCTGGACCGACGAAATCAGCGGAAATTGATTCTAAGAAAGACTCCCCGCAGCGATTGGATTCCTGCAGCTGCGCCGCCACGAAAGAATCTTTCGGAGCCACCAGGACGGCGGTTTATCTAGGACCGGTCGGAGTTGTGGGGGTGGTGTAAATTCTCTCGCCCAGTTCGTGAGATTTGTGGTATAATTCATCTATGAATAATTTTGGCACAGGCCCGACATTACGAGAAGCTTCACCGCATTTGAGAGATGACGCCCAGCGACATGAGCGGATTCTCGAAGTTGCCGAGCGCAATAGCGTGATCGAAGGACTGCCCCCCTTCTCGGAAGAGTTGCGAGTCCGGTTGCTTAGGCAACTGGCGGCGATCACTCCTGCCGAGCCGCAGACAGCGCGCGGCGAATTACCTCAATCATAGGTCGATAGTTAGCTTTCTGAAGCGCAGCCTTGGCAGCGGTGATGTAACCCTTGATGCCTTTGTCTGTCGCATCGTAGACCAGCAGTGGGCGACCGGATTGCACGGAAATCAAGTCTGTCATTAGCTTGATGGTGCGGGCATTCCCTTCGCGGAACGGGTGGATTGCAAGAAACTCTCCTTGGATTATGCCCAGCGCTTCGCAGAAATTATCGTCACCTTCCAGGCTTTCCGCGGGATAGATTGACAAGACACCTCGCTCGAAATCCGCCATCGATTGATCGAGGTACTGGGCAGCTGGCCAGATAGCGCCTGGCTTGCTGATCTGTACCGTTCGCCACCGGCCCGCCCACTCATAAAGACGCCCAAAAATACATTCATGGATGTATTTCAAAATTTCACATGACATTTTTGTGTCCGTCCGTACTTCGGACAGTAACAGTTCATATGTGTTTGCTAAACCCTCTTCTTCGGCAGTGTAAATGCTTTCTAGGTCGACGAGGTCAAGTTTATTGACGAGCACAGTCTGCGCATCGTCTACGTATTGGGCTTCGATGTTCCCGGAGACATCGTATTTGTCATCTCGTTTTCCCGGCATGACTTTTACCTTAGAAATGCTTTTTCAATCACCTACCCCTCACTCCGGTGTCACATACGCCGCCGTGATCCCGCCGTCGACCGTGAACTCCGCCCCCGTCATGTACGACGAATCGTCCGATGCTAAAAAGAGCGCCGCTTTGGCCATCTCTGCTGCCAAACCAAAACGGCCCATGGGAATGTGGACTAGGCGGCGCTGTTTTTTCTCTTCGGTGTCGAGAAAGCTCATCAGCAGTTCGGTTTTCAGTGGGCCGGGGCAGAGGGCGTTGACGCGGATGTTTTCGCGGGCGTGGATGACTGCCAATTCGCGGGACATGGCGAGCACGCCTCCCTTGCTGGCTGTGTAGGCCAATTGCGGCGTGGCGGCGCCCATTAAGGCGACGAACGAGGCGGTGTTGATGATCGACCCGCCGCCCGATTTACGAATCGCCGGGATGCCGTATTTGCAGCCCAGGAAGACCCCCTTGAGATTGATAGCCATCGTCAATTCCCAGATCTTCTCCGACGTCTGCTCCGCATCGCCATCGTCGCCATGCATGATGCCGGCGTTGTTAAACATCACGTGTAGGCCGCCGAAGGAATCCTCAGCCGTGCGGACCATGTTCTCGCAATCGGCCGCCTGAGAAATATCGGCATGCACATAGACCGCCTCGCCGCCGGCCGATTGAATCGTCGCGACGGTTTCCTGACCGCCGTCATCGTTGACATCGACGACGACGACCTTGGCGCCTTCGGCCGCGAAAAGCGTCGAGGTTTCACGTCCAATACCACTACCGCCGCCAGTAATCAGGGCGACTTTGTTTTCTAAACGCATGTTAGTTATCTCGCTTGGTGAATTGTGTTTGTTGTGATTGTTGTGCGCGGGAGACCCGCCCCCATGTTGTGCGCGGGTCTCTCGACCCCGCACTTGCGTGACCGTAGGTCTCCCGTAGAACCGGGGAGACCTGCGGTCGGGCCCGTGGCAAGGTCGGGAGACCTTGCCACAACATAAATAGGAGACCTCGCCACAGCTTAAACGGTTTAGCGTAGCATGAAATTGGGTTCGTGAAAGTCTGCGGGTGGGGAATGATTGACGTTGCCGTTGTGCCTGGGTAGAAGGGAGCGTGTCGGTGTTTTTTTAATCGGGGAGAACGATGCATGTCGAGCGACCACGCACCTGTGACCGAGATTGTCGGCAGTGGGGATTTTGTTTACCAGGCCTGTGCGACTTGGCATCAGATGCCCGCGGGGTGGACGTTGACCGAAGCGGTCGGCGTAGCGGTCGATTCGCGGGACCGGGTCTTCGTGTTTGATCGCGGTCCGCATCCGGTGTTGATCTTTGATCGCGAGGGCAACTTCATCGATGCTTGGGGCGAAGAGCAATTCGTCCGTCCGCACGGAATTTGGATCGCCCCGGACGACACGTTGTATTTGACCGACGATTTGGATCACACCATTGGCCATTACACGTCCGATGGCAAATTGTTGCGGACGCTCGGTACTAGTGGACAGGCTAGTGAGACCGGGGTCGTGAATCGCGATTACCGCACGATCCAACGGGGCGGGCCGCCGTTTAATCAACCGACGAACCTGACCCTTGCGCCGTCGGGCGAGATGTTTGTGACGGATGGTTACGGCAATGCGCGGGTGCACAAGTTTTCGGCAGAGGGAGAATTGCTCCTCTCCTGGGGCGAGCCGGGGACCGGACCGGGGCAGTTCAACCTGCCGCACGGGATCGCGATCGACAGTCGCGGACGTGTATTTGTAGCGGACCGTGAAAACAGTCGGTTGCAGATTTTTTCGCCCGAGGGGGAATATCTGGACGAGTGGAGGGAAATCGCCCGCCCCTGCCAAATCTTTTTTGATGCGGACGATCGCGCCTATGTAGCGGAGGTTGGATATCATGCGGGGACACCCGACCCGCGTCCTGATGAGACGGGGGGACGGTTGAGCATCTTCGACAACGACGGCAATCTGCTGGCCCGCTGGGGCGGCGGAAAGGATCCGTATCAGCCGAGCGACTTCATCGCTCCCCACGATATATGGGTCGATTCCCACAACGACATTTACCTCGGCGAGGTGACCGATTCCGCGGGAATACAACGCGGCATGGTCGGGGCGGACTGTCCCTCGTTGCGAAAGTTTACGAAGGTTTTAGCCACGGATTGACACGGATTCTCACTCGTTCCCAAGCTCTGCTTGGGAACGCCATTTCGCGAAGCTCTGCTTCGCTAGACGAATTAGAATTTGTCGGCGCAAGAAATAATTAGGGACTCGAAACGGAGCTTCGAGAATCAAGGTTCCCAAACAGAGTTTGGGAACCAGTAGACCGGTAGACCAGTAGAAGTTGGGGAGGATCTATGCACCATACGTTTCGACCGACGCACTACCACACGACGATGGGGCCGCATGACGCGGTGCTCACGGTGCAAAGTGGGGATTCGGTTTCGACGACGACGATCGATGCGCGTGGGTTTGATCACCGGCGGGTTTCCGTCTCGCCGCGAGGCAATCCGCAGACGGGTCCGTTTTATGTCGAGGGGGCAGAGCCGGGGGATACGTTGCGGGTGACGTTGGATGAGCTGCGGCCGAATCGCAGGTATGGGTTTTGCCAATCGAGCCTGGCGGCAAATGTGGTCGATCCTGATTACGTGCCGGAATTGCCGCCGCCCGTGTTGGTCGAATGGGATGTGGATGTTGAAGCGGGAACGGCGACGTTGGTGCGTCCGGAATCGAAACTGGGCGAATTTGTTTTGCCGTTAGCGCCGATGCCGGGGTGTTTCGGAGTCGCTCCCAAGAACGGGCAGTTTCTGGATTGCGCAGGCTCGGCTGAGCATGGGGGCAACATGGACTATCGTGGCTTCATAGCCGGCACAACGGTTGATTTTCCGGTGTTCCAACCGGGCGGCTGTTTTTTCATCGGCGACGGGCATGCGGTGCAGGGGGATGGCGAAATCTGCGGCGCGGGTGTCGAAATCTCGATGGACGTGCGGTTCACGCTGACGGTGATCAAGGGAAAAAGCATCGGTTGGCCACGCGGCGAAAATGAGGAGTGGATCTTCACCTGCGGCAACGCCCGTCCGCTCGATCAGGCGCTACAGCACGCGACAACAGAGGTGCTGCGTTGGCTGCAACAGGACTATGGCCTCGATGCGCTGTCCGCCAATTTACTGCTCACGCAAGGGGTGCGTTACGAGGTCGGCAATGTGTTCGATCCGCAATACACTATGATTTGCAAAGTTAACAAGGAACTGCTGCGGCAGATTCCGTAGTCCATCATTGGAGTGAACGTATGTTGTGTCGGGTTCTGTTGCTTATGGTCAGTGCGGTTTGTCTGTTACTAGCGCGGCCGCTTGTCGCGGATGATAAACCGGATGTCCGCCCGTTGTATCAACGCCAAACCAAAAAGGTTGAGAAAACTTACAAAGAGGCGATCGAAAAGCAGACGGCTGCGATTGAAGCGGATCCAGCGAACGATCGCGCCTATAGTCGGCGGGGCGATGCATATTTCTTTACCGGGCAATATGACAAAGCGGTCACTGACTATGAGAAGATGGTCGAGCTTGATCCGGAAATCGCCGTGCAACATTGGCGGCTGGGGCTGGCGTATTATTACGCCGGGCAATATGCCAAGACGGCCAAGCAGTTGGGGCTGTATCATGCCTATGACGATCAGGATCGCGAAAACGGCATCTGGATTTTCCTCGCACAAGCACAGGCTGATGGAGTCGCTGCTGCCCGCAAAAAGATGATTCGTTACAAAAAAGACGATCGCCCGCCGCTGCCGGATGTGTACCGTATGTTCGAAGGCAAACTGACGGCTGACGAACTGTTGAAACGTATTGAGGCGGAAATCAAACAGAAGAAACTCCCGCAGGCAACTCGCGAGCAGCGGTTGTTTTATGCGCATTTGTATATCGGACTATTCGCTGAAGCGGAGAAGAATCCCCAGCAAGCCCGCCAATCGTTTCTGGCTGCCACCGAACAGACTTGGCCGCTCAAAGCGGGCGGCGGACCGGCGTATATGTGGCACTGCGCGCGGTTGCGTTTATTGGAACTCGACAAGGCGGCCACATCAGATGCAAAAGCGAAAGACTGATGTGGTGTGTTGTCGCGTTGTGAGTGACCGGCACGATCCAAACGGAGAGGTTGCACGCGGCTTGCGAACGTTTGTGGGGCTGGTAGAGCCTAGGGCAATCATTCGTCTTGCATCGAAAGGTCTCGCGCAGAGACGCGAAGGCGCAAAGAGTTATACTGCGGAGGGAAGGTGACGTGGTCTGTTGATTGGTCGCGCGCGGTTCCAATGGAATCTGTGTCGTTACTGTTTTTTAGGAACACCGGTTCTCAGCGGTCCCCTTAGTCTTCTTTGCGGCTCTGCGTCTTTGCGCGAGGTTTTTTGAAGAGGCTCATCTCTCGTCCTACATCGCAAGGTGCGTCGCGACGCACCCTACGTTGTCGGTGGTGATGATTATTTTGCGGCGGTGGCTGAGGGCGGTTTGTAGCCGGGGGCGGCGATGAAATTCAGTAAGCTCTTGCCGTCTTCGGCGTTCCAAACGCGGATTTCACCGTCGTAGCTCCCGGTGGCGACTCGCTTGGTGCCGGGGTGGTAGGTGATTGTGTAGACCCAATCATTATGGCCTTTGAATTCGTGAACGGCCTTGCCGTCGGCTAGGGTATGCTCGTGCCCTAGTTTGTCGGCGCCGCAGCTGAAGATTTTCCCTTCGGGTGTGACGACGATTTCATTGATCTCGTTGCTGAAGCCAGCGATCTCTCGAATTTGTTTGGCGTTTTCGGGGTTCCAGATACGGATTTTTTTGTCGCGGCCGGCGGTGATAACTTGCTTGTTGTCGCCGCTGAAAGCGACGCCGAAGACTGGTTCTCCGTGGGACGAGAAGGTGACGAGTGAGTCTCCTTTAACGGCATCGAAGACTTTGGAGGTTTTGTCCCGGCTGGCGGAGGCGAGTTTAGCACCGTCAGGCGACCAGGCGAGGTCCATCACCCAGTCGGCATGGTCCTCGATGATCAACTGTTGTTTTCCAGTGGCGACTTCGAAGACACGAATCGCCCGGTCGGCACCACCCACGGCCAGACGCGTTCCGTCGGGGCTGAGTTTTACGGTGTAGATAGAATCTTGCGATGTGACGAAATCGCGTAGCAGTTTTCCGGTGGCGACATCAAACAATTTGACTTCACCCATCTGCGCGGGTGTGCCGGCAGCGACGGCAATTGTTTTTCCATCGGGGGCAAAGTCGATTCCGTAAACGCGTTCGGCCAGATTGCCGATGCGGGCTGTCCGTTTGCCGTCGGCGGCATTGAATAGCAGCACCTCATGATATCCGGCGCTGGCCAATGTCTTTCCATCGGGGCTGTAACGCAGGGCCGTAATCGGCATCGGCACGCGATACGATTCGGGGGATGCGGGTTGTGGCAATTTGGGAATAATCGTTGCCAGCGAAGCGTCCGGGCTGACGCCCGCATCGATCACGGCGCCCAGGTCGATCCATTTTTTGACGATGGCGATTTCTTCATCAGTCAGCGGGTCGCTGTCTTCGGGCATCGAACCATCTTCGATCAGCAAGAACAGGTTGGAGTTTTCGCCATCGTGGGGAAGCACCGTATCTCCCTGTTCTCCTCCTTTGATGATGCCGGCGAACGATTCCATGTTGTAACGACCTTTGGCCGTCCGCGCGTTGTGGCAGGCGAGGCAGCGTTTGGCGAAGATGGGAGCGACTTGTTCCGAGAACATCACAAACTGGTCGGTCTTGACCATTGCCCGTTGCGAGGCTTGTAGCTTGTTGACGTGTTCGGTTGTGATCGTGTTGAGCGCCAACTGCAATTTGGCCGTTTCGTCTCTGACCGGTTGAGCGTCCGCATCCGCTTTCTTGACTGATTCAGCGGCTTTGGCGACCGTAGTTTTGAGTGTCTCAATCTGGGCCGTTACGGCGGTTACGGCAGCCGTGGCGTCGGTGGCGGCTTTTGTTGCTGCTGCGGCAGCGGTTTGAGCGTCCTTATTTTTCTTTTCGGCTGCTGCGAGGGCAGCGGTCGCGGCGGTGATTTTTTCGGCATCCGCTTTGGCAGCGGCGGCGGTGCTGGCGGCGACTTTTTCTGTGAGCGTTTTGAGTTCAGCCAATTCTTTGTTTTCAGGAGCCGTTGCTGCTGCGGCGGCGGCGCTGGCCGCTGTCCCGGCGGTGGCCTTGGCCGTTGCGGCGGTCATTTGAGCGGCTTTCTCGGCGGCGGCTTTGGCATCAGTGGCGACTTTGAGTGCGTCGGCGGCTGCCTTGGCAGCGGCATCGGCAGCGGTTTTGGCCTCGGTGGCTTTCTTGGCAGCCTCGGTTTTGGTCGGCAAGTCTTTTTCAGCGGCTGCAAGATCCGCCTTGGCTTTCCGCTCAACTGTCTTTGCGGCTTGCAAGGCGGTTTGCAGAGCCTTTAGTTTTTCGTTGGAGGCTTGGAAGACCTTTTCCGCTGCGGCGCGACGCGTTTCTGCTTCGGCGGCCACGGCGGTTAATTCGACAACGATTTCCTGATCGATCAGTGGCTGAAGTTTGGCCAGTTCGGTTTGCACTTCCTGGTTTTTCGTCTTTGCGGCTTTTTGGGCGGCGACTGTTCCGGCCTGTGCATTCTTTAAGGCTTCTTGCGCGGTGATCAGTGCGTCGGCTGCTTTTTTAGCAGCTTCGGCAGCCTTCGAGGCGGCGTCGCGTGCAGCGTCCGCAGCCTTGGCCAACGTCTTTTCCTGCGATGCGATTTTGCTAGCAGCTTTCTTGGCGGCAGTGACCTTGGCGGCGGCGGCATCCGCTTGCTGCTTGAGAGTCGCGGCCTTTTCGCGCGCGGTTGGTTCTGCGGCGGAGAGCGGACCTGCAAGGGCGATGCAGACAACTCCGGCAATCACAACGGACAACTGAACTGGCTTAGGTGTCCACAGCATGGCTTGACGCTCCCCAATTGAATGTCATCCGCAAATACTGGCAATAATCTCCAGCCGCATTCGGTGATTGTGTCGAATCAAACGATTCTGCGGGCGAAGATTGCTAGGTATGGATGGAAAAATCTGGTGTGATCGATGCCGCTGAGTTGCCCAGCGACGGAGTGTTTCGCTCGTCACAACAGCCATAGGCGGCAGATCTTAGCGAAAGCCGATTGTCATCGGCACGTTCTCCAGTTTACCAGATCAAACCAACCGGATTCCAGCCTGAGATCGGCCGTGCTGCCTGGATTCTAGAGAAAATCCATTGCATGCCGGACGAACCGATGCGGGAGGCACCCAGGGGGGCAGGGCGTGGGATTTGTTGAAAATCAGCGATGCAAACGGGTGACCGGTTGTCGCGTCAACGGCAATGCACCGCCGCATGCACACGCTGAAGGGTGCTCCTCGGGGCGTACGTTCCCCTTGTCGGCGCGAAGAATCTTCGCACGACATGCTGATTGTCTGACCCGCAGGTCTCAAAGGACCGGTGCAGCAGCCTCCAAACGATGCAAGCGTGTTGGAGGCTGCGCGGCAGGTCAAAAAGCGAGGAGCCGGGGCCACCGGTGCGGCGCCGACAGGTTCTGCCCACAAAAGAACAAAGTACCGCCGGAATTAGCCTTTACGGTGACGGATCTTGCTGCGCATACGCCGTTTTTTTCGCCCGATTTTCCGCCGACCTTTGCCTGTCTTCTTCGTACCCATTCGCGAATCGCTCCTCCGCCAGCTTCTGTTGTGTTCTATCGAAAAACAATGGAATCCCGACTCTTAACACACTTTCGTCAAATCTTCAAGAGTTGTACAGGATCTGGGATCAATTGATATTCTTCGGTTTGATACTGATCGTAGGATGGCTGAGGACGATTTCAGAGAGTCGCAGGGGCCAAATTCGTAGCCAGCCTACTCAACACGACTTGAATCGAGTCCATTGTTCAGCGGCCGATGACCCGATAAAGTAGCTCATTCGTGTACGTTGTCGACGTACGTCTCCACTTAAATTGGCCAACCCTCAAGCCTGTCCCCTCAAGCCTCAAGCCTCAAGCCTCATTATGATCGTCAGTTGGAATTGGTTAAAAGAATACGTCCCCCTCGAGATGTCGGCCGATGATTTGACCGACAAGTTGACCCTTTCCGGTTTGAACCTCGAAGGGACCGAGGCGTTTCCCGAGGATTTGGGGATCGACCTGGAAGTCACCAGCAATCGCCCCGATTGTCTGGGGCATCTCGGTGTGGCTCGCGAAATTGCGGCGCTGTACGACAAACCAATCACAATTCCCGACGCCCAGCCGAGTGAATCGGCGGCCAAAACGGCCGAAGCGACGTCAGTTGAGATCGAATGTGACGACCTGTGCCCGCAATATATCGCCCGCGTCGTGCGGGGCGTGAAAGTGGCGGAGAGTCCGGATTGGCTGAAGAGCCGGTTGGAGACACTCGGTATTCGTCCGATCAACAACATTGTTGACATATCGAACTACGTGTTGATGGAGTGCGGACAACCGCTGCACACATTCGACATGGATAAGCTACACGAAGGCCGGATTGTCGTTCGCCGCGCGCAGCCGGGGGAAAAACTGACGGCGATCGATCAACGCGATTATGAACTGCAGCCGGAGATGTGCATCATCGCCGACGCCGACCGACCGGTGGCGATTGCCGGCGTGATGGGCGGACTGGAAACCGAGATCAGCGCTGCAACGACCAATGTACTCATCGAGGTCGCCGATTTTCGCCCGCTGTCGATTCGCAATACTGCCCGCGTGCTGAATCTGCATAGCGACTCGTCGTATCGTTTCGAACGCGGCGTCGATCCTCACGGCATGGACTGGGCGAGTCGTCGCTGTGCGGAATTGATTTTGGAACTGGCCGGTGGGGAACTGCTGGAAGGAGCCGTGGTTACCGGTGCGGGGCGGACGCCGAACAGCGACCCGGTCGAATTGCGTTTTTCGCAAATTTCGCGAATCCTGGGAATCGACGTCGAACCAAACGAGGTCGTCCGCATTCTCACCGACCTGGGATTGGAACTGCAGGGCGAAGCGAGCGCCGCCTCTTGTCGATTCGTTCCGCCTTCCTGGCGGCGTGATTTGACACGGGAAATCGACCTAATTGAAGAGGTTGCCCGCATTTATGGATATGAACAGATTCCCGAAGACGTGCTCGTGCCGCTGACCGCCAGCAGCAAGCGGGTCTTCGACCATGTCGCCGACCGCGTGCACAACGCGCTCAACGGCAACGGTTATTTCGAGTCGATCACGATGACTTTCGTCGACGACGATTTACTCGCGCTGTTCCGTCCGACTGGGGAAGGCGAACCGCTGCGCGTGGAACATTCGTCGCGCAAACGGGAAAACATCTTGCGACAAAGTCTGATTCCCAGTTTGCTGCAATCGCGCCGCGAAAATGAAAAACGGGGCACGTTCAATGCACGGTTGTATGAAATCTCCAACGTCTATCTCGCCGCATCTCCGGGTGATCGAAGTGGGGAGCCGACACGACTGTCACTCGTCAGCGGCGATTCCTTTTTCGATGTGAAGGGGATCGTCGAATTGTTGGCCAAGGCGGTGAATCACCAATCGCTGGTCGAAGTTCGTCCGTGCGAGCTCCCAAGTTTCGCTGCGGGGCGGGGCTGTGAGGTCTTGCTCAACGGCCAGTTGTGGGGTTGGCTGGGAGAAATCGCCGCTGATATTAAAGACAAGTTGAATCTGCGCGACGATGTGACGGTGGCGGAGTTGGATTTCGGTATGTTGGACCGCACAGCGGACCTCACCCCGCAATTCGTCCCCACGCCGCAATATCCATCCAGCGACCGAGACTTGAATTTCATTCTCGACGATGCGACGACCTGGCAGCAGGTCGCACAAACCGTCAAAGCGGCCGCCGGCCCGCTGTTGGAAGATTTGCGATTCGACAGCCAGTTTCGCGGCAAGCAAATCCCGACCGGGAAAAAGAGCTACCTGCTCACAGCCCGCTACCGCGCAGCAGACCGCACGCTGACCGCCGAAGAAGTCGATGCCTCGCAACAAGCAGTCATCGCCGCTTGCCGGGAGCAATTGGGAGCGGAACTGCGCGGCTAAGCGAATAGTCGCCAGCCCAGAAGCCGCTTCGAGATATTATCGCCGAGCGTATTCGCTAGTTTGGCTTTGCGATTGCAGGCGGCGCGACGATAAATTCGACTTCGCGTTTGTTCGTTATAATGAATTTCACGTCAATCGACGTAGATCCCGGTGAGGGTTCGAAAAACCAGTACGTCTTACCTTCCTCCTCGGTAACTTTCCCCGGAATTTGTTGATTCAAGTTGTCGAGACCCAGAATTCGCAATTCCTGAAGCCGTGTGAGTAGGGGCAGTTTCAGCACCAGATGGGGTATATCAGATTTGATTGTTCGCAGGTGTTGATTGCCATCAGTAGCTAACTCCACTTCAATTCTAACATTTTTCTCGTTGACCCAAACTCCTGAATCGTGAAAATGCCTTTGCCGACCAAGATTGGCGCCCAGTTCCTTATAGGTCACTTGGCCGGCGCCGCCGATCGATTCGACGCCAATGCTAGCGCCACCTACGGAACCAGATAAATGTAGCGATTTCACCTTACCGTCCGCTGGGAGGGGGATTGAGCCAGCATTCCAAGTTTCAATCGGCAGTGGCGGCGCGTCTTCCCTGCGAGCCAATCGTGCGACCACTTTCCACGCGGGCTCCAATGGTGACAGGATACAGTCATAGACGTCGCTGACGTTTCCCAACTCATCTTCCAGGTGCACATTTTCTAAACGCCATTGAGCAGATCGGTCATCGCTCGGCATGCTAACATCGGCAAACGCATTCAGTGCGTATCCCTTCGGCTGATGTGGAAGTTCCAATTTCAAATCCTTGAGTGACACTGAAAGATCGCCTGTCGATTTCGTGATAGGCAATGCTTTCGGAACCCAAGTGGAGTTCTTCGCCACTCCCGGGGATGGAACTTCAAACTCCGCAACAACTTTTCCCGTTGTATTGTGGACTTGTAGCGTGAATGACGTCCCAGCTGTGCGAAAACTTGGCAACATGCTGCTCGCAACGACAATATCATATTCGCCAGTTGAAATGCTTTGGAGCGGACGGTCCCCTCCCCATTGGCCGCCTGAGTTTGAACCATCCCAGAATCTATCTGAAAAGAATTCCTGGTGGGGAACGAAGTCCTTGACGACCCATCCATTCACATCCACTGCTGAGCAGCGTTGCCACCAGTCAAACCCCATCGCTTCTCCCGTTTCTCGGTTCCGTCGAGAAAACCACAAAACAATCGAATTCGCGCCGGTCTCGCGCTGTAAGGAATCGGGCGTTTTTCTAAATCCGAATGAAGGCAACAGCGAATTATCCAAACTCTCCAAGGGCAATTCATGGTGCTTGCCGTAAGTCACCGCACGTAGCGAGAGGATGGATCCATCAGGTAAATCTGCTTCGGCAATGTAGCCGCTAGGTGGAACACCCGCTGCCCACGGTGCCACGATAAGTACCGCAATTATCAAAACAACCACGACTCCGAAATACCAAAGGCGAAGCGTCTGGAATTGTGGGTTCTGTTCACTAGCCATATGGGAGTATCCTTAGCGCCAGGATGGGGCCCGATTTGTCTTATCCTATGAAAGAAATACGCACGATTCAACAAATTCCGAGTTAAACCGGTGGCGGAATCAAGCATTCAGTTGCCAGGAGTATCTGCGTCTTGAGGGCGATCTTACATATACCATGAAAAAAGGCCCCCAAACCGGAATTTGGGGGCCCGTGTCATTTGGCTATACAGTTTATTACTCAGACTTTTTATCGCCAAACGGCCGGCCGGATTCGAGTTGGTATTGGAAGTCGTCGCAGCCGAGGTTTTTCAGGTAATCGGCGATGGACCGAGCTCCGTCGTCCCATTCTCCCTTGGGAACCCAATTGAAGGTAACGACAAGTCCTTTGTCGGTTTTTTCATCGACCTTCAATCGCGGATCGTCGCCGACCGCTTTCATCTGTGGGGAGCTCATTGCTTTTTTGATCGTGTCGATCGCTTGCTGATTGGGAGCGATGAATTTCAGCGTCAGCGATGTCGGCAACGTCTGATCTTTGTCGGCGAATGGGAATGTATCGGGCGTGATGCCGACGTTCGTGGTGACTTTCAGTGGTACGGGCATGCCGACGTCGTAGGTCAACTCGGCAAAGAACGCCGTCCAGCCTTCCTTGGGAGTCTCCACGTGGGCGACGTAGACTCCGTCTCCCTGGTCTTTGAGTTCGGTGCTGGTGTAAATCGGTCCCACACTCTCGATGCGGAAGTCACGGCCTTTGGGGTTGGTCGCTTGCCAGAGGAGGACTTTTTCTGGTTTGTCGACGGTTTTGATTTCGATCGTGTTTTCAGCAGTCTGCTTCCAGGAAAACTTCGGCCCCTCCTCTTTGGCCAAAACGGTCAAATAGAAGGCAATCAAACTTTCAACAGCATCAGTGCCTCGCAGGGAATGGTCCGTGTTGGGAACGTACCGTAGGTACTTCTCGCCGATCAGGTCATCGAAGTAATATCGTGACAAGTCGGGAGGAAAGTATTGGTCTCCTGCTCCGTTGATGACGTATTTGGGCATCGTCAAACGATGACGGTAACTGTAAGGGTCGACCAACCCGTGCAGGGCGGCAATGCGGGGGTGATCACCCATCCGCATCAGTTTGTGCGCGACATAATCACCGACCGACGGTGAAAAGAAACCGTAGCAAGAAAAGTGGTGGTTCATCGACTTTTCGAGATTCAAAATGTCGATCACGATCGGGGCGATACCGACGACACGTTTGTCGACCGCTCCCACCAACCAAGTTGTCCAGCCTCGCTTGGAGCCGCCGGCAACGAAGTATTCATCGACCTTCCGCTTGCCCCCTTCGTCGGAAGCCAGTAGTTCGGTGACGGCATCCATCGCACGGACAACGCTCTTGACCATCGGATTGCGGGCTGGCCAAGTGGCATCGCCGGTTTCCAGGAATTTCACCCAAGTGTAGGCGATCAGGTCGTCTTCAACGCGGCGTTTGCCATCTTTGTGAAAGACGAGAGTCTGGTTGGGGATCATATGTACTTCGGCGACGACGGTTTGTGTTGCCTTGGCGATTTGGATGACGCGCTCCGAAGGCCCTTTGGGAGGATCCCCGCCATTGCGTCCGCCGCCGATCCACATGAAGCCGACGTTGGATTTGATTTCATCCGGTACGGCGACCGTGACCCAATGTTGCCATTCGGTACGATCGACATCGGCTTTTGTTCGCCAGTTTTGTGAGACCATGTCGAGCACAAAGGTCTGCATGCCTTTGGTCTTGTCATGTTCGACGACTTTCCAACTGAAACTGTCATCGGGCTTTTCAACGTAATCGTCCAATGCGGTGCGCGCGGGCAGTGGCTCAGCGGCAAGACCGATGCTGCTACTCACAAGCAGCAACGTGCAGGCCAAAATGCCAGACAAGGCAAACGGTTGTCGCAGTCGTTGGAGCGCGCTTGAGAATGATGTCGTGAATTTTCCCCGATGGGCAAAACCCGGCTGCGGAGCGAGCGGTTGCTCTTCTGGTGTGATGTGCATGCTGTCTTTCGAAAAGTGTCTCGAGTGTTGTAGGAGAATACCCTGGAAAGTGTGGACGTTGTCTCTTTTAAGGATAAACGGCGCCGGATGAAAATCAAATGCTGATGCTGCGAAACTTCATAGGGAATGTTCGTATTTTGAATTGGCCAGCCGTGGGAAGCAAAGAACTCGCGGAGAGTCGCTTCAGAAGCAGGGAGAAACTAGCGTGCGCAATAGTTTCTTTGCTTCTGAAGCTTCTCGACACGAGTCGCTTGATTGCCTGTGGAACAATCTGTTCCTGGAACTACGCATCAGTGCGTGTTATTTGTTGGCTTTTTTTTCTGTAGTCTCCGAGCGGCGCGCCACCCAGGGAAATGACTGTGATTTGCCAACTTTCTCGATCGTGAACGTCGCTTGGCCTTTGATTTCAGCCGTGTCGATTTGCGCATCGAATGCCAGAATCGCGCCGCGAAATTGTGCCGGTTTGACTTGGAAAGTGATGCGGCGGCCATCGACGACCGCGTCTTCAATCTCAATCGGCCCGTTCTGCGTATTCAGTACGCCCGAAAGTTTCTCGCCTTCGAGTTTGAGTGATAACGACTCTTCGACCATCTTCAACCCCGCACGACGTTCCCAACTCCATTCGCCCGTAGGGTCAATCTCGACGTTTTTGCTCAGCTTCGGCTGGTTGTTTTCTTCGATGGGGATGGTATCGAAGAAACCGATCATCATTTCTTCCCAGCTTTGATCTCCCCAGCGGACCTTTTTATCGGGGTCGGGATTGGCGGGATTATTTTTGGAATTATCGAACAAGGCCGTGCAGTGAATCGTGGTTCCCTTGGGGATACGTTTCGGTTTGTCGAGGATGTATTTGAGTTGCCAATTGAAATCATACTTGGGGACATCGAGCAGCACTTCTTTTTTGCCATCAGGATAGATCGCTTCATAGCGAAACGCCTTGCCGCGCAGGTGCATGTGCGGCGTCATGGCTAGCAGCGATTCGTCGCGATGGAATTCATACTCTGCCGTCACGGAGTGATTGTCCGTATTGGGGGGGATTCGAAATCTGGTATTGATTGCCAGTCGCCCTTTCCGCAATTTTGTCACGTCTTTTTTGTCGATGAAACAGACTCCCGCGTAGCTGCGGTCGTGTTGTTCATAACCGTTGGGGGTGTAGTGCATTTGGAACAGCAGTCGACTGCCGGCCGGGACTTTCAGGGCGATACCGTCTCGTAATTGCACCGGTGTGCTACCTGGGGCATAACCCACAAGCACGTCGCGCGCATCAGTTTGCTCGCGTTCACCGGGCGGGATGATATAGACCAGGATATGATGGACAACCGAAGTGTTGTCGGGGCGGGCTTCGGCGGCGTAGATGTATTTATCCTCATCCCAACCGGTTTCCACCACGAAGTATTGATAATCCACAACGCCTTGCGCCGGCACGGTGAACGGTTCTTCACGCATGTGAAACACTTGATCCGGCTTTGGAATTCGCCAGCCTTCGGTGAATTTTGGCGGAGCAGGCAACTCAGCAGGATCCCCTTCGGGCATACCGTTTTTGACCCATTCGTAGATCAGCGACTTTTCCTCTTCGCTCAAACGGGCATCGTTACGAAATTCGCCGTGAGCAGGATTCGCGAACCACGGCGGCATGCGCTGGTCCTCGATGACCTCAACAATGGTCTCTTCCCAGCCGATAACGTCGTCGTAGCTGGTCAATGGGAACGGAGCAATTTCACCGTCACGATGGCATTCCACGCACCGCTTGTTGAAGATGGCGGCGATGTGGTTCGAGTAGGTGACATCTCCGGTCGGTTTGGATTTTTTGACCCGACCGATATAACAGCCGACCGGTTTCGTTTTTGGCAATGAGACCGGTTTGCCGGCCAGCAATTCTTCGACAGCGACCGCCACATGGTGTCGCTGGACGGTGTCGCGCGATACGCCTACGCCATATTGATTGTCGATGCGGCCGTGATAGCGGACTTTGCGATCCTCGTCGAGCACAAACACCTCCGGCGTTCGCTCCGCTTGCATCGCATCGGCGACGTGATTGCCGACGTCCTTCAACAACGGAAAGCGGATTTTATACCGCTCGGCGTAGTTGCTTAACTCGGTGTTGCTGTCCTGTGTATTGGAGTTGATGCCGATAAAGGCGACGCTTTGATCGGCGAATTGCTGCTGCAGTTCGGTCAGTCGCGGCCCATACAATTTCGCGAGAGGGCATTCGGTTCCTAGAAACGTGATGACGACCACTTTTTTGTCAGCAAAGTCACTGAGCGACCATTCACGGCCCAGATGGCTGCGAAGTTTGAAATCCTCGACCGATTTTGCAGGGGCTGATTCGGCCCCTAATGCGGGCACGCTGATCGTGACTACGACGAGGCACAACAATAAACGCTTAGAAATCACTTTTCCCATTTCGGCTCCTCAGCTTAAAACCAGTTTTCAAAACCCGGTTGCGCTTGTTCTCAAACTTGCAGATCAATGTTCGAGTGACGCGTCAGAGGGTTTTGAAACGACTTGAAGAAGGAAACGCTAGAAAGACTCCCGCCTACCGAAGTCCAGTCGGCAGGCGGGACTTGCGTCTCGTTCTACCGTAATGTAGAGGAGATCTCCCAGCCTGTCAGTGGCGTTTTTGTATCGACAATGTATCGAAATGTATCCGAACCTCGCCGAGCCGCACGTGAATTGAAGGTGATTGCCAATACCATGGCGGTCTGTCCAGCCAGTGGCACCCCCGATCCTTCAATTGTCGAGGCACAGGTCACCTCCACACAGGGAGATCAATCGGGCCATGTCGTGCGGATGCGACAGCCGCCGAGGTCGCTTGTGTCGATCTGAATTTCGCCGTCATGACTGGTGACGATACGATTGACCAGCGCGAGTCCCAGACCCACGCCCCGATGGTCGCCGGGGTCATTCTGTTTGTCCAAACGGACGAACGGCTGCAAGACTCGCGGCCGATCCGCTTCGGGGATTCCGTCGCCATCATCCTCGATGTCGATGGCGATACCTCCTTCCTCACGCGTGGCTCGGATGCGGACCCGATGTTTCGCAAAACGGCAGGCGTTGTCGACCAAATTGCCGAGCACCCGTTGTAATCCGCTCGCGTCCGCCCGGACGACGATGTTGTTTTGTTTCAGCTGGTCGACATCGAATTCGATCCCGGGAAACAGCGTGGCTTGTCGTTCCATCAACGTCTCCACGGCTTCGGATAATGTGTTCGATTGCAGTTCCAGCGGAGATTCCGTCGTTTCCATCCGGACATAACTCAATAGTTCCTCGACCAGTTGATCCAACTCTTCCGTGGCCGCATCAACGGTCTCCAGTCGCAGTCGCCGTTCCTCGTCGGTCTTGGCGGTGCCAATCAGGTCGATGGCAAAGCGAATCCGCGCCAAGGGCGTGCGGAATTCGTGGGAAACGGCTTGTAGGAGTTCCCGTTGCGTTCTGAGCAACGCTTCCATGCGATCGGCCATCGAGTTAAAGGCGTGGGCGAGATGCTTGCCTTTGGGAACGCGTTGCGGATCAATCCGAGCCGATAGGTTGCCTTCGGCAATGGCGGTCGCCGTTCGTTCGACTTCACGCAACTGGCGCGCGACCGGCCGCAAGAGCACGGCGATCGCCAACGCGGCCAAAGAAAGGATGACTCCCAGTCCCACGATGACGTCCGTTTGGCTGGGGCCAACGAAACTGGGCAGCGGTCCTAACGAGACAATCTGCTGCTTATTGGAAAGGGGAGTGGCGACATTGGCGCCGTTGTGTGAGTAAAACACGATTTCATCAAATTGTTGTAACCGTGCGCGTTCGTCATTCGAGAACGCGCCGGAATCGATGTCGAGAGTTTGCACCGGGTAGGCAAATTCCTGGCCAATCGCCTGCAACGCAGCATCCATTTCACCCGGCGGCGTTTGATCGAGCTGTTCACGGACCATCCGCAGTCCGCCGCCCAGCGCGCGTTCGACCACACCCTCGTTACGTTCATCGGACCGCTGACGCACGACGGTCAATTGCACGAACCAGGCCGTAATCAAGATGAAGAGCACGCCCAGGTAAAACCGGATAAATAATCGAGTCATTGATTTAGCGGCAGAATATAGCCGACTCCTCGTACCGATTTGATTCGTTCAGGATTCGTCGGATCGTCCCCCAGTTTTTTACGCAGCCGTGAAATCCGCAGATCAATCGAACGATCGACGCCATCGAATTTGACCCCGTGAATCTGCTCGTAGATGTCGTTACGGCTGAGGACCTTGCCGGCATTTTTGGCAAGCAGTAACAACAGATCGAATTCCGCGGTCGTCAGGTCCAGAGCGGTTCCCTCGATCTGAACGGCGCGGTTGGCCTCGTCGACGATCAACTGTCCCAATTGAATTTTATGCGGGGGTGCATCCCCGACGATGCTCCCAACGCCGCGGCGCAACAACGATTGCAGCCTCGCCAACAATGCCCGGGGACGAACCGGTTTGGCCATGTAGTCGTCAGCGCCGACTTCGAGCCCAATCACCTCGTCGATCTCGCTGCCACGAGCGGTGAGAATCATAATTGGCCCCGGATAAGCGGACCGCACTTCCCGGCAGACCGAAAAACCATCCAGGCCGGGTAGATTGACATCTAGAATCACCGCAGCGGGAAGCTCATTAATGATGCGTCCAACCGCCGTGTCGCCCCGCGCTTCGGTCGTGACCTCGAAACCGTGGGAGACGAGAAAATCGGCAACGATCTCCGCCAAGGCGGCATCATCTTCAACGAGCAGGATTTGAGGAGCGTTGTTTGCGTTCATGACTTAGAAAATACAACACCGCCGCCCCGGATGCCCAGTACCAAAATCAAATAACCCACAATTTTCATGTCTTGGCTCGTCGCTCATGATGCCTGAATCGTTTTCGATACTGGTACGCTCACCTATCCTCCCGAGTAGACCGCATCGGCCAACCCCGCATCGACACGGTTGCCGTTGACCTCTATCAGTGGAAAACGCGGGCGCTTCAGCAATTCTGGTTGATCCTTCAACTTTTGTAAGGCGGCGCGGTCCCCGGTTCGCTGCAGCCATTGCCATGTTTCCGGACCATTTTGGTAGGCATCGATATCCCAACACGCAAAAGTTGTCGCCCCTTTTTGGTACGCATCGACTAACGATGTCGGCGACATCGCCTTGTCACCACGGTAACCGGTGAACAACACAAACTCGCACCCGTGTTGCTGGCCCAGTTGAATATAGGTTTCATCAACGCCTTCTTGGCAGATGACGCTATCCAACAAGTCCAATTTGATCCACTCTGCCACATCCAATCCTTCATCCAACGGACGCCCCCCCAGCCAGACGCCCTGATCGTGCGGCCAGACCCAGACCGACAACGTCAGGTCTTTGCCTTGCGACTTGCCCACCTCGTCCAATTTGGCGCGGACTCGTTTGAGGAAGTTCGTCATGATTTCCGCACGCACCACATCCATGCGCGGATCATCCTCAGCAACGTCTTGGGAGGAGACACCGTACTTCTTTTCAAAGGCTGCACGCACCGGTTGCTCCCACAACAGAAAGTGCGGCCCGCGGACAAAGCACAGATTGATGCCATCCGCATCAATCAACCGGCAGCTCTCGTCAATCTGGTCCAGGATCAATTGTTGGACCTGCGGAAAGGCGAGGCTGGCTTTTTGAAGTGGCCGTCCATCGCGCGTGACTTGACGCACTTCCGGATGCTTTTGGACGAAGTTATTTTTATGGGCTTCCATCATCCCAATCCCGCCCAAAATTCCGATCCGATACATCAGGTCGAATTTCATCCCCAGCTTGTGCGCGTGCTCGGCCAATCGCTGTTGCGGTACGATTCCCTCCGCTGCGCACTGCTTAAAGAACTGTTGCATCTGCCGTTGGCCGCGTTGATAGTTGTTCCCAAACGTCAATGGCGACGTTAAGAACAGGTCGTCATTTCCGAGATAGGTCAGATCGGGATTCTTCGTGGGAAAGCCGGTACGATCACCGTACGTCACGGCCCACAGGACTTTCTTGGTGTCAGAATCACGCAGCTTTTCTACCCATTCCAACAGATGTTCGGTTGTCGAAACATCGCTGAAATGAAAAATGGACGAACCATCGAACGTGGCCACCAGATTCTTTCGCGACTCATCCTGCCGCCGCGATTTCTCCGCCTGCACCTGCGCTGGACTTAACGGTACGAGTTTTACGTACGCGATATATGCACTGTGCGGCTGCAATCCGTTGGACTTGGCAAAAGCGATAGAGGTTTCATCGGATAGATCCGCCCGGCAGAGCGAAACTTCTTCGAGAAACGTCGCGTTTTGCAATCCCGGACTTTTTCCCGGATGAATCTGTTGAAAGATCGGTCGACTTCCAAGCCGCGCTTTGATGATCGGTTGACCGTCATACATGACTTTGGGATTCCAGATACCCAGCACGACATCGAACCAGCCGTCGACCTCGATGGGCAATCGCACTTCAGGGGCCTCGACAAACGACCCGGCGCCTAGCATGATGCCTTTACGTTCAGCGGTCGCATAGGGGATTAAACGCCATTTTCCCGGCTCCGGCTGACTCGCCAAGGCCGCCGCCGGTTCGCAGCGAGACATATCGGTGAGAAAGATCGCTTCATCACCCTCGGCCGCTATTAGCTGAGCGGAGGGACAACAGCTTAGAAAAATTGCCAGCAGTCCTACAGAAAAAATCCGAATACTCACAGTGCTCTCCATGGTGCTCAATTATTCTTGCTTAATATACAGCCGCTGCGTTGTCCTTACGGTTTGTCGCTCATCACGAATTTCAACGTCCCCCCGTCCCCGATCTCATGATGCGCGATCCACCATCGGTCCAGAGGCTTGCCGTTGAGTTCCACACGTTTGACGTAGACACGATCCGGCGCGTAATTTTCGGCGATAATCTCCAATGGTTGATCGCCGATCTGCAAAACCGCCCGTTTCCAAAGCGGGCTGCCCAGTTCATAACGGTCGGTGCCGACAACAGGATAAAAACCGAGCGAACTCAATACATACCAAGCGGACAGCGTCCCGCCATCGTCGTTGCCATCAAGGCCATTGGGTCCGTTCCCGTGTTTGTGTTTCAGGATCCACCGCACCCATTTTTGCGTCAGATCGGGTCGCCCAGCGGCATTGAATAAGTAGACCGCATGGATGTCGGGCTGATTGCCTTGCCAATAATATCCATTGGGCAGCGCGCCGACCTGTGGGACCGATCCGGCAAAGAAGGCTTCCAGCTCTTGAACGAACTTTTCTTTACTGGAGAAAAGCGACGCCAACCCGGCGGCATCGTGCGAGACGGCCCACCGCCATTGCAGCGCGCTGCCTTCAGCATAGTCATCGGTGAATTTCCCGCCGATGTCGACATAGGTGAGCAACAACGGTCGCAGCGGCGTCGAAAACTCACCTTGGGTATCGCGTGGCTGGAAATATTCGGTTTCTGGATTCCACAAGTTGCGATAGTTTTGTCCGCGCTTGGCAAATAGAGCGGCGTCTTCGTCATGTCCCAACTCTGCCGCCAACCGCCCGATGGCGGCGTCGGTGCTGGCGTATTCCAATGTCTTAGCGACCGCTTTGCTCATCGTGTCCGAGGGGCAATAGCCATATTTCACATAGTCAGCGATCCCCCGCCGCCCGGAATACGCAGCTCCTTTCGGAGCAGGCTGTAACGCAGCTTTGCGCATCACACGGTAGGCGGTCTCTACATCAAAATCGCGAATGCCTTTGAGGTAGGCCTCCGCAATTGCGACTTCCGCCGGCGCGCCGAACATGGAGTTCGTGTATCCGGCACCCGACGGCCAGCGGGGGAGATTGCCCCCCTGTTCGGCCATTTTGACCAGTGAAACCAGCATATCCCGGTGCTGCTCAGGTGTGAGCAATGTATATAGCGGGTGCGTCGTGCGGAACGTATCCCACAGCGACATGTCGGTGTAATATTCGAACCCGTCGGTTTGGTGAACCTTTTTATCAAAACCGAGATACTGCCCGTTCACGTCGTTGAAAACCGTCGGCATGATCATCGTGTGGTACAGCGCTGTGTAAAATATCTCGCGATCCGCCGGGCTGCCTCCTTCAATTTGAACTTTGGAGAGCAGGGTGTTCCACTTGTTGGCGGCGGCGGTGCGGATGTCGTCGAAACGTTGCTGTGCCAATTCCTGGTCTAGGTTCTCGCGGGCGTTTTCGATGCTGACGTGCGAGAGCGCGACCGCTAGTTCGATGGTTTGTTGCTCTTTCGCTGCGGCAAAGGTGAATCCCGCGCCGATATCATCGCCGACGACCTCGGTCTGGTCGGTCGCAAGTTTCTCGCCGGACCAAGTCTCGACGCTTTCCCAGCTGCGGCGAAACCGCGCCACGAAATATACCTGCAGCCCGCCATAGCGTCCCGAGAAGGAGCCGAATGTCCGCGCAGTGCCGGTGATCTCATGGGCAGCAGGGAGCAGATGCAGTTCGCACGCCTCGCTGCGTCCACGCCCCAATGCGCTGCCAACATCTAGAGAAATTCGCGGAACGGTTCCGGCGGGAAATGTGTAGCGATGCAAGCCCACCCGCTGCGTCGCTGTCAATTCTGCTGTGACATCGATGGTCGGGAACTTCACCGAGTAATACCCCGGCGACGCTGATTCTTGATCGTGATCGAAAGGAAGTTGCGGATTGCGCAACAGGTTCTTTTCTGACTGGGCGACCACACCCGGCATCACGCGAAAGTGCCCCCCATCGACGGCTCCGGTGCCGCATAGTCGCGTGTGGCTGAATCCCAATATTGCGGGATCGTGATAAAAATAGCCCGACATATTCGTCGCCGTCGCCCCAAACGCCGAGACCGTATCGGGGCTCAACCGGACGACGCCAAACGGCATGTTGGCCCCGGGAGAATTATTGCCGCAAACGTAGCGATTGCCGCCGGTACTAATAAACGGGTCCACCAACTGAACAGGACTCGCTGGATCGGAATCGTCGGCACATACGGGGGGAATCAAGCAGAGCAACAGTGCCCCGAAGGCGAGTCGTTTTGTCAATATGTTCATTGCGGGAGTTGCTGAACCTTTCCGTTTAAGATGGCGACGATATATGCGGCATGTTCCTGAGATGTTGTGCTGATGATAAATCGGGAGCCAATTTCGGTTTCCAAGATAGGTAATGAAAACACCTGGCCACGAACGACTATAGCAACATTGCGAAAGAGTTCATTCAGATAGTCTGGGGCATTCGAACTCAACAATTCATGTGCCATTTGTGCCCCTGCGGCACTGATTTTGATTTCGACCTGCGGAAGACCGTCCCCATCGGGTCCACCAGAAAGCGTGGCTGTGCGGATATATTTTTCTGTCAGATCAAACTGGCTATGTACGACCAATACTTCTTTGCCGCCGTTTACTTCGCGAACAATGAAATCATCGGTTTCATCGATTTGCTGGCTGGCCAGACTGTTCGTCGCCACCTGAAGCCATTCGCCGACAATTTCGCCGTCTTTGAGGACAATCTCGCCAGGCGTCTCCTGGGCCAGGGCAATGAGCTCCAGATGGTCTGCTTCATTGGCGGCAATGCACATCGCAAACGTGCCGGGCGTCAAGGGGGCCGGTCGACTGCACCCGCAGAGCAGAAAAAATGTCATGGCCAAGAGGGCGTTGCGGCTGAGAATCATAATTTGGTTCCAGTCGCTCACGGAGAGAAACCGCAACGGACGGCTTTGCTCAACATTGAGGAGACGTTTGACAGCCGCTTTTGCAATGCAATCTCTGTCGACACCACAGCATGATCCCAAGGTTGGTTGGTTAGGACCGCGCGGGCTATTCGTCGTCTTCTTTTTCCTTCTCGGTGGCGATTTCGAAGTCGGTTTTCAGGCCGCGCATGTAGGCCCGCCATTCCATCGTCATCGTCTTGCGGTCCTCGCCAAAAGCTCGGTCAAAAATCTCTAACAGGACTTCGGGGTTGAGTGTGATGTCCGGTGGCATCTGCGCGAGCAGAGCATAGTATTTGACAAATTCTGGAAAGTGGTTTTCCATCAAAAAATGTGTCAACGCCCACGCTTGACCATAGGCGTGCAGTCGAGCATTGTGCGAACCGGCCAGCATAAAGATTTGGTCGGTGACGATAAAATCGATGTTGGAGTGATCCACATCCTCGGCGAGCGCACGGTACTTGTCCAAGCGGTCTTTATTCACAGCCCCCACGCCGCTCCAGGTCGCTTCGGCAGGGGCTTCAAAATAGGTGGCCAAACCTTCGTGCGCCCAATTGGGAATGCGGACGTGTCGCGGCAGCAAACCGGTGTTCCCTGCGAGTTGATGCGTTGCCTCATGGGTGACGACTTTGATGTCGGAACGCTCCTGAGCAGCGGAAAACATCACCTGCAAGGTGTTCGTATTGCGGACGATGGTTTTGGCGGCCCGGCTGCGAGTTCTCACGGCCTGTTCTTTTTGCTCTTGGAGCTTCTCCATCGATTCTTGCACCGCTTGGTATAACTCGTCGGTGGCATTGTCGTAGAACACGCTGACGTTCCGCGTGGGGTCCCAGAATCCAACCGCGCTGGCTAGTGCGGGGTTCAGTGACTTGGAGAAGTCCAGATAATCCTGGTTTTCCTTAAACAGCAGTACCTGCAAACGTTCCTGAGGGATGTCGATTTCAACCCCTTCGACGATGAACATGAAGAGGAATGTTTCGTAAACATCTTCCAGCAAGCGAAGACGTTCTTTGGCGCGGGGGGGGCGGCGGCGCGCGCCGGCGATTTTGAGCATTTCGCCGGCAGGATTCGTGTCATGCAGCAGGATGAAATGATTGCTGCGTTCGACATTGAAATTCGGCCGATTCAAAATGCGTCGCAGTCGCTCTTCTTCCTCATCCGATTCGGGCAAGGGAACGTCGATTTGTTCCTTGAGTGCTTTGGCACGCAGGGCGGCGGGATGGTCGGGGTCGATGTCCAATGTCTGCTCGATCCCCTGGTAGAATTGATGCAGCAACGCGTGTTTCAAAGCCCATTTGGCTGCTTCAAACAGCGCGTCGGCATCTTTGTTCGCACGGGCTTTGGCTGCCATGCGTCCAAAGAGGGTGGTGTTTGTGGGGACCTCATAAACTTCCGTGACATCGTTGTTGTCAAAGTACAGCGTCCCGAACTTGTGCGACAAACGGACGGTGCGGCCCTTTTGCACGCGGCCTTCCAGGACGATGGTGAGGTTCGAACCAGGAACGCGAACCTCCAGAAAGTCGGCTCGCACAGACGGCTGTGGCCATGACAGCAACAACAATGCAGTCGCAATCAAAATCAGTTGATGTCGCCGGAACATGCAGTTTTTCATTTCTGTTGTGGAGGCTCAAGTTTGTTGGTTGCGCTAACGGATTATTGACCACCAGATTTGAAGAAATCGATCACGCCTTGCAAGCGGTTTTCAGCAGCCGGTGCTGGAGTTGGCGTGGGTGCGGGAATCCCGGTTTGCAACGGCTGTCCGCTGGGAATATCCACCGTCTCGGCACCATGAATCGTACACATGGCGCGAAACACTGCCGGGTCGATGTTGGCCGAGATTTCGCGGCTGGAGCCGTCAGCGAAGAGAACAACGCTGCCGGGAGTTTTCAAACCAGGGGATTGGAATCCGCTCAGTTCGTCAAAGTAAGGTTCTCGCGCTCCGCGAATTGTGGCGCCCCCACCCTGTATCCAAGGACCGGCCAAGCGGCCCGAACCAATCAGCATGATGGTCTTGCTCGCGCCGTCGGTGATCTCACGCGGTTTTGCGATATCGTTATAGCCAAAGAATCCCGCGCGGGGATCGTTTCGACTCAACGCCGCTGCCACAACATTCGGTCCGTCTTCCACTCCCGACATCCCGACAAAATGCGTCAGTCCCAGTCCATTGTAGGGATAGCCTTGCCATTTGGCGGTGTCGGCGCCGGGGTTGAGGAATTCCGGAATCACCGTGCGGGCGATGCGATGATTCTCCGGATTCGTAATCCAACTCTTTTCGAAGTCCAATCCCCCATACAGTTCCGCATACCCCATATAGGGGAGCAGTTCGGTCATCCAGCTGTACCCACCGACAATGGGCATATCTTTGACCATCCGGACTCCGCGACGATTGCCGCCTGCTTGATTGCTCCAGAAATTCATCGATGCGGAAACCATTGCGAGGGTTCCAGGATGCAGTCCGCCACCATGCAGTGACCCACCGACCGCTTGTTGAGACGCTGCGGCGACGGAAATCATTGAGGGGGGCAGATCCATCGTGGCATCTACACGCAGAAAATTGTTTTCACGCGTCAATTCATATTCAAACGCAACATTGACAGTCTGGAATTGAATTCCAGGATCACTGTTCTGACGATTCGACGGCGGACGAATTCCAAAGCGACTTCTGCCGTCCCCATCATCCCGTTTATTACGCTCGTTGGCGCCATCTCGTCCAGCATTGTTATTTCTTGGTTGAGGCCCTTTGCGTCGACGCCCACTTCTACCATCCCCTTTGTCTTTATCTTTAGCCCAAAGGGGGCGTACTTGCGGAAGAGCCGGGGAGGGCACCGCAGTGGGGTGTTCCGCAGGACCGAATTCGTGAGGAAGTTGGCGCGGGGTATTACCGAGTTGTTTGCCGAGTTGCTTACCCAATATTCCCAGGGGGGTGGCATTGGCGTCGGCTCCCCGATGGCTCCCATCTTTTCCGGAATCGATCCATGCGACGTTGTAGGTCGCGGCCGTTTTTAATTTGTCCGGCAGAGAGTCCATCACGCTTCGCACACGGCGTTCCATTCGTACAGCCTGTTGGTCGTCCTGAAAAGCAAATCCAAGCGTAACAGCGATCGTGCCGTTTGATGGTTTGGTGGTGGCGGTAGTGCGCGGTCGGAGTCCCCCGGCAAATCCTTTGTTTTCCACCGCGTTCTTATTGCCCCGATCATTCTCATTGTCTTTATCTTTGTCTTTTGCCAAACCTCTCTCCAGGCCTCGCTCCAGTCTTCGTTCTTTTCCCTTTCCCTTGCCGCGTCGTCTCTCTTCCTCTTCTTCCTCCTCCTGCTCCCCACGACTGCGAAGACGCACATTGACCCCTTTCTTGGGGGCCCGCCCACCCGCACCATTCCTGGATCCCGGGAGCGATTTGGATGGAAAGACCAGTGCAAAACCAACAGGGGGGACATTCGCGTCGGAGTTCGCCGAGAATCCGCCAAAGCCATGGAACGCTAATTGTTGCAAATAGGCGTCAGCACCACCGGCCACCCAGTAGGCAGGCGATTCGGTATTCGCGGCAGCGAGTCCTAAAGTCACCGGCCCGTCGACTGGCTTTTTCAAAGCGGACTCCACCGTTTTGCGGCTTCCCAGCATGAGGACTTTTTCATCGACAAACGCTACCGCACTTTCAGCACCGTCCGGCGACGGTAACGCATGGAGTTCAATCCCGTCGATCTTGCCCAACGGTTCTCCGATTTGCAGCAAGCCCCTTAACTGGGCACGGTCGTACTGTTTGACCATTTTCGCACAGAGAGCCCCCTCTCTGGTTGCGGGGTTCGAGCCGACCCAAAATTCTTCAACATCCGCAAGTTGAAAACCGGACAACGCCAAAATCATTGTGGCTGGCCGAAATTCAGCGGCAAAATCAACACCCATTTTTTCGGAAATTCCCGGCAACGCATCGACCTTCGCGCCCATAGCAGCTGTCAGCGAGGGGGGGATGAGCGACGTCACCTCCACCGGCTCACGCGGGGGGGCTGGGGGGGCCGGTTTGGGTTTTGGCTTCGGTTTGGCAACGGCGACCGGTGCTTGTTGCGCTGGCGGCGCCGCCTCTTCTTCTTTTGCACAGCCAGGGAGCAAGACGCACAGCGAAACAAAATACACCAGCCAGAGTCGCTTGGTCATTACTTTCTCCGCGTTCGTGAATTTGGTTTCGGCTTGAATTGAGCGCATAACATCCGTGCCGTTTCTTATCAATGCGATGATCAGGCGGTCACCAAGCGGAAAGCACGAGCGCCGACACGAATCATCTGCGAGCCTTATTGTAATCAATCAGCAATCCGAAACGCGATCAACGCTGTTGTTTTTCGACTAAATAGACAGGTCGAACGCAATTGTCGAGTGTCCCATAGTTAATACGGGAAGTCAAGAATTTCCCCGCCCTTCTTAACGTGCGCCGCAGTTGCTTCCCCTTGTTTTTCGGGGGAAATGGCTATGTGTCGCACAGTGATTCACCCAGAGAGCTCCCGCCGTGAGCCAGCACCGGCAAGAGAAACCAGGGATCCAATGCCGTGGCGACCCGTTCAACCAATGTTACCCGGTTGCGGGCGTGCCCCGACCGTGCGAGTTGTTCCCCTTGTTTGCGTGCCGGACCGCCTTGTGCCCTAGTCGTTCTCGGCGCGAAGAACGGAGACGAACGCTTTTTGGGGAATATTGACGCTGCCGAACTGCTTCATCTTTGCCTTCCCCTTCTTCTGCTTTTCGAGCAGCTTCTTCTTGCGCGTCACGTCGCCACCATATAGCTTCTCGGTCACGTCCTTGCGAAACGGCGCGATTGTTGTTCGTGCAATGATTTCACCGCCAATGGCCCCCTGGACCGGAATCTTGAATTGGTGACGGGGAATTTCTTTGGCAAGTCGTTCGCAGTAGTGGAGTGCTCGCGGCCGTGCTTTTTCGCGATGCACCAGATAGGAAAGCGTGTCGACCGGTTCCTTGTTGATTAAAATATCGACTTTCACCACATCGGTGGTTCGATACTCGATCGGCTCGTAGTCAAATGATCCGTATCCGCGCGTGATCATTTTCAGCTTGCCGTAGAAATCGAACAGGACCTCGCCGAGCGGCATCACGCTGGTGACTTCGATGCGGCTGGCGGACAGATAGTTCATCGTCTGGCTTTCCGAGCGATGTTCCCTGCACAGTTCCATGACAGGACCGACGTACGTCTCGGGAGTCAGAATCGAAGCTTTGATGTAGGGTTCGCTGGCGGATTGGATCTTTGTCGGATGGGGCCAGTTACTCGGGTTGTCGACTTCGAGCGTTGTACCGTCCACCAATGTCAGGTTGTACTTCACCGAAGGAGCTGTGATGATCAGGCCGATGTCAAATTCTCGCCGCAAACGCTCTTGAATCACATCCAGATGCAGCAATCCGAGAAACCCGCAACGAAACCCGAAGCCCAGAGCCGCGGAGCTGTCCTTTTCATAGGTGAGTGCCGCGTCGTTGATCACGAGTTTATCCAGAGCTTTGGTCAGCTCCACGTAATCACCCGTGTCCATGGGATAGATGGACGAAAAGACAACCTGTCGCGCTTTTTGGTAGCCGGGAATGGCTTCTGCAGTCGGCCGGTCCTGCAGGGTGATTGTATCGCCGATCTCGATGTCCTGAACGCTTTTGACACCGGCGACGACATAACCGACTTCGCCGGCGCTGAGCTGTGGTTTGGGGTTGAGCTTGAACTGGTTGTAGCCCACCTCGTCGACCGTGAAATTGCGACCGGCGTGCATGAAGAGGATCGTATCCCGCGGCTTGAGGGTGCCTTCCAGCACGCGGACCTGCAGAATCACCCCGCGAAATTTATCGAACTGCGCGTCGAATACGAGTGCCTTGAGTGGCGCCTCCGGATCGCCTTGGGGAGGCGGTAACTTCTCGACGATCCCAATCATCACATCTTCAATGCCGAGGCCATTTTTGGCAGATATCGGGATCGCCTCGAACGGATCGAGTCCCAATTCCGCATCAATCGCTTCGCGCGCACGATCGGTGTCCGCCGAGGGAAGGTCGATTTTGTTGATCACCGGTAGCAAGGTCAGATCGTGCTCCAGCGCCAAGTAGAGGTTCGCAACCGTCTGCGCTTCCACTCCCTGCGACGCATCGACAATGATCAATGCTCCTTCGCAGGCCATCAATGACCGTCGGACTTCGTGCGAAAAGTCGACGTGGCCCGGCGTATCGATCAGATTTAACTGATAATCATTTCCATCCGGGGCCCGGTAATCGAGCGTAATCGTATTGCTTTTAATGGTGATGCCCCGTTCGCGCTCGATTTCCATCGAGTCGAGCATCTGTTCGTGCAGCTCACGTTGCGTAACGCCCCCACAGGTCTGAATCAGCCGGTCGGCCAATGTTGACTTGCCGTGGTCAATATGTGCAATGATGCAGAAATTTCGAATGTGTTTCATGGGCGTAGTTTTATCAGAAAGCGACGGTTACGACCAACGTCACGAGACCTCCGGAATCGCAGATTCAGGAGATTGGCGGCAGAACCGTGGCTACAGGTCCAAAATGGTTCGACATCCGGCCAAAAGCGGTGCCGGATGCTCAGAGTGGCTAGTGCTCTGTGAAACTTAAGATTTGGGGTACCACTGGCTTTGCCACTGTTTTCTAAGGACTTACGAGATTTGGTTTTGCACGGGCCAAGCTTGGGCACCCAACCCAGGAATCATTTCACCGAGAGGCACCCCGGCGAATAATTGGCCACCGGTGGCGAAAAATTCGCCAGGTTTCGGCGTCAAGTGGACAATCCCGCGGTGAATTCAACAACACGCGACTGGAACACTATTTGCATCGAATCTTGCGATGAATGATTTACTTCTCCCTACGTTTTTCACATGAGAAGCGGAGTCACTTTAAACCGGATTGCGGCAACGAAACGCTAAACGGTCGTTTGTGCTGTTCTCCCCCCCGAACCAAGCTGCTTTTCCAAGAGAGATCGACCATGATCATGAACATCCTATTGACGACCGCACTATTGGCCGCGCCGCCTGAGGCGGAAACGCTTTCGTCTCCAAGCTCCGTCGAAGCGCAACGAGCCGACATCGTCAAGAAAGGGCTGACTTTTCTCCGTGATAAAGGGCAGGATGCAGATGGGGCGATCTCGCCGCGAGTTGGCTCGGGAGTCACATCGCTCGCCATTACCGCTGGTCTGCGTAACGGGCTCAAGCTGAACGACCCACTCGTTACGCGGGGGCTTAAATACCTCGAAAGTAAAATCCAGACCGATGGCGGGATCTATGCCAGCGACCGGTTACGCAACTATGAGACGTGCGTAGCAATCATGGCGCTCGCAGAGGCGAATCGTGTTGCCGGTGACGGGCGGTACGACACGGCCTTGAAGAACGCGGAGCGGTTTGTTCGCGGACTGCAGATCGGCGCCGGCGATGGAATCGACAAGGCCGACCCGCATTTCGGCGGCGTCGGTTACAGCGGCAAGGAACGGCCGGATTTGTCCAACACCGCATTTTTGATCGAGGCGTTGCACGCGGTAGACACACCCTCCAATGATGTGGCCTTGCAGCGAGCACTGCTCTTCGTCTCCCGTTGCCAAAACCTCGAAGGAGAGGGGAACGACACGCAGTTTGCCGACAAAGTCAACGACGGGGGCTTCTACTATGTGATCCCCACTGAAAAGGTCGATCCCTCGACGTCGGAGCGGTACACACCCAACGGGGGGCTGCGGAGTTACGGTTCGATGACCTATGCCGGGTTCAAAAGCTTGGTTTACTCCGGCCTGACCAAGGATGACCCGCGGGCCAAGGCCGCCCTCAAATGGATTTCGCAACATTACTCGGTCAGTAAGAATCCGGGCCAAGGACGCGCCGGGCTGTTCTACTACTACAACACGCTGGGTTCCGCTCTCGAAGCCTCGGGATTGGATGTCATTACCACGCCCGATGGCGAGCAGACTTGGCGAACCGACCTAGTGCAGCAACTCGCCAAGTCGCAGCGTCCCGACGGGTCTTGGGTGAACGAGAACCGGCAGTGGTTTGAGAACGATCCAAGGCTGTGCACGGCGTTCGCATTGCTTTCGCTCGCGCATGCGAAGGGAGAATCGAAATGACGGCAGCCGGCAAAAGTCCGGTTGGTAACATCGCCATCAGTGAGGATTGGCCCCGTGGAGGGGAATACAGATCCACCGGGCGCCGTATCATCTGGTCATTGATCATGATCAACGCGATCGCATTGGTGACTCTGATTGGCTTGTTCTACTTTGACAGAAATGCTCCAGCCGACACGTCGCCCCTCTTGGGCAAACTCCGATGGTGGTCGCAGCCGTGGGGGGAGTATGTGCCGATCGTCGTGAGTAAGGCAGACTCGGCTGCGTCGCAAGGGGCCGCACAGTTTGGAAACCTGTTGGCGAGTCTCACGCTCGTCCTCGCAGCGGCCGCTGCCTATTGGGGGCGCGGCCGTGAGCGTTTTGCCCTTCCAGTCTTCGGATTGTTGCTGGCAATGGGATGGGGGTTGCTGGGCACGAACTGGGACGTCATCCGACTCCGCGGACAATCGGCCGAACTGGCACAGTATGCTGAGTCGGTCAGCGAGTTTGCACAGCAACTCAATGATGCGTGGCCCGACCAAGGGGGAGAGATCGCCGGTTTCGGCGCGTTTCTCGCTTATCCTTATGGCGAACCTCGGACCCTCCTGATGCTCGGTGATGCCCGCATTCCGAATACCACGCTGCGTGTGGCGGCCGTTGAACGGACACCCGGTCAGGCAATCCGCTTTCAACTGACCGGCGACACCCCCGATGTTTGGTTCGAGTGGCGCACTGCGGAGACTTCTCCGACTGCCTTTCTAGGTGGACTCCAGCAGATGCACACCCCCACAGCCGATTTGGAAATTGCTGCGAAGACCTACGTTGTCAGATACGCAATCACTGGCCCTGAAGGCGCAACAAGTGGAGAACGCGGTTCTACCAAATAGCCGCCGGCTAAAGTGTAACTGCTATACGGTCACGCTTACCGATTAGAACTAAAGCATTGGGCTGATGGCGATGCGTATGGTAAAATTCATCGCTGGCGGGGCCAGTGCAAACGTACGCCTCGTTCGAGTAGGGGAATTCATATCAGCGAGAGGCGCGATTTTTCGATGCAATGTGACCTGGAAACCAGCGTCCCCGATTGGGTGATCGAGTACCCGCAGTCGTTGGCAGTCTTTCAGAAATTGGGAATCGACTATTCCTGCGGCGGAATCTCGTTGGACTATGCCTGCCAACAAGCGGGACAGGAACCCAATTCGGTTTTGCAGCAACTGCGCCAAGTCATCATGGCGGACCGTGATGACGAAACCGGCGCATCATCGTCCTGATTCGGGACGTTCATTGGTCAGTAGAATCGCATGATCGCCGGGCTCGGGTTAGGGCTGCCACAAATCAGGTTTGGTCTCAGTCAAAATTTCGAGGATTGCTTGACGATCTTCGGCTGTGAGGTTTGAGAAATCGTCATTCGTGTCTTGAGCAGTGAGCACTTCCTTAAGCCGTCGGACGACGTATCGTTTTACGGGATCCGGGAGTTGGTCAAATGAAGCTGAGTAAATCAAATAGCTGCAGGGATACTTAAACATCCGGGTTTGCAGATCAAAGTCACGCAACGAACGTCCGCGACTATCCCGCGGACCCTGCTGGGAAAACTCAGCCGCAAATTCCGTCGTTCCTTTCACGGGCGCTGTGAGCTGGAATTCGTCAGCGAACAACAAATACCGCAGCAGCTTTTCGCCCGCCGCCGCGGTGCGACGTTTGGTGGCACCACTCTCGTATTCCGGCGGTCGATCCAGAGCGGCATTCATAATGCTGTCGGAATGTGCCGTGTAGCGGCTTTCAAAATTCGCGAGTGTGAGAAAGTTCTGCATTTGGGTTTGGTGTTCTAAAACCATCAAAGCGACAATATCGCTATGCGGCGTTAGATAAGGGGAGACATTAAATCGTCCGGAAAGATCCGTGACGTTTGCTCCCGCTTCTCGATCCAGTTCTTCCGGTTTTCGCTTATTCTCCGAGACGACATTTCCCATATGTCGCATCGTCCCATGCGTACCGGTGACGTACCAACCGCCCCAACGTTTTTCAAACGGGCTGCGATGGTCGATGTTGAACGTTCCAGAACCAAAATGGGGTTGTCCGCCCGCATCCACAAAGGCCGATCGAACCAGGCCGCCCGGCACGCCCTGAGTGCGCGACGACGCATGACAGATAATGCATTGGCCTTGATCACGTACGAATTGCGGCGGCTCGTCCAGGTCCTGGGAGAGTGTATAAAACACTTCTCCTAGTTGTGGATCAGTCGTCATCACTTCTAAGACATCGCCACCTTGCACCCAGCCGATATACGATTCGTCGTTGAAATACAGCGCGCGGGGGTGTCTCGGCGAGATGCGCCGCAACTGAAAGCTGGTTTTTGATTTCACCAACACCTGCGACGCAGGCGAAATGTCCAACAACTTCAACACAGCTGGCAAATAGCCCCGCTGTTCATCGAATTCAAGCCGGACTTGTCCCGCATCGAGTTTGGACTGCAATTCGCTGATAGGGTTCTCGGTGGGAGCGTCGCCATAATTGATCGGCGCTTTCTCGAATTCCAACTGCGCCAACGCATTCGCATTGAGGCCGAACAAAATCGCCGTTGCGATGCCCCACACGACAACTGTTTGCCCGAGATATCGAGGCACAGGGGTGGGGACGTTCACATTGTTTCTAATGAGGCAGTTCATGATGCAATGGCTTTACAGAGAGCAAGGCGAATCGTTACCGCCGATGCCTGGTTGCATCGGCGCCGCGATTGCAGGTTACAATTTCAGCGCCTTTTGCTTTTCTTTGATAAAGTGAAGATGATGCGGAATGTGTTCGGTGATGCCTTCCAATAATAAGCCTAGTGAAACCTGACCGTTTTCGGAATGAATTCCCTCGCGGCGAAAATCTTTGGAACTTAATGTCCGCAAGATCCGCGCCATCTGGCCCCGCACGGATTCAATCAGCTGGATTTCATCACCGACTTCGCGCTGGCCATAGGCCAAATGGGCTGCAAACGTGTCAGGATCTCCGCCGAAAAACGTCGGCTCGCTCTCGGCGATGACCCGTTTCATTCGGTCGGCATAAACGGTTTCGAAGTCGGCAATGTGGCAGATGACTTGCCGTGTCGACCATTTTCCAGGAATCGGCACCGCATCGAGTTGCTCGGTCGTCATTCCCGCCACGGTCTCCCGCAATATCTCCGGAGCTGAGGCGTATTCATTGAGTAGATTGGTGTAGAGCATTTCCAACTCCTCATTCTGGTTTTTTCAACGGCATGCTAATGACCAGTCCGGCCGTGCGGTCTTTGGTGTCGGTTCGGTTCGGGACGTGACACTTCAGGCACCGCGACGCCAAGCGAATCGTGCCGGCATATCGAAACGTATTCCCCTCAGTGGCTTCGAACTCTTTTTTACCATCGGCCAGAGCGGCGACCGCGTTTCTTTCGAATGCGTCGGCCGGTTTGTGATCGACGTTCATTACGCCTCCGTTGACCACCAGCCATTTCAGCGTAACGTGATGACCGCGTGCCAACTCCAAGAAGACATCCTCCAGCGACTGGGAGGGGATCATCACACTATCATCTTCCAGGAAAAAATCGCGATGCACCACCTGCAATGCTCCATGAATCGTTTCATGTAACAGCCGCGCGCGACCGCGGGCCTCAAGGACGGTCGTCGGTAAATCGTCCTGGGCTTGTTTGTTGTCGCCCGCTTCATCCGCTGCAATGATGCGACTTGTCGGCGATCCAAATCGACCCGGCGATAGCACCACGGCGCCTGGCAGGACCGCTGCCAACAACAGTATGATATTTAGTTTTCTATTCACGGTACGTTTGAGCTGCTTCCTAGGGTTTTGGCCAGACGCGTTTCGCAATCCTTGAGCTGTTCGCGAAGTGCCCGCGTTTGGTTCCATGATTCGGTTTCATCACGCACGACAGCCACGATCATGTCAACATCCTTCTCCGCCGAAAAGAGTAGCGTCACGGTAAACGCTACGGAAAGAACGTGTCCCTGCTTATGCAGAGCCGGGACACGCAAGACGTCGTGCCCATATCGTGTCGTTCCACTCGACATAACCTGCCGGTAACCCTCCCCATGCCGGTGGCGAAAGCGCTCGGGGATGATAAGGTCCAATGTTTCCCCCAGCGCCTCGCCTGCCGTAAAACCGAAAATTCGTTCAGCGGCGGGATTCCATAAGGCGATCACACCATCCGGGTCGGCGGCAATCATCGCATCGCCCGCCGCATGAACAAATGTCTTGAATTCGATCGTTCGATTCATGGTTCCGCTTTGTCGCTCAACAATTCGGGGTTACTCGATTGGCAGGGTATAACTAATCGCGCCGATCGGTTCGCCTTTTTTCACATCCGCATAATGTCCATGGCACATCACACACCGCTCCATCACCACCGGCACCGGTGTCAGAGTCCGTAATTGATGTTTGCCGTCGACGGTGACCACTTGCTCATGAATCTTAGCGCCGGCTTTCAGCCGCTTGATACCTTCACGCTCGAAATCGTCATTCGCGACATTCTTTTCTTCGTACGGCTCGCCTGTGGCGTCGATCAGTCGCACCTTGTGGGAACCTGAATCCGAGATGTTTTTAAACAACAGCACTGCCGCGCTTCCCGCGGCGAAATCGTCCTCGTCGTGAACGTACTTGTCGGTGATCAACACAATCGTTTGCTTATAGATGTTGTCCAACATCTGCACCGTCTTTTTGGACCGCTCCACAGCCGCTTTGTCCGGCCCTTTTTGTTCCGCGCCGTTCACCGCACTGCGGTTTCCGGTCAGAGCGATTGCGGCTACGGCAAGCAGCATAGCCCCACCAAATAGGATGGCGTACGTTTTTTGCATGTTTTTTCCGATCATCAAATTCTGGAGGTAAAAGGTTAAGAGTGACAACCAATGGCCATGAAGAGCAGTGAGCCCACCTGCATTTATCGTCGAAGCTTGGTCGATTATTGCTGACGCGGCGAGTCGCTCTGTGTCTTGGGGTGTTCCGGTTTCTGTTTGCTGAGCGGGACGCTGATGACCAATCCGGCAAATTTTGGGTCACCATTTGGTTTCTTGGCAAAGCCCGCATGGCACCCAATACATCCATCGTCGAGCGGGATGGCGCCGGCGCGGCGATAGAAACCCTCTTCGACAACATCCAGGTGTCCCTTGCCGGCAGAAATCGCTTGGGCCGCCCGCTTTTCAAAGTCGCTTTTGGGTTCGTGGTCGATGCTCATCGGCTCCATATTCACCGATATCCAGCGTGCTTCGACCTTCGATTTGTGCTGAATCGTCGAGAAAACATCCTGCAGAGCCCGGGCGGGAACTGCGGCTCGCGCTCCGTGAAAATAGCGTTCATGCAGCACTTCCAGTGTGGCTGCATAGACATCGTGCATGACCTCCGCACGATCGCGAGCAATCTCCAGTGACACCCCCCTCTTCGCGGCACTCCCGGCCGGTCGTGGCTGGGCGGTTTTGTCCGGCGCTGTCGCTTGCTCAGTGGTGGCCGCTTCGTCGGCCACAGCGGCGCGCGAGTGTCCCATTGTTGCCATTGCGATTGCTACAGAGGCAATCATGGCAATAACGGCCAATTCGGGAAGGTGCTTCATTTCAACTTCCTGGGGATAATAGTGAATGTCGGGGGAGGTCAGGGTAGGGGGGCGAAGGAAGGAACAAACAGATGAATGACTATCCGGTAGATTCAACGCGACTGAATTGCCGTTTTGTCGGAATGACGTCCGCCAGTGTGAGGCTGTTCAAATACTCCAACTGGATCCGCTCCGCTTCGGCCAGCACGCCTTTCAGTTTGCAAAACGATTGAATCGCGCACACGTCTTCGGTGGCAACGCAATCCAGGAGATGCATGTTTCCCTCAAAAGCTTCAACCACATCGCCCAGACGGACGTCCTCGGGTTGCTGAGCGAGTTCGATGCCCCCGCCGATGCCCCGGATGCTGCGAACATATCCCAACCGCGCGAGTTGGTTCACCACTTTGGACATATGGTGGGTGGAGATTTTATAGAGCTGCGCCACCTCCGCCGCCGTCGTCCGTTTTCTGGTCGACGCGAGATACATCAGCGTTCTCAAGGCGAAGTCCGTCTGGGTTGTCAGTCGCATGAGGAGCTCAAATTCGAGAAACAAGCTAAATATGCACCGCTTATGCATATTTTGTAGCCTGCATTTCCAGCAACGTCAAGTCATTCTTCGGCGAGTTTGTTTTTCCGTTCAATCTCAGCGATCAGCAGAACAGGTTCTGCCCGAAAAACGGCTAAATTAACAAATCCCTGTCGCTCCATGACGACACGTGCAGTTTCCCGAAATGCAAGATCACAATCATCCCGCAAGCACTAGATATCCGAAGGGCAAGTCAGCAGGAGACCAGCCCGCTGCCCACCCCGCCTGAGAGCAATCGCCAATGCCCCGTACAATTCAGACCCGTGGCATCAGGGCGAAACAGTTAAACCAACTCAAAACCCCACTCCCAAAGAACGCCATAAGCCACTGTCTAGCAGTGGCTTACAAAGCACGCCCGGGTGGATTCGAACCACCGACCTACGGATTAGAAGTCCGTTGCTCTATCCAGCTGAGCTACGGGCGCAAACGCAATTGGCAAAAAGACTCACGTTGCATGGTATCTTGGGGGGGGGGAGAGTCCGTTCTACGTAAATTCTAATTCATCGTCGTCGAAATTGCCGTCGTCGTCGCAGGAATCCCAAGACATCACAAATGGTACACCCCTCTTACTGCGGTCATCATATCCAGCTTTGCCGTCTCTCAGCAACTGTGATTTCCTTTCGCCTTCGAGGGTGGTTAAGTCGTGTAGCATACTTCGGCATAAGTCAGCGACAGTCATGCTATTGGACAACGCTTTCTCTTCCAGGGTTCGGAATTGTGAAAGCCGAAAGAACAACGTCACGGGGACCGTGTCGGCATATTCAATGGGGCCAAAGACATTCTGGGTTTCGAGGTGACATTCCCCATTGGGCATGGCTTGCTCAATGACGAACGAAAGAGCGAACCCAATACCGTTTGGCATGCTGTCTATAGTTTCGGCTTCGTCGAAACCGTCGAGTAGGCTGATTAACTTGTTGCGAAGTTTTATGGGGGTATGGACTTCGACTGACATGCCGTTTTCTTTTTGAAAGAGGGGGGAATCGTCATCGTCCCCCACGTTCATCAAATACACTGCCTGCCTGGCACTCTCTTCCGTGCTGGTAATCGATTCCAGAGCTTCGCGAAGCAAATAGGCTATTTCGAGCCTCGGAATTTCTTCGTTTTCCAGCGCTTTGATTACACCCTTGCATGTCTCAAGGAGAAACGGAGCGGATGCGATTAGGCGGGCGTTCGCGGTATACTCCGCCTCCCGGCCTTCCCCGGATGATGGTGTCGGAACCACTGCAACCAAACCGAATGGAATCTCTGATGCGTTTTCCTCGCTCGTTACCAGCCATGTTGGACCTTGAATGAGCTTTCCAATGGTCTCTTGCAGAGATTCTATAGATGTATCGTGTATTTGCGAATACCGCCACTGGCCTTTCGTGTGAATCATTTGGTTACGCTTTCTTTCTAGGGACGGCCGGAATAAACAACTTATCAGTCGCGATCGCACGCTGATTTGCAGTTCCAGTATATCTCTTCGTCGTTTCCAAGCTCTTGTTTTGCATTTGGTGTTGCAACTCGAACAGATTCATATTCTCGGAGATTGATTTAGAAATCGCTTTCCTATCAGGGCCGAATTGGGACCTTGCCAGGAAAGACCATGATTCTTGCTGCGGAGTTGTCCCCTCAACCTGTGCGAATATCCAGCTTGGCCGATACTGTCTTAGCAAGCTTAAGTTAGCTTTGTGTTTCCTCGACCGGTGGCAAGGCCGTTGCTACCACATGAACCGTGGCACCTTTACGGCAGAGAGCTGCGACGACGGCCATGATGGTTGCGAATGGCATGCCCAATAGGAACATCGTTTTCAAACGGAATCGGCCCCAGAAACCCAGTAGTTCCCCCGTCCCGGCACCCCGGCGATGCAGCAGTTCATACAACGAGTTTTTGGGCAGCGTATCGTACTGGTTGAGTATGCTTTGCAACCAACCGAATGGATTTTGCCGGAGAGAGAAATGATGTTCGGCCCGGCAGGTGAAACCACAATTTTCTAATATTGTTTTCAATGCCGAGACGGGAAAATGGTACAGATGGCGCGGAAGATCGAGATGGAACCAAGCCGGCCCGGCCCAGCGTGCTTGGATGCTGGAGTAATTCGGCACTGCAACAATGATGTCTCCCCCCGGCTTGAGAATGCGATGTGCTTCCTGCAACGTCTCTTTAGGGTTCGGCAGATGCTCAAGTACGTGCCAAATGATAACGCGATCGAAATAGTCTGACGGATATTCGACATCCGCCAACTGGTTCTCAATGCGCACGTGGATCCGCGGGTCGATGCCTTTCGTGGCCTCGCTGTTGTTTTCGACACCATGCGCTTCATGTCCCCGGATGGCCATCGCGCGAAGTAGCATTCCCCGGCCGCATCCCACATCAAGAATCCGAGCGCCTGGGGGAAGTCCGCTCGCAATGGCACGGGCTTGGCGGGCTGCGACCAACCTGATCATGGTTTCCACAAAAGTGCGAAATTTCTCGCCCGAATCGCCATAGTATTCATGTGGATAGAACGTGCGAATCTCCTCTTCACTGGGGAGGGGGGATTGGCTCCCCAGGCCGCAGCGACTGCAATTGACGACCTTCTGCGAGAAGCCCTCAATCGAGAAGGTCGGAACCGCAGATGTGTTTTCGCAAACAGGGCAAGCCGGAGTCTCAACGACGCCTGCCGCCTGGGGATCGACCTGCGTGACTTTCAGGGAATAGAGACTTGGCTGCATTATGAACGATTATGCGGATGGGGGATTTGTTGATTGAAAATAGCGATCGCCAAGTCTGCTGGTTGATGGATGTCGATTCAATCTAACAAGAACTCGGAGCGGGCAAAATGGTGTTTGGCCAGCATCGGCAATACTTGTTCGGAATGGTCGATTCTGCAATACTTCGACTCCGCACGCATCGCACTGTCGCTGTTAAAAAAACGAAAAAATCGTGCCGGAGATGTTGAGTTGCGCATGGTCGGTAATCACCATATCAAAAAAATGGTTTTCGCATGAACCAGCCAGACACGCGACCACAAAAATCACCAGCGAGTCCTTGGGTGTATGGGCTCGGCCTCGCCGCTTTGCTGTTCGTTTTGCTGTTGCTGTTCGCCGGCAAAGCCTTCCACATCGACGATACGTTTTACGTGCGAGTCGGGGCAGACTTTCTACGCGATCCGCTCCATCCCTACAACAGCACCCTGAATTGGGACGGCAAAGAGGAGTCGCTCTGGAAGATCAGCTTGCACCCGCCGCTGCATAGTTACTTGATGGCCGGCGCTCTGTTGTTTGTCGGAGAAAATGAAATTCCGCTGCATGTGGTCTGGGCCTTATTGGCTGCCGGGTGTACCTATTTGATGTTTCAAATCGCGCGGCAATTATGCACCCATCCCGTCATGGCGACGTTGTTGGCTGTTCTGTGCCCCGGATTTTTCGTCAGCGCGACCACGTTAATGGCCGACATCTCGTTGCTGTTCTTTTGGCTACTGGCCGTTTACTTTGCGATTCTCGCCCGGAATACCAATCGCCCCGGCTTCCTTTGGCTAGCTGCCGTTTGTTCCGCGGCTGCGGCCATGACAAAGTATTTTGGGATTGCCCTGGTGCCTCTCCTTTCGGTCTGGTTGGCGGCGACGATTTGGATGTCGCGCAGAGAAGGTAAGCTGGCCATTTCTCCCGCTTGGATTGCCGGGTGGCTAGCGGTCTCCTGCCTGCCGGTCATGGTGGTTTCGGCTTGGGGGTTTTATGCGAAGGCCCAGCCTGAATGCGGTCTCTTTCACCCGTTAGCAGCCGCTCGATTCTCAACGTCCGAACAACATTCCATGTCCGAGCAATTTGCATTGTCCGAGGATGCGGGAAACGAAATGGTGGATGGCGTGCGCGTTGCGTTATCGTTTCTAGGCGGTTCCTTGGTCTGGCCGCTGTTCTTGTTGCCCGCTTGTCGATTCCTTTCCGGGTGGCTGAAAATGGGGCTGGTCGCATTGCTGCTCTTCACCATCATTGCTGGGTGGTATGCGATCTCCTTTCCCGATGGAAGGCAGATCGATTTCAGCTATGTGGAAATCACCGACGCGATGGCATTTGCCGGATCCATTGCTGTGGTGATCGCGATCTCAAGTTGCATTGCCCGCAAGGATGGGGATTCGTTGCTCTTGGGGCTGTGGTTTTTCGGTACGTTATTCTTTTGTAGTTTCATCAATTGGTCCGTCAATGTCCGCGTCATCCTGCTGGCAATCTTCCCCTTGTGTGTGCTGGTCGTTCGCTGGGGGGAGTCGCTCAAGAAGAGCCAATCCTGGCTTCTCTGGACCAAAATTGCCGTGGGGCCCACGTTGTTGGTTTCGTTGATCGTAGCCATTGCCGACTACGACTTTGCCAGTGTGGGAAGAGAATTCGCCCAGACCGCCGTGCGGGAGTTGATTCAAAGTGGAGAGCAAGTCACTTTTGCCGGGCACTGGGGGTTTCAATATTACATGGAAAAAGAAGGCGCTCAGCCGATAGATTTTGATGCCGATTTAACGCTCAACGAGCAGCGGGGATACTATTTGAATAAATCGGGGATCATGATTTATCCGCTCAACAACGCGCGGCTGAATCCCAGGATGTACAACATCGCTCTGATCGAAGAAGTCAATTCTTCGCTGCCTCGCTTCGGTGTGCACTCCATGTGTGGTGAAGCAAACGCTGGATTTTACAGCAGTGTTTGGGGCACCGTGCCTTACAACATCGATCCCGAAATTCCGGTGGATGCTTTTTCCGTCTATCGGATTATCGAATAGCCGCCTGAACGACCATCCCGTTCCACCAGTCGGCTGATGATGGTCCGGATTAGTTTTTGCCACCGCTGGCCACGTGGTGTTCGGGGAAATCCTTGCGATATCTTCGCAACAATTCTGCGACATCATTCTTGAGGATGTAAATCTTACCGCGAATCTGTTTCGATTCTCCCGGCTTGAGTCCGCCGATGCGGAAGTCGGAATGCAGGCAGACGATCACCCCCTGGAAGAGTTCCTGGTAGGGCTCAAAGGCGGTGGCCAGAATCATTGACTCGTCGGCGGAAAAACAACCGATCAGGCCGTTGCTGGGGACAGTGTCGTTCAGCGGGCGGGGATTGACGTCGTTGCGATCGACATGCCGAGGCGCCCAAACTTGTCCAGGCACGTAGCGAGCCTTGGTCGCCCAATCGGGAGTTGGCATGCGGGTCAGTTTGCCGTTGTAGAAGACAAAGCCTTTGTCGAGGTAGGTCTTCTGATTGCGACCGGTAAATCGATCGACCCGCAGGCAAGGTTGCGCCCAATAGGCTAGCGACGGCCGTTTGGTGGGGTTGGTCGCCGTGATCTGAAAATCGATGTTGTCCGCCAGAGCGCGAATATCGTGCTGCACAATCACGCCATCGGCCAATGTGCATTGCAGTTGCAAGCGGCTGCCGTCTTGGGCGGTGTCGATCAGCTTGGTTTCATGTGGGATAGTGGTTTCTCGCCAATCACGATCGGTCGAACCGGGCCTGCAATACGCCTCGATATAATGAATTTTGGGCGGGCCTCCCGGCAAATGCTCGCCCGAAATGGTGAGCATGTTCTTTTGCCACGACAATGAAAGCGGTGCGGGTTCGTCAGCGGCCAGGGCCGTGGGGGTCAGCGCTGCAACCAATAACACTCCGCCCAGGCATCGATTCAAGAACCTCATGGCAAACCCTCTATGGACAGGAGAAACAAGATGCAGGGGGACAGTGGTCGTCCCCGTTGCATTCCTTGCAGGAACCTTAGCTGTGCTTGTTCGCGTTCCTTGCGCCTCTTACAATAACCGCTGATGCGTTCTCTGCGAAGACTATGGGCCAACACGATCGGTTGCTACGCATGAAACCGGACGAATTCGACGCTCGATTGAGTCAGATCGAAACCGATTGGAAGATGATTTTGGACGCCAGTCGCGGCGCCGAAATTGGACACAAGCGGGCGATTCAAACGTTTTTCGATCAGTATTCGCGGGCCGTCTATCGCTATTTGCTCGGCGCGGTCCGCGATCCCGACGCTGCGGATGAATTGTTTCAAGAATTCGCGCTGCGGATTTCCAAAGGGTCATTTCGCAATGCGGATCAATCGCGGGGGCGCTTCCGGGCGTATCTGAAATCGGCATTGATCAATCTCGTGATTGAGTACCGCCGCAAGGTCAGCAAGAAGCCAGGCAGCATTCAAATCGAGCCGAGCGAATTCAAAAATCCCGCAGCTGAACTTGAGGCAGAATTCACCCGGACCTGGCGGAACGAATTGTTGTCGCGGACGTGGCAGCAACTTGAAGAGGTGGATCGCCGCAAGGGGCGTTCTTATTACGTGGTGTTGAAATTCCAGACCGAGCATCCTCAGCTCACCTCAACCGCCGCCGCTGAGCAACTCAATGTGCGAATGCAGGGAAAACGTCCCGCATTCACTGCGGCAGGCATGCGGAAGACACTGCAACGTGCACGCGACAAATTCGCTGAAATGCTGCTCGATGAAGTCTCGAAATCGCTGCAAGATCCGCGTCTGGATGAGTTGGAGAACGAGTTGGTCGAATTGGAACTCGATCCCTATTGCCGCTCAGCGCTGCGGCGACGACGCGGGGAATAACGACAGCACCGAAAGCTCGCACAACGCCATTTCGCGATGTCCGTAAACGCCCAATGCCCCGCCGAAACGTTTCGGCGGGGCATTGGTATCTTATTGAGAACCGCAAGGGACGGACCACCCGGAGAATCCTTCTCTGGCGTCCTTTGCAGGAATCAAGGCAGCGAAAAAGTAGTATCGGTAGCGGCTTATTTTTCAGCCGTCGCCGCGGCAATTTCGCCGCGGGCAGTGAATTGGATCGGTTCAGCCATGCCTTTGATCGTCACGGTGAACGTCTCGGCGAACTTGCCGGGTTTGTTTGAAGGGACGAATGACAACGGCAACACATGCACCGGCTTAGTCGTTTTGGGAAGTTGAACTTGATAGGCAGCGTTGCCCGATTCGCTTTCGATTTTCTCGATCGTAAACGGTTTGCGTCCGCGTAAAACAACGTTCACGGTTTTCTTGTTTCCGCCGGCAGTCAAGACGCCGAAGGAAACGGCTCGGGGCGTGATTGTAATTTCTGCTTCAACCCGGCCTTCGATCAACACGGGAACGCGGGGGCTGTTGGTATCGTCCGTAATCAGGAAAAGTTGATTTCGCAGGTCACCGACCGGGGCATCACCTTTAAGGTCCACAACCAGATCGTATTTCACGCGTCCGGCATTGCGTTCTTTTTCAACGGCTTTGGCTGTGATGTATGGGTTTTTGGTTTCGACTTTCAGGATTTTCCAGTCGTCACGTCCGGCGTAGGCAATGTCGATTACTTTTTGTGCGGATGTTCCTTTCGCAACGGCGCCAAAGTTCACCATACCCGGAGTCAGGACGACATCTGTCCGAATGTAAGCAGAGATCGGCAAGCGGACTTCTGCATAAGCTGGCGCGTCGAATGTGACGATCAGGTTCGAGTCTTTTTTACGGGTGAATTTCCGCGTATTCATCGAGACTTCGATGTAGGCGGAGTCGCCGCTTTCCAACAGGTCGCGACTGGGGCGTGCGGCTGTGCATCCGCAAGTCGTTCGCGTGTTGGCGATATGCACTTGCTGGTTGGTGTTGTTGGTGATTTTGAACCGGTAGGTCGCCTCCGCGCCGCGAGCGATCACTCCAAAGTCGTGGTTTTTTTCTTCGAACATCGCTTCAGCCCACCCGGGGCTTTGAGCTGTGGCCGTGGCTGTGTATGCCAATACGCCAACCATCAAAAAAAACGAACGCTGAATGATCATAAGACGCATAACTAAATCTCACTTTGGCGAGCTCAAAAATGGCACGCCGTCGAGGAAGTTGGAGGACCGGTCCAGAATAGTCTCCGTTCGTTGACCGGGGTGTTTAAAGGCGGCACTCAACTGCCGGCGTTGCCGCCGCTGGATCATCTCATAAGGTATTTGTTGTCATCGACATCAGTCGTCGATGAGGTTAATGGCTCCCTCTCAAAATGTCAATGTGCTGTCGTTCGCTTCGTCATTTGCCTGAATCTCGCGTACAACCCGCTCAATGGGAACATGCCGTCGCTCCACAGGCCGAATTGTCGACGTTGCGCGAATTGCCAACTGCGAAATTGGCCGTGCTGGGGGTTTGGGGCTATGTTTGACAGAATCCTTGAGAGCGTTCGTTTTCTCGAACCGGAGCCTGAATCGCCCCAAAAGCACTTATGAAACGTTTCGCCGACCATTACGTAACTCAAATGTTGGATCTCCTGCAGACAATGACTCTGCAGGACTACGGACACGTTGTGCTTGCGCTGATTCTGGTAGGTTGGGCAATTACTCGCGTGAAGTAGACAGCGGCCTTGGAGCCGGACCGCAGGTTGTAGGTTTTGCAAATCAGTCGATGCAGCCAAATCATTGCAAGACTGCGTCAAGCTGTGCGTCCCAGATAGTCGATATCCCCAGCAGAACTTGCATATTCGGTACTCTGGGGGGAGACGGCAGCATGCGTCACATATTGGCGCTGGCATTCGCAGCATTATTTCTGGTGGCAGTTCCGGGCTGTAGTAGCGGCCCGTTGAGCAATGCCTATTACCAGGAAGTCGACGACTTCAATGACTGTGTCAACGAAAACATTCATTTCGACAATGTTTACTACTGGTATTGCCGGGAGTGTGGTTGTCGAGAGTGTGTGCCGTTTGGCAACTGCTATTAGCTGAAGCGGTGTGATCCCTGCGGGGGATTACCGTCCGCTAGCGGTCACTACTTATAGACGCGCCACTATACTGTAGGCATACCGACGCTGTAGGCATACCTAGGGGTTTTAAGGACGGCTCGGTCGGTGCATGTGGCTTGTGGAGAAGCCAAGGCGGCTGACAACGTCGTGGAGAAGGAAATCGTCTTTGAGGTAGGTCTCGGTCAGGATTCCCCGAGGACGTTGCCGCCGCCGTATGACACGGCAACTCGAAATGGTGGTCCGTTGCCGCTAGCGAATTCCGGCTTTCGGAATGTAACGGGAACGGGACCGCTTAAGCTGTGAAGGCGCCGGCTACCGATTTCCCGGTGTAGGCTTCTTCGAGAAACGTCTCAGCGAGTTCCGAACGGAGTACGCGAATGTGGCCCGGGGCTTCGATCCCCAGACGCACGACTCCGCGGCCGCATTGGATCACTTTGACGACAATGTCATCTCCAATCTGTATCGATTCGTTCCGTTTTCTGGCAAGTACTAGCATCGCTCCCCTCCTGTTTTTGGTGGATCGCGTTTGGTCAAACGCGGGACAACTAATTGAATGCAATGGCCCCAATCGGCCGAATGCTTCAGGCAATCCTTTGCATCAGCGAACTGTGTGCCAGAGGAGTTCATCCCTCGTCCTCCCATCTTTTTGAGATACTACAACCGTATGTTAAGGGACAGTTTACGGAATATGAAATTCTCAAGAATTTCATACCCGCCCGCAGCCACTCAACCCACGTTCTGGGAGGTCTTGCAATTCGCATCGCAAATCTTGCAATCCGCAAAGAAAAACTTATCCTAAAACCAGTTCTTTCCGAGTGGATCACACTTACGTCACTGAACGGGTGTATATATACCCTGCGGCGAATTGAGACAAGACCAATTTTGGAAAAATTTTGAGCCTCAATTGGAAGCTAGGTGGTACAGCGAAGAGGCTGTCCGAGGCGAAAGGGGCGGGGAATTCCCGTTCCAGGCCGAATTGCCTGAGATGAGGCGTAGGTGGTATCCAGCAACATAGGTGGTATCCAGCAAGACAACCTGTAGCGAGAGGTTTGTCGGATTCCAGCAGAGGGGCGATTGAGACGGGGCGAAGTGGTCAAAATTAGCCCCTAAAAGTGTGTCAGCGACCGCTTGCAATCAAGGTGAGGCTGATTATACTTGTCCCGTGCCCGGTACGACATAAATGTAAACAAACGTAAGGATTATCGTCATGAGTGCGAGTTGTGAAGTTTGCGGAAAGACCGCCCAGAAGGGCAATTCGGTCACGCAACGGGGTAAGGCGAAGTATCTGGGCGGAAACGGACGCCAAACCACGGGGATTTCGCGGCGGATGTTTAAACCGAACCTGCAGAAAATTCGCGTGCAAGAGGGCGGCGGAACAGTCTCCAAGCGGGTCTGCGTGCAGTGCATCCGTGGCGGACGCGTGCAAAAAGCGGTCGTGCGGAAGTTGTTCACGCTTCCTGAAAAATAAACCCGAGCGGCGTGAGATGCTGGTGGAGACACCGCCGGCTTGTCGCTGCGCGTCTTCTGAGAACGCTCTGGCACGATCATGACGACTGAATTGACACGCGATGAAATCCAACGGGTGGCAGTTCTCGCGCGGCTGAAATTGAGCGACGCGGAACTGGATAGCCTCACTTCCGAGTTGGCGCAAATCCTCGGGCACATGGATCAATTGAACGAGTTGGACACCGAAGATGTCGAGCCGATGGTTCATGCGATCGAATTGAAGAACGTGTTCCGCGCGGACGAAGTCCATGAGTCCCTACCGCGGGACGAAGCCTTGGCCAACGCCCCGAAGTCGGACGGCCGTTACTTCCAGGTTCCGCAGATTCTGGAAGGGTCCTAGCCGCGGTCGGATTTTTGCCGTGGGCTTGCGCTAGAAAACTGCGGAAAACGTCGCCGGTCAAATCATCACTCCCCATTCGAGACCTACAGCCATGTCGATTGTCGGTGCGACCGCCGCGGAACTTCTTGCACGGATGGAGCGGGGAGATACCTGCAGCGAAGAAGTCACGACCGCCTATTTGGACGTGATCGCCGCACACGACGAAGACGTGAAGGCGTTTGTGCATGTCGACCGCGATGCAGCACTCGATGCGGCGCGAGAGGTCGATCGTCAGCGGCAAGCTGGGGAGAAACTGGGGCTGCTGGCTGGATTGCCTGTAGCGGTCAAAGACATCATGTGCACGCGGGGTGTGCCGACGACGTGCTGCAGCAAAATGTTGGCGAACTATGTTCCTCCTTACGATGCGCATGCGGTGACGTTGTTGCGTAACGCCGGTGCGGTCCTGATCGGGAAGACGAACATGGATGAATTCGCCATGGGATCGTCGACCGAGCATTCGTATTTCGGTGCAACGCGCAATCCCTGGGATCTTGAGCGAGCCCCAGGAGGATCGAGCGGTGGTTCGGCAGCGGCGGTCGCGGCTCAGATGGCGCCGCTAGCGGTCGGGACCGATACGGGTGGATCGATTCGTCAACCGGCGGGTTTCTGCGGCGTGGTCGGTATGAAACCAACCTACGGCCGGATTTCGCGTTACGGATTGGTCGCCTTCGCCAGTTCGCTGGATCAAATCGGCCCGTTCGCCAACGATACGGCCGGAGCAGCGTTGTTGCTCGAAGCGATGTCCGGGTATGACAATCGCGACTCGACCTGCATCGACACGCCGGTTCACCCGTATAGCAAAACAGTCGAGGAACCGTTGGCCGGTTTGAAGATCGGCGTCGCCAAAGAACACTTTGTCGATGGTCTGGATCCTGAAGTCGAAGCGGCAATCAACGCCGCGTTGGGGGTCTACGAATCGCAGGGAGCAGAGCTGCGCGAGATCAGTTTGCCGCACTCAAAATATGCCGTCTCGGTCTACTATCTGATTGCTCCGTCGGAGGCATCGAGCAATTTGGCGCGATACGACGGCGTACACTATGGGCATCGGGCCGAATCCTTTGAAAACATGATCGACATGTTTTCCGCCAGCCGGGGCGAGGGCTTTGGGCATGAAGTCAAACGACGGGTGATGTTGGGGACCTATGCCCTCTCGGCAGGCTACTACGACGCGTATTATCTCAAGGCGCTCAAAGTGCGGCGGTTGATTCGCGAGGACTTTGATACGGCGTTTCAGGATGTCGATGTGATTGTCTCACCAGTGTCGCCCACACCCGCATTCAAGTTGGGTGCGCACGATGATGATCCGTTGGGGATGTATTTGTCGGACATCTATACGCTGAGCGCCAACCTAGCCGGATTGCCGGGCATTTCAATTCCCGCAGGCATGAGTTCAGAGGGATTGCCGATCGGGTTGCAAGTCTTAGCTCCACCGCTGCAAGAAGACCGCGTCCTGCGCGCCGCACGCATGTTTGAACGCGAAACCAACTGGCACACGCAACGCGCTCCGCTGTCCGGGCAACCATCGTAGCGCAGCGGATGCGGGTTGCATCATCACCAAGCTGAAGCGTTTTTGAAGCAGTCGTGAATCCAACGTAAAACGTTGTTCGCTGTTGCGTGAGATTTGTTTGCTTTCCAGTCAAACGTCCTACCTAGAAAGGTGCGTCGCGACGCACCCTACATTGTTGTTCATCGTATTGGACGTCTTATGCTGCAACGGTATCTCTTGGCCTGGTTGAGTCTGCTTTGTTTGGTGGCCTATTTTTGGCCGCAGTGGGGGCTGACGTCGTTTGATCCGTTTGTGGAAAGCACGCCGTATTTGTCCTACCTGATCATCGTCACCATGTTTGCTATTGGGGCGCTGTTGCCCAGTGACGAAGTGCGGAACGTTGCGGCACATTGGCCGACCGTTTTGCAGGGGACGCTGCTGCAATACACCACCATGCCGCTGTTCGCCTATGGCGTTGGCCGGTTGTTCGGGTTTGGTCCGGAGTTGATGGTGGGCGTGATCATTGTGGGGTGCGTGCCGGGGGCGATGGCGTCCAACGTGCTCACCCTGGCGGCGGGAGGCAATGTTAGCTATTCGGTCAGCTTGACCACGAGCGCGACGTTGTTGTCGCCGCTATTCGTGCCGGCCGCCTTTTGGTTGTTTCTGGGCAAATCGCTCACCGTTTCCCCAGTCGATGTCTCGATCAAGTTACTGTATCAAGTGGTGGGGCCGGTGGTGATCGGGCATTTGCTCAGTCGGCGGTTGCCGAAGTTTCAGTCCGCGATGCAATGGCTGGGGCCGGTGATTGCCAATCTGACGATCCTGTGGATCGTGGCCGCCGTGTTCGCGAATAAGCGAGATGCCATCACCGGACACGCTTCGACGTTGGGAGGCGCGCTGCTGTTGATCAACGTGGCCGGTTATGCCGCGGGGTTCCTGGGCGGCAAGGCCTTGCGATTCAGCGAGCCGATGCGGCGGGCGCTGACATTGGAAATCGGCATGCAGAACGCCGGATTGGGAACCGTATTGGCGAGCCAACTCTATCCGGACGAACCGAGCACGATGGTTCCGCCGGCTTTGTATACGTTTGGTTGTATGCTCACCGGCACAATCTTGGCGCAGTTCTGGCGACTGCGACCCGTGGAGGCCCCAAGCGTGAAATCGTCGCCGATAATGGTTGACGACGACTAAGCGTCACCCAGACGCTGGCATGACTGGTGCGTCACGATTCATGTATTCGGGTGGGCGTGATCCTTGCGGAACACTGGCAAAGCCAGTGGCACCCAACGTTAGAGAATTTGAGGATGTCCTAGTCTTCGGAAGAATCCTGGCGCAGCGCATCGCGCTCGTCGCGAGTGACCTGCAGGTCGAACATCAGATATTTGATGTCCAAGCGCAATTGCGAAAGGGCTTCCTGAACCAGCGATAAGATACGTCGGCGACGGCGTGCGGAGTCGACGACCTGATCGTAGACCCGCCCCATATCGGCTTGGTATTCGCTAGGCAGGTTGGCAATTTGCCGTCCCAGCTCCAGTAGTTCTCGAGGCAGCTCCTCGGTGTCTTTATCGTTCAATCTTGGATGTCCAGTCATCTTATTGTTGTTCTCCTGTTGTTGCTATTTTATGCATTTTCCGCGCCGATGGGCAGTGTTTCAAGATGGATTTACGCAAGTGGCATTACTGTAGGTGTTTGCGTCAAATGATGTTTTTCGACACAGATCGGGCCATGTGGTTTTATGACAACGCCTTCGGGTTGGCCTAAATCGCAAGTTGCTATAATATCTCGCAGTTACGTCCGATTGCCGCTTTGGACACATGATGCGAAATGGCAACATGTCTGGTGCTTTGGCACCTCGCTGCGGCACAGAAACAAAATCGGGCTGTATCGCGGGCCATCGGCTGTTCTCTCACTTTTCTGATTTTCCTCCATACCACCCCTTCTAATAGACACCACTTCTCATGGATGAGAAGAGTCGTTCTCAACCGCATATAGGTCTCAGGTTTGGGCTACACGTCTGCGGGTTCCTGTTGGGCCTGCTGTTGTGGTTGGGGGGCGTCTGCGCCGCTGCGGAATTCGTTGAAGATTTCGAAGACGTCTCTTCCGGCGAAACTTCCTGGTATTGGCAGTTCGACAAACAAAAATGTCGACTGATTGAGCACCGCCGTGTGGATCAAGCCCACAAGGGACAAGGTGCGGAATTTCTAAATTTCGAAGCGGCTGACGAAGGGACTTTGGTGGAGTTGCGGCACTCATTGCCGGCGACTCAGGTTCTATTGGGTGAAACGCATCTTTCGGTATGGGTTCGCTGCCAACAGCCGGGTTGCCAATTATCGCTCCGATTGGTGTTACCCAACGAGATTGACCCCACAACCGGTAAAACGGCGCTCATGATTCCTCTCGAGGGCGACACCTACACCGACGAGGAAGGCCGCTGGCAACAGCTGACTTGCCGTACGACCAAACGTGCGGTGCTCAAGACAATCGGTTGGGCGCGAAACTATTACGAAAAGACGGAAATCGATACCGAGGGTATGTATGTCGACCGTGCGTATTTGACAGCCAAATCGTTGGCCGGGCCGGTTAAGTTTTTGATAGATGACATGCGTTTGGGACCGCGCGTGCGACCCCCGACTATTATTCCAGTTGACCACCGCGAGGACGCGTCCGCAACAGCAACCCCCGCCAAATTTCATCTGGATCAACTGACAATCGAAGGCAAGCCGACCTTTTTGCGCATCCTCCCTTATCATAACGAGGATCCGGCCGAGTTGGCGCGATTGCGCTTCAATACCGCGTGGATACCGGATTTCGCGAATGTAGCGGTGCTGAAAAAACTGCGGGCACAGGGACTGTGGATGATCGCCATTCCACCGCAAGCGATCGGACCGGACGGCGAGATGTATGATGCACGGACGGCCAACTTGGCCCCGTTTTCAAAAGACACCGAAGGCATCTTGGCGTGGTATCTGGGTACGGGCATTCCTGCTGCTGACAAATCCTTGATTACCAATTGGATCGAAACCCTGCGCGGCGCGGACCGAAAATACAACCGTCCATTCATGGGGGATGTGGCGGGGTTGGAGTTGTCGTACTCACGACTGTTCAAGATGCTCGGGGTTTCGCGAAACGTGTTGCACACCAGCTTGAATTTCCGCGAGTACCGTGAGGCATTGATGGCGAAACGCCATGCGGCTCGTCCTGGTTCGTTTTGCTGGACCTGGATCGAAACCGAACCGGCGCCTGAACTCGACGGCTGGCGCGTGGCTGCGGGGTGGCATCCGGTGGTTGTCGAGCCGGAGCAAATTCGCCTACAGCTTTATGCGGCGCTGCAGGCAGGCAATCGTGGGGTTGGTTTCATGAAGTCGAGCGATTTGAACGAGGAGCGTCCTGGAGGATTGGAGCGCAAGTTGGTCGTTCAGTTGTTGAACATGGAATTGGATTTGATCGAACCGTGGCTGGCGACGGCGACATTGCGATCAACGGTTCCTGTCAAGATTTCGCAACGCAAGCAGCAGCTTCGCCAGGGCAACCTGTTCGGCGGCAGTGCAGAAGCGCGGCGGCGGAAAGACGAATTGTTACGAGCACGGACGGATGATTTGCGGCAGAAGCCGCGACTCAAAAAAGAACTCGAAGCGGCCGTGCTGGAAACGGTCGACGGGAATCTGTTGATTTTACCCGCTTGGCTTGAGGAGGGGGCACAATTCGTTCCTGGACGGTTGGGGGGCGAAAATGTGCGGATGACTGTTCCCGGCGTCTCGGCCACAGCGGTTGCCTTTGAAATCACGACCACCGGTGTGCACAGTCTGGACGGACGTACTCGACGCGTCGCCGGTGGATTAGAAATCACGTTGCAAAAGTTCGACCAGACCGCCATGGTCCTGCTGACGTCCAACCCGCGATTGAAAATGGAACTGGATCGCAAAGTCTATGCAATGGCGCCGGAAAGCGCTGCGATTTCACTCCGGTTAGCAGAAACAAAATTAGAGCGGGTCCGCGCGATTGACCGAGAGCTTGTCGAATTGGGATATCCACAGGGAGACGGATTGGGCAACATTCGTAAATGCGAATCCAGTCTGCGTAGCGCCCGGGAAGCGCTGCGACTCAAGGACTTCAATGGGGCACGGATTTTGAGCGGCGAGGCGATGCAAGCGCTGAGGATTTTGCAACGGGGGCATTGGAACGATGCCGTACGCAATCTCTCCAGCCCGACCTCCAGTCTGCACACCTTGTGCTTTCAAACATTGCCCGATCATTGGGACATGATGGCCCGCTTTGGCAGTAAGATTTCCGTGGGTGACAATTTGCTGCGTTCAGGGGACTTTGAAGATCTCGATACGATGATCGCCGAGGGGTGGCAACACAAACAGCGGGAGTCGTCCGGCATTCAAGCGAATGCAGAACTCGCGCCGCGTCCTTCCCCCGGCGGCGGGCAATATAGTTTGCGGTTGGCTGCGCTGCCGCTGGATGCGGAAAGAATTCCACTGCTGGTTCCCGAACCACCTGTCACCGTGACGACACCGCCGCTGACGGTGCAAAGCGGACAACTGATTCACATCCGCGGCCAAATACGTATCCGCAGAGACATCACGGGCAGCGCCGATGGGGTAATGTTCTACGACAGTCTGGCCGGCCCGGCCCAAGGATTGCGTTGGAAATCGACCAATGGTTGGCAACGCTTTGAAATGTTTCGCGAAGCAACCCACAGCGGCTCGATGACGCTGACATTGAGTTTGACTGGCATGGGAGATGTGCTGATTGATCAACTGCAGGTGATTGCCGTGACGCCCTCCCGGTCGATCGGAGGGTTCCGCGGTGAAAAACATTACGACCCCCGGCACATCCTTACCGTCCCGGTCAACCGCAGAAGAGTGCAAGGCATGGCCAAGCCACAGGGACGCGAGCGCATGAACGAACGATACGATTCCCGCCGCAACGACGCGCGACAACGTTAGTGCTCCGATCCATTCAGTGAATCCGCCGTCCCTCAATCACTTCCCCCTCTCCCTCTGGGAGATGGCCGGGGTGAGGGTTTTTGCACAACAGTTGTCAGGCATCGCCGCTATTCGTTGAGGCAATCTTTCGCACTGCATCGAAAGGTGCGTCGCGACGTCCCCTACAGTTGGTGTTTTTAGTCTGCTTTTGGTTTTCGGCCTTCGTTTCGCCACCAGCGGAATTCGTAGCTGCCGTGTTCGGCGCAGGCGGCGATGTCGAGGCGGCCGTCGCCGTTGATGTCGGCGAGGATGACTTGATTCGCGCTGCGCCAATTCTCTTTGAGCATGTGCCGCTTCCAGGGTTTCTTGGAGTCGCCGAGATTCTCAAACCAAGCAACGCTGCCGGGATTGCGCCAGGATGTGGCGGCGACGTCGATGTCGCCATCGCCATCTAAATCACCGGCAATGGCTTCAAAGGCATCATCGAATTCGGCGCCAATCACGTGCTGCTTCCACGGTCCGTGGACTGCTGGATTGTTCTCGTACCAGAGGATTTTGTTGTCCTGCCGTTTTGTCGAAGCTTTGCCGTCATCGCTTTCGGGGCGGTAATAAAACCCCAACGCCATCACCACGTCCATGTCGCCATCGCCATCCATATCTGCCGGATTGCCATGAGCAGGGCAGGGGGATTGGTCGTCGATCACATGTTTAGTCCAATGGACTTCGCCGGCTTCTTTATGGTTTTCATACCAAAGCACAGCGGGGGCTTGTCGTGCGGTGCCGAGCAGATCCATATCGCCATCACCGTCGAAATCGGCGGCACGCATTGTGCGGGTTTCGAGGATGTCCTGTTCGATGATCCGTTTTTTCCATTCTCCTTCCGCAGGCGAGCCGTCGTTTTCGAACCAGGCGAATTGATTTCCCAGCACCCAACTCGAAGCCGCCACGTCCAAATCGCCGTCGCGATCAAAATCGGCCAACGCAACGTCGTAGGCACCCGGCAAATCGGTGGTGATCACGTGCCGCGACCACAATGTCTCGTCGGTCGGCTTGCCATTGTTCTCGAACCACAGCAAATCGCCGCGGAGGTTTTTGACAATCACCACATCTAGATCACCATCGCCATCAACATCGCCGACCAGATGCCGTTCGAGTCGTTCGGGATCGTCCTTTTGGATAATGTGCCGTTTAAATGCAGCTTGGCCGTCGTTCTCAAACAAGTACAGCATGTTGTGCGGCGTGTAATCGGCGCTGGTCAAATCGAGGTCGCCGTCACCATCAAAGTCCGCAGCGGCAATGCCGTAAGCATAGGCGTATTTGTCGGCGATCAGATGTTCGGAAAACTGAATCGATGGCACGGGCTCGTCGGCGCGGCAACAATCAAAACCGTTCGGCAAGGCACTGCAAACCAGGAGGAGAAGAAAGGCGGCGGGGTGTCGCATGGTGTCGCTCCAGTTGTGGGTTTCGGGGGGATGCCACCCATACTAGCACCAGTTGTGTTGATTGACACCTATGATCGAAAACCTGGGTTGCCAGTGCGAATCGTTTGAGGTTGTCCAGCAATCTTTGCCAGAATTTCATTGCAATCCGGAGTTGAATGGGGCACTTTGGTGTTGAGCCTCTGCTTGAGGCTGTTTACAACGCATTGAGTTTGACCGTTTCGCATGTGACCTGAGGCGTGAGTTGATACCGGATCACTTCAATTATCCTGGAAGGAGAACAGATTATGAATGATTTCAGCTACGCAGTGACATTTGCTCAAGAGGGTGGCGACGAAGCTATTGGGGTGGTCTTTTTGATCGTGTACTTTGCTCTCATCATCGTTGCGATTGCGGGGATGTGGAATGTGTTTATAAAAGCGGGCAAGCCTGGCTGGGGATCGATCATCCCTATTTATAATATGATCTTGTTGTTGGAAATTGCGGGCAAACCAATTTGGTGGCTCATTCTGTTATTTATCCCCTTTGTGAGCATTGTCATTGCGATTCTCGTCGTCATTGATGTGGGGAAAAACTTTGGCAAGGGGTTAGGTTTCGGTTTGGGATTGGCGTTTCTACCCTTCATTTTCTATCCCATCCTAGGTTTCGGCGATGCTCAGTATCAGCCGGTTACAGCCAATTAACAGGCTGATTTACTCAGAGGTCAGACGGAGAGATGTGACCGTTAGCATCTATTCGGTCGGGCATCTGTTCTCGGCTAAAAAATACGATGGGCCAAATCAGAAAACGCTGAGAACGCCAGTGATTGCAAACTGCGCGAACTTTTTTTCAGGGCAAAAATTTCCGAACCGCCGGCGCGCGAGTGCCGGCGGTTTTTAGCGTACCGCCCAGCCCCTTCGCAATATTGGTCCGCTTGTTCACTTTTGTTGAGAAACCACAGCAAAGGCATCGCGTATTTTCCAAGGGTTATCCATTACACCGCCTCGCATTTCAGCGACTCTCGCCGCTTATGATCTACGTTTATTAGGGGATTCACCTTGATTGGCTGAAATCGCTCGCAAGGCCTATTGAAAACGGGTTCTGACAGCTCATATCCTCGAAGTCGTTCTCAGGGCGAGGGTGTTTTACGTTGGCAGGCACGCTTTTTTTCGGAATCACGCCGAATGGCCAACTGTTGCAGTGAAGGAAGTCTGACATGAGTAAGGTGGCCCAGCGCGGGGCGCTCATCGAACTGATTCGTGACCATTTTGGCCAACCTCAAAAGGGGGCCCAGATCGGTGTCTGCGATGGCAAAACCTCGGAAGCGTTGTTGGGAAGTTTCGGCCGATTAGAGCTGTTGATGATCGACAAATGGAGCGATCAAAAAGATTGCCGACCAGCGATTCAAAACACATCCCGTTTTTCATCGCGGCGACAAATCTTCAGTTGCCCCACCTGTCATCCCAAGGCGCTGGAATTGGCGCCCACGGCTGGGCTGGATTTTGTGATTATCGATGCCGGCCATTTAAAAAACAGCTATTTCCGCAGCATGCAGGACTGGTTTGATAAGGTCAAACTGGGCGGCCTATTTTGCGGGTGCGATTATGGCAAGTCGGACCAACCCGGCGTGATCGAAGCGGTGCAGCGTTGGGCCAAGAAAATGGGACGCGGCAAAGCGGACAAATTTCATGTCACCAAATTGGGACATGTTTGGTGGACGACCCGCGTTGCAGAGTGAGGCTCGCAGTCCGCTTTCACACAGCCAGCGCTTTTTGACAGTAGCGGCGAAATGAGAATTGGCTGTTGTCCACCGGGGACAACTCGGCAAATTCCCGATCAACGAGATCGGCGATCTTGACCAGGTCAAAGGCCTTCCACTTTTTGCCGAGCTTTACCAGTTGGTCCAACCCGCTGGGAATTTGCTTCAGCGGGTCAGGCATCAGGGACGATGCGGCTACGGCTGCCGCAGCTGTGGTGCGGAGTTGCGGATCGTTGAACAATTTCAGTCCGCGGTGATGCAATACGACGCAACAGATTAAGTCGTCGGGGAATTCCCAGCCATACATGATTTGGCCGGCGGCCAGGGCATGATTCCAGCCGAATGATTTTTCCTCAAATGCAACCAACTCGCGCGGCCGCTCCCGTTGTGTTTCCGTAAACCCGTAGTAACTGGTGAACATGTCGTTGGTCAGCGCGGGCAATAAGAAATCCTGCAGCATGCCGGCGGAAAAAGCTAGGTCTTGATCGGCTCCTAACAGCCGCGCGACTTCCCTCGCAAAAATTGCCCGTTCGAGATTTCCCGCCCAGAAGTTGCGAAGATTGATCAGCTTCGACTCGCGGCCTTGCATCGAGCGTTCCATGGCCTTGGCGACTAAATACAACGAGGTTTCGCGAAACCCCAACAGGCCGACCGCTTGCTGCGCTGAGGTCGCTTTTTGGCTCAGTCCCACCGCGGCCGAATTGATGTGCCGCAACAGCGCCGCGGTTAATCCCGAGTCGGTTTCAATGATTTTTCCCAGCTCAACCGCCGTTACCTGCGGGTCTTCCGCACGACGATTGAACTTCATCACTGCCAACGGCAGGATCGGTACCTTAACGCGTGTGGGGATCGCCGACTTTTCGGGTTCACCAATGAGCGATTTTCGCAGTTCGGTCCAGTCGACCATGTTCAGACGCTTTCAGTAGGGGATCAGAGCAGAAGTGGTACAGAGCCGGTTATTGGTCGCTCAAACATAGGTCATGTGCCCGGTGATGCTGACTTTCAGGAAATCGCCCCACGAAAAGTGTTCTGTCCTGGAAACGTATTACATCCTTTAGTGCAATCGTGTGGTTCGTGCGGATTTCGATGTTCGTGCGAGCTGTTGGTGTGGTTCTGATTCAACGCCCTTGTCCGCAGATTGTTGCTAAAAACCGAATTGTGCAATATCCTATTCAGCCGTCCGTGTTCATGCGTCAGGGATATTGTGTTTCGCTTACCTCCACAGGCGTTGCGCAGTAACGGACAGAACGCATGCCGTAGCAGATTGTTGAATCCCCCCATATCGAACCGAGGACGTTCCTACCGTGTTAGCCGGCCATATTGTTGCTCATCGACAGATCGAACTCATTGATGTCCCCGAACCGGAATTGAACGGGCCCGGGCCTGACGGGGAACCGCAGATTATTTTCGAGCCGCACTACACCTGTCTGTGCGGATCGGACCTGCCCTTTTTCGATGGCGACTTCAACGGCGAACCAACCGAGTTTCCGCAGCAGGTCGGACATTCGCTGCACGAGATGATTGGGCGGGTTGTCGATACCAATGGCGAAAAATTCCAAAAAGGGGAACGGGTACTCACCGTGCCGGTCTATCAGGTCGGCTTTTTCGAACGCTTTTGTAACAGCGAAAACCGCACGATCCACGTCGACGACCGTCCGCACGTCGAAAACGCCTTGATGGCCCAACCGCTGGGAACGGTGATGTATGCGTTGGCCAAGCTGCCCAGCGTGATGGATCTTGATGTGGTGGTCGTCGGACAAGGCCCCATCGGCCAGTTGTTCAATGCGACATTACGCAATCTGGGGGCGCGGGAAATTATCGGCATCGATAAACTTCAGTCGCGTCTGGAGACCAGTCCCAAGATGGGAGCAACCGCTACGATTTGTAATGCGACCGAAGACCCCGTCTCCGCAGTGCAAAAAATCCTGGGCGGCAAATTGCCCGATCTGGTGATCGAAGCGGTGGGGCATAAGGACCAGACGCTGAATCTGTGCATCGACCTCACGCGCAAGTTCGGCACGATTCTGTTCTTTGGGGTCCCTCCCGAACAGATCCACAATGTCAACATGCTCAAATTGTGGCGCAACAATCTGAAAGTCGTCACGAGCGTCGAACCTGGTTTCGAACGAGATTTTCCGCTCGCCATGCGGTGGATTGCTGAAGGCCGCATCAATGTTTCGCCAATTATCACACACCGCTATCCGCTGGAGAAAATCCAAGAAGCCTACGAGGTGTTTTTGAATCGCACCGATGGGGCGCTGAAGGTGATGGTTGAATTCCCGGCGGCGGGGCAGTAGGCAGTAGGCAGTAGGCAGTAGGCAGTAGGCAGTAGGCAGCAGGCAGTAGGCAGTAGGCAGGAAAATAGTGGCCGGTGGTTAGTGGCCGGTGGCCAGAATTTATGGGGGTGAGATCGGTTGGGATTTTGGTCCTCAGGTTGTTTACCTGTTGCGGATGATGATCCTTTTTGCACCCTCATGCCTGTCTCCTCAGGCCTCACTCCTGGCTTGAAATGGCTATTGTTTCTCAAGCTGGTTTGCTCAGACTGGTCTCTGCTTGCAAAGAAGACTTTAGACTTTCGCTGGGAGTTTGTAGGATTGCTGCAGGGATCTCTGCCGGTCGGGCCAACGGTTGACGTCTCGCGATTGTCCTGCAGTTCGTTTCAAAACCCTCTGACTCGTTCCTCGAATGCGGATCTGAAAGTTTTTAGAACAAGCGTCACTTGGTTTTGAATTGTTACTACGGACTTATGCTGCAAGTCACTTCCATCAAGGCCTATCGCATATGAAGATCCATTGCTGTCTACTCGTTGTTTGTCTGTGGGGGGGATTACCCTCCGCAACGTTTGCTGCGGATGTGGAGACGTTGCTGAACGATATTAAGTCGGTTGATCAGCAGGCTCAGGGGAATCGCCAAGCTCAACAGGCGATTCGGGAATTGCTGAAAAATGACGATGTCTCGCTGACGACCGTGTTGGAGGCCTTTTCGGGGGCCAATCCGCTGGCGGTCAATTGGCTCCGCGGCGCATTCGAATCGCTCGCCGATCAACGGTTGAAGACGACAAAGACGCTGCCGAAAAAGCAATTGGAGGCGTTTGTGCTGGATACCCGTCACGATCCGCGGGCACGGCGCGTGGCTTATGAGTGGTTAGTCAAAGTCGACGACACGGCGACCAGCCGCATTATTCCCGGGATGCTCAACGACCCCAGCGTCGAATTCCGCCGCGACGCCGTCGCGCGATTGCTGAAGCAGGCGGACACGCTCTTTGAGGACGGCAAAAAATCAGAGTCGCAGCCGATCTATGAAATGGCACTGACTGGTGCGCGGGATGATGATCAGATTAAGAGCATCGTCGAAAAACTCCGTGAACTGGGGCAGGAGGTCGACTTGCCCGAACATTTTGGGTTATTACTTTCCTGGAAACTGATTGGACCGTTCGACAATTCGGACGAAGCAGGCTTTGATGTCTCCTATCCTCCGGAAACGAAAATCGATCCCGACGGCAAATACCAAGGGAAGGATTCAACCGAGGTCAGCTGGATTGATTATGCCACCGCCGATGATTACGGCATCGTCGATCTCACCAAAGCGCTTTCCGCCCATAAGGGGGCGGTGACGTATGCCTATACCGATTTTGTGAGCGACGAAGACCGGTCGGTCGAGTTGCGGCTGGGCACGCCGAACGCTTGGAAGGTGTGGGTCAATGGCGAATTGGTTTTTGGTCGCGAAGAATACCATCATGGAACGCGATTGGACCAGTACCAGTTCCCGGCAAAGCTGCGCAAAGGTCGCAATGATATTTTGATCAAGGTCTGTCAAAACGAACAGAAGGAATCGTGGGCACAAAAATGGGAATTTCAGTTGCGGGTTTGCGACTCGGTCGGTACGGCGGTCCTCTCCGGCAACCGTCCCCCCCGCGTCGTCCCGGACGAAGCCAAAGACAAGGCCGAAAGTGGAGACAACTCATGAAACAGCATCTCGTATTCGTTAGTCTGGCCCTGTTGTCGATCACGCAAATGGGAGCCGACTGGACGCAATTTCGCGGCAGTGACGCCAACGGAATCTCGGCTGAGAAACTGCCCGTAAAATTCGACATCAGCGACGGGACAAACATCGCTTGGACGGTCGATCTACCGGGCCGGGGACTGTCGGGACCGATTGTTATCGGCGATCGAGTCTATCTGACCGCCAGTTCCGGATTTCGCCAAGACCGGCTGCATGTGCTGTGCATCAATGCGCAGACCGGCGCCACGATTTGGCATCGGCAGTTTTTGGCGACGGGGCGGACCATGTCGCATCCCAAGATGTGCAACGCCACGCCACAACCGGCCAGCGATGGCGAGCGGATTTTTGCGTTTTTCTCTTCCAACGATCTCATCTGCCTGGACCTCGACGGCAATCTGCAATGGTATCGCGGATTGACGCATGACTTTCCCAATGCGAGTAACAGTCTGGGCATGGCATCATCGCCGGTTGTGGTTGGCAATCAAGTCGTCGTGCAAGTCGAAAACGCGAGTGAATCGTTTGCCACGGCGATGGATGTCGAAACGGGAGAGCAAACATGGAAAATCGACCGGCCGGTGGGGAACAACTGGACCTCGCCGACCGTGTTGTCTGGTCGCACGCCGGATGAGAAATTCGTTGTGTTGCAATCGGGCGAAAACTTGATCGGCTACGATCCCCAAACCGGCCAGGAAGTCTGGAAGCACGCAGCCGAGTGCGCGACGATTCCTTCAGCCACGGTGGTGGGAGATATGTTGTACGTGCCTTCACAAGGCTTAACCGCGTTGCGGTACATTCCCGACAGCGATGCACCGGAAGTTGTCTGGCAAGAGCAACGGTTGGGGCCATCGACGCCGAGTCCGATCGTGTATGACGGGCGCGTTTACACGACAAATCGCGCCGGGGTCCTCCGTGCCGGGGATGCGACCAACGGCGACATGCTGTGGCAACTGCGGCTCAAAGGACCCTTCAGCGGGACACCGGTGATTGCTGACGGCAAGATGTATCTGTTCAGCGAAAAAGGACTGGCGCAAGTTGTCGATTTAACGGGCAAAAAAGGAAAACTCGTGCATTCGGCAGAGTTCGTCGACACGATCCTCTGCACGCCGGCGGCCGCCAACGGCGCGCTGTATGTCCGCAGCGACGAACATCTGTGGAAAATCACTGAGAAGAAGTAACACCGAGAAGAAGTAACACCGAGAAGAAGTAACACAGGCGCGGACTGCGTCTCATTTCGTGGACTGCAGACTGCGAGACTCAGCCATCCGTTTCAGTGAGGCGCGGTCGATTTTTCCCGTCGCGTTCAGCGGCATTTCGTCGAGCACCACGATTTCCTCCGGCGCTTTGTAACCGACGCGCGCCCGTGAAAACTGGATCAACTCAGCCACCGTCGGCCGCTCGGTGCCTGCTGTGAGGGTGATGTAGGCACGGACGTTTTCGCCATGCACGGTGTCGTGGATACCGACAACCCCGGCGCTTTCGACGGCCGGATGCTCAACCAGAGAGTCCTCGACTTCCTGCGGGCAGATGTTGGAACCGTCGTGGATAATGATCTGCTTTTGGCGGCCGTCGAACCACAGGTAATCCTCTTCGTCAACACGGACCACGTCGCCCGTATCGAGCCAGCCATCGACGATGGTTTCTGCTGTGGCATCGGGGCGGTTCCAATAGCCGATCGTGTTGGAGCGCGATTGGATCCACAACCGCCCATCGGTTCCTACCGGCACCTCACGGCCTTGCTCATCCCGTATCGATGCGGCAAACCCAGGGGCGAGCCGTCCGATGGAGCCGACCTTATTTTTTCCCGACACCGGATTGATCGTCGCCAAACCGATTTCTGACATGCCGTAGGTCTCATCGATTTCGATGCCGGCCAACTCGACAAATTCTCGTTCCAACTCGGCTGAGACTTTGTCGCCGCCGGCGAAACAGACACGGAGCGATTGAAAATGTTCGTGGTCCGCGCCATGGTCGCGAACCAACGCAAACAGCGCCGCCGGCAGCATGCAGAGCATTGTCGGTCGCGTGTTTGCCAGGAGCGCCAAAACCTCTTCCCCGATGATCGCATGCGCAACGTCGATACGAATCCCGGCGGCCAAGCCGGCCAGCGAAAACAGTGAAGCGCCGATATGCGAGATGGATGAGGCGGGCAGGAAAATATCCTCGGGAACAAATTCAAAACCGGCGATGGCGCTGGCCAGCATCCAACCGAATGTCTCGTGCGTGTGCGTGACCCCTTTGGGTTTGCCGGTGCTTCCTGAGGTAAAGAAGATGAACGCCGCTGCATCGGCTGCCGGGCTAGGGAGGTCCATCACTGTCGGTTCTGTAATCAGCAGTTCTTCGAAATTCCGGCGGTCGTCTTCTGCCGCATAAGTGATTCGTCCCAACGGCAATTGTCCTGCCAATTGACTGAGTGCCAGATCAGCATCCCGCTCCGCATGCGCCAACAAGATCGAAGCACCGGTCACCTCGAGCGCGTGGTCAATCTCCGGCGCCTGGTAACGATAGTTCAGCGGCGTGGCGACCAACCCTGCTTTGAAACAGGCGAGATAATAGATCATCAGGTCGGTCCGATTGGGCATGAGCGAAGCTGCTCGGTCTCCCGGCTTCAAGCCAAGGGCCAGCAGATTGGCGGCCAACCGTCGACTTGCCGCATCGAGTTCACGCCACGTCCAACTCCGGTCAGAGGAAACAATCGCCGCCGCATCGGGATTGGACTCCAGACCGATTTTCAAAATGTCCGCGAGTAAAACGGGTTTTTCCAGCGGAGGTCCGGTGATCGGCATGAGTCGGTCCTTTGTACTCAAATAACGTTCAAAAGTTCCTTGTGGCCACACACACCGACAGGATTGAGAGAGCGCGATTGGGGGAGCCGCAAATAGGCCATCTTACCAACGATGACAGCGAAGACGCATTATACAGGGGAAGCGTTTCGATACGAGTGCTGAACCTGCTGCTGGGTGGGAGAACATACGGGAAACCCAAGTCCGACGTGGCGGCAACGGTTTTTCAACGAATACTCGAAGAGTCTAATGTCGCATGCTTTGCGTTGTGTCGATACGATTACACCAAAGTGTTAGGCGATGCAGTTCACAAGTTTTGAATGGGAGCACTGCTGCGAATGGATAGATTTGAAGCATCGCGAAAAAAACACCTTGCCGATGTGCGGGGTTTTTCTGCCGAGGCGATCGAGCGGCTATCATGGAGTCGCGATCGGGTCTTGGAAGAACAAACGTTGCGACTGCGAAAAATTGTGGCCGCAGCGCAGCAGAAATCGCCATTTCACGCGAGGCGTTTGGGCCATTTGGAAGCGAGTACGTTAGAGGTCGGCGACTTGGCAAAGATTCCGCCCATGACCAAGGCGGAAGTAATGGCAGACTGGGACGATGTTGTCACGGACCAGCGGCTGAAACAGGATGATGTGAATGCGCACTTGAAGCGTCTACTCTCGGGCGAAGAGACGAATGCATATTACCTGGATGAATATTACGCCGCAGCCACTGGCGGTTCGTCAGGCAAACGCGGATTGTTTCTGTGGGATTGGGAGACGTTTGTCGTGACCGCCAACATCACAACACGAATGGAAGCCCGGCAAGATTTGGCCCATCCCCCGGTCGGTCCCAAACGGACGGCTGTTGTCTGTGCCGGGTCCTATGTGCATGCCAGCCGGTTATTGTTTCCCAGCATGGTTGATCCTGAGCGTGATGTGCTCGTACTTCCCGCCAATACGGCCATGCGCACGATGGTTGAGCGGCTGAATGCGTTTCAACCTGACCGCCTGATTGGGTATTCCTCGATCGTTGAGGAATTGTGCGCCGAAGCTCTTGATGGGCGGTTGCAGATCAATTTGCACCGTATTTCCACCAACTCTGAGCCGCTGCCGCAACAGGCTCGCGACATGGCGCTTCAGGCATGGGGCATCAATATTCACAACCAGTGGGGCTCGGTCGAAATCGGTGTGGCCGGCACCGAGGGGAATTCATATTCAGGCATGACGATCGCCGAAGACTTTTTAATCTTTGAGCCGGTGGACGAGCACGATCAACCGGTGTCCGACGCTGCGCAGGCCGACCGGTTGCTGGTGACCAAATTGTATGGACAGGTGATGCCCATGATTCGTTATGAACTGACCGATACGGTGGTTCTTGACGGTGGCCCCAATCCAGACGCGCCAGGATACCGGCGGATCACCGAAGTCAAAGGCCGGGCAGACAATTGGTTCGTCTATCGAGGCGACACCAAAATACATCCCATGATTTTTCGGAGTATTCTCGGGCAAGAGCCGCATATCAGTGAATACCAAGTCCAGCAAACACCGGCCGGGGCGCGCGTCCTGGCGATGACACACGGCGACATTCCTGACGATGCTCTGAAGAGGGCGTTGATACGTTCACTCGCCGAGGGAGGGTTAACCAACGCGGACGTGTCCATCGAAGTTGTTCCCGACCTGCCCAGGCATCCTGAAACCAACAAACTGCGACGGTTCGTTCCGCTGAGTTAGTCCACCCCGTGGGGCTTCACACGGATCCGTGATAAATACGGCTTTGCTTCGGGCCACGTGCGGACTTCGGCGAGTTGCTCGGGCGAGACTTCGATCGAGGTGACGAAATCCATCGATAACTTGTTGGGAAACTTGGCTTCCAGATATCCAAATGGGACCCGGGCTGCTTCCGCATCCGCCGACAATCCTTTCTCACGGGCTGGAATGAAGAGCGCCCAGAATTTTTCGGCGTCCTGTTCGACCAGCATCGCCTCGAAGCGTTGTCGCGCGAGATCGCCCGACTTTGTGTTTTCTAAATTGCGCAGCACCAAAATCGCCTGATACGCGAGCGCCTTGTGCCAATATTGTTCTGTGACAATATAGTGCGAATAACTCAAACGGTCATCGAACCCCAGACTCAGCGGATTGGTCCGCGCTGTCGGGAGTGGTTTGCCGCTGGCTAAGAGATCTTGCATTTTTCGTGCGGGCTGATGGCGAATCGCATAGATGAAATGCATCCCGCTAAAGGGGGTTGCCCAACCGGTTTCGCGGACCGAATCTTTCATGCGGATGATTACATCGCCATAACGGGGCGAGCCGTTGGGCGGACCGACGCTGGCGAAGACGCATTCAAACGCGCCGAACAATTCGTTTTCCACTGCCGGGGTCGTATGCTGGAATGGCTTGTCCAGCGTTTTTTCCTCAAGCGTTAGCGAATACAACCCGCCGTTTTTAAGCACGCTGCGCAGATGCTCAAAGTACAAACGATTGACAATCGGCGGCGGCATTTTTTCAATTTTCGCCAGCAGCTTCGCCTCCTGCGGCGAGAGGGGGGCCAGGAATAATTCAAATTCAGCAATCGTGCATTGCGAACTGATGTCCATCCACTTTTTGATCGCGTCTTCATCGAGCGGGCGATGGAACGGGGCCATAGCAATCGCACGGCGGCGGGCAGCGGCGATGGGATATCCGGCCAGTGGTTTCTCTTGGGGAGCGACTACGGTTTTTGGCGTTGCTGTCTGTTGAGCAACAGCGATTCGTTGCCCGTAGGGACAACAAAACAGGGCCAGCAATATGATAAAGCCACAACGATCACTCATTACAACCGAACTCCTTGGTTTCGATTCTGTTCCGATGTCACGCTGCGGCGCATTATAGGTGTCCGATACAGACATTCACAATCCGCGCGCATTGGGGGATTAGGAACTACCGATGATAACGCCGGCCAAAAAGACGATCAGTCCGCCAACGATCACCGTTACGATGGCCGCCCCAAGCGGGGTTTTCATGTAGCGATGGCGGATCCAGGCAATGACCAGTAATTCCACAACCACGACCGCGCCGGCGGTGTAGGCAGCGACGGTAAAGGTGGGGATTAAAAACGGCAACGTGTGACCGATCGCCCCGAGAAAGGTCATACCGCCACAAACGGCACCGCGTAAGATGGGATTCCCGCGGCCGCTGAGTTTGCCGTCGTCCGAAACCGCCTCGGAAAAGGCCATGCTAATCCCCGCCCCCACTGCGGTCGCCAACCCGACCAAAAAAGCGGTGCGGCTACTTTGCGTCGCCAGTGCAGCGGCGAACAACGGGGCCAACGACGAAACCGAGCCATCCATCAACCCCGCCAAGCCGGGTTGAATCACCGAGAGCAGAAAGGACTTCTCATCGTTCCAGACGTTTTCCGATTTCGGTGTCATGGGCGATGTGGTTTCGAGCGGCGCGGGGTCTTCGGTCATATTGTTTCGCTAGGTGTTAGTAGAGGCAGGGTCCGCTGCCCGTATCGTAACGGGTGAGGCGGGTACAGTCATCGCTGACTGCAGAGCGGATTCTTCGGGATTAAACCACGTGAGCGAGATATTCGTCTATGCTGTCCAACCGCCAGCTGCGATAGGCGACATAGCCGTCGGGACGGATGAGATACATGCCGGTCGATTCGATTCCATAGCGCTGACGGAGCGTTTGTTGAGGATCTTCGATACGAGTTACGTTCGACGGAACCGTGGTCTCCCCATTCCAATCGTCAACGATGTGGACAGCAATCCAATGCCCATGGTCACGCGCAACCGCCTCTGCGACAGTGGTGAGTTCGGATAAAACAGAACCTTGCGAGGAGGCTGGGGCGTAGAGGAATAAACAGTGTTTGGGGCTGCGCAATAAATCGTAGAACTGACAGGGCTGGCCGTCGAGAAAAATGGGCGAATCGACTGCCCGCGCGCCGGGATGCGGGCCGTGTGCAAATCCCTCTTCCGGCTCGATGCAAAGGGGGCTGGAGCGATAGTCGAGGTCGATTTGTTCTTCGTGGTTCCGGACCCGCATTTTCTCACCTTCCGGCACGAACATGTGAGCAACTAGTTTTTCACGGTCCGTGGAGGAAAGTTCGGCAAACAATTCCGCGTTCTGCGTGGCGAGTTTGGTCGTGGCAATCACATCTTCGGCGACCTGTCGCCGTTCGATTTCATAAGTATCCAGCCAAGCGGCCGGAGCGTCGCCGCGCATGACCAAGGCCAGTTTCCAGGCAAGATTGTGTGCATCTTGGATGCCGGTATTCATCCCCAGGCCGCCCAACAAACTGTGTACGTGCGCCGCATCTCCTGCCAAAAAAGTTCGCCCATGCCGGTAGTGCGGAGCGAGTCGGTAATTGATGTGAAAGTGCGCTAGCCACCGTGGGTCCGAAAGATGAAAATCATGCCCGCTCCGGTGCGTGACCAACTCTTGCACCTGCTCGAGCGTGGGAGCCTTGGTGATGTCGGTCTCCTTGGCGACGTTGGCGACGACAAAACGGCGTCCCTCGTTGAGAATGAATAGAAACAATTCGCCGTCGTTATGCAGGAAAAAATAGGCGTCCCCCGGTTCCAGTGCACCATCAATAACCACGTCGGCAAGCAGATAGGGATACGGGTCCGCTTCGCCGGGGAATGTCTCCTCGGTCAGGTGCCGCACCGTGCTATGTGCCCCGTCGCAGCCGATCACCCACGGCGTCTCGACGATCTCTTCCCGGCCGTCGTCATGCAACAAACTCGCACGAACCGTGTCGGCAGACTGTTCGAGCGACGTGAGTTGCGTACTACGCTCAACGAAGACGCCAAGGCTGTTGAGGTGTTTTTCGAGGATGGTCTCGGTTGTGGCTTGTGGGAGACCGAGACTCAGCGGAAAGGGGGAGTCGACCGGCAGTTCGTCGAACCGTCCTCGAGCCTCGCCATTTACGTACAGGGAGACTCCGTGCAACGGTTGTGCGCAGGCGACGATATCGTCCACGATTCCCAGGCTATGCAAGATTTCTAAAGAACGCGAATGAAGCACTGTTGCGCGACAATGTGGATCGATGCCGGGTGATTTGTCGATGATTCGCACCGCCACATCATGCCGCGCCAATTCGGCCGCCATCATCAATCCCGTCGTACGACCCCCGACCACCAGCACCGGTGAATTGGCCGACGTCTTATTCATCAGAGTGCACCATGCAAACACGAAATAACCACGAAAACAACGAGAGCATCGTCTCACTTTGCTGCAGAAGCCGTCAACCGCGCGGATGGAAGCGAGGGATTGAATTGAACATTGGTCTTGCTGTGCCCACCGGAAAAAATTTCACAATCCGCTCCGTCTCCAGAATTGGTGTGCCATATGCATGTCACTCGATCGGAGTAGGATTCTGCAAGTTGGCATACACCAGTACACTACCTTGCAGACGCTTTGGAGAAACTCATGGGGATGTCCATCAGCACCTCGTTTCGCTTCCGTCATTTGTTGTTCTTCACAATGGGGCTAATCGGCGTTTTGGGCATTTCCCAAACGGTTTTCGCGCAAAGTACGCGCGGGCGAACGGTGTCGTTGCAGTCGGTCCCGTTGACCTCAGCTGTGGGAGATGTGCAAAAGATCACGCTGTCCGGTTCAATCGAGCAGGGGGGCGAAATGGTCTTCGATGGAAACCAGTATTCCGCTCCGGACCGTTTTGGCGATTTTCAAAAGAGCACGGGGACTTACTTTCCGCCGGTGGCTGTAAGGTTTGCATATGTCGACATGCCCGACCCGGCCGGTAAGCGACGCAAGGTCTATGAAATTCTCGGCGCGTTGCAGCCCGCCAAAGCGCGGTATTACCTGGTTTCGCCTTCAAAAAAGACTGGAGATTATCGCCTGATCATCGATCAGCCGGGGGAGGATCGCCGTGTGATTTCTTTGGAGGACATGGCCGAACCTGCGCCGCCGAACGTGCGCGTTCCCCGCATTTTGAAAATCGAGCATGCACTCCTGAAGTCAAATCCCCCGACACTGGTCGTGACCGTCACCGGACAGGTCAATACCGCTGGCTGGACGGAGGCTAAGCTGACGCGACGGGTCTATGTGCAACCGCCGGCGGATGGAATCTGGGAATACGACCTATTCGCCACGCCTCCAGCCGGCAACCCACCGTCCGCCGTCTCTAAGGTCAAGGCGACCAATCGCTGGCCCAATTTTGATGCGACGGCGGTCAAAGGGGTCCGCGTGTTTGGTGTCGACGATGGCGTGGTTGAGGTGCGATTTGCAGTGAAATGAAACTGAGGACCAATTGGCAATAGTGCAATCCGGAGATAATGAACATGGGGTGGCCGGTGGGAGATTCTAGGTCAGAACCGTCGGAGACAGGTTTGTGGAACGCTTTTTTTGATGTGTTTTTTGTCTTATTAGGCGCGATTGGGGCATTCTTTTTCGTATTCGATCGATTTGGCGGTCTTGGAGGCCAGTTGATCCTCAGCGCGTTTCTATTCTTTTCATTTTTATTTCGATCGCTACGACAAGGTCGATTCCGGCCCAATTGGCGGTGGTACCGTTGCCTGGCTTCACATTTCAACAGGGACGATCTTGCCAATCGAGTGTTATTAATCCTCGCGATGATCAGTCTGCTTGCAGCACTGATCTGTTGGATTTGGGGAGTCGCAGAACTGCGAATGTTCCGCCGACAGTACACGCTAAATCATGATCACATTGCGCTGGCGAAAGTTGATACTGCGCGTCGGGTGTTTGGCCCAGAATCAGGTGCCGCATCAAAAACGCAACAGGCAGCGGAATTCGATGCAATGTCAACGTGGGTTCGATGGATGTACGAAGGTGCAGAGCGTGAAGTGCAAGTCTCAGATAAAAATGGTGACACATATAGCGCCAAGCAGGACTTGTATTTTATCGAATCGGAGCCATTTGAAGATCGTTACACCGACATCAACGCATTCGTAAAAGTGCATCACACTTTACAGATCGTTGAAGGAGTTGCCTTCCTGATGGATCCAGTACCGGGAGTCATGCAGGAGTCTAGTATGACGCGCTGGTCCAAACCGGCTTGGCGTCAAATGTATCTGAATGTTGAGCAGCAATCGAAGGAATCAGCAAATTTCATCGTGAGTTGCCCGAATCCGGGCGATCGCCTCGTTCTATTTCTGAGGTTGGAACCCAAAAAAGGCGAGAAGTTTCCTGGCAATGAACAAATTATACCCAGCAAAGAAATCGGAGTTCGCAAATGAGTAGACATCACATCTCTGCAATCGTCATCGCCGTCTTGATCACGCACTTGCTGCCGCAGATTGGTAATTGTGTCGACCCTGACTCCGGGGGAGGAACTTTGAATGTGACGATTACAGACCTCAATGGGATTGGGCGAAGATCTGAAGACGTGGAATGTCGAATCGAAGTACGTGACGTCGATACGGGAAACGTCGAACGCGTTCTAATGGAGAATCAACGGTTTAGAACGAATAAAGACGGACTTCTCACGGTGATTCCCATTGACGCTTACAAGGCCGTGCGGAACAACCGAGTTTTTGTCCGATTCGATCCAGTGGACACCAGTTTGGAAACAGTGGTTTTGGAAAACCTGTCTGGCGGAGCCAATCATACAGTTTCAATAGTAATGAAAGTTCGCTCCAGACCGGTGCCTGTAGAGGGCCCCCCGCAGTTGGTTTATCACAGTAGACAAGGACAGTTTCACTTGGCTCGGATGGACGGCACCGCGTATTATTGCCCTCCAGGAAAACCGCGTGGAGTGCTAACCGCAATCGAGTTTGATCATTCGGACAAGGACTATTACTACTACAGGGATAAATTGAACAATTCAAAACGCTGGGCATTTGAGCGGGGACACACTGCAGAGGCTGCGTCGCATCCTCGCCCGAATCCAAGAGGCGATTGGCGCACCGTATGGACGCGCGATGGTTCTGTTCCCCATGCCAAATGGGAACCTTTTACAAAAGCTCGCGAAATTACTCCGGATTTCATGGAGTGACTAAAATCTGACCGGAAATATTTCGGTGTAAAATCTCGTGCGATTGCTGATGGCCGCAACGTTCCGGTGTTGAATTGCCGCCGGTTAGGTTGATAGGCTGTAGGTCTAGGCGTGAGGCTCGAGGTGACAGGCCTGAAGGATAACTGTGCCTGGTTGACTTGCTCCTCACTGCTCAAGCCTCAAGCCTGGTGATTTTGCCGATGATCCATTTTCTGTTCCCGGAACTGTTCCTGCTGGCCATTCCGGTGGGATTCGTCTATTGGCGGTGGGCCCGTGCGCCAGGGCTGACCGGGGCGTTTCGCGTCGCATTGCTTGTGCTGTTGCTCACGGCATTGGCTGGGCCGGAGTTCAATTTGGGGGGCAAGGGGTTGGATGTGGTGGTCGTGATTGACCGCTCCCGTTCGATGCCGCCCGGCGCGGATGCGAATATCCGCGAATTGATTGGAAACCTCGACAGCGGCAGAGGCGTCAACGACCGGTTAGGGATCGTGACGGTGGGGAACCGTGCGGCTGTCGAGCAGATCCTCACCCAGAATGAGGTCGACGCATCGTTTTCGCAACAGGTGCTCATCGACGGCTCGGATTTGAATGCGGGGATCGATGCGGCCTTAGAAATGATCGACCCGCAAGCCCAGCAGCGGCGACCGGCGCGGATTCTGGTTTTTTCTGATGGCGAGGCAAACGGGCCTTCCCCAACCTCCGCCGCCCGCCGCGCGCGGGAGTTGGGCATTCCAGTCGATTATCGTGAATTTTCCGTGATGCGCGACGGTGATGTGGCGGTCGACAGTATCTCTCTTCCCGAAGTGGTCGCGCCGCGTGAACCGTTTCAATTCTCCGCATTGGTTTTCGCCGACCGGGATTCAGCTGGAACGGTGGAACTGTATCGCGATGGCCAATTGATATCGTCACAACAGCGCGAGTTTCCGTCGGGGATGACGCGGCTGTTGTTTCGCGATCTGTTGGATGGAGGCGGGCTGTATCGTTATGACGTCAAAATTGCTACCCCGGGCGATCCCTTGCCGCAAAACAATCTGGGGACCGGCGTGGTGCGGGTCGATGCCGGGCATAAGCTTTTGGTGCTCAATGCCGACGGCATGCCGGACAATCTGGTTCGCGCCTTTCAAAGCGGCAAAATTGACGTTGATGTCATGGCTGCCGAAACGCATCCGTTGACGCTCGACTCGCTCGACCAATACCGCGCTGTCGTGTTGGAAAACGTGCCTGCTTCGCAGCTTGGTCGGCTCAAAATGGAGCACTTGGCGCAGTTTGTCGAGGACTTGGGGGGCGGATTGCTCGTCACGGGGGGGCAGCGGAGCTTCGGTGTCGGCGGTTACTTCAATAGTCCGTTGGATGAAACCTTGCCGGTCTCGATGGAACTCCGCGACGAGCATCGCAAAACGCGGGTTGCGATCGCGATTGCCTTGGATCGCAGCGGCAGTATGTCGGTGCCGGTCAAGGGGGGCAAAACCAAAATGGATTTGGCCAATTTGGGAACGGCCGAATGCGTGAAACTGCTCTCAGCCGGCGATAGTGTTGCCGTGATCGCCGTCGACAGCTCGCCGCATGTGATTCAACCGCTCACTGATGTGGATAATACCGAAGCCATCCAGGCCCGTATTCGCAAAATCGAGAGTATGGGGGGCGGGATTTATGTCTACGACGCACTCGTCGCCGCCGGGGATGAATTGATGAAGGCCGAACAGGTCACCAAGCACATCATTTTGTTTTCAGACGCACAAGACAGCGAGCAACCGGGCGATTACAAGAACCTGTTGAAGAAATTCGAATCAGCGGGGATCACGGTCAGTGTGATTGGTTTGGGAAACAAGAGCGATCCTGACGCGAAACTGCTGGAGGACATCGCCAAGCGGGGCAGCGGGAACGTGATGTTTACGACCGATCCCGAAGAATTGCCGCGGCTCTTCACCGAGGACACCATGTCGGTGGCGCGGAGCAGTTTTATCGAAAAGGACCCAGAGACGCAGCCAGCCGGGATTCCCGCGCGGATGTTGTCCGATGCCCGGTTGATGGGGGATCTGACCGCCGGCGCGTTCCCCACTGTCGAGGGATACAACCTGTGCTACCTGCGACCCGAGGCGACGGCGGCGGTGGTTTCGCAAGATGAGTATGTGGCACCCTGGTCGGCGTTTTGGTATCGCGGCATTGGTCGCTCGGCGGCGATTACGATCGAGGTGGATGGCAAATTCTCTGGGCAGTTCGGCACGTGGGAGGAATACAACGATTTTCTGATCACCCACGCGCGGTGGCTGTTGGGTGGGGCGGATCCAGACGATGTCTATTTGACCGTTGATCGTCAGGGGCAAGAAGCGGTGGTGACGCTCGAACTCGATCCGGAACGTGTGGATACTCGCACGTTTGAATCGCCCACGCTCAGTGCTGTGCTGCCTGGGGATGATCGTGAAGAGCCGTTGGAGATCCCCTTTGTTTGGCGGGGGGCGCACACGCTCGAGGCGCGGTTCATGCTCACGCGAACGGGGACGTATCATACGATCGTTAAATTGGGACCGCAGAATTTTGTGCGGGGCCCGGTTGTGACTTTGCCCTATTCGCCCGAACATGCGCCGCGTTCTGTGTCAGAAAGCGGTGAGCGGATTTTGAGCAACGTGGCGGAGATGACCGGCGGGACCGAGCGGATTGATGCGCTGGAGATCTTCAACAATCCCCCCCGCACGGCCGGCATGCATCCGTTGGCGATTTGGTTGTTGGCGCTCGGAATTGTCCTGTTGCTTGTGGAGATTGCCGGTCGGCGGTTATCGTTGTGGTCCAAGCTGGCCTGGGCGGAGGAAGCCACCGCCGGGGGAGCAGGAGGCTGGCGGTCCTGGTTGCCGAAGTTGCCGGCACGGGCGGCGAAGCCCAAGCGAAAATCTGCGGCTCCACAAAGACAACAAACAGCGCCGCAAACGACTGCGCCCTCCCCGGCAGCACAAAAACCGGTCTCGAGTCCGGCCTCGGATGATATTTTCCGCCAAGCCAAAAACCGAGCCAAACGCCGCCACAACGATTGAGGCGAAATCACGCCAAAATTCTGACGCATTTTACTATTTATTAACAATCGCAAGCTAAACTTACTTGCCACTCCTGACTTAGGAACGGTCATGCCCATGATGCCTCGGTTTCGCTACATCGCTTCACTAACGGTTCTTGCCGTGGTCTCCACGATCCTAGCACCTCCGTCCGACGCAGAAGACCGTGTGCAGTCACGGCCGCTGATCGTTGCGCATCGCGGCGCTTCACACGATGCACCGGAAAACACACTAGCTGCATTTCGGCTGGCATGGGAAAAAGGAGCCGATGTCATTGAGGGGGATTTTTACCTCACCTCCGACGGGCACATCGTCTGTATTCATGATGGCACGACTAAAAAGACCGCGGGTGTTGAACTCGACGTTGCAAAGTCCACGCTCGCGGAATTGCGCCAATTGGATGTCGGCCGTTGGAAGGATGAGCGATTTGCCGGTGAGCGGATTCCCACCATCGAAGAAGTCCTGTCCATCGTCCCGGAGGGCAAGGCGATTCTCATTGAGGTGAAATGCGGTCCGGAGATCGTGCCCCAGCTCAAAGCCGCGCTGGCTGCTTCGCCACTCAAGCCCGAACAGACGATCGTGATCGCGTTCGACGACAAAGTGGTGGCCGCCACGAAGCAGCAGATTCCCGGCATCAAGGCGTATTGGCTGACCGGTTTTAAAAAGAAGAAGCTGGGACGCGGGTTCAAGCCATCTCCCGCAAAGGTCATGGCAACGCTCAAGCGGATTGGCGCCGACGGATTGGACACGCATGCCAATGAGCAGGTCATTGATGCCGAGTTTGTGAAAATGCTTCGCGACGCCGGCATGGAGTTCCACACCTGGACGGTGAACGATCCGGCCGTTGCTGCCCGATTTCGCGAGCTGGGGGTCGATTCGATCACGACGGATCGCCCGGCCTTCTTGCGCGAGGAGTTGAGCAAGCTCCCACAGCCGGTTCCTTCGGGAAATGCGCCTTAATCGCCACAACCGGCCGTAGATATCCGCGTCCGAACTGCTTAGGGGCTGCTCGATTTCACAAATCAGGCAATTGGGCCACCGCTCCGCTTGCGTCGGGTCCGCAGGTCGGCCACAATGTAAAACCGCATTGATTGGCGAAACTTTGACTGTTATCTGAGTTACGAATTGAGGAGTCTGCTGTGGTGCGATCTGTCCTATGGGTCTCGGCGTTTTTGATCGTTTTTCCGGCGACTTCGATGGCAGCCGACAAATTTCCGACGATGACCGACCTCAGTCAAGTGGATGCGGACTTCGCCTTTCAAGGGGAGTACACCGGAACTATCACGACGGGACCTTCGCAATGGGAGTCGGTCGGGCTACAGGTCGTTGCTTTGGGGGACGGGCAATTCTCCGCCATGCTGTATTCGGGCGGGTTGCCGGGTGCCGGCTGGGACCGTCGCGAACATCCCAAATACACCGGCGGTCTGGAAGGCAATCAGGTCGTCTTCTCCTCCTATCCCACGCGGATCGCCGTCAACGGTAGTCAAGCGGTGATCACTGATGATCGCTATCCCTCCTTTGAGCAAGGGCAATTGGCGAAGACCTACCGCTGCAGCCCTACGATGGGGGCCCCCGCGCCGTATAACGCCACGGTCCTGTTTGACGGCACAAATACCGATCATTTCGATGGGGGCCGGATGACTGATGACGGCTTGCTGATCGAAGGGACGCAACTGAAGGACCGCTACAAGAATTTCAAACTGCATGCGGAGTTTCGTTTGCCCTATATGCCCTCCGCACGAGACCAAGCACGGGCCAATAGCGGACTTTACCTCCAGAGTCGTTACGAGGTTCAGATTCTCGACTCCTTTGGACTCGATCCGGTCTACAACAATTGCGGCGCGCTATATAAACAGCGTCCGGCTGATTTGAACATGTGCCTGCCGCCACTGACGTGGCAGACGTATGACATCGACTTCGCCGCTCCCAAGTTTGACGCCCACGGCAAAAAGATTCAAAACGCGCGGATCACCGTCCGACTCAACGGCGTGCCGGTGCATAACGATGTCGAGATCCTCGCCAAGACCGGAGCCGGGAAACCAGAAGGTCCCGATCCGTTGCCGATCAAAATTCAGGACCACAGCAACCCGGTTCGGTTTCGCAATATCTGGGTCGTCGATTACGGCAACAATCCTCCGCCGCAGACTCAACCCAGCGAGCAATGGTATCTGAACGATTGTGATTGTTGGGTTACGATTTGTGAATAATCGTTGCGTTCCGATCGATGGGACTATCTCAAAACAAATTGCGGGTCCCGCTGAATAATCGCCGATACCGGGCGAGGTGCACTCAAAAACCAGTCCATTGTCACACCAAGAAATTGGGATGCCACTGGCTCTGCCAGTGTTTTGTGAGTGGCGGCACGATTTGGTTTTGCACTGGCAAAGCCAGTGGCACCCCCCCCATAAAAACTAAGCCGCGAAAAGCACACGATGAGTTATCCATGGGCATAAACGCCGTCAAAAGCGGCTAGCGCAAATTGAAAACTGCTCTAAAGGATTGAACCCTTTGGCTACCGTGAACGATGTTGACACTGATACGATGAGCGACAAAGTTGTAGTCCAACATGGCAATCTGTGTCCGGTGATCCTGGTGGGCCACGGGAGTTCCGGGACGTCGATCTTTTCGCGGCTACTGCGGAATCACCTCCGTGTCAGCTTTGGGACGGAAAGTCAGTTCATCGTCGACTATTACCGTCGATTGAACCGTTACGGCGACTTAAGCGACGACGCGAATCTTCGCAAGCTGATCGCGGACATCAGCGGCGAACGCTGGTTTCAACGTTGCCACAAGAAATTCGGTTTTACGTTCGATCCACAGGCGGCGTTTTCCGCCGTCACGCAGCGGACGTATCGCGGTGTGTTGGATGCGATCTTTTTGCAACTCGCTCAGTACAACGAGATGGCTCCTCGCTGGGGGGATAAGACTCCTGGCTATGCGACCGATCTGCCGGTCATTGGTGAGATTTGTCCCGATGCCAAGTACATTCATCTCGCCCGCGATGGCCGTGATGTGGCGTTGTCGGTGATGGGACGTTTTTGGGGCGCGCAGAATATCTATACGGCGGCTCAAGAATGGATCGAAGCGGTCGATGCCATCGACGAATTTCTGCAAACATTGCCCGCCGAGCAAAAACTGGAGATCACCTACGAACAGTTGCTCTCCAATCCGGTTCCGACTTTCGATGCCGTCATCGAGTTCTTAGAGATTGAGCCTCGCGAGGCATTGCTCAAAGAGTTGGAGCCGCTGCTGAACGAACAACTCGACGCGGGCAATTTCGACAAATGGCGCAAGAAGATGACCCCTGCCCAGCGCCGGCAGTTCGAGCAATTCGCGCAGCCGCAACTGCAGCGGTACGGGTATGAAACCGAATTCGAACCGACCGACTATCACCCCTCGGCACTGGCCAAAATGTACTGGCGCTGCCAAAATAAAGCTCTGCAGTACCGGTATCCCGACTACTGGAAAGACAACGTGTACAAGGCGCGCAAATTGATCAGTGATCGTTTGCGTTCGCTACGCGGTTAATCGCCCGTTGAGAAATCGGGTGCCACTGCTGGCTTGCCCAGCAGTGTATCCAAGTGACCGGCAAAGGCACTGCTGGACAAGCCAGCAGTGGCACCGGCAGTGCGGATGTGTACACTAACAGTTGCTTAGTCAGTCACGCGCCCGACAACACGACCGGTGATTTCATGCGACCTTGCCAACATTGCGGAAAGGCGATCCAGCTGAGTGACACGATCTGCCCGCTGTGCGACGGCGAACAGGTCGCGAGCGTAGGCCTGGGAGTGGCGAAGGCCCCCGCATCAGGCGTCAGGAACGACCACACCCTGGATCAACGCCAAAAAGAAATCCAATGGTACCCAGAAAGCTGGTCGATGCGCAGGTTGGTCATCGTCACGCATAGCATCAATGCGGGGTTGATCCTCTTTGGATATCTGATTGGCGGTGCGCAAGGCGCCGGGTGGGCGATGTCGTTGGTGGCGCTTTATATCACGGTGGGAGCGGTCTCGCCCATAGGAGAATTAAGGATCATTATTCTCTTCTTTCTCTTCTACTACTTCGTCGCTGCTGTCTTTTTAACCTTTTCAAACACTTCGGTCTATTTTACCGTTTCGATCTATTTGTTGATCTATTTGATCGTTTTATATTCAGTGTTCCGCAAGCTTAAACCAACATCCGTGATCGATCTCGGGTTTTCCTTCTTTCTTGCAGCGATAATGCTGGCGGTCGCCAATGGCGTTGGTGCATTTTATTGCTTTATTGCTTGTTAAAGCTCACTCCATGGGACCAGCTCGGCAGCTTTTTTCATTGACCGTGACCTCATTACGATAGCAAACGTATTGGTGCTGGGTACCGTTTTTGACTTATGCAGCCGTTTTTTGTCGCTGATACAAGTTGTACTGACTGTCAATCCACCCGTAGCATCCTATTTTTGACGCGCCGTTAGTCTGTCACTCGCCCAAATACACGACCGGTGATTTCATGCGACCTTGCCAACATTGCGGAAAGGCAATCCTGTTGAGTGACACGGTCTGCCCTCAATGTGACGGCGAGCAGGTCGCAACTGTAGGCGGGGGAGCGACTCAAGTCGCTGCTCCACAAGTTGTCGACGATCGCACTGTGGCTCAACGCCAAGGCCAAGTTCAACGGGAGGCGGAAAACTGGTTGGTGCGCACGGTGATCATCGTCACACTCAGCATCAATGCGGGGTTGGTCCTCTTTGGATACTTGGTCGGCGGTGTTGAAGGTGCCGCGTTTGCAATGTTTCTTGTTGCATCTGGTATTGTCTTAGCGTGGATTGTCCTCGCCGTTCTCTCGAATGGACTGCCCGTCGGAGGTAGTCACTTGCTCTATATCTCCCTTCTATTGGTGATTCTCAACGGCGGGGGCGCTTATTGGCTTGAAAGAGTGCATTGAGTGGGAATGATGGGGGAACATTTGTCTTTGGTGCCAAGATTGTTACGATGGCGGGCGTAATAGAAATATTTCCGCTCACCTGCGAATCAAGCAGTTCGACCTGATACGAACCATCGACTATGTTTGTTCGCTACTAGGCTGAACAAACTTGTCGTTTTACTCCTTTGATCAATTCGTCTCCGCTGCTCATTCAATCTCATGCGTCCTTGCCAACATTGCGGAAAAGCGATTCTGCTGAGTGACACGGTCTGTCCGCTGTGCAACGGCGAACAGGTCGCGAGCGTAGGTGGGGGGGCGACTGGCGTTGGATCTTCACAAGCTGACGACCGCACTGTTGTTCAACGCCAAGAGCAAGTCCAATGGGAAGCCGAGAAATGGCTTTTTCGCACGGCGATCATTGTGCCGGTCAGCATCAACGCGGGGCTGGTTCTCTTTGGGTATCTAATCGCCGGCGTACAAGGCGCTGGGTGGGCGATGTCAGGCGTGGCGCTTCTCGTTGGGGGGATCATACTCTTGCTCGGAGGCGACGATCCTTCTGGCATCGCCTATTTAATCACTTCGTCCCCACTAATTCTAATGCGTAAACTCACGTCGGAGGACGATCTCACGTATTCCTTTCTCCGTGCGGTCATTCTGCTGGCGATCGTTAACGGTATCGGAGCGTATTTTTGTTTGTGAGGCTGGAATCAACGTAACCAGCTGAGCAGCATTTGTCTTCAGGAGCAAGATTGTTACGATGGCGAGCGTAATCGTGCGGCGGTCCCTCACCCCAGCCCTCTCCCGGGAGAGAGAGAAAATTTGTGGTTGTCCGTCATGCATCCTAGCTTCTGATTAAAACCCTGCGGACGATATGACTGTGACTGATCAAATTCCCTTGCCCCGCGGATTTCGCGTTGCCGGAGTTGCTTGCGGGATTAAGAGCGACCCTGGCAAATTGGACTTGGCGCTGTTTGTCTCCGAGACCCCGTGTGCGGCGGCGGGGGTGTTTACGCAAAATCTTGTGCATGGTGCGCCGGTGAAGGTCTCCCGCGAACGGGTGCCTGCGGCGACGGCGCGTGCCGTGGTGATCAACTCGGGCAACTCCAATGCTTGCACCGGTGAACGCGGGATGGACGATGCGGAGCGGATGACGGAATTGGTGGCTGCTGAACTCGGTTGTGAATCGCAAAGCGTGCTGGTTTGCTCGACAGGGGTGATCGGACATTTTCTGCCGTTTGAAAAAATCGCCGCCGGCATTCCGCAAGTGGCGGCGCAACTCCAACCGGAATCCGCATCGCTCGTGCAAGCCGCGCAGGCGATCATGACGACCGATACGTTTCACAAACTCGCCACCCGGACAATCATGGTGGGAGAGACCGAAGTCACCGTCACTGGTGTCGCCAAGGGAGCGGCGATGATTGGGCCGAACATGGCGACGATGTTGTCGGTGATCATGACCGATGCGGCGCTGTCGCCCGAAACCACCGATGCGATGTTGCGGCACGCAGTCGATCGCAGTTTCAACTGCATCAGCGTCGAAGGGCATACCAGCACCAGTGATACGGTGATCTTGTTAGCCAACGCCGCTGCCGGTGGAGCGATGGATGAGACAGCCGGGGACGCATTGCAACAAGCGTTTGATGAGGTTGCGGCCGAGTTGGCGCAGTTGATCATTCGCGATGCGGAAGGCGCCGACCACATCATTACGATCGACGTCGCCGGTTTAGCAACCCGCGAAGATGCGTTTCGCATTGCCAAGACGGTCGCTGACAGCGTGTTGGTGAAGACAGCGGTGACCGGCGCCGATCCCAACTGGGGCCGCATCGTTTCCGCCGTCGGTTACGCCGGTGTCACCTTGCGCGAGGAAGATATCACGCTGCGCCTCAATGACACACTGCTCTACGAACAAGGTTCGCCTGTCTCATACGACGAAGCAGCCGTGTCGCAGTCGATGCGCGACAATCGGGAAGTCCACATTGATTTGATTTGCGGCAGCGGCGAGTCCGCGGTGCGGTACTGGACCAGCGATCTCACGGCGGAGTATGTGCGGCTCAATTCGGAGTACACAACGTAAGTGGGCCTGAGGCTTGAGGGGACAGGCTTGAGATCAATAAGACCGCCTTGCGCTGGTTGCGGCTGACATTGCTTGGTGGGCTTGGTACAATCTAGTCACGTCCTCGCTGGCGGTGGGGACAGCCTTCTCACTGCCGCACAATGTCCCTCCCCCCCCTCCTATTGCGGTTGCGCGACCACTATGCAGTTTCTTGAAGCACTTTTACGAAATCCGGTCAAAGTCGCCGTTGGCGTACTCTTAGTCTCGCTATTCGGCATCATTGCCATGGTGACGATGCCCAAGCAGTTGACGCCGGAAGTGGAAACCCCCGTGCTGCGGATCGAAACCCGTTGGCCTGGTGCTTCGCCGCAAGAGATCGAACGCGAAATTGTGCAGGAGCAAGAGGAGCAGCTCAAGTCGGTCGAAGGCCTGATCAAGATGTCCTCCGAGTGCATGGATTCCGAAGGGCGGATTACGCTGGAATTCATTATTGGGATGGACATCGATGAAGCGATGCTTAAGGTCAACACGCGTTTGCAACAGGTGCGCGAGTATCCGATCGATGCGTTGGAACCGATGATTAGCACGCGGAATGTTTCCGACCGCGCGATCGCCCGATTTGTGCTCACCGCAAGGCCGCCAACCAAGGAACAGGTCGCCACATTCGCGGAGGCTCATCCTGATTTGAAAGAGGCCCTGCAACCGGTGGTCCGTGCTGCGAACCCGGGATTGGCCGTTTTTCGCTTGAACAATTTGTATGAAGAAATCGGGGAAGAACACCCCGAACTCAAAGAGGTGATGCCGGCCGAGATTGATCTGCAGAAGCTGCGCCGCTTTGCTGAAAATGTGATCGAGACTCGCTTGGAACGCGTTCCCGGTGTCGCCGACGCCGAGGTCTACGGCGGCATGGAAGAGGAATTGCAGGTCGTCGTCGATCCCGCGCGGTTGGCTGCACGGCAACTTACGATCGATGACGTGCGCCGTGTTTTGCAATCACAAAATCAAGACACCTCGGGTGGCGACCTGTGGGAAGGCAAACGCCGCTGGGTGGTCCGCACGCTGGGCCAGTTTCGCAGCCCCGAACAGGTGGGAAATCAATTATTAGCTGTGCGCGACGGCATGCCGGTTTACATTCGCGACGTGGCCGAAGTGGCTGTGGGCTACAAAAAACCGACCAGCATTTCGCGACGCTACGGCGTTTCGAGTAACGGGCTGAGTGTCCAGCGACAAACCGGCGCCAACGTGTTGGAAGTCATGCAAGGGCTGCGTGAGGCGACGGTGGAATTGAACGAGGGAGTACTCAAGCACCGCAATTTGGAGTTGTATCAATACTACGACGAAACGACTTATATCAACGCCGCTATCAGTCGCGTGCAGCAAAATATTTTCATCGGTGGTGCACTGACGATGATCGTGTTGATGCTGTTCTTGCATCGCGGCTTACGGACGATGTTGTTGATGCCGTTGATCGCGGCGACCGCTATGGCGGCCGCCTACATCTCCCCCTGGTATGCGCTGTTGTGCTTGGCTCTGATTGTCGGCGCCGGATTTTGGTACGCCCGCGGCGCGCTGATTGTGGGCTTGGCGATACCTATCAGTATCGTCGGCACATTTTTACTGCTGGGAATTGCGGGCCGGTCGCTGAATGTGATTAGTCTGGCGGGGATGTCCTTTGCTGTGGGGATGTTGGTCGACAATGCTGTCGTGGTCTTGGAAAACATTCACCGCCGCTTTCAGCTGGGCGAATCAGCGATGACCGCCGCTGCCCGCGGGACACAAGAGGTTTGGGGCGCCGTCGTCGCTTCGACATTGACCACCATCGCCGTTTTTCTGCCGGTCGTGTTTGTCGAAGAAATGTCCGGTCAACTGTTCCGCGACATCGCTTTGGCGATCAGTTTTGCGGTGGGGTTGTCGCTCATCGTTTCGTTTACCGTGATTCCCACAGCGGCGTCGCGATTATTCCGCGTTGGTGGTGAAAAGAGACACGAACAGGATTCCAGCAACAACAACCTAAACGGCAATGGTCACAAAGCGCAAGGAGCAAAGGCACGCTCCGCAGCGAGTTCTGTTCGCAAGGTCTCTGGAATCCTCGGCAAATTTGGCACGCTGTTTGTCGAGATGATCGTGGGCATCAACCGTTGGATTCAGCATAGCAAGATACGCTCTGTGGCTGTGGTGTTGCTGTTGTTGGGCGTCTCCATCGCGTTGAGTTACCAATTTTGGCCCAAGGTCGAATATCTGCCCGGCGGAAATCGCAATTTCGTCTTCATGTTCATCTCGCCCCCGCCTGGATACAACATGGACCAACTGTTGGAAATGGGGACGCAGATCGAAGAGGAGTTGCAGCCTTACTGGGATCTTGACGAAGAGGGGATGAACGACAAGAACAGCGAATATCCCGGCATCAATTATTATTTCTACGTCGTGCGGGGCCGACGGGTATTCATGGGGGCTCGCTCAGCGGATCCCAAGCGGGTTCACGAATTGATTCCGCTGCTCAAAAAAGTCGGATCGAAATTCCCCGGCACGATCGGCGTCGCCAAGCAGTCTAGCTTGTTCGAGCGGGGCATCACCGGCGGACGAACGATCGATGTCGAAATCACCGGCCCCGACCTGAAGGAACTGGTCACAATGGGCCAAAAGGTGCTGGGGCAGGTCAAACAAATCATGCCCGAGGCCCAAGCTTTACCGCAACCGAGTCTGGACTTGTCCAGCCCGGAAATTCACCTTGAGCCTCGACTGGTGGAAGCGGCCGAAATGGGAGTCACGGCACAGGAGTTGGGCTATACGGTCAATTCTCTTGTCGACGGGGCCTATGCCGGGGACTATTTCGTCGGCGGTGAAAAAATTGATGTGACGATCATGGGGAGCAACTCGACCGAAACGCACACACACGATTTGGCGTCGCTGCCCATTGCCACACCGACGGGGCAATTGGTCCCGTTGGGGGCGCTCGCAGATATCACATTGCAAAGCGGTCCCGAACAGATCAATCGTCGTGAACGCCTGCGTGCGATTACGATCCAAGTTTCTCCGCCGCCGGAAATTCCTTTGGAGGAAGCCCGGGAACGGATCGAACAAGAAATCGTCAATCCGATCCTGAGCGAAATTGCCGTCGATGGCGAGTACATGATTAACATCTCCGGAACGGCCGACAAATTGGAGGAAACCTGGGAGGCGCTCAAATGGAACCTCGCGCTGGCGCTGGCGATTACCTACTTGCTCATGGCGGCGCTGTTCGAGTCCTGGTTGTATCCCTTTGTGATCATCCTGACCGTGCCGCTGGGAGCGGTCGGTGGATTGTTGGGGCTGCGGTTTCTCAATGTGTTTATCTTGCAACCGCTGGATGTTCTGACGATGCTGGGCTTCATCATTCTGATTGGTACGGTTGTCAACAACGCAATTTTAATCGTGCACCAATCGCTGCATCATATGCGCGTCGAAGGCATGACGCCCAAGGAGGCCATTCCTGAAAGCGTGCGGAACCGGATCCGGCCAATTTTCATTACAACCATGACGACCGTGTTGGGTTTGTTGCCGTTAGTACTGTTTCCCGGCGAAGGGAGCGAGCTGTATCGGGGGCTGGGGAGCGTGGTGCTCGGCGGGTTATTGGTCTCGACGATCTTCACACTAATCCTGGTGCCGACGGTCTTCACGTTGACGTTGGGAGTGAAGCAATACATCGTCGATTTCCCCAACAGACGTAAACGCGTCTTGGCAGCACCCGGCGTTGCGATCGACGCAGATTCGAATCGGGACCTTGAAAAAACCGTCGAGCAGCCCGAACCGGAACCAGCCGTCGAAGCTGACGTTTAAATCCGCTAGAATCACGGCATGCAAACTACTTACGGATGAGGAACACGTGCCCATGCAAGTCAAAAGAATCGGTTTGTTGTTGATGGTCCTTGTGGGGATTGTCGGTCCCTACAAGGTGGCAAGCGGCCAAGAATCCAAAACGACCGTCAATAACGGCAATGTCGTGCTGGAGGATATTCCGCCGGTTCCGCCTGAAATCGTGGCGGATTTGAACCGATATCAGAACATCCGTTCCGCCTATTTGCGCGCCTGGTCCCGCGACGGTAAAAGCCTGTTCATCACGACCCGTTTCGGCGAAGTGTCGCAAATCCATCGGGTCGACCAACCGGCCGGCGCCCGGACGCAGATTACTTTTTTCCAAGAGCCAATCGGCGGCGTCAGTCGTCAACCGGACGGTGAGTTACTCAATTTTACGATGGACGCAGGCGGCAACGAAACCTCGCAGATTTTCTTGCTCAATCCTGACTCGGGCGATTACCGGATGCTCAGCGACGGCAAGTCGCGGCATCGGTATGTCCTCTGGACACCCGACGGAACGGCCGTCGCCTATCAAAGCACACGCCGCAACGGCCGCACCAACGATGTGTGGCTGACCAACTTAGCCGACGAAAAAAGCGAGTTGCTTTGGGAAGCTCCTGACAACACCGCTTGGATCCCCGCCGACTTCACCCAAGACGGCCGGCAATTGTTGATTCAACAGTACGTCAGCGTAACCGACTCGCGCGTCCATCTGTTGGATCGTGAAACAGGCAAGCAACGATTACTGGTCGGATCGGCCGAACACCCGTCGCGGAATCTCGTCGAGTTTGCCAACAGTTTTGACGCCGACGGGCAGGGGGTCTTTTTCATCACCGATCGCGCCTCCGACTTCGCACAATTGGCTTACCTGAATCTTGAGGATCTTTCGGTCGAGATCATTACCGGCGATATCCCTTGGGACGTCGAACAATTCGCCCTCAGCCAAGACCGCACGCGCGGTGCTTTTACCATCAACGCCGGCGGGATCAGCCGGTTGTACCTATTCAATCCGGCCGACAAGACCTACGCGCCCGTCGAGTCAATCCCGCAAGGCATCTTCAATTCGATTGCCTTCAGTCCCGACAATTCGCAATTGGCGATGACCATCAGTTCGCCCACGTCACCCAGTGATGTGTACGTTCTGTCGCTTGACGAGAAACCGCTTGAGCATGGTGAACTGGAGCGGTGGACGTTCAGTGAAGTGGGTGGTTTGGATACTACGCAGTTCATCGAACCAAAATTGATTAGTTATCCCACCTTCGACAAAGTCGACGGCCGGCAACGCGAAATCCCGGCGTTTTATTATCGTCCTCGCGGCGAGGGGCCTTTTCCTGTCGTGATCGTGATTCACGGCGGACCGGAATCGCAGTTTCGGCCGCGGTTTTCCGGGACATTTCAACTCTGGGCGGACAAACTGGGGATCGCCGTCATTGCTCCCAACGTGCGTGGCTCGGATGGGTATGGCAAAGAGTATCTGCGGTTGGATAACGGCAAACTCCGCGAGGACTCGGTCAAGGATATTGGCGCCTTGCTCGATTGGATCGGCACGCGGCCCGATCTGGATAAAGAGCGGGTGGCTGTGTTCGGCGGCAGTTATGGCGGATACATGGTGCTCGCCAGCGTGGTGCATTACAGCGAGCGATTGAAAGCGGCCATCGACATCGTGGGCATTAGCAACTTTGTGACGTTTTTGAAAAACACCAAGGACTATCGCCGCGACCTGCGCCGCGTGGAATATGGCGACGAACGCGATCCCGACATGCGGGCCTTTTTGGAGAGCATCTCGCCGACGAACCACGTCGATAAAATGACAACACCGCTACTCGTCATCCAAGGCCAAAACGATCCCCGTGTGCCGGTCACCGAAGCCGAACAAATCGTCAAACGCCTGCGAGAGCAGGGGACTAAGGTCTGGTACATGAACGCCCTCAACGAAGGACACGGCTACCGCAAAAAAGAAAACGTCGACCTGTACCAACAAGTTGTCGTGATGTTCCTCAAAAAACATCTACTCGGCAAATAAACGTAGGGTGCGTCGCGACGCACCTTTCGATGTAGTACGAACAATCATCCCCACGAACTAACACATCGCACACGTATTGACGAAAAGAATTTAGCCACAGAGAGCACCGAGGTCACAGAGAAAAAAATGGGTGTGCTGCTGAATTCATGAGAGCTTGTCTTAGCAGTGCCGTCATAATCAACGCGAAGGCCGTTTGATATCCAAAGCTTTTAACCGCGACGACAATGTTGCCGGGTGCACGCCCAAATACTCCGCCGCCCCGCCTGTGCCGTAGATCTTGCCTCCGGTCAATTTCAATACGGCCTGCAAATTACTGCGCTCTAGCTGTTTCATCTCCCGGTCCGTTAGCGGTTCACGCGATTCATTCGCGCTCTCGACATCGACCGGCGATACCGTCGCTGCCGTAGTTGGTAGATCGAATTGCAACGGTCCAGTCCGTGCACGAATCACCGCGCGCTCGATCACGTTTTGCAATTCCCGCACGTTGCCGGGCCAATCATAGGTCTGTAAATCGCGAATATGTTTCTTTTTCAGTGGCGGCACAGACAGACCCAGCTTGCGGCTTTGTGTCTCCAGAAACGTGGCTGCTAATTCGGGGATGTCTTCCTTTCGCTGGCGCAGAGGAATCATGTCGATGGGAAACACGCTGAGGCGATAATACAGGTCTTGCCGAAATCGTTTCGCTTCCACTTCTTGCTGCAGGTCACGGTTCGTGGCGGCGATAATGCGGACGTCTGCGTGCCGCGTCTGTTCTTCGCCGATCCGTTCGTAGGTCCCTTCCTGCAAGACGCGAAGCAGTTTACTTTGCATTTCGAGCGGGATCTCGCCGACTTCATCGAGAAACAAAGTCCCCCCATCGGCCAATTCAAAACGCCCCATACGATCGCGCACCGCTCCGGTGAAGGCCCCCTCAATGTGGCCGAAGAATTCGCTTTCAAAAAGGTCGCGGGGGATCGAAGCGCAATTGACTTTAATCATCGGTCCGCGACTGCGGGGACTTTGTTCGTGAATCGCGCGGGCGATCAATTCCTTGCCAACGCCCGATTCTCCCGTAATCAGCACCGTGGCTTCGGTTGCTGCAACCAGTGCGACCTGTTCGAGGATCTTACGCAAACCAGGGCTTTGACCGATGACGCCGCCGGGGCTGCCGGTGGCTGCTTTGACCTCATCTCGTAGGTATTCGTTTTCCAATTCGAGTTGCGATCGCAAATGTTCGATCTGCTCAAACGCCCGCGCGTTGGCAATGGCTGCGCCGGCGTGGTCGGCGATCATCCGCAGCCACGTGACAGCTTCTTCCGAAGGGGGTTGCCTTAAAAAGACAAACAGCACTCCAAGAATTTCCTGTTGGAAACTCAGTGGGTGGCCAATGATCCCGCGAATGTGTTCCCGCACCGCCCACTGGGGATCAGCGATCCATTCGCCATCGGGCTTGAGAATTGTCATTTCTAATTGCTCACCTGTCACGGCGATCCGCCCCACTTTGCGAACTCCCAGCGGAAACCGCCGATGCTTACCGTTGAGTCCCGACCAATCCTCCGTGCCATCGAGTGAGCGACCGGCGCTGGCCACCAGGTGCAAGCAACGCGTCTGGTCCGGACATTCCTGCCGCATCGGGCAGGTGTCGCAAATGTCGCCCGGGTTAATCGTCCAGATCCGCGCTAGAGCTGCTCCATTCAAATCGCACAGTCGTGTGACGATCAGTGGTAGCAGATCCTCCACGCTCCGCTGCCGCGCCAAGTCGAGTAACAGGCATTTGAGCGAATCCAGATCATGATCGGGGCAACTGGGATCTTGCATAGGACTATTGTGCATGAAATATCAGGGAGATGCAATGGAATATCATGTTCCATGAAATGTCATTGTGCATGGTGGTTGGCGTGGTGTGTCGCAAAGTTCTACTGAGAAGTGAGTTATGGCTTTGTTGTTCCGTTTGGCACGCGACGTGCATTGCATGTTGTCTCAATCGGAAACAAACCCCAGAACTGAATTTGAGGAGTAAACGAAATGTCAAACTCACAAACAACGCAGGCCCTGCACCAATTTACCGACGACAATTTCGCTGCCGAAGTCTTGGCGAGTGACGTTCCTGTCCTTGTCGATTTTTGGGCCGATTGGTGCGCTCCCTGCCGGATGCTGACTCCGGTCATCGAAAACTTGGCGGCGGACCACGTTGGTCAAGCGGTCGTGGGAAAACTGCATGTCGACGAAAACCCGCAGACCGCCAGTCAGCATGGCATCAACTCCATCCCGACCGTGCTCGTCTTCAAGGGCGGCGAAGTGGTCGAACGGATTGTCGGTGTTCAGCCGCAAAAGCGTTACGAACAAGCATTGGGCGTTTAAGAGCGTCCGATTTCATACGACGGTTTCTCAATTCGGGGCGGCGGATTCGTCCGGCCTAGTTGTCTGACGAATCTCAATGTCCCATTTCACTCTCCGCGAATCATTCGCAAAGGAAAAAGATCATGGCCCGTTTTCAACTCGTCGACCCACAACAAGACAATCACGATTCCGCAGAGCTATTGCAAGGCGTGCAAAAACAATTAGGCGGCGTGCCTAACTTTATGCGGGCACTGGCGAATTCCCCAGCGACGTTGGCTGGCTTTTTGGATTTTCATACGCAACTGGGGCGCGGAAACTTAAGTCTCAAGACCCGCGAGCGGATTGCCTTAGCCATGGCGGAGGCCAACACGTGCCAATACTGCGTCTCGGCGCATTCCATGTTGGGCGGCAAAGCCGGGTTGAGTGAAGACGAAATCCTGGCAGCCCGGCAAGGCGGATCGGCCGACTCCAAAGCGGATGCTGCTGTGCAATTCGCGCGGCAGGTCTTGGATGGTCGCGGCGAAGTGACAGCGGCGGAATTGCAAGCGGTTCGTGACGCCGGTTATGGCGACGACGAGATCGTGGAGATCATTGCCCATGTGGCATTGAACACCTGGACCAACTTCCTGGGCAAAGCTGGGCAGATCGACATTGATTTTCCCGAAGTCGCCTTGCTCGGGGAAACGGCCTGTGCAGTCTAGGCAGCAGCAACATCAAGCTCGCCGGTCGTGCGGTCTCCATCGTGCGGCCGGCCTTGTTTTCTATCTCGACCTAGAAAGCCATCTCCCATGCCCCGTAAATATACCGAACTGACATTTACCGAATCGGTCAAGCAAGCGCAGTCTCGCTATGGAGCCCGTTCTCAAGCGGCACGGATGGAGGAGATGGACGTTGTTGATGATCGATTGAGCGAGCGCGAAGCGGTATTCATTCACCAGCGCGATGGGTTTTATATGGCAACGGTCGGCGACGATGGTTGGCCGTACATGCAATTTCGCGGCGGACCGCGAGGGTTTCTCAAAGTCCTCGATGACCGCACCCTGGCCTTCGCCGATTTTCGCGGCAATCGGCAGTATATTTCCACCGGCAATCTGGCTCACGATGATCGTGTCTCGCTGTTTTTTATGGACTACGCCAATCGCCGCCGTCTGAAAATCATGGCGCGAGCCAACGTGCTCGATGCTGAGGAGCACCCGGAATTGTTGCAACAGGTCGAAGACCCGACCTATCGTGCTCGGATCGAACGCGTGGTCGTCTACACGATCGAGGCCTTCGATTGGAATTGTCCGCAGCACATTACACCGCGTTATGCTTTGGGTGAATTGGCAATGCTTGAGCAAACAGCAATGGCCTAGCAGCCCGGTTTTGCATGGTGGATTGTCAGCCGACTGTGCGATTTGGTAAGACACCACGAGCGGCGTATCGCAAGGGCAACGATGCCTTGTGAAGTACCGTTTTGCTTTTGGTAACCAACAAACGCACGAGGCCGAATATGCGACCGTGGATTCTTTCGGAAGTCAATTACGGCTTTGTCAAAGATCATCACTACGACGTTGCTGTCTTACCGATGGGGGCAACGGAGCCGCACAATTTGCATCTGCCTTACGGGACCGACACGCTGGAGTCGGAAGTCATTGGCGGTTTGGCTTGTGAGGCGGCTTTTCAGCGCGGAGTGCGTGTTGTGATGCTGCCGGCGATTCCCTACGGGACCGAAACCAACCAATCCGCGTTTCACTTGTCGATGAATCTCAATCCCTCGACTTTGGGGCTGGTTATCACCGATTTGGTCCAGTCGCTTGTCAATCACGGCGTGCACAAGATCGTGATCCTCAACAGTCATGGCGGCAATGAATTCAAGCCGCTATTGCGGGAATTGCATGGTCAGACGCCCGCGCATTTGTTTTTGTGCGATTGGTTTCGTGGGATCTCAGCTGATCTGCAAAAAGATATCTTCACCGAAGCGGGTGACCACGCTGGGGAGATGGAAACGGCGATCGGTTTGGCCTACTTCGCTGATTTGGTCGCCACCGATCCTGATACTGGAGCAATTGAGGCGGATGACGGTGCGGTCAATCCCACACGCTTTGATGCGGTCAATCGTGGATGGGTTAGCATCACTCGCCGCTGGGATTTATTGACAACCAACACCGGGTCAGGAAACCCGCACCCCGCGACCGCCGACAAGGGGCGGCGGCTTGTGGAGGGTGTCGTCGAGCGACTCTCTGGCTTTCTGGTTGAATTGGCCGACTCTGAAACGGATCAGCAGTTTCCATTTTAAGCGAGCAACCGTAGGGGGCGCGCAGACTGGTCAGCAGTGAGTGGTCCGGTTTTGTCAAAGCCACGGAAAAAGTCATCGCTGCCGATTGTGCTGGTTGGGGCTCAGGGGCATTGCAGGGTTGGAGCAGATCTGTCGCGTACTGAGAGCAGAGTGTCTCGCTTGCGTTGACTACATGGATGGGAGCGATGTCGCTGCCGTGGAATTTGCAAAGTTGTGGAGCAGACACAGCAAAAAGTTTGCGAAATCAACAAGAACCTGCGTAGGTTCCATTGTGTGGATCGGGGAAATGGTTCCGTTGGTTCGGGACTAGGATTTCCCCCCCTGGATCACTTATACTTTAGCTTTCCGATGATTGGTTAAATCTCCCTACGGTCGCTTTGATGTTGCGACCTGCTTGGTGGCCAAGCTTCTGCGCCGTCGCGTGCCCCACGAGGAACTTTTGCTGATATAGACTGAGGTTTACGTTATGAGGGGCAAATCGTTTTTCTCTCGTCGAATGTGGATTGTCGCTTGCGCACTCCTCGTTTTGGTGGGGGCGGGAGGACTGCGGTGGTATTGGAAATCTCCTCGTCCGAATATCATTCTTGTCACATTCGACACGACGCGGGCGGACCACCTGGGGGCCTACGGTTATGAGCAGGGACTGACAACCGCCTTCGATGACTTTGCCAAGCGGGGCGTGTTGTTTGAGCAGGCCTACGCGCCGGCGCCGATTACCTTGCCGTCGCACACGACGATGTTGACGGGCCTCTATCCACCTGAACATGGCTTGCGCGTGAACGGGGCGGGCGCATTGGCGAGTGAGATTCCACTGCTGCCGGAAATCCTTCAAGAACATGGCTATCAGACCGGCGCCTTTATCGCCGCTGCCCCGGTCTTGGGAGCACAGTTCGGTCTGAATCGTGGATTCGATAATTACGACGACGCCCCGGCCAAGATGTTGTCTCGAACGCGGAGCTATGGCGTCGCGCGGCGCGATGGAGAAGAAGTCGTGGACTTGGCTCTGGAGTGGTTGGGACTACGCACCGCTGAGCCGTTCTTTTGCTGGATTCACCTGTATGACGCGCACGGTCCGTACGATCCCTTTACGGAAGTTTATCAGGATCGATTTGCGAATAAACCGTACGATGCCGGAGTGGCTTGGGAAGTCCAGCAATTCGACCGTGTGAATGAGTTTCTTAAAGAGAACGGCCTGGAATCAAATACCTTGGTTGTTGTTGCCGGCGATCACGGGGAAGGGCTGGATGATCATGGTGAATACGAGCATGGCATGCTGGTTTATAACACGACCGTGCATGTCCCCTTTGCGTTTGCCGGCCCGCAGTTTGTAAAACCGGGGACGCGTGTCAGGGAAGTTGTGTCGCTTGTTGATATCATGCCGACACTGCTCGACGTTTTAGAGATCCCGGCACCAGAACGTATGAGCGGCCGGAGCTTGCTTCCGGCCTTGAAGGGCGAGTCGATCGAGTCACAAGATTGTTATGCCGAGTCGGAAATGCCGTATTACATGAATCGTTGGTGCCCGCCACGAACGGTGATTTCTGAGCAATGGAAGTACATCCAATCCACGCGGCCCGAACTCTACAATCTGGAAGAAGATCCCGAAGAACTCAATAATCTGTTCGATACCGTCGGCGAAGAAGCCAATCGATTGCAAGCCCTTTTGACCAACATGCTTGAATCGTTCCAGCGGACTCAAGCTGGCGAAGTGGATCTGTCGGAACAAGATGTGGCGAATTTAAGATCATTGGGGTATGTGGCTGGCGGGACATCCTCTGAGGAGGATGCCGTTGTGACGACCGACCAATCGCTCATCGATGTCAAAGACATGGTGCCCTTTGTTTCAAAATTCGAAGAAGCCAAACACATCGTCGCCGAGGGGCATCAGGAAGAGGCCATGGTTCTGCTTCAAGAGATTGCAGATGCCACGGAGGATTATCCGGAGGCCGACTTAAGGCTCGGCGATCTTCTGGCTGATGCGGGGCGCCACGAGGAGGCCGTGACGGTCTATCGATCCGTGCTGGCGCGGCGGCCTGACTTTGTCAGCGCCTATTTTAAACTGGGCGGTGTTCTGGCAACCCAGGGCAAATTCGAAGAGGTAGAGGCGAATTTTCGTGAATTCATCAAAGCCAACCCCGATGACCCCGCGGGGCATTTGGAGTTAGCCAATGTGTTGGGGCGACTGGGGAAATATGAGGAGGCGATTTCCGAGTTTCGTGAAGCACTGCGACTCGCGCCCGATTCGGTCGCTGCGAACGTTTATTTGGGACATCTGCTGGCGAGGTTACAGCGACCCAAGGAGGCAGTTGGTTACCTGGAGAAGGCAATCGAAGTTGATCCCCGTAATGTCGCTGCGCATGAGAATCTGATGATGGTCCTCGCGCAAACGGGACAGCCTGCCAAAGGCATCCAAATTGGCCTGCGGGCGATTACGCTCAACCCGAAATCATTCGAAACGCGATTCAACCTGGGACTGATGCTGGTCCAAAACCAACAATACGCAGACGGTATTCACCAGCTGCGCGAGGCTCAGAAAATCCGTCCGGACGATCCACGTCCCACGCAACAAATCCGCCAGATCGAAGCAGCCTTGAGAAAAGGGAGTCGATAGCCAATCCGGGAAATGGAGAATCGGCCAGTCGCCACAAAATCTCGGTGAGTCAATGCGGTGGTAAAAGGGGCAGGAAGACCTTTTCCAGTAGGGTGCTGGGCAGGCTATCCCTTGGAATTCAGTGTGACGGTCAACTAAACAAGCCCAACGAATATCTCTCTGAGGGCGTATTCTAGTTAGCGGTCTCGCTTTGCCATTGAAGGGGAGGCGTCCTTGTGTTTGCGTGGCAGTAAAGGTATACAAGATATGGACTTGCTGCGCAGGACCCAACGACTTGTCGGCGATTCGGAGCGTGGCAATGATCAGGAATTGTTGATGATTATCGAGGCTTCGCAGATCATGTCGAGTCTCTTGAAGAGTGATGGTGCGAGCCGATGATTCCCACGTTCTACGAAATGATTGCCACAGCAGCGCCTGTGCTTGCGCCGAATTTGGCGTATATCGGTCCCGGTGCCGGCTTCACATTTCTGAGTTCATTCTTGGTTCTGTTCGCCGCGATTGGTCTGTTGTTGATCTCGCTGGCGACTTGGCCGATCCGATTTGTAACGCAATGGGTGCGCCGGATCCGCAGCGGCGTGTCCGGTGGTGTCTCGCGGGTCGTCGTGGTCGGTCTGGACGGGTTGGACCCTGAGCGTGTGCGGCGGTTGATCGACGAAGGCCGGCTCCCCAATTTCAAAGCCCTCAAAGATGAGGGAACGTTCTCCGAGCTGGGAACGACATTGCCGCCCATTTCTCCCGTGGCTTGGTCTTCGTTCATGACCGGCGTCAATCCGGGCAAGCATAATATCTTTGACTTTCTAAACCGTGACCTACGCAGCTATCTGCCCGAATTATCCTCAGCGAAAGTGACCTCGGCAGGCAAGACGAGTCTGCTGTCTAAGATTGGTCTGGGGGGATCGGGAATTCGCTTGCTGCGTAAGAATCAACCCTTTTGGCGAGTGCTAGGCAAATACGGGATTTTCAGCACGATCCTTCGCGTGCCGATTACCTTTCCGCCCGAGAAGTTTTTCGGCCTGACGCTCTCGGCGATGTGCACTCCCGATTTACGGGGCACGCAAGGCACGTTCACCATGTATTCGTCGAACGAGACGGAGTGCAAAGACTCGACCGGCGGCGTCTGGATTCATGTGACTGAGGCGAACAACCGGATCGAAACGAGTCTCAGTGGACCTCCGAATGAGGCGGGACGTCAACCTGCGGAATTGACGCTTCCCTTGATCATCCAACGGCGTCCCAAAGACGATGGTGTCGATGCCACGATATCGGGCCAGACCATTCATCTGCGACCCGGGGAATATTCTGAATGGGTCCACCTGACGTTTCGGTGCGGGTGGCTGAAGAGAGTGCACGGGATTTGCCGGTTTCGCTTGGAATCAGCCTCACCGGATTTTCGGTTGTATGTCACGCCGATCAACCTCGATCCGGAACGGCCGGCGATGCCGATCTCCGCACCGCTGTACTATTCGCTGTATCTCGGCAAATTGCACTCTTCGTTTGCCACACTCGGCTTGGCCGAAGATATGTGGGCTTTGAATTCCGGCGCCATCGACGAACAGGCGTTTCTGGACCAGGCCTACGACATCCATGCCGAACGCGAGACGATGTTCTTCGACGCACTCAAACGGACGCGGCGCGGATTGTGCATGTGTGTGTTTGACGGGTCCGATCGAATTCAGCACATGTTTTATCGCCACAATCGCAAAGACCATCCAGCGAACGAAGGTAAAGATTCCGACCGTCACGCGCACGTGCTTGATGACATGTACGAGCGGATGGACGGTCTGGTCGGGCGCGTGCGCGATTCGATCGATGAAGACACGGTCTTGATGGTCCTCTCCGACCATGGTTTCTGTGATTTCAGTCGCGCGATGAATCTCAATTATTGGCTGCGCGAAAAGGGCTATCTCGTGATGGACGAATCGGCGACGCCCGGTGATTACTTTGCCGGCGTCGACTGGTCGCGAACCCGTGCTTATTCTCTAGGGCTCAATGGGATCTATCTGAATCGAGTAGGGCGGGAGTCGAAGGGATGTGTCCCAGCCGAACAGGCGGCGGAGTTGCGTACGGAAATTGCCGATGCCTTGCGACACATGATGGATGACGAAAAACAATGCCGCGCGATTCGCGAAGTCTATGACAGTCGACAGGTCTATTCGGGTTCGTATGTCGACAACGGTCCGGATCTGATTGTGGGCTTTGAAAAAGGATATCGTGTCTCGTGGGAGACGGCCGTTGGGGGCAGCGAGGGACCGATGTTTTACGACAACACACGTTATTGGAGCGGCGATCATTGTGTCGATCCGCAGCTGGTCCCCGGCGTGTTTCTCTCCAACCAACAATTCAGCGACGAGAAACCCGCGATCACAGACTTGGCACCGACGATTCTGAATTTATTCGGAGTCCCGGTACCGCCGTACATGGATGGGAAAGCGTTGACAAGGAACGGCAAGCCACAGTTGCCGACAGTCGAGACTGCAGAATCTAACGTCTCTTCCGTGGAGGTGACCGCATGACAACACCATCCGAACAAACCGCTGCCGCTGTTTCCCGTCGCCGTTTTTTGCAAGCCGCGGCTTCGGCGGCGTTGGTTGCTGGTTGCGGTAAATCCACACGCCCTGGTGACTCCACAGGTGGGGCAGGGACCGATGCACCCGTCGAGCGGATGATTGTGCTCGGCGTGGATGGCATGGATCCGAAGTTGTTGGAGCAATTCGTCGCTGAGGGGCGGATGCCGAATTGTCAACGTTTGATGGAAGCGGGTTCTTTTGGGAACTTACAAACCTGCGATCCCCCGCAAAGTCCGGTGGCTTGGTCCAATTTCATTTCGGGGACGAATCCCGGCGGACATGGGATTTTTGATTTCATTGCCCGTGATCCGAAGACGATGCAGCCGTTTCACTCCACGGCTCAACCAGAGCCCGCTTCGGGCATGCTCTCCTTGGGAGGTTGGCAGGTCCCGCTTTCTCCGGGGCGGATTGAAAACCGTCGCCAAGGAAAGACGTTTTGGAACGACTTGCAGGATTCGGGTGTCCCTTGCACCATTTTTCGTGTGCCCGCTAATTTTCCAGCCACTGATTCAGATGCCACCACACTCTCGGGAATGGGAACCCCCGATCTGCAAGGCGGGTATGGCACGTTTAGCTATTTCACGGATCATTCGCGGCAACGGACGCGTGACGTGCCGGGCGGAAACATCCAAAAGGTGGCCGTGCGAGATCATGTTGTGGAATGCTCTCTGAAGGGACCGGTGAATTCGTTCCTGGCCGAGGAGACCAGTTCGGAAGTTCCGTTTCAAGTCTATTTGGATCCTCAGCGGCCGTTGGCGAAGATCGTTTTTCCCGATGCGGAGGTGCTGCTCCGAGAAGGCGAATGGAGTGATTGGATCGTGGTCAAATTTCCGATGCTGCCGCACGTGGTGGAAGTCTCGGGAATCTGCCGTGTTTTGCTGAAGAAAGCCCAGGACGGATTCGGTTTGTATGTCTCGCCGGTGAATATTGATCCCTCTGATTCCTCCATGCCGATTTCGACTCCACCCGATTATGCTCAGCGACTTGTGCGGGAGATGGGATACTTCTATACGCAAGGCATGATCGAAGATACCAGCGCGCTGTCGGCTGGGATTTTGACTCCTGATGAATACCGCCAGCAATCGACATTCGTGATCGAGGAACGGATGCGGTTTTTTGAGCACGAACTAGAACGTTTCGAGGATGGGTTTCTGTTCTTTTACTTTTCGTCGCTCGATTTGAACTCGCACGTCTTTTGGCGGACCCGCGATCGCGAGCATCCCGCCTATTCGCAAGAGCTCGCCGACCAGCATGGCGATTTCATACCGGAACTTTATGGCAAACTCGACCGTGCCATTGGCCAAGCCATGGAGAAGGCGGACGAAAACACCCTGTTGATGGTCATGTCGGATCACGGATTTACATCATTCCGCCGGCAGTTCAATCTGAATTCCTGGCTGATGGATAATGGCTACGTCGGCGCAAAGAACCCCGCTAAACGTGGAGTCGACAGTTATCTCAAAGATGTCGATTGGCCCAACACACGCGCGTATGGATTGGGAATCAACGGACTTTATCTCAACCTTGCCGGCCGCGAGACCCAAGGAACGGTGGCGCAAGGGAGTGAGGCGGAGGAACTGAAGAGCGAATTGATTGCCCGTTTGAAAGAGGTGCGCGATCCCGAGAACGGCGAGCAGGTCATTGCGAATGTCTTTCGAGCCGAGGAGATTTACAGCGGACCCTATCTTCAGGACGCGCCGGATCTTATCGTGGCTTATAGCAATTACTACCGCGCATCATGGGACACAGTCTTGGGGGCGTTTCCGCGGCAGCATCTGTTGGACAATACCGATGCCTGGAGCGGAGATCATTGCGTGAATTCACAAATTGTACCGGGGGTCTTACTGTGCAACCGGGCGATCCAGAAAACAGATCCCAATCTGACTGACTTGGCCCCCACAATTCTGTCGGCCTTTGGAGTCCCCGTTCCGGAAGAGATGTCGGGGCAAAACATACTTTAATTCCCTGTATTGATATTTCAGAAAAGGCAAACATGTTCGGTCCAAAAGTGAAAATTGAACCGGGACTTTACGAGAGTCTGAAGAAAGCCTCCCAGGCAGTGGGTTGCTCGAGCGTTGATGAATTCATCATCAACATCCTGGAAAAAGCAGCCGCTGAAACAGAACAGGTTGAGTCCGAGGAAGAAGTGCGCAAACGATTGCAGGGTCTGGGATACATCGATTAGCAACCATGACCTATGTCAATTTTATCTGCAATTCGCTTGGCGATTTACTCATCTCCCCATTAAGCGGGGAGAATCCTTGGCCGGCAATGCTGGCGATTTCGTTCGTCACATCGATCGTTTTCGTTTGGGCATTCAAAGTCTTCTCCAACCAGCACGCATTGAAGCGTAAAAAAGGGCGGATGTTGGCCCGCGCGCTGGAATTGCTGATCTTTCGCCATGATATGATCGTCAGTGTCACGGCCTTTGGTCGCCTGGCCGTCGCCAATCTGAGTTACCTGGGAGAGCTGCTTAAGCCGATCGGCGTGAGCCTCATTCCCGCGCTGCTGGTGTTGATTCAACTCTCCTGCTGGTATGAATATCGCCCGTTTGCTGTCGGCGAATCGATTCTTGTGCAAGTCGATTTCTCCGACGATTTTCCCTTGATGAGCGCAGACATTCAGTTCGTTCCCTCCGAGGGATTGCAGGTCGAAACCGAAAGTATGCGCGTCCCCGCCTTAAACCAGGCGAATTGGCGTTTGCGGGCTGAGGCGGATGGTTCCCAGTGGATTGAGGTGAAGACCGATCAGGAATCGGTCCGAAAGCAGATTGTCGTTGGCGACCGGTTGCTGAAAATATCCGACCGGCGCGTCAGCAGCGGATTTTGGGACGAACTGTTTCACCCGGCTGAACCTCCCATTGAAAATGTGGGACCTATCAAACAGATATCCGTGCAATATCCCCACCGGCAACTTTTTGTGGCTGGTTACGAAATGCCATGGGTGATTGCGTTCCTGATCCTGACGATGATTTTTGGCCTGTTGATCGGACGAGTGATGAAGGTCAGCTTTTGATTCGGTTATTCACTTTTCGAGGCGTCTCATGATCACCATCGTTTCCGGACTCCCGCGTTCGGGCACCTCATTGATGATGCAAATGCTGCAAGCGGGGGGCCTGCGTCTACAAACGGACAATGTCCGAGAGGCCGATACGCATAACCTCCGCGGCTATTACGAAGACCGCCGCGTGAAGGCTTTGGCCAAGGAGAACGCATGGCTGGCCGAGGCGGATGGGATGGCTCTCAAGGTCGTTTCGTTGTTGCTGTACAATTTGCCGAGCGACTTGGAATACCGCGTGGTCTTCATGCGGCGAAATATGGATGAGATTCTTCGCTCCCAAGACAAAATGCTGGCCGACACGGCTCCTCAACAAGCGGGAATGGACATCCGTCCGCACTTTGAACGCCATCTCCAAGATCTGGCCAAATGGCTGCCCCAGCAAGAACACATTCAATCGATGGAATTAGAATATCGCTCAGTCGTCGACGCACCTCTTGATGCCGCTCGCAGCGTTGCCGAGTTCTTGGAACTGCAACTCGATCTGGAAGCCATGGCGACCGTCGTCGATCCGTCGCTGTATCGGCAGCGGCAAGAATAACGCGCATGATTTATGGTACCTCCGAAAATCGGCGTAAACGGTGCAGCATCGAAAGTCGTTTACAAGATGAAGTGAGCCCGGGCGTTTTATGGGCTCGATTATCGCTAACAATTCAGTACTGGGCTTCAACTTGGCAATGCAGTGATGGTGTGCCGCGAATTCCGTGCGATTTCAACGTGGTATGGACATCATTGATGATCTGTAAAAGCTCAGCGGATTCCGTCGACGATTCCAAATCGCCTTCGATGCCGAACACACCGATTTGCTTTCCAATGAGAACATGATAGTCGGATCCTTCGGTAAGCCGACCCCACCACGAGTCGAGACCTGCCTGCTTGGAAGATTGAATCAGCGAGTGCGTTTCCAGTTCAAGCATTTCGAGTTGTTGGTCGTCGTCAACGGTGACCGTCTCGCAAATTCCATAGAATACAACGAAAGCATCGGACCCCATTTTGCAGTCTCCTCGATTTTACCCAGGATTTAAGCATATCGTGGTCGCCAAGCTGCGCAGATCAACTTTGCAGTCGACAATCTAGTTTGAGCCATACATAACGGCAAGGGTTTACGGATTGAGATCAGCAAATGCGTTGAGGATTTCCTTTGAGCTGCCAAGCTTACCGCCTGGTCAACCGAAATGCTTTTGTCTTAAAGCCCTGGTGAAGTCCACGTTGCTTCGGTCAATTTGATATACTTTCGTCTCACCACTCATCCCGGTTACCCCGGTCGCCGGGGTTGACGATTCATACCTAACATGGCCTCTGTCGATTGGCTGCTCGATGAAAGTGAACCTGCAGGATCAAGTCGCCCTGGTGACTGGAGCGGCGCAAGGGATTGGGAAATCAATTGCCGAATCGCTGGCCGCCAATGGGGCGCGAGTCGTGCTTACGGATGTCGACTTCGCGACCGTGACCGAAACCGCGGCCGGGCATGACGGTTGTCTGGCACGGCAATTGGATGTTACGAATCCGGAGCAGATTGCTGAGGTGATCGCCGCGACCGTCGACAAATTGGGGCGGCTGGATATTGTTGTCAATAATGCCGGCGTCAATACCATGGCCCATCGCGTGACGATCGATGAATTTCCCCGCGAAGAATGGGACCGGTTGCTCAACGTCGATCTGAACGGGCTGTTCGCTGTCAGTCAAGCGGCGGCGCGCGTGATGCGAGGACAGGGGAGCGGCAAGATCATCAACATCGCCTCGGTCGCCGGTTTGGTGCCACTGCGATTGCAGTGCGCCTTCGTCGCTGCCAAGGCGGGAGTGATCAATCTCACCAAAGCAATGGCGATCGAACTGGGGCAATATGGCATTCTGGTCAATGGCATCGCACCGGGATCGATTATGACCCAGGGGACCCGCCAATTGTTTTATGGCGAGGACGGCTCGTTTCGTGATTCCGTTCAACAATTGCTGGCACACATCCCGCTGGCACGGCCGGGGACAACAGAAGAAATCGCCCATGCGGCGCTGTTTTTGGCCGCTCCGGAAAGCAGTTACATCACCGGTCACATTCTCACTGTCGATGGCGGTTGGACCGCCGGCTACACCCGCGACTTTTAATGGGCGTTGTTGCTCAGACCACGATCAGACACCTCTCTTCATTATCAAATCACCATCACAGTTAGGATTCCCAACATGGCCAAGTTCACACAATTTGTCGGCTACCAAGGCACGGAACCTCCCAAGATCCCCAAGCCGGAGACACCGCCTGAGCCGATGATCGTCACCGTTCAAGAAGGGGTGCCGGTCGTCTATCCCAACTGCGTCGCCCCCGCCGTAAGAGTCGTGCATCCCGTCAATCCCAACGCCCCAGCAAAAAATATGGGCTTGGTCGTTTTCTACATTCCGCCACACGCGATCTTGGAACCCGGATCACACGAGACGGAAGAGACCTACGTAATCATGGAAGGCGCCGGGACCATGACCTTCAGCAGCGGGACGCGTCCGGTGAAAAAAGGCGATTTCGTCTACCTGCCGCCGTGGTGTCTGCACGGCATCGAAAACACCGGCACCGAAATGTTGGTCGTCCTAATTTGCACATCCCCACCCAACCCCTAGACCTCGATGATCAAAACCAGCGACAAGGGAGGGCGAGGCTCCCGCCGAGCCGCGCACGATGAGTGAATCGCAAAAAGCATCTACGCGAAGCCAAGAACCCGGCCTCCCCACCCAACTCCTTCGCTAGCTTTGCGCCTTAGCGTGAGGTTTTTCACCACGCAACTAACGACCGACCTGATCATCCATAATGCGGCGGGTTTCCCGTGCGGCGGATTCCCAATCTCCGTTTTGGCCCAAAGTCACAATCTCCTTGAGCCATTCTCCTTCGTTTTCCTGGAGTGATCCGTCGGCCAGGGAATCTTCGATTAGTTGGCTGATGGCAGGCAGCCGCTCGGCGCTTTTCTGGTTGCAGGCCGAGTACAAGGCCTTGCTGAGTTCGTAGGCTTTGGGGCTAACCTGCGGGTACCCGCAACCGGCGAGTTGTGTGCAGAATGCCGCGGCAAGAATCGCAACGGCCCAGCTTGGGTGATAGCGAAATCGCATGATTAATATTCTCCGATGATTTCGCCTTCGCCGATGCTAGCCAGTTCGGCCCAGACGAATAGGTCGATGCTTTCTGAAACAAAACGGACCGAACCGTCCCCCAGACATACGAATCCGCCGCCGGTATGTTCGGAGTACATTTGTCCCACGTGATAGGTGGGAAAATTGACGGGGTGGATGATGGGAAAGCCGGTGATGTCCAGTTCGCCGCCGGAAGGACCGGCGTGAACCAGCACAAGCGTCGCAGCAGCATCGGGTCCGTTTTCAGGTGAGGTGAAATTTGGATGCGTAAACGCGCCGGGAACGACGCCAACCCAAGTCTTTTCGCTGAGGCTCGACGAATGTTCGCCAAGGAAGACCGTGTTGGTGGTGCCGTCGGTGATGTGTTTGATCCGCGTGACGGAATTGCGATAAAACGGCCCGTCGGCGACCCGCGATGCGTCGCCATTAATTGATACGGTTCGGGTCGTTGAGGTATAGATATTGGAAAACACAACGCCCGCGGGAGCAGCACCGCACTCGCCCCAACAGGACTCCTGCCCGTGACTGGCGACATAGTGCGATCGTCCCAACTGTACCGGAGATCCCCCTACCAACAACGGGTCTGCAGCCGCGTCCCGCACCGTAAAGGGTTCCGTCGCTCCGCTGGCGGAGGGGCATAAGAAAACCGGAAGCGTGGTCTGCACTGCGTTCGCATTCACAGCATCAAAGCAGGGGCGATCCACGTCCAATGCCTGATACAGCGTGGCTTGGTCGAGGTATGGCAACAGCATGGTCCCCCACGCCCAACCTGGTGCTGCATCCCAGGTCAGTGGATCGATATTTGCCCAAGCGGGACCTGAACCATCACTGGTTCCGTACGAGTAATATCCAGCCGGAAACGCGGAATGGACATCGTGGTAATTGTGCAGTGCCAACCCCTGTTGTTTGAGATTGTTTCTACAACGCGTCCGCCGCGCGGCTTCGCGGGCTTGTTGTACGGCGGGCAATAATAAACTGACGAGAATGGCGATGATCGCAATCACGACCAGCAATTCAATGAGCGTGAATCCGCGTCGATGCTGTGTGGCTGACATGGGGTTATCCTCGGTAGATAGGTTTTTGTCTTAAAGAAATTCCAGGATGGGGCGAGCATAACAAATAGTTTAATAATGGCAACTATAAATTTTGAATAGTCAAAATAAATAGCTCACCCGTAGCCGGTTTAGGCCGTTTCGGAGCGGGATTTCTGGGAAACCAAGCAGTTATCCGCAAATTCTGACTGAATCGGGATGTGGTGGAACTGGCCGTTGACTGGACCGGGCTAGCCTCGGTCTGTTACAAAAAAACTCGCTGGCGCGCCGACGATTTGCGCGCCCGACCGATTCTATGACCGCTGCACTACCGTTCAGGATATTTCCGACATGACCGCAAGCAAACGGACGATCGACGTTGCCATTATTGGCGGCGGGATGTTTTTTGATGATATCATTGGCCAGACCTTCAAGGACTTTATGCGGGGCGGAATCGCCGGCGCGCTCAACAGCATTGGCATGAGCCATATGGCAGCTGACGTAGCGGATGTCGAGATTCGCGTCTGCGCGGTCGGGACGCGGAGCGAAAAGAGCGGGACCGCAGGACGGATTGTCCAATGGTTTTCCGAGGACTTTCCGGACGGCAAGATCGATGCCTGTTATGGAGACGCTGTTTGGAAAGACATACTGGCCACACACAAACCGGACGTGCTGTTTGTGGCGACGCCCGATCATGTGCATGCGGAGCCAATCTTAGATGCGTTGGATGCCGGTTGCGACGTGATCACCGAAAAGCCGCTCTGTTTGACGACCAGCGAAGCGGATCAAATCATCGCCAAGGCCCACGCGGCGGGTCGCATTGTCGCTGTCGATATGCACAAGCGGTACGACCCGTTCGTGCGAGAGATGATGTCCAAAGCCCCCGAGCAATATGGGCCGATCAACCGCGTGCGGACGGTGCTTGAGGAACCGCTGGAGGTCAGTACGGACATTTTCGCCTGGGCCGAACAAAGCAATCCGTTCGCCTATGTCGGTTGCCATTGGTTGGATGTCGTCCACCATTATTTGGGCGTCAAACCGGTCACAGTGTTTGCCACAGGCCAAAAGAACCTACTGCTCAACTGGGATGAACACCACAAAGAAATCGCCCGCCGCCGCGGCGTCGACCCCTCGACATTCAAACGGCAACATGCAATCAAGACCTGGGACAGCGTCGATGTAGCAGTGACGTATGACAACGGCATGCGGGGCGATTACAACAACAATTGGATCAACCCGGCGGAGTTCGAAGGGGCGGTCAATCAGGAGATCGAACTTTACGGCATCTACGGCCGGGGTTATGTCGATCAACAAGATCGCGGTTATCGCGAAGCAATCATCGGTGACGGATCACGCACTCGAAATCCCTCGTTCGGCGGGCGGATTCATCATATTGGCGGGGAATTGGAAATTTTTGGTTACGGGAAAGCCTCCATTGCCGCTGGGATGTTGGCCGTGATTCGCCGACGCATCTTGGGCGAATCGCTGGAAGCAATCGGCGATTCCTACCCCACAGCCGCCAGCCAACGTGACGTCGTGCGGGTCATCGAGGCGGCATCGGTCGTGGCAGAAAAGAACTACGCACATTTTGAAGCAGGCCGCGGCACCCCGGTGACGGCGTTGTTGAGCGATTCGGAAATCCAGATTATCGAACCGAAAAGTTAACACCGGCCGCACCGTGACATTGTAAGTGTGGTGATGCAGAATTCCCCAAAACAGCTTGGCGAGTCCGTCCTGCTGGACGAGTTTTCAAAACGGAATTAGAATGGAAGTACCACGACCGTACCCACGGTGAACGCGGTCGGCATAAAATCACTTTGACGGTCGAGCGGTTCCGTAGCGATCTCAATGCGACGATCGATCCTGGAATTGGCCGACCTTTGGTAGGAACGATTTTCGTGAACTCGCGAACACTCCTCAACCGGCTGGCGATTCTGCTCGCTGTCATGGCGGGATTTGTGGAGCCAGGCAGTACGCATGCGGCGCCGCCTCAAGAGGGGTTGATCCTGTGGTTAGATGCGAGCGAGATCGACGGCGACGCGCTGCCTGATGGGGCCATTTCGCGATGGACTGATAAAAGCGGACGTGGGAATCATGTCATCCAGGAAACCGCAGAGCGGCGGCCGACTTTCAGCAAAGATGCCTGGGACGGTCATCCGGCGGTTCACTTCGACGGTGATGATCTTTTGGTCGCCGAGAAGTTTGCAGGACTTGCCACCGGTGACCGGCCGTTTCATATTTTGATTGTGATGCGCGGCAGTGCGAATTCCTCGCACACGGCGCAGCGGTTGATCGACCTCAATTCCCGCGACGTCGCCACGGGGGAGTTCCCCAAACGCGCGGGCCTGTGGGTGGGCTATCAACAAGGCCGTAAGAAACTCCGGATCGGCATTCAGAATGGCGACGAAGGTGAGGGGCAAAGCGAGGCGTGGAATGATCAACCCACATTGATCGAAGCGGTCTATACTGGCGAACAAGCTTTTGCGCTGCACGTCAACGGCCGGCGCGAACAGCGAGCGGTGTTCAACGGGACGCATTTTCTGGGATTCCAACCGCATGTCTCGTTGGCCCTCGGGCAACACTTCGGCCAGGTCGATGCCAAGGACAGCTACTTTGAAGGAGACATCGCCGAGGTCCTAGTCTATGACCGCGGATTGACGGCGACGGAGCAGTACGAAACGGGGCAGTATCTGACAAAGAAGTACGCCCTCAAGACCGATTTTCGTCCGATCCCGCAATTCGAACGGGACATCCGGCCGATTCTGGCAGCGCATTGCCAAGATTGTCATGGCGGCGATGTGCGGGAAGCGGAGTTGGATTTGCGGACTGTCTCGGACATGCTCCGTGGCGGACAAGCAGGACCGGTCATCGTCCGTGGCTTTCCCGATCGCAGCGAAATCGTCGCCATGATCGAAACCGGCAAGATGCCGCCCGACGAGGATAACCCGCTCTCCGTCGACGAACTTCGCATGCTGCGCGATTGGATCGAAGCCGATGCGCCGTCCAAAGAATCAATCGTTTTAACAGCTGATGTAACGAACATCACGGCCGAGCAACGTCAGCACTGGGCCTATCAGATGTTGAACGTCGAAAAACCGCCGTCGGTCGACGCCACCGATCGTATCGAAAATGACATCGACCGGTTCGTCGTCGCGAAACTTGAAGAACACAACCTGCAACTCTCACCTCCGGCGGATCGTACAACGTTGATTCGCCGCGTCTACTTTGACCTGATCGGTCTGCCACCCACTCCAGCGGAGATTGACGCGTTTCTTTCTGACGCAGGTCCTGGCGCCTACGAACGCTTAGTGGACAGGCTGTTAGGTTCGGAGCATTTCGGGGAACGGTGGGGACGGCATTGGCTGGATATTGTCGGGTATGTGGATATGTTCGGCAGCGACAACGATGCGGCAATCATCAAGCCGCTCAATGGAAAGTGGCGGTATCGCGATTACGTGATTCAGGCGTTCAATACCGACAAGCCATTTGACCGGTTTTTGGTCGAGCAGTTGGCGGGGGATGAATTGTATGATTGGAAATCCGCCGAGGCTTTCACGCCAGAGATGTTGGAATGCCTGATCGCAACCGGTTTTCTGCTCTCCGCCAACGACGACACCGACCAAAACGAACTCAATACGCCTGACGTGCGGCATCATGTCGTGCAACGTACGTCGGAACTGGTTGCCAACAGCTTGCTGGCCCTGACGCTGCAATGCGCGAAATGCCACGACCACAAATACGACGCTTTGCCGCAAGCCGATTATTATCGTCTGCAAGCGGTCTTTGCACCGGCGTTCAATGTGCGGCACTGGGTTGTGTCGACCGGCAAAGCGCGGGCAGATGTTCCTGACGCTGTGAAAACCGAGATCGACAACATCAATCAACAGGCCGACGCCGAAATCGCCAAGCTAACGCAGCAGGAGGCAGCGATTCGCGCGCAGGTCCGACAAACAGTCTACGACAAAAAACTCACTGCATTACCCGACGCCGTTCGGGATGCCGCAAAAACCGCCATCGCCACGCCCGTTGAGAAACGCAGCGACGCTCAAAAGCAACTCGCTGCTCAATATAAAACCCAATTGAACGTGACGGCCGAAGAAATCGAGGCGGCGCTAAGCGACGAACACAGACAGCAATGCGCATTGATCGCTCAGCAAATTGCCAAACAGCAAAGCAGTAAGCGCGCCTACGGCACGATACAGCACGTGCACGAATCGCACCCCCCGCCGCCGACGTATGTGCTCCGCCGCGGAAACTATTTACAACCCGGCTTGGAAGTGCAGCCCGGGTTGTTCAGCATTCTGGAATCACCGAGCACGGAAGAGTCCCAAACGGTTGCTGCAGCTGGAAATTCCAGCGGGCGCCGATTGGCATTGGCCCGTCAATTGACTAACAGGGACAAACTGTCTGGACAATACGTCGCGCGGGTGATCGTCAATCGGTTTTGGCAGCAGGTTTTCGGGCGGGGCATTGTGGCGACCAGCGACAATTTCGGTGTTGCCGGGGCGGCGCCCTCGCACCCGGAACTGTTGGACTGGCTGACTTCCGAGTTTTTACGCAGCGGTTGGCGGGCCAAACCGATCATCAAACAAATGGTGATGTCCCATGCGTATCGACAGGCAGCGGTTCTCACGCCGGAGATGGCGGCTGCGGAAATGGCGGATCCGGAGAATGCGCTGCTGTGGCGGATGAATTTGCGACGGTTGGATTCGGAATATGTCCGCGACGCAATTTTGGCCAGCAGTGGCAAGTTGGATCGCAGCCTGTTTGGCGAGTTTATCCCGGTCGATGTCCGACCCGATGGCATGGTGGTCATCAAAAAAGCGGGATTGCCCACGCCGACTTACCAATGGCGGCGCAGCATCTATGTGTTAGCGCGCCGCAACTATCACCTAACGATGCTGCGAATTTTCGACCAACCGATCGTGGCCCGCAATTGCACGCAGCGCGAGCCGTCGGCGGTCGTCACGCAAGCATTGACGCTATTACACGATGATTTCGTACTAGAGCAAGCCGCATTTTTTGCAGAGCGACTTGCCGCACACAAAACAACAACGGAGCAAATCGCCGCCGCTTATCGTATCGCATTAGGGCGACTCCCCACGGAAGAGGAGACCCGCTGGTGTGCGGAATTGCTCCAGCGGCAGGCAGAGCGGTTCCGCACGGATGAAAAAAACGCCGAGCAAGCGGACCAATTGGCTTTGGCACAGCTTTGCAAGGTTCTGTTCAACACCAACGAGTTTTTGTACGTCCGCTGAGACAATAGACGACGGGGTTCGAGCATGGCACAGCGACCTATCGAAAATGCATCGCGTTTGTCCCGGCGGCAAATGTTGAAAATCGGCGCGCTGGGATTTGGTTCGATTGCGTGCTCGTATCTCGACGGTATGGAACAATCCGCAGCTGCCGCGCCGGTGGCCAATGGACTGGCTCCCCAGTCGGGACACTTCGAGGCTCCCGCCAAAGCGGTGATCATGCTGATGCAAAACGGCGGACCGGGGCAGATGGATCTGTTCGATCCCAAGCCGGACCTCACCAAGCACAGCGGCAAGGTGCACGTCGAAAAAGTCGAGATGTTCCAACCCGGCAGCGAGGGAAATACGCTGTTAGGCAGCCCGCTGAAGTTTCGCAAGTACGGCGAGAGCGGCATCGAGATGGCCGAGATCCTGCCGCACCTCGGTTCGGTCGCCGATGACATTTGCCTGGTGCGGTCGATGTATAATCTTCACAACAACCACACCGAATCGCTGGTGGCGCTCAACACCGGCAAGATCTTCCAAGGTCGTCCCGCACTCGGTTCGTGGGTCAGTTACGGACTCGGTACAGAAAACCAAAACCTGCCCGCCTACGTCGTGCTTCGCGACCCCGAGGGCTATAACACGAGCGGTACATTGCTGTGGCAAAACGGTTGGATGCCCGCGCTGTATCGCGGTACTGAAGTCAGCACTGCGGGGACGCCGGTGCTGAATCTCAATCCTAGCCAACCCATTCCCCCGGCGGTACAGCGAGAAAATTTGGACCTGTTGGCCAAATTGAATCGAAGGCATCAGCAGGACTTTGCCTACGAATCGTCGCTGGAAGCGCGGATCCAAAATTACGAACTCGCCGCTCGCATGCAATTGGCAGCTGCGGAAACATTGGACCTGTCGCGGGAAACACCGGCAACGCGCAAGATGTACGGTCTGGACGAACCCGAAACCGCGGGGTATGGGCTGCGGTGTTTGATGGCCCGCCGGCTGGTCGAATCGGGTGTTCGTTTCGTGCAAATCTTGCCGCCGGTCAAACCCAACTCGCAGCCATGGGATGCGCACGACAATTCTAAGACCGATAACGAGGCGATTTGCGCTAAGTGCGATTTGCCCTCCGCTGCCCTGATCAAGGACCTCAAGCAGCGGGGACTGCTGGAGAGCACGATTGTCGTTTGGTCGGGAGAATTCGGCCGCTTACCCGTTTCGCAAAACGGCAAAGGCCGTGACCACAATCGCAATGCATTCAGTTTGATTCTCGCCGGCGGCGGTTTTAAAGCGGGGCATGTGCACGGAGCGACCGACGACATCGGTTATCGTTCGGTCGTCGATCCGGTGGGAGTCTCGGATTTGCATGCCACCTTGTTGCATCAATTGGGGCTGGACCATACGCGATTAACGTATGAGCATCATGGCAGCGACGAAACGCTGACCGATGCCCGCGTGACCAGCGCGCGCGTGGTTGGGGAATTGTTCCAGGGTCCCGTGCGGGTTTGATGCTTAGCAGCCATTGAGTACTGCCGGCGCCTTGGACAAATTCATCCTGGTGGGTATTCTGTATCAGAGCAGATTTACTCATTTATCAAAGGATGACCTCTATGAAATTGCCGCTAAGATTCGCCGCCGCACTGTTCGTCTCCCTCGCCGCCGTCCCCGCATTCGCCGGGGAATGGGTCGAACTGTTCGATGGCAAAACGCTCGATGGCTGGACACAACGCAACGGCACCGCCACCTACCGTGTAGAAGATAAAACGATCGTTGGGAAAACCAACACGGGTAGCCCGAATTCGTTTTTGTGCAGTGACAAGGACTATGGCGATTTCGAGCTCGAATTCGAGGTCAAAGTCCACGACAAACTGAACTCCGGCGTCCAGATCCGCTCGCAAACCAAGGAGACCCCCACCGGTCGCGTGAACGGACCACAGGTCGAAATCGAAGCCAGCGGCGACGGTGGAGCAGAAGCGGGGTACATTTACGGCGAAGCGACCGGGCGTGGCTGGTTAACTCCTGAAGATGAGTTGAAACCGCACAAACAGTTCAAGGACGGCGAGTGGAACAAATTCCGCGTCGTCGCCCGCGGCCCGCGGATTCAAACTTGGATCAACGGCAAACCGATTGCCGATTTGACCGATGAGCCGATCTACAAAACGCACCCCAAAGGTTTCATCGGGCTGCAAGTCCACGGCATCGGCAAGGACAAAGGACCGTACGAAGTCGCTTGGCGGAACATCCGCATCAAGGAATTGGACTAACGTTGACGTTATACGTCATAGGGCTAGGATTTTACCGGGACCGCGATCGATTTGATCAACGGCCGCCCATGCCATTCATGCTCGATACCGGTCATCAACAGCGCACAGTCGAACTCCACTGAGCCGGGTGGGAAGTCGGTTGTGTTCTCAAAAAAGCTCGATTCCACGTTGGTGATTTCCAGCGGTTGGACGTGCCAATTGAAAGTGAGCAGTTCCAAGCCGTCAAACTCGTTGGACTTGCGTGTTGTTGAATAGCCCAGCGAACCCGCTTCGAAAAAGTCCGACACCTCTGCGATCGATTCAAAGATCGATGTGTCGGGCAATGTTTCAGCGATCGTGCCTTCGACAGCGACGTGTGTATCGTCATCGTCGCTGTCGAGTTGGACCTTGTAGTGGCCCCCGTTTTCTTGAACCTGGAACTGGGCATGATGATGCAGGCCGGGAAAGATCGTGCCACCGGCCAGGGTGTTAAATCGCGAAGACGTATCACGGCGAGGGATATAGACCCCCTCGCGCAGTTGCCCATCATCCTCCCACTCCACGGCCATGCGGTGGGCGGCATTTTCTGAGGAGATGCCGACCAGCGGCGGCAGAAAGCGCGGACGAAGCTGCTTGAGACGAATCAGGCAGATCCCCGCGATGCCGTGGCCCTGCACCAGCTTTGGGCGAAACGGCGCCGGTAGGAGAGTGGCCAATACATCGGGATTGATGCGGTAATTGACCAGAATCCGCCGGTCAATCACTCCACGAACCACAGGGATTTGCATGGGGATTTCTTTCTGTTATCTCTCATGGCCCGGGTCTATGACCGCCGTCCCGCCAGGAAGTTAACAGAAAATGATCGCCGTTTTATGGAGGCCCAGCACCCGGAGGTTCCAACCGGGCGTTGGGCCGCTGAACTATTTTTGGTTGCCCAGGCGGCGATCCAAGGTGTCCAAAGTCTCTTTAAATGTGTACTTCAAGTAGTCGTCATCCGGATGAGTCAGGGCTTCATACAAGACCGCTTGTGCTTCAGCAGAATCGAAAAAGCTCAACGCACGCACGGCTTCGAGACGCACGCGGGGATGCTCGTCGTTGACTTGTACCTGCAGTAATGCCAATGGCTCGTTCACGCGGTCCCGCCAATAACACAACACCCGCGTCGCAGCCGCGCGGACGCGATAGTCGGGGGAACGCAGCAATTGTTTCAAGAAGTCTTCATCGACGACGTCGTGATGCTGGTGGACCCACAACGCTTCGAGCAGATTGTGCTGGTAATTCTCATCCGCCTGATCCAGCCCGGCGATCCAGGTGTCCAGCGCCGCCATGACTTCCGCGGTCTCGCGTTCACGCAGTTCACGGCGAACCCGATAACGGGTGCGGTCTTCGTAGGTCTTGAGCAGATCCAACAGTGCCGGAATCGGCTCTCCGGCGATTTTGGCCGGCGTGACCAGCGGGCGGTCTTTGTGACGAATCCGCCAAATGCGGCCGTGGTTTTTGTCGCGATTGGGATCGCGTAGCGAATGCTGCATGTGGCCAATCAACGGATTGAACCAATCGACGAGATACAGCGCGCCGTCAGGACCGAATTGCAAATCGACCGGGCGGAAGTTTTGATCGGACGATTGCAACAACGGCTGCACCGGGTCGGCGGCGAATCCCGATCCGTCGTCTTTCATGCGATATTGTAAAACACCGTGAAAACCGATGCAGTTGTTCAGCAGATAGTTGCCCTGAGCGTCGTCCGGGAAATTACTGCTGGAGACAAATTCACACCCCGACGTCGGCCGCCATTGTTTGGTGAAAAACTGTTTCATTTTGCCGTGTTTGTGCGGATAGTCGACCTGACCGGAGAAAGCGGTGCCGTAATAGTTGGCTCCCCCCGAAGCATCGGCAACGAAATTTTGTCCCCAACCATCGAACGTATGCCCCCAAGGATTGGCAAATCCATAAGAGACGAACACGTCGAGCTTTTCGGTCTTGGGTTCATAGCGATACACGCCCGCATTTTTGCAGCGAACCGGCCCGTAGGGGGTTTCGACCTGCGTGTGGTGGAAAGTTCCTTCCTGGAAATACAATCCCCCGCCCGGTCCCCAGGTGAAGGCGCTGATCGAGTGGTGTGAATCGGCCGTATCGAAGCCGTGCAGCACGATCGAACGCTCGTCAGCAACATCGTCGCCATCGGTGTCTTTGAGAAACATTAAGTTGGGTTGCTGCGCCACATAGACGCCGCCGTCTCCCAATTCGATGCCGGTGGGGACGTGCAGGCCATCGGCAAAGACGGTGCTCTTATCGGCGCGACCGTCGCCATCGGTGTCTTCGAGAATCAGAATCTTATCGTCCACCGGCGTGCCGGGTAGATACATCGGATAGGAATTCATCGTGCAAACCCACAACCGCCCGCGAGCGTCGAAGGTGAATTGCACGGGGTTTTGCAACTCGGGAAACTGGTCGTCGGACGCGAAGAGATTCGCTTCATACCCGTCGGGCAACGTAAAGGTCTTGAGCGTTTCTTCCGGCTTGGTGATCACGATTTCGCGTTCGAAGTTCGTGGGCACTTTTTTGATTTCGCCGGCAACGGAGTCATCGATTTTATCCGGAACCGATTTCCCTTGCGCCACATCCCACACCCGCCGATCACGGAGAGCGATCATTTTGCGGAGCTTTTTGAATTCATCCGGAAAGTTCACCACGCCGAACGGCTCTTTGCGGCCGCCGTAAATATAGAACCCATTGACCGCGCGGTGGTCGTACCAAAATTGACGGTTTTTCTCGTTGACCTCCGCCCGCACTTTGTTCAAGTCGGCTTGCCCGGCGGAAGCAGGTCGCGGCCCGAACAACGCTGTTTCCATCACCGGTGCCAATTGGCTGTAACCGTAATCGTTTAGGTGTACGCCGTTGATCGTCAGCTTCTGGTCGGCATCGTGCATCAGTTTTTGCGACGGCGTAAACAGATCGACAAAGATCACGTTGTTTCGCTGAGCAACTTCCGCCATTGCCTCGGTATAGGCTTTGATGTTTTCGTTGTTGGCTTTGCCATCGGTCACGCCCGGCCGGCCGGTGTCTTCTTGGGCGATGGGGGAGAACAGGACCAATTGCGGTGGCGCTTCGCCGTTGTACTTGGTGGTCGTGGTGGTCTTGATGAATTCTTCCAGGTCGGCAACAAACTTCGGCAACCCCTCGGGGCCAACGAAAGATTCATTGAAACCGAAGCAAGCAATCACCACATTCGGTTTGTGGTCTTCGAGGTTGTGGCCATGATCCTGAAAATCTTTAGAGCGGGGCCGCAACGTGAGTTCATCGGCCGACCAACCTAAATTGCGAACCACCAATTCGTGCTGCGGAAACCGGCTATGCAGCAGTGACTCAAAGTGCCCGAAATGCTGCATCCGCTCAGCCAGCGTATTCCCGATGAGGACAACGTGGTCCCCCTTGTTCAGTTTCAAAGGGCCGGATTCTTCAGCAAACCCGTTGCCGGCACAGAGTCCGATCAACGCTAGTAGGAACATGGTGCGCATCTTCAACATATCACAGTTCTCGTTTATGGAGCCGTAGTTAGAAAGTTTTTTGGGTACCACGATTATCGTGGGTCGAACAAAAAAGGGCAAGCGGCGGGTGTTTTAATTGGGGGTGGGATTGGAGTGAAAAAAACTCGCGCAGAGACGCGGAGGCGCAGAGAAGAAGAAGGCTGTAATCCCGATGTAAGTTGTAAAGCATAATGAATCACATAGAGACATGATGCCAAGAAACACTCTGGTGGGACTGAAATGTTCGCCTATTTCATTCTTTGCGGCTTCGCGTCTTTGCGTGAGGTTTTCTTTCAAAGAAGCGAAAACGCGCGCTACGTGTTCTCTCCAGCGGCCTCCTGGCGTTTGAGGTCGCCGAGTTTGTCCCGCAAGATTTCCAATTGCCGTTCGATGGAACGTCGTGAGAGTTCAACCGTTTTGAGGATCGTGTCGCTTTGTTTACTGATCGATTGAGCGGAGGATTCGATCTTGCCGAGGTTGCCGGTCCGCTTTTCGATCTCCAATACGGCGACGTCAATGGCTTGAAAGTCGGCGGCTTTTGCTTCGCTGTGTTGCCCGGAACGGACGCAGAGCGCGCGGGCCAGTGTTAAGCCTGTTTTCAGATACAGATCGTTGTCGGGTTGTTCCGGATCCCAGACAACCAGCACGTCGTTGCGGTAGCGGGCAAAGGGTTCCATGCCGTCGGGAGCGGACTTTTTGGAAAAGACGAACAGACCGGTCTGAGCTGCGCGATTCTTGCGAGCCGTTTCAATCTCTTCCAGCGCTTTGGCGACGTTGTATTCTTTTTTCTGTTTGGCTTCGACAACAATCTTCGCCCCGGCGGCGGCATTTTCCGGGCCGAGTTCGATCATGCAGTCCCCCACTTTGCAATTCTTGATCAGCCCCGTGGTATTGCCGGTGTGGGAAGCAATGTCACCTGTCCGTTGTGACTCTTGTTGTATAAACGTATAGACCGCATCTTCGAAGTCGAGGCCGTGCGTCGTCGACCGTGCTGCTTCATCGCGACGGGTGACCATTTCGTTGAGTGACAGCTTGACCTCTTCGCGGAATTTCTGATTCGCTTCGGAATGCGTTTCCAGCACCTTGAGGATTTCGCCTTTCAAACGAGCCAATGACGATTTTTCATCATCCAACGTCAGGTTATTATTGATCGTGTCCTTGGTGCTGTCCAAGATCGATTTTAGTTGTGACAAGGCCGAGTTTTCGTCATTGAGCGAAAACTCACTGGTGATCGTTTTCTGCGCGCGGTCCACGTTGCGGACCAACCGGCTCAGGGCTGAGTTTTCCTCATCGAGTGAGAACTCGCCGACTACGACATCGATTTTTTTCTGCAGATCGCCGCTCAGTTTGCCATGATTTTCGTTGAGCTCCTTCACCAGCCGCGCCAGAGCCCCTTCGCCATTGTCGAGCGAAAACTCATTCAGTACCCGTTCGCGCTGCGTGGTCAGCTGCTTTTCGAAGGTCTCGCGAAACGCTGCTAACAAGCCTTGCGATTCCTCGGGGCTGAGCAGACTCATCAACGGGCTACCGTGTCCGAAATGGCTGTCGAGCGTTTTGCAAAGTTCTGAATCTTCGCCGCCAATTTGCCGGCGGAGCAGTTCTTCCAATTCGCCATCCTTGCGGATCAACCGATTGACCCGTTCCTGCAGCCGTCCGTCCTCAGGATCGAAATACTCCTTGAGCATCGCGGTCATTTTGGTGTGTACGTCACGGCCATGTTCGCTGAGTTGTTTGTCCAGGCCGGAGAGCATGCGTTCGCTTTCGCGGCGGATTTGTTCGGTGTCGATTTGCCCCCGCGCCTGCCGCAACGCCAACACGCCGATCCGTAGCGCCGAAAGCGCGAACTGCTCGCGAGGATCCCCCGCGGCTAGACTCGTCAATTCGGCGATTGTATCAGGATCATGGACGACCAATTCCAGCGCCATGGATGTAGGATGCTCGGCGACCAAGCGGCGGTCCGCTGATGTCACTGTCGGCGCGTCAGTACGAGATGAATCCGGCATGCTGTTCTCCGCCCATTGACGTGTCGAGTGACCGCGCGGCCCAACGAAAACGGCCGACCGCCAATTGGCTATTCTTATCAGGTGGCGAATTGGCCACGCAAGGTGTTGTCGCGCAGCAGCGCACTTACGGCAACGATCTGTTATTCGGTTTTGTTGGTCTGTTCAGCAATGAAGTCAATCGCCGCTTGAAACGTGCGCTCTGCTTCGGGGCCACGCCAACCGTGCCCTTGGCCGATCAAAAATTCCACGCGTCCGGGGACTTCAACCGCGGTCAAAGCCTCGACCATTTGTAACGCTTGATCGTGGGGGACGAGAGTGTCCTTGGTCCCTTGATACAGCAACAGCGGAGGATCGCCGGCGTTGACATACGTGATCGGCGAGGCAAGACGATATGCTTCAGGTTGCTGTGCAGCGGTTCCATTGAGGAATTGCACGACGAGTTTATTCGAACTCTCTGGGAATTCGGATTGCAGATTCGTCGGTCCAAAGAAACTGACGCCGGCTTGGATTTTACTGGACCAACCAAACCAGCCTCCTTTGCCTTCTAGCCCGTCTTCATCATCCATCGTGGCGAGCATCATCACCAGATGCGCGCCGGCGGAAAACCCGATCGCACCGATTTTTTCGCGGTCCAGACCCAGCTGATCGGCATTGGCTCGCAAAAAACGAATCGCGCATTTGCAGTCCTCGATCTGAGCCGGAAAGCGATGTGCCGGGGCCAATCGATAACCGATCGTCGCCGAAAAATAACCTTCACGGGCCGCCTTTTGAATCTCGTCGCGATGGCCGTTCTTGTTGCCAAAGGTCCATCCGCCGCCGTGAATATAGATGATCGCTGTCAGCGGCTTGTCGAATTTCTTGGGGCGCGCCCAATCCAACTTCAATTGTTCGTCGCCCCCGACGCCGTAGATCACATCCTCGTGATATTCAATCTCCGCCGGTTCCTCGGCATGAACCGTGTGTGTCATACACGTCATCGCGAGACAAACGGCCGTTCCCAACATATAGATCAGCAAGTTTTGACGTGGCATGGTGGTTCTCCAAATCAGGCGCTGCTGTGGACTGCGAGCAGTCGGTTTGGGTTAGTGTTTTTTGGATTTGCCTTTGCCGGCGGGCTTCGTTCCGCGGGTGTTCATCTTGAGGCTGTACAGTTTTGTCGCGCAGGTCAGATACAGCGTCTTGCCATCTTCACCACCAAAGGTGACGTTGGAGCAGAATTCGGGGACCGGGATCAAACCGAGTGATTTGCCCCACTTGTCGCAGACCCAAACGCCACCGCGGCCGCTGAGGTACAAATTTCCCCGCTCGTCGATCGTCATGCCGTCAGGAGAGTCGTCGCGCTCGGTGTCGGGATCAAAAAACAAAATGCCCGGCCCGAGCGAACCATCCGCTTGAATCGGGTACGCTCGCCAATGCTTCAGGTAACTGTCGCCGACATACAACGTTTTTCCGTCGTTGGAGACCAAACAGCCGTTGGGAACCTGCATGTCGTTTAAGACCTGGGTCACTTTGCCGGTCGTCGAAAGGTGATAGACCGCGCTGGTGGCGCGGTTTTTGAAATCAGGGTCGGTGTAATAAATCCCGCCCCCTTTTTTGGGCGAAGCGGCGACGTCGTTCGGTTGATTGAGTGTTGGATCATCCACGAGGATCTTCGTGTCGCTGGGAGCTTCGCGGGCGATTTGGTAGCTCATTAGCTTGTTGCCATACGCCTGTGCACCCAGCAACCGGCCATCGCGTGCTAAGCAGGTCCCGTTGACTCCCTTGGTATCATCCAGCCAGACATGCACCTTGCCGGGACCATCCAGCCGTAGGATCTGCGTGTCCTTGTCGCGAAAAGCGGTGAAGTACAACCGCTGCGTCTGCGGGTCCCAAGTCGGGCCTTCGAAAAATCGATCATCCCCGTATTCTTCCACCAGTTCGGCACCTCTTGCAACAGTCGGCGGCAGGGGGTGATTTTCCTCAGCAGTCGCGACTCCAGAAATTCCGCCGCACAGCAAACCAACGATGGTCAAAGGGAAGAGGGAACGCATCAGCCGTATCTCCTGGAAACTGGTTCGAGTTCGTTATGGCTATCTGTGGGAATCACTTTTGCGGCAACTGCGAACTACTTCGCGTATTGGATGGTCCGCGTTTCGCGTAGCACGGTGACTTTGATTTCACCGGGATACGTGAGTGCTTGTTCAATACCTTTGGCAATGTCGCGACACATCTTGGCGGCTTCGCGGTCGTTGACCTGCTTCGCGTCGACGATACACCGGACTTCGCGACCCGCTTGGACGGCGTAGGCATGATCGACGCCGGGAAAACCGCAAGCCAAGGCTTCTAGTTCTTCCAACCGCCGTACATATTTCTCCAAGGTTTCGCGGCGTGCACCGGGACGGGCTGCGGAAATCGCATCGGCCGAAGCGACGAGCACCGTGTAGATATGATCCACGCGAATATCGTCGTGATGTCCAAATGCCGCATGCACGACCTCGGGGCCTTCGCCGTAACGTTTGAGCAACTCGGCTCCCACGGCGGGGTGTCCCCCCTCCATTTCGTGGTCGGCTGCCTTGCCGATGTCGTGGAAGAATCCGCAGCGGCGAGCCAAAGTTCCGTCCAGTCCCAAGGATTCCGCCAACAGCCCGGTCAGATAGGCGACTTCGATCGAGTGCCGACGGACGTTTTGGCTGTAGCTGACGCGGAAATTCAAACGGCCCATCAGCATGATCAGCTTTTCATGGACGTCAACAATCCCCGCTTCCTGAATCGCCTCGTTCCCCAAGGTGCGGATGTGTTCATCCATTTCCTTTTCGGTTTCGTTAACGATTTCCTCAATGCGTGAAGGATGAATCCGACCGTCTTGAATGAGCTTCGCTAGCGACAACCTGGCGATTTCCCGCCGGACGGTATCGAATGCGGAGACGATCACCACGCCGGGGGTGTCGTCGACAATGACATCCACGCCGGTGATTTTTTCAAAGGCGCGAATGTTGCGTCCTTCGCGGCCGATGATGCGGCCTTTCATGTCGTCGTTGGGAATATCGACCGTTGAGACGGTCGTCTCGGAGGCGTGACTAGCGGCGCAACGTTGGACCGCCATGCCGACCGCTTCGCGGGCCAATTTGTCGCACGTTTCCTTGAGTTCCTGATTGTGTTTCAGGATCACCGCGCCGGTTTCGTTTTTCAGTTCCACACGCAGTTGCGTCAGCAGCTTGTCTTGGGCCGCTTCGGGAGAGAGTCCGCTGATTTGGAACAGTTGGTCCCGTTCCTCGCGCAGGACTTGTTCCAACTCCGCCTCACGCGCGTCCATCTGCTTTTGGCGATCGGCGAGTTTCGTCTGGACGCCCTCGATCATCCGTTCCTTCTTGTTGATGTCCTGCTGCAGTTCGCCAAGCGTGGTTTCGCGGCGGTCGAGTCGGCGTTCTTGTTCGCGTTGTTCTTCGCGCGCCGCATTCAGTTCTTTCTCGACAGCTTCGCGGCGGCTAATCAGCTCTTCCTTGGCTTCCAGTTCCTGTGACTTCTTGACGTTCTCCGCTTCTTGTCGAGCCTGTTCGATGATCTCGTCGCGGCGTTGGTAGGCGGCTCCACGGCTGATTCGTTCAATGACCAGTCCGATTCCCAGACCAACAATCAAAGCCAGGGCGGCGGAGATGGCGGTGACCGTTTCGGATACCGCCAGCACCGCAGTAATTTCGTTCCCCATAGACCGATTCCTTCATTATTTTTGTAATCACGGAAATCCCGGCGCTCGCCAAAGCGAGTGGCAGGGGCTTCCCGTGTTGAACTGAATTGTCAACCGGATATCGATACGCACCGATGCCACGGTCATATGACAAATTACAGGGGAGCGAAGCGACGGACGCGCGACTTTCAGTGGCCAAATCTCGCCATGAAAAGATCGAGTTCCGTTTGATGAAGAAATGGTCGAACGCAGCAGCGAACCGCAGACCGGTCGTTACCTCAATCTGGGATGCAAAAACGTGTTCTTGCTTGCCGGGAGCGGCGGATGCCATCCGGAATATTCGCGCGGAATCCGCGCCAACACCGGAACATAAGCCCGCATCCTGCGGCTGGACAAGATGGAACGTAACCACGGACTTTCGATAGCGAGATTCATCCAAAAATTCCGCAGCGCCACGTCCTCGCGCAATGCGGTGTAAGCCGCCCGCGCGGGTGTCGTCCCAATCCGGCCCCAAAGCCGGATGATCGAAATCAACGCCAGTAGAATTTTATGAAGCATCGCCCTACAGTCCGCAGTAGGTTACTGGATACCACGCTTAACACATTCAGACTGAGATAAAACCGCAAAACGGCTGCCGTTGTGTTTCCCCGTTTCTCCCCGACGTCGCCACCCTAAAGTGTCGAATTGTGAAAGATTCATCGAAGACAACGAAGTTGTCCATCCCCCAGAGACGCTGGGCATCAATTTTTTACGCCCGACCTCTGGACGATGAATAATCGTAAGTCCATACTACCAAAGCAAAACCGATATTCAACCGAGAAACGACAATTGGGTTGGTATTGTCAGTGATTCCAAGATCATCCGGGCGGACTCCGCACTTTCACACGATTCAAACATGTCAGATCCCCACCAACACTCCTTCCTCGGTTCGCTCTGTCATGCCGTGAAGACGGTTTGGGACGCCGGTGACGCATTGTTGGCGGTCTCCGGTGGAGCGGACAGCATGGCGCTGCTGCGGGGCATGTTGGACCTGAACCAAACCCATTCCGGCCGCTTAGCGGTGGCCCATTTTAACCACAACCTACAACCAGCCATCTCCGACAACGTCGCCCGTTGGTTGCAACAGACGTGTGAACGGCTCGCGATCCCCTTCCATCTGGGGGCGGCTGATGTCGGTCAACTCGCCGCTGAAACAGGGCAGGGGATTGAGGAATCCGCCCGCAATGCCCGCTACGCCTTCCTCAAGCAGACGGCACTCCACAACCGATTTACACACATCCTTGTCGCCCACACCCGTGATGATCAGGTGGAGACGATTCTGCATCACCTGTTACGAGGCACCGGTGTCGCCGGTTTACGGGGGATGCCAGAGCGGCGTGTGCTCGTTCCGCCGTCGGATGGTCAACCGGAGATCGCCTTGTTGCGCCCGATGCTTGCAGTCACGCGCGCGGAGGCGGTCGATTATTTGCGGACCGTCAGCCAGGACTACCGTGACGACCCGTCGAACGTCGATGTGGCATTCACGCGCAACCGAATTCGACACGAGTTACTGCCGCAGTTGGAATCGTCGTTCAATCCCAACATTCGGGAGGCGTTGAGCAAATTGAGCCAGCAGGCCGGTGACCTGCAAGAAGCGCTAGAACAGATCGTGCATCAGCAACTGCGCGGTGCCTTGCTCGACGTGAATGCAGACATTGTGCGGCTAAGGTGGCAACCGCTTAACGAACAAACGCGGCACGTCATCCGCGAATGCTTTGCGATGTTGTGGAAGCAACAGCAATGGCCGCGGCAGCGGATGAATTATTCGCACTACGACCGGTTGGCGACACTGTTGCAAAACGGAGGAACGGCGGACTTACCGGGCGGAATCGTAGTCGAGCGTCGCGGGGAATTGGTCGTCTTGAGACGGCAGTCCGGTGGCGCGTGATCCGGTCGCACGTGATCTCTCCCCTCTCCCCCCGGCGGAACCGGAGGGGGGGGAGAAGAGTCTGCGGATTAGGCGTTGGGCGTCGACATCGGTTTCATTGCCACGATGCCCAGCGGCGGCAGATGCACTTCGATGCTCTGCTTGTGACCGTGGCTGGGGATCGGTTCGCTATAGACGCCGCCGAGGTTGCCGATATTCGTCCCCCCGTAGATTCCGGCATCGCTATTGAGCACTTCGGAATAAAATCCGGGTCGAGGAATCCCGATGCGGTATTTCTCTCGTGGAACGGGGGTGAAGTTGCTGATGATGACCAGGAAGTCATCCTTCTCTTGGCCTTTGCGCAAAAAGGCGAAGACGCTATTCGCGGAGTCATCACACTGAATCCAGTCAAACCCTTCTCCGGAGAAGTCGAGTTCGTGCAACGCGCCTTGGCTGCGATACAGTTCGTTCAAATCTCCGATATAACGCCGCAAGCCATCGTGGTATTTGTGGCCTTGCAGATTCCAGTCAATTTCACCGTCATGGTCCCATTCGTGCCATTGTCCCAATTCCCCACCCATGAAGAGCAACTTTTTGCCGGACATGGTGTATTGGTAACCGTACAGCATCCGCAGGTTGGCAAACTGTTGCCAATGGTCGCCCGGCATTTGCGAGAGCAACGAACGTTTTCCGTGGACGACTTCGTCGTGCGATAACGGCAGGACGAAGTTTTCCGTAAAGGCGTACACCATGCGGAAGGAAAGGTCGTTTTGGTGGTGTGCACGATGAATCGGATCGAGTTGCATGTAGCGCAACGAGTCGTTCATCCAACCCATGTCCCACTTCATGCTGAAGCCGAGTCCGCCGTTGTATACGGGATGCGAAACGCCGCCCCAGGCGGTCGATTCTTCGGCCACGGTCAAGATTCCCGGGAAATCTCCGTGGGCCATCACGTTGAAATCCTTGAGGAAGCGAACCGCCTCCAGGTTTTCGCGACCGCCGAATTCGTTGGGGACCCATTCACCGGCGTTGCGTGAATAATCCAAGTACAACATCGAGGCGACGGCGTCGACGCGGATCCCATCGACGTGATATTTGTCTAGCCAAAACCGCGCGCTGGAAAGCAAAAAGTTGCGGACTTCGTTGCGGCCGTAGTTGAAGACAGCGGTGCCCCAATCGGGATGGAACCCTTGGCGGGGGTCAGCATGTTCATAGAGCGCTGTGCCATCGAAACGGGCCAGTGCGTGACCATCGATCGGGAAGTGCGCAGGGACCCAATCGATCAACACACTGATGTTTGCCTGGTGGCAATAGTCCACAAAATAGGCGAAGTCGTGCGGCGTACCAAAACGACTGGTGGGTGCGAAATAACCCGTTGCCTGATAACCCCACGAGCCGTCAAACGGATGTTCGCTGACTGGCATGAGTTGCAAATGGGTGAATCCCATTTCTCGGCAATAATCGACCAGCATGTGCGCCAATTCGCGGTAGTTGAAAAACTCCCGACCATCGGTGGGCTTTTTCCACGATCCCAGATGGACTTCGTACATGGAAATGGGCTGCGCCATCCAGTCGGTCATTTCCCGTCGCGACATCCACGCCTGGTCCTGCCAGACAAAGTCGCTCATGTCATAGACGATTGACGCGGTCTTGGGCCGCAACTCCTGAAAAAATGCAAACGGGTCGCTACGTTCGGTGACGACGCCGGATTGTTCCTTGATGCCAAACTTATAGGCATCGCCATGCGCTAATTCGGGAACAAAGCCGGTCCAAATTCCCTCGTCCGAGGGACGCAACGCATTGCGACCGTGCGTCCAATGGTTGGCGTCGGTGAGAACGGAGACTTCGCGGGCGTTCGGCGCCCAGACGGCGAATCGGGTCCCGGCAATCCCGTCGACTTCGTCGAGATGAGCACCCTGAAATTGATAGATAGAAGCGTGCATGCCATTGCGCATATTTTGAATATCGGTTTCAGTAAATAACGGACCGCAACTGCGAACGCGATTGTTGGAATTCCGCCACGGGACGGAGGGGCGTCGTGATATCGATTTCGGCGAAAGATCGTCCATGATTTTCTGCACTTCAAAAAAAAATAGGCAAGGCCCAGAAAACTAGACCCATTGATTCGGTAACCAACACGATTGGCGCACGTCCTGCGATGTCCACACCCAGGCAGCGACCTCAACGACTCGGAATCGGCGAAGCGCCCCGAATGCGACCATCATGTCGGTTATGAGGATTAAAACAAGACTCCTAATTGGATTTCGTCCGCCTAGGGGCCTGCACTTGAGGGCTGATCGCGATTTCCAGTCAGGCGACTGATTCTTAATGAAAAACGCCGTAACAGATACTCATTCATGTACTTAGGTACCTCTTCCTACAGTTACCTAAATTGCCGCATTGTCTACTCAGGCACTTTTGTGTCAAATCCATCGTGCCATTCGCATTCCTTAGAATTGTTGCCTCGCAACAAGTCACCTTGAGCAATCCAGCGATTATGGCAAACACGTGAAGTTGCCCGTTTGAAACACATTTTCCGCAGACCGTATGTGCAATTGTGGAGAATTCCTGGATATCCCTCAAGAGATACTCTGAATCCTTTCCAATTCTGACGTACACTTTGCGAAACAGGTCGGATGCACCCCGTTTCGAATCTGCAACAGTTGAGAGACTCACCGTGAGCACTTATCGTTTTCTGGTCCTGGTTATCGGACCGGTGGTTTTAATCGCCGGGAGTTACTGGGTCACATTTGAATTCCCCCACGATGCGCGGGAGGTCATGGCCGCCACGGCTATTGATCCAGCACAACCGCAATTCGATTTGGGGCAAGGCGATCAATCCGCCGCCGATCATCCCGCTTTAGTGGAAGACTGCAACAAGGCTGCTGCGGCGCTCATTCTCCGCTTAGGCGAGCAGTACCGCGTTGCGGTTGAGTCTCCCTTTGTAATTGCCGGGGATATGCCTGAGGCCGATTTGCGCAGGCATTATGAAACCACAATCACGCCGATCGTCCACGCTTTGCAAAGCAGCTATTTCGAGACGAGTCCCAATCAGCCAATCACCATCGTCATGTTGAGCACGGTTCGGAATTATCGCCGGGCCGCTCGCGAGTTGGATAATTATGACGCCACGCACTACCACGGTTATTTTCGCAGAGATCAACGGCGGATCATGCTGGATCTTTCGAGCGGCAACGGCACATTGGCGCACGAATTGACGCATGCTCTGTTTGGCTTCGATTTTCCCACCGGTCCAGAGTGGTTCGACGAAGGCTTAGCGTCGCTACACGAACAGGGAGAGTTCAGTGAGGATGGCAGAACGTTGCTGGGGCATCACAATTGGCGGCTCAATTCGCTCAAACAAGCGTTGCTGTCGGGACAGCTCAAATCGATTGAGGAATTGATCCATGCACGGACATTTCGCCAAGAGGGCGAGGGGTTGCAGTACGCCCACGTCCGCTACCTATGCCTATACCTCCAACGGCGCGGGTTGTTGAAAGAGTATTACCGCCAATTCCGCACAGCGGTTGGCAACGACCCCAACGGGCAGGCGACGTTACAAAATGTGCTCGGGGTCGAATCGATGGACGAGATCGATGCGGACTTCCGCATCTGGCTACGCAATGAATTTCACTCCATCAGTCGCTTCGCCAATTGAGTTACTGAGGTACACCCCAAGATCTCGAGTGTCACTACCGTCCCGAGCGTTCATGTTGCACGCGGCGAAGTTTGGTGAATAACCGCCGCAGGTTGGGACGCGGCACGGCGCTCTCTTCGGTTTCATTCGTAGCGGATTGATCGGTTGCAGCCGGTTGCCGGTCATGTCGCAAAGTTTGCGATGGCTTTGCCGGTTCCAATTCCACAACGTCAAAGTCAGATGCCTCTGAGGTGGCAACTTCGCCAAAGTCCAGGGCATTGATTTGATCAATGACGTTTCGGTGCGATTTCAGACTTTTGTTCAAATTGGCTGCTTCGAGTGCATCGCCGGTCGGTTCTTCGACTGGCTGTACCGTATCGTTTTCGTTCTCTAGCTCAAGAGAATCGGTGGGCACATCTTGCATGTCTGCTGCGACCGGCTCGGCCGTCACCAGTTCTTCGACAGCTTCCAGTTCTTCAAAAACCGGAGTTTCCATCGGCATTTCCGGCTTTGGTTCTTCGGTGTGACTGGCAGCCGTCAAAGGTGGCCGTTCACGGCGCTCTGCATCCAGTGCGGCGTATCGATCGATCACGAGTTCCTCTTCGAACATCACCGCTCCGCTTTGGTGATCGTCGACCAACGGCACAACCCCCGCGATCGCGCTGGATTTGTGAGGCAATTCCTGCGATGAAATGTCAATGGTCTCCATGGGAACTTCCTCCTCGTTTTCGGTTTCGAGTTCCAGTCTGTCCATCTCGATGACGTCATCTGATTCCGAGATCACCGGTTCGATGGAAATCTCTTCATCGTCGTGCGCCAAGGCATAGACAATGTGTTCCTCTTCTTCCACCGGCAGGCTGACTTCTTCGTCCAGGATTTCGTTTTCGACGGGGCTTTCGCTGGTGCCGCCGATTTCAATGCTCTCCATTCCGTCGTTGGAGAACGCCTCGAAGTCAAATGGTTCGACATCTTCATCCGCGTCTGCGAATTCGGCCAAATCGGTGGACTTCTTTTTCAAGGCATCCAGCGGCCCGGCAATGTGTTTTCGCTCGTTCCAATGTAGTGGCAATTGCCGCAAGTCTTCCAACGCCTCATCGACCAGTTCCGCATCGGCACAGGGTTGGTTCGAGACAAACGCCAATAACAGCGTGTGGTCGCAAAGTTGGTTCAATGCGCGGGGCACGCCGTCGGCCGCATGGGCGATGGCGGCCATTGCGTCGTCGGTAAAGATCTGCTGCGGATTCGCGCCGCCCCAGTTCGTGCGGTACTCGATGTATTGCTTTGATTCGAAACGGGACAATGATTCCAAATAATGTTGTGAAGCAATGCGTTGGTTGAGCGCCGCCATGCCCGGTTTCGCTAAGGTCTCCTCAAGCGCCGGTTGCCCGCTCAGTACAACGCGAACCAGCGGAATTCCACCGGCCGTCAGGTTGGTGATACAACGGACTTCTTCCAGCAGACGCTGCGACATCAAGTGTGCTTCGTCGATGATCAACGCCACGCCATCGCTATCCGCTAATGCGGACTCGCAATACTTTTCCAATTCCAACCGCAATTCTTGCTCGGCCATGCCGGTGTAGGTCTGGCCCAATTCAAAGAGCACGCTTTGCAGCAAGGACCGACGGGTGGCGAAGTTCGCATTCTTGAGCAGCGCCACTTGAAATTGCTCGGACAACTCCTCGGCGAGCCGGCCGCAGAGCAATGTTTTGCCCATCCCGGCGGCTCCGGTCAAAACGCCAATCCCCTGTCCCCGTTGCATGCTGATCACAAACTCCGCAATGGTCTCGCGGATGTTGTCCGTGATGAACAGACAGTCGGAATCGGGAGTTGCCGAAAATGGACGCCGTTGGAATTGAAAATGTGATTCGTACATGGCCTCGGTCCTTGAGACGCCGCGGGGGTAGTGGACATAAATGCAGACCCCGACAATCTCAGTGGACCGATTCGCAAGTAAACCGGCAGTCGACCTATGACGTGCGTCGATCGATCCAGATTGTGAGCATCTGATATCAATCTCATCGAACCGTAACGGGGGGCTACTTTAAGCCAACGTCCTCGTCTCAAAAGGTGAGCAAGGTTTTCTGCGAATTGTCGGCGGGCAACAGCGTTTACGGTGGAGGATTGCGCATGCTGGGCATTTCAGGCGTTTCTTCGCCACCTGCAGGCGTGCTCAGCGCCTTCAGCACGCTGGGGTCGACATCATTATTCACAAACACCGTCGAGCCATCCGCCTTGAGAAACATGACGCCACCCTTTTTCCCTAGGCTACCAAACGTACGACTGTCCCCGTGAAGCCCATCCGCCGGATCGCGGACATTTCGTGGATATCCCCACGGCGCAAAACCGTCCACCACTTCTCCGGCGATTAGAGTATTCGAAGTTCCGTCCACGATTTCTTTGAAAGCCAGTCCTTTGTTGTCCGGAAAGACCTGCGAATTCCCGGCGACATGACTGAGGGCATAGCCGCTACCGGTATGGGTTTGCGGGATGGCTGGATTGAGATACTGCCGAATCCCTTCCCCCATCGGCCATTGGTTTTCCTGAGCATTCCAGGGCAATTCGAAGAAAACGGTTTCATACGTTTCCCCGTAACCAAGAAACGGTAGCAGCGCGGTTTGCCAGCTATGAAACTCCGTTCCCTGTTCGTCAAAAATACCCCCGGCAGGCATCACGCTAAAAACATCGTGATAATTATGCAGCGCCACTCCGATCTGTTTGAAATTTCTCTCGTTCAAGGTGAAATTGGAGGGGGCGGCAACGGTCGGTCTCGGAATGGCTGCTTGCCGATAGATCAAAATCGTTTGTATTGACACGAAACAGCCGACCAACAACACAAAAAAAGCTCCAATTCCTGCAACCCACAGCCAAGGACGCGGTGGGAGGACGGGAGGCGGGGGTGCGGATTCGAGCGGAACCGCATCCGCGCCGTGGAATTCAGAGCCGCAACTGGCGCAAAAACTGGCCAATTCGGGAACCGCAGCTGTGCAATTCGGGCAGGTTTTCATCGCGATGTTACCTGACAGGCGAGACGAATGGTGAACGGGGCGGCCGCCACCCGAAATTACGAACGGCGGAGTATTCCCTGTGGATAAGGATACCCCGCCGACCGAAATTTGTTTGAGTGACTCGAAATTCTTGCCACCCCACACGCCAATTCTTACTGCAGCCAATCGCTCAGAGAATCTTCGCACGCAGTTCCTGCAACAGCGAGACAGCCGCTCCGATGTCAATTTTTTGCTGTTTTGGGTCGTGAGCGATTTCTCGTTCGATGGTCAACGGCCCGTCGTAGCCGATTTCCTGCAGCGTCCGCAGGTACGTTTCCATACCGACATCTCCCGCGCCGAGCGGAACTTCCGCCCCCCATTCCTTGCCGCGTTGGCCATCCGCCGCCCAAGTCCCATCCTTGCAATGCACGCTCCGCACCAGATGGCCCACTTTTTTCAGGGCATCAATCGGTTCGCCGCTGCCGTACAGGATCATGTTGGCTGGATCGAAATTGATGAACAGGTTGTCCCGCTGCACATCGGAGATGAACGCCAGCAAATGCTCGGCCGACTCTTGCCCGGTTTCAAGATTCAATTGTTGGCCGTTTTTAGCAACATGATCCAGCAAGTCGCGGGTGACGGTCAGCAAGTCTTGATAACTGTCCGAAGCAGCATCCGGCACAAAGCCAATATGCAAAGCCACCGTGTCGCACCCCAACAACTTCGCGAAGTCGGAGATCTCTTTCATTTCCTGCACGCGCGCCGCCCGGGTTTCTTCCGGCACCAAACCGACAGTGCGGACGGTGGTGGGGATGTCGGCATAACTTTCGCCATCAAACCCGCCAAACACAGCTGTGATCGTGATCCCCGCATCGTTGCATTTGGCAAGGAACTCCTGTGCGGTCTTTTCCGTCCGCGTCGCTTGGTGCGGCGCATGCACCTGCACGGTCGGCACCCCGAGTTCTTGCGCAACATCCAGATGCACCCCCAGCCCGGCATCGACCGAAGCGAACACACCAATTGGCCATTTCTCCATCGCAGTCATCTCCTCTGTCGTTTACAGTTTCTAATGTGGTGGGGGGTATCGTACTGTTTTGGGCGGAGGGGTTCCAGGTTGGGAGATGCGGCGATAAAGGGAATGCGCCAGAAGAGCGGGGCGGATTCCCAAAAACGTTGGCCAACGGCCAACCGACATCATAGCCTGCGGCAACACCGTAGGAAGCATGTGCGACGACACGTTTTTAGGCCGTAGGCCATATTCAACGCGCGATGCATGAATGAGCGGGTGATGTTGGCCGTTGGCCAACGAGGGGGAATTGCGGTTACCGATTCCAGGGGCGTTGCCCCTGGCTATGATGTTGAGAGGCCTTCGGCCAAACGTGTGATCGTTGCGGCCGGCAAAGGGCCGTAGGGCAGGCTCCCGCCTGCCGTGAGCAATGTTGGTCCTCAATCCAAAAGCCGGCCGGCAGGCGTCTGCCCTATGTTACTTGTTGCAAGAAAGCAAAGGATTTCCAATGAATTCCGCAATGCATACACTGAACCGGCAACTGTTCAGTTTGACAGCCTGTGTTCTACTTAGCTGCGGTGCATCGGTTTATGCGGCTCCGCCGACACCCAACACCAACTCAGGTGCTGCGGTGGATTCGTCCGAGTATCAAACGGTGATGAAGATGCTCGGATCCCAAATGCGGAAGAACTATGAATTGATCCATACTTGGCAAGGTGAAATACAACGACACCAGAAAACTCTATTTCCTCTACCGGCGGACAAATCGGTGTGGCAAGAGACTAAGGAAGCCGGTCATTTTTATTTGGATCTCGCAGACAACAAGATGTCAGGCCGTTTGAAAGCAGTCGCTTCGCCTCGTACTGTTTTGGTATTAACTGGTAAGGAGATTGAAAGGTCGCTAAGCAAGGCGGACAAGCAGTGGGTGACAACGCCAGAACACTGGCTGTTGTTTGCAGGCAATGAGCGATACGGTTTTTCGGAGGAACTTCCAGCCGTCGTCGGTCTTGAAGACCGCTCCAACCGGGTGGTGTTTAAACGCGAACGATCCAAGGCTGACAAATTCTTAACGGTATTCGATCCGAGAGATGTTTTTGGAAATGGACGCCGCTTTTTCTGGGAGACGTGTGAATCGTGGGTAAAGGTGTTGTCGCCCAGCCCAGCGGATGTCGGCCGACGCAGTAGTCGAGACAACTTATCGATTCACAAGAAGACTGACGGCGACCACGTGCTCTACACCGTAAAAACGACTTTCCCCAGGTCGGGCAACCTTCTCGAGGTCACCTACGACTCAGCTGTTGGGTTCAATGTGACTCGGTGGGTTCAATCGCACGGCAAGCAGATGCTTGCCGAACGAACGATACGATATCAGAAGCGAGGCAAGATATTTGTACCTACTCATCATCGTTATTGCAGCTATGTGAAAGATGGTGTCAATGCGGGACAAATCAAACTCTTGCAGGAGGTCTCTTTTACGTTAACCCAGCTCAACCAACCGATCGACCCTGTGAATTTCACGGTCGAGACTTTTGGATTAAAATATGCGGATTTGATGAAGGATACGATTGAAGACAAACTGTATGTATATGATTCAAGCAAATTCGTCCCCGCAGACGATTTCGTAGTCGACCCAAGTAAGCTGCAAGGCAGAGACGCTCCAGACCCTGCGGCAACGCCGTAGGTAATCTTGTGCGACGGCACGAATTTTGGCCGTAGGCCATATTCAACGCGCAACGAATCATCGAGCGGGTGATGTTGGCCGTTGGCCAACGATGGGGATTTGTGGTTACCGATTCCAGGGGCGTTGCCCCTGGCTATGATGTTGAATGGCCTTCGGCCGAGTATGTGCACTTCGTGATCGGTCAGTTCAGGATTGGATTGGCCGCTACGTGGTCCGTCCATTCCAACGACTGACGAAATAGCCGAGAAAATAGAATGCATGAGCAAGCACATGGAAATATTTACGAGGCAGATGCACCGACAAACCAGAAATCCGTTTTCTTGTTTATCCCGCTGGGGTTATTTGTCCTCGTCGGTTTTAGCGTTTACGTTTACGACAATTTTTGTCCGCCAGAAGATCAGAAGGGCAACCTGCCGAATGACTCGGTGAGGAAGTTCCTGGAACTTGTCGCAGCGGACAATTATGACGCCGCACGGAAGTTGTTTTACGGGCCGTCCAATAGAATCGGAGCGCCAAGGACGTTTGAAGAATTTTGTGTTGGATACAAGAGAATCGATCCCCAAAAATGCAAAATATCGAGGGCACACAAAGGTAAAAGTGGTTTTTGGACGGTACGCGTCGATTTCGAAGAAGAAGCGGAGAAGACATATGTGTTTTTCGGTTTAAAGATCGTTGATGGTGAATGGAGGATGGAACGGGGGTATTCTTGGTAGGGTGACGTTTCGGAAAGTAAGAAAGCGCCAGAAGAGCGGAGCGGATTCCAAAAAACCGTTGGCCAAAGGCCAACCGACACCATAGCCTGCGGCAACGCCGTAGGGTGCATGAACGACGACACGTTTTTTGGCCATAGGCCATATTCAACGCGCGACGAATGAATGGGCGGGTGATGTTGGCCGTTGGCCAACGAGGGGGATTTGCGGTTACCGATTCCAGGGGCGTTGCCCCTCGCTATGATGTTCTGAGGTCTTCGGCCAAACAGGTGAAAGTCGCGAGTAGGTAGGGATAGAATCGGGGGCTGGCTGAGACATCAGCGTAATGGACCAGACGACCAAGAACTTTCAGGAGAGATTTCGATGAGCAAGTTTCCCTCAACCATTAAACGACCTGTACGGTTATTGGCCCTGTGCGCGTTGTTCTTGATTCTCGCGGCTTGCGCAGATTTAGCGACGCTTCGCATGGTCAATCAAGTGAGTGCGAGCGAAAAAGCCGATGCAGTTCGTCAAAATCGCAACCCCGCAGATAAACTGGAAGAGGGAGTACCTCATCCGGTTCAGGAGGCAGGCTCGAAGACGGACAATAAGAAAGTGCGCGTACCTAGGGCCGCAGAATGCCTTGTCGGACGAGCGCAGGTCGAGTCTGTGAAGGGCGAGGAACACACTTTCCGCATCACGATTATCAACATTTCAAAACGGGACGTCGTCATGGCAATAGGCCCAGCCGAACCGAACGAAGGGCCGGGGCTGGCGTTAGAGCCGGGCGTTGTCTACCTTGCGATCGACAAAGGTGAGAGACATTCTCTCAGCGGTATTTTTCGCTTGGGGGCAAATTGGAAATCGACAACCAAGCTAAAGCCAGGTGAGCGGACAGAATTTACCGTGATGTTTAAGGAAGAACCGCTCCGTTACTTGCGATTGTCACCGTCTGCAATCAAAGCGATCCAGCTGCGATGCTATGACTCACTCGGCGGAACAGTAGAAGGCGACTTGTTTTTTCCGATCTGGAAATAGAAATCGGCCCGTGAATCAAGCCTTACCGAAGTTCTACAATCGCACAACGTGCACAACGGCGAAGCCGTCGGTTTGGGGACTGCCTACGATACCGCTCGGCACTTGTGTTTACTCAATTGCGGCGCGTTAGCTGCCGCACGACGGATGCAGATTTTGGCCGGTCCGGGAAATCGATCGCCGGTAAATCCCGACTGCTGATCTCATACCCGCGCTCCCGCGCGGCGGTCAGGAATTCCTCCGTCGCGGCGCGGTTGCAGTCGGCGAGCCAGGCGGTGCCGTCGGGGAGTAATGCGGTGTCGAGGAAATTGAGCAGCGGTTTATGTTCGGCGCGCTCGTATGTCACATCGCATCCGACAATGGTCGCATATTGTTGCGGTGGGGATTCGCGCCAATCGAGTACGCTGCCCGCCGCGTCGGGGAAACCATTCAACCGCGCATTAGCCAGGGCGACTTGTACCGCCAACGGTTCGTAGTCGCTGAGCGTGACCTGCCAATCGGCTGCTAATCCGACAACTCCGACCAGGCCGATGCCGCAACCAAGCTCCAGCACCGCGCCCAGAGGTTGCCAGTCAGTACTTAGAATCCAAGCCGCTAGATCGTAGGACGTCGGCCACAGATAGGCCCAGTAGGGAATGTTGTCATCGGTCGCCACGTCCAATAGTGCATCGGGGTCGGCGGGGCGGCAGATTTCAAAATCATGCTGTCCGACATGGATTCGCTCTACCCGCCAACCCCCGGCGATTTCGGGCAAATCGGCAATCATCGCACACGTCTCCAACCTCATAAACCAGCCATCAACAGCTCATACAACCGATCCACCTCGGCCTGAGTGGCTGCATCCAATCGATAACCGACCGGGCCGCGGGTAACAGTGTTTTTGAAAATCCCCTGTTTAACCAACAGGTATTTTTCGATCGCTAAAAATGCATCGAGGCTGGTCTGTAGGGAAATCATCGAACAGAGTGGCGGATGCAAGCGGTTGATGGTTTCGAAGTCGTCGGCGTTTAAGGCGCGCCATAGTGCGGTGAGTACGCGAATCAAATCCGCGCCCGGCATTGTCCCTGCGATTCCGCGTGCGTAACTTTCGACGAGAGCAATCCCGCCGGTCCCTTCAAAGACCTTAGCCTTGCCGCCCGTTGCTTCATTGAGCGCCGTCAGTCGCGGACCGATGGGATTGGCTTCGGGTTTGTACATCACGCGGTCCCCGTATTCGGCGAACAGCCCGGCTTGCATGTCAATCGACATCGGCCGTCCGACATATCCGCTCGCATCCTGCACAATGACGGGAATCGAGATCGCACTCAAAATCCGCTCGTAATACCGCCGCAATTCGCCGTCATCCAGCGCCACCGAAATCGGAGGAATCGCCATCACAGCCGTCGCGCCGACACTCTCAGCATGCCGTGCGGATTCCTCGGCCAGCAAACTGCTCTCCGCCCCGACGCTGATCACGACCGTCCCGCAGCCCTCAGCACAACGGCAAGCGCGGACTGCCAAATCCCGCCGCTCTGCATCAGAGAGCCGCAAAACTTCAGAAACCATCGCCATCACGATGCCATCGGCCCCGTGCTCGAATAGCCAGTCGATTTCGCGGGCGAGTGTGTCGAAATCAAGTGATTCGTCGTCGTGAAACGGTGTTTGAAAAACGGGCAGGACGCCTTGGGGTTGTGGTTTGGTCACGGGATGTCGTTCGGCAAAGGTTGTGGAAATTCAACGCACAATTTTGTAACGGGTTCCATAGTAATCAATGGCAGCGTCCGACCCAACCGACTGCCGCTGTGAGAATTCAACCAGCGAATCAAGTCCGTAAACCACAACACTTTTTTCTCTGTGGCCTCGGTGTGCTCTGTGGCTAAATTATTTCGTCAATACGTGTGCGGTGTATTGGTTCGTTAGGATGATCGTTTGGACTACATAGAAAGGTGCGTCGTGACGAATCCGACAAGTAAAAAAAGCCTCACGCAAAGCCGCGAAGCTCGCAAAGAAGTGTGCTTCGTTGAGATGAATGGGGACGATGTCTCAACAAGGCATCCAAAATGAATAGAAAAACGATTTCTACGATATCCCAATCAGAAAACGATCCTTGAGCCTGATGATTTTCCTAGCAATTCCTTGGTGAGCTTTGCGGCTTTGCGTGAGATCTTGAATTCTATTGGGTTCACACAATCGACACTTGGCAAATCGCACTGATTTGATTAGGGGAATCTGTTGCCCTTTGGAAAAAAAGTGTCTCACGACGCACCCGACAAATAAGGGGGTGTTACAAATTTGTTACAAACTTGTGACACCGATCAGACCACCTACGATTGAGAATCGTGAATAATGCATGCATGGGCCGGGAATATGGATGGGACCGGCTGCCGAACATTTGATCGGACACGTATCACTCAAACAAGGAGCAATTGTCATGTCCCTGTGCACTCGCATGCTGGCCGCCTTCGTGGCGGCGGTGACTCTGATTGGTTCAACGGTCCAAGCAGGCCAAGTTAAGCTCGACGTCTCGATGGCGCAACCGACGTTGATTGCCGGTAAGAAACAGACCGCCTATCTCAAAGTGGGGCTGACTGGATTCAAATTCCAAAGCGACAAAGAACGCCCGAGTGTGAATGTGGCGTTGGTGTTGGACAAGTCGGGATCGATGAAGGGTGAAAAAATCAATCGAGCGCGCGAAGCGGCGATCAGCGCGATTGAACGACTCAACAAGAACGATATTGTCTCGGTGATCACCTACGACGCGACCGTGAACGTTTTGGTCCCAGCTACGAAATTGACCGACAAAAAGCAAATCATCGAAAAGATCAAATCGATTGGCGCGGGCGGTTCGACGGCACTGTTCGCCGGCGTGAGCAAAGGGGCGGGCGAACTGCGCAAATTTTTGGACAGCGAACGGGTCAATCGCATTATCCTTCTGTCTGATGGACTGGCCAATGTCGGTCCCAAATCGCCGAGCGAATTGGGAGACTTGGGGCGGTCACTCGGCAAAGAGGGAATTGCCGTCAGCACGATGGGACTAGGTCTGCATTACAACGAAGACCTGATGGTGCAGTTGGCACAAAATAGCGACGGCAATCATATCTTCATCAAAGACGCTGCCGATTTGGTGAAGATCTTCAATTATGAATTCGACGACGTGCTGTCGGTCGTTGCGCAGGAAGTCGCGATCACCATCACCTGCGAAAACGGTGTCCGCCCGGTCCGCATGCTCAACGGCGATGCGGAGATCAACGGCCAAACGGTCGTGGTCGGCATAAATCAGATTTACAGCGAGCAGGAAAAATATGTCTTGTTGGAAGTCGAGATCCCCGCTGCCAAGCCGGAGGAGACGCTCAAAGTCGCAGCTGTCAACGTCTCCTACGCCAATATGCAGACCAATACGACGGATCGTCTGTCGAGCGAAGTCAGCGTGAATTTTTCTGAGAACATCGCCGATGTGAAAAAATCGCTCAACCGTGACGTGATGGAGCAAGCGGTCTTGCAGGTTGCCAATCGGGCCAATGGGTTCGCCACGCAACTGCGCGACCAGGGAGATATCGAAGGTGCGCGGCAAGTACTGCTCGGGAATAGCGCTTACCTGGGTGAAAATGGCGAACTACTGGGGTCGGAACTGCTGATGTTTCGTTGTGTCACCAATAAAGAACAATCCAAAAAATTGGATGAAAAGGACTGGAAATTCAATCGTAAGCAGATGCGGCGTTTACAATATAAAGATCAAACGCAACAGAAGTATTGAGAGTATGAATTGGCATGAGGCCTTAATAGAGGGATAAGGCAGGCACCCGGATCGCGCTCGCGTCCGGGCTGCCGAACCCTTTCGTTGTCTTGGTTGAGTTGTTGGATTTTCAAGAGGCGGAATTTTTATGGCACTGTTTTTGAATTTGTGTGACTCTCGGACTACTTAGAATGGTGCATCGCGACGCACCTACCAGGGCTTTTTTATTGACGTGTTCTTCTTGTAGGCGTGACAATAGCGCTGCACCTTAAACCTGGAACCTCGAGGCGCGTGTGGCTCGTCGTCAAGTTTTGCTGCTGATCCTCATCTCTACGGTGCCGCTGGCGTTGTTGGCGGTTCTGGGGTGGCGTTTGGCGAGCGATGAAGAGACGCACATTCGCCAGCGATTTCAGGAGATCTTTCGGCAGCAACTTCACGAGACCGACGGCGTCATCGCCACGTATTTTGAGGACCGCGAACGCGAGTTGCTCGAACTGGCTCGTCGGGTCCCGCTAACACCCGGCAGCATTCGCGAACGGCTTCGTCGTGAACCGCGCGTGGAGCAGATCTTTGTGCTCGATTCCGAAGGCCGGATCAAGCACCCCTTGCCCGGTTCGTCGCTGAACACTGCGGAACGGCGGTTTTTGGTGCAGATCACACCGGTGATCAACGACCGCGATTTTGTGCGACTGGCCAACGCGCAAAACGATGCGCCCGGAGAATCGAGCGGTCGAGAGGAGGAGGTTCAACGGACCCACGGCTGGTACGCGCTCTATTGGGGGCGCGGCGTGAATCTCATTTTCTGGCATCGTCGTGAATCGGGCGAAATCGTGGGCGTGCTCCTCGAACGCGCTCGCTGGATGGCGGACCTCATCGAAATTCTTCCCCAAACGGGAATGTCGGGCGAACTCAATCGGCTTGATGAGAAAGCGCGGATTCGGCTGGTCGATTCCGATGGCAGCGTGGTCTATCAGTGGGGCCGCTACGAACCGCCCGAAGATCAACTCCCGTTTGTCGATTTATCGATCAGCCGTCCGCTCAGTTCCTGGCGGTTGCAATATCTAGTGGCCGAATCGTGGTTGGCAACGGCGCAGCCGGGGTCGCAGTATTTCAATATTCTGGCCGGTCTTGTTGCCGGCGGTGTGGTGCTGTTGTTGCTGGCGGTTGTGTTTTACCGCGAATACGCCCGTGAAATAGCTGAAGCGACCCAGCGCGTTAATTTCGTCAATCAGGTCTCGCACGAACTGAAAACACCGCTGACCAATATCCGCATGTATGCCGATCTGTTGGAGCGAGACTTGGAGGGGATGCCGCCCGAAGAGACTGAATCTGCGACGAGCCGACTGGGGGTGATTCTCAGTGAAAGTCAACGCCTCAGTCGATTGATCACCAACGTGCTAACATTTGCGCGGCAACAACGGAGCGGTATTTCGGTTCGCCGTTCGGCGGCTAAGATCGATGACCTGATTACCGCTTGTTTGGAACGGTTTGCACCGCCGCTGCGCGACAAACAGATCGTTGTGGAATTCGACGCGCATGCGCCGCAACGTGTACTGGTCGATGTTGATGTGCTGGAACAGATTCTGGTGAATTTATTCAGCAACGTCGAAAAATACGCCGCCGCAGGAAAACTGCTTAAAATTACCAGCAGCCAAGAAGGCGACCGCACGACAATTGTTGTCGAGGATCGCGGACCAGGCATTCCTGCGGGGCAACGTGAGCGGATCTTTGAGCCGTTTCATCGTGTTTCGCATGCTTTGGAAGACTCACCAGGAACAGGAATTGGATTATCGATCGCCCGTGATTTGGCCCGCAACCATGGCGGCGATGTCGTATGGGAGGCAGCGGATCAGGGGGCGCGGTTTCGCGTAACGTTACACACACCACGCAGTGAGAGTTGAGGCCGCCGATGAGAGTATTAGTCGCCGAGGACGACACATTGATTCGCCGCGCCGTGGTCGAAGTCTTGGCCGAGGAAGGCTATCAGGTGCTTCAGGCAAGTGACGGACAAACGGCGCTCACGCTGTTTCACGAGTATCGTCCCGACTTTGTTTGTCTGGATGTGATGATGCCGGAAGTGAATGGATTCGACGTCTGCCGCAAGTTGCGCGACGCGGATGCGGAGGTGCCGATTGTGTTCATCAGCGCCAAGTCGGAGGAGGTCGACAAAGTCGTGGGGTTGGAGTTGGGCGCCGATGATTTCATCGTCAAACCGTTTGGCGTGAAGGAATTGGTGGCGCGCATCCGCTCGATCACACGCCGCTGCTATCGCCGATCTCAATCAGAGAATGGCGGCTGTTTTCAAATGCTAGATCTAGACATCAATACGTCCGAATTGCGCGGTCGTCGCGGCGAGCAGGTGATCGAGTTGAGCTTGCGGGACGTGCGGTTATTGCAATTGCTACACGATCATCGCGGCGAAGTCTTGGACCGTGCCACGATTTTCGATCGGGTTTGGGGTGAGGACTATTTCCCCAATAGCCGGACGTTGGACCAACATGTCTCGCGGTTGCGGAAACGGATTGAAATCGACCCCAACAACCCCGTGCTCATCCGGACAGTCCATGGCGTGGGTTACCGGTACGACGGGTGAGCTGGGCAGACACCAAAATCGTGTCAAAAATCGCTTGGAAATAGCCTGAAAATACCCTCTTCTCGCCACGATCGCTAAAGATGGTCTATGGTGCGATCTACTAAGAAAAGTCCTTACAAGGCAGGGAAATACGTTTGACAAGGGGTGTTTGCTTTGGTCTAGTTATAAATACCACGAAGCAAATTAAATTTTCAACAATTTTCAACGGGCCTTCACACCTCCAGCGGTATTGAAATCAGCTGGTCGTGTCCCCTTCTAGCTCATCGGCGTTGTGGCAGGGCTGACAAGATTTTGTCGGTCTTACGTTCCTATCGATTCATTCTGACGTGACGGGTGATTTGGCTGATCTGGTCATAATTTTCGTCACGAAATCTTTACACTGCTAATCTCACTGAAAATTCTTTCGTGTTGTAGAAACGTGTCAGGCAACGGCTTTTCTAGGACGCTACTTGCACGTGAAAGCTTAACTTTTGTGGAATTACTACAGTCTATAACCAGATACGAAGGCAAACGGGCCATTTTGTCCAGATTTGGCAAGAAGGTCCATTTGCAGGTAGCTCACTCAATGAACATGACTCGCAGCTTTAGAAAACATTTGGGACTGCTCTCTCTCCTTTTCCTCGTCGGATTGGTAAGCGGATGTAAGGAAGAGGGGTTTGTTGACGTACGCAATAAAGTCCCGGTGGTGCCTGTCACTGGAAAAATTTTGGTTGATGGCAAGCCCCTTGTCTATCCGCAACAGGGGCGTATCATCCTTCATCCGGATGCTCCGACTCAGGAAAAATTGCCTAAGGATATCCCCAAGCCGTCTTCCTGGAGTGCCCCGGATGGGTCAACTTTCGAAATTGGCACTTATGATGGCAGTGATGGTGTCCCTGCTGGCACGTACAAACTTACGGTTGAAGTTGGTAAGCGGTCGCTCATGAATGGTTCATTCCGGGGCGGAGATTTGAAAGAGAAGTACAAAGATCCTGAGACTTCTGAAATTTCGGTGACGATCACCGGAGACGAAGGGAGTATCGATCTCGGTACGATTGAGCTGACTTCTGAGTGAGCCGTTACGGACTCACATTTATATAATTTTTGGTTTAATGGCCGGTGCTTTCTTGCCGGTAAATCGTGTTCGTTCTCGTTCCTTGTTTCCTAGATGGAGGTTTGATTATGTCTCGTTCTCGTAAGTCCAAACGCGGGTTTACGCTCATTGAGCTGCTCGTCGTTATCGCGATTATCGCGATCTTGATCGCGCTGCTGCTTCCGGCAGTTCAGCAGGCGCGTGAAGCGGCTCGTCGGACGCAGTGCCGCAACAACTTGAAACAGCTTGGATTGGCATTTCACAACTATCATGATGTCTACGGACAATTCGAGTGCCCGGAATTGGTCATCACGACCAACGGCACTGGTGCGTCCATTGAGTCGCTGACCAGCCACAGTTGGCAGCAACCACTATTGCCCTACATCGATCGTGGCAATATCTACAAAGTGGTCAACAATGGCTTGAGTCCTTTTGCCAACGTTCTGGCCGGTGGTGCTGAAGCGGCAGCTTACGCGACGGTGATTCCGGGATTCATTTGCCCGACAACACCGGATGGCAACACGATTGTCGAAGCGTCTGTTCCTGCCGGAACCGACGTCGGACTTGGTGTTCCGACTGCCAGTGAATGGACCATGCGAAGTGGTCGTTCTGACTATGAAATCGTTTCGGGTTATCGCTCGGGATTCTATGATTTCTCCGTGACTCCCGCTAATGGCGGTGTTCGCTACTCAGCCGATCGCGATGCCATCATGGAACAGAATGTCATCCTCGTCGATACGCCGGCGATCTACGGTGTATTTGGCCAGCCGACAGCTGGTGCCGATGGTTTGAAAATCCGGAATATCACAGATGGTACTTCCAACACCTTGATGCTTGTCGAACAAGCCAGTAAGAACTTGTTCTATCGCGGCCGGACCCTGGTTCCTGTCTCGAGTGGTGATCCCGAAGCGATCGGTCAATCATTGTTCGGTGGTGGTGGCTGGGGTGATCCGTGGCATGAGAACTGGATCAAAGGTTCCAATGCTGACGGTACCGACATCGCGTCAGGTGACGGTGGTGGACCCTGTATCATCAACTGCTCCAACCGTCTTGGTGCTGGTGCATACTCCTGGCACACCGGTGGTACATTCAGTTTGCTGGCCGATGGTTCAGTCCAGTTCCTCAATGCGAGCCTCAGCCCGCTTGTGACAGCTGCACTGATTACCCGCCAAGGTGGTGAAGTGAACGGTCAGTTCTAATCCAAAGTAGACGACAAGGTCGACTCGCAGGGTGCGGAGATTATCCATCTCCGCACCCTTTTTTCGTTGGGCCGTTCGATTCCATTCCGAGCGATTCACTGATCACCAGCACCCCACCCACCAGCCATCAATTCTTGTTGTCTGCCCAATCGGTCATTTTCAATTTCTCCCAACGATTTGAGCTACTCCTTGGACCCAAATGTTAGGGCTAGGTTTCATCGTAATTTTCACCAAGGCATGCGAGGCAGTAAGAAAGTTCCGAACCGACTCCGAAAAAAATTGACAAAGCGCACTGGCTCTGTTCTAGTTGCTGACTGATAGACCAACAAGATCGTCCGCGAACGATTGAGCTTCCAGGAATCGACAATCACGCATGCAGCCAGAACGGCTGTTGAGAGTGTGATGTTCTCTGTCTCTTTTTCTCGTACCGAAAGGTTCAATGATGAGACTCAGCTTTTCTGCACACAAGCGACGCGCGTTTACGTTGATCGAGTTGTTGGTGGTCATTGCCATTATTGCGATTCTGATTGCGCTGTTGTTGCCGGCAGTGCAACAGGCGCGCGAAGCGGCCCGCCGGACCCAGTGCCGTAACAATCTGAAACAACTCGGATTGGCGATGCACAACTACCACGATGTGTTTTTGATGTTCCCAATCGGTGGCATTTCCGACTTGGATGGCAACGTGTTTAGCGGAGCCTTGACTGCCTCGCTTCCGTACTTCGACCAGGGCAACCTAGAGAATCTCTACGATTACTCACTGCAATGGACCGATCAGCCGGCTGGTGTGCAGGCGACGCCGATCAACAGTTTGATCTGCCCGTCAGTCCCGACCGAGAATACGGCTTTTGATCCGGTTCTTGAATTCGCGCTGCCTGGGCTGGGGACAGGGGGATTGACGCACTACATGTTGTCCAAAGGAATCAACGACGCCATTTGTTATGAAGGCGGTCATCCGGTTTATGGTCCGGCGGCCTTCGGCAATATCCCCAGTTCAGAACGAGGCATGTTCAACCTCGACCAGTCCACACGGATTGCCAAAATCACGGACGGTACCTCGAACACATTCATGATGGGGGAAGGCGCCGGCGGAGAAACGTTTCCACTGTGTACCGGCGTTGGCTGCACGGATCCAACGACCGCTCAATCGCCGCTCAATCCGGGCGTGAATCGCAATGCCGATGTTTTTTGGGTCAGCCCAGAACCTTCAAATGACGGTTACACAACCACAGTGGGACTGCATACCGCGAGCGTGTTCTGCAGTACGGTGGAGAGGCTGAACAAGAATCCCGTGACCACGTCGGAGATCATTGTGGCTGGCTTGTTGGATTGCCGGTCGAGCATCAACGGTGGCCCCCACTGGATGAGCAACTTTCGAAGTGCCCATACCGGAGGTGGTTTTTTCCTGTTAGCCGATGGTTCGGTTCGATTCGTCAACGATAGCATCGACCTCACACAATATCGCCAGTTTTCAACCATCGCCGGTGGGGAAATCGTCAGCTTCGAGTAGGTTCGTGATGCAACCGTAGCAATTTCCCAAGGACCTGCTGAGCTTTTCAGTTTGGCGGACTCGACTTGTTGACCACGGTGGTTTTCATTGAGAACCATCGTGGTTTTCGGATATTTCGAATTGGCAGTCTCCGCGGAATCGAGCGTGTGAATCCGTATGGACGCTGCGTGCGCGACTCGAATAAAAAAAGGATGGGCAGGGTATGGCACGTCAAGCGCTCTTGTTGGTTGGATTGTTGGCCTCGATGCTGGCGACACTGATTGGATGTGGCAACAGTGCGCGGGCAACACCTGAATTGGGAACTGTGCACGGCAAAATCAGCTTGAATGGAAAACCACTTCCCAACATGTTGATCCGCTTCGAGACAGACGAAACGCATAACTCTTTCGCAAGATCTGATTCTGAAGGATTCTACAAGGCGATGTACTTCGTCGACCTCGAAGGCGTGAAAGTCGGACCGTGCACTGCGCGGGTCAGTTTCGATCCCAGCTTGGGAATCAAAAACGTGCCGGCCAGATACTCTTCAGAAAGCGAATTGAAATTTATCGTGAATTCCGGTCATAACGAATATGACATCAACATGACGTCGAACTGACTTGTCGCGTTGATCGTAATTTTCGCACCAACGGCCGATTGTTAGCTGGCAACACACCTGTCTTGTGGCAACCGCTGCCGACCAGTATTATTGATCCGTAGGTACTTCGGCAATTTAGCCTCTCCAGGAGTGGTCGATGCTGCGGGTTCTCGGATCACCGATTTCGATTTTGGGCCAGCACAGTCCGTCAGATATCACGCGGCGGGAATTGTTGCATGCCGGCGGCCTCGCAGCGGCAGGGCTCTCGTTGCCGCAACTGCTCGCCTCGCAAAAGCTTGCTGCGGCATCCACGGCACCGCAAGGCATTGGGTTCGGTTCCGCCAAACGTTGCCTGTTCCTGTATCTCTATGGGGCACCCAGCCAGCTAGAGACCGTGGACATGAAGCCGCACGCCCCGGTCGAAATCCGCGGGACGATGAAGCCAATCCCGTCGGTCGTGCCTGGTCTCGACGTCTGCGAGCACCTGCCGGAGATGGCCAAGATCATGGACCGCGTGACGGTCGTCCGCTCGGTGACGCACGCCCATCCCGTGCACGGTGTTGCCTTCGCCACGACCGGGATTCCCTCGATCGAAACGGCGATGGAACTCAGCCCGTACGACCAACGGCATCATCCCTACGTTGGCTCGGTCGTTGAATATTTCGAGCGGCAAAAAAAGCAGGGCCAGGCAACGGGCATTCCCGATAATTTAGCGCTGCCATTTCCCTTTAGCAGTCAACGCGTCGGCGAAGTCGCCCGCGCGGGGCCTTATGCCTCGTATCTCGGCGCCAGCTACAACCCGATCTACACAGAATACACAGGCAAGGCAACGCGGTCGGTGGTCAAGACGTTGGCGGATCGAAAAATCGATTGTCACGACCCGTACGTCGGCTGCGATTTGGAGAGCCATTTCAAGCTGGCCACCACGAAACCGTTGCCCGAGGTGAAACTGGATCGACTGAATCGACGTCGCACATTGTTGGAGCAATTCGACGCTTCGCGCAAACAAATCGACATGAACAACAACGCGCTGGCCATGTCGCAATACCAGGAGATGGCGTTTTCGTTAATCACATCGCGCGAAGTCTCCAGTGCGTTGGACATTCGCAGCGAACCGCAAGCGACGCGCGACTTGTACGGCATGACGTTGTTCGGTCAATCTTGTCTTGCCGGACGACGGATGTTGGAAGCCGGCACCAAGTTGGTCAGCGTCTTTTGGGACGAGTACGGTTTAGCCGGCGACGCCTGGGATACGCACTGGAATCACTACCCACGCATGTTGGATCAACTTTTGCCGCCATTTGACCGCGCCTATTCCGGACTCATTTTGGATCTGGAACAGCGGGGCATGTTGGACGACACGTTGGTGGTTTGTCTCAGCGAGCATGGCCGGACGCCCAAATTGAGCACCGGCCGAGGAGGCGGACGGGATCACTGGTCACGCGCCTATTCGGTGATGTTTGCCGGTGGCGGAATCGCGCGGGGCAACGTCGTCGGTGCGACCGACCGGCACGCCGGTGATCCGATTGACCGGCCCGTCGGCCCCAAGGACCTGCTCGCCACAATCTACCACGCACTGGGCATCGACCCGCACGCCACGCTGACCGACCGCGGCAACCGCCAAATCCCCTTGGTCCCCGAATCGGCCGATTACGTGCCGGAAATGTTTGGGTGATCCCATAGCGGCCATCCGTTTGTGATGCGGGCCGCCAGCGTACAGGGGGAAGAAGAACAGATCCGTTTCCACCTACGGTTGTGAGCTATTCCTACCCCCGTCAAGTCGACCATTGTCAGGCGGTTTTTACGATGCCCAGGAGGCAGCGCATGCACATTCCTGATCTGAACAAATATAATTACAACTTACCTATCCAGCTCGAAACGGTATTGGCAATCGGCTGGCTTGACCCGTCTGAGGACTTTAACCAGGGACCAGTGCCTAAGCAGATTATTTCGAAGTTGTGGGAGATATTCTTTTTTCAAAGACAGGGCCGTGATTTACTTGTCAATGTGTTGAGAGGTATTCATGCCTGTGGCTTTTGTGGTTTCGACTCATTAGTCATGGGACCAGACGAGAAACAGCATGTCCTTGGCCATGCCGAGATATGGATACCAAGTGGTCAAGTCTGGTATGCTGCTCCAACGATGATTATCCATTACATTGAAAAACACCAATACCTTCCCCCTCAGGAATATTTGGAAGCGGTGCGAATGGTGGATGTAGAATCCTTGATAAATGCACAGGCTGAACGCGTTCGCTTGGTTCAAGCTGGTTTCGATAACCAGGAGTGAGCAATACGCGAAAGACCGTTGAGAGCTGCAATGCGAACGGTCCAGACCGTTCTTATTTCGAGTGAGGAGAGGGATGTACGTTTGTTTGTTCGATATCGATGGCACGTTGATCCATACGGCCGGTGCAGGCCTTGCTGCCTTGCGGACGACGATGCTGAGCGTGCACAATTGTGATGCCTCGGCGACCGAAGTCGTCACGACCGGCCGCACGGATCGGGCGATTGTCGAAGAACTGTTCGAACTGCACGACGTCGAGCGGAGCGATAAAAATTGGGAAGTCTATCTCGCCGCTTATTTGGAACATCTGCCGATTTCGTTGGCCGAATGTCAGGGGCGTGTCCTGCCCGGCATTCCGGAATTGCTGGCCACGCTTGCCGCTCGGGACGACGTGACGTTGGGCCTGTTGACCGGCAATTCCCACCCGGCAGCGCAGCACAAATTAGGGCACTACGGGCTCAATGACCATTTCACCTTCGGCGGTTTCGGCAGCGACCATACTGATCGTGATGATGTAGCCCGCCTAGCCTTGGCCGAAGTCCACGCTCGTTTCGACAACGGCATCGAAGCGGACCGGATTTTCGTTATCGGCGATACGCCGCTCGACATCCGCTGCGCGCGTGCGATCGGCGCTCAAGCCATTGCCGTCGCCACCGGCACGCACGATATGGAGGCATTGCGCGAGGCAAAACCCGATTTGTTGGTGAAAGATTTCGCGGATGCGGCGCCGTTTTTGGAATTGTTGGTCACGGCGTAACGCAGCGCTTTAGCTTATTCCGCGCTCATCCGATCGGTGAATTCCAATCGATTCCCGAACACGTCGTGCGTATAGAAACGACGTGCGGGGGGATTGAGATCGTCGAATTGGACGTCGTAGCACGCCTCCTCAAGTCGCTGGGCAAGATCTTTCAAATCACCGCCGACAACAAAACAGGGATGCGCTTTTTTTGACGGCCGAAAATCCCGCTCGACTCCCAAATGCAATTGCCGCCCATCAGGAATTTGAAACCATACCCCACCGCGTGACCTGAGTGGCTGCGGTTTGTCGATTTCCTTCAGCGACAGCAATTCGCCATAATAATGTCGTGCCGCTTTCTCTCCATCAACGGGCATTGCCAACTGCAGGTGGTCGAGTCCAACGATCATGGAAAACCTTTCCAATGCCCGCGTTCTACTACAAGTCGTTTCAAAACCCTCTGACGCGTCTCACTGACACTGATCTGAACGTTTCGAGAACAAACGCAACCGGGTTTTGTAACTGGTTCTATGCATAATCTAAGAGAATACTACCCGCTGACTGCTTGGCTCATCACGTCTTCTTCGGTCCAATCGGCAACGTTACGGATCTCCCGTAACCGGCCGCGAGACATCACGCCGACGCGGTCGCACACGGCTAATAATTCGGTGAGGTAGGAACTGACGAAAATCACCGCCTTGCCCGCTGCGGCGGCTTCGCCCATCAGGCGGTAGATCTCCGCTTTGGTGCCGACATCGATGCCGCGGGTTGGTTCGTCCAGTAGCAATACATCGGCGTTTTGGTGAAGCACGCGGGCGATGGCGACTTTTTGTTGGTTGCCGCCCGACAGATCCTGCACCGCTTGATCCTGCGAGCGGGCTTTGATGTTCAACCTAGTCATCCAGTGTTGCATCGCTTCGCGGCGGCGAGATAGATTCAACCAGCCAAAGCGGCTGTAGGGCTGCAACTGGCTGTAGGTTGCGTTGTCTGCGATCGAGCGGCTTTGTGCCAACCCCTCTGCTTTGCGGTCCTCGGAAACGAGTCCCAGTCCCGCGCGGATCCGCGCTGCCGGGGAGTGTGGGGGCGAGACACCGCCAATAGTTACCTTGCCGCTGGTGACCGCATCCAGTCCAAACAAACACCGCAACAACTCCGTCCGCCCCGCTCCGACCAGTCCCGCGATTCCCAGAATCTCCCCCCGCCGTAACTGCAGCGATACCTCCTGGGGACTTACCTTTCCGCTCAAATTGTCGAGTGACAAAATGACCTCACCCGGTTCGTGCGGCACGGAGGGGAACAGTTCTTCGACGCTGCGTCCCACCATCAGCGAAACAATATCGTCATCCGTTGTGCCGGACAGGTTACCATGACCCACCGAACGGCCATCACGCAAGACCGCATAGTCGTCGCAGACCTCGCGAATCTCTTCAAGAAAATGGCTGATATAGACAACACCGATCCCCGAAGCTTTGAGCTTGCGAATCACCCCGAACAGGTGTTCCACGTCGTGCCGCGTGAGCGAACTGGTTGGTTCGTCGAAGACAATCACCTTGGCGTCGATGACCAAGGCCCGCGCGATTTCGACAAGTTGTTGCATGGCGATCGAAAGATTGCGGACCGGAATATCAGGCCGCAAATCCGCATGTCCCAACAACTCCAAGGCTTCACGCACCATGCGTCGTTGTGCGGGACGATCGAGCAGGCCGCGCCGCTTCCGCTCTTGGCCGAGCATGATGTTGTCTTCAATGCTCAATTCGGGGGCCAGGTTGAGTTCCTGATAGATCATGCTCACCCCCGCCAGTCGCGCATCGTGCGGTCCCTGAGGAGCATACGGCTTACCGGCCAAGGTCATCGTTCCGGAGTCCGTCCGATGTGCGCCGCTGAGCACCTTCATCAATGTACTTTTGCCGGCGCCATTCTCGCCGATCAACGCCGTCACCCGACCCGCACGGACATCAATGGTCACATCACTGAGCGCCTGCGTCGCTCCAAACCGTTTGGAGATGCCGGTCATGTGTAATAACGGTGCGGTCATGAGGTCAGCCAGTTTATGAGCAAGTAGATTTTCCGAGATGCTATTCCAGATTCTGAGAATTTATCCGAGGTCGAATCTATTTCCCGGTCGTTGCGGGGGCGGTGAAGATCGGCAGGGTCACGTGAGAGGGGTGTGTGGGTGAGAGATACAGCTTGTTCGTGGCGACGCGGGTTTTGTCATCGGCGCGGATTGGGCTGCCGGTGTTGGGGTTGGTGTCGAAGCGGGGATTGTTTGATGAAGAGACCGCGATGCGGATTTTGTGGCCGCGATTGAAGATCAGCGATGTGCTCCACAGATCAACGGTCAATTCATAGACTTCGCCCGGTTTGAGAAAATCCTCACGATCAAAACCGATGCGATGCCGCGCTCGCAGGATGCCGTCGGTCACCAGCATCGAGCGTCCATCGGGATAAACATCCGACAATTTCACTGTGAAATCGGTGTCGGGACAGTCGGAGGAAACAAAGAGGGTCGCCCGAATTCGGCCGCTGACTTCTACCGGTTCGGTGAGCGTGTCGGTGGTGAACAGCAACACGTCGTCGCGGCTTTCGATTTTTCGCTGGTCTTTGGGGCCCCGATCCAGGAACAAGTTTTGACCGCCGACAGTCGGGACGGGGTTCTCCGGATCGTATTGGTACTCCAAACTGCCATCGGTCGTCGGGGGAGCTTGCGAGAGTTGATGGTTCTGGTGGAAGTAAAACGGCGTCAGTTGCGAAGGCGGCGGCCAATTGTCGGCGGAACGCCAGAAATTCCCCGGGGCGGTATTGTCTTCGGGATCGCCCATCACGTAGTAGTGCACCGGCTGATCGTTCTCGACGCCGTTGTCGATTCCCTTGATAAAGTGATCAAAATACCGCAACGCATCGCCCGCCTGAGGAGCATTGGGAATGGCGGAGTTTTCCGGGTAGGTCAATTCCGTGAAACCCCCATGTGCGTAGGGACCTACGATCAAGCGGCAGTTGCCGCGAGCGCCGTCGCCGCCATGATTGTGAATCGTTTCAAACGAGTTCAGCGTCCCTTGCAGAAAAATGTCATACCAGCCGCCGAAATAAATCCCCGGGGCATGTACGTCCGCGGCGCGCGCTTCAGGATTGACTTCCTCCCAAAATTCGTCGTACTTGGGGTGTGCTAAGAATGTCTCCAATGATCGCGGGTCGAACTTGTGTTTCTTCAACCAGGTTTTCATTAGCGATTGGCGGAGCGCGCCGCCTTGGTAGGAACCTTGTGAATACATGTCGGAGAAAGCCACCATGACCCATTGTGCTTTGAGAGCTGGCGGGGCATCGACCGCCTGCATGTTTTGCGTGATTCCCAAAGCCGAACCGCCCCAGGAGGCGATATTGTCGTCGCTCCATTCCTGTTCGGTGATCCAGTTGATCGAATCATGCCCATCCCGTCGTTCACTCCAACCGCCGTTGTGAAACACGATGGCATCATTTCCTTCGGAATCAAAGCGGCCCCGCACGTCTTGCGACACGACGACATACCCGCGTGCGCACATTCCCGCAGCGGCTTGTTGCGGCAGTTTTCCGTAGGGGCCGCGGATGAAGATGACCGGCAGCGGGCCTTTTTGGTCGGCGGGTTGGTAGACGACGGTCGACAGGCGGGTTCCGTCGCGCATTGGCACCATGTGCAATGATTTTTGCAACTTCGGCGTTTCCTCAGCCGCGCCGCAAGCTGCGGTTATTCCCAAAATCGCTGCGGTCAAAGCTAAGACAAATGTGCGTCGCATGGCTGCTTCCTCGATTTATGTTCAATTCAATTGGGCGGTAGGATTGGCTCAGGTTTTTCATGTGAAATGCTGCTTGTTAGTATGACGGATATCGGCCGCGTGTAACAGTTCGCCGCCGGCTTGGTTGCCGACCTGCGGTGAGCGACCTAAAATAAACGCTTTGCCGTCGGTGCGAGATTGGGAGACCGTCGCACATGAAAACGGGCTCACGTATAACCTTTGCAAAACCAACGTTCCTTTTTCTATAGATTGAGACCACCGTGAATCGTCCTTCCCGTCCTGGTTCAGCTCCGCAACCCGAACCAACCATCCTGATGAGCGATGGCTGGCACTGCCTGCATTTGTATTACATCGTCGATCAAAACGTGTTGGCGGACTTTGACGAAGAAGAACGCGCCGAAGGCCGCCGCGAATTGGCGGAAATCCTTAATCCCGACCGTGAGGGGGCGCCGAAACGGTTGGTCACGTCGATTGTCTCCGGACACAAGGCGGACCTGGGCCTGATGATCCTCGATCCCGACCCGTTGGTGATCGATTCCATCCAACACCAAATCCGCAGTTCGACGTTCGGCACGGCCCTGGAAGCAGCGTATTCGTTTGTTTCCATCACGGAAGTTTCAGAATACGTTCCCACGCTCGAACAGTACGGCCAGCGACTGGTTGCCGAAGGAACAGCGGCGGACAGTCCCGAGTATGGGGCAAAGCTCAAAGCCTATGAGCAACGCGAAGTCGCCATGCGCAAGCAACGGCTGTTTCCGGAGATTCCGCCCTGGCCGGTGATGTCGTTCTATCCGATGAACAAAATCCGCGACCCGCAGGCCAATTGGTACACACTCCCCTACAGCCGCCGCATGGAGATGATGACCGAGCATGGCCGCAGCGGAATGATGTTCGCCGGCAAGGTGACACAACTCATTACCGCTTCGACCGGATTGGACGACTTCGAATGGGGCGTCACTCTGTGGGGCCGCACACCGGAATTCATCAAAGAGATCGTCTACACCATGCGGTTCGATGAAGCCTCAGCCAAGTACGCCGAATTCGGCCCGTTTTACATCAGCTACATCATGTCGCCCGAAGAAGCGATGGCGCATTTGGCGCTGTAACAGCCCGTAGAGAACCCCAAGGAACATCCGCAGGTCGGGTGCCACAGGCGGCTTGCCCGCCAGTGCGCACGTGAACCGACGTCCCTGGACAGAGAAAACTCAGCCTGACCCGCCACTGGCGGACGAGCCGCCAGTGGCACCCCATTGGAATCGATAGTTGGGCAGCTGACGGGCCTGTTTGAGATAATGTTCCGGTCACGATGAAAAGCACGATTGTTGTACGATGCCCATGTCACAACCCCACCCCAACGATATGCACCGTGGCGTAACGCGGCGGGAATGCTTGGCATTAGGGGCGCTAGCAGCGTTGGGCACTTCGTTGGGTGAACGTGTCCGCGGCGACGAAACTTCTGAGTCGCCGGTGATCTGGGACAATCATTGTCATCTGTCCGGGGTTGAGGGGAAGACGCCGCCGGAGCGGATGGCCAATCTGCTGAAATTCGCCGACCGTCTGGGCATTGCACGGGTGGTCGTCTATATGGGCTGGCCGTTTCAGACCGATCCCACTGCCGAAGAACTACGCCGGCAAAACGATCAGGTGCTGGCAGCCATCAAGGGCTCCGAGGAACGAGCGTTGGCCTATGCCTATGTCAGCCCCAACCATGTCGAGATGAGCCTCAGCGAGATGCGGCGCTGCATCGAGAATGGTCCGATGGTGGGCATCAAATTGTGGGTGGCGCGGAAGTGCGATGACGCGTCCCTGGATGCGATCATTGAATTGGCCTCTGAGCTGAACGCCGTCGTGTTTCAGCATACTTGGATCAAAACCACAGGAAATCTCCCGGGCGAATCGACGCCGGACGATTTGACGACGCTGGCGGCGCGGCATCCCGAAGCGCAGTTCATCTGCGGACACGCGGGGGGCAATTGGGAGCAGGGGATTCGGGCGGTACGACCTTTTCCCAATGTTTCGCTCGGCACGGCCGGCAGTGATCCCACAGCGGGACTGGTTGAGATGGCGGTCCGTGAATTGGGAGCGGAGCGTGTGATTTATGGCAGCGACGCCGGCGGTCGGAGTTTTGCTTCACAACTCGGAAAAGTCTATAGCGCGGACCTCACCGACGCGCAGCGGCAATTGATTCTCAGCGGCAATCTTAAGCGACTGCTGACCCCCATTCTGAAAACCAAGGGGCGTGCGAATTGAAGAATGCCCTGGTCGATACGAATGTGAACCTGTCGCGCTGGCCGTTTCGCCGGTTGCCGGGCGATGAGACGCGGCAGCTTGTTGCTAAGCTGCGACGCCAAGGAGTGACACAAGCCTGGGCCGGCAGTTTCGACGGATTGCTACATCACGATATCGCCGGTGTGAATCAACGACTCGTGGATGAGTGCCAGGCCCACGGCGACGGACTGTTATTGCCGTTCGGTTCGGTCAATCCCACGCTGCCCGATTGGCAAGAGGATCTGCGACGCTGTGCTGAGGATTATCAGATGCCGGGGATCCGTTTGCATCCCAACTATCACGGTTACAAACTCGATGACCCGCGGTTCGCGCAGTTGTTGAAACTTGCTACGGAACGAGAATTAATCGTGCAGTTGGCGCTGAGCATGGAAGACGAACGGACGCAACATCCCTTGCTGCAAGTTCCGCACGTCGATCCCGCCCCGCTGGCAGGGCTCTTTGAGAAACTGCCGAAATTGCGTTTGGTCATGCTCAATACCTTTCGCAGTTTACCGCTCGCAAAAATCGACCAACTTGCGGCGGCAGAAAATGTTTATTTCGAGATCGCCATGCTGGAAGGTGCGGGCGGGATCGAAAAACTGCTCAAAAAAGTTCCGTTGCGTCGCGTGTTGTTTGGCTCGCATTTCCCCTTTTTCAATTTCGACGCAGCCCTGCTCAAACTCAAAGAATCAGAGCTGGGTTGGTTTCAACTCAAGGCGATCTGCGAGGACAATCCGCACAGGTTGCTGGCGAAAACAGAATAACGCATGGCGGCTCGCAAAACCGTGACGAGAGACTGACGTTCCCCACGTTTGATTGGAGAAAACTGCTGATGACACGTAGCCGTTCGAAACTGATCACCTGCGGCCTGCTGTTGGCCGCCGTGTCATTGTGCGGAAGCAGATTATTACTAAACGCCGATGAACCGCCGGCACTGGCCGAGGTATTACCACGGATTCAACCCACGCCGCCGAATAAGGCGCTGAAAACCTTTCGCTTGCTGAACGGGTTTCGCCTCGAACTGCTAGCGTCCGAACCGCTCGTCACCGATCCGGTTGCCATGCAATACGACGAAAACGGTAAGGCCTACGTCGTCGAGATGAGCGACTACCCGTATACCGGCACCGACAAAGACGTTGCTTGGCAAGAACAAACGTCATTGCCGATCGGCCGCGTGCGGACCCTGGAAGATACCGACGGTGACGGCCGGTTCGACAAGAGTGTGATTTTTGCCGAAGACCTCTCCTGGCCGACCGGAATTGCATTTTGGAAAGGGGGCGTGTTCGTCACCGCGACGCCGGACGTATGGTACTTGAAGGACACCGACGGCGACGGCAAGGCCGATGTTCGTCGTAAGGTATTCACCGGCTTTCGCAAATTCAACGTGCAAGCGGTCATGAACAATCTTGCCTGGGGGCTAGATCACAAAATCTACGCCGCCGGTTCGAGCAATGGAGGCAATATTCGACCGGGGGACGAACCGACGGCCCAACCGGTACCACTGCGTCGCAACGACTTTCGGCTCGATCCGGTCAACGACGCCTTCGAGGTGATCTCGGGCGGAGCGCGGTTTGGCAACAGCTTTGATGATTTCGGCAACCGTTTTATCTGCAACATTCGCAATCCCGCGCAGCACATTGTGTTGCAGCGGCGTTATCTGGCACGCAATCCGTTTCTCGCCGTCCAACAAGCGGTCAATGATGCGGCGATTGCCGGCGATGCCATCGAGGTGTTTCGCATCAGCCCGCCTGAACCGTGGCGGGTGATCAATGCCGGGCGTCTCGCCGCCGACACCAACCGCAAAAGCCCTCGCAGCGAAAGCGTCGCCACCGGGTTTGTGACCTCCTCCAGCGGCATCACCATCTACCGGGGAGCCGCCTATCCCGAGGAATATTATGGAAACGCCTTCATCGCCGAAGTCGCCGGCAATCTGGTCATGCATTACCGACTCTCTGCTGCGGGGCCAACGTTTGTTGCCCAGCGCGCCAATCAAGACGTCGAGTTTTTAGCATCGACCGACAACTGGTTCCGGCCGGTGAATTTCGTCAACGCCCCCGATGGCACATTGCATGTGCTCGACATGTATCGGGAAACGATCGAGCATCCCTGGTCGATTCCCGACGACATCAAAGCCCATCTCGACCTAGAGAGCGGACGCGATCGCGGCCGGATTTATCGCCTCGCTCCCCCAAAATACCCGCCGGGCCACGATGTCACTCGGCGACCGCAACTGGGGACTGCGACGACGACGCAATTGGTGGCGGAATTGGAGAATCCCAATTCCTGGTGGCGGGAAACGGCGCATCGGCTGATATTTGAACGCCAGGACAAGGCCGCCATCGACCCGCTCCGCAACATGCTCAAAGAAAGTGAAAAACCACTCGTCCGCTTGCACGCACTGTGGTCACTAAATGGATTAGAGGCGCTGACCGATGACGACATCTCACAGGGATTAACTGATGATTCACCCCGCGTACGCGAGCAAGCGGTGCTGCTGGCAGAGAATCGATTGAAAAGCTCGACGAAACTACTCACGCAGGTCTTGGCAGTTGCCGACGATGATGACGCCCGCGTCCGCTTCCAGACGGCGCTGTCATTGGGAGAAGCGGAAACCGATCCCCGCATCACCGCCGCCTTAGAGCGTATCGCGAGACGCGATGTCGAAGACCCATGGACGCGTGCAGCGGTGCTGTCGTCACTGTCCGGCCAGGAAATTACCGTACTGGTCGACCTGCTGGCCGATCCTGATTTCGCTGCCGGCAACGGCGCGCCGTTGATTGGGCAACTCGCTGAGATTATCGGCGCCCGCAATCGTCCCGAAGAGGTCCGCCGTCTACTGGCCGCATTGTCGCAGGAAACTGGTTCGGCTGCCGATTCCGTTTCTCTCAACACGGTCGCGTCACTGGGCAGTGGCCTGAAACGGTCGCGTGCTGGATTGGGAGACTACAGGAAAGATAAAAACGAACCAGCCAGCGAAATGATTGCGCGACTGTTCGACGACGCGGAAAAAATTGCGGTCCTCGATGATGCGACGGTCGAGCAACGCATTCAGGCCGTACGGCTGTTGGGTTATGGCGAGTTCGAGCAAGTCAAACCGGTGCTCGAGCAGTTGATCGACCCGCGGCAACCGTTGTCGCTGCAGATGGCGGCGGTGCAGACGTTGTCCGGTTTTGTCGATCCGCAAATCACCGGCATTCTGCTGGAACGTTTTAAGCAGCTGACTCCGTCGGTCCGCAACGAAGTCGTCGGTGCGCTTTCCTCCCGCACAGAACGCATTGGCCCGTTGTTGGACGCTTTGGAGCAAGGCCACATACCGCTGGCGCAGATCCCGCCGATTCGCCGTGGCTTGCTGCTGAGAAATCGCAATGCGGAGATCAAGGCCCGCGCCGAAAAGTTATTCGCCAAGGACAAACCCAGTCCACGGCACGAAGTGATTGCCGCCTACCAAACCGCTCTCAGCTTGCCGGCGGACAGCAAACGGGGCGAGGCGGTTTTTCGCAGCCAGTGCACCACCTGTCATCGCCTGGGAAACCAAGGGCATGATGTGGGAATGAATTTGGCAACGATCAAAAACCGCACGGCAGGAGAGATCTTGGTGCACGTGCTCGACCCCAATCGCGAGGTCTCACCGAACTTTTTGGATTACATCGTCGTCACCGATGATGGACGGACCACTACGGGCATCATCGTCAACGAAACCGCCACCAGCATCACCCTCCGCCGCGCCGAGGGGCAACAGGAAACCATCCTGCGACAAAATATCGACGAGATCACCAGCTCCGGCGTGTCGCTAATGCCCGAAGGTTTGGAGAAAAAAATCTCGCCGCAACAAATGGCCGACTTGTTGGAGTTTCTAGTCGGGCTGCCCAAAAAATAACGGCGAGCACAGTTCGGCAACCAGACGGCCCACGATCTTATGCAAAACTAACGGAAACACCCTGGAGCAAACTTCCATGCGTCAACTGATCTCTTCCATGCTGAGCATTTCGTGCCTATTCGGAGGTTTGTTCTCAACGCTGCCCGCCGAAGCTCAGGAGACACCAAAGGCTGCAAAGCGCGGCTCGTTAATCGTCGAAGAAAACAAACTCCCCGGCGCGACCGACTGGCAATTGACCCGCGTCCGCCCCGACAATAAGGGCCATCGTACGCCCTGGATCGAGGGGTACTGCTCGCGACAAAGCGTCACAGCGGGCGAGTCGATCGACATCATGGTCTCCAGCGATCCTCCGCAGCCTTTCAAAATCGAAGTCTTCCGAATGGGCTATTATGGCGGACGTGGTGCTAGGTTAATGACCACGCTCGGCCCGTTTGAGGGTCAGACGCAGCCCGTCCCTGCACCCGGAGAAAAATACCTGCATGAATGCCGCTGGGAGGCGACCACGCAACTGACGATTCCCGACGATTGGTTGAGCGGCGTCTATCTGGGCCGCTTGACCACACTCCCTTCCGAAGCGGACCGGCCGTATTGGCAAAGTTACATTGTCTTCGTCGTTCGCGACGATCGCCCGGCGGACGTCCTGTTTCAATGTTCCGACAACACCTGGCAAGCCTACAACCAATGGCCGAGCAATTATTCGATCTATACGCATCCCAAAGGCGTCCAAGGCCCGTGGGCCGACGTCAGTTTCGATCGTCCCTACGGCCGCGAAGCGCAATACAACGGCGTGGTGAATGATCCGCTGACATTCGGATCGGGCGAATTTCTGCCTTTGGAGTTTCCACTCGCTTACTGGCTCGAAAAGCATGGCTACGATGTGACTTATTGTTGTAACAGCAACATGCTCACCCCCGAACATGGCTTAAAATGCAAGTCCTTTATCAGCGTCGGGCACGATGAATACTGGGACATTCGGCAGTTTCGCAGTGTCGAGAAGATGCGCGACGCCGGCGTGAATCTGTTGTTCCTTTCGGGCAATTCCATCTGTTGGGTCACACCATTTCGGGCCAGCAGCGATGGGCGGGAGAATCGCATTATTTTTCGCGGCGGCCCCTACGGGGCGAAGAACGATTACGCACTCCTGCGCGAGCGACTACACGGCCCGTTTCCCGAACACGGTCCGGACGAGGGCCTGTTGATGGGGGCCCGCAATGTCGAACCAGTGAATGGCGGGGGAGACTGGACGATTACCAAACCCGAGCATTGGATCTTTGCCGGAACCAACGTCAAAGCGGGCGACCGCATTCCAGGATTGATTGGATGGGAATACCACGGCGCGCCGGCCAAAATTCCCGGCTTGGAAATCGTCGCCGCAGGAACCGCTTTTCAAGGCGGCGAGAATCCACAACAGTGGACAGCCACGATTTATCCCGGTCCCAAAGACAATTTCGTATTCAACGCCGCCACCATTTTTTGGGCGCAAGGCCTCAGCTCGCCGCCGGGACACACGCTCCCCTGGTCGCATTTTAGTCGCCCCCACGGTCCCGATCCCCGCGTCCAACAGATCACACACAATCTGCTCCAGCGGGCGATTGACGGAAAACAGTGATTCCACGCTTGGTGTCGGAGAACTGGTAGGGCATCGAGCCTTGCGATACGATCGAACCCAGTCAAAGCTTCCGCCGTTTATCGCCCGCCAACTATGTTTTAAGGGGCCGCATCCTCATGCGAAACTCCCTGGTTGTCCTGCTCGCAATCACAATCTGCTTGACGATAACGTCTTGGTCGCGAGCCGTTGAACCAAAACTGAAGCAGCACCCACGGCTGTATTTCACCGCGGCCGACCTACCGCGATTGCGCAAGCTGCGCGAAGCGGGGATGCACGCGAAAATCTGGGACAACCTGACTCGCTCCGCTGATTGGTGTCGGCAACAACCTCCCCGCACAGAGTGGATTCCCACGCTGGCCGACGATCCCCAATACGAAAACCTGTACGACCGCTTCTATGCCGCCATGCATGACATGGCGATCATCGAGCATTTAGCCTTTGCGTCGGTGTTGTCCGATCCGGACGATGATCCCTATTTCGAATCGGCCAAGGCGTGGTTACTGGCTGGTAGCCGGGTTTGGAAACATGAAGCCGACAACAAACCCGATGCCAGCAAAGCCTACGCCGTGCTGCGGGTGATGAAAAGTCTCGCCGTTGGCTACGACCTGCTCTACGACCGATTGACTGCTGCGGAACGACAAGAGGTCCGCGACTGCTTGACCGCCGTGTGCGGCGCCTATTTCGAGTTTTTCCGAGACCCGGTCGCTGCCGGTGCGGGGTACAACAAACATCACGGCAGCGTCGATGCCGCTCCGCAAGGAATTGTCGCCTTGGCACTGTTGGGCGAAGTCCCCGCAGCCGACGCGTGGCTCGAGCAAATGATTCAAAAGCATGTTGATTACTTATTGCCGCACGCACTCACGCCCAGCGGCACCAGCGACCAGACCTCGAATTTCTGGGCCTCCACACTGCACTATCGCATCTTCTTCATGGACGCGCTGCGGCGCGTCACCGGGCGGGACCTGTTTCGTGAATTTCCCGATTCCACTCCCGGCCGCATGGCGCTGGCAGCCATCGCCGGGAAGCAACCACGAAAGCAAACCGCACCGTACAACGAATCGAATCGCAACGTGCTGTTTGGGCCATCGTATGGGCAGCTCGACTATTGGTCCCCCGTGTTGGTCTTTCTGGCCCGCGAGCAACAACGGCCGATCTATCAGTACTTGGCGGGCTGGGATGAATCACTTGGCGGGCTACAACGTTCGCGATATATCACTCCGACCAAAAAAGAAGAATTGCTGTTCAGTTTCGGCGGATACGTCTACCTGTGGTACGACCCAAACATCACGGCTGTTGTTGAAGAGAACCTACCGCTCTCCTTCGAGTTCCCTGAACCGGAGGTCAACGAGGCTTACCTGCGTGATTCCTACACCGCCGGAGATATCGTCGTGGGATTTAAAAAAGGGGGCCTCATCGTGCATGCCGGGGGGCGGCCGGTGTTGGTCGATATGCTTCAGACCAACGACATTAATAAACCCGCGGAACCAATCGAAGAAATGCTGGTGGCTGACGACGGGCGACAGGCAAAAATCCGCTGCGTGGGACCAAAAGCTGCGGGGATCGGCGAGCAGAATATCGAACTGCACCGGCCCGGTCGTTTGAGTATCCGCCGTCAAACGACCAAACCGCTCACGTGGTGGCTGGCTGGAAAACCGGTGCGCGAAGGGAATACATTCATCTGGCCAGACGGAACGACGGTGACAATATCAACGGGGACGATCAGCAACTTTGACGAGCGGGGTTTCGTGGAGACCAAAACCCATTATGCTGGAATGAAATATGCCGATCCGCTGCCAATGGTTTATCCGACGGTCACAGTGCAGCCCGATCAGGACGTTGTGGAAATCGAAATCACATCGCAAACACCGGCCTCAGAACAGACGCCGACTCAGCTGCAGGAGCAAAAATAATGCGAACTCCCCTGACTGGTTTTCACAAAGCATCCATCGTGGGCGGCTTGTTGCTTGTCGCCGCTTTTTGCGCCGGACGACAAGTCGGCCTCTCCGCCGATCCACCCGCCACTGTCGTCAAAGCCAACGCGTCAGAAACCCAACCGGTTGAGACGCGAACCTACCGTAATCAACTCACGCCGTTGGAAGATCCGCAGCCACTGTTGGCCGACTATCCTGAATACGTCGAACCGGTCATCGAGTCCCGACGGTTCGAGGCACCCATCTTGATCGATGAACCCGGCGCGGACTTGTCAGTGCGAGCCTGGCGATTTTCCTACAACGCCCGTGGCATTGTGGAAGTCCCGAATCGAATTCGTGCCGAACGGACCGCTGTGATCATGGTCCATCCTTGGGGAATCGACGATGGACAGGGTTGGAAGACGCCTGAGCCGGCTGGCGTGGCTGACTTTTGTACCGTGGAGAAAAACGAACTCGCCGGCCGCCATACCGCAGAGGTCGTCAATCCGTTGCTAAAACGGTTGCGCGACCGCGTGAATTTAGTGCTCTATAGTATGCGCGGCGGTGAGCACCCGGCGCACACGCCGGTGTACCGCAGCATCCGACATCGCCCGACCGCTCAAGAACACGCCGCCGGCATGGTCGCCTTACGGAAAATTCTCAAGGACTTCGACTACAGCGGCCAACCGTTGCCCGCGGAAATCGCCATTTCCAGCGACCATGTCTTTAAGGACTATTTTCAGCAGTTCCCCGGGATCGATGCGGCGGCGAAATACAACCACGAGGGCTTCTGGGATCTCCCGATCCCCATCTGCAGCGCCGTCGATGTGGATCTGGACGACGTGGTCTACTACGACAATGATGGTTATCCCGGGCTGCGGGACTTTCTCAAAGCCCAGGGCGTACAGCATGTGATTTTGACCGGTTATGCTACGGACATGTGTTTTTGTTCGACAACCGCTGGTTACGAAAACCTCTCACGCGACTTCAACGTCTTTTTAGTGGGCGATGCGACCTTGGCCACCTTCCCGGCAAACAATACGCCGCGGTATGCCACCAACGCCCATATTTCCTATGCCTCGCTGAATCAGTTCATTACCCAATGCTCATGGATTCAGCTCGACGAGAAATAATCAGACCACCCCCATCCATTCACAGCGGAGATTGACCGTGCAGCAGCAACAACCATCTGAGAATCCTCGTCGCGACTTTTTGAGCGGAGCCGTCTTGGGCCTGACCGGCGGGTCGTTGGCCGCCTTGTCACCGCAATCCGCAGCCGCAGCTGACGTAACCGCCAAGCGGACGGGACTCTACCCCGACGGCGCGCCTTCAGCCGACGTGGGATACACACCCGGCATCCTCGCCACAGGCCAACGGTTGGTCTTCGTCTCGGGGCAGGGGCCGAAGGACTTGGATGCTGATATGGAAACTCAGATGCGGCAGACCTTTGACCGGATCGGTTTGATTCTCAAAGAGGCGGGCGCCGGATTCGAAAACGTGGTCATCATCCGTTCGTTCTTCGTGCACCTACTCCGCGACCTGCCAATCTACCGCAAGGTCCGTCAGGACTATCTTGTCAAACCGTACCCCGCCTCAACAGCGGTCGGCACAACCGAATTGGCGATTCCCGGCCTGGAAATTGAATTCGAAGCGGTCGCGATTATTTGAATCCAGCGATGCCTTAGTACGGATCAATTTTTCTGGCGCGTAAAGCACTGGCATCGCATGGTTTATGTGCGTTTGTTTCTCTCCACGCGGCGTGAGGCTTTGCATATTCGCTCGACGATCTACTTTGGTTTAGGCGGAATAGGTCGTATACGTCGTTTCCGAGTCCCTCCACTCTAGCAATATTTTTGCGATTTACGTTTCAAACAGGTATAATCGCAATCACTTATTCGCCGTTATTGCTTATGCAGGATTGGGAGGGAAACATGAAGACGTTGCTCCGATCTGAGGATGTGTTTCTAGAGGCGCTCGACGCGCACGACGGCCATCTTGCGAAAGCTCTGGATTCTCTATGGGACGTTCGTCCCAATCATTTCGCACCCACACGCGTGAGCTACGCTTGTGAAGGCGACGATATTGTGGCGATCGATTTTAAGTGGACGCCATTGACCAATGAGACGTTGCGGCATCTCAGCCACCTGACCTGCCTCAAGCAATTGAGTATCCACGGCGCCGAAATTACCGACGCTGGAATTGCAGAATTGATTCCGCTCCAGAATCTGGAAGAACTGAATCTCGGTCGCACGCAGGTCACCGACTCGGGAATGGACGCTCTCAAACAATTGCCAAAGCTGCGGCGGTTGGATGTCAGTACGACTGAGGTCACCGACGTAGGCCTGACGAATATCGCCGAATTCAGCAAATTAGAAGATTGTTATCTCAATTTTTGCCGGGAAGTCAGCGATTGGGGCTTAGCTCCGCTGTTGGATCTTCCCAAGCTGAAGTTGTTGCACGTGCAAGGGACGCGCGTCACATCGGCTGGTGCGGAGGATTTTGCGGCGGCTCGCCCTGATTGCGACGTCATTCGTTAACGGCCAAACGAAGACGGCCCTTAGTTGGTATCCACCGTTCCGGAAAAATCATTCGGCCGCGACGATTGCGGGACAGCTCCGTTACTGGGCAAGTAGCCACCGGGCGGATAATAGTTGTCCTTAGCGCGCCGCGACATCGAACGTTGCTGGTTATAAGCTCGGGGACGGGTATCAGTGAACGGGCCTGCATCACTGGGAAGCGGATCGTACATCTCAAATCCCTGCCGCTGCGTCGCCGCATGCTCCCGCGGCAATTGCCCGCGAAACAGGTCGGGCGTCTGTGTCTCAGAAGAGATGCACCCCATGGCCGCGCATGTCAAACACAGCAAACATCCGCGGCAGAGAATTTTGATCATCACGCAAACCCTAGGAGCAATATATAGCTGAACTGTCGCCGTCAAGTCCCGGCGCGCGGCGGATTATAGCGCGACCGCCAACGTGCTGATAGACGGGATTTTGCATTGTTCCCGGAACCGTTTCATCTTTTAACGCCCGAATGGCGATCCGCCGACGTTGGGGATAAACTAATGCATCGTCAAATGTGAGATCGAGGGTGCCACTGGCTCTGCCAGTGCAAGTTCAAGCGTGTGTGATACTTGTGAAACACTGGCAAAGCCAGTGGCACCCTCGTGGCAGCGTGTCGACTAATTCTTATCTTGAAATAATTCTATGCCCCCTCCAGGCCTGTTCATCACCGGTACCGACACCGACATCGGGAAGACCTATGTGACGTGCCACATCGCCCGCCGGTTGGTCGCGGGTGGCCATGTGGTGGGCGCGTACAAACCGGCTGTCAGTGGAGCAGGGCAGAATGCGGCGGGGCAGTCTGTTTGGGCTGACATTGAAGAGCTGCATGCCGCTACGGGTAAACAGTTTCCTCGCGAGCGGATTTGCCCGCAGCGATTCAACGCCCCCTTAGCACCCCCGTCGGCCGCCAGAGCGGAAAATCGGACGGTCGACGCTCCATTGCTTCGCAGCGGAGTGGACTGGTGGAGGACGCAGTGCGATTTTCTGCTGATCGAAGGGGCAGGGGGGCTGTTGTCGCCCATCGCTGAACAAGAGACGGTCGCCGATATCTCCCAAGACTTGGGATACCCACTGATCGTCGTAGCACGACTCGGATTGGGGACGATCAACCACACGCTACTCACGCTCGAAGCAGCGGCGCAACGTGGTTTGACCGTCGCCGGTATCGTACTCAACGAGGCAGTGCCGACAGTCGACGACTGTTCGATTGAAACCAACGCCGCCGATTTAGCCCGGTTCACAAAAGTCCCGGTGCTGGCGATATTGCGGCACAACAATGCGGAAGATGTCGCGCGGTTGGGGGAGATTGATTGGATCACTCTGGCTGCTATTGAGTGATTTCAATTGTCATTCGTCACGCCAACATTGCCACCAAGAATCAATCCCAGCAACATCGGTCCGAGGGTAATCATTACGAAGCCAAACATAGTGAGTTCGATTTCACTTTCGATTGGAATCGAAAAGAGTATCATGATCGAGAAAAAAAGTCCCATGATCACCCCCACCATGCCGCCGGCAAAACTCTTGATCCATCTTGGGTAACCGCAGTAGTCGCAACCAGTACAGTCGTAGCGGAAAAATGACGGCTGGGCTGCGCCTCGCAGTTTGATTTTGACAGCAAAGCGGCACCAAGCCTGACTACCGCAAAGAGGGCACCTGGCGGGCACGAATCTGCGAAAGAATAGCACATAGACCGCGGCGATCCCGCCCAACACGATCAGGCACCACACGGATTCGGACGAAACCATACACAGCGGAATCCCGAACATGCCGATCAACAGTGGGCCATAAACGATCAGGCGACAATGGATTCGCGGCGACATGGCGGTTGTTCCATGTGAAATCAGGCGTTGGCTGACGACGTAATTCGTCGTGTCGGATCGCTCAATCGCCTCATTTATTGGACGATCAAACGTAACCCGTGTCAACCGGTTGCCTGACCGACACCGACTAGATTGCGAACAACAACATTGCAGGAAACTGCAAGGCCCAGGAAATCACATTGTAAATCGGCACTCGCTGGCTCAAGTTGCGCGAACCACGCAAAAATTGATTGAGCAGTAAGAGACAGGTCGTCGCGGCGATCGCGATCTGGGCGAGGTTTGCTATCCACCAACCCAGCATCCGTTCTGGTTGGAAACTATCGTCCCGGACGGGGTCATAGGTACCCGTTGCTACCGTGATGATCATCAACAGCGAGAAGATGGGAATCGGCAACCAAGCGAGCAGCGTCCAGAAATAGAAATACTTGACGTCGCGGGTCTCCTCCACATCGCTCGCCCCATGAGCGACAGCGGATTGCAGACGATGCGATTCACGCAACGTCAGACAAAATAGTAGCATTGTGGGCAACATGACGCTAAACGCCAATCCCCACGATCCGCGAATGTCGACCGGAAGACAGTAAGGGAAGGCGATGGAAATGGGCAGAATCCCCACCATCAGTGACACGTTGAAGACCGGAATCCGCGCTTCACTCCGCAACATGTTTTTTAAGGCTCCGTTCTCTGATTGAATCCTGGATATTCAGAAATCAAACGTAACCCGCGTCAGGTGGCTGCCTGACCTACGACTACGAGGTCAGTGCTGCTTCTTTCAACATCCGTGCTTGCGCTGCTGAGGTGTCGACGTTCATCGATAACTTCACGCTCCAGCAACCACCGGGGGGATTGAGGATTTCCCAGCGGGGAATGACTGCTGAGCTTTGGTGGACCATTTCGAATCCGGATTCGGATTGGCTGATGGTTTGGATCGGGAAGGCCCACAGGGAGCTCGGTTGTGAGGTCTCTAGCGTGACATCCATACCCAGCCATTCGTCGACCAAGCCGATGCGGCCGCAATCGTGGAGGTCCTGGACCGAATCGAGTTGCCCCAATTGCGCACCGTCTGCATCGTAATAGAAACGATCCGGAGCACCGCCCGCCATGCCGGCGAAATTGAATTCGACGCCGAAATGAATCGGGAGATCAGCCGGCAAGTTTTCGAGTTCGTAAAGCACGTCCAACTGTCCGGCGTCGTGCACGTCGAGCGAAATCGTTTTGGTGATTTTGACCTCGTACTGTCCCATGCGTCCCAAACGCCACATGCGGGCTTGGACTTGCTCGGGGGAACGCCGCAACATCGTTTCATAGACACCGGAGACGAAGTCGCCCATTTCCCCAACGCCGTTTTGCGCCTGTTCCCAGGTCAGACCGGGTTGGAAGAAGTGGTCCACCAGACTTTTGTGCGTCCACGTATCGTATTGGATTTTCTTGTCCAGATCGGGTTGTTTGAACGCGACCATGTCGTGAATGCTGGCGACTTCGGACTGCTGATGCTGTTGGTCCCCGGCGGCGCGGACTTTGTCGTGGTACGGTTCGGGACGGCGATCGAGCGTGGCCAACAGATTGTGGCGGATGCTGCGGATGTCCAGTTCGTACAGGTGACCGCCATCGTTCGGTGCGACAAAGCCAATGAGCTTATCCCCGGCGATGCGGATTTCCTTGCGGGCATTCAGATCGTAGTCATCGGCGTCGATCGTCACCCAGGCACCGGTCCGTCCGGCGACTTTGTCCAGCACGTTGTCAGCGGCGATCAGGTTGGTATAGACGGCGTTGCGCAGGTGCGGCAAATACAATCCACCAAAGGCCCCATGCCAATAGCTGCAATTGCACTGTGCGCGATACAGAAATGTGCGGGCCTGCGCCAGCAGATCGCGGCGCTCTTCTCCTTGGGGGCTGGCTGCCAACTCGTCCAGGCGGTTACTGACTAACAGCATCCGCGCGTACATCTCGTTGCTCTCGGGATACTTCACACGGAAGTTGCGCCAAAAGCCGCCGCGGAGAAACTGCTTCAGTTGCGGCCAATCCGGATCCGATTCCTTGGCGTGCGTCATGCGCGACAACACAATTTGTCGTTCTGTGGGCAGCGCCCATTCGGTCATTTCGCGATAACTGGCATCGGGCAAATAGATGCTTCCCGCAGGCGGCACTTCGTCGACCACTTCGGCCAACGTCGAGACTTTCAGCCATTCGGCATTTTCCCGCAACGCATCGAAGAACCGTCGCAGCCAACCATTTTCGTAAACATGGTCTTTTGTACCGGGCCAGGTGCCGAATTTTTCGCCATCGTCGCCGAAGACAATCGCACTCCCCGGATGCCGCTCGGCGACTTGACGCAGGTAGTCAATTGTCTCGTGGGGTTCACTGAAGGGAATTGTGTATCGCAAACGTTCGCTGCCGGGGAAAATCTTCAGCAGCCGACCTTCATCTTCACTGAGATAAAAGTTGTGCAGCTGGTCCGCTTCTAAGCCGGCGCCGCGGAAGTGGTAATCGTCCAGCAGGGTGTATTCCATTCCCGCTTCGGTAATGTCGCCGGTGAAGGATTGTTCCCAGACCCGTTCGGGGACCCACATGCCGCGGACCGTTTGTCCAAACAGGTTTTCCAGATATTGCGTGTAAGCGCGAATCTGTCCGATGCGGTCGCGGCGGGGGATGCAGGCGAGAATTGGTTCGTAAAACGGTCCGCCGAGGATCTCGACTTGTCCCCGTTCGACCAACATCCGCACGTTGTCGATGTATTCAGGATGCGCTTCGACCAACCATTCCAGCAGACTGCCGGAGGTGTGCAGCGCAATCGGCAGATCCGGATAGTCGCGGAGGACCTCAAGAAAGGGAGCATAACTATCGTTGAATGCCGCCTCGAAGACACCGTCGAAATTGCCGATCGGCTGGTGATTGTGCAGGGCGAGTACGAGCCGAAGTGGACCACTCATGAGTGAATTTCCGATTTCACGCAACGTCAAATGAAAACAGTGACTTCCGCGAAACTATCGCGGGTGACATCAGCACAAGTACGATTTTGAGTTGGGAACGCCCAACCGTCGATTCACGAACAATTCGCACTATGCACCTGGGCAGTATTCTCGGCGTTCCGAACCCTGTCGACAAGCGACATCGCTATATTCCGCACAAAGATCAACGAATCAAACGACGCGCGCGGGCAGAATCGACAGATACCCGAATTCTTGCCATTTTGAGACACCCGTCAACACCGAAGCTTTAGGTGATCTATGGATGAAGAGGCGAATTCACAAAATTATGATGCTGGTGTCCCGGAGAACTGTGACGAAACGAAAAATATCGTCGTAGTTGCCGTTGCTGCCTAAATTGCCAGCCGGATCGGCCGAAATGGTGATTTGCTTAATCCAGTGCTGCTCGCAACAACTCAGCCGCATGTTCGGGGCGGATCGGATTGATGAACATGCCGCTGCCATGTTCGAATCCCGCCAACTGCGCCAGACGCGGGAAGACTTCCAGATGCCAGTGAAAGTGTGGCATGGCTGCCGTGCGGAGTGGGGCGGTGTGCAGGTAATAGTTATAGGCCGGATCGTTCAACACAGCGCCCAACCGGCGCAGCGCAGACTTCAAACTCGCCGCCAGCTCCGTCAACTCGGTTTCGTTCTGCTCCTCGAAGTGGCTGGCGTGCGTGCGTGGCAGAATCCACATCTCAAACGGAAACCGTGACGCAAACGGGCAGATCACCACAAACTGTGCGGTTTCCAAGACGACACGACTGCCGACTTCAAGTTCTTCAGCCAGCAGCGCGCAATAAGGGCAGACGCCGCTGTGGCTGTGGTGTTGGAGACTGCCGGCCAATTCTTCCGCCACGAGCAGCGGCACGTTGGGGGTTGCCAGGATTTGCGAATGGCAGTGCTCCATCGAGGCCCCGGCCAGTGCGCCGTAATTCTTAAACACCAGCGCATAGGCAAGCCGCTCGTCGCTGGCCAGGCCGCGTAAGCGGTCGCGATAAACGGTCAGCACATCGCCGACTTGCTTCGTCGAGAGTTCAGCCAGGTTGGTGTCGTGCTGTGGACATTCAATGACCACCTCGTGCGAACCGACGCCGCGCACTTGCTGATAAAACCCGCTACCCGCCGTTTCAGAGTTTCCTTGAGCGGTGACAGCCGGGTATTTGTTGGGGATCACCCGCACGTACCAACCGCCACCATCGGTGGCTGCGGGCGTTTGGCGATAGGCCAGAATCTCTGGCGTGGTTTCGTCTTCATGCCCTTCGCAAAACGGACAAGTCTGCAGGGCTTCTGTCCGCGCCTGTTGGACCAACTCAACAGGCTTAGCCGCCCGCTCCGTCGCCACGATCACCCAGCGGTCGACAATTGGATCTTTACGGATTTCTGACATACAGCGAACAGCAGGGAGAGTGATAGGGCAACAACAATTCGTGAAGACTGCCGACGACTCGTTCCCAAACTCTGTTTGGGAACCAATTTCCCGAAGCTCTGCTTCGGCCGTGATCCCCGTGGTTATCGACGAGACCACGGAAATCCGTTTTCGGTGCGAAGTGGAGCTTTGCGATGCTGGGTTCCCAAACAGAGTTTTAGAACCAGTAAAACTCCGCAGCACAAAATCGGGCTACTGGACTAGACCGCGGGTCAGTTCCATAAACGCGGTTTCCAGGTTCAGTTCCTCTTCGCGGAACAGCGTCAGTTTATAACCCGCTTCGATCAAAAGCGACGGCAGAAAACTGTAGTCCCGGACCTCGGGCTGCAAGCGGACCACGATGACGTCGCCGCGCATATTGACTTCGTCCACTTCGCTGTGTTGTTCCATCAGCGAGGCGGCTTTTTCTGTGTCCTTGGCGACGCAGATGTTCAACAAGATGGCCGACCGGACCTGCTTCATCAAGTCGGTGACCGACCCGTTGACGAGCAGTTCTCCTTTTTCGATGATGCCGACTTTGTTACAGACGTCGGCCAATTCGGGCAGAATGTGGCTGGAGACGATGATCGTCTTGTTCAATTCTCCCAAGCGTTTGAGCAGGTTGCGGATTTCGATCCGCACGCGGGGATCCAAACCACTGGCCGGTTCGTCGAGCAACAACACTTCCGGTTCGTGCAGCAAGACGCGGGCCAGTCCGATGCGTTGGGTTTGTCCGCGGGAAAGCTGGTTGACCATCGCATCGCGTTTGTAGGTCATGTCGACCAGTTCGAGTTTTTCTTCGCAAATCTTCCGTCGGCCCGGTCCGTTAATTCGGTAAGCTGCGGCAAAAAACTCCAGGTACTCGATGACCTTCATATCGTCGTAGACGCCGAAAAAGTCCGGCATGAAACCGACCAGCCGGCGGATTTCCTCCGGGTCGGTATAGATCGATTTTCCACAGACGTAGGCTTCGCCGTAATCGGGGTTGAGCAACGTGGCGATCATCCGCATGGTGGTCGTCTTGCCCGAGCCGTTGGGGCCGATGAACCCAAAGACGTCCCCCTGGTCGAGTTCCAGGTTGAGATGATTGACGGCGATCAGGTCGCCATATTTTTTCGTGAGGTTGACGGTCTTGATCACGTGAATCTTCTCGCAGTCATTTGGTGTCAGCGGCAATGGCCCCGCTTGTTGAAACTCAAATCAATCGCTAACGCTTTGGCCTGGGAGGAGGAGCGACATCGGTTGTGGGCAACGTACGGCGTCCTCCAGAAACATCTGTCTTTCTGACTGGAAGTAGGATGCGGACAAACGTCTCCTGTTGCGTGTTCTCCGGAGTGACACCGTCGACGTGGATCGTCGTTGGTGAGAGATCGATGCGAGCCAGCAAGACCGCACGCCCGAGCCGTAGATGCTTGGAATAATCCAATTCGGGCGAAACATCGTGCGCCAAACCGGTATAGGCGGCGCCGCCGGCAGTCTCATAGAACGTCAGCATCCGCGAGACGTTTTCCAGATCGCGATCATCAGGATTGTAAGTCGTCCGCTCTTCAAAAAATTCATCGAACGACGCTTTGTTGTCATCCATGGTCTTTTGCTTGGCGACGAGACCAGTCAGAAACGAGCGGAGTTCCCGCGACTGCGGGGCATTCGGTCGCCATTGTTGGTAGGGCGCCAATTGATCAATCAGATAAGCCTGTCCCCCATAAGCCAGGACACAATCCCGCAACGGCACCGGAAACGAATGTGAAATCCGACCACGCATACGCCCCATTCCGGAACTCTCTAATTGATTGTCCACCAATCCCGAGCGTGTCGTATCCCATTGAGCGAGGAAGCTTTTGGCGGACCAATGTCCGATTGGCACGTTTTTCATCGTCACCTCATCGGTGCCGTAATCATACGTGCGGTCGGTCAGATGAATTCCACCTTGGCGGTTCAGCCCCCCCACTGCGTCCTCAGCCAAGGCCAACCACGATAGCTCAATCTCACGCGGCGCCGTCTTGTCATCGGCAAACGGTTCGGGCTGTGCCTCGATTGTGTAGAGCTTGTTCTCAGGGCTGTACACACCAAACCAACTTCGCACCAGCAATTGTTCTGTGGAGGTATCAAGATCGATGAAGCTGGTTTGTTTGACCTGGACTGTTTTGCTGTGTGAGGCGGTGCTCATCCAGATGGCCAAACCACCGGCGAGCGCCACAAACAACGGAAACGTGACCCAAGTCAATTCGGGTTTCTTGAATACTTTTTGCACAATCCAATAATCAAGCGGACCGATCAGCAACCCATAGAGCGCAATCAACCCCAGCACGGTCCAAACCGATATCCGCGGGACATTATCCCAGTCTTGAAGGGTGGCGAGGAACTGCGACGAAAGATCAGTGATTCCCCGTTTGGAGAGTTGGCCGGACGCTGTTTGCTGTGACTGAAGGTCGGAGCGGGTCTCCCCGTTCACAAGGTTTTCCAGCAACGCGGTTGCCGCTTTCCAACCTTTGATCGGCGGCAGGTTGACATCGATTGTGAAGAAGACGATCCGTCCCAGCCCATACGGCATGCGAAGCAACGTCGGTCCGGTTCGTCCGCGTTTGACAACCACGCCGTCAAAGTCTGCCTCGTTTTCGCTGATGACCGCTGTTTTGACGCCGCGAAAGCGTGGCAGCGGGTCGCGTTGCCCGGCAATCGATTCGACGTCGCCCAGCTGACGCGTTTCGGCTTGGCCGATCACTTTGACCGGCATCCATTTGGCGAGCGGACTTTTGTCATACGCTTCAACATCGCGGCCCAGTGAAAATATCAGATATCCCCCGCAGCGAACCCACAGCGCCACGGCTGCACTTTGGGGTTCGGTGATCTCTGCCGGAAACGGCTTCTGTTCAGGCGTTGTTGCCGCGGCCGCCACAATCAGTGCGTCGATCGCGGTGTACGACTGCCAAATCGAGGGCAAGTTCTCAACCGAGATGTGTGCAATCACCGGTTTGCCGACTTCTACTGTGATTTCACTTTCAACAGCACCCTCGACCGACGGCGTCTCCAGTCCGGCCGGATCGCCGATGGCGACCCACAATTGTTGTGCGGGGAGCAACCCTTCGCGAAATTGGGGGGATTCGTCGGAGACCCTCAGCAATTTCGAGGCAATTGGCCCTGCATCGGTTTCGACGCGGATCCTCAATTCCCCGTTGGCACGCCCTGTTTTAAAGCGGCTTTCAAAGCGGAACGGTTTGCCGGCGGCCAGCTCAACGGTTTCGCTCGTGAGCACCGACATATCGGCATCGATGTCAGGCACGCTGACGACTAATCGCGCGGAGCAATCCGTCGCCGCACTCACCGTGACAAACAGCGGACTCCACTCACCAACTTTGTAATAACCGTCAAAACCGACAGCGAGATCATCGATCGTCGCTGGCGATGGTTCTTCAGCACCAACGACGCGCGTGCTCGCACTGCCTAGCAACAGGCAACAAAAAACGGTGGCAGCGGTCAGAGACGTTAGAAATGGCGGAAATCGCAATTTTGGTATGCCGTCGTTAGTAGGAGAAACAAGAAATGCCGCTTCTCAGCAGCGACGCTGATTCGCAGGATTTCGTATTGTAGTGAGATGTTTTGGCAGACAAAACGGACACAACCAACCGCTGGGGGCCAAATTACCGAATCGACCCCAGCCGTTTCCCAAGGGTGCCCGCCGCCGAATAGGCCTCATCCTAGCGATCTGGCAAACCAAAGCGGAAGTCCCGACAACGGTTCTACGCCCGAAATTGGCCAGCCGGGGGCGCCTGGCGCGTTTTTTTGCAAAAAATGGGCACAAAAGGCCGCTGTTACGGCTTTTCCGCCGTGTCGCAGGCACAAACCATCGCCCCGCAGCCGGGGCAACCACGGCCATATTTCTCCAACACCGCTCGCTGCAGGTCGATGCCGGCCACATTGGCAATCGTCGCCAGCCAAGCCAGCACATCGGCGAATTCCGCCGCCGTTTCGGCCGGAGTCCCCTCACGCAGCGACGCCGCCAACTCGCCTACCTCCTCCATCAGCCACATAAAGGTCCCATCAACCCCCCGCGCTTCATCCTTCGAGGAATACATCCGTTGGATGAGTTGCTGCAATTCCGCCAACGTCAACGTCTCAGTCGGTTCATTCACAATTCGGTTCCGTAATCGTCAATTGTCGGGTGCGCCGCGACGCACCTTTCTTGGTAGGACAAAAAGTCATTAAAAAAAGAAAACCTCACGCAAAGCCGCTAAGGTCGCAAAAGCTCGCAGTCCTCGTGGCAAGTGTCTCTGATACTCTCAAAATCAATCCGCCCAGGGCAACAACGCCGCACGCTGAACGCTGCCGCTGTCTTGGTCGGCAAAGGCTTGGTCGATATGTTTCAGTGGATAGTGATGTGACAAAATCTGCTCAAACGGATAGACGTCGGCCTTGGTGCTCAATAGGTCGAGAGCTGCTTTCAAGCAGTCCGGATCATACCACATGATGCCCAACAGCGACTTGCCGCCATGCACCAATACCGACGGATCGATTTCGACCTGCTTGCCTTGATTGATATTGCCGACCTCTAAATACGTGCCCCCTTGGGCCAGCATGGCCAATCCTTCGGGAACCACCGCCGGCAAGCCCGAAACCTCCAACACCGCATCCGCCCCCCACCCGTCGGTCAATTCCCTTACGCGCCGCACACGGTCGTCGGGGTGCGGATAGTCGGCAAGCAACAAGGTCTCGTCCGCACCAAACGCGCGGGCGAGCTCTAACCGTGACTCGATGCCGTCGATGACAATAATCTGCGCGACACCCATTTCCCGAGCGACAGCCACGGCGTTAATGCCCAATCCTCCCGCCCCTTGAATCACAACATGATCGCCCAAACCAACACGGCCGCGACGAAAGGCCTCGATAACTTGCGCTAGCGCACAGTTCGCCGGACCAGCCAAATCGTCCGACACATTCGCCGGAACCTTGAAAACCGCTTGGCCGGGATTCAGGTAATAGTATTGCCCATAGGCGGCGTTGAAGTGCGGATACTCATCCGGTGGATAACGATACCGCAGCGCCTCGGAGCAACGCGGCGTACTGCGCCGCAAACAACTGCGACAACGGCCACAGGGACAGAAGTACTGATAGACAATACGATCCCCGACCGCGAGTGGTTGCCCCGCCGAGTCATGCGTCACCCCCTCGCCCAACTCAGCGACTTCTCCGGTCATTTCATGCCCAATGGAAAGGCAAAACGGTTCCGTATGCCCGCGAGAGACATCGTATTCCCCCCGCCAAATATGCAGGTCGCTGCCACAGACATTCGCCATCCGCACCTTAACGAGCACCGCCCCAGCCGCCGGTGCAGGGACCGGGTATTCCCGCAGCGCAAACGGCTTGCGCACTCCGGTAAACGCGGCGACTTGTCCGGTAGTGGTCATCGTTTTGGCTCCTGGGGGTGAGAAAGATGCGAACGTTATTAAACGCGGTTCCAAACGAGTACGCAACATCGGGAGGGTAAGCCGCATTACCGAACGCACCCTACAATAACACGTACAAAGCCACCACCAACACCATTGCCACGGCATACACCGCTGCCCGGCTTTCATCCGAGGCCCATTTTGCGGTACATAGGCTGACGGCTCGCATTGACGTGCAGTAAAGAGGCCTGCTCGCTCACTGACAAAACTTCTCTCGCACGATTCACTTCAAGTCGATATCGTAGAGACGTCTCTACTACAGGAGCACCTGCGATGAAATGGCGTTATGGACTGCTCGCGATTCTGTGTTTGGCAATGACCTACCCTTTGTCGGCGGGGCCCTACGCGCGATTTTATGCAGAGGGATATGTCAACCTAGAGGTTTCTGGTTGGCTTGATCCGTTGTATGAACCACTCGTGCTTCCGGGCGAGAAATATCCAACGTTCGACAGTTTTTACGACCGATATCTTGAGGCGTGGTTAGGTGGCGAAACGGAATTGGTGGAATACAAAGCCGGATTCTATTACCGAAATACTGAATTCGCTTGCATCTTCTAAGTATTTGCGAATTCCAGGTAAGTCTTACCCTGTGAAATACAACACGACCACCAACACTATTGCCACCGTATACACCGCTGCCCAGGTCCAGCCGGTGGCGAGGTAACGGGCGAAGCGGGAATCTTCGATTGCGGCGCGGGTGTGCATCTCGGTTTCCTCGGCCGGCAGAAATCGGCCCGCTGCCAATAACACGCCCGCGACAAATCCGCTCAGCAGACCCAGAAAAATGGGCACGTTCCACGGCTTCGGTAGGTCGCGATCAAAAATGGCCGCCACGATCATGCCTAATAAGCAAACCACTCCCATGCCAAACCCCGCACGCCGACGCGGGGTCCAATCGCCGGGTGTAAACCGCATGCGATTTAACCAGACCGCATGCTCCGCTGCCCGGTTTTCATCGGAGGCCCATTTTGCGGTGCATAAGCTAACGAGAATCAACACGGCGCCGCTCAAAGGCATTCCGACCAGCGCGCGGGTCGGCGCCTTGGTGTGGTCCCAGGCGAAGATGGGCCAATGACTCAGCTGCAGCGCATCACCAATCGCCGCCCAGCCACCAAACGCTCCAACCGCCGCATAGCCGATGCCAATTACCAGACAGGCCCAGGCTCCGGCCGTTGTGCCGCGACGGAAAAAGAGTGCACCGGCGATGACCACAAAAATGGCCGGTTGGAAAATGCTACCGATCATCCAGGCGGAGTCCAGAAGATTCATTTCCGAGCGGTGACACAGCACAGCATAGACCAACCCCATGCCGCCGGCCAACATCGTCACGACACGGCCGACAAGCAGATAGTGTTTTGTCGAGCGATCCGGATTAGCGGGGCGATACAGGTCACGTTCGAACAATGTCGCCAGACTGTTAAGGTAGCTCGAAGCAGTCGAGTTCGAAGCCGCCACGAGCGCCGCCAAAAAGATCCCGCCCAATCCAATCGGCATCAGTTTCTGCACCAGCATCGGCAAAACCGAGTCGGCCGAACCGGTCGGCGGTTGCAGTTCCGGATTCACTCCCGCCACCATCACCGGCACGATGTAACACAGCGTCAACGGCCCAGTGAGCAGCGCCGCCCACAGCAGCCCCTTGCTCGCCTCTTCGACGTTCCGTCCGGCGAAGCTCCTCTGCAGCATGTATTGCGACGTAAACCAATACGGCAAGCCGAGCACGAGCAACATCAACATCGTCAGGTAATCATCCGGCTGTCCGGCGGGCCGCCACATTAGCCATTTTTCGGGAGCGATCTTCGCCGGATCAAACAGCACCTCAATCCCGCCGCCCGCCTTGAGTCCCAAAGGCAATAAGATCACTGCTCCTAGGATGATCAAAAAGGCCTGCAACAAATCGGTGTAGACAACCGCCAACAACCCACTGAACAAGCAATACATGATCACCACAGCAGCGACGCCGATCAGCACTCTTTCGAAATATTCGCCGCCCCCGAACGCACCTGTTAGTACCGTGGCGCAGGTCAGCATCGTCACGCCACTGAACAGCGCATAAAACAACATCCACATGCACGATATGGCCATCGCAATTCCAGAGCCGTAACGCCGCTGGAGCAATTCCGACAGCGTGGTGATTCCCAACCGGCGAAATCGCGGCAAGAACGTGACCGCACTAATCGCCGCCAACATATTGCCGGTCCAAGCCATCAGCAGCAGTGCCGCTCCGCCGGAATAAGCCCGCCCTGCCGGCCCGACGAGATAGACAGCGGCCACATTGGTCGCCATCACCGACCCACAAATCGCCCAACGATTCAGCGACCGCCCGGCAATGAAATAGTCATCCTCGCTACGCACATACCGCGTCAGCCACATACCGACCCCGAGCATCGCGAAGAGGTAGGCGACGACAATAGCGAGATTGACGGCAGCGGCTGCAGGCATGCGGTGTTCCTGATATGTGGCGGAGGCATTTGAAATCTGCCACACCAGCCTACGCGAATTCAATTGCGGGCGAAACCTTCGTCGTCACCCTCCGCTACGTCGGCGCCGGAGTGTTGCTGAGGGGAGTTCAGAGAACAATCGGCGGTAGTCGGCTGCGAATTGGCCCATGTGCCAGAATCCCCATTGGCCGGCGATGTCGTTGATCTTCTTGAGTTTACAAATTTGCGACCGCAATTCCCGCCGGACACCGTTGAGCCGTATTGCTTTGACGAACGCCTTGGGAGTCATGCCGTAATGCTCACGAAATGCATATTCCAAAGTCCGCTCGCTGACCTGGGCAGCTTGGCACAACTCATCGACCATGACAGGTTGGTTGCTGTGCTGAAAAACATAGTCTTCCACCTGTTTGATTGCACGTTTCCGTCGACCCGGTGCATCGCATTTTGATGACGAACGCGATGCCGCGATCAACTTGACGAGATCGCCCAGCAATTCGTGCTCCATCTCATACCTTACAAAAGAGCAACTCAAACGATCCGGATACGCTTCGACGAAGTTGCAGAGTCTCGACAATTTGGCACGCACGTGGGCAATCTGCACAGGAGGACACGTTACGACTTCGGCACCGTTCAGTGATTCCAGAAATTCCGGGATTTCGAGTTCTCTGCAAATTTGTTCCAGCTGTTCCTCTGTGAAGGAGTAGGTAAAGATTTCAAAGTCAGCGCGCGAAATACTATGAAGTTCTCCGCCAGCGGGGAAAATCAACACATCATTATCCGAGATTGTGTGTCTTCGCCATTGGAAACATCGATGCCGACGCGATGGGATGGCAAAGGTGCGCATGCCTGCTGGGGGAGTGCCTTGCTGTAACAAGGTTCGATTGAATCGCGCGTGTGCGAGAACTGTTTGGTTCGTCGAGAATTGCAACAATCGGCCGCGGAAATTGCCGTTTTCAAGTTGGCGAAAGTCGAGGTCCCAATGTCGAGCCTCCTCCGTCAATTCGTCAAAGTCATCGAAGATTCGGTGAATGAAAAACTGCTGCGGCTCGACCATGATCGCCCTATCGAAACTGCCGTGATTTACTCGCGTTGCGGTTTTTTGATGTCGGCGCTCTTTGCCTCACTATAACATGATCTAGAAATCACACGGGAAAATACTTGGTTTTTGTCGATATTTTGGAGGAGGCAGTAGATGTTCCGGATCGCAGTATTTGCGGCACTCATTCAGTGCTTGGGGCTAGGGACGGCTGTTGTCTATGCCCAGGATCACATCGTTCATGACGCGGAGTACTACGTACTCGAGGCGCAAAACGGACGCAAATGGGCAGCCGAGGATGAGGGGCTGGATGCTCGTTTGGCAGAATTACGTAAGAAACATGGCCGGCCGCCGAACATCGTTCACGTTATGTGGGACGACACCGCCTACGGCGACGTGGGGATTCCCGCAATTCAAATGGTTCGCGGATTGAAAACGCCCAATCTGAACGAAATGGCCCGCCAAGGGCTGATGTTCACAAGGATGTACACGGAAGTCGGTTGCACGCCCAGTCGGGCGGCTTGCATGACGGGTCGACATCCGGTCCGCAATGCGATGTACAACATCGGCATGCTTCGCGAAATGCACGGGCTGCGCGGTGAAGAACTTACGATTGCTGAAGTCCTCTCCCAAGCGGGCTATGCCACGGCCTTTCATGGAAAATGGCACTTGGGCGACATTGAGGAAAGCTATCCGCACAACCAAGGATTCGATGAGGCGTTTTTCACCTGTTACAACCAGATCTTGTCGTTGTGGACCCGCAAGGGCGAAGCCGGCAATGCGACGATCGGGTTGTTTGAGGACATGTTGCCGAATGATCCCTACAAATTGGACGACACGTTCGTCACCAAAGGCTGGGTGCAAATTGCTGAAGGCACCAAGGGCGGAGCGACACGGCAGTGGGGCGACAATAGTCACGACAATTACATGAAGATTGATCCAGAAGCGCAGCGACGGACGCTCGAATTTATCGAACGCAATGCGAAGAAAGGTCAGCCGTTTTATGTCGCTAACTGGCCCAATATGGCATCCTTTTTGCCGCAACCTGATAAGTTTTCTGTGGCGAGGAGCTTGTTACAGGATGGCCTTGAGGGCAACATCGATCCATTTATTGGCAAGTTGCTCGCCAAGATAAATGAACTCGGCATTGCCGAGAACACTCTCGTGGTGGCGATGGCCGATAACGGGCCAATGGCGCATAATCCGCCCCCTGGTTGCGGTTTTGCGGAGACAATTTTCCGCGGAGGCAAGGGGGACTTCCTGGAAGGGGGAGTGCGGGTCCCTGCTCAAGCTTGGTGGCCCGGCACGATCCAGCCAGGTTTGGCGGGTGACATTCTGCACGAGACGGACTTGTTTACAACGTTTGCCCGTCTTGGCGGCGCCACACAACACATCACGACCGACCGCATCGTTGATGGCATTGATCAAACGGCGCTGTTGTTGAACGGCGACACGCACAGCCGCCGGGATTATGTATTCATTTACGCCGGCCCCAATCTCGGCGCAACGGTTAAGGGAAACTTTAAGCGGCATTGGATTTCATCCGACCCGATCGGTGAGGCAAGCGGTATTCCGGCCGGTTTCTTTTTCTTACCTTCGGATCCGCGTGAAAAGTCGCCCATGCTTGTCAATCTCATCCATCTCAAGAGCCCTTTCAACCGCATGCGGGTACGGCACGAGTTATGGAAAAAGCGTTACCCGGATCAGACCGAAAAGCACGGTGTGCCTTTCACCGGTATTGAGAACGCGCCCCCAGAAGTCAAGGCTCTCTCGCAGCCCCCGGCTTCATTGAAGAACCTGCCGTTTGATCCCTTGGAATACGTCGAGAATCTTGACGATCTGCCATTTGACTCTGAACTCGACGCTGGTCTTGGTGAACGATAGTTAGAAGTTTCGCGCGTCGCCGCCCCGTCAAATCACCGGCGGGGCGGCGGCTCGAAATGGGGGTGGAGATGATCATGTTGACGCGTTATCGCACGGCCGGATGGGCGGCCTTTGTCGCCATTAGCGTTTCCGTCGGGGGGCTCAAAGCCGCAGATGCCGACGCACAGAATGGAAGCGATGACGACCGACGACACGTTGTCTTACAGGGCCAGTCCAATTTTCGCGATATCGGCGGGTACAAAACCTTAGAGGGCCGCAGTGTAAAATGGGGAGAAATATTTCGCTCCGGACATTTGTCCCGGCTCAGTGACGATGACGTTCGCCGCTTGGGGGAATTGAATGTAAAAACCGTCATCAGTTTTTTGACGGAAAAAGAAATCCAAGCCGGTGGGCCAGACCGACTTCCGCAGAACGTCCGTGAGGTTCATCGTCCGATTGATTCAGATACAGGGCTCGCCGTAAAGATTCTGAAGGCTCGTCAAACGGCAGATTTTTCCAAGGTGCCCCCCAGTCTGAACAGCGACATCCACCGCTTGCTCAGCCGAGACGCGCGAGACGAGTACAGTGCCTTGTTGCGCGATTTGGCCGATGGCGACAACCGCCCGTTAGTTTTTCATTGTTCGCACGGCGTGCATCGGACTGGGACAGCCGCCGCGATCGTGCTATCAGCACTTGGCGTACCTTGGGAAACGGTCAGGCAGGACTATTTGCTGTCTAACGATTATCGTCGACAAGAAGTCGAAAGACGTCTGGAGCAATTCAGAAAACAAGCGGCGCAGAATCAAGGTGTGACGCCTGACAAGGTGGACATGACTAACTTTGAAGCGTTTTACAGATTGAAAGGTGAATACATCGATGCCTCCTTTGACGAAGCCATCAAACAGTATGGCTCGGTGCAAATCTATATTCGAAAAGGCCTGGGCGTTGACGACAAATTGCTTAATCAACTCAAAAACGAACTGCTGGAATAGAGTCATCGCTCACTAACTTCCAATTGTGAAAGCAGTGAAAACCTCATGAGCCAATCGGTAAATTCAAAACCCAGCGTCAAAGCGTCGCGTCGACAATTCATCGCCGCCGGCGCATTGGCAAGTGTGGTACTCGCCGAAGACGCGGTTTGGAGCCAAACCAAGGCGCCGACCGCAAATAAGCCCATGCTCAGTCTGGCAGGTTATGCTTACGATCGGGTTCTAGGATTGGTCGACGGTCGCGTTCCGGTGAAAGGGTTTCAGACGAATTTTGACCAAGCCGATATTTATACTCTCAATGCCAATGCGATGGGCGGCAAACAGACTTGGAGTGTGCAAGAGATTGGATTGCACCCCTATATGTTGGCCTATGCCAACGACATGTTTCGCGATTACGCGCTCGTTCCCGTGTTTCCACTTCGCATGTTTCGCCACCGCAGTATCTTCATTCGCACAGACCGCGGTATCAAAACGCCCGCCGATCTTCGTGGAAAAACCGTCGCTACGCCGGGCTATTCACAAAGCTCTCTGACGTGGATTCGGGGATTCCTGCAGCACGAATACGGTGTGCTGCCGGAAGACATGAAGTGGATTGTGACCACAAAAAGCTCGGATCAAGGGGCCGTGTCGAAAAACGAATCTGTCCTCCCCCAAGATGTGCCAATTGTCCCCGGGCCCGCGGGTCAGGATGAATCCGATTTGTTGCGATCGGGAGATGTGGATGCCGTATTTCACGCGTTGGAACCCAAGGCGTATATCGACGGCGATCCCAATGTCGAACGCCTGTTCGGCGACTACCGGAAAATTGAACGCGATTATTTCACAAAGACCGGAATTTTCCCGATCATGCATGCCGTCGCAATTCGCCGTGACGTCGTCAAAAGATTTCCACAACTGCCCGTCGCAGTGTTCAATGCCTATTCACAGGCCAAACACCTGATGTATAGCAATCTGCAGAAGCAAACCGCATTCATGATGTCATTACCGTGGGCGGGAAAAGAATTAGAGGAGACGCTTGACCTGATGGGTGAGAACTTCTGGCCTTACGGAATCAAGCCGAATCGCAAGGCGTTGGAGGCGCTGTTTTTGTATTCGTTCGAACAAGGGCTTTCCAAGAAACAACTGACGATCGAAGAGCTGTTCTTTCCGACGACATTGGAATTGGAAGAGGCGAAACTGTGAAGAGATCGCGCCGGGAACCACAATATCGTCACACCATGAAACCGTAGTAATAAACCGCCAGACCCGTGACCGAGGTCATCGTGATGTCGATCGTCGACAGCCATGCCAGCGGTTTGTGTAGGCCGCTGTGTTCCGAGGGGACCGGCGGGGAGGGGAATCGTTTCCAGGCCAGGATCAGCGTGGTGGCCCATAAGGGAACGGTGGTGATGGCAAAAAACAGATGCACGTACATCACCTTCCAGAAGAAACTGAGCTGCGCTGCTGTGAGTGGAGTGGCGCGTTTCTTGAGGATCTCCTCGATGCCTCCTTGCAGCCGCATATCGATTTCAAAGGCGGCGACTGCTGCGAGTAGCGTCACCCCCAGCAATATCTGCATATTGCGATGCAGCAGGTAGTTGTGTTTGATTTTGACCAGATAAATGCTGAACAGCAGTAGCGGCACGATCAAGACCAGCGCGCAAACGACAAAATCCAACATCAACGAAGTCGGGTAACCGAGAAATCCATCCGCCATGGGCCACCATTGCTCTAATAAGGTGAAAAATCCGTTTCGCGCTACAAGACGATAGCACAAGCCCCCAGGATGGCCAAGACTGCGCGATCTGGTCATCTGAGGGACGTGCGGAGTTGCAGCGCCTGTTCGACCTCCACCCAAATGCCGGGGGAAATATCGTGCGGCGCTCCTTGGGCGACTTCGGTCAATGCCTCCTCCAGGGGGATTTGTCGCGCGCGCGCTATAGCGGCTGCCGCAATCAACGGAGACCTGCTCATTCCCGCGCTGCATCGAATGAGCAAGCGGATGCGATCAGTGAGACATGTTGCGGCCAAGTCGATGGCCATATTGATCAGCTTCGGCGAATTGCCTTCCCCATCAACCAACGGCAATCGGCAATAGATGATATCGCGCGGATAAACGATCACCGGTTCTTCGATCGCCAAATCAATGACCGCTTTCACTCCCACGCTCAACACGCTGCTGATATCATTTGCGGCTCGGGAGTTAGCGATCCACAGCCAGCCTGGAATGATCTCTCTCATGACACCCTCCTTAACACATTCTTCACAGTTGCTCAGATTGCCCGCTGGGTCCGCTTGCATTACCGCCGAGTGACTGCGACAGTAGTGCCACGTTGCCTCGCCGCGCGGGCGATATACAGATTCCCTTCCCCGTTCATTGATTGTTGAATTCGCCACATGGATGATACGAAACTGAACCGTTGGCAGTACATCACGATGGCCACGCTGTTCACGGGGTATGCAGGATATTATATCTGCCGGTCAAATTTTTCAGTGGCGACACCATTGATTTTGACGGAATTCAAGGATGTGGGCATCGACAAAGAAGCGATCGGCAGCGTCGCCTCAGCCGGAGTTCTGTTCTACGCCTTGGGAAAAATCACCAACGGCCTGTTGGCCGACTTTGTCGGCGGACGTTTGTTGTTCATCGGCGGGATGGTCGCCTCGGTGCTGTGCACCGTTGCATTTGGTCTGTCAGTCGGATTGGCCGCCTTCACTGTGATTTGGGCAATCAACCGGTACGTGCAGTCGGGCGGCTGGGTCTCATTGGTGAAGGTCTCTTCACGCTGGTTTCCGCTGCGGCGGTACGCCACGATTATGGGCGTGCTCTCCATGAGCTATTTGTTAGGGGACGCCTTTGCGCGGGGGTACTTGGGTCTGTTTCTCGAAGCGGGCTTTGGTTGGCGGGGGCTGTTTTTTATTGCGGCGGCAACGGTCGGAGTGATCGCGGTTGTGTCGTTATTCACGCTCAAGGGCAGCCCGCAAGAAGTCGGATTGCAGGAACCCAATGCCAACGCAGCCAACGTCTATGGGGAGACCGGCAATGTCCCGGTGCCTCCCAGCTTTCTGAAATTAATCGGGCCACTGCTGGCCAGTCCAGTCTTTTGGATCTGCGCAACCCTCAATTTTGGGCTGACATTGATTCGTGAAACATTCAATTTCTGGTCGCCGACCTTCCTTGCGGAAGTGACCGGTGCAAGCAATAGCGGAGCGGCGATCGGTAGTATGGTATTTCCGCTAGTGGGCGCCGCTTCGGCGCTGACTGCGGGGTCATTGTCGGATCGTTTCGACGGACGACATGGTCGTGTGATCTTCCCGGCGATCGTATTGTTGACGGCCGCGCTATGTGTGTTGGCGTTTGTAAATATGTCTAACCAGTATTATCTAGCGCTGCTGCTATTGTCGTTGGTATCGTTTTTTTTGATCGCGCCCTATTCGTTCCTATCGGGGGTCATCGCCATGGACCTCGGGGGCAAAAAAGGCAGTTCGACGGCGGCCGGACTGCTCGACAGCGCTGGTTATCTCGGCGCCTATATTTCAGGGAAGGGCATCGGCAAAATCGCTGACGAATACGGCTGGTCGTCCGCTTTTGGCTTTTTGGCCGGAGTTTGCGGCATCACCGCCATCGTCGCCGCGGTTTATTGGATTCACCAAGAACGAACACACGGCAAACGGGGGGCGTTGGCCAGTGTTGTTGAAGTCGACGAGAAATCCGACCCACCGGCAGCGTCCGAGGACTAGTTGGTTAGACAATTCGAAATCCTGATTCGGCTGCACGGAGCATCAACCGCGTCGCCGCGGCCCGGTTGTGCCAATTCTAGGAATTGTTCCGCCTGCTGCGCCGGATTGCAAAACACCGGTAAACTCTCCCGTTTGTCCGCCAAGTACGGATGGACCGTCCTAGCGGGGCGACGGAGGTTGGGAACGCTGGTTTTCATCTCAAGAGGAGAGTTTTGCGATAACCAAAGGCCTGCTTGCACCGATGTTTAATTACGAGGGATCGCATTGCCAGCGTGCCGAAGTGTACGCGCTGATGGGATGGCGTGCACACCGGGACATCGAATTTGGGCCGTCCGGCTCGTTGAATTTCCACTTTTTCACACTTTTCCGACAATGGCAGTAAATCTCTTCGTGGGTGTTGCGTTGTTAATACTGACGCGATGACCAGCAGTGCGGTGAGCGAAAATCTCAGCGAGATTGTGACACGACACAGAGAGCAGAAGCTTGTAACAATCGGGAATTCTGTTAAACTGGGGAATTTCTATGGTTTTTTTCTTGGGCAAGACGGGTTGCCCGTTATAGAATAGGTAATCTCCTTTCGGGTGAGTCGTTCATCGTGGGTGAATCGATTCGATGTCTCCGGAAGAGGGATTTGACGTCGGAAATGTGAGCGGAGTTATCCGCTGTCAGCTTCAGCGTCGCACGTCATTTGATGAAATCAATTTACAGGAATCACGCCTCGCGGCAGTTCCAGGTATCAGTGTCAGAGTTCTCGGAGTCGCAAAATGATCTCCACGTTGAGAAGTAGCGTTCGGTTCGCGCCGGCGTTCGCATTGGTCTGCGTTTGCAGTTATTCCCTTTCGCAAGCAACAGCAGCAGACAATCTGCGGGCCGACCACCAGGCCAGCATGACGGCCTATACGGCTCCAGATGGAGAATCGTATTTCGCTCTCGGATTGCAGGTCGACCCCCAGCAGACGCCGGCTCAGCCGCGCGACCACGTCATCCTGTTTGATACCTCAGCCAGTCAAAACGGCGCTTATCGCGATCGCGGATTGGCGGTGCTGTCTGCCATGCTGCAAGCGATGTCGGACGAAGATCGCGTCTGCCTGTTTGCGGTCGATGTCAAAACCAAACGCTACACCAAAGAATTCATTCCCGCTACGGGAGCGAAAATGGACAGCGCTGTGAATCGCTTGTCCATGCGGACTCCGCTGGGAGCCACCGACATGAGGTTGGCCGTGCGGACCGCGATGGAAGCCGTCAGCGGCGACCGTCCCGCCTCGATCACTTACATCGGTGACGGACTCAGTATTGCCGACTTGATCGGCACCGAAGTCATGCGAAGCATGCTTGGTGATATGCGTGAACAACGTATCGCCATGCATAGCTTCGCAATCGGACCGCAAACCGACCTGCGTTTGTTGGGTGTCATCGCCCAGCACACAGGCGGTGTCGTGGTGATTGATGATGCCAAGAAAGTCGAGTCCAAACTTTACCCGCAACAAGTCGGCGAATCATTGATTGCCGCCGCGAATGCTCCGATTTACTATCCCACGAGCTACAGCATGACCCCGGTCGGTGCTCGCGTCTATCCGGCCGTTTTGCCGCCGCTGCGTAGCGATCGCGAAACGATTTTGATCGGCAAAGGGGACATCGCTCAAACACCGGAAATCATGGTCACCATCGGCGATCGTCAAGAGCGTTGGACTGTCGGCAACATCGACCAGCAACCGGGCAACACGTTTCTGGCAGCATTGTGGTCGCAGGCAAATCGCGATGACGGCCTGTCGGTTCCGTTGGCAGGCAATAACTTGCTGAATGTCAGCCGCGAAGCTCATGAGAACCACATCGCCAATTTGGTCGACCTCGGTGAACATGCCGTCGCGACCGGACAAATGAAACAAGCAGATCTCTTCGCTGGTGAAATCAAACGCTTAGATCCCGCGAATGTGAAAGCACAAGTCATCTTTTCCACGGTAACGAATGCTCAAAAAGGGCATCGTGTGCTGAAGGTGGCACAACAAAACGATGCAGCTCCGCCGCTTCCGGCTGCAGGCGAACAAGACCAAGGCGAGGTCGACCTGCTGGATCGCCAAGAGAAATTGCGGGAGGTTCGCACAGAGCGACTCAAAAGCCAGGTCAATGCCGACTTGGAACATGCCCAAAATGCCCGAATGACTGATCCCGGTGCGGCAATTTCGTTACTCAAAGGCACATTGCGATCGGTCAGCGCTGCCACTGATGTGGACATCAATGCTCGCGAATCACTGCGGGCCCGATTGCGGACAGCGATTCAACAGCTCTCCACACTGAAAGATCAGCGGGAATTGGCACAACGTCAAGACCTACAGCGTCAATCGCAAATCGAAGCCCAACGGCGACTGCTGGATCAGCTTGCCGAAGACGAAGACACCTTGAAGCAGTTGATCGACCAAGTCAGTGTGTTGATCTACGAAGGCTATCGTGGCGACCGCGACGCCTTTGAAAAAGCCGAAGCTGTCGCGCGGGCTGCCTGGGAATTGCAACCCTACACCGGTGTGACCGCGCAAGCTGTATTCGTTGCTGAAGCTGCCGGACAACTCGACAAAGCACTGCGATTGCAGTACCTGCGATACGACCGCTTCTTGGAAACGCTGTATCAGGTGGAACTGTCGCACGTTCCGTTCCCGGATGAGCCGCCGATCGTTTATCCGCCGGCCGAAGTTTGGGAAGCTCTGACTATCAACCGTAAGAAATGGGCGTCGGTCGACTTGAAGAAATTCAGCCCGATCGAAGATCGCATCTACGAAGCCTTGGATGAGAACACCGAAGTCGACTTCCAAGACCAGCCGTTGACGGATGTGGTTTTGTACCTGAAAGACTTGCACAATATTCAGATCGTGGTCGATGACGTGGCCCTCAACGATGAAGGCATCTCTCCCGATTCGCCCATCAACCTGACACTCGCCGGGATCTCACTTCGAAACGCGTTGAAGTTGATGCTGGAACCGTTGCAGCTGACGTACGTCGTCCAAGACGAAGTCATGAAGATCACCACAAAACGGGTTGCTGAGGAAATCCTGCAGATCCGCGTCTATCCTGTCGGCGACTTGGTGATTCCGATTCAAACCCCGCAAGGCGGTGGTGGTGGCTTTGGTGGTGGCGGTGGACAATTTGGCGGCGGTGGTGGTGGATTCGGTGGCGGTGGTGGCGGATTCGGTGGCGGTGGTGGTGGCTTTGGTGGTGGACAGTTCAATGTCCCCGCGGAAGACGTACCGGCCGAATTTGACAACAAAGCTGTTGATGCCCAGAAAAAAAAACCGTAAAGGGCCGTCAGAAAGGCAAAGACGCCGTTAAGGGCTCCAAAGCCTCTACGGATAGTTCCGCCAAACAACCTAGCTTGTCAAAAAAGAAGCGGAGTCGGGATGCAGATCCCGGCTCCGCTTCGGCATTAACCGACCCCAGTTCGGCTCCACATCCCGCAGATTTCAAGCCGATTCCCTTCCCGGCGATTCCCGTGCAGGGCAATGCGGTTGAGGTTTGGGACAAGTTTTTTGCCACGCATACACCGCAGCCGATCGAGTTTCACGCACCCTTCAAAGCGATTTTTGAATTGAAGGACCATGAGGGAGCGATCGCATTTTTAGAGGCCGCCATTCGGCACGGACAGGGCCGCACGTGGATGTATGAAGTGCTCCCCTTGGAGATGCAATTGGCGGAACGTTCGACCGACGACATCGAACGCGCCATGCTGTCCCGGTCCGATTTTCGTACCGTCGACCAATCCAGCATGATGCTGTCCGCCGCGTACCTTGTGCGGTTTCAACAATTGCCCCGTGCGTTGCATTTGTACCGGCAAGCATCCTCACTGAATCCCGCGCGTCCTGAACCATACGCCTTGGGGTTGCGATTGGCAAAAAAACTTAAAGATAACGATGCTGTGCAATGGGCCGCGTTGGGTATCTTGTCGCACGTTTGGACCACCGATCACCAGTTGCTGCATCGCCAAGCAGAAAACGCGCTGCTCGATTTGGAACAAGAGCTCAGTCGAGTCGGAAAGACCGCCGAGGCGAAAGCCGTTGCTGAGAAAATGGCCGCAGCTAAAACCCACGATATGCAGATCATTCTCCGTTGGCAGGGAGAAGCGGACTTGGATCTGATTATTGAGGAACCCAATGGCACGCTCTGCTCGTTGCAACACCCACAGTCTCCGGCAGGCGGCGTCCTGCTGCACGACGGCATGGGACCGCGACAAACGGAGACCTACGAAGAGATTGTCTATCCACAAGCGCTCACCGGCACCTATCGCATCAAGATCCAACATGTCTGGGGCCGGGTCGTGGCCAAACGCGCCTTGCTCACAGTGACGCAGTATAAGGGGACCGACTCGGAAACAACCAAGACACAGGTGATTGCTCTGACCGATGAGGAGACGGTCGTACGCGTGCAACTCAAACAGGGACGTCGTACACAACCAGTAACCATCTCTGCGGTGCCTCACATGGCCCGCCCGCCGGTTCCGGTCCGCAATCGCAGCCGCATTGTGCAAGCGTCGGCGCAAGGTCGACAAGCCCGCGACGACTTTCTAAGAACGCGCCGCTTAGCAAAACCCGGCGGAAACCGCCGCGCGGGCGTTGGGTATCAACCGGTGATCTCTGTCATTCCCGAAGGCTCTTCGCTGTCAGCGTCGGCCGTCATTTCTGCGGACCGCCGCTATGTTCGCATGCGACTCACGCCCACATTTTCACAGGTCACCGATGTGTTCACCTTTAGTTTCCTCAACACCGGCAGCGGCAATTGAGGCACCCGAATCGCAGCGAACGACAAAAATGCGTTCCAGCTATTTCTTACGCACCAGACCGGGTTGTACACCCACATCCAAGGCGACCGTTTCGCCGCGGGCAAGCAATTCCCACGCAATCGCCGCCATCGCCGCATTGTCGGTACACAATTCCATGGGCGGAATAATCAATTCCGCGCCGCATTGTGACGTTACGTCAGTCAGTTTTTCCCGCAGTCGGCCGTTGGCTGCGACGCCGCCTCCCACGCAGAGTGTGCGATAGCCCAGTTGCTGCAAGGCTTGCCCGCATTTTGCCGCGAGCACATCAACGACCGCCTCTTGAAAACTTGCAGCGATATCGGCGATTTGCTGCCGGGATAGCGATGCGGGATCAACGGTTTTTGCCTGTTGCCCTGCAGCGCGATACAACACAGCTGTCTTCAACCCACTGAAACTGAATTCCAGTCGATCTTGTTTGATAAAAGAACGCGGGAAATCATAGGCCGCTGGATTGCCGTTGCGTGCGGCCCGCTCAATCGAGGGGCCCCCGGGATACTCCAGCCCCAGCATGGCCGCCACCTTGTCAAAGGCTTCGCCGGCGGCGTCGTCGATCGTGGAGCCTAACAACTCCATTTCCAATGGCGCTTGGCAGTCATACAAATTCGTATGCCCGCCGCTGACGACCAATCCCACGGCGGGAAACACATCACGGCCAGCGGCCAGACGGCAGGCAAAAATGTGCGCCTGGAGATGGTCGACGGCCACCAACGGAAGATCGAAGACCGCAGCCAATGTTTTAGCCGCGGTCAATCCAATCAAAAGTGAGCCAACGAGGCCGGGGTGCGTCACTGCGGCGATTGCCGACAGGTCCTGTAGCGTGGCATTGGCTTGCCGTAAGGACTCGTCGATCACTGGCAGAATGTTTTCGACATGCGCCCGCGAAGCGATTTCCGGAACCACCCCGCCAAAGCGTTGGTGCAGATCCGTTTGGGAGGCAACGACATTGGCCAGGATGTTCAGGTCGCTATCGATGACCGAAGCCGCCGTCTCGTCGCACGAAGACTCGATGGCTAAAATCAATCGCCGATCACCGGCACCAGATTCATCGGATGGCAAATTATCGGTCACTGCACTTAAGTATCCGCGCTAAAAAAACGACCGGGAGAACCTGATGGGGCCTCCGCGGTCGTGTGTTGCTGGAGAAACATGCTGGGAAAGTCGCCGGTGAAGATTTCCCCGGTTATTCCGGTTTGGATTCCGGTTCTGGTTTGGATTCCGGTTCCGGCTTAGGATCCTCTTTCGTCTCGGGCACTTTCGCATCGTCCTGTTTGGCGACTTCGTCGTTGTCACCCTCTTCTTTAGCAGGCGTCGTCGGATTCGGTGGTTCGACACCGTCGATCTTGGCTGCTAAGTAGGCGACTGCTGCTTCGAGTTGCCGGTCAGCGAATGTTTCTTTCGGCTCTTCATCTTTGTCTTCGCCGTCGCTGGGTTTGAAAAGTTCCCGTTCAGCGAGATGGCTATGTAAATTGCCGATTTCCCGGTCTCCCAGGCGGATCTTATAGTTCTCGTCCGGCATCACGCCCCATTCATCTTCCTCCTTGGCACCAGGGAAGCGATGGATGTTTTTTCCGCTGGGACGATGGTAACTGGCCGTCGTCAGTTTCAACGCACTATCGTCATAGTCAAGATTGATGACGTTTTGCACGCTCCCTTTGCCCCAAGTCCGCTCGCCGATGATCAACGCGCGTTTGTGGTCTTGAAGACAGGCGGAGACAATTTCGCTCGCCGAGGCGCTGTAACGATTCACCAAGATCACCATGGGGAAATCGCTGTACGTCCCCTGCTTTTTCGCCGAGAAGACCTGCTCCTGCGTGTTACGGCCTTTGGTGCTAACGATTTTTCCCTCTTCGACGAACATGTCGGAAATTTCCGTCGCCACGGAAAGCAACCCGCCGGGATTGAAACGCAGATCCAAGATCAAGCCTTTGATGCCCTCTTCAGACAATGTTTCCATCGTCTCTTTGAGTTCTTCGTAGGAATTACGGCTAAAGGTCGTCAGGTGCAGATAAGCGATCTTGTGTTTTTCATCGACAAAATAGCTCCAGCTACCGTCCTCTTTGTAGCTCAGGCCTCGCACGGTGGCGACGCGGATGATGTCGCGGACGATGGTCACTTCCACCGGTTCGGTTTCGCCGCGATGCAGAACTTTGATTTTGACCGGTTCGCCCGGTTGGCCGCGGAGAAGTTTGACGGCGTCCTCGATGTCAAAGTTTTCAGTCGATTCCGATTCGATGTCCGTAATGACGTCTCCCGGTCTGACACCCGCTTTTTGCGCCGGAGCGCCGGGCAACGGGGCGGCAACAGTCAAACGGTGCGTTGTTGGGTCGAGCGTGACCTGAATCCCGATTCCGCCGAATTGCTGTTCGACCGAATCGCTAAACGCCCGCAGGTTTTCCGGGCTGATATAATTCGAATAGGGGTCGAGCTTGCGGAGCATGCCCTGAATGGCCGCTTCCATCAACTCACGGCGGTCGACCTCCTTGACGTAATTTCGATCGATCTGTTCAAAACTGTCGACAAACAATTTGAACATCTCATAGTCTTTGTCTTTGATCTCTTTGGCTGTTTCCGCCTCTTTCGCGGGTTCGTCTGCAGAGACCGGGCCACCAAGTGCCATGGTGCTCAAAACCAATACCCAAGCGACAATTAATGACTGACAACGCATTCACCGGACCTCCGAATCGGATGGCAAGAGCACTCCCCACGCCCAGTGGCCTGGGAGTTGTAATCATCGAAAATGGACGCCACACAATTGTGCAAGCGGCACACCTCGACATCACTACGATTGTAGGCAATCGCGGAAGATCAGGCAAGATTTGACGATCTGTGTTCTGAAACAGATCAATCAGCCGCTTGGGACAGCCGAGAATTGTCGTCTCGAAGCAACTGTCGGGCGCTCTGTGACCGGTTGATCAACCGATGAGATTGAACCGGTCACATGCAAAAGGGCACTGCACAAGAAATTCGGCGGGAAACAGCAATCAAGCGGGGTGCTCTAGTCTGTTTCCCCAGTCCTTGGTGGCACCGGCGCGTTCGACTTGCTGGAGGGCGGCTTGGAAGATTCCCTCGGCGTCCAACCCCAAATCGGCCAACAACTCGCCTCGGTCACCATGCTCGACAAATTGATCGGAAATTCCCAGGCGATGAATATGATCGGTGCGGCGTCCCTCGGCATTGGCCGCTTCTAGCACAGCCGATCCAAACCCGCCCGCAAGGACGCCTTCTTCGACAGTCAGCACAAAGCCCGTCTCGTCGATGGCGCGGAGGATTGTTGCAGTATCAAGTGGTTTCACAAATCGTGCATTCACCACGCCGATTTCGAGTCCTTCTTTACGCAGTCGCGCCGCTGCTTGAATCGATGCAGCCAAAGTTGCTCCGAAGGCGACAATCGTGCCGTCCTCTCCCCATTCCAAAATCTCGGAGTGTCCGATTTCAATGGGAGCAAGCGGACGTTCCACAAGATCCGCGCCGGTTTTTGGATAGCGAATCGAAACAGGACCGTCGAAATCCAATGCAAAGTCGAGCATGGCGGAGACATCCTTCTCATCGCCGGGCGCCATCACGACCATATTGGGGAACAGACGCATATATCCTACGTCAAACACCCCGTGGTGTGTGGGACCATCGGGCCCGCAGAGTCCGGCGCGGTCAAGACAAAATGTGACCGGCAGATTTTGCAGGGCGACTTCCTGGAAAATCTGATCGAAACTGCGCTGCAGAAATGTGCTGTAGATGTCAACAACCGGCCGTGCTCCAGCTTTGGCCATCCCGGCAGCGAAGGCCACCGCATGCCCTTCGCAAATGCCAGTGTCAAAAAATCGGTCGGGAAATTCGGAGCGGACCTTCCCCAATTTGTTTCCTTCGCACATCGCGGCCGTCAACACCGAGACACGTTTGTCACGACGCATGGCAGCATGAATGGCTTCGCTAGCCACATTGGTATAGGCGCGGCTGCTGCTCTTTTTGACCGAGACCACGCTATCGTGGCCGTTGCGTTCAAAGGGGGGCGGAGTGTGAAACATCACGGGATCTTCGGCAGCCGGTTTGAACCCGTGCCCTTTCTCCGTGAAGATATGCAACAGCACGGGACCTTTGAGGTGTTTGACCATCTCCAGGTATTCCCGCAAGGTGGCCAAATCGTGCCCGTCAATCGGACCGATGTACCGGAAACCCATTTCCTCAAACAGCATGCCGCCATGCAGCGACGCCTTGATCGCGTCCCTGGTTTGCACCAATGCTTTTTCCACCGAACCACCAACCAAGGGGATTTGGTTCAGAATCCAGGAAACATCTTTTTTAAATTCACCATACAACGGCGTGGTGCGGGCTTTGTCCAGTGTTTTGCCCAATCCTCCCACGCGGGGGCAGATGCCCATTTCGTTGTCGTTGAGGATCACCAACATATCTTTTTTGAGTTCGGCGGCATTGTTCATTGCCTCGAACACGATCCCCGAGGGGAGCGCCCCGTCGCCGATCACCGCGACCGCTTTGCGCTCGTCATGCCCCAACAAATCATCGCCGGTTTTCAGGCCCAATACGGTGGAAACGCTGCTCCCGGCATGCCCGGTCATGAACAGGTCGTAGGGGCTTTCGTGGGGATTGGGAAATCCCATCAATCCCCCCTTGCGGCGCATGGTGGGGAATTCATGATAACGGCCGGTGATCAATTTGTGTGGATACACCTGATGGCCGGTATCCCAGATCAGCCGGTCTTGTGAAAAGTCGTAGACCAAGTGCAGGGCGATGCACAGTTCTACGACACCCAAATTGCTGGCAAAGTGAGCGGTCCGATCAGATACGACCGTACACAATGCTTCCCGAATCTCAGCCGCCAATTGTGTCAATTGGTCGTCGCTGAATTTGGCCAAATCCTTCGGCGAATCGATCGTAGAAAGCAATTCATTCATCAAGTGTATCGTCCGTCTGGGGTTTCCAGTTTATCAGTGAAAAATCCGATACGAGCATCGAGCCCGGTTTATCGTTCTTCGGATCCGACCCATCTAGGTAAAGGCATCGCTTTAATGATCTCTTTCTAAAACAAAACGGGCCAATGCTTCCAATCGCTGGCCACGATCACCAAACATTTCCACATTGCGGCATGCCTGGTTGATGAGGCTGCGAGCCCGGTTTTGGCTTTCCTCGACACCCAAGAGTGCCGGGTAGGTTAATTTTCCTTGTGCAACATCTTTGCCCGTACTTTTGCCTAAGGTCTTTGCGTCTCCGGCAATGTCCAACAGGTCGTCGGTGATTTGAAACGCCAAGCCAAGGCATTGTCCGTAGGTTGTCAGAGCCTGGAATGCGTCATCGTTTGCCTGGGCAATGCGTCCCCCCAGCGTGAGTGCGCTGGTGAGCAAGCGGCCGGTCTTGCGGCGGTGGATCTGTTCCAATTGTTCCAGGGTCGGTGATTCCAGGGTTTCCGCTTCCAAGTCAGCAATTTGGCCTCCCACCATGCCAGCACGTCCGGCGGCAGAGGCCAGATCGGCACAACAGGCGGCTGCGACGCGCGGCGGTTGAATGTCGCTGGCCAGCACTTCAAATGCCAATGTCAATAATGCGTCGCCGGCCAAAATCGCGGTGGCTTCTCCATGGACCACGTGATTGGTCGGTCGACCGCGCCGTAGATCGTCATCATCCATTGCGGGTAAGTCATCATGAATCAGCGAATAGGTGTGCACCATTTCGATCGCGCAGGCTGCCGGCATGGCCACAGCCGAATCGCCTCCACACGCTTCGCAGGCTAACAATACCAAAATCGGACGTAGTCGTTTTCCCCCAGCCATCAGACTGTAGGACATGGCCTGCGCCAATTGCTCAGGACAGTCGGGCGCACTCTCAACGTACTGCTCGAGAGCAGTTTCGACGTCGGATCGAAGTGCGTTCCAAGACTCGTGGAGTAATACTGCCGATTTGGCCATAGGGGCGTTCACGTTCCCGTGTAGGACACTCGGAATCCTTTCCGGACTCCAACGATGGGCGCTTTCATTCTTAAATCGTGCCGCAATCATGGCTGAGATAACCATCTGAGATTGTACAGTTTAGGGTGTCCAACGCAAACTGAGTCGACGGGAAACTTCGGGTAACCACTCAGAACAATGTCCGATTACGGGATTCGCACAAACTACACACCCGGATTTCGCACGGAGAGTTAACCGTACTTTGTGATACAAAGTAAGCGTCCGCCGATTTCTACGCAAGAGGGATCTACTGAAAACTGGGGATTTCGGTCGCTAAACGACGCGATTCGTCCCTACAGTCAGTCCATCATCGCCCTGTCAGGCTTGAGCTTCGGTTGCTACCGCCAGTGCCACTTTACAGGCATCCAAGAATGCAGCGACGTCTAAAGTTTCGTTGACTGTGTGAGGGTTCATCTGTCCACAGCCGAAGGTGACGGTCGGCAATCCCCGCGCGGTTAGCCAATTGGCGTCTAATCCGCCGTTGGCAATCCGGGGCTGACCTTGCAGTCCAACCGACTCCAGAGCCGTGTAGGCGGCTTGGACCACGGGGGTCTCTTCGTCGAGTCGGAATGATTCATACTTGAGGTCCGACTGGAATTCGATGCGGCCAGTTTTGCCGGCATCGTTCTTGGTGGACCGGCAGGCGCGGCGAAATGCCTGTTCGATCTCTTTGACAATTCGGGAGCGAAATTTCGGGTTGTGACTTCGGGCTTCGGCGCGAATTGATAATGTGGGCATCACCACATTTGTCGCTGCGCCCCCCTCGATCACACCGATGTTGCTGGTCCCGGCCTGCTTGCCCTTTTGCACGAGGCCCAACCATCCTCCGGCTTCAAGATCGGCGATTGCTTTGGCGGCAATGACCGCCGCACTGACCCCTTGTTCGGGATGAACGCCGGCATGGCTGGCGATCCCCTCTATCTGGATTTCGATCAGATAATCACCGGTCGCCCCAATACAGACCATCTCCGCCGCGTAGCCATCCCAGTTGAAGCAGAGTTTGGGATTCCCCAATTTGGACAGGCTTGCGTTGCGGGCGCCCCACAAGCCGATTTCTTCTTGAACAGGCCACAGGAGGGTCAACGGGGGGTGTGGTAATTTTTGTTTGATCAATTCGATGGCTGTGTTCAACACAACCGTGGCGCCGGCACGGTCATCAGCCCCCAGTGCCGTACTCGCATCGCGGGAGGTCACGAAATTCCCTTTGCGCACCGGCCGCGCGCCGACGCAGAGCGGAACCGTATCGATATGCGCCATCAGCAGCCGTCGTGGACCACGGATGGTTCCCGGGAGTTTGACAATCAGGTTTCCGCGCTCTCCGCCGATCGGGCTTTTTTTGTGCGTATTGTCGGCGGTAATCGCGCTCGCAGGGACGCCGGCTGAGCGTAGTTGATCGATGATAAAATCGGCGGCCAGCGATTCTTCACCGCTCTTTCCGGGAATGGCCATCAACTGCATGACTAGATCGATGGCATTTTTCTTGTCAATTTTTATCGAAGGGGACGACATAGCTGGAGCATCCATTGCAGGTTTCAATTGGTTGGGTGGAGTCATAAAAAAAACGGCGGGTCGAGTCCCACCGTTTTTCACGTGAATCAACGGGTCACGGCCCGTTTGTGTCCACAACTGGGGTTGAATGTAGCTGAGATTGATCCATTGCGCGGCACCCGCAATCAATCATATTTCCTCAGGACAAGACATCAACCAGAGTTGGACAAACTATTTCGTCAACTTATACAGCTTGGCGTCCCCATCGTAGACGACGTCCTTGGCTTCTTTCATTTTCGCCAATGTTTGATAGATCATGGGACGAAAATTTTTGCTCGTGGTCTTGTAGCCGGTGGCTAACACGGCGCTTTCGATTTCAGCGGTCGGAAGCCCTTTTTTGTGCTTAGCGAGCACGGCGGCGACGACGGAGGTCAATGAGACCGAGTTGCGTGCGCGGCGGCGTTTGCGTTTTGGCTTGGCCACGACTTTCGATTTGGAAACGCGACCAGGCCCTGCACCCGATCCATTGACGCTGTGGATTTCACGATCCAACTGGGCGATCTGATCTTGCAGATTCCGCCGCTTCTCGATCAGAGTTTCCAACTGCGTCATCCGCTGTTGTAGTAGGTTTTCTAAATCAGTAACCGACAAGTTCTTCTTTTTCTTAGCCATCATTCGCTTTCTTATTGTTTGTGTGCCAGCTTAAATCCATACCTAGAGGGCAAAATAACCTTGATTCCTGCGGGAGTGTAGTGACTGGTCGCGGGTATTCACTAGTGAGCGAATGAGCACTAATCGTGAATTTCCCGGCGTGTATACTAGGTATTCCCACTTGAAGAGCGAGTTGTGTATCCTCCGTGATGCAATTGGACCTGGTCCGTACATAGAAATGATACGGAGCGTTCACCGGTTATTACATAGGATAATCTACTATGTCCTTGCCAGACCTGGATGGGGATAGCTATCCAGGATTGGTCAGCCAGCGGCAAGCGTCTTTGGCGTGGTAAGTCAGGATCATGTCGGCACCAGCGCGCTTGATCGAAGTCAGGACCTCCAGCGCGACACGCTGCTCATCAATCCAACCATTGGCCGCTGCCGCTTTGAGCATCGCAAACTCGCCGCTGACGTTGTACGCCGCTAGTGGAACGCTGGGGTGCGCTTGTTTCACACTTTGGATCACATCCAGGTAACTAAGCGCCGGTTTGACCATTAACATGTCCGCACCCTCTTGGACATCCAATAATACTTCACGCAGTGCCTCGGCGCCATTCGCCGGGTCCATTTGATAGGTACGCCGGTCGCCAAACGTCGGAGCACTTTCGGCCGCTTCGCGAAACGGACCATAGAACCCCGACGAATACTTGGCTGCATAGCTGAGAATCGGCAGGTGTGTAAAACCGGCTTCATCCAGTCCTTGCCGCAGTGCGACGATCATCCCGTCCATCATGCCGCTGGGAGCGATGACATCGGCACCGGCCCGCGCGTGGCTGACCGCTTGTTTGACTAAGATTTCCAAAGTCGCATCGTTGTCGACATCCGTCTGGCCGGTTTTCTCATTAATGATGCCGCAATGGCCGTGATCGGTGAATTCGCAGAAACAGACATCAGTCATGACCAACAATTTTAACCCGGCGGATTTAATCGCCCGCACCGCCTGTTGCACGATGCCGACATCATCGAAGGCGTCGCTACCGACCGCATCTTTGTGTGCGGGAATTCCAAACAGAATGATCGCCGGAATCCCCAATGCCTCGATTTCAGCAACTTCGTCAGCCAAAAGGTCCGTGGTCAGTTGTGCATGCCCCGGCATGGATGAGATATCCACACGCTGATTTTCGCCGTGCCGCACGAACAGCGGGAGAATAAAATCATCCGGACGCAGGTGCGTCTCGCGGACGAGATCCCTCAATTTAGGATGAGTACGCAACCGCCGCATGCGGACGCCGGGAAACCCTGAGGAAGACGATGAAGACACGTTCGGGCCTGTTTTCTAAGGAAATTGAGTGACATGGGAGAACGAAGAATCATATCAGACGTTAAGTAGCCACGGTCTCTTCGTCATCTAAAGGGAAAAAGTTAACGAGTTGCGACGGGGTGATTTTTGGGGAATGGGGGAAATCAATCTCGTGGTTTTGGAGGACTTCTTGGTAGTGAAGAATCCGATCAACCAACAAATTGTTGAGTTCCTCCACATGCCCGAGAAAAGTATCCCCAGTCGCACGGTTTTCTGCGGCCGCCATGGCAATTTGATTTGCCAAATACGCTAGAATGGCAAGCGAATCGCCTTGAATGACTGCACCCGGAAATTTGCGTCCAGGAGGCTTAACAATGGCGTAATTCGAATCTCTGCAGTAGACCTCAAGTGGTTCGATTTGCATGAGATGCATGCCTTTCTTAATCCTAGTCGGTTTTGGGGCCAATTTGCCACGTTGCGGCAGTTTCTCTTCCTTTTGCCTCCCCAGTGCTGTTAAAATGGATCCCACGCTTGAAGGACATCATAGCGACCCTCCCTCCTGATTTCCCACCCCACAGCCAACCATTGGTGATCCCACCATGCAACGATTTTGCTACCTATTCACCGGACTGATCCTTTTCACAGCCACGGTTCCGTTGACCGCAACGGCCAGTGATGAACCGTCTGGTTTGTCAATCGCACCCAGTGAGGTCGTCCTTCGTGGGCGGGGTGTTCGCCAACAGTTGATTGTGGCTGGCGAGACCGGCGGCAAGCAACAGGACCTCACCCGTGACGTCGAGTTTCTTTCGCTGACGCCCGAAATCGTGGAGGTCAACGAGGCGGGGATCGTCACCGGCTTAAAGGATGGCACTGGCAAAGTCGTCGCCCAAAGAGACGGACACAAAGTGGAAGTCGCGGTGCAGGTTGTGAACGCCGACGCGCAACCGACCCCAACCTTAGAACTCGACATCATCCCGATTTTCACCCGCGCCGGATGCAATGCGGGGGCCTGTCATGGCAAAGCACGCGGTCAAAACGGATTTCAGCTCTCCTTGCTGGGATTCGATGCCGATTTTGATTCCGACGCTTTAAAAGCCGAGGCACGCGGCCGACGATTGTTCTTGGCCGCTCCCGAATCTAGCTTGCTGTTGCGCAAGGCTGCGGCGATTGAGCCGCATGGCGGCGGCAAACGGTTGGATCCCGACGGGGATGATTTTGCCATGTTCGCTCGTTGGGTCGCGGCTGGATTGCCACGTTCGACAGCCGATGATCCTGTATTGAAAAAAGTGACTGTCAGCCCAACAGAACGCAAGATGCTGCCTGAGGAGGAGCAACAGTTAATTGTCACCGCACATTATTCCGATGGTTCGACCCGTGACGTCACGCGCTTGGCTCAATTTCAATCCAACGAGGGGGCTGTGGTCGGCGTCGATGAACAAGGCCTTGTCAAAGCAGGGCCGATTCCCGGCGAAGCGGCCATCATGGCACGGTATATGGGCGAGATTGCCATTGCCGACATCATGATTCCGCTCGAGGGCGATGTGCCGCCGGAATTTTATGCACAGCTGCCTCGCAACAATTACATCGACCAGCACGTTTGGAATAAATTGCAGCGGTTGGGGATCACCCCGTCGCCGCCGGCTGAGGACGCCAAGTTTTTGCGGCGGGCCTATCTGGACATCATCGGGTGTGTGCCGACACCGGAAGAAATTCGCAACTTTCTAAATGACTCGTCACCCGACAAACGGGTCGCAGTCGTAGACCGGTTGTTGGCGCGACCCGAATATGCCAACCATTGGGCCAACAAATGGGCCGACTTGCTGCGGCCTAATCCTTATCGTGTCGGTATCAAAGCCGTGATGAATTACGATGCGTGGATTCGCGATGCGTTTATTAAAAACAAACCGTATGATGAATTCGTGCGGGATCTGCTCACCGCGCGGGGTGGCACATTTCGCAACGGAGCGGTCACAATGTTTCGCGACCGCCGTTCTCCCGATGAATTGACCACAATTGTCAGCCAGTTGTTTTTGGGGGTCCGGCTGGAATGTGCCAAATGCCATCACCATCCCTTCGAAATCTGGGGGCAGGACGATTTCTACAGTTTCGCCGCCTACTTCGCCAAGGTGGGACACAAAGGGACAGGCTTGTCACCGCCGATTTCCGGCAGTGAAGAGATGATCTATGCGAAAGAGAGCGGGGCAGTGAAGCATCCACTCACGGGAGCGGTGATGCCGCCGCGTCCGCTGTTTGGCGAAGCCCCAGAGATCGACCCCGACGGCGACCCCCGCGAGGCATTGGCCAGTTGGATCACTTCGGATGAAAATCATTTCTTCGCCGAAGTCATGGCGAATCGGATTTGGGCCGACATGATGGGCCGTGGTATCGTCGAACCGGTCGACGATCTACGGGGCACGAATCCTCCCACAAATGCGGCGCTGCTGGCCGCATTGGCCGAGGACTTTCGCGAACACGATTACGACATCAAACATTTGATCCGCAGCATCGCGACGTCGCATGTGTACGGTTTGAGTTCATTGCCCGGCGAACGCAACGTGGCCGATACGCGGAACTATTCGCGGTATTACCGCAAACGGTTGCGGGCGGAGGTACTGTTGGATGCGGTGTGTGATATCACCGATGTTCCCGAGACTTTCTCAGCGATGCCTACCGGTTCGCGCGCCAATCAGATTTGGTCGCATCGTGTCGGTTCGCTGTTTTTGGATGCCTTTGGCCGTCCCGATCCCAACCAGGATCCCCCTTGTGAACGGACACCCGACACGACCGTGGTGCAGACCTTGCATCTGATGAATGCACCCCGTTTGCACGAGAAAGTCACCAGTGATGACGGCCGGGTGGCCAAGTTGGCGGCTTCGGAAAAATCGCCGCAAGAGATTGTGACGGACCTTTACTTGTTGATCTACGGTCGTAATCCGAGCGAAGAAGAATTGCAGTTCGGTGGCAAGTTGATCAGCGAAAACGATCGTCGCAAAGCGGTCGAGGACTTGGCATGGGCGTTGCTCAACACGCCCGAATTTCTGTTTAAGGATTGATGACTGCGTTGGTCGCGGCGACGACTGGTTCTCGTCATTCGTCAGCGTCGAATTTTACGTAAAGATTAGAGACGATGGGTGGTCGGGGACGGACGTAGTCCGCACCCAGTGCATGAGACGCGGGGATGCCAAATCACCTGGGGGCGAGTTTGCACTCGTCCCCAGCCACCCTGGATCTGAAGTTTACCGTGAGACTGAGACCACTCAAATCGATGCCTCATTTATGCGGCAGCGTTGGGGCGTCAAAATTACTTGTATGTGGGTATAAACGCGACCCGCCCCGACTCTCGAAAATGAATATTGCTCTATTGAAAGACAGCGGTATGCGACTTTGTTTTTGGCGACAATCGTTCATCCTGGTCCTGTTTTTGACCGGATTTGCCTCTGCGGATTTGTTCGCAGCGAAGCCGGAGTTGAGCTATTTGCACCCCGCCGGTGCGCAGCGGGGAACGACGGTTTCGGTCGAAGCCGCTGGGAAAAACGCGACTTGGCCGCCGCAAGTGTTAACCGATCGCGCGGGGATCACCGTCGAACCTGAAAAGGACAAAGGCAAACTCAAAATCACCGTCGATTCAGACGCCGTTCCGGGCGTCTATTGGGTTCGCTTGCATAACGACGAAGGCGCCTCGCCGTTGCGACCGTTTGTCGTCGGTACGCTGTCTGAAATGAATGAGAAAGAACCGAACAACGACTACCGCAAACCGCAACTGCTGGAAACCACGACTGTCATTGTCAATGGACGGATCAACGGGAGAAGCGACGTCGACACCTTCGCCGTAAAACTCGCCGCTGGGCAGACGCTGGTTGCTTCGATGGCGGCCAATGAAGTGCTTGGTTCCCCGATGGATGCAATCCTAGAAGTGACCTCGCCCAATGGTTTTCGTCTGGCGTTCAATCACGATACGTATAACCTCGACCCGCAGGTCGTGTTCACGGCAGAGGAGGCGGGAACGTATCTGGTGCGTACGTTTGCATTTCCTTCGAAACCGAATCAGTCGATCAGTTTTTCCGCTTCGGCCAGTTATGTCTATCGATTGACGCTCACGACGGCGGCGTTTGTGGATCATGCATTTCCGTTGGCTGCCTCACAAAATCATCCCACCGAGATCGAATTGCGGGGCTGGAACATTCCGCAGCCGGTTCGATTTTACACCGTGCCATTATCCAGTAACCATGAGGATGTTGCTCCGCTCTTTCATCCGGAATTGGGGAATACCACGTTGATCAAAACCGTTCCGCATGCCGTAACGGTCGAGTCAGCCGTAAACGATGCTGGGCATCCCCAACCCATTCAGCTTCCCATGACAATTTCCGGATCCATCTCCGAAGAACGGGACGAGGATTGGTATCAGTTCACCGCCAAGAAAGGTCAAAAGGTCGAATTCCGTGCCGAATCGTGGGCATTGGGATTTCCCTTGGATCCGTTGATTCGCCTCACCGACGCCAACGGCAAACGACTGGCGCAGGTGGATGACATTAATCGCAGCCAGCGCGATGCGGTCTTGTCTCATACGATCCCCGCCGATGGCGACTATCGCTTGATGATTCGCGACCTGAATCGTGATGGTGGATTTCGCTACGTCTATCGTCTCAGTGGAACCCTTCCACAGGCCGACTTCAATCTGAAGCTCGCGGCCGATGCCTTTACGCTCACGCCGGGAACAGCATTAGAAATTCCCGTGACTGTGGGGCGATTGCATGGCTACGGGGGCGAAATCAGCATCACCGCTGTTGATCTTCCCGAGGGCGTGACAGCGACGACTGTCGTCTCAAAGAAAAAAGGGGATACGGCCAAGTCGGTCAAGCTGCAACTGACTTCGGCAACCGGACCGGTCAGCGGCCCGATTCGTATTGTGGGGACGGTGGCCGGGGAAACACCGCTCAGCCGCACCGCCGAAGCAACCATCACCGGTTTTACGGCGACGACCGCAGCACCTTGGCTGACGGTGTTGAAACCGGCCGAAGCGAAGTAGTCGAGCCGTCCAACTACGCCCCCGTTTCATTTGCGAGATTCCGCGATCGTCCTGCGCGCCACGGTGGAAAGATCGACACGATATCCGTAATAGTATAGCTGGTTGTACATCGCAGCAGCCGTTTATTACGTCGTCCTCTTTCCCGTCTCGCAGGATTCATCGACTTCCCATGCATCACACTTCTCGATTGCCGCTTCGTTTTTTTCAGATCGTCGCCACGGTTTTTCTGGGAGCCCTGTTCTCTATCGGTTGCGGGCAATCGGTTGAAGATGGCGCAGCCTCGAACGACCAATCCGACGAAATCGTCATCGCCATGATGCCCAAGTTGGTGGGCATCGATTATTTTGTGGCTTGCGAAAAAGGAGCGCAAAAGGCGGCCGATGATTTGGGGGTCAAGCTGATCTATGACGGCCCCGCCACGCCCAGCGGCGAAGAGCAGAATAATTATATCGATACCTGGATTCGCAACGGCGTCGATGCAATTTGCATTGCGCCCAATCAGCCCAAACGGATCAAGCCGTTCGTCGACAAAGCGCGGGCTGCGGGAATTACGGTCCTCACCTGGGACAGCGACGCGCCTGATAGCGGTCGGCAGTACATGGTCAATCAAGTCGATGACAAGGTATTGGGTGAATCGCTGATGGATGAGATCGCTCGGCAGATGAACGAGGAAGGGGAGTGGGCCATTGCGATCGCCAGTCTCGACGCTGCCAATTTAAATACCTGGCGCAGCTATGCCGAAGCCCGGGCGGCGGAAAAATATCCCAAACTGAAATTGGTCGAAACCGTCATCACCAAAGAGAACGAAACCGAAGCGGCGCAAAAAGTCGGCACGCTGTTAAACGCGCACCCGAACCTGAAAGGGATCATCGCTTTCGATTCCAATTCCGTTCCCGGAGCCGCCGAAGCCATCAAACGCGCCGGCAAGATCGGCCAAGTCGCTCTCACCGGCAATTCGACCCCCGGAAAAATGCGGCCCTATATTAAAGAGGGGGTCTTAGAAAGTTTCTTCCTCTGGGATCCCAACGCCCTGGGCGAACTGACCGTCCGCATCGCCAAGGCAGCCGTGGAAGGGCAGGAACTCAAAGAAGGGGATGACATCCCCGGCTACGGCAACCTCCGCTTCAGCCCGCGTGATGATCAAACCATCATCCTCTCCGACCCAATCCGCTTCACAGCAGAGAATATCGATGAATACGATTTCGGCTTTTAGCCGGCTTTGAGATGCGTGGTATGGAGGTTATCTAGCCACAGATTGAACACAGATGAAACACAGATCAAGCTGAAAAAGATGTTTTTCCTCGTTCCCCAACTTCGTATGGGAATGAAAGGCAGATGGTATAGTTTTTTACTTTTGTCTTTTTATCCGTGTTTCATCTGTGTTCAATCTGTGGCTAAATTTATTCCGCACCATTCAAAAAACGCTGATCGTTTGCAATACGGAAAGACGGTTACCTGAGTCGGCTTGGCACGGGGGGGGCCGGTGCTGTGGAGTAGGGGGCTGTTGCAAAGCGAGTGGGTCCGTCACTCGGGCTTTTCATGTTACCGGGGACTGTCTAAGATCGTTTTTGTAAAGGCGGGGGGATCTCCTTGAGAGGGAGACATGGAAAACGAGTTTGCGGCAACTTCCCCCCAAACTGCTGAACAGACTGAGGCGCTAAGGCGTCACACCTCATCGATGGGGATGCATTGTGCACTAGGTATGCCGGGCCAGCGCTTGAAAGGGATGAAACGGGATGTTATCGCAAACGGTTGAATACGCTCTGCGGGCGATCGTCAGTTTGGCGAATGAAGCGCCCGCCGCACAAACCAATGTGCAGATTGCCAAAGTGACCAAGGTACCCGCCGCTTATCTGTCGAAGGTGATGGCGAGTTTGAATCGCGCTGGGTTGGTTCACTCGCAGCGCGGACCCAATGGCGGATTCACCTTGGCCAAAAATCCTGAAGACTTATCGCTGTTGGAAGTCGTCAACGCAGTCGACCCGATTCGTCGCATCGAGACCTGCCCGCTGGATATTGCGAGCCACGGAACGCGGCTTTGCCCGTTGCATCGCCGTATGGACAATGCCATTAAGACGGTCGAGCAGGCATTTGCCAACACCACACTGGCCGAGGTCTTGGCTGACTCGAACGGCAGCAAGCCGCTGTGCGAGTCGGCGAATAGTAACCTCGTCAATCTGAGCTAACCGCAAACTGCTACTTCGCATCCCCCGGCGGGTCGATGCGGTAAGTTTTCCCTCGCAGGTTAATCAATACCGGCTCTCGAAATGCCAGGTACTTGCCCAATTCTTTGCCGTGCGTTGCTGCCAGATCGAAGTATTCGGTACTGAACTGCACGATTTTCTTGGCTTGTTTTTCCTGTTCGGCCGTGACTGTGGAATCCCGCCACAGACCGTCGCGTTGGAAAAATGTCTTTTGACCGATGTTGCGGACGGTTTCTGCTGCATCTGCCGACTCGCTATCGGATTCGCCATCCAGAGGCATTGCTCGCCGTGTATTTCGCCGGTCGACAGAGGGTGCCAAGCTCGGTAAATTCCCGCCAATTCCGCCACCAATCCCACCGCCACCGCCAAACCCGCCGCCACCGCCAATCCCACCTCTCTGCTGTATTCCAGGAAGCCGGTTGGCTGTTTTTAGTGCGGCCTTACCACGGCGACCGTAGAAGGCGTCACTTCCTGATACTCTGCGGCGAAATTTCAAATCGATATTGTCCTCTGCTCGCTGAGCATTCTGGCGATGCTGCATCAAGTCGGTTTCCTCATCTGCTAGAAACGATGTGTAGGGGGTCAATATGCCGTGCTTGATAGAGAGGGCGACTAGCTCGTCGACCAGCTCTTTGTTCTGGCCGTTGAGGTCCAAATCGTCCAGTATCTCACCGATCCGCCGCAATGCCCACAGCTTTTCGACAAAGCCGTTTGTCTCGTCTCCCGAATGTTCGACCAGAGCGGCATCGAATTCAAAACTGCGTGGCTCCGCACCGACTTTGCCTGTCAGTTTGACCTTGGTTGCGCCGCTTTTGCGATAGCGTCCGACCCAGATCAGTTGCTCGCCGCGAAACAAATCATTCAACTCCTGCGGGTAGGTCCGGGCGATGGGTGTTGCTGTTGCCGGATCGGGTTTCGCTTCGAATAAAAATTCAATAGCCAGATCGGTCAGTACCGGCGCGGCGATGCGGTTATACAGCGTGGCGACCTGGGCTTCGATGTCTTCGTTGGGACGCACGTAAATCGATTGTCCGCGCTGTTCACGCGACAGTCGATCCAGCAGGCGGCTATTGACGTCGAAACCAACGCCAAAGTTGAACATCCGAGCGCGAACCGTGTTGGCCACTTTGGCCTTTGCGGCAATTTTTACATCGTTCTGCTCGCCGACCGTCGGCAGACCATCGGTCAAAAACAAAACATAGTTCGGGCGGTCGGCGTTGGTGAGCATCTCCAGTGATTTTTGCAGTGCCCCATCGATATTCGTACTACCGCCGGCATAAAGCCCATCGACAAAACCGCGGGCTTGCGCAATCGTCGCTTCGTCCGCCCGTTGCAATTCCGGTCGGAAGGCATCGACTTTGGAATCGTAGGCGACGATATTGAATAGGTCCTCGGGGCCGAGTCGATCCAGGACGAAGCGCAAAGCTTTGCGAACCTGTTCAAATTTTTGTCCGCTCATACTCCCGGAACGATCCACGACGAACACCACCGTTTTGGGGACTACTTGGGCATCGGCGGCGGCAATTTCCGGCGCAGCCAACAGCAAAAAATAGCCGTCCTGGGACTTGTCGGGGCGATAACTGATTACGTTCATTCCGACCGGCCCACTCTCAGTGCCGAACAACAGACGAAAATCGTCAGCAGCGGCGACGTCGGTCAGCGTGGTTTTACAAACCGCCCGCTTGGACTCGGGACGCTCGATGTTCACATCGTGCGACGGGCTGTAGATGGTTTTGATCCCCTCGTTCGCCTGCACGCGGACTGTGAGATTCAATTGTTTGATTGGTTTGGTGGAGTGCTTGGAGTTGCCCAACGGCAGTGAGAAGTCAACCAGTCCGTCGCTTTTTTTGAGCAATTGCGAATAACGAATCTCGACCTTGCGCTGGGCATTGGGGGGGACGGGAAATACGCTCGTGCGAAACAATCCACGGCCCATATATTCCAGCAAAGCGGGGTCTTGGCTGCGGCGGACGATGTCTTCATAGATCCGCCGCGCTTCATCCTTGGGTAATAACCGACCGGGCAATTCTTTTCCGTCGACAATCAACGTCAATCCACTGATCGTGGCCTCATCGGGCAACGGAAAAAAGAGAGTCGCCTGCAAGGTACGGCTGCTTTTATTGGCGAAGATTTGCGAGACCTGAACCTCGGCCGCCTGATCGCGGATATCGGCTTGGATATCGACCGATTTGATCTCGTAGTCCTGCCGGATCGGCCGCGGGCTGGGGCGGGCAACCCGATCGCGCTCGGGGTTAATCACGATCACTTGGGCATTTGCGCTGGCTGAGGCGAACAGACAAATCAGGCCGACGATGAACGGGAGACTACGATAGCGCAACATGCTTCACCTCCGTGAGCGGATTGGGAGAACGTGCTGAAGTGATGTGACCAGCAACTTCGAGGAGTGAGACGATGATCCGTATGAAACAGTTCCTCAAAAATTTAGTAAGACTCGGAAATTACAGGCAAACAGCGCATTGATCCGATAGTCCTTCTAGTCTCAGCTAGGTTTGCGAAGAATTTGAGTACCAAAGTTTCTTCAAGGACGACTAGACATCTGCACAAATTCTGCGCACATACTGTTTTCACTAAGAGCGGCAGCATCAGCCGACAGTTGAGTCAGAGAAAAATGGCGTTAGTTTCTTCGTGCTGAAACCAGTGTATCTGTGGGACGAATATTGTGGCAGGCCAAAACTGATGGCGGAACGCCATACCGCGGCACGTCATTTGCGGACTTTGTCTACTGACAATGATGGAGCCGACAACTGTGAGTGAGTCAACAGAAGAGATAGTCACCTTGTTCGGGGTGATATGCCTCGGATTGATGCTGGGACGCATTACCTGGCGAGGGATTTCGCTGGGAACCTCTGGCGTCGTCTTCGTCGCGTTAGCGGCTGGGCACTTGGGGTACGCTGTCCCACAGACCGCAGGCACCGTTGGGATTGTGTTATTCGTCTATTGCCTGGGAATCGGTGCCGGGCCCAGTTTTCTCGGAATGTTTTTACAGCGAGGTCGGTCACTGATCATGCTGGCTGTCTGCATGATCATTTCAGCGGGCCTGATTGCCTGGGGCGTCGCCGAAATGCTGGGGCTCAGTCCGGGACTGGCTGCGGGATTATTTGCCGGGGCGCTCACCAGTACGCCGGCGCTCGCCGCTGCCTCCGAACGACTTCCGTTGGATACAGAGGTAGCCGTTGGCTTCGGCATCGCCTATCCGTTTGGGGTTGTGGGAGTCGTGTTGTTTATCAACATCCTGCCGCGGTTGCTGCCCGATCGATCCAGTTCCACGTATGGTATCAATGGCAACACACCGCTGGACCGCTCCATTACGCGCGTGCTAGTGGACGTGACCAATCCAAACGTTGCCGGCAAACGATCACGCGATCTCGCTATTTTTGCCAAGGCCAATTGTCAAATCTCGCGAGTCATGGTCAATGACAAACTGCAGCCCCCACCTGCGTCGTTTCAATTGGAAACAGGACAGCGGATTCTCGTGGTGGGTGCCAAATGCCACATCCCTGAAGTCGTGGAAGTGTTGGGGCAGGAATGCCAAGATGTGGATTATGTGTTGGATGTTGAACGGCAACACCGCCGTGTCGTCGTCACTTCGAAAAACGTCATTGGCCAATCGCTAAAACAACTGCACCTGCTTTCGAAATTTGGTGTGACCATTTCCCGGATCACTCGGCAGGATGTGGAATTTGTTCCCAGTCCCTCGGAAATCCTACAATCTGGCGATGCTTTGACCGCTGTGGGAGAGTTGAGAGGACTGGAACAGTTTGTCGAATTCGCTGGGCATCGAGAGCGAACTCTGGAGGAGACCGACCTGATCAGCCTTCTGTTGGGTTTGACATTGGGAATCTTAGTTGGGCATGTGAATTTTGCATTTGGCACACTTTCCGTATCCCTCGGTTTGGCCGGAGGACCATTGCTCGTCGGGTTGGTGTTAGGGCACATGGGGCACATTGGGCCGATTGCGGGATGGATGCCTCGCGCAGCACGGTTTCTGCTCTCGGAAATCGGGCTGTCGCTATTCCTCGCTCAGGCCGGTGCGCAAGCCGGCGGCCAGTTATTCTCCGTGATTCAGCGATACGGAGTCGTTCTGCCGTTGGGGGCGGTGATCATTGTGATCGTTCCCCTCGCAGTGGGCGTTCTGCTGGCAAAATATGTATGCCGCCTCGGCCGACTGGAAGCCGCAGGAGGTATCTGCGGAGCGATGACGTCGACCCCCGGCTTGGGCGCGGTCACGTCGATGGTCGATTCCAGTATCCCTTCGACCAGCTACGCCGCCGTCTATCCGCTGGCGCTGATCCTGATGACGATTCTGGCGCCGGTGTTGATTTCTCAGCTATAAGCAAACAGGAAGTTCACACGTCGACCAGACGATAGCTGCAGAAGCTGCCAAAGCGGAAACGAGCGGCAGCCTGGGCGTTACGCAATCAGGGCATCGAGTTTTCGCATGATCTCGGCCAAAATCGGCACATCCGAATCGGGGCGGGTTGGGCTGCCGGGGCAGGTGTTATCGCAGGGGATCCAACCTCGCAATTTCAAAAACTGTGCCGCGGAATGCTTGTAAGCGGGGCTGGGGTCACGGAAAGCAAACATTCCCAGATACTGCAGCCAATCATTGAGTTCATAAAACCGCGCGTCTCCCGCCAACCAATAGGCATCGCGGCGGGCGAAATAATCGGGGCCAAATGTGCTTAAGCCCAACAGGTAATCGCTGCCGTACATCACCATGTCGATTGCCAGGTCGTTGCCGGTGTAGACTTTGAAGTCAGGACGTAATTCGTCGCGCAATTTGAGGCGTTGCCATTCCGGTTCACGGCGAAACGAGGAATGCTTTGCACCCACGCATTGGGGAATCTTTAACAGAGCCGCATAGGTTTCGAGATCGTAAGTCTTCCCGAACGGCAGCAGGTCCTCGGTCAGTTCGAAGGCCAGAAAACGGTCGCAACCGGCGGCGAGTTGTTCATAGGCGGTGACGATCTCTGCCGAGGATTGACCGGTCAGTCCGTAGGATTGAAAAATCACCGGCATGCCGCCGTGTTGCTGAATCAACTCCATTTGCCGTAAGTATTCATCGGCGCACCAAGCAGCGCCCGGTTCATCGGCGGAATAGGCGCCGGCGCAAAACGGCGCGCCGTGCAGAACTTCCCGCGTCATTTCCAGCACGCGGAGCTTTGTCGGTTCGTCGATTAGGTTGAGAAACCCGGTGTCCATATTGACTGCGGGCATCAAACCGGTTTCCGCCGTGCGGAGAATATGCGCTTGCAGCGCGGTCCAGTCCACATCACCCGCTTCGGTGAACGGTAGCAAGATTGCGGAGATACCGGTCAGCTTCCGCTGTGGTCGAATCATTTCAGACGGACGAAAATCAGGCGACATGGAACGACGTTTCCTTACTTCATGGAGAGCAATTCAGTGGGAGACTGGGGTACAGACCGCGTGCGCCGGCGTCCTGGAGCGACGATTCTCTGCGGCTTAGTCGTCGGAATCATCGATGGCAACGACTTCGTACTCCGCTGTCCCTTTCGGGAGCGGGACTTCGACTTTGTCGCCCGGTTTTTTCCCCATGAGCGCGGTTGCCAACGGACTACTGGTGAGGATTTTCATGATCTCACCCGTATAGTCGTCTTCACCGGGGCCGACGAATTCGTATTTTTCTTCCATGTCGTCGGAAAGGTCTTTGATCGTCACCACGGAGCCAAACGTGACAATCCCCTTGGGCAACTTGCTTTTATCAACGATATAGGAATCGGCGAGTTTTGTGCGCAGTTGATTGATCTTGGCCTGCAGAAGCCCTTGTGCTTCCCGCTGCGCATGATACTCCGCGTTTTCACTCAAATCTCCTTCGGCGCGGGCCTCGGCGATTTTTTCGGCGATGAAAGGCATTTCTTCCTCTTCCATCCGCCGCACGTCCTCGCGGATTTTGTCAAAACCCTCACGCGAAATCGGTTGTTTCTCCATAACAATTACTCACTGCAAGATTCGAAATTTTGCCGGCGCGGTCGGCGATGCCACCGCCTCCGACTCCAGGCCGCACGACTCGCGGTCATTGTGCGAGTGCACGGCGCAAAAACATCTGTGATAGATAGCAAACTGCCCAAGGAGCAATTGTTCCTTGGGCAGCGGGATTTTCAAATTGTGTCAATTCAATCGCAGTTGCGACGAACGGGTATTTTGGCGAATCGTGTACGAAAATGCTAGGGCAGTCTACTGCCGGTTAAAAAACCGGCGTGTGGCGATGTTTGCCCTCATCAAAACAAAGGGCAAAACCACGCGCTTCTGCCGGTGGATCCCCATTATTAAGGGACTGCCACCCGTCGGTCAAGATCGTTGACTCAATCTTGGGGACGTCGTAGTTGAGAAAAGCTGATTCCATCGGCCGGTCGGGAAACTTTTGGGGCGCGCGGTTTCGTAATCCTCGGTGTCATCCCCGCGATGGCGTCCGACGGAAAGCGATCGGACTTCAGGTGGATGCGTTTGTTGCGTGTCGAACGCAGCGACAACGAGGGCCCATCCTCAAGAAATCCATCGACCGGTAGACAGGCTAAGATGGCGCGAAACAGATCTTCTGGGAGCGAGTCGGTGTCCGTGTTTGCCTCGTCGGCCGCTGGGAATGCCGCACGCATGCCGGCGATGAGCAGGGTCCAGGTCGCGTGGTAAGTGGTGTGTGTTTGATTTTGGAAATAATCAACACCAAATTCGCGGGCACGACGCGCATCGCACGCGTAGTCGACCACCTCATCTCGCAGCACCATCTCAGCCAACAGCAAATCGGTCCAACGTTCGAGCTTGCGCCGCGTACGGTCCGTGGCGGCGATGCGTTGGACATCCTTGTCGTTTGCGGCGCCGTCGACCAATAGCCGCAAGGCTCGTTGCCGGACCTTCAATTGTAGAACCAAGATATTGAGGGCCACAGCACCATAACCGCACGTTGGGTGCAGCCGATCCCGCGCGGCCAACACACCGCTCCAGACGCGGGTCAGCATCTCCGTCGCAAACACCTCCTCGAGCAGCGGTCCCAAACGGTCCCACAATGATTCGTTGGGATGCGCATCGTTTTCAGGAGATGTCTCCTCCTCGATGCAGGCATCGATCCGCCGTAGTTCGTCAATCAATCGGCACCGCGTTGCCTGCCAGCAGACTTGCAGTTGCTCGTCGCCGAGCGGTTGCGGAAATTCGATGAACGAACGACTCTGCGCGGCGATCATTGCCGCGAATTCGGTGATTTGATGAATGCTCAAGATGGATTCGTTTCGTCTGTACAAGTGGTTTCAAAACCCTTGGACGCGCCCCGCTGACACGGATCGGACCGTTTCTGGAACTATCGCAACGGGGTTTTGAAACTGGTTTTAGTCAATGAGAACGTATCGGTGCGTGAATGGACCGCTCAAAGAACAGCGATCCGCTGCATCAAATTGCAAACCGCATGCCAACGGAGTCGAACAGCTGATTTTCAGTATTCACAGCTGTTTGCAGTATGGTTTGTGACGGTTTCACCGATTCCCCTTCGCATCCATGTTGCCGTTTCACCACAGAGGGTGTTGCCGAAATCCCTCAAACCTACAGTGAAATTCGAAGCGGATCGCTTGCGTCCCGGCAGCAGACGTTCAAGAATCGGGGAACGTTCCCCCCATTGTTTCCAACGCTGATAAATCTATGCCTACTCAGAACGACGATTCGTCTCACCTTCCACGCACCGTGTTGTTGTGCGGTCTAGTTCTCGCCATTTTGCTGGGGATTGGCTGGTGGCTGTTCTTAAAGAAACCGGCCGCGCCACAATTGGCCCAACCCCCGGTCGAGCCCGGAGCCAACGAGGGTTTGACGGATGCCGGCCGGTTGGAGTTGTGGCAACTCAAAGAGCGCGGCGTGGGATTGCTCGAAAACCACAAATACGCCAGTGCCATTGAACCGCTGTCGCAAATATCCGCCGCACTGCCGGATGATCCGCTCGGGCCACGGGATTCGGTGATTGCGCTGTTGTTGGCCCTGGAAACCAACCCCGCGACCGCCGACGCAGCCCAAGCCGCCGTAGCGGAACTCGAAAAAGTACAACCCGATGCGGTCGCGACATCAATCTTGGCGGCAAAGGTGTTGGCGCAAAGCGGCGATACAGCAACTGCCATACAGCGGCTGCAACAAGCGACGCAGTCTTCGCCTCAGGAATTGACCTTGTGGTTTGAATTGGGGAGATTGCAGCGAGATTCCCCCGAAGCTGATGTGCGACGCCAAGCAGCGGCATCGTTTCAACACGCCTTTGAATTGGCCCCTGACAATCTCGCCGTGTTGTGGAATCTGCTGCAAAGCCAAGCGGATGGGCAGCAGGCCGCCATTGTGGAAACGATGCGCGCGGCCCGCCCGTTGGTGGCACCGATCACCTCACAGGCGACTGAAGCAGGTGTGGATCTGTTGCGCGAGATTGACGATGCGCTGCGAGCAGCGGATGTTGGGCGCACGGATGATCTGTACCGGCATGCGTTCATTGTGGCGAACGTAATCAAGGCGCATCCTTTCGCGCGTCGCGACGGTTTGCGGGCTTCGCCACATCCGTTGGCGTACGTCTTGCAGGACTTCACGCCTGAGTTTTACGCGAATTGGGAAAAACCGCGTCCCACCGCGGACGCACCGGATGACGAAACGCGGATCGTTGTCAAATTTGCCGAATCACCCGCGCTGCCACAATTGCCATTGCAAGACGCTGTCATTGATTTCGTGGTCGCAGATTTCGATTTGGACGAGCGGAGCGATCTGATTGTGTTGCTCGAAAACCGCATCGAAGTTTATGCCCGCCCTGACAACACGGCACCCTGGACGAAAGTCTGTGAAATAGCGGTGCCGCCCGGCATGCAGCATCTACTCACAGCGGACCTCGACGAAGATGTGACCGTCGATGCGACACCGGAAACGGTCCGCTGTCATAATACGGACCTGGATGTTGTGGTCTATGGCACTTCCGGGGTTGTGATTTTTGAGAACGTTTTGGATACCGCCACGAACCAACGGGCACTAGTAAATATCGAACAGACACCGGCGTTCGCGCAAGCTAAAAATATTTCCGCAGCCGTGTTGTTTGATGTCGATCACGACGCGCTGTTGGACTTAGTTCTGGCAGGCGACGCGGGAATCCAAGTTTGGCAGAATCGGAGCGGGCTCAAGTTTCAGTTGTTACAAACGCTGAGCGTCGATGACGAGACCCCGGTTCCGCGGGCGATGGCGGTTGTTGATTGGGATCGCGATATTGATGTCGATGTGATCCTGGCCGGTGAGAAAGCTCCCACGGTGGAGATCTTACGGAATCATCGCCACGGACGTTTTTCGCGGGAATCATTGGGGCAAGAGTTCTCTCAAGTTCCGCCGGCCGTAGCTCTTGCCGTCTTAGACGCCGATGGAAATGGATCGTGGGACATTGTGACGGCCGGAGCTGACGGTGTCACCTTGATTCGCACGGCGACGCTCAACGCGGGCATCGTGCAGGAAATCGCGATGACTCGGATTTCTCAAACAGCGGCCGACGGCGTGTTGGTTTGGGATTACGACAACGATGGCCGATCCGATTTATTGGCGTGGAACCGGCAAGGGTTGGAGATCTATCGCGGCGTCGGTAATGGTGAATTTTCATTGGAAGAGGACATCATAGAAGCTTCTCCCACCGATATCCGGCAATGCCGTGTGGATGATGTCGATGCGGACGGTGATTTGGATCTGCTCATCGCCACGTCGCAAGGAATCAGCATTTATGACAACCAAGGAGGCAACCAAAACCATTGGTTGAACATTCGCCTTCTGGCTGAACAAGAGAAGGGCGGGGCGTCGCCCGATCCCGGTGGTCGGGTGAATTATCATGGCATTGGCAGTTTGTTGGAGTTGCGGCGCGGTAACCAATACATCCCGCAAATTGTTACCGGCCAGGTCACGCACTTCGGTCTCGGTCCCCAACCGCAGGTCGAACGGGTGCGGATCGTGTGGGCGAATGGTTTTCCACAGAACATTATCGCGCCCGAGGCAGATGCGCATATTTGTGACCAGAAATTGTTACTGGGCTCTTGCCCGTATCTCTACACGTGGAATGGCGAAGAGTTTGTGTTTGCCACCGACCTGTGTTGGGCGGCTCCGTTGGGTTTGAAATTCGCCGACGACGTTTATGCCCCATCGCGTGCGTGGGAATATCTGAAGGTTGACGGGGATCAATTACAGCCGCGCGACGGCAGTTATCAATTGCAGGTCACCGAGGAATTGTGGGAGGCGGCCTATTTCGATCGCATCAGCCTGATCGCCGTCGACCATCCCGCCGATGTTGAAATCTACACCAACGAAAAAGTCGGACCCGCTTCGATGGCTGAACACAAGATTTTTACTGTCCGCAACCCGCGCTCACCGGTCGCCGCCCACGACAAACGGGGCCACGATCTACTGCCAGAATTAAGTCTTATCGACGGTGACTTTGCCAAACCGTTTGAGCAGCGAATCAAACAGGGGCTTGTCGAGGATCATTATCTGGAACTCGACTTGGGGGACCTCAGCGGGGCGAAGCAGATCATGTTGTATTTGACTGGCTGGGTCTATCCGACTGATACATCGTTGAATATCCGTTTGTCGCGCAACGAACAATTGCCTTCGCCGCGACCCCCGTCGTTGTGGGTTCCGGATGCAGAGGGAACGTGGCAGCAAACGATGCCGTATACCGGATTCCCCGGTGGAAAGACGAAAACGATTGCTATTGATATCTCCGATGCATTCTTGACCGACGACTTTCGCCTGCGGTTGGCGACCAATATGGAGTTCTATTGGGATGCTGTGTTCATCACGACGGACGAACCGCCAGCGGAGATACGTACGACAGAGCTAACACTGCAATCGGCTGACCTGCACTATCGTGGGTATTCGGAAATCGAACATCCGACCGGTTACGGTCCGGATCGTTATCTTTATGGGCGACTCCAAAAAGATTTTACCTGGCCCCCGATGCGCGGGCATTTTACGCGGTACGGCGATGTGAGCGAATTGTTAACCGCCACCGACGACCGCATGGCGATCATCGGCAGCGGGGATGAAATGACATTGAAATTCGCGCTCCCACCAGACGCGCCGCCGCCGGGGTGGAAACGTGATTTTGTGATGCACAACGTCGGCTGGGACAAGGATGCCAATCTGAATACCGCTTATGGACAAGACGTCGCGCCGCTACCGTTTAACGCGATGAGCGGCTATCCTTATCGGGACGACGAGACGTATCCCTTAACGCCGGAAAATCGCGCCTACTTGTTGAAATACCAAACCCGCGTCCAGGACTGGAACCAGTTTTGGCGAATCGTGCCCGGCGACTCCCCGCGTTAAGTTCGCTCTCACCCCCCCCCTCGTTCCCAAACTCCGTTTGGGAACGCAACCACTGCAAAGCTCCGCTTCGCTCGATCATCAACGAATTCCCCACCACGTTTTGCAATAACAGCCGAAGCAGAGTTTCGGAACCAGGAATCCCACGACCCCCAACGAGGCTCAACAATGCCCGCTCGTCAAATCTACATCTCCGGTGATATGGTTCCCGAGTCCGAAGCGAAGATTTCGATCTTCGACAGCGCCGTCATGTTGGGAGACACGGTCACCGAATCGACGCGGACGTTTCGCCACCAGCCGTTCAAGTTGGAGCAACACATTGAGCGGTTGTACAAGTCACTGAAAGTGACCCGTATCGATCCCGGCCATTCACCGGAAGAAATGCTGCAAATTTCACGCGATGTGTTGGAGGCGAATCTTCCGTTGTTGGGGCCGGAGAATGATTGCTGGTTGGTGCACAATATTTCACGGGGCATATCGGTCGCCGGCGCTGATCCCACCAAACAGGTTTCCCCGGCGACGATCATGATCTTCACCTCGTTTTTGGACCTACGTGATTGGGCCGAATTTTACTCCACTGGGTGCCATGCGGTCACCGCCATGAGTCGGGCGGTCCCCGCGCAAGCACTCGACCCCCGCATCAAAAACCGTAGCCGCATGGCGTATACCCTGGCCGAAGCGGAGGTCAAACTCGTCGACCCGGCGGCACAGGGGATCTTGTTAGACATTCACGGCAACGTGGCGGAAAACAAAGGGGCGAATGTCTTTCTCGTCAGCGAGGGAGAGATCCGCACACCCACAACCGCCAACGCCCTGGCCGGGATCAGCCGAGCTACGATATTTGAATTGGCGAAAACCTGCGGGATTCCCATTCGCGAAATGGACCTGCAAACCTACGACCTCTACACCGCTGATGAGATTTTCTTCACCAGTACTCCGTATTGCATCATGCCGGCGACACAATTCAATGGTTTGGTTGTCGGTGACGGCGCCGTGGGACCGGTCGCGCAGCGGTTGCTTGCTGCTTGGAGTGAGTTGGTGGGGATGGATATTGTTGGGCAGGGGCGGCAGCAGCTAGCTGCGAGTAGGCGGTAGGCGGTGGTTAAGGGGTGGTGGGTAGGATGGTTCCTTGGGGGGTGAACAGGTGGGCTTTTGTTAGGTTGGGTTTTAGGGTGACTTGTTCGTTGCGCTGGGGCGTTTGATGTGTTTGGTCGCGGAGAATGAATTCTTGCTTGCCGGTTTTTAGATAGATCAGGCTTTCGCCGCCCAGCGGTTGGATGTCTTCGACGGTGGCTGGAAATGTCGCTGTGTTGATGTCGTGGTTGACGATGCTCAGGTGCTCGGGTCTCAGGCCGAGAGTCACCGGTTGTTTATCCAGGGCCACCGATTGATCCTGGGGGTTCCTCGGTAAGGGCAGCGTGATGTCGCCGCTGTGAAATGAAACGCTTTCTGCAGTGACGCGCAATTCGCCCTCCCAGAAATTCATTGATGGCGTTCCTAGGAATCCAGCGACGAAACGATTGGCGGGGTGGTCGTACAACTCCAATGGTGGGCCGATTTGTTGGACCTGGCCCTCGTTCATGACCACGATTCGGTCCCCCAATGTCATCGCCTCGACTTGGTCGTGCGTGACATAGACGATTGTCGCTTCCAACCTGCGGTGCAGATCTGCCAATTCGCGGCGCATTTCTGTTCTTCGCCGTGCATCCAGATTGCTGAGTGGTTCGTCGAATAAAAACACGGCCGGCTTGCGGACGATGGCTCGCCCGACGGCGACGCGCTGCCGTTGTCCTCCGGAAAGTTCCCGCGGCTTACGCTGGAGTAACTCCTCAATTCCCAACAGGGCAGCGGCCTGTTGGATTCGCTCGGCGATTTGTGTTTTGGGCAGCTTGCGGAGTTTGAGACCGAATGCCAAGTTCTGTTGGACGGTCATGTGCGGATAGAGCGCGTAGTTTTGAAAGACCATCGCCACGTCGCGGTCTTTGGGCGGGACGTTGTTTACCGGTCTCTCGCCGATGCAAATCGTGCCGTCTGTAACCTCTTCCAGGCCGGCGATCATCCGCAATAATGTCGATTTTCCACAGCCTGAAGGGCCGACCAGTACCAGGAATTCCTGGTCGGCAACGGTCAATGACACATCCACCACGGCGGGGATGTTCCCGTCGTAGGTCTTCGAAACGTGCTGCAGGTCGACTTCCGCCACTGGGGGATGCACCGTCGTTGGGTTGGGGGGAGGCTAGGCGGCCTCGATCTTAGAGGAGTGGCAAAGGGTGGTCAAATGGCTGCGTGTGGAATACAGGGCGAATCGGTCTCCCACAATAGACAATGCCACTGACGGAATCGCTCCGTCAGTGGCATTGGCGTGTTCACGAGTTGGTCAGTGGGCGAGCAATTAATCGGCGAGGAATTCTTCGACGATTTGTTGCAAGCGATCCGCTTCGGCAGCCAGTCCATCAGCGGCGGCCAGCATGTCGCCGGAAGCCTTACCGGACTCATCGGCGGCTTGTGAAACTCCGGCAATGTTTTGCGTCACCTCGGCAGTACCGCGGGCCGCTTCTGAAACATTCCGGGAAATTTCGTTGGTGGCAGCGGTCTGTTCCTCGACCGCTCCGGCGATTGTCGTTGAGATCTCGTTGATCTGGCCGATGATCTCGCCAATGGTCCCGATGGCATTCACGGCTACGTTTGTGGAGCCTTGGATTGCTTCGATCTTTTGGCTGATCTCTTCGGTGGCCTTTGCGGTTTGTCGTGCCAGTTCTTTCACTTCGTTAGCGACGACAGCAAAGCCTTTGCCCGCCTCGCCAGCCCGTGCGGCTTCGATGGTCGCGTTGAGAGCCAAGAGGTTTGTCTGCTGGGCGATGGACGTGATGACCTTGATCACCTTGCCGATCTCGGTACTGGATTCGCCCAGTTCCTGGACCGTCGTATTGGCCGAGGCCGCTTCTTGTACGGCCTGATGGGAGATCTTTGAAGCATCTTGCACGTGGCGTGAAATTTCACTGATCGAGGCCGTCAATTGCTCGGCGGCAGAAGAGACCGTTTCCACATTGCGTGTTGCTTCTTCGCTGGCAGCCGCAACAACTTGCGATTGCCGGGCTGTTTGCTCGGAAGTGGCCGCCATGTTCTTGGCACCATCTTGCAGCTCCGATGCTGATGCGGAAACGACTTTGACCACTTCGGAGACATTGGCCCCCATGTTTTCCTGGGCCGTGATGATTGACCAGGTGATCATCGGTCCGATGTATTGGTTGTCCTTGTCGTAGATCGCGGAGACCAACAGATCCAATGTTTCCTCGCCAAGTTTGATTTTGGCCCGGTGAGGAAGATTGCTGGGGTCATCCACGATTCGACGCTGGTGTTCAGGCACTTTGTGGAAGATGTCGATTTTCTGTCCCATCAACTGCTCCACCGGCATGGGCAGCAGCTTTTCGACAGACTTGAGCGTTTTCATCGACGCCGGATTGATGTACACCAATTCATAATCGCGATTGGCCAGCGCGACGTTGATCGGAATGCTGTCCATCATGTTTTGGACACGCGTTGCTTCTTGTTCCAACCGCAGCTTTTCTGTGATGACCTCCCAGGTCACCATCGGTCCAATATAATCACCGTTGACGTCCCGAACGGCGCTCACCAGCAAGTCCAGCGTCTCGGGGCCAACGCTGATGCTGGCTCGGTAGGGCAGATTGTCTGGGTTGTTTAAAATCCCCCGTTGATGGGAGGGATTTTTGTGGAAGATATCGACTGATTGACCAATGATGTCGTTGACTTTGACAGGCAGGAATTCTTGCAACTCCGACAGTTTTTTCACTGACGCCGGATTCATATACGTGATCTCAAGATCCGAGTTTGCCATAATCACGTTGGTTGGCATTTCCTCAACCATGGATTTCATCCGGGCCATTTCAATTTGCTCGGTGACATCCACGGCAAATTTGACAACCTTGTACGGCTTGCCGTTCTGATCCAGAATCGGATTGTACGAGGCCTGGATCCAAATAACGGTGCCCCCTTTACCAAGGCGTTTAAACGTGTCGGCAACATATTCGCCACGGTTCAACTTGCCCCAGAATTGCTGATATTCATTGCTTTTACCATAGGCGTCCTCGACGAACATTCTGTGGTGCTGGCCTTGAATTTCGTTCAATGAATATCCGAGGGTGTTCAAGAAATTGTCGTTGGCCGTGATGATCGTACCGTCCAACTCAAATTCAATCACCGCTTGCGATTTGCTGATGGCATCGACCTTAGCAGCCAGTTCTAAGAACTGTTGCTGGTCTTGGCTCGCGTCGCCTTGAGAATCTGTCGCCATGCGTCCGTCTGTTTGTGCCGTGCTGATCATTGTTTTTCTTTCTCCAGTATGTTGACCCGCGGCCCGTGCCGGTCCGGGGGGGGTGGATTCGGATGTTACCGCCGGGGTTCCGGGCAGGGGTGCCGGAGAATTTGCTTCATCGGAATAGGGTGTGTAGTTCTCAGCAGTCGAGGCGCCGTTGGAATTGAGGTCGATTGTCGTCGACTCCGTAACCATTGTCGCCACTGCTACTTGCTTTGCATCTTGCGTGCGAGCGCCTTCTTGCATCAATTGAGAGATTGTTGCCAATGCCTCACGCCATGCGTCTTCGTATTCGTTGTTCCAAAATTCAGAACCCAACACCTCGGCCAACACTTTGATCAGCGTCTCAGAGACAGCCGAATAGTCATGTTCAGACAAATCATAGGAGGCGTGCCGCTGGCCCAACCGGGTTACGAATTCGACCAATGCGGTCTCATCGTCGAGTTGGCGAATGATCGCCGAGAGTGCCCCGATGAGCTTATGCTGCTGGTCGGCAAAATCGGTTCCGCTAAAGCGAACGATCTGCTCGGGGTAATCCAGAAACAATTGGCTGTAAAAACGGTCCGCTAAATAGTCGGCACGTGGCGCGACCGCCTGGAATGAATTTTTCAGGGCTGGTGCGTTAAGAGCCACGGCAGATCCATTTAGAAAAAGCGAATTGTTGGCGATAAGTCTCGGCCACCGGGCCCTCGGTGGTTGAGAATGGGGGAAGAACTTCGTTTCCGTTTTCAACGCAACCTATGTGGCGGATTAGAATCTACTTTGCGTTGGATTCCAGAGAAATGAGGAATGATTGCCTCATGATTCCGCAGCGATTGCGCCGTTGGGATTTCGATGGCTTTACAATCTCGGTCTTCTGATTCGGGTAATCCCCTAAACAGTAGATCTCTTAGATTGTCAATCGGATGAACGACGGTCGCCCTTGAGTTGACTTGAACTTCTCTAGTCAAGCGATAGGGGATTTAAGCATTTCCCCTAAGTCTGCTTTGCGCAATCGGATCATTGTGCCGTATCCGCAAGGTAGAAAGTGTGGGTAATGTCCCAGATTTCCTGAAGTTCGCAGGTTCGACCGGACATCAGCTCGTCAAATAAGGCGCGGATCTTCATCTTGAAACGGATGCAATGCGCGCAAGCCCGCGGCCTTGGGAAGTGCATCGAGCGCCAGTGCAGCAAGGCGGAAGTCGTCGGCGGTCGTGATCTTAAAATTCAGCGACGACCCGGCAACCATGGAGATCGGTTTTCCGGTCTGTTCTACCAACTGAGCTTCGTCGGTCGGTTCTAGCTTTCCCTGCTTTGCATAGGCCGCCTCCAGCCAGTCACGGCGGAAAACCTGCGGCGTTTGTGCTTCCCACAAAGATTCGCGCGAGACCGTTGCCGTGATCTGTCCGTCGGCCACTTTTTTCAAGGTGCTGGCGACCGGCACGCCCAAGAGGGCCGCCCCGGTTTCGGCGGCTTTGGCGAAGACTTGATCCACCCACTGTTTGGTCAGCAGTGGACGTGCCGCATCATGCACGGCGACGTACTCGATTTCGGGTTTGACGATGGCGAGACCATTTTTCACAGAAGCGGCGCGGCTGTCTCCCCCTGTGACAATATCCACATTCATGAACGCCAGATTGGCTGCGTACTTCTCTTTGAACCATTCTTCGTCATCGGGCGAGACGACGACAATCGTTTGGAGCACGTCGTCCCGATTGGTGAAATGCTCAGCGGACCGCAACCAGACCGCGCGGCCCTTCAAGTCGGCGAACGGTTTTTTGCGCTGTTGATGTTGAAACCGGGAACTTTGCCCGGCCGCCGGCAAGATGACTGCGAATGTTGCCATGACACTTCTCTTTTCGCCAAACGATCAAAATATCTTGTCAGAGATTTCTCAGTAACTATTCGCTGTAAGAATCGACTTGCCGGACTCATCCGCGAGTGTGATATCGTTCTAGCGGGATCGGCATCCGACGGGCATGGTCTTGAAAAACGTCCGCAGCTCTCTTAAAAAACTCCGGATCCGAAACCTTCCTCTTGGGTTGAGTCAGGTTTCGCAGCGTCGGGTTGGCTCGGCTTGGGTGGTTCAGTCGCAGCGGGCGTCTCGGAAGATGGCGTATGTTTGGCCTGGGACTGTTCCTGTGGCGGTGCGGACTCCGATTCGGCTGTCGGTTGTGTGGCCCCGTCAGGCGGCGAATTTCCTTTGCGCCGGCGGCGTCGGCGACTGCGTTTTTTGCGAGGTTTCGCAGTTTCGCCAGATGCTTCGACTGGTGAGGGCGATTTCGCATCCGGTTCGGGTTCCACTTTCTCAACAACTTCGACTGTGATTTTCTCGGTCACGACTTCGACTTCAACTACCGACTCAACCGTGTCGACGGATTCGGGAGTTGCCGGCTCGGTTTCACTTTTTGCAGTTTCACTGGCAGTTGGCTCGACCGCGGGGGCTTCCCCCGGCGGTTCGTTGCTGACAGCGGTTTGGGTCGTTGTTTCTGCTGAGGACTCGGCGATTTCCTCTTCGTCATCGAGATCGATTTCAATATCGGTGGCGTGCGGAACGGTGAATTCTTTCCAGACCCGTTGTTTCTCCACCAACTGCAGCCAGACCACGTCGGTGCAATGCGGGCAGCGTTCGGCGACACGGTTTCCCGGCATTTTTGCCCGATAATCACACGCCGGACATTGCCATTGCCGACGGACGTCGAGGCTAATTTTTAATCCTGGACCTTTAATCGTATCACTCCCTGTTCGCCGAAACGATGGTTTTTGAAAACTGCCACCCGTAAACATCATCGTGTCTACCGCAGAAAAGTTCCAGCCCGCGCCGTCAAATCGGGATCGATTACGAATGTGGATTCCCGCATTGACAGTTCTCAGCTATCCTCCCTAGATTCGCGAATCTTGACCAAACCCATTCCAACACTGCATTGAGAAATTTGTTGCGAGGAACAGTGGCGTGCACGAACTTACGGACCTGATCGAGAAAATTGTTGTTGGATGGGTTGGCGGACTGGAAGACCTTGGTTATTGGGGCATTTTTCTCCTGATGACGGTTGAAAGTTCATTTATCCCTTTTCCGAGCGAAGTCGTGATGATTCCCGCCGGGTACTCCGCTGCCCAAGGCGATCTCAATTTGTGGGGCTGTATTGTGGCCGGTATCGGCGGCAGCATTGCCGGCGCACTGATCAATTATTTTCTGGCCGTTTCGTTGGGGCGGTCGCTGTTGTTGAAGTTTGGCAAATATTTCTTCGTGCCGCAGGACAAAATGTTGATGGTCGAGGGCTACTTCGACAAGCATGGTCAAATGACGACCTTTGTTTGTCGCTTGATTCCCGCTGTCCGACAACTCATCAGTATTCCAGCCGGTCTGGCCCGCATGAATTTAGCGCGGTTTTGCCTGTTCACCGGACTGGGAGCCGGGTTGTGGGTCATCATCTTGACGCTCACCGGGTATTACTTCGGGGAGACCGCCAAGGAATTGTGGTACGAGCACAAGAAGTTGATCACCGCCGGAATCCTGGCGGCAGTGGTGTTCATGATCGGCTTTTATGTCATTCGCCACCGGATGCGCGTCGCTCGGGAAGCGGCATCTCAAAATCCCGCTTGACGCATATGGGGCCTTGTGTAACAGTACCGCCCGGTTTGCGACGCGGGTTGGGAGGGCGAAGCTTCTGCTGAGCCACGCTATACGATCACACGTGCGCGCAATTGCGGCTCGGCGGGCGCCTCGCCCTCCCGGAAAGTCGTTCGGTTTTTGATTAGATTTCAACACAGACGGCAAGGATGCGTCAGTGTCACGGAGAATCGGCAATTGGGCCCGGCAATGTGTTCTGCGCGCGAAGCGGATTCCCGCGCTGCGGCGGTTGTTGAAGGCTCCGCTGGCTGCACCGCTTCTAGCGACAGCAACCAAATGGTTTCCCCCTGCTGATCCGCACTATGAAAATTGGATCGCCGCGCGACTCCATAAACGCCGTGACGAGTATGCTCACGCAACTGAACCGGGGTTGCTGTCTCTGATCACGCCGGTTTGGAATACCCCGCCGGAGTATCTTCGCGCATTGGCGACCAGTGTGTTGCAGCAGTCGGGTGATCAACCGTTTGAGTGGGTCGTACTCGATAACGGCACAACGCATCCCGAGACGCTTGTGGTTTTGCGCAATGTGCTTGCCCGCGATCCGCGCGTGCGGCTGTTCCGTTCTGAAACCAACCAGGGCATCGTCGCCGGCATGCGGTTTTGCCTAGAGCAAGCGACCGGGCGATATGTTGTGGCGGTCGACCACGATGACCGGTTGGATGCCGACTGCCTAAAAATTGTGACGCACCATATCCAACGACACGATTATCCGCCGCTGTTATACAGTGACGAAGACCACATCTGCGGCCAGAACCGGCTGCTGCCCTACTTCAAACCGGACTGGGATCCGGTGCTGTTTCTCAATTCCGCTTACACAGCGCACTTGGGGGTGATGGATCGCCGGTTGGCCTTGGAGCTGGATGTCTACGGCGACAGCGATACCAATAGTTGCCCCGATTGGGATGCTTTTTTGCGGTTTTCGATGGCGGGGCATGTGCCCGTTCATATTCCGGAGATCCTCTACAGTTGGCGGATGCATGCCGGATCGACGTCGGCCAACATGCATAGCAAAAACGACGTCTCCGCTTCCCACCGCGCGATGCTCTCCCGCTATCTAAACAACCGGGGTGAGGCGGACCGCCATGAAATCATCCACAGCCCGCTGTTCACCGGAACCCCCGATTGGTGGATTCGTCGTCGACATGTCGACCCGCGTCCTTTGCTGTTAGTCGTGACAACCGCTGACCAACATCGTCCCCCCGCGCTGTCCGCCGCTATCACCGGTGATTATCCGTGTGAAGAAACGATCGCCATACCCCGCGCAGCCGATCCAGCGATTTTGCAGGACCGCATCGCCAACGTTGCTGCAGCCGACGGTCTTGTCGCCTTCGTGGATGACACGTTAGCGATCGATAATGACGAGTGGGCTTGGGAAGTGCTGGGACTCATTGAACGGTATCCCGATATTGGCATGGTCGGCGGACGGATATTGGATCGGCGGCAGCGAGTGATGAGTGCGGGTTATTATCGGGGCTGTGGTAAAGGCCTCGCTTGTCCCGATGTTGGCCGCAGTGGGGACGATCCTGGATATTTTCATCAGATGTGGAAACAGCGAACCGTCGATGCCGTGTCGCCTCGTTTCTGTGTGTTCGCAGCCGATTTTCTGTCCGGGCTCATCCGTGACACACAAAAACCGCCGATGACGCTCGATGAACTCGGCTACGCCGCTGCAACCCGTGCGGCTCGTAGCGGACGACGGGTGGTCTACTCTCCATTTTTATCAGCGACGTCATACGAATCGCACGCAGTGGAAATGCCGTCAACATTCGAACAACAACTCCCGCCCGGTGAAACGCGATATTACTCCGCGGAGCTGGACCGTGATGTCAGCCGCGCGTATCAACCGGCGGTAGTGGAACACGTTGAAGCGGAAATCTTCGCACAGGGGGCGATGTAAGCATGACGTTCTCCAACTCCCTTCAGCGTCCCCCTTTGGTTCACCGCGCACGTCGGACGGCGCGTCGTTGGGTCGGGCGGGTGCGCGAGAAGCTGAGCGAGCGGCGCTTCGACTATCCACTCTGGCTGGAAACACACGTCGCTCAGCGACAGAGACGATTGAAAAAACAGGCGGCACCGGGACAGTTTTCGTTTCTGACCGGCGTGTATGAGAAAACGCCGCCACAACTATTTCAGGAAACGGCTGCCGCTCTCTTCGCGCAGACCTCCTGCGAATTCGAATGGGTGCTGCTGGCTCACGGTGCGATTCCCGAAACCTTACAGCGCGTGATCGCCGACGTCGCTGACGACCCGCGCGTGCGGCTGATTGAATTGGCTGAGAACCGGGGCATCATCGGCGGCATGCGTGTTTGCCTTGAGGCAGCGACGGGCACCTATGTGATTCCGCTCGATGCGGACGATTTGCTATTTCCCGACGCGATGCAGGTTTTTGCGCAGGCCATCGCCGACCACGATGCGCCGGCGTTTTTGTACAGCGACGAAGACCACTTTGCCGATGGACGTCCCTTTGCGCCCTTTCAGCGTCCCGCTTGGGACCCGGTGTTGAACCAAGCGGGTTCCTACATCTGGCATCTCTGCGCGTTTGACCGACAAGCGGCACTCGATCTCGGTGTGTATAGCGACGCAGGTAGCAACTACTGCCATGACTGGGATTCAGTTTTTCGTTTCGCCCGTGGCGGGCACTCGCCGCAACATGTGGCGGAGATCCTCTATCATTGGCGGACGCACGCCGTATCACACACCAATCGTCGCCAACCTCATCCCGGCTCGGTGCAATCCCAACAACACGTCTTGGAAACACACATTGCTACGCAACCGCATCCTGAACGATACGAGGTCCGCCCCTTCCCCTTAAATCGCGGAGGTGAAGAATGGGCGATCACCCGTAAGCCGATTGATCCACCCGCAATTGACTGGATCTGTCACACTGCCTCTCACGCAACTCCACGCGGGGAGATGGGATTTCCTTTCAATGCTCAGCAAGTCGTTGCCAGTGAAACCCCTGTAATTCTCGATGCGGCGCGCAACTCACAGGCTGAGTTTGTGGTCATTTCTGCCGACGACGTGTCGCCGAGTGAGGAATCAATCTGGGAAGCGATCGGTCTGTTTGAACTTCATGCGGATGTCGCGTTGCTATCGGGGCGAATTGTGAATCGTGCGGGGATCGTGATTGGTGCTGGAGAAATTCGCGGCGCGGACGGCGTCTATGCTTGCCCCGAACGGGGGCGCGATGCATTGACACCTGGGCCGTTTTCGCTCTGGTTAAAACCACGTTGCATCGCTGCCGTTGAACCGCGGTTCTGCTTGGTCCGGACCGCATTTCTTAATGACCTCGACGGAACTCAACCGCCCAATGATGTCGCACTTCTCGGCCGTTGGTTGGGTGAAGCCGCACAGGCACGCGGCTTGCGGTTGGCGACCTCGCCGTTGATTTCGGCTAGCCTCACGACTTAGTGGGGATTGTCTGCTCGCCCCTGAAGATGAGCGAACCGAATTGGTTTGCGGAACTCCTACTGAATGTTTTGTGCACAAGTCCTTAATTCTGCAGGAATTTGTTGCACGTTTCCCGGTTGTTTAACGTCTTAAGTGCCAGAAATCTGGCCGAGTTACGATGTATCGGTCAAAGTTCAGCCTAGGCACAGACTGAAGCTGCGAGGGCCCGGATTGGTATATAAAATGTCCAAATACGATTGCCCCGCGAATTCCCAATAACAAGCCAAGCAGATGAAGGCAGTCATCGATTTGGCGATTTCTTTCATGATTTCACTTTGAAATATGCCCCGGTCCAATTGGAAGCTTCACTTAAACGCCTCGAGACAAGAGCAAGCCGAGAAGATTTTCAATCGTTGTATCATGGCTATCGGTCGCTTACCGATGGACGCCACCGTCAAACCATATAGTAAGGGTGGCTACTTGGCCGTGTTTGAACTTTATCATTCAGACAAAATGGGGTGGGGAGATTTAGTCGTTGAAGTTCTGAGTATGGGGCAGAAGCTGGGTGTGGGATGGACGCTGCTTGGTGACGCGAATTCTGACCCAAGTGCAGTGCTTGCGACAAATACTGGCTCCCGCTCCTCAGTGTCAGGGTTATCTTGGGCAGAATGGCAACTCAATCAGCATGAAATGGACTAAAAACGATTCAGGTGCCACCACGTCCAGCGGCAGCAGCTACATCTGACTTCCTGGCCCCCGATGGCGTTTCGTCAATGCGATACAATTTTGGCAACCTTTAGAATCCGCCTGCATCTCGATACCATCACATTAGTGATCCGTTGAGCTTTCGGTTTCCGCGTTGCAAAAAAAGAGAATCATGACCGCCCCCCAATACGATCTCGCCACAATTCAACGCTGGATGCAATCGGTGATCTCCTATCCCGGCGGGGTGACGGCTGGGGTGGAAACGTCTGCGGCGCAGGAGCAGATTGCGATTACGGCTGCCGAGATCGAACAAGTCGTGAACCGCTCGGAAAAACTTGATGCGGTGCACCGTATGGAGGTTTACTCCGGGGCTTACTTCGCGCGATTGTTGGAATGCATGCGGGGTGAATTTCCTGTCACGCAGGCGACGGTTGGAGAGGAATTGTTTGACCAGTTCGTGGTTGGGTATTTGAACACTTATCCTTCCCGCAGTTACTCGCTGGGCCATCTTGGAGAAAATTTTGCGAATTACCTCGCCGAGACCTCTCCGCGCGATGAGGGGCAGATCACGCAATGGGCCGAATTTGTGATCGACTTAGCTCGTTTGGAATGGGCCTTTAACGAGGTGTTTGACGGGCCGGGCGCCGAAGCGGATCCGAAACTTTCTCCCGAACAATTACGTGAGGTGCCTGCCGCTCAATGGCCCGATGCCAAACTCGCGGTCGTGCCTTCCTTGCGGTTGATGCAGTTCTCGCATCCGGTGAGCCAATTCTTTACCGCCAAACGCCGTGATGCGACGACACCGATCCCTGATCCACAGGCAAGCTTTTTGGCCATCAGTCGTCGCGAGTACATCGTGCGGCGGTTTGATTTGAATCGCGCGCAATTCGAGTTGCTGCAATGCATCGTTGCCGGCGAGACAGTCGGCGACGCGATCGCCCAAGCGGCCGAATTCTACGAAGACGATGTCCAGCAATTCGCCGCGGACCTGGGCGACTGGTTTCGTCAATGGGCAGCGGAGCAGTTCTTCCTGCGGGTTGAATTGCCCTAACTCCACTTGTGACAGCGACTTTCGACGGCAGTCGCTGCGCCCGCATATTCGTCAACATTGAAACGTATTGACATTGCTCAACATTGTGTTGTGATGAATAGACAGTTTCAAGATGACAACATTGACGGATGTGGATTGCTGGCATCATGTCGGCAAGTGGGTGAAGGTGATGAAAAATATCAAACAATGGTTGTGCGGCGGATGCTTGGCAGTGGCCTTCACTGTTGTAACCGCAAGCGGTGTGCAGGCTGAAGATTGGATCTTTGCTAAGTCCTATTACAGTCACGCCGACAGTCCGGGCTACCAATACGGGATCGCTCCGAAAGCGAAGTCGGCGTATCGTCGGCCTTATCGCAGTCCCGGTCCGCGGGGCCATATCCGCAGTGGATTTCGCATCAACAATATTCGTATTTGGAATGGCTCGAACGCCGATGTCCAATACGATCGCGAAGTCTGGTATGACGTCCAGCAATAGGACGTTGGCGGCAGCAAGCAGAGACCGTTCGTCGCTACGTTGTTAGCGCAAGAACGGGCGGCGGATCATGCCGGTGGCCAGTGCTTGCGTGCTCCCTTTGGCAGCGGGATGTGCGGTGGTTGGCGTCGCATTGTCGCGCGACTTTGGCCGCGATTTCTTAAACCATGGCAGCGGTTTTAATTCCGGCGGCGTTTCTTTCAGTAGCGCGGGACGGAACATCACGGCCAGTAGCAGTGGCAAATACCACAGCACATAGATGCCCCCTTCGTTGGGATACCAGAACTGAGTCCCCACCACGATGGCCGCTGAATAGGACATCAAGTGCGCTAAGGTTTTGGTCCGCGGCCAAATTGTCATCGAAGCGACCATCACGCCGAAGGTGACCATTACCGGAATCCGATAGGCGGAGAGACGTGCTTCCCAGAACCCGTCGGCGACGGGGTTGGTCAATAATCCTTGACTCACGCCCAGTTGCCCCCAGGCTTTTTCCATAAACGAATGCATGTCGACCGAAGTCACCGCCAGCGTCCCGAGCAGTAACAGAGCAATCAGTCCCAGTGCGGCCGTAAATCGCAACGCACCGCGGCGTCCGTAAAAGGCCAACCAGATCGGCAGTAGGAAAATGGGAAAGATCAACGTTCCGCACGCCAACCCCATTAAGGCCCCCGAAACCAACGGGCGACGATAGGCGGTCAAAGCCCAGATGATCAGCGCCGGCGGCAGGACATGCACGACGTTGCCCACGTCATACGCGGTGCAGGGGAGTAGCAAATACAAACAGACCATCGCCAAGCCCGGTTCCAAGCTGCCGAAGTGCAAGCGCGCTAAGAACAGCAACCCGAGCACGACCGCCAAGTGGGCGGCAATGGCCATGATCACTGCGGCTACGCGCTCCCCGTCGCCGGTGCCTTCTTCGAGAACGTCTTTGGCAACGGCGGCGCCGGTGTTGAGCAGATCGGCTGCCGGTCCGGCATCGCGTTCTTGATCATCGGCCAATGACGTATCTTGTCGTTCCAGAATTTTTTGAGCGCGGTGAATCGATTGAAGCGTCGAGGGGGCCGGCTCCTCAGTCATGGCTTTTGTCATCAAAAACAAAAACGTCGCCAGACACAGAAACGACATCCCCGCCGTATTTAGATTTTGCCCCAATTGCGGGCGGCGCGTCAGTGTGGTGTCAAAGAACATGCGAACGAGTAGCAAGCCCGTGATGGAGAACATCCACACGTACCCGTAATCTTTCAACGCGCCATCGCCAATATCGTCACCGCGCTGCAGGATCAGTAGGCCGGGCGAAATGAGCAGCAGCAATACCAAGTCGATATTGCGCAGCGACCAAATCCGCCCGAACTTGAAGAATACGGCGGTGATCAGTAGAAACGACAGGTAGAACCACGTAGGTTCATTCACGTCGTAACCGGTGAGGATCTCGTCCATACCTCAGCCGCGCAGTAATCCGAATACATGTCACGACAGGGGAACCCCCGCCGTAACGCATACGGTTCTGCGTCCTAACCCAGTAAGGGCGAACAAACACTCATCCTGAGGTCGATCGCCAAAATAATGTAATTGACCCACAGTAGCCGGTACGCAGGAGTCCCAGTCCCGTTCCACAGCTACTGAGCGTAAGGATACGGCAGTCAATGGCATTTCGCCAAGGGGAACGGGGGATCGCTTCGAGAAATTGTTGGGATTTCACTGGTTTTGGGTCGTAACGAATGTCACCGTCATAATTGCTTGATTTTCCCCACATTTTTACGAAACTCCCGATTGTTTGGTGGTTTTTGTAAACTCGTTGCAATTCCACCCCCCCCGCAGGCCCGGTTGCGTCCGTTATTCGCTGCCGTCGCCCAAAAATTGCGTTTTTCGACATGAGTTAAGGGAACTTACATGACAGCCCCGATCGATGTGTTTGTGTTTGGCGACCGCCAGACTGCAGCTTGGAATGCAGTAGCGCCGCAATTTCAGATTGTCGATGCTGGAGCAGATTTCACCGGTGGGCTGCAGTTGAATGCTCTCGTCGAGGCATCGCACAGCGAATTCGTGGCTTTCGTATCCGAGCCGCCCGAGGAGTTCCCGGCGGTTCTGGAGCAACTTGGTGAACGGATGCAGGCAACTGCGGAACTGCAAGCCGTGCTGCCTGTTGGTCGAGGCGATGAGATCTCGAAGTGGATTTGGGAGGAGTTTCCCGCAGATCTGGCAACATTGATTCAACCGGTAGCGACGTTTCATGCGGCACTCTTTCGCAAGGAGGCCCTGACGAAATTCGGCCCGTTCCGTGACGTGGACGAGCCGCTTTGGGATTGGGTTATGACCGTGGCGCAGGCGAGACCCGCTGCGATTGCCATTTGCGAATGCGATGCCGTCCTACCGGCAGGGCAATTGGAACTCCCAGCATTGGCACCGGAGGAACCGTTACCGGATCGCGATTGGCTCCACAAACGCCTTTGCGAAGCGGCGCCTGCGGGATCGGCTTTGTTGGCGGGGTTGTTACAGGTGCACGATTACCTCGACGAAAGTCATTCCGTCTCACAGAACATGGAAGACACCGCGTTGGGGGATCATTGGCACGGTATTATGCATCGCCGCGAGCCTGATTATTCCAATGCGAAGTATTGGTATCGCCGCATCGGTCAGTCTCCGCTGTTTCCCGAATTGGCGCAGCACGCCGACCGAATCTTGACCGCCCAGAAATCCGCCGCTGCCGAACGGCAACGTCAAAAATTGCGAACACCGCGCGATTGGGATGCATTCGCATTCATCGATTTTTGCGAGGAGCAGTCTGAGAGCGACGATAGCTTGGCAGAGGCTGCGCGACAGATTCAGTTCTGGGAGATGCTCCTCTTATTACGAATGAGTTGCGAATGAGTGATGGCAACGCGAAAGCTTGACGGCTGTGCAGGTCGTAAGCCGATAAAGGCGCGCGACTGGTCGCAATCGGAACAACGCGTAACACCTGTGTGCCTTCACCCCATTCCCCGGTTTTCCCAACCAACGTCTCGAAAGTGCCGCAGTCGCGTCTCAAAACGGGTCGATACTTGTACTGTTCGCTAGTGGCACAACCTTTTGAAATGGTTGTGTTGCCATTTGCTGATTCCACACAAAACCCTGTGGAATTCGTGCTCGCCGCGGATTGGTCTAAGCGTCAATTTCGGCGAAATGGTGGACTAGCAACACCTTCTAAACCCAGCGGTGTTTGGGGGTCTCCTCGGAATTCCGGGGAGCCGAACATTGCGGCAACGGGTTTGGATGTCAGCTTTGAAGTTTCTACTTCGGAAATCGTGGATGACAGCTGGCAGCGTGCTGGCTGGCATCGACAATAATAGGGAGAACCCGATGAAATCGTTTCCAGCGACCGATCTGAGTATTTCGGTCCTCAGTTGGATTGGCGATGAGCTACGGGAACAAGTTGCCCAAGTCGAGCAAGAAGAACGTCGTGCTCGAATCACGTCGGGCGTTCGGTCCGTCATTGCTGCAGGATTGACCGGAGGAATGTCATTGATGTTGCTCCAACTCTTGCAGTTCTAGGACCAGCTCATCACTGAATGTGAAAGATGTGTACTGTCCGCGGACAGTACGCCATGATAATCAACAAGGGGCCGCCATCACGCGGCCCCTTGTCTGTTTCACGATGGAATCGACGGCGCGGTAGAATTCAGTTTGCGGCTAAATATTAAATGTGCTGTGTGAAGGGTAAGACATTCACGATCGGCAATGCGCGTCGGCTCTACGAAAAGATTGAGGTATTGCAATACGAACGCAATCGGCCCAACGGGCGTCTTGCAACCCGTTGGGCCGGTTAACTGGTGCTATGTCAGGAGACGACACTGCAGTGGGCGATCTTCGTTTTGTTGGAGAGAAGGGGAAGTCAGTTTGCCAGCGGCCAGGCGTCGCCGAGTGTCTCGCGTTGAATTGCGGTCAACTGTGCGATGCCGGCGGCGGCAACATCCAGTTGCTGGTCCAACAATTCGCGACCGAACGTGCGGCCTTCGGCGGTCCCCTGAATTTCCACGAAGTCCCCCTCGCCGGTCATGACCACATTCAAATCGACCTCCGCCGTGCTGTCTTCGGAATAATCGAGATCCAACAGCACTCGTTCCTCATGCACGCCCACACTGACGGCGGCAATGCTGGAGCGGAAGACTTTCCCGGCATCGGGCAAGTCGCCTGCGATGCTGGCAACGGCGTCAGCCATCGCCAACCAGCCGCCGGTGATTCCCAGCGTCCGCGTTCCGCCGTCTGCCTCTAAGACATCGCAATCGACGGTGATTGTCCGCGGTCCGAGAGCTTGCATGTTGACGGCTGCACGGAGGCTGCGTCCAATGAGCCGCTGGATTTCTGTGGAACGGCTGTCGGTTTTGCCGCGTTCGCGCCGTTTGCGGGGCGACGTGCTGCCGGGCAGCATATTGTATTCGGCCGTGACCCAACCCGAGACTTCGTCCTTCATCCAAGGTGGTTGAGCATCATCGATGCTCGCGGTACACAGGATTGTGGTCCGTCCAGCTTGGATATAGATGCTGCCGGGTGCGGAGCGGGTGAAACCCCGTTTGATGGAGATGGGACGCAGCGCGTCGATCGTACGGCCGTCATTACGTGTCATCGGATTCGTGATCCTGTCTTTCGGAGAGTTTGTCGTGTGGAGCTGCAAAATGCGGATTCCGCCCCGTTTTAGGGCGTCGGAGGGCAAGATTCAATCCTGTCAGCTGCCTACTCCTATTCTGCGCGGGTTGTGCAAACTGAAAAATCTGTGCATCCTCGGTAGCAATCCACTTGCAATGCGTCCCACGACGTTTAGAATAAATATTGCTAGGTAATTGTCTCGACATAACAACCTGTCGGGCATCGGTTTGTGTATTCAAACCTGCGGGATGGATCGATTGGCGCGGGAATAACAATCGTATCGTTTTTCGTTTTAATAAACAGGAACGGTTCGCTTGGTCCATTTCCTTGCGTGGTTGGCGGTACGGAATCGCAAAACCAATAACAACTTGATAACAACACCCTGCTTTCAACCCTCACCATCGCGCGTGGCTGTTTTGTACGCACCTAACTGATTGCTTGTCCGGTTCCCCCCTACAGCGTCGTTGCGGATCACGCGGGGAATTTTGCCGGAGCGAACACTCGGGCATTAGGCAACCTCCGGAGAAATCGACCTATGGCAAAGAAGTATTTGAGTCTTGAAGAAGCCGCTGAGGTTTTGGGAATTGAACCCGAGGCACTGAACCAAAAACGCGAAAAGCGGGGGATTCGTGCGTTTTCGGATCGTGGATCTTGGAAGTTTCGCCCAGAAGACGTAGAGAACCTCAAACGAAGCATGCAGGTCGACTCGTCCAAAGAGGCGGACCTCTCCAATGCCTCGGATGACTCCGAAGCCGACTTTGGAGCTACGTTTGCTGATGGCGATTCCGGTGCGGACATCGTGCTCGGCGATTCGGGAGCCGACATGGTGCTTGACGACAGCGAAGACAGCCACGATGACGAGCACAGTACCATCGTTCGCCGCCGCGAAGGGGATGCCTCAAGTTCTGACAGCGATGTCAAATTGGTGTTTGACGATGCCTTGATGTCCGACGGAGGCAGTAGTGAGGAAATCTCACTTTCCCCACTCAACGAGTCCGACAGCGATGTCCGCCTCTCAGCCGATTCCTCCCTGGATGCGGGTAGCGACAGTGACGTCAAACTCGTTGGGGGTTCGAGTGTTGAAATCGAAAAGCTGGGCAGCGGCAGTGACAGTGACGTGAGTCTCGTCGGTTCCAGTTCCGACGAAGGCAGCGGCAGTGGTAGCGACAGCGATGTGCAATTGATTCAAACATCGGAAAATCAAGCCGAGAATTTCGTCGCCCCGCCCACGAATTTGGTCTCAGAATACGACGTTAGCTTGGGTGGCGACGCACCAGAGGACTCCGAAGGGAGTTCAGTGATGGCCCAGGACAGCGGGTTGTCCCTAGATGAGGATAGCGGGATCGCACTCGATTCCGACAGCGGCATCGCGCTGGAGTCTGATAGCGGATTGTCCTTGGCCAGCGATAGCGGGATTTCGCTTGCCGACGATAGCGGATTGTCCTTGGCCGGCGATAGCGGCATTTCCCTAGCGGGGCCGGACGATAGCGGAATCTCCTTGGATGGTGGAACGGACAGAACCGAAGCGTTTTCCGTCATCGACGATGACAGCGGCGATGGCCATGATACTCACCTGGATGTTCCGGCGGTTGTGGACGAAGAGAGCGATTTCGAGTTCTCCACCAATTTGCTCGACACCGATAGCGAAACCAGCGTGATCACGTTGGACGACGACGAAGAAGAAAGTGTTGAATCGGCTGTCTTCGAAGACAGTGAAGAACTTGATTTCGGGGACGACGGGCTGGATGACGACGTGCTCGGTTCCAGCGATGCCGTGGACCTGATCGGCGCTGATGAAGAGCATTTCGACGATGATATGCTGACCGGCGAAAGTGCTGCTGGTTTGGGCGTCCCCTCCGGACGACTCTCCCGTCCTGTTGAGCAAGAATGGGGCATGGCGACACACATTGGTTTGTGGATCGGCAGTTTGACGATGATCGCCGGGTTGTTGATGATGTTCGACGTCGTCCGCACCATGTGGGGCAATTCCAACCCCGACTCCGTGGTGCAATCGGGTGCCTTGATCGACTTCATCGCCGGATTATTCTAAAAGCGAGCGCCGCGTGAAACCGGCCATGATGAACATGACGAACAGCCGCGCGACATTCAGTTGTCGCGCGGCTTTTTTTGCGCTGGGGTCGCTCGCGGCGGTCATTTTCGCCTGTGGGCGTTTGTGCCGAAGCGCTACACAATTTCGCTGTGCGGCTGGCGCGCTTCCCCTCGTCGGGCGTTTGTCTTACCATAACGACGGCACCGCGCCGCCATGGTGAAACCACTCTATCAGGAAGTTGAGCGAATGACCCAGGTTCAAAGTATTTTGGTCGGTATTGACCTTTCGAAAGCGGATCGACTTGTCGCCGCAGACATCAGCTCCTCCAACCGGCATGCAATCGATAAGGCCCTCTGGCTGGCCGAGCATACTGGAGCCAAGTTGACGTTTTTGTCCGCGCTGGAATTGTCGGCGCACACACAACATCTCATTCAACAAGACCCGCGTAATTTTTCCGACGTCGACGACGCCGCCTTAGGCGTGCTCAATGAATTCGTCGAGCAGGCAGAGCAACAGGGGATCAAGGCCGACTGCCGACTAGCGTACGGTGCAGCCTGGCATGAGATCATCACCGAAGTGCTCGCTCGTCCCTATGACATCGTCATCATTGGCACACGGAATCTGTCCAGCGTCAAGCGGATGTTGATGGGTAGCACCGCCATGAAGCTACTGCGCTATTGCCCCTGCCCGGTTTGGGTGACGAAAGCAGAATCGGAAACGGATACGAAATCGATTCTGGTTGCCACCGATTTGACTGCGGTGGGAGAACGCTCGGTCCAGATCGGTGTCGACTTGGCCAAAGCTGAGGAGGCAGCATTGCATGTTGTGCATGCGGTGGAATATCCGTTGGAACGCCCACTACGTCTTTCGCAAACCCCGCCCGAAGAAATCCAGAAGTATCGGGAAGATGTCCGCACCAAGGCAGAAGAGACGCTGAAACAGCAACTGGAAAACGACGGCGTTGAGAGTTTAGCAAAACCTCCGCAGGTCCATTTGTCCGACGACGTTCCCGAATCCGCGATCATCGATTTGATCAAATCGCACAATATCGATCTGGTTGTCATGGGGACGGTCGCCCGCGCTGGTTTGACGCGATTTCTCGTGGGCAATACCGCCGAGCGGATTCTGCCCGAACTCCCTTGCTCGGTTCTCGCCGTCAAGCCGGCTGATTTTGTCTGTCCCGTCACAACCGAGTAACGCGTTTGCGGGGGATGGCCAAGACTTTTCTCATTCACAGAACACATTCCAAGCTTCTTGATTATGACAAAGATCTTCACCGCGGCTGTTGGGTTTGTGATCCTGCTTTCGGCACTGTTCGCCGCCTCAGCACGCGCAGCTGATGAGCCCGCGTCGCTGCGGATGACGATTGTCGTGAATCTCGGAGAGGACCTCGGACAAAATTACGGGTCGCTCTTTGAGATTAAGAATCGCGACGGCAAGGTCGTCGGCGGAGCGGGGTTTGAGGGGGTGTATAACACGACCGGCCGCGGCAATCGTCGTCGGCTGCAGTTGTTTGTGAAAACACCGGGCCAACCACTTGAGTACGACGTCAAACCGCTGCCCCGTTCTACGACCGATGCGGGTGTCTATCTGGCGGATTTCAATGGGCGATTGCAGGCACAAAGCGCCTCGGGTGGAAAAGATCGGCGGTTGATGGCTTGGGACGACTCACGTTGGGTGCCCGATGAAAAACATGTCCCCTTTGCCACCTATGTCGCCGACAAAGTCATGGAGGTCGTCTCGCCCCGCGTGTTGTACGGCGGGAAGCCGATCCTCGATTTGACCGGCAAAGACGTGGGGATCGCGCGGTATTATTATGCCGGCGGCCATTTGTTTGTGCGTGTCCATGGCAAAGGGGTGAACGAAATCGCCGCCTGCCCTTGGCGTCCGTCGCAATCGGCAGAAATTGATTACCAAGCCGCCCCAAAAATTCCCATGCGGATGCCTTACGAATTCATTTATTCCTACGGGCAGTTGGGCGACGATGTGCTGGCAGCCACAAATACCGGCGGCGTCTACCGCTTCAATGGGCAAGAGTGGAAATGCCTTGTCGAGCCGATTGCAGACGTCAGCTATCAAGTTTATACGATGATCACCTACTACGACCGCCTGTTGCTGGGGCAGTACCCGACTGGCAACCTGTTTGAATACGATGGCCAAGAAGTGCGGCATTTGCAGGACCAACCCCCGGTCATGCCCGGCGTTTCCAACGCAGCACGCGAAGCACAAACGACTGCGATCTATGGCGGCGACCTGTATGTCGGCGTCTGGCCCTGGGCGGAGTTGTGGCGTTTGGACAGCAACTCGCACCAATGGAAATTCAGCCGCCGCATGTTCACGCATCCACCGCTCACCGACGCGCAAGTGCATCCCTACGAAAAGGAAGCGACGCAATTGGGCCACGTACTGAATCGCTGGGGACACCGCATCACAGGTTTAATCCCGCTGGGAGATTCGCTGTTCGTCTCCACCTCCTCCAAAGGATCGACTCCCTACGATCCGAGCTATGGTTTTCTGAACGAAGACGACAAATGGAAGGAGTACGGCCGCGTCTATCAATTGACGTTGCCGGGACAAGTCTCCCTCGATACCGAGTGGAAAGCCGGCCCGATCACTTTTGAAATCACCGCCACTCCAGACCAATTGACATTGCGTCAAGCGGGCGGAAAGTCCCAAGTCGCCCGCATCACTCGCGCAATGTTTGATGCTCTACGCAGCGGACAAGTGATCCAGCGTAGCGGTGTGTTCGGAAAATTCGGCGGTCAAGAATTAACAGTCACCAAGAACGTGACTGAATAGCCGGTCACCCCCCCAAAAATCTCCCTAAGCTTGGGTGCCACTGCTGGCTCGTCCAGCAGTGCGGTCGTGAACCGTCGAGAGTCCTACCGGTTCTCTTCGTCGCGATAATAAATCGTGTTTAAAAACAGAAACATCAACGCGATTTTAATACCCTGGGCGGCCGTAGCGACCACAGACGTACCTCGGCGCCGTCGCTGGTTGCTAACAACGGATCGGTTGGGGAAAAGGCAACGGCGCGTACCGATCCGGCGTCGAGCTCTCCCACAAGCCGTCCAGTAGCGACATCCCAGATTTTTAGTGGAGCATCCGTTGGCCGATTTGCCGTCGCCAACCATTTGCCGTCATACGAAAGTCCAACCGCGGTGATCGGACCGTTTTGCGTATCGAAGTTTCGCACGGGTTCACCGGTTTTGGGGTCCCAGACGATGGCAAATGGGCCTTCGCTACCCGTCGCCAAGAGGCGTCCGTCGCCTGAAAAGCAGAGGGCAGTGATGTCTTTCTTGTGGTCCGATAAGATGTGCTGTGTGGCTGTTGAGGGGCCTTCGGTTTCCAGTAGGTTCTCCGAGTTTTGCAGGTACACCAGCCCCTGTTTTCCGTCGACGGCGATCATCTCCTCAAGTGGAGAAACCGCGAGGTAGGTTACGATTTCGCCAAAGGAAGTCCGCGCGGCTCCGCGGCGGCGCGTGGTGATCACGTCCCATACCGAAACCGATTGGCTCCATCCAGCGGTGAACAACCGTGTCCCGTCCGGCGAAAAACCGAGCGATGTGACTTCCGTGTCACCCACAGGCAAGTCGGCAACTAGCTTTTGCTCTTTGAGGTTCCACAGTTTCAACTCGCCATGGGAGATTTCGCCCCCTCCGCTGGCAAGAATCACATCCATCACCGGAGAAAATTGCAGGCAGCGGATGCGGCGTTTGTGCCCGGTCAAAATGGAGAGTGGTTTGTGATCACCGACATCCCACACGATAATATTGCGGTCTCGACCGCCGGTGACGATCGTTTGACCGTCGGCTGAAAACGTGAGGCAATTGACATCCTCGGTATGTCCGCGGAGCGTTCCAACTTGGTTAAACAGCGGCGTTGTCGAGCTTCTTGGCCGAACGTTTTTCTTCGGCTGGGGGGTACGGGCGCGCATTGTCGACGGTTGTTTGGCAGGGGGCTTTGTCGTCGTTGGCTGGGTTGGAGTCGGCTTGAAGGGCGCCACATCCTTGGCGTTGATCCAACCTTGTTGGGCCTTTCCGTCAATCGTTACCGTGATCAACAACCATTTGCCATTCACTTGTTCGACAGTTTGCTTTTCTCCCCGCCGAATCACAGCGACGACCGTTTTTCCCGCCTTCAATTCGGCAGACTCGGCGGTCACGGTGACAGGATCGCCCTTTTGAAACTCTTGAGCGACCAAAATCGAAGACCCAGGCCCCGCCCACAAAACGCAGCAAATCACCCACGGGAGAATGCGAATCGGTGTCAATTTGAGCATGACGGAATAGCAACACGAACAGGGAAGGAAACAGAATGGGACGTCCCTGTATTGTAGTTGCCTGCTGAGTGAATTGCATCGTTGGTTCGGTTGTTGAGCAGGGCGGCTCAATTGTTTGGTTTGCCGAGTTGGGTGAAGAGGCGCACGGGATTCCATGCGTTTTGGCGTAAAGCTGCGGCGAGATTTCCGATTCTTTGGTTTCGCAACCAGTTCATTGCAAAATTTCTCACCTCCGCCAAAATCTGCGCGGCAGCGATCCTCGCCGAAGGTTTCATCGCAGATCCAGTGCACTCGGTTTTCGATTTTCCAATGACCACGCCACCATGTCATCAATCGCACGGCTTTAGCTCGGTCGCGTCCGAAACTTTTGATGGCATCGTGGCTCGACGTCTCGCCCTTGCGAATAGTCGTCCGCACGTTCGATGCTCCATGTGAAAACACCTGGAGCGGTTCCAGTGCATGTGATAGATTGGCATCATTGGTCCTCATCAACCGGAACCATTGTGTTTGCGTCCCGAATGACTACCCAACCATCGCCATGTCTTTTCAGGACGGAAAGTGAATCGCCCTTCATCAAAGATCGTGAGTTTGTGCTTTTATCTGTCATTTCGAGAGAAATCGTAGTCAACAGGCAAGCATGATCGTCAAATACTTGGATTTCCTGAATTGAGCAATCCAGTTCAAATTCAGTGTTAGGGTCAGTAGCAGTCGCAGCAGCGGCAAAACTCTCCTTGTCCATTTGGCCCGATCCCGGCACGAGGAAAATTGCATCGTCCGCGATTAAATTCCTCGCGAGTTCGAGGTCACCTTCTTTTGTGGCCTGCATCCAATCGTCGAACCAACGGCGGATGGCTTGTTCATCCTGATTCATCTGGAAGTCTCCTATATCTGGCTGCCCCTGACAGCCGATTGACAAAAGCAATAATACGGCGCATAGAACTGACCACTTCATAATCGCCACCTATTCCACGAGTGAGGAACTAACTTCCTATTTGCTACAAAAAGGTGGACAAGCAAGAACAGGTATTGTATCAGAATAGAGCACTTCCGGTATGGTGGCATTCTGGTCGCCCAGGACTGTCGAAGCTTTCCCGGTAAAGTATTCGCATCGCGCATAAAAAAAGCCGCTGGGACCATCCCGGCGGCTTTCTTCAGGGGAAAATAATGCTACACACCATTCTGACACATAGACGTCCAGCAGGCGGTCGATTGGTTTTTGATTTGCCGTTTTACCGAATTCGACCTGCCGTTTGTCGTTGTTGGGCAATTCAGGCAGACCTTGCGGTCGATCATCGCGCCGGGGCAGGGGAGTGCACAGCGCGTTTTGGGCAGTGGTGATCAATGCCGCAAAATCGGTAGGCTTTTACCAACCGAATTCAATTTTCTGTGTGGCAGCAATTGCCGTCCGCCATCTCGCTGGCGAACATCAGCTGGGTTCTGTATTGCCGACGGGGTCTGTTTCGTGGGACTTCACATGGATTTGAATCTGGTGGACCTGCTCGGCCTCAGGTTTCTTGAGGGTGATCTCTAAGACTCCGTTCTTGGCCGTGGCGCTGACGTCGTCGGCATTGACCGGGCAGGGGAGCGGAACGGAACGCGAAAACTCGCCGGCCGAACGTTCTTGGCGGTGGACGACGCTATGTTCTGAAGGGGCCCGCAACGGATGGGTTCCAGAAAGTGTCAACATGTTGCCGGCGAGAGAGATATTGACGTTCTCTGGATCGATGCCGGGGATGTCGGCGACAACTTCTACCGCGGTTTCGGTTTCGGTAATGTCCAAACGCGGATGCATTTCATGCCCAGTCAATCCGCTCAAGCCCAGTGCTCCCAACGCGCGCTCGCTGCCGGACCAGACCGTTTCGACCAACTTTTCTAATTCTTGGCGAACTTTTTCACCGGTTTGTCGCGGCTCGAAGGGATCCGTGGATGTGCTCGACATGTTCGTCTCCTGCTTGTGAAGTATTTCGTCACGGACCGTGGTCCGCTGTGTTCGTCAGTCGCCGTCCACCTGTATCCGTCGCGGCTCCGCGCGGGGCATGCGAGGCAAATTGACTTCCAATACGCCGTTGTTCAACTTGGCGGTAATGCCATCATAGTCGACTTCGTCGCTCAGGATAAATGAGCGCAAAAAGTCACCTTGTTCATATTCGCGATGTAGCAAGCGTGCTCCCGCAGGGGCGACCGGAGTAACACGCCCAAAAATGGTCAGCTTATTGTCCTGAACCTGCAGTTCCAAAGTGTCGGTGGTGACGCCGGGTAAGTCGGCCATCAAAACCAAACCCTCTTCAGTTTCGTAGATATCAATCGGAGCCGTGACGACGGCGCGTGATGGGGGCGCCGTGTCGCCGGCAGTTGGCTGCTGTTCATTTTGTTCTTCGCTGGTTTTGCGAATTTCTTGAGACATGGTATTGCGCCTCTATCATTATCCGTCCGGAATCAGATTCGCATTGCAATAATCTGACACTCGGCGTTGCATGTTTTAACTGGTTGCTACGGGAATCTGCCGGGGTTTGACGTCGTCCGCCTTGGGCAAATGCACCGAGAGCACACCTTCGCTGAATTCGGCTGTCACCTTATCTTCGTGAACGCGCTCCGGAATCGACAACGAACGTTGCCACGCTCCATGCGGACGCTCACGGCGGCGAAACGCGTCGTCGGAAACGTCCGGCGGTGCGGTCCGATTTCCAGCCAGCGTCAGCACCCCACCGGCAACCGTCAGTTCCACATCCTGTGCAACGATCCCCGGCATTTCGGCAACCAACAGATATTTATCATCCAACTCGTAGAAGTTCACCGCTGGGAACTGGTGTTGCTGCCGCAGATTGTGGAACGGTAGTTTGATGCTTTCCAACAGCCGGTCCATTTCGCGCTCTAAGTCGCGAAATTGATCCCAACTCTGACGCCACTGAAAAACAGGCATGATTCAACACTCCTCGCGCATACAAACAATTCCGCCACACTGGTTCTGGTCATTTGTCTCGGCAAAACCAGTGGCTCAGGTCATAGTTCATAATGCAAACCTCGTACCGGAAGTCCGCGCCGTGGGTAAACTACAGGGCCAAGATTAGCCGGGCATGTTTAATCTCAATTTATAAAAGGACTTAAGTCGATGTTGTCAGGAAGACACGCTCCTGTCAATATGGCAGTGAGATGGGGGGAGAGAATCTACTGTCAAATTGGCCGTCAAATTGGCAGGCCGCCGTTTCAACCTTATCGCGCCGTTGGCAGGCATTGTTCTCACAGCCGTGAGCGATATGATGCCAGGTGAACGTTGTCTCAAGAGCTTTGCTGCGGGCAATCTTCGGATTTGCTCGGATACACTTCACCGTTATTGAACATCTCTCAACAGCCGTGACGCCGTTCACCGGCTTTTTTTAAAAATCACCAATGGGTCGAGAGCTGATATGAATTCGTCGCCACAACCGCGCAATGCAGTTTATGCAGGCAGTTTTGATCCGGTGACCTTGGGGCATGTCGACATCATTAAGCGCGGGGCGCGGATCTTTCATCATGTGTACGTCGGGATTGGCGTCAATCCTGAGAAACAGACCCTCTTTTCGATCGAAGAACGTTTGGCGCTGATCAAGCAGTCGGTCTCCGATTACGAGAACATCACCGTCGAAGCTTTTGAGGGGTTAACCGTGAACTTCGCCGCGCAGCACCAGGCCGTGGTGATGCTTCGCGGCGTGCGGACGCTTTCAGATATGGAGGCGGAGTTCACCATGTCGTTGGCGAATCGCACGTTGGCTCCAGAGATTGAGACGATGTTTTTAATGGCGAGTGAGAATTACTCGCATGTCTCTAGTTCCCTGATCAAGCAAATTGCCAAAATGGGAGCCGAGCCAAATATGGAGAGCTTGCGCAAGTTCGTCCCCGAACCTGTCGTCGCCCCGTTATTGGCGAAATTTGGGCAATCGGTCCCGAAGAGTTGACCGTTCCTTGTCGATGAGTTGTACTACAACTGGTTTACTGTAGAACTAGTTCACTGTCGGGCGAGAGAAACTTCGCTCTCAGTTTTGGGTGAAGCTGCCTGCCCGTGTTCGTTGTGCAACCGGCTGTTCATCCCCAACGATTTCAAACAAACATTGCTCGCGCTGGCGAAACAAGATTACTTATTGAGGAGAATTCAATCATGGTAATGACCCCGTCACAGATGATGCCGTTAGAGACTGCTGCTCCTGAGTTTTCACTTCCCGACACGGATGGAAACACTGTGTCATCGGCAGACTTCTCCGGCAAGCCGTTGTTGGTTGCGTTCATCTGCAACCATTGCCCGTTTGTGATTCACGTGCGGGAGTGTTTGGCGAAGTTGGGTAGCGAATATCAAGGCAAAGGTGTCGCTATGGTGGGGATCAGTTCCAATGATGTCTCAACGCATCCTGGAGATAGCCCCCAAAAAATGCGTGACGAAAAGGACAGTGCAGGGTATACGTTCCCCTATCTTTATGACGAATCCCAAGAGGTCGCCAAGGCCTACAGCGCCGCCTGCACGCCTGATTTCTTCTTGTTCGATGCCGATCACAAACTGGTCTATCGAGGGCAATTAGACGACAGTCGGCCCGATAGCGGGATCCCTGTCACCGGCGAAGACTTGCGTGGAGCGCTCGATGCCCTACTGGCTGGCGAAGCGATTCCTGGCGAGCAAAAACCAAGCATTGGCTGCAATATTAAGTGGAAAACGGGCAACGAACCGTCGTACTTTCCCGCCTAAACCTAGCCTGCAGAGCTGGATTGGTTTTTTGGGGTTTCGCTGCTGGATGCGGATTAGGCGATTGAATGCGCGGGGCGGGAGGCTTAGAATTGAGGAACGGGCCAAGGGTTTTTCCCCATTCGTTCGCAACTCTCATTGCTTGTCATTATCCCGTCTTGATTCAAGTTCAATTTTTCCATGAAATCGCATTTCGGACTTCCTCAACCCGTACAGAGAATTGCAAGCCTGCGCCAGCCTGCTGGGCGGTTGCGGGCCGAGGTATTCTTTGTGACGCTGTTGGGCGTTTTGCTAACCGGGTTGATGGTTGCAGCGCAAGAAGAGCAACCGGCTAAGGCCGCGACAACTAAAGAAGAACCGGCTAAAAAAGAACCAGTTAAAGAGGAGTCCGACAAAGAACAACCGGCCAAACCTGGTGACGGTCAACCGCCGAGCCTGCTCGATTCGCCCAAGTTCTTCGAAGCCTGGGAACACTACTCCGCCGAAGAGGGAACCAAACTGGAAGACGTGTGGAGGATTGTCCAGGAAAAGGTCACGGTGGAGAGGAACGGACAGACGGTCGAAAAAATTGATAACGTTTTGCTCTGCACCGGAAAGCCGTTCGGATATTTACGCTCTAAGGAAATCTACGAGGATTGCCAGTTTGGATTGGAATGGCGGTTTCCCAAGGATGAAAACGGCAATAGCGGCATCTTGGTGTATGGTGTTGGCAAAGACGAGATCTGGCCCAAGTCGATTCAGATTCAATTTCACCGGCCCAAAGTCGGCAGCGTGTTTCCGATGAAGGACGCGACGTGCGACCCGCAACTTCCCGGTAAGATGTTGGAGAAACCGGCCAGTGAGTGGAACACTTGTGTCGTCACCTGCCGTGGCGACACGATCTCTTTAGAAATCAACGGCCAGGATTTTGGCGTCGTAAAAGGCTGCATGCCAACCAAAGGCTTTATCGCTCTGCAAAGCGAAGGGGCGGAAGTCCGCTTCCGCAATTTTTGGAAACGCCCGCTGAAGTAGCGGCTGCCAAGCATCGTTGCATTTCGCCGCGACTTATTCCACTGTGGCTTATTCCAAGGTGGCTTATTCCACCGTGGCGGTCCCCAATTCCCGCAGCAGCTCCAGCGAATAGATACCCGTTGCGTGTCCATCGCTAAAGGCGATGTTGTACGCATAGTTGCCCAACGGTTTCATGCCCGCCACCTTTGTCGGCGCTGCTTCTTCAATCGATAGCACGGGCAGACCCAGCGGGTCCGGGGCAGGTTCGTCCCGCTTTGCGCGGCATGTCGCGCAGGGGCAACTGTTACGCAAGAGCGACGCCGCGTACTCCATCCGGACACCGTCGTTCCAGACAATGATCAGATTGCCGTCTTGGCTGCTTAGATTCAGGGGCATCAATTCGCTGGACATTTCTTCGTTACCTATTCGGTGAAAACCGTCGTTCACTCGGCGTCGCTGCGGCGTAAAACCAGTACGGGACAATGTGCGTGGCGAATGACCCGTTCGGCAACCGACCCCAATACTAACCGTTTGAATCCACCATAGCCATGTGACGAAATCACGATCAAGTCTGCTGCAAGATCCGCGGCAAACTCGGTGATCAGGAAACCGGGATCACCAAATTTTACGTCGAATTGGACGCCATCCAATCCATGTTCGTGGGCATAGGTGGCGAACGTCTTCCGCACAGCTTTTTCCCGTGACTCGTCGTTGACTTCGCCCCAGATCACACCGGGAGAAAGCCCTTCCAGCGGAATCAGCACATGCACAGCATGCACATCGCTGGGACTGGCGGCCATTTCTACGGCAGTGGAAATCGCCTCTAGAGACGTCTCAGAAAAATCGACCGGGATCACGACCTTACGTTTGGGGAGCCATGACATGGTTCTGTGTCCTTAATTGTGAATTCGGCGAGTCGCACTAAGGGGCGTAACATCCGTGGCTAACTGCCGTGGTCTCGCAGGTTCGCTGCGATAGATTTTGATTGTTTCGATCAGGCTCTGCTATTTGTGTCTCTTAAACTCGCCCGCCTTGTAGCGCCGCCAATAGTTGTTGAGATCCTTACGGACCTTGCCGCTGAGCAGTGCCACGCCCAACACATTGGGGAAGGCCATCGTGAGGATCATCAGGTCGCTAAATTCCAATACATTCTTGGCCGACACAATGGACCCAAGAAATACAAATACCAAAAACACAATTTTATAAGGCAGAGACGCCCTGCGACCAAACAACGTCGTTGCGCAGCGTTCGCCGTAATAAGACCAGCTGATCATTGTCGAATATGCGAACAGAACGACCGCCACCGCCAGCAGATAGGGGAACCAAGAGACCTGTGATTGCAACGCTGCGGAAGTCAGCGCCGCTCCATTATCGCCGACTACGTATTCTTGCAATTCCGGATACTTCGCCGCATCATAGACTTGCGTGATGACGATCACCAATCCGGTCATCATACAGACCACAACCGTATCAATAAACGGCCCCAGTGATGCCACCGCTCCTTCACGAATCGGTTCTTTGGTTTTTGCGGCAGCATGGGCAATGGCGGCCGAACCGGTCCCTGCTTCATTGGAAAACGCAGCCCGCTTAAAGCCGATGACGATCACGCCCAGGATGCCGCCCTTAGCGGCGTCGGGTTGAAAGGCCGTGCGGAAGATCTCTTCGATCGCCCAAGGGATACGTTCGAAGTTGGTGGACAGAATGTAGAGCGCGACCAGAATATAAATTCCGCACATCAGCGGGACAATTTTTTCGGCCGTCGCGGCAATCCGGCGAATGCCGCCAATAATCACGACACCGACCACCGCAGCCATGACCAAACCGTATACGGGTTCGTTTCCATCAAGCCAAGTGAACTTCGTTTTAATCGCGCCCAACGACTGGTCCACCTGATACGCGCAGCCGCCGCCGAATGAGGCCATTATACAGAAGATCGAAAACATGACTGCCAGGCATTTGCCGAGGACTCCCAGCCCTTTTTCTCGCAAACCATCGGCCAAATACCGCATCGGACCGCCGGAAACCTGCCCGTCCGGATCGACGTGCCGGTACGATTGGGCCAGCGTGCACTCCACAAATTTGCTACTCATCCCCAGCACGCCGGCGACAAGCATCCAGACCAAAGCACCCGGTCCGCCGGTGCCGACGGCAATTGCCACGCCACCAATGTTTCCCAAACCAACGGTCGCTGACAGTGCGGAGGAGAGCGCCTGAAAGTGCGAGACCTCGCCCACGTCGTTGGGATCGTCGTAGTCCCCCTTCACCACCCGCACCGCATGCCAGAAGCCGCGGATGTTGATAAAGCCCATACGTATCGTAAAAAAGATCGCCCCGACGACGAGCCACACTACGACCACCGGCAATTTGGTGCCGATCAGTACCTGTTGGTCCTGGGGCAGGTCGGCTGTGGCCGGATCAATATAGGGCCGCCATTCCCCGGCGTAAAAGTCGTAATAGGGCACGGGGTAAAACGCGAAGGTCGCGACCGGCGCCACGAGGTACTTCCCAAAAAACTCGTCGACCTTGTCGATCCACGTTTTAGGTTCAGCTGGGGATGTTTCGGTCGCTTCATTGGCCTCAGCGGCCGATTCGCTAGGCGATGGTGAGGGGGTCTCTTGAGCGGAGGAGGGTGGGGGGAAGGCGAAAAACGTTGCCGCGACGAGGGCCACGATGACGCAGGAAAAGGTTTTGCGCATGTCGAACTTATTTCCCCTTCGGTTCCAGGTAGTGGTGACCGGCAGCAGGCCCCAAAGGGGACCGCGCTCGAACGAATATAACAGGCCCATCTTTATGAAGAAACTGTGATTGTGCCAGTCAACACACCGTGCCGTTGCTGCTGCGAGGCTCCAGTGGATTCCAAATCTCAATTGTCGAGTTACAAAACGAGGGTTTGACGGGATGATTTTGAGATAGCGATTGAAGCTTCACCTGAGTTACTCACAATATATTCGATCGCAATAATTGGAGTTGAGCCTTGGCTACTCTTGGGACGCGATTCGCTAGATTCTTATGCCAAAGACATCGATTGGGACGCCTTGATATTCTTTTTCGCATTTTTAGTTGTCAATATTACTTGAAATGTATAGGATAACGTTGTAGCGAGGGTGTATTTCCTGCCTGAGCAACGCAAATGATCGGCTGTAAATCCTTATGAAGAAAACACTTGAGAGTCAGGATCGCGAGTTTCTGGAACGGTTGCAGCGGCTCGGCTGCGGAACCGTGCAGGAGGTTTGCAAAGAGTTGGGGGTGACGGCAACCGCCGTGCGCCACCGGCTGGTTCGGCTACAGGGTTTGGGATTTGTGGGCCGTGATCTTGTCCGCGAAGGGCGCGGTCGTCCGCATCACGTTTATCGCGTCACGCAGGCGGGACAACGTGAGTTGGGGGACAATTACGGCGATTTGGCACTAGTGCTTTGGCGGGAATTGCAGAGTATCCCCGACCAAGCAGTCCGTGCTCAGGTTGAATCGCGGATCCGTGATGCGATGGTTTCGCAATACGCACATGCGGTCAACAGTCCGCAGTTGCGAGATCGCTTCCAGCAGTTGGGTGAGGTCTTAGCGAAACGCGGATATGACGTCGAAGTCGATCAATCGTCCGAGTTACCGGTACTCCGCGAAAATAACTGTCCCTACCAGGAATTGGCGGATAGCGATCGCGGGATTTGCGAAATGGAAGAAGAAGTTTTCGAAAAGGTTTTGGGTGTGCCGCTCAGGCTTTCCCAATGTTTTTTAGATGGTCATTCCTGCTGCGAATTTGAGCCGGCAGAAGTGGCTTCTCCCCCTGTTAATAACGCAGCAGATTCTCGGTAGTCCCCATGGATTGCGATAGAGGACAGAGTTGCTAAAGTGGACATAATCGGTCGGCGGTTCACAAAGACGCCGACTTGTCCTGGCTGGACACAAATGCATTGTTCAAGCCACTTTAGTTCCGTAGACATTCGAAAGTAGACAACCTCAAATGGCCTGGATCGACGAACGCTTTGAAGAAAACGTTGTGGTCACTACGTTGGAACAAGGGATGAACTGGGCGCGGCAGTCCAGTATTTGGCCCATGACGTTTGGGTTGGCTTGCTGTGCCATCGAAATGATGGCCGCTGGAGCCAGCCGATTTGACTTGGATCGGTTTGGAGCGGGTGCGTTTCGTGCAACTCCGCGTCAAGCCGACCTGATGATTGTTGCCGGCACGGTGACCCACAAGATGGCCAGCCGCGTGCGTCGACTTTACGAACAAATGCCCGACCCCAAATACGTCATCGCCATGGGCGCTTGCACGGTGGGTGGCGGTCCTTATTTCAAATATGGTTATCACGTGGTCAAGGGGGTCGATTTGGTTGTTCCGGTCGACGTCTATGTCCCCGGGTGCCCTCCGCGTCCCGAAGCCTTGTTGGAAGGCCTGATGCGGGTGCAGGATAAAATCAAAGCCAAGCGTATTGCCAAAGGGGCAATCGACGAATTGCCGGTGCCGCATCACAGTGGCCAAGTGGCGATTCCCGAAGTTCTGGAAGTCTGATTCGCCACGCCGCGAGTCACGAGCGACGAACCCTGGTTGCAACCACCAGGGACTCATGAAACCAAAAATGCTGAAAGGCAAGTTAGCGAATCCGGAATGAGCAGTTTACTGAAAATTGAAGATCTGCGGGTCAGCGTTGATGGCACTCCCATTCTTAAGGGAGTCAATCTCGACATCCGCCAAGGCGAAGTTCATGCTCTGATGGGCCCCAACGGCTCAGGGAAAAGCACACTGGCTTTCGCATTGATGGGGCATCCCAAATACGAAATCACCGGAGGCACGGTAGAAATCGACGGCGTGAACCTCGTCGATTTGGATCCGAACGAGCGGGCGCGGCTCGGTCTGTTTCTGGCATTCCAATACCCGGTAACCATCCCCGGCGTCAAAGTGGCCGACTTTTTGCGGCATGCGGTGACCAACGTCCGGAATCCGGATCGTAAAGAAGGCGAAAACCTGATTCCGATGCGGGAGTTCCGTAAGGAACTGAAAGGCAAAATGGAAGAGTTGGGCATGGATCTGGAATTCGCCCGACGCTATTTGAACGACGGTTTCTCCGGCGGCGAAAAGAAGCGGATGGAGATTCTGCAACTGGCGATGCTCAACCCCAAATTCGCGATTTTGGATGAAACCGATAGCGGGTTGGACAGCGATGCCGTTCGCGTTGTGAGCGAAGGTGTGGCTCGTCTGTCCGGCAGTACCGAGATGGGTGTGTTGATCATTACCCACCACGAACGTTTGTTGGAATTCAATACGCCGCAATTCACGCACGTGATGCTAGCGGGACGCATCGTCGAAACCGGCGACGCATCGTTGGCAGCCGAATTGCACAATCAAGGTTATGCTGGTGTCCGCGAACGTCATCCTGAAGCGGCTGCCGAAGAAGTCACTGAACAAGTTGCTGGCTGAATATCAAGTTGCTTCAAACCTGTCTGGCGCATTTGCAAATCTGAGTGTAACAGCCTCGCAAGCCAGCGCAATCGGGTTTTGAAACGGGCTTAGAAAACCGCGTGATGTTCAATTCACGCTGGGAGCGATAACGACATGACGACCGAACTCGACACACAAACCACAGCCAAGCCCGATATCGGTGAATACCAATACGGATTTCACGATTCGGAAGAGGCGTACGTCTTCAAAAGCCGTAAAGGCTTGGATAAGGAAATCGTCCGGCAAATCTCCGAGATGAAAAAAGAGCCGGAATGGATGCTCGATTTTCGGTTGCAAGCACTGGAGACATTCTTCAATAAGCCGCAGCCGGAATGGGGCGGCGATTTGTCGCAGTTGGACTATCAGGACATTTATTACTACGTCCGCGCATCGGACCGTCCCGAAGGGAGTTGGGATGACGTTCCTGATGACATTCGGAAGACCTACGACCGTCTGGGAATTCCCGAAGCGGAAAAGAAATATCTCGCCGGCGTGAAAGCGCAATACGAGTCGGAAGTCGTTTACGGCAGCCTGCAAGAAGACCTGGAAAAGCAGGGGGTGATCTTCACCGATACCGATTCTGCTTTGCGGGATCATCCGGAATTGTTCCGTGAATACTTCGGCACGGTCATTCCGCCCAACGACAATAAGTTTGCCGCCTTGAACTCGGCTGTTTGGTCGGGGGGATCGTTTATCTACGTTCCGCCGGGCGTGCATATCGAATTTCCGCTGCAGGCCTACTTCCGCATCAACTCGGAAAACATGGGTCAGTTCGAGCGGACGTTGATCATCGTCGACGAAGGCGCCTCGGCGCACTATGTCGAAGGCTGTACCGCTCCGACCTATAGCAGCGAAAGCTTGCACTCGGCGGTGGTGGAAGTCATCGTCAAAAAAGGAGGCCGGTTCCGCTACACGACGATCCAAAACTGGTCAAACAACGTCTATAACCTCGTCACCAAACGGGCGATGGCTTATGGCGATTCGCTGATGGAATGGGTCGACGGCAACCTCGGTTCGCGGTTGACGATGAAGTACCCGGCCATTTTCCTGATGGAACCGGGTGCCCGCGGTGAGACGTTGTCGATCGCCTTTGCCAACGATGGCCAACACCAAGACGCCGGTGCGAAGATGGTGCACTGTGCCCCAGACACGTACAGCCGGATTATTTCTAAGAGTATCTCCAAAGGGGGCGGCCGTTCGAGTTATCGTGGCTTGGCCAAGGTGGCTAAGGGAGCACACGGTTCCAAATCGAACGTGATTTGTGATGCGTTGATCCTCGACGACATCAGCCGCAGCGATACTTACCCCTATATCGAAATCGACGATGACGACGTCACGATCGAGCACGAAGCGAGTGTGTCGAAGATCAGTGACGAACAACTGTTTTATCTGATGAGTCGCGGCCTCTCCGAGGCGGAGGCGTCATCGATGATCGTAACCGGATTTATCGAGCCGCTCGTCAAAGAGTTGCCCATGGAATATGCCGTGGAGATGAACCGGTTGATTGAACTGCAGATGGAAGGCTCCGTCGGCTGATTTTGGGTCGATGGTCAATCCATGTTGCCGTTACCCCCCGGCATAGCCGGGGGCTGATGGATTCCATTTGACACGCACCAACCGTTTCAGCCCCCGGCTTTGTCGGGGGGTTAGAGCACGGTATACCGGCGCTCATAGAAAACATCACCGTACAACACACACATATTGCGCACACGAGACATGAACTCACCAGTGGACACGATGACATCTCCCGCGAAGACCGACGGCGGATTTGACGAAGCGGCCTTTGCCCGTTTTTTAGATGCACGCAACGAACCCGATTGGGTCACCGAATTGCGGCGCCGGGCGTTTGAGCTGTATTGCCAAAAGTCGCAAGAGGAACTCGATCCCGAAGAATGGAAACGGGTCGACATTCGCGGCTTTGATCCGTCGGCATTCACGGTCCATCCCACAGCCGACACAGCTGCTGAGTTCGAAACGCTGATGCACGACCGGGCGACTTATGCCGGCGACGTCGCGCATGTCGACGGCAATACGACCGCCCAGCGCGTCGATGAATCGTTGGCCGAACGGGGCGTGATCTTCGGCAGCCTGGCCGATTTGGTACACGAACACCGTGACATCCTCGAACCACATTTGATGACCCGTGCGGTGCATCCGGAGACAGATCGCTTTTCCGCATTGCACGCGGCATTTTGGACGGGCGGGACGGTTTTATACGTCCCCCGCAACGTGAATTTGGAAGAACCGCTGCACAGCCTGATTGGCTTATCGGTCGCCGGTGCTGCTGAGTTGAGTCACACGTTGATCATCCTCGAAGAAGGGGCCTCAGCCACGTTGCTTGAAGAGACCGCTTCGGCGACGACCGACGCTCCGGGATTGCACATTGGCGCCGTAGAGTTGATCGTTGGTGCCCGGGCCAATTTGCGATACGTACAATTGCAGAACTGGAATCAAAAGACGTGGCACTTCGCCCATCAAGCGGGGCTTGTCGAGCAAAGCGGCTCGTTGCAATGGACCGTGGCAGCATTGGGATCGAAGTTAGCTCACGTGCATCAAGACGTGATCCTCAAAGGCACCGGTGCCAGTGCGGAAGTCAACGGCGTGACCTTTGCCACCAATCGGCAGGTACTCTCCTACTACACCAAACAAGCCCATGAAGCGCCGCACACTCACAGCGACTTGCTGTACAAAGATGTGCTCCGCGATCGTTCGCGGGTGATTTGGCGGGGTATGATTCGCGTTGAGAAAGAAGCGCAACAAACCGACGGTTATCAGCGCAACGACAGCTTGGTGCTCACACCGACCTGCCGCGCGGATGCGATTCCCGGACTGGAAATCGAAGCGGACGATGTGCGTTGCACGCATGGCGCCACCGCTGGACGAGTCGATGAAGAGCAAATCTTTTACAGCATGTGCCGCGGCATGACGCAGCACGAAGCGATGCATATGATCGTCGAAGGCTTTTTCCACGGCGTCTACGACCGCATTCCGATGGAAATGGTCCGCGAAACGCTCAGTCAAGCTGTGGAGAAAAAACTGGGCATCGGTCGACTTTAAACGAGTTGAGCGATCAAGCCGCTCGCCGAAATAGAGATATTCCCCGGAAATAACCCGTGAGTCAGGTGCCACAGCTGGCTGGTCCAGCACTGTATTTCAGGCTCACGAACCGCACTAGCGGACAAGTTGCCAGTGGCACCCTCTCTGCTCGGGCCGTTAGGCGAAACATCGAAGTCAGCCGACGGATTTTGTAGCACATCAATCACGCGCGGAGTCGCGAGTCATAGGGACTTTTTAGTATGTCGGAATTTCAGCGTGTGGCGTCCGTAGACGATATTGCCCCCGGTGAGCGAATCGCTGCAATCGTGGACGAGGTCCCCGTGTTGGTGTTGCGCGTCGGCGATAACTATTACTGTATCGAAGATGTCTGCACGCACGATGGGCAGCCGCTGACCGATGGTCCGCTGGAAGGCAACGAAATCACCTGCCCGCGGCACGGCGCCCGCTTCGATGTCACAACCGGCGCGGCAGTCTGCATGCCCGCATTTGAAGCTGTGCCGACCTACGAGGTCAAAATTGAGGACGGCGCGGTGTGGGTGAGCGTGACATAGCGGGCTGTGTCTGCTTAAATGTCGGATTGAAATTTTGATCCGTACAGATTCCCGGCACGCCTCTTATGCAACTGACCCCCGCTAAATTTGAAGATATCCTCGGTAAGTTCTCCACGCTGTCAATCGCCGTGGTGGGGGATTTGTTTCTGGACCGGTACCTCGATCTTGATGCAGGTTTGACGGAAAAATCGGTGGAAACCGGCCTCGATGCCTATCAGGTCGTCGGCGACCGTTGTTATCCCGGTGCTGCGGGAACGGTCCTCAACAATTTAGCTGCGCTGGGGGTGGGGACGCTCAAGGCAATTTCGGTCGTCGGCTGCGACGGCGGCGCCTATGAATTGTTGCGCGGCTTGGAGCGGATCAACGTTGATAGTACGCACGTCGTGCAATGTGCTGACCGGATGACCCCCACTTATACCAAGCCAATGCTCTCACAATCCGAAGGGCCGGCAGTTGAACTGAACCGGATCGACATCAAAAATCGCGTCCCGCAAGGTAGCGAAATCGACCAGCAGGTGATTGCCCACATTGATGCCGTGTTCGGCGAGGTCGATGCGCTCGTCGTGATGGATCAAGTCGACGAACGGAACAACGGTGTCGTCACCGATGCGGTACGGGAACATATTTCCCGGTTGGGGAGCGAACATCCCGGCAAGTTGATTTTTGCCGACAGCCGTTCGCAAATTCGGATGTATCGCCACGTGACCACCAAGCCAAACAACGCCGAATTGTTGAAATCGATCGGAGTCTCCTCCAGTCGAGCAGAAGACCGTGACGCGATTGCGGCTGCGGGCAAAAAATTATCGCAAACCACCGGGCGGCCCGTTTATACGACGTTGGGTGAAGCGGGCATCCTGTATTGCGATGCGGACACGACGACGCACATACCGACCGTGCCGGTGACCGGTGAGATCGATATTGTGGGGGCGGGTGACAGCACGACGGCGGGGATCGTTTCATCGTTGGGAGCGGGAGCGACTGCGGTCGAGGCGGCCGAAATTGGCTGTTTGGTGGCATCGATCACCGTGCAGCAAATTGGCGTGACCGGCACAGCATCGCCCGAGGCTCTGCGCAAACGATTTCAAGAACGCGCCTGACTTACGGCATTTCCGATTCAGCGGCCGGCCCGTTGATCAGGTTCTCAATTGCCGCCGGCAGTGGCTTTCCTACGAATTTTGGGTTGGCCTTGTACGGGTTGTAGAGCGGATCCCCCACCAACACCATGACCCAGGAATTGTAAGGCTTGCAGCGATAGTAGCATTCGACCAGCGTATGCTTCCCCGAAAGCAAGAGCAGGAAGAATTCATTGGGCCGGGGAAACGCAGCCAGATACGGTTCTTGGACCGGGCCAATCGTCGCGCAGACACCATCCTCTAACATGCGTTTGCACCAGACCTTGCTTGTCGGTTTGCGGAGCGTCGTTGCTTCGGCGCTAGCGAGATGATACCCGACTGCGCCGGGCTGCCATTCGAAGGCGTCGATGTAGTTGGCCAACGAATACCAACCGCAATAGAGCGCCGCCAACGGGCAATCCCCGGGTTGAAAGACGTCATCGACTTCATCCAGCACGACGGTCAGGTCGGTTTCCTTGCGGAGAAAGGCTGCCAGACTCATGAGTTGGGAGTCAAAATCTTTGATCGAACCGCGGGGGGCGGTTTCGCCGAGTTTGCCTCGGTCGCGGGAGTCGAGGTATACCTTGCCCTCCAATCCGGTTTTCTCAACAGCGATGGCTGTGTCGATCAGTTTTTTGGAGAGCTCAAACGTGGGAGCTTCGATCCGCGAAACCATGAGTGTCGCCCGTAGTTGCCGGGTGTAGGAATTGTCGTAGCGATAGTTGAGCACATTTTGTTGCCAGCGTCCCAATGTGTACGACGGCCAGTACAGCAGCGATAGTTCACTATCGAAACTGGCATAGGTCTCATTTTTCTTCAGCAGTTTTAGTTGTCCATCGATCCAGGCGAGCGACCCCAGCAAGCCGTCACTTTTTTCCACCAACGACAGCATCGCTTCGTCTTTTTCAATGCCATCGGACAGTCGTTCCAGCGCAGCGCGGCCTTCGGTCAAACCGGCAATGCGACCGAGGGTATTGGTCATCGAATTTTTTAGCGCGTTGTTGTTGGGTTGCTGTTGGATTTGGGACTGAATGTTCCGCACCACGTTCACCAATCCTCCGCCGGCGGTGAAAATAGCGGAGAGTTTTTCGTTGGCCTCGCGCCCCTGGGGCGTATCGGCCACCGGTTTCATACGGTCACGGATTGCGCCAAATGCCGACTGAAAGTCTTTGATGAGGACTTTGACGTCTGTGGATTCGGCCGGCATGGGCGGCGGCCCGTCGGGGCCGGGGAGGAGTTCATTGATGGCCGCGATCAAGCTTCGCAAACGAAAAATGCGATTCTCGCGCTCGCCTTTCAAATAGGCCACGCGATCAACGGTGATGGGGAATTCCGGGTCCTCTTTGCCGATCTTCAGCGGAACGTCCCAGACCGTTACCAAACAGCGAAGCTTGGCCGCCAGTTTGTTTTCGACAATCCAACCGCGAATCTGCGGGCGGATCCCCATTTCCCACTCTTCGCGGGAGACCTCTTCTCCCGCTTTGCTGTCGATGAGGCAAATTTGCTCCAGCGGAATGCCGCGCGCTTCGGCGTAATACTCCGCCAATTCCACAGACTGCCGACTGTTACGCATCGCCACGATGCCGATCTCTGCCGGCTTCAGTTCGGCTTGGGCCACTTGCGGAACGAGGAGCAATGCTAAGACGGCTAAAACAATTCTCATCGGCTGAACTTTCCGGCTGAAAGTAAAACGGATCCATCACGAAGCTGGGCGAGCCGCGGTGGCCCATCATAGCAAGTTCCCGGTGAATCGGACATCTCTCTGCCATCGTCGATCACTTCGCATACGCATCGTTGATTTCACCGCTGCATATTCGGGGCCGGTTACAATTTGTTCAGCAACTCTTGAGCGGCAGTATGTTTGGGATGTTTGAGCAGCAATCCGCGCAATGTTTTCTCCGCGGCCGGGTTGTCCCCCGCTTGGTGTTGGGCTGCGCCGAGTGCATAGGTCAAGTCGGCGTCCTCAGGTTTCAGTTCCAAGGCGACTTCGAATTCTTCGATGGCTCGGTCGTATTGTTTTTTCCCTGCATAGGCTTCGCCAAGCAGGCGGTGTACTTCCACGTCCAACACGTCGATATAGAGCGCCGTTTTGGCATAGTGCAGTGCTTGCTCGTAGTTCTTTTCCGAGAGGTAGACCGCTGCCAATTTTTTTCGGGGGGCGATTTGGTCGAATTCTAATTCCACAAATTGCTTCAACAGCGGTTTGAGCTTTTCTGTGTCACCCAAATTCAAATAGGCGACCGACAGCATTTTGACCCACTCGACATTCTCTGCATCCTCCTTGCGGATCAATTCGTAAACGCGGGCCGCTTCGGCGTAGTTTTGGGCCTTCAATTGCAATTGCCCCAACCATTTCACCACGCCGGGATGCGGATTCTGTTCGTCTAAGGCCTGGTTCAGGTATTCAATCGCTTGAGCGGGGTTGGCCCCCTTGATTTCCAATTGCGCCAACACGATGGCGGCTTGCGGTTCGGCGGAATTCTTTTTCAGCGCGGAGTTGGCGAATTTCCGCGCCTGTTTGAATTGTCCCGCTTCCAACAGTCCGGCGGCGTATTCACCGCGCGTGGTCGCGTTATCCGGATCGGCGCGAAATGCCTTTTCCAATTCCGCGAGTGTTTTGGGCTGCACGTCATCGGCGTTTGCCGGTTGTGGAATAGCGGCGACGGTCTGGTCGAGATACGTGCGGTAGCCCTTTTCAAAGGCGGCTTGATCCATGCCAAACACACGCTGAATGGCGGCGGCTGTGTCGAGATTGTCTCGATAGGCATTGAGCATTTTTCCCAGCGATTCCTCACCGGCCAACTTGACCATGTATTCGGCGTAGATCTCGCTTTGGCAATAGGCCATCTGCCAGTCTTCGGGAGTCTCTGGTTTGATAAAGGCCTGATTGATCGTCTCCAGAGTCATGATTTCGTCGCGGGGGACGCGCCGAGCCAACATCAGATTCCAGGTTTGCGAACGTGGATAGCCCTCGTTGCGGACCGCCAATGCTTCGGTGAACCAGTGCGGGATATTGAAATGGGTTTGTTGCAGCGTGAGGATGTGCACAAATTCATGCCGCAACACGCGGGCCCAATTGAATGGTTCTTCGACCGCCGTCGGGGAGGCGAGTGCCACGATCAAACCTGTGGAGGCGCCGATCGTTTGAATCCACGGTAATCCCACCATCCGCGCACTGAACCATTGGTGCGCCGAGAGCCCTTGCGACTTGTTGTAGACCTCAAAATGCGTCCGCGTCGGCGGTTCGTAGCCGAACTGTTTCACCAACTTGCCGTATTCCTCCTCCAAGTATTCCGCCATATACCGGCCGAGGACTTTATCGAATTCGGAGTCGACGCGAATTACGAAGTGGTCTGTGGTGATCGTTTCGTAACCTGAAAGCACCTTGATGACTTTGCGCATGTTACTCACGCGGACATGGTACGGGTCGAGATCGAAGGCCTTGTCCAGGATCGCGCCTGCTTCATCCACACGGCCGATTTGCATATACAACATACCCAGCGCGGTTTGCGGTTCTGCCAGCATCGGCATGCGCTGCATGGCAAATTTGTAGCAACGTTCCGACAGCGCGAACTTTCGTTTCGACTCCAACTGTTCGCCCAGCAACGTAAAAAACTTGCCCGGTCGAGGATTGACCGTCGCCAGTTCGATGACCAATTTGCCGAATCGACTTTCTTCTTTAATGTCGGCTGGTTTTTCTGCGTCAAAGGCAGCCAGCAACGCTGTCAACGATTCATCACTGGGAAAGCCGTCCAACATCAGATAGCAGGCGGCTGTCCGTGCAAGCGTTTCTTGATCGCGAGGATTGACCTGCAATGCCTCCTGGAGCGTCGCCAAGGCGGCTTCGGTTTTGCCTTCGCTGAATTCCACTTCCGAGCGGACTTGCAGTGCAGCCACATGATTCGGGGCGATCTGTAATGCCCGCTCGGCGAATTCCCGGGCTTCATCCAGTTCGAAATCCTGAGCCGCCGCGCGAGCCATCTCGGCGTAGACATCCGCCGAGCGAGGATTGATCGCCAATGCGCTACGAAATTCCGGCACGGCTTGCCCGCGATTGTATTTTTCCAACAACAAACTGCCGGAGAAATGATACGCTTGCCAAGCATTGGTGTCGGCTTCCAGAGCGTCGGGGCAGACGGTGTTGATAACGAAACTGAAAATCTGCGACACGCTGTTCCACCGTGCGTATTGCGCTGCTCCGCGGGCGACGAGCACCAATGTTTCCGCATCGGTCGGTTGCACGCGGTTGTAATATTGCACAAACCAGCGATAGGCGGCGTCCGCTTCGTCGATTTTTCCCGTTTCGGCCAACAACTCCGCCTGGATCATGCGGGCGAGCGGGGTGTCTTCATTGATTTTCAGTGATTTTTCATCCGCAGCAGTCGCTTGATCATAACGGCCCTGCAAAAATTGCACTTCCGCCAGCCGGGCCCACGCGTCGGCATCCTCGGGAAACGCCTTCGTAGCAGCCTCAATCGCCTCGGTCGCATCCTGCCATTTTCCCTGGGCCTGGAAACATTGGCTGCGGCCAATGGCGATTTGCGGGGTGAGCTTCTCGGTCTTGAGCAGTGCGTCGTAAGCTTCTAATGCTTCGGCATAGCGACCTTTTTGCAAATGCAGACGCTCGGCTGAGGCCTCCTCCGCGGCTCTTGCGCTGACAGGGGAGATTCCCCAAGCGACGACGATCCCAATCAACAGGTAACGCATACCGTCTCTCACCTTGTTTAAAATGCCGGGGCGATTATCGGACACCCTGCATTATACGCGACTTGACCGGAAATCACATCGCGCTGCCCGGCTACGGCGAAAATGAACCTTGCGGCAAATCGCGCAGACGCGATATGATCCGCGCTCGCCAAGTTCTGCCTATGGTCCAGAGTGAAAACGGATGTCCCTCTCCCAACTTGCGTCGTTGGACGCACGACGAATTTGCATCATCAAACCCAGTGCCCTGGGTGACATTGTGCAATCGTTGCCGTTGCTGCCCCCGCTTCGCACGCGATTTCCGGAAGCGGAGATCAGTTGGGTGGTCAATCGTGGACTCTCCGGGATATTGACGGACCAGCCAGATTTACATCAGGTGATTCCCTTTGACCGGCACGGGGGATTGTCGAGTTGGGGCAAGCTGCTGCGGCAACTCCACGCGGCTCGATTTGATGTCGTCATGGATCTACAAGGATTGTTGCGAACCGGCGTGATGTGCGCCGCCACACGGGCGCCGATTCGGATTGGATTGGAGACGGCTCGCGAAGGAGCGGGGTTAGCCTGTAATATAACAATCCCAGACACCGGACGGCTGATGCCGGCCCATGCGCGTTATTGGCGTGTGGCCGAAGCCTTTGGGGTTGGCGATGCTTCCCGGCAATTGCAGTTGTCCCTTTCCGACGCCGATATTTCCGCCGCGGCGCGATTGCTCGGCGGCTTACCGCGACCGTTGATCGCCATTCATCCCGGGGCACGTTGGGTCACAAAGCGTTGGCCAACCGAAAAATTTGCAGAGGTCGCCTGCGCGGCAATGTCAGAAAACGCCGCCGGTATCGTAGTGCTGGGCAGCGGCGATGAAGCCTCGTTGGCGGCGGACGTAGAAAGTCGGATTGTCGCTGCGACTGGAACCGCCAACAACGTTCGCAATCTGGCGGGACAAACCTCGCTCAAAGAGTTGGCCGCCGTATTGCAGTCGGTGGACATGGTTGTGTCGAACGACTCCGGTCCGATGCATCTGGCCGCGGAATTGGGAACCCCGGTGGTGGGGATTTTTACTTGCACCGACCCGATACGTTCCGGTCCACCGGGACCGCAGCATCAGCTGGTCTCCACGTGCGTCTCTTGCGCGGGAAGTTATCAAAAAATCTGCCCGCATCGCGGTGCGGAGCAAATGGCTTGTCTGCGTGAATTGTCGTCGCAGCGCGTCATGGATGCGGTTAGAATGGTCATGAGCCGCAACGATTTGCCCGCGCGCCTCGCATAAACGAGACAAGGTTCGCCGCTCATGGATCCAACTCCTCTTGGCCGACAAGCACTCGAAATCTGGCTGTCCGGCGTCGATGCGGTGCGTTCCGAACGCTTGTTGCAATCCGCCGTCCGTCGCAAAGGCGATCGAATTGCGATTTGTGACGAACAATTTTCGCTGCCCGATATCGGAAAAATTGCCGTCGTTGGCGGCGGCAAAGCGGGGGCGGGAATGGCGGCGGCCCTCGAAAACGTGTTGGGTCAGCAGCTCCTCGATGAGAAGGTCACTGGCTGGATCAACGTACCGGCCGATTGCGTGCGGCCGCTGCACAAAATTCACCTGCATGCGGCGCGTCCCGCAGGAGTGAACGAACCGACCGCAGAGGGAGTGGCCGGGGCGAACCAAATTCTAGAGATTGTTGAACAACTGGGGCCCCGTGATCTTTGCTTAGTGCTAATTTCCGGCGGAGGAAGCGCTCTGTTGCCGGCGCCGGTACCTGAGATATCGCTGGCTGACAAACAAGACGTGACCCGCTTTTTGATGCATGCCGGCGCAACGATTCATGAACTCAACACGGTCCGCAAACAGTTGTCCCGGATCAAAGGGGGCGGCCTACTCAGGCATTGCCGGGCGGGGCGAACGATTTCGCTACTGATTTCCGACGTGATTGGCGATCCGTTGGACATCATCGCCTCTGGGCCAACGGTCGAAGATCATTCCACGGCCGCCGATGCAATTGCCGTTTTAGAAAAATACGCCGGCAGTCCTCCCGACGTGCCGCAGACTGTTTTGGACTATTTGAAACAAAGCGAAACAGAAAAATCACCGCACGCCGCGGCCTTGTCGCCGGTCACGAATCACGTCATCGGCAATAACCGCATGGCGGTTGCCGCTGCAGCGGCGCGGGCGCGGGAGTTGGGTTATGCCGTGCACGATCTCGGCTCGGACAATGCGGGGGAAGCCAACGAATGTGGTATCGAATTAGCGAACTTGTGCCGGTCCATTCGCGACGACCACCAAATCGTCGCTCCGCCGGTCTGCGTGATCAGCGGTGGTGAGCCGGTCGTGCATGTGGTGCCAACGGACAAACCGCGAAAGGGCGGCCGCAATCAACAACTGGTGTTGGCCGCGTTGGATGTGCTATGGCACGACGGGTTGCCGCGAATCGCGATACTTTCCGGTGGGACGGATGGTGAAGACGGCCCCACCGATGCGGCTGGCGCGTTGGCCGATGCGGGTATCTTGGAAAAGGCTGTTGAAAATAACCTGGACCCGCGCAGCTATTTGGCTATCAACGACTCGTATACGTTTTTTGATGCCTGCGGCGGATTGATCAAAACGGGTCCGACGCATACCAACGTAATGGATCTGCGCGTGGCGGTGATTTCGTAAGAGCTAATCACTCTACTGCTATCCATAGCGGGAGCGTTCTTGTAACTCTTGGAAGTTGACCAATGCAAAAGCAATGCAGTAGAGCGCCGCGAAATAGTATTCATTCAAAACTAAAAATGCGCCCGCTCCAAATCCGGTCAGAATCGACAATTTTAAGGACTCCGATAACCCACGATTGGGCATCATCCAGCTAAAGAGCGCGCGGGCGACCTGTCCGCCGTCGAGCGGATAGATGGGTAACAAGTTGAATAACGTCCAATATAAATTGATCCAGATCAGAAAGTTCAATGCGAAGTTGCCTGCTGGGGAAATGTGGTGATCTACCCCAAACAACACGATGGCAAAGACGCCAGCCCACGTTAGACCCCACAACAGAAACCCGGCAAAAGGGCCGGCCAGGGAAATCAGGATCGACCGTAGCGGAGTAAATCCGCGATCCGGTAGGAATTGTGCTACTCCGCCGAAATAATACAGCACAATATTAGGAGACCAGCCAAACCATTTGGTCACCAATGCGTGGCCCAATTCATGAACGAGAATCGAAAGAAAAATACAGCAAACCCCAACGAAGATTAAATCCAATTCTTCGCATCCTCTGAGGACCATGATTGACAACACCCAAAACAGCGGATGGACGCGGACCGGGATCCCGAAAATCGTAAACCGCAGGTCATATTGTGTTGGCTCGACGTTGCCCAGCATGGAATTCCTTTCAGCGCGTCTTCGGAAGAACTTCGCCTGATCCGTCGTGGATTTGTAATGGGGTTCACTTGATCGCACAAGGGTGATCCGGTCAAAGTGGGTTGCACCGGTTTGACCGCGGGGCGGTGGTTTTTCAGGTTGAGCATTGACCCGTATCGGGGGGCTGTTACGATATTTCATTGTGACCGGCGGGTTGCACAAGATTTGGCCGGCCCTACCTTGACCGGTATGTCGGTCTGCTGCGGGGCTACCCCGCGGAAGCCACATTGTTTCACATTCGATCGTGAATCGTGACTCACGTGGATTGCACGTGAGTCACGATTCGCCACAGGAAGCAGTTGTTCCGCCCGCCGGTCATGGTTTTTTCATGGCTGGAGTTTTTGAAGTCGAAGTTCCCATTGAGGAGACAGGCGCCGCGTCCAAGGACGTGCGTTTCGCACATCGTGCAACGAACAATCCCTACATTCGCCTCCGGCGCAAATTTCTCGAATGGTCAAGAATCAACACCGGCAGTCGCTTCCGACTGTCACCAGGCAGTGATTCGTCGGCCGGGCTGTTATCTTGCGGACGTTGGAGAATCATTCGTCCGCACCGGGCACGAGTAACGGCGGCGTAATTGCATATGAGCTTCTTCGATTCCATTCTCCGCTGGCTCGGATTGAAAAAAACGCCCCCCACGGGGCAGGATCGCGCTAATGAACGGCGTGGGAAACTCCGTCGCCGTCGCGGCCGTTTGGGACACATCTACATGGTCCCCTTGCGTCGCCGGCAAGGCCCGCGTGCCACAGATCCAGCAGAGGATGCTGGTGAGGAATCCGCCGAATCTCCCTACCGCTTTGCGCGTTTTGGAGGTTACGGCGAATACCGCGATCTCAGCAAAGATAGTAACCCCGAACGTCTCCACCAATTCGGCTTGCCCCAGCTTTGCACGCCCAGCGACATCGCTAATTGGCTGGAGATGCCCTGCGGCCGCTTGGCATGGCTGATTCATCGCTTTGACGATGGTGGCCGCGCAGCGCATGTTCCGCAGGCCCATTATCATTACAGTTGGTTAAAAAAACGGGGCGGTGGGTATCGGCTCGTTGAGGCGCCCAAACCGATCCTCAAGGCGATCCAACGAAAAATCCTTCGTGAAATTCTTGATCGGATTCCACTACACAACGCAGCACATGGTTTTGTCGCCGGCCGATCGATTTGTACCAATGCCCAACCGCACGTGGGGCAGCGCGTGGTTTTGAAATTCGACCTCGAGAATTTCTATGCCAACGTTAGCTTCTCACGCGTAGTCGCTATTTTTCGCAGCATTGGATTTTCTCGCGAGGCAGCCATTTGGCTAGGACGGCTAACCACTGCGTTGCCACCTGAGCGCCTGCCGGCGCCGGGCGGTGATCGGAGCGTGGTCCGTCCCTATTTATCGCGACATTTGCCACAAGGCGCCCCGACCTCGCCCGCATTGGCCAATCTGTCTTGTTATGCATTGGACCTGCGTTTGGCCGGCATGGCCCGCGCTTTCGGTGCCACCTACACCCGCTACGCCGACGACCTCACCTTTTCGGGCGATCAACACCTAATCGATAGTCTGAATGTTTTTATTCCGCTGGTCACAAAGATCGTGCGGTCCGAACGCTTTACCGTTCACGCCGGAAAACGGAAAGTTGTTCGCAATAATCAACAGCAACGTGTCACGGGTGTGGTGGTCAATGAGCGGCTGAATGTTTCTCGCAAAGATTACGACCGTCTCAAAGCGATTTTGACGAACTGCGTCCGGCACGGAGCAGCGACGCAAAACCGTGAACAGCGGGCGGACTTTGCCGCGCACCTGCGCGGTCGCATCGGCCATGTCCAGAGCATCCATCCCGATCGCGGACGCAAGCTACAGGCCATCTTTGATCGCATCGATTGGCGCAGCTAGGGCGATATTATCCCACGTCCCCGTAGGGTGCATCGCGACGCACCTTTCCGCAGAGGACGAAAAATTCCCCGATCAGAATGCGTTGCACCCAAAGACTTGAATACGCAAGTGGGGGAGTCGGGAATGCCGCGTGAGTGGGACTCCGTTCCCACAAATTCGCGTCCAGCGCACAGCGAGCCTTCGCAATCAACGCACAGCGTGAGGCTGTGTGGAACAGTGCATCAACCGGTATTCAGTGCCCAGTTGTGCCGTTCAGCGTGTGCCGCGCGAGAAAGAAACGGCAAAAGGAGAGGGGGTCCTACCATGTCCCATAAGGACACCGAACTTAACTGCCTCCGTTACACGATCGCCTCTCAGGAATCCCGTTTTATCGAATACAGATGCAAAGTCAAGTTACCGAAATTAACAATTGATAATTCTAAAAAACGTTCGCATCACAAAGCCGCGCAATCGATATGAGTGATCATGTTGTAAGTCGTAATGGGAACACGAACTTGATTGGCATCGGTGCGAAAAAATACGCATGCCCTTTTTTCTTTTCGAAAATTTGATCGGTCGAGGCTCAACACAATGCACGCATGTTCGCCGTTGATGGTTTAAGAGGCGATGTCACGCGAGCGTTTAATACCGGTAAAATCCACGCCCCGATTTTCGGCCGATATGCCCCGCAGCGACCATCCGTGCCAGCAATGGACAAGGCCGATACTTGGGATCGCCCAGTTCTTTGTAAAGAACTTTTGAAATATCCAGACAAACATCCAGGCCGATTAAGTCGGCCAATTCCAACGGACCCATCGGGTGGTTGCAACCCAATTTCATTAGCGAATCGATTGTCTGTTCGTCGGCAATTCCTTCTTGCAGCGTGAAGATGGCTTCGTTGATAAGCGGCATCAAGATCCGATTCACCACAAATCCCGGACTGTCCGCCACGATGAGCGCCTGTTTGCCCATTTTTTCCGCCAGCGTCTTTGTCGTCGCGATTGTCTCCGCACTGGTTTGCAGTCCACGGACAATTTCCACCGGCGCCATCACGGGCACAGGATTGAAAAAATGCATTCCCACAACCTGTTCCGGGCGCTTCGTCGCAGCGGCCAAAAGCGTGATGGAAATGCTGGACGTATTGGACGCTAAAATCGTGTCGGGACCGCAGAGGTCATCCAGTTTCCGAAATAATTCGGTCTTGATTTCTTCCCGTTCCACAGCGGCTTCGATGACAAAATCCGCTTCATGAGCCGCCTCAAGTTGATCAGTCCAACGGATACATTTCAGGACTTCCTCTGGTGACTCGGCGGACACTTTCCCGCGACGAATCCCCTTTTCGACGGATTTTTTGATATGGGCGGCCGCTAACGTGCGCTGTTCCTGAACCGGTTCGATCACAGTGATCTGGACGCCGTGGACGGCAGCCGCTTCGGTAATGCCCCGGCCCATTGCCCCCGCGCCCAAAATTGCCACATGTTCCACCTGCATGGGTTGCCCCTCTGAAAAAAGATTACTGCCCAAGTTCCTGGGACCGCCGTGTTGCCGCTTCGACGGCGTTGATAACGGTGCCGCGAAGTCCCCCATTTTCCAAAGCATGCAAACCGGCGATCGTGGTCCCGCCGGGACTGGTGACGGCATCCTTGAGCGCGCCGGGGTGCTGACCCGTTTCCAGAACCATTTTTGCCGCTCCCAGCAACGTCTGAGCCGCCAACGTAGTCGCAATATCCCTGGGCAAGCCCATGCGAACGCCGCCGTCGCTGAGGGCTTCGATCATCAAATACCCGTAAGCCGGACCGCTTCCCGAAAGCCCGGTCACGGCATCCAGTAGGCTTTCTGAAACCTCCACAGCGACGCCCACTGCCGACAAGAGCCGTTGGACCAACTCGCCATCCGCGGCCGTTGCAGCCCCTCCCAGTGCGAAGGCCGATGCTGATGTGCCGACCAGGCATGGAGTGTTCGGCATCACCCGCACCAACCGCGTTTCGGTTCCCAACGTTCCAAGGAATGTCTCCATTGCGACGCCCGCGGCGATGGAAATCAACAAATGTTGCGGTTTGACAAACGGCTGGATCTCGTTGAGCAGGCTCGGCAAACTCTGCGGTTTGACCGCCACAAAAATAATATCCGCCGCAGCGAATACATCGGCATTCGATTCGGTAACAGCTGCGCCGGTCGTGTCGGAAAATCGCTGTCGTCCCTCGGCCAGCACGTCGCTGGCGATGATTTCCGAGGCAGCGGTGATTTTTGCCGCCGTAAATCCGGCTGCCAACGCGGTCGCCATTCGCCCCGCGCCGATGAATCCGATTCGAGGTTGTGCCTCGCCCATTTTTTGTATTCCTTCAGTCTGAATTGTCGCCCAACGTTATGTTTCCATTGAGTATACGCGTCCCGCAAATTTCGAACAACGCGCGGTATCCGTTCGTCACCTAAGTGTTTGTGTGAACAATTGAGTGGGCAGGCTTTTCATCCCGTGTTAGTCCGTATAGGCTGTGGTGAGTCTGGTAAGTCGTTTCCAAACCCTCTGAAGCTTCCCGCAGACACTGGTCTGCAACTTTCCAGAACAGGCTCAACCGGGTTTTGAAACGGATTCTAGACAAACACCACTGACGAACAGAATCTCATTCGCTAAAGGGACCTGACGATGACAGGGGAGTTCACGCGACGCCGCATGCTGCAAACCGCCGGCATTTTGGCATTGGCCATGGTTTGGGGCTTGAGCAATTCCGCATTCGCCGGACCGAAAGCGGTTGTCGAGTCGACCGAAGTGATCAGCAAGACGCCGGAGTATTATCATGGCTGGCCCACGCTCGCGCGTCGAGCCGACGGGGAGTTGCTGTTGGTCTATTCCGGGGGGCGTGAACACCATGTCTGCCCGTTCGGACGTGTCGAGTTGATGCGTTCGCACGATGGGGGCAAAACCTGGAGTTGGCCGCGCGTGGTCCTGGACGGACCGATCGATGATCGCGACGCCGGCGTTGTGGAGACCGCTGACGGATCGATTCTGATCACCACATTCACTTCGCTGGCCTATGAACCGATTCTCAAGCGGGCGCTGGCAGCCAAACCGGGAGAGGCCGGCGCGATGTCGGCTGAAAAGCTGGCCCGTTGGCAAGCCGCCCATGAGCGGATTTCCGATGCACAGCGCAAAAACGATATCGGCCGGTGGATGGTCCGCTCTGACGACGGCGGCGTGACGTTTTCGGCACGCACCAATTGTTTGGTCGACAGCCCCCACGGACCAATTTTGCTGTCTGACGGGCGGTTGTTGTATCCGGGCAAAGAAGTCCTCAAGCCCGATGCTCGTGTGGCGGTTGCCGAATCGACCGACGACGGTAAGTCTTGGAAATTCCTCTCCGACATTCCCACACGCCCCGGCGACGATCCGCAGAATTACCATGAGCTGCATGGTGTCGAAGCAGTTGATGGAACCATCATCGTCCAGATTCGCAATCACAACAAAACCAATCACCGTGAGACGCTGCAATGCGAATCGAGTGACGGCGGAAAAACCTGGACCGTTCCCCATACGATCGGCGTGTGGGGACTCCCCTCGCATTTGTTGCGGTTGAAGGATGGCCGGTTGTTGATGACCTATGGTTATCGCCGCAAACCGTACGGCAACCAAGCCCGCATCAGTAGCGACAATGGTCAAACGTGGTCGGAACCGATGACGATCAGCGCCGATGGTCTCGGCGGCGATTTGGGATATCCTTCCACGGTCGAACTCGACGACGGAACGCTGCTCACCGTGTGGTACGAACTGATGAAAGGTTCGCCCAACGCGGTGTTGCGACAGGCGCGGTGGAGCATTACCGATTGATTGAACCCTCTGTGACGGCAAATCTGTCGACAGGGATTATTGCTCTGCCTTGTACAAGTTCAAAGTCAGATGCGCTTGGCCTTGGTGATGGCATTCGTGCCAGGAGACGATTTGCAGGATTGTCCCCAGCGTCCAGCCTCGATCCTGAAATGCCTCGGGAATCGTCTCCAGATCGTCTTCGCTGATTTCCGAGACGGTTTCCAGCAATTGTTCGCGGCTGGTGGAGAGGACTTCGCGGATGGAATCTAAAGTCGGGATGATATCATCCGGCGTGCTTCCACCACGAAAGCGGGGAATCAAATCGGCGAAATTCGGCTGAGTCCCTTTCAATCGTTCCGTGGCAAAAATTTGCTCAGTGACTCCAATATGCATCAATTGCCAGGCAATGTGAGCCCGCCCCGTGCCGGGACGATAGCTCAATGCTCCTTGGGGATCATCCAGTTCGGCAATTGTGTCCAACGTGGCCAGCGTTCGCTCGCGATTGAAAATCCAAAGTTTCGTCGTTGTGTCAATAATGCTCATATTTCGGATGTCGATCTTTGAAAGGCTTAGGCGATATCAGGGAAATAGATCTGTTTGCTACACAATTCCAGGGAATTGTTGGAGACTCGCTCTGACAGATCAAGTCCCTGTCTCGAAGAAGTCGCAGCAATAGAAGGTAAAACGGACAATTACCGTAGAAAAGCCCCGCACAGTTCTTGTAAAATAAAATGAGCTTTGCTGATTCCCCATCAGCAGTGATTTTGCCCGCCACTTTCGGACTCGGGTCGGTTGCCCCGGCAACCGGTTGTCCGCAAATCCAAATGGAGAGAAAACTCAATGAGTGACCACGCCTCCCACACCGGCTCCGCACAGCCGTCCCGCCGCAGTTTTTTGAAAACCTCAACCGCCGCCGTCACGACCGGTGCGTTGGCCGCAAATTTGATGCTTCCCACCGGCGCTCATGCCGGGGAATCGAATATCTTGAAAGTCGGTTTGATCGGCTGTGGTGGACGAGGCACGGGAGCCGCTAAGGACGCATTGAGCGCCGACCCCAATACCAAATTGGTGGCGATGGCCGATACGTTCGCTGATAAGATCGAAATCAAACTTTCCGAGTTGAAAAAACAGAAAATTGCCGACCGGGTCGATGTTGCCGAAGATATGAAGTTCGTCGGATTCGATGCCTACAAGCAATTGCTGGCGACGGATGTTGATGTGGTATTACTCACCACGCCGCCGCACTTCCGCCCCCAACAACTGCAAGCCGCCATCGATGCCGGCAAGCATGTCTTTGCCGAAAAGCCGGTGGCCGTCGACGCACCGGGTGTCCGCGCGGTGATGGAAACTTGCAAACAGGCCAAAGAAAAGAACCTGTCGGTCGTCAGCGGGCTCTGCTGGCGGTACCACTACGGCAAACGTGCCGCACTCGATCAGGTACTCTCCGGCGGCATCGGCGATGTGGTCTCGATCCAGTGCACCTACAACACCAGCGGATTGTGGCATCACGATCGCCAGCCGGGGTGGAGTGACATGGAATGGCAACTTCGCAACTGGTTGTACTTCACGTGGCTGTCGGGCGATCACATCAACGAACAGCACATCCACAGTCTGGACAAAATGGCCTGGGCCATGGGGGATGAGCCGCCGATTAAAGCGACCGGTATCGGCGGACGCCTGTCACGGACGGATCCCAAATACGGCAACGTCTACGATCACTTTTCAACCGTATACGAGTACCCCAACGGCGTGAAAGGCTTTGCCTCCTGTCGTCAACAAAACGGGTGCGACAACAACGTCACCGACTTTGTGATGGGGAGCAAAGGTATCTGCAACGTGTTTGGCCACAAGACGGTCGACCTCGCCGGTAAGCCGCTGTGGAAGTACAAGGGCGAGAACAACAACATGTACAAGACCGAACATGAAGAGTTGTTCTCCAGCATCCGCAACAACGCGCCGATCAACAACGGCGAGTACATGACCCGCAGCACCCTGTTGGCCATCATGGGCCGCATGTCCGCCTATACGGGCAAGACGATCACTTGGGAAGATGCGATGAACTCCAAGGAAAACCTCACCCCGCCGAAATACGACTGGGTCTCCATGGACGTCGCCCCGATCGCCATGCCGGGCGTCACGCAGTTTTCGTAGGTATTAGCTCATCGCAGCGTATCCATCGCGGAGCCTCGCCATTCCAGTTAGAAAGGCGAGGCTCTTATTGTTTTGCGATACTTAAATTGAGCAAGTTTGTAGCAACGAAGGACCGTCATAAAAGGAAAGCAGTCGGTTCTAGCTCTCAGCGCCTTGGCGGCTTTGCGTGAGGAATTTGTTTCGGATATGTCCGGGTGTTGAGGCGGACCCAAGGCGCAATTAGGTACGTCTGCCGTCCTATCCGAGAAAGGTGCGTCGCGACGCACCCTACGAAAGACAGGCCTCACGCAAAGGCGCGGAGACGCAGAGGGTTATCTTTCTAAAGAGTAAGATGTTGTGTCACATTGAGGAGTCGCTTGCGGCTTGGTTGGAAACTAGTGCTATTGATTTATCTACACGGGTTCTCAACAGCTTTCTCTTTTTCTTCTTTGCGGCTCTGCGTCTTTGCGCGAGTTCTTTTTTAAGAGGTTCTTCTCTCGCCCTGCATCGAAAGGTGCGTCGCGACGTGCCTTACGGGAGATTTATTCTCGCATCAAACGGCGTGCGACGGACATGCCGAAGAAGCGAATGAAGCCTTCTTCGAATTCCAACCGCAGCCGCGCGCCATCTTGAATTGACTTGATGTCGATACGCAAAGCGGCGTTGTCTTGAGAGAAAGCTTCATTGACCCGCGCGAAAAACCGGCCGCCCCGGTTATTTTCGCCGTCCTCATCGTCGCCCCGCAGACTGGTCCAATCGGCGATGTTGACCACAAATTGCAGCGGCACGGCGGGCAGCGGTTGCTCGACCGGCTCGGCTAATGCGTCAATTTGTTCAAACAAGCGCGGCAGCGCAGTATCACCGCCAATAGCCATCCAGAGTGTTGTGTCGTCGACACCGAGATACATGCTCGGTGGTCCCCCATAAACACGTTCACTTCCACCGCCCCCTTCGCGAACGTCCAACCGGTGAAACTGAATTCCGTTGTGCTCATCAGCCTCGATTTCCACGTCGGAGAATGCGCCCGTTTCTAACCAATACAGGCACAATTCGGACAACCCTTCTCGCATCGCGCGGCCATCTTTCACCTTCAGTCCGCCAGCCAATACAAACGGGCCTCCCGGCTCACCCAAAAACCGCAATGCGAAATCCAACTGGCCGGTTGCAACGGTACCTCGGGCGGCGCGAAACAGCCGCGCTACGGGATCGTCGGCAGCATCCTCCTCTGCGGCGGCCGGGATCGAATCTTCGAGCACCTGGACGATCTCGGCAAAGGCTTCCTGCCCCGGCTTGTCTAATTTCCAGGTCGACGCAAAAGTCAGAGGCGCATCCCCTTTAAGAAAGTTGGTGAATTGCGACCGGCCGGTTTGCAGTTCTTCATAAATCGTTGCCAACTCACTGCCGGGGCGGGCGCGGATGCGGATTTCTAAAGCCGCTTTGCGTTGTTGCGGTAGCATTTTCCAGCCCACCGTCAGGTCCTGCGATTGGCGCAGGACTTGTTCCAACAACCGCGCATTGTTTTCGCCCAGCGCTTTGCGAACCCGGTGCGCCGATTCCGGTTCGTTGTCTCGGCGCTGCAGATTGGTATCAGCGCTCGCTTTGAGCAGCGTGGCAAAGATATCCCGTTTGTCATCCGGCAAGCTCGCCAAATTCAGCATGGCCGCCACGTCGTATTCGGCCGCCAGTGCAGCGGTCATTGGGGCCGGGTCGGGGAATTCGCGGTCGAGTGCTGTTTGATCATTGCTGAAGAATGCATAACGGCCCACTGTCTTCACAAAGATGGATTCGCCATTTTGTTTCAGTTCGTAATGTTCGTCGTCGATTTTCTTACTGGTAAACGGGCCGATTTCGATCGTCTTGAGCAGATCGTTGATGTTCTCGACAGGAACAAAACCAATCGGTTGGGGGGTGATTCCGGCAAGGAAGATCATCACGCCAAAGCCTTGCCGCTGGTCCATCCCTTTAAGATCGCCGGCTTTCTCCATGTAGCCGCCGATTGCCTCGGAAGCAGCCATGCGGTCGGCCGCTTCGAAGGAAAAATCGAGTGCATTCAACATCCGTTCAATGCTGGCAACAGCCACAATGGCAAAGGGCTGTTCGGGTGGCGGCGCAACGGTCTCGGTTGTTTCTTCGGCAGAGAGCCGATTGTAGAGCGATGTTGAGCAGAGCAGGGCGACGACAGTAAATGCGATCAACTTCCTCAATCGGCGTTGCATACGTGCGCTCCCCAGGCGAATCAGTCGGAAATGTACCATTCGTCGCGACGCGGCGTCCCCGTCGTCCACTCACGGAACAACGATGGAATCCCGGCCCACGAATAGTCTACTCTAACGTGGGGCCTGGCGGCGACTGTACGGTCAAATGATTGACGACCTGTCTTACACCCGGCTCCATGCGGACAATCATCGCCGCCAATCGACTGCGCTCAGGCGAGTCGACTTCGCCGAACAGTTCGATACGGCCATCATCCTCCAGCACGGTGATGTTGGCCAAGGTCGGATAGCGTTCAGCGTGTGCCGCGAATTGGCTGCGCAAGGCGGTGACCACTTCGGATTTTGGACGCGCGGGAAAAGTAAAATTGACCCGTTGTTGAGGACGGATCGCGCGGCGACGGTTATTGGAACCCTGATTGCCGCGCCGGTAGTTCTGATTTCCGCCTTGCCCGCGATTGGCATTGCCCCGGTTGGCATTGCCCCGGTTGGCATTACCGCGATTCGTATTCCGGTTACGGGCAGTATTCCGATTGCGGGTGTTACCATTGGCTTGCGAGGCATTGGGGTCGATACCGACAAACGATTGGGAATCTTCCAATCCGGCAAAGCTTCCCCGTTGCAATACCGAGGTCCCACTGTAGGCCGCAGCCGTTTGGCCCCCATAGGCCGTCGAACCGCTTCCGGCCGCTCCGGCTCTTCCCGCACCGCTGGATGAGGTTTGCGGCAGCAACGAATTGGTTTGACCGCGCACCGGACCTTGTTTGTTGTACAGCGATTGCGCCTGCGCTAATACTTCGCAGTTGCCCGCCAAAAAGAGGACCGCTGCGCACAGTAATCCGACGCCGCTTCGCAAGATGGACATCATCTGAAATTCCCCTGGAGCACTTGGTGATCGTACTGCCGGTCCCTGTCCGAAACGGCAGCACCGCTGGTCTCTATGATATCGTCGTCAGAGTGGCTCGGCAATGCGAAAATGATGGCGAGACCGCGATTCTTATTGAGTCAACGGAAAAACCTCATCCGCTTCGTCATCTTCGAATTCCGAGAAATCCTCGCCACGGCTCGATTCGAAATCGTCATCCCACTCAGCCAAGGGATGTCGCTGCCGTGAAGTCATTTGCCGTTGCCGACGATTTGTACGCTTGTTGCGCGGTGCGGAAACCTGGTGCAGGCTCGACATATCGACCGCAATGACGTCGTTGTCCAATGGGTGCTGGTTCGACTTTTTCTTAGCACGACTGCTGCGCGAGCGCTTCCGCAATAACTCGTCGAATTCATCACGCTCATAGTCATCGTCATCAACAACAGCAAAGTCGTCGTTGTTCAGCAGTTCATCGTTATCCTCGTATTGCAAATCGACAGGATCCATGGCTTGGTCCAATGGATGCCGGTTCCGGGATGCCGCTGTTTTCTTGTTGGCCAGACTGCGGCGCTTGGCCCGTTGTGCGGCAACGCGCGAGCGGACAAAGTGTGCTCGCTCGTTGCGTTCCTGGCCGGCCTGGCTGTTGGCTGTGATCGATTCGAAGTCGACCTGCTGGATCGAATCATCCCGGGGGATATCCGCATCTTCTTGTGCCAGAGAAAACTGGATGTTGTTTCCCTGAGTGATCGATTCTGCCGAGGCCTGTTGGATACGCTTGGGAACGATGGTTTTGCTCGTCACGGAGTACGATTGTTCCACGACGGGAGTCTCTTTGTCTGCAGGTTTGCTCTTGACGCGACTTGATGTGCGGGAGATCAGTTTGTCGGGATTTCGATTCCCGTCAAGCGTGATATGCGCCTCTTCAGAGAACAAGGCCGGTCCGCCATCGTCGGGAATCAACCGCATGGAAATCGTACAAGTCGCTTCGTGATTGCCCGGTCGTGGATAAGGAATGAACAGGTTGTAGGCCGGTCCAATTTTGCTGAGTTCAGCATACGTATTCCACACTGGCCCAGGGAAATCATATTGCCGAATCGGTTTCGCTTGTTCTTCGGGCGTTCCTTGATCATCAAACACGTAGACCCGGACGGTGCCGTTGACCAACGCCGGCATGGTATCCTTGGAGGTAAAGAACATGATGTTCCCGGCAAATCCCCGCGTGGGACGTCCGTCGTGTGTACCATTCGACGGTCGCCACATGGCGATGATTTGTGTCGCCGGACGTTCCTTGGTCGCCAAGGGATAGGCGGGCGCTTTTTCCCAGAAGGATCCGAGGCTAGCGCATCCAGTTATTGAAAGTAACAGGATAGCGATCGCGGTAAAGAGCGGCTTGAAGTGCGTCATATCGATCACCTGAACGGTGGAATGGAAAATTGAAATGGGCAACCGGCCCGTCCGGTTTAGCGGTTTTCAGCCAGTTAATTCGCGAATTCTAACATCTCATCATCCGAGAACTCCTGGTCCACCTGCAACATCTGCGGGGCCTCGCTGTAGGCATCCTCATATTTCATCGTTTCGGATCGGCTCGGCATACGTGTCGTCGGCACGCCTTCCTCATCGATCGCTTCGGGTGGCGGCAGTACGGCCGGCGGTAGTTGATGGTCGGGAGTCGGGCCGAGTTCCGGTTCGCAGATCGCATTTTCTTCAGGCAGTGCGTAGAGCGGACCCTGAATCGCTTCTGCTTCTTCGGTGAAGAAGTGAATCCGTTCTGCCTCGACCTGCTTGATCCATTCCGAGGTCGAATCGTCGTGAATGATCCGCGGGGTCAGGAAGATCAACAATTCGCTTCGGCGGTTCTGATCGAATTCATACCGGAAGGCGTTACCCAACAACGGCAGGTCTCCCAAAAACGGCACTTTGCGTTCGATGTGGGACGTGTCTTTGGTAATCATGCCACCCAGGACAATGGTTTGTCCCGATTTGGCGGAGACGACCGCACTGGCTTGGGTGATCGTCTTCACCGGGGATTCGACCACGTTGCCATTTGTGGCATCGGTGAAGATCGGCACGCCTGAGCCGGGGGTCAGATCGTACGCACTCTTGACCGCCAGGACTTCCATAACCACGTTCCCCTCGGGAGTAATCCGGGGTTTGACGCTCAGGATAATACCTGCCCGGTCCTGCTGGACGATCGGATAGGCAGCCCCCAACGCGGTTTGATTGATCCCTTGAATGATGGGCACGTCTTGACCGACTTGGATTTCCGCGGTCAGGTTATCCAGCGTGCGGATTTGCGGCCGACTGAGCACCTCAACATTGCGGACTTCCGATAAGGCACGAATCAACACGCTGATACTTTCAGAACTGGCCGACAACACCAAGCCGCCGAAGCCCAACTCCGAGTTGGTGCGTCCCACGGCAAAGTTGCTCAGCCCCTGTGTTCCCACACTCGCAGGGTTGATCGTATTGTTTCCCAATTGATTGCCATTGTTGAACGGAAATCCAGGGGTGCTCGCTTGAGAAATGATCCGTTGGGTTTCGGTCGTCACACCAGTACCCGGGTTGGCAAATGTCTCCGTGATCGTCGTAATGTCATCAGGAGAAATGATGCTACGATCAAACAACAGTGAGTCTTGCAGGCCGAGTTCCACACCAAATTCATCCGTGTTCTCGAGTTGGACTTCGACCAATAAGGCTTGGATGATGACTTCCTCGGGTTGCGAGTCCAACTGCACCACGAGACTGCTGATGTCTTCGAAATACCGTGGCGTGGCACTGATGATCAACGTATTGCTGATCGGTTCCGGCACGACGATCACTTCGCGCTCGATTTGAGCAAACAAACTTCCCAACTCCGTCCGTTCCTCTTCGACGACTTGCCGTTCGGCCAGGAATTCGTTGATGGCTTCTGCCACGTCTTCAGCTCGTTTGTTTTTCAAGCGATAGACACTGGTCTCCCGCTCGCGGATCTTGTCGGCGTCCAACCGCAAAATCACGGCTTCCGCCACACGCAACGCCTCACTCCCGCCGCGGGCGATGATCGTATTGGTCCGGGCGTCGGCGGTGAATTGCAGCGGAATCAAATTGCTATCCGCTCCCTCCGCTCCGGCCAGTTGAATGCCCAGTTGCTGATCCTGCCCTTGTTCCTGCACTTGGAACAGCGTATCCAGAATCTGCACCACGGCTGTCGAGTCGGCATTGATCATTTTAAACATTTTAATATCCGCAACCGATGGCGAAGGTTGATCCAATCGTTTGATCAACGCCGCCAATAGCGGCATGCTGGCTTCGGGAGCCACAACCATCAGGTTGTTCGTCCGCGGATCGGCTGTGATGCGAATGTCACTAAGAATGCCCGAACGAATCAGCTCCTCGTGTCCTTCTTCTACTTTGAGAAACTGCAAAATTGTCGAGCGGATGCCGCGAATCTCTTGCGTCCCTTCTCCGCCACCAGCTTGTCCGCCAAACTGACCACCTTGGCCACCACCGGTTGTTGTTTGCGGGCTGAGCGCGCTCTGGATGGCCGTGTTCAGCGTCTCCGCCAATTCGTCGGCAACGGCGTTCTCGAGGCGGAACAAACGCATTTGGTTGATGGAATCGGAGTCTTCCTTATCGATCTCGACGATGAGCGAACCAATTTCCTGCATATCGCGCGGTCCGGCGAACAAGAAGACTGCATTGGTTCGCGGGTCAGCCGTGATTTTAATTTCCGGACCCAGTCCACCCCGTTCGGCGTAGAACTCATTCACGATTTCGACCACTTGCGAGGCCACGGCGCTTTTCAACCGGAAGACTTGAAACTGCGATCCCGGTGCGACTGGTTGATCCAGTTCGTTGGCTAATTTCAGAATGGATTGCATGTCGGCAGCTGGAGCCAGAATGACAATCGAGTTGGGGGTCACCACTGGCAGGATGATAGCCGGCTGTAGTTTTTGCGCCGTCTCAGCGCGACCGCTGAGCAATTTCTCATACAATTGTGTCAACAGATCTGCGAGTGCCTTGGAACGAACGTGTCGTAAGGTGAGCACCTGGATGTCCGGGGCAGCGCCTTGGCCCAGTCGCTGAATCTCTTCAATAATCCGCATGACCGCTTCGGTGTCGGCCTTGTTCCCGCGGAGAATCAGGATCCCCATGCCGGGAACCGATTCCACGGCGACGTCTCCTTTTAGTCCGCCCACCAAGTCCGAAAGGCCCGGTTGACCTTCCTCCGGAACATCGCCCGGTTGCGGGTCTTGCGGCGGTTGGTTGTTGTTTGCATCGTCGGCCGGATTCTGATCGACTTGGGCAATCAAGCGTTTCAGCGCTGGCTGCAAAGAGCGTTTGACTTGCCCCATATCACTGGTGCCGGCCACGAGTCGGACGGTTTCATTCCGACGCAGGCGGAGTTCGTCCAATTGATCGACCAGATCCAACATCGATTCGACTTGTTCCGGTGGACCTTCTACGACCAGTTCGTTCTGCGTGGCATCAATCCCCACAGCGAGTCGCAGGTCGGTGGTTTTCAGTGGTTTCCCGGTGCGTGATGCCTGTGTGACGCGGTGCGTGACCACAAAACCAGGCAAGCCCGAGGGACCGGCGTCCACTAATCGCGCCGCTGGTTTGAAGGCTTTGAAAATTGCACGGGCAATTCCCACCGCTGGGCGTCGTCCCGGTTGGATGGCGACGGACTCAATCTGCGGTTCGTCGTCGGTTGGCTCGGCAGCCGCCTCCGGCTGATAGTCGTCGAACAGCGGTTGTGCGACTGGTTCTTCATGATTGATCCGGCGGATGGGCGTCGGTTTCTGTGGTGCGACCGCTTCTTCGGCCGTATCGGGATCATACTCCGGCACGGTGGCGGGGCGGTATTTTTTGCGGATGGAGTTTTTGTCCAACAGCACCAAAAACTCACCTTTGATCACCAACCGGAAATGTTTTTTTGTCAACGCGCGATTGAGGATGTTCAGCGCCGTTTCGGGTGAGTGCATACTTCCATCGCGACGGGAATAAAAACCACGGGGCACCTGATCGGCGACCAACGTTTTATCCATCGATTTCGCCACGTCCCTGAGGACCTTTTCCCACTTCTCATTGAGAAAGAACAGGCGGACTGTGGCCTCGGATTCGGTGACCGTCTCGTTCTGAAACGAGCGCGCAACATCAAGTGCATTTTCACGCGTCCTCGGACTTTTTCCCTCTTTTTCCGCGGCCAAAACAGCCCAGGAAGGCAGCAGCCATGATGCTGTTGCTAGGGTGATCACACAAACGAGCGGCAGTTTGAGTTTTGAGAAGGTCAAGGAAACGACTCCGGTTGATACTGATACCCGCCGCGCTGAATCGAAAACGAGCCGATTGAGCAATGGCGCTTCGGACGGACATACAATCCTCACAATCGGGATTAACGTTATTATCGTCAAAGTTTGCCAGGCTTATGAGGAAACAACAGTTTCCCAGTACGAATTCCTGAAATGAGACGGATTTGAGAGAGGCAAAATCGCACAATTGCAGCCGTAAAAAGGCGCGCGTGCAGACCCGATGCGAAGCTGGGGTCAACAGTTGAGCAACAACTGGATTTCAAGACGCGCAGCAGCCCGAATTCAAGATGCGAAGAATCGCAGCCTGGGACCGGGCAGCGCGGATTTACTCGACGGACGCGGTCGTCGGCGTTTCTGGTTTCGCCTCCACGGCTTCGACTTTTTCGATTTGCCGCAGGTTCTGTCCCAATTCCAATCGCCAAACAGCGTCGTCGATTTGAAGGGTCAGATAATCGGAACCAATTTTTAAGACGGTCCCCTTAATTCCCGCTACCTCAAAACCTTTCCCTTCGAGCAACGATGTACGACTGTTGGTCGTGCGATCATACAGCAGGGCGTCCCATTGGTCCCCTTTGGCCACCGTGCCAACGAGATAGACATGCTCCGCCGCATCGATGCCCGGCTTTTCCGGTTCTGGATCTTTTTCCGGCGGCTTTTCGACGACTTTGGGAGGCGGAGGTCCGTTGTAGCCGCGGACAAACGGATTGCGATCCGTGATCAACGCATACTGTTCACGCGTTTTACCATCCATTAGTTCCGAGACCGCTTCAGCACGTCCTTCTTCAAACAATGTCTCGCGCGGTGTTGCGTCATTGATGGCCAAAGCGTCAATCACGATCATCACTTCAAGTGCCGGCTCCCCTTCGTGTTTGTCGGATTGCAGGTCGACCTTGCGGACCTTTTGCAATAAGTCCGCCCGCTGGATCGCGAATAAGTAATCAGCAACCTGCTTCAAGGTGCCTTGAGCAGCGACCGTCATGCCGATGATGGCGTACGTCTCTTTGGTGGGGACAATACGAGTCCTCGTGACATGAATGTTCTTAAATTCCGCCTGTTCCGCCTGCTCCAGCAACCAGTTTTTATACAGCGCAGCCGCTTCGTAATGGTCGGGTGGCAAACTTTGTTGCTTCAAGTTGGCCAATTTGCGCGTGGCTGCCAGGATGGTATTAACCTGGTCGTTTTGTTTGTCAATCTGCGATTGCAGTGAGGTGATTTCAGCTTTCCGGTTGTTAATCGGTGCTAAAAGCACATCGGAGATCAGGGAGCGGGCGCCCCACAAGCCGACGGCGGAAAGCAAAACAATCGCTAATATTTTCTCGCGGCGATTCATGATGCGGTTTCCTCCGTTTTTTCTTCAGCAGCAGGACCGCTCGGCGGGGCGTCGGCGGGTGTCTTCGGGGTAACCGCTTCGGTCTTAGAATCGGCTTTCGGTTTTGCCGTCGTCAGTTTCACCGCCGGGGCATCCTCATTCAGTAGCAGTTCCATGTCGAACTTCCACGGATGATAAGGATCTTTGTCGTCCGGCTTTTGTCCATCTTGAAACAATCCGTACCGCTGATCTTGATGTCGAATTATCCGCTCACCCAATTCAATCGCATCGCTGCGCTGGCGGGAGAATCCGTCCAGTGAAATCTTGGGAGGATTGTTGCCAGTCCCTAAGTTGAATTGGATTTGATTAAAAAATGCCCGATCTGTGGGAGGCAAATACCTGTTGAGCGCGGCCATCTCGTCCAACCAAAGTTGGCGGTCGGCCGTCCATTCATCCAGGAGTTGGACCTTTTCTAAAATCGGCTCCCCACGTTCCGCAAGTTCGTCGAGCCGTTTCTTGTCAGCTCGCATGTCGGCGATCGTTTTATTCAACTTGTTGATCTTAAAATACATGGTCCCGCCCACCGCGATAGCGAGACAGGCTGCAACGACGGTTCCAATAATCGCGCGGCGTCGGGCATGATTGGGTTTGACCGGTGGACGACGCGGTGCGAGATAGTCGACCGGAGCCGCCAGCGGTTGCGATTGCGCCAGCAAGCTTCCAACGAGAGCCGAATACGCCGACCGGTTGAGGGGTAGCTCCGTGCGGACGGTGACTCCCGATGTCTCAAAAGGATCGAGAATCTGCACGCTGGGATTGAGCCGTTTTTCCAAGGCAGGCGCTAACGCTCCGAATTCCTCTTGCGAACCGAGCAACCACGCATGTGCGACTTCCTGGCTGGTGATCGGACCAGTCAGTCCCATCATCGAGCGGGCGATTGCCGCAATGATGGCTGGGTTGGCATCCGACTCGGTCGGACTCGCAATTTGTGTGAAATGCGAGAAGACGACGTTGGCCCCTTTGACGATCGAAATCTCCACGCGCGGCCCGTGCCGGGTGACCACCAGCGATCCCGTCGCTGTATCTGTCGAATGGTCAGCCGATCGCAAGGCCACCTCGGCTGCCGAAACCGGACTGAGCCCCACTTTGGTGACCTGCAACCCCGCCGCCTCGGTGATGGCTTTGATTTCCTGCAGTGCTTGTTTCGGCACGGTCGTAATCAACACATCCCGGGCGTCGTCGCCCTCGGCTTTGGGCAAGGGTAAAAAATCTAGCGCCAATTGGTCCAAGGGTAAGGCCGACTTCAGACCCGCTTGGTATTTCACCAACTCGGGCAATTCCTCATCCGGCACATCCGGCATCGCGATATGCCGCGCGACGGCAATTTCACGTGGAAGCGTCGCCACCGCTTGAGTGGCTTGCACGTTTAAGTCTTTGAGTTGTTGTTTCAGCCACTCCCCCGCCTCCGTGGGATTGGTGGCGAGATCCAGCGACTCAGGAATTTCCAATTCAAAGCATTTGCGGATCCGCACGCCCGTCGGTGAGACTTGCGCATCGATCCCCAGGACTTTATTCGATTCGAATTCCAACGCCAATAAATCGGGCATAGCTCCCCTGACTTTTCAAACTGAGCGCATCGTCGGCGGAATAAAATCACTCCGCGACTCATTCCATCATCGCCGCCCGGTCGACCGCGGGCAACCACTTTCCCAAAAAAATCTTACTGCCAGATCCGTGGCGATGGGGCAACGCTTGTAGCGGGCCAAAAACTCGACCGCTCCACCGACCGCAAGACCGCCCCCATGAGCCGTGCGACCGTTACAACGCAAACATTCCTCTACTCCGCTGTCGAAAACAGGTCCCGCGGATATCCGATTCCCAGCGGAGTCATTTCGCGGACTTTGATCACCTTCGCTGGTTTTTGTGTCGCATCGATCACCGCCTCAATTCTCACCAGCGGAGGGCCGGCATCGAAATAGCCCATAATCTGTGTTGTATAGACGTCTCCGCCGCCGGTCAGCAGCGGCGCGATTTTTCGCAGCGTCTCCAGGTCCACCACATTCTCGGTATACAGCCAGCCGACCGAATCCCGGCCCTGTGCCAAAGCCGAAAGCGATTGCCCGTCCAAACTGGTCTTGCGTCGTGAGATGATGTCATACGCCAATTCCTCGGTGAATTCCGGCAAGCCTCGCATCACTTCAATTGACGCTTCGTTAATGTTAATACGTCCCGCAAGATTCTCTTCGCTCAAGGTCGTCACCGTATCGTCCAACGCCGAGATATAGTCCCGCATCTCGCCGGGATCATCCGCCCAAGGGCTTTCCAGTGTCTTTTGCGTCTTATCAATTTGTGCGTTGACCGAAACTCCCACCAGATCGAAGATCGACCGCACGGGAAACTTTGCTCCGCCACTGAGTTCCATCCCGCCACGAGTCACTTGTCCCTGCCCACCAAAGATCGCTTTGCCGGCCGCAACGGCGCCGCTTTTCGAGGACGATCCGCCAGACTGACCCGTTGACGCCCCTTGTTCACCCGTTTGTCCGCCCAACTGCCCGGTGCCCACGACATCGTCTTGCTGTAGTGTCTGTGCCGTGTCTGCTCCGTCGGAGGAACCGGTTCCCACGCCGGGGCTTGTGCTCTTCGAATTCGACGCTGTCCGTCCCCCGCTGGACCCTCCGCCGCGCTGTGACGACGGATCAACCGCGGGACCAAACAACCGGTAGGCGACGACAAATTTTGCTGTCTCCTCATCAAACTCTTCCAGCAATTGATCGTACAGCTCATCCAATTTGTCAGAGGCGATGTTGATCCGTGGTGTGCCATCGGACCGGAGATTTGCTTCGCGGCTATCGACGGTTAAGAATGCCGAAAACCCCAAATCCAACTCACCGTTGGCATCATCGGGTGGATGCGAGAGGTCACCATCATCTTCTCCCGAATCCAGCATGCCGTCGCGGTCGGCATCTTCTCCGTACAACAATTGCGGCGTCATGCCTTTTACTAATAACAATTCATCGAGCGATTCCAGCGGACCATTCTTTATCGCATACGGAGTCGGCAGTGCCAGATAATAATCTTCTTCCGCCCCATAGTCGCCCGGTGTATCGTCTTGGTCGGTCCAGTCCAAAATGGAATCAGCGATTTCGTCGGTCATATTCGGGATCCCCATCAGCATCGTGCGGGCGGTGCTCGTGCTATGTTGCGACAACGCATTGATGTTGAGTTTTCCCGACTCATCCATCAATCCAAACCGAATCGATTTGCGTGAGAGATCCGCTTCCGAAGCGGCAATGATCGAAAACCGTCCTTGGGCTCGAGGAGTATCGCCGGGTTGCACGATGATGTCGCGGTACAGAGTCGCGTCGTTATAGGTATTCAAAGTGCCGACCGGCAGGTCGTTATCCAAAAGCGAGGTGACATAATCCAACCCCGAATCGGCGAAGGCGCGGGCTTGGACCCGGCGGCCATACAAATTCGCCGACTGTGCTTCGATCAGCATCATCTCCGAAAACGTATACGCGCCCAGTGATAAAAAGACGATCACCACCAGCACAATCAACAACACGCTGCCCGCCGGTTGGCCGCCGTGGGGCGTGGACTGAGCACAGCGCGTGAAATTCAGGTGATTACTCCGCATCGTCTTCCTCCTCCGATTCGTAATCGCTCGCTGCCCCACCAGAAATCGGATCAGACGGCGGTAAGACCACGACCAGTTGATACAACTTTGCCGGTTGGCTGCCTCCCGAAATCGCTGCGGTATCCAGTTCTTGAAAACTAACCGTGATCCGCACCGCGCGGGGCAGTGAGCCGTAAATCGTGCTGTCCCAACTGTCATACCAATCCAAGCCATCGGTGTATTGAAATTGCAGCGATTTGATTTCCCGTGCGAGCAACTGCGCTTCTGAGGCAATCGTCTCGACATCGGCAACGGCATCGGCTTGCGCCAACATCAGCCGATCCCCCTCGATACGCGACAATCCGACGACGGTCGATCCGCCTGAATTGGAATCCGGAAAACGGTCCGCCACCGCTTGCGCCAATGCGCTCATACCTGGGCCGGCTAACAAATAGGTCACCGATTTTAGGTCGCTGGTCGGCAAGCCGATGGGTCCGTCGGAGACCGCCGCATACGTGGCATGTGATCGCGGCAAACTCACGCTTAACACGACACTCGTCGCGTCCCCAATCAGCCCACTATTGCCGCCGTCATTGGAGTCCGCCGGATCGATGACCTCAACCAAAGGAGCGTCCTCATCGTCGTAGGACAAATCCGCCTGCGTGGTGGTGTCCCCGGCTGCGGTTGCTTGAAAGGTCGTTGCCAACAAATCCGCTTCGATACGCTGCATTACGGCCCGCGCGACTTGCGCCTGTTCCACCTCGTCTTCGCTGGCGGTGCGGAGCCGCCAATACAATTCGAGCGCCGCATAGGCCGCCGCGATCAACAGTGTGCTCAATGCTAGAGCGACCAACACTTCGAACAACGTGAAAGCCGAACGCGCGTGCGATTTATGGGAATGGGGAGAACGGATCATGGCGTCTCTCCCGTATCGTCCTCAGGCTCAGTGACGGCCAGACTGGCTGCGGCAATCGGGTCGCGATAGAACCGCGGGATGGTATACGAAACGTCGCCAAAACCGTCTCCGGGATCATGCGTGACGGTCATCACAAGTTGCACCAAACCAGGTTGATCGGTTTCCGCGGCGCTGATGCTCCACGTCCATGCGGGATCGTCGGCAAACGGCTGATCGGCGACCGCTGACAGCGGATCCCCAACGGCGATCAGCTCCGCCAATTGGCTTTGGCAACGAATAATCGCCTCGGATTGCAGCCGCGCTCGCACCGAAGCTTGGACACCGCTGGAGACCAGTTGTGCGATCGCCGCCATGGCCGCAGCCAGAATCGCCAACGACAACAACACCTCGAACAACGTCAATCCGCTGCGTGGTGCGCGGTTGGCTGTGGGCAGCACTAATTGTGAGGAAGCGGATCGCATGATCTATTGTTCCTCCACGAGTGTCGCCGTCGCATGCGAAGCACCGGTCAGACCGCGCACTGTAATGGTCGTCGACTCGTCGTTGACATCATCAACGATCAGAAAAATCGAGTCCGATGCCGTGCCGTCGGGATGAAACAAGATCGCCGGTCCCCATGCCACCCGCGACAATGCATCGGTATCGAGCAGTCCAGTCAGCAATTCCGCAGAGATCGGTTCGCCGCCGGCGTCGGTGGATAATCCGGCTGGTAGTTGAAAGGTCACCGATTCGGGAAGTTCGCCCGATCGCTTCCAGGCCTCACTTGCCGCCGTGGCGAGGTCGGTTCCTGGTGTATCGGCGACCGCCACCAATTCCGCTCCATCGGCCGGAACCAACACATACCGTCGCCCACCAACTTCGTAGCGAAATTGGTACGAGGCGCCCGCTTCGGTGGCGCGGATCCGCGCGGCGGCCAACAGGACCTGCACGTCACTCTGGGCACGTTCCATATTCTGACGACTGAACATGCGACCCAGTGACGGCCAAATCACCGCCGAAATCACAATCAGCAACGTCAGCACAAGTAACACTTCGAGCAACGTAAATCCGCCGCGGTGCCTCCGGGATGTCTGGTGGTAGCGGGGTCTCAGCATGGGATTCCGATCACAATTACTCGGATTGTACCGTCCAATTGTCAATGTCGTCATCCGTGCCGTCCTGTTTGTCCGGGCCGAACGACCAAATGTCGGCCTTCAAATTGTTGGGATGGTTGGGGCCGGGAAACTCGTATTGAAACGGATTGCCCCAGGCGTCTTTGGGCAACATGGTTGTGTCATCCAAATAGGGCTTTTTCCATTTCGTGTCGTTCCCGGGATTCTCGATCAGGACTTGCAACCCTTCACTGGTGGTCGGCAATTGTCCGTCGTGATCCAGAGCGTACATCTGCAATCCCTGTTCGACACCTTTGATACTCAATCTCGTCGCGTCGATATTTGCTTGTTGCTGCGTGCCCAACAGCTGCGGGACAACCAGCGCCATGATCACGCCTAAGATCGCCAGTACCAACAAGACTTCGATCAACGTGAAGCCGCGACGTGGTTGCTGGATCGTGATTTGTTTGGGGGAATTCATCGTCACTGTTCCTTTTCCTGTACTGTGATCAATACGTTTGATTGTCTGTTTTGTCCGATTGATTGTTTTTATCTAGAGGGCAGAGTGCCCGATCTTGTATTCGTATCCGCTGCCACTTACCGAAATGACAGTTTACTGTAGCGCGCCCGCCCCTTTGAAGACCGGCAGTAACAATGCAATGACCACGAATAAAATCACCACGGCCATGGCCAACAACATCACCGGTTCCAACAGTCGCACGAACAACTCCAATTGCCGGTTCGTGCGTCGTTCCATGTTATCGGCGATGTCGACGAGCACGGTTTCTAAGCTGTTCGCCTCTTCACCGACAGCGATCATTTCCACGACCTCCGTCGAAAACTGACCACTTTTCTTAAGTGGTTGCGCCAGCGATTTTCCCGCAGAGATGTTTTCCGCCGCCAACCCAACCGCTTCACTGAGTATCACATTGCCGGTTGCGTCTTTCGATATCTGCAGGGATCGCAGAATGGGTACGCCGTTGTGCAGCAGGGTTCCCAAAATACGACAAAAACGGGAGACCGCCAGACTGCGAATGATCGGCCCGGCGCCGACGACATGCAGCTTCCAATAGTCCATCCGCCGCCGGCCCGCTTCGGTGTCAAAATAGCGATTCAGCCACCAAACCACGATCGCAATCGCTCCGATCAGCCACAACCCGTAACTCCCCAGAAAATCGCTGAGCGCCATCAGTGCTGTCGTCGGCCAGGGGAGTCCACCGCGATCCTTCAGCCGTTGAAACAACGGTTCGAATTTGGGGACAAAATAGACGATGATCCCCGTGACAATGATCGATCCCATCACGGCCAAGAAAGCGGGATACGCGATCGCCCCCACCACGCGGCTTTTCAGATCTTCTTGATGTTCGGTGAACTGCGCGATCCGTTTGAGCACATCCTCTAAGAAGCCACCTTCCTCACCGGCACGGATCATACTGGCCGTTAAGTCGTTGAACACATCCGGATGCGCGGTCACGGCATCGGCCAACGGCGTTCCGTCCGCCACCCGCTCGCGAATATCCCCCAGCACGGCCGAGAGCGCGGCTTGTGAACTTTGTTGCTGCAAAATCTCAAGTGATCGCAGCAGCGGCACGCCCGAATGCAACAAGTCGGCGAGTTGCGAAAACAACATCGCCAAATGCCGATTGCGAACTTTGTTGCCCCAACCCCGTTTGCGTTTCGATGCATCTTCGGTGGCATTCACCTGAACGGGAAACAGCGCACGCTGAGACAGCGAACTGACAGCTTCATGTTCGCTCGCGGCGGTAATGACACCCGTCACTTCCGTTCCGCTCAACTCTCGGGCAATGTACTGGAATTCAGGCATAATGGTTCATGAAAATGCACATGGCACAGGGCCGGTGATATCGTCCCGACAAAATTATTCTCAACTGCAAGCGTCGCTGTGTCCGCCGCTGCGAATCGCCAACACTGTTCGCATCACACAGGGTCGGCTTTAGTAATCCGGTTCACTTCTTCAATACTGGTCGTTCCGTCGAACACGCGTTGCCATCCACTGTGTCGTAATGTCTGAAATCCATTTTGCATCGCATAATGCCGGATCTGATCGGAACTGGCGCGTTCCACGCATAATTGCCGCACGCCCACGTCACTGCGGAGCAATTCAAAAATACCTGTCCGGCCCGAATATCCCGTGTCGCGACATTCGCGGCAACCGGCAGGTTTGTAGATCTCTTCCGGCATCCCCGCCGCCATATCCCTGGGGATCTCCTCCGGGTCCGGTCGATAGGCGACTTTGCACAGCGGACACAACTTGCGAATCAAACGTTGGGCCAACACACCCTCGACTGTACTCGCGACCAGATACGGTTCGACGCCCATGTCGACCAATCGCGTAAAGGCGCTGGCAGCGTCGTTGGTGTGTAGCGTGCTGAACACAACGTGCCCCGTCAACGACGCTTGAATTGCGCTGTTGGCCGTTTCGCCGTCGCGGATTTCGCCGATGAGAATCACGTCCGGATCGTGTCGCAAAATACTCCGCAATCCCGCAGCGAACGTCATACCAATTTTGGCATGCACCTGGATTTGATTCACGCCGGGCAGGTGGTACTCCACCGGATCCTCGACTGTAATGATTTTGGTCGCTGTACTACGCAACTCGTTGAGTCCACAGTACAGCGTGGTCGTTTTACCACTCCCGGTTGGGCCTGTCACGAGAATAATCCCGTACGGCAGTTTGATCATGTCTTTGAAAATCGCGTGCAAATCTTCCGGAAAACCGACGTGACCCAAGTCGAAGGTCATCGCCTGTTTGTCCAACAACCGCAACACGACCCCCTCGCCATGCATCATGGGAATGATCGAAACCCGCACGTCGATTTCGCGTCCGCGAATCCGCAACTTGATCCGACCATCTTGGGGCAAACGTTTCTCGGCAATGTTCATCCGCGCCATGATTTTCAAACGGCTGATGATGGCGGCTTGAAATTGATTGATCTCCGGCGGAACAGGTTGCACCCGCAACATGCCGTCGACACGGCAACGGATGATGAACCCCTGTTCGGTCGGTTCCAGATGCACGTCACTGGCGTGCTGATCCAGCGCATCGATGAGCAGGTCATTGACCAACTTGATCACCGAGGCCTGTTGGGCCATTTGCGCGAGTTCGCTGTCGTCCTCCTCGATACCTTCCAGCAGTTCCACTTCTTCGGTGCTGCGCTGCGCGACCAACTGACCAATCGTATCGCCGCCGACTCCCAGGTTGCTTTTGATCAATTCCAACAAGTCCGCATGACGGGCCAAGACCGGTTCGATACGGCAACCCGAGGCCGAACTGAATTCGTCAATCGCTTCCAAGTCGAACGGATCGCTGGTGGCGACCAACACGTGCCCATTTTCGCGTTCCAACGGCAGGACGGTGTGCCGGAAAATTTCGCGAGCGGGAAACCCGGCCAAGAACTCGGGATCGACCTCGACCTTTTTTAGGTCAACAAAACGCATGCCCAACTCGTCGCCGAACGCTTTGAGCGCATCTTCTTCGCTGACAAATCCCATCTCGACGGCGACGCGGTCCACGCGCTGGCCCGCCCCTTGTGCTGTGGCGGTTTCGAGTTGGCTGTCGCTGAGCAATCCGTGACCGACTAGAATGTTTCCAATATCCATGGTGGCAACACAAACCCCGATTTGTTGGACGACATCGAGCGGACTTCCGCGGTGACATCGCGATTTGATTGTCTAAAACCAGTTTCAAAACCCGGTTGTGTTTGTTTTCGAAACGTTCAGATCAGTGTCAGTGAGACGCGTCAGAGGGTTTTGAAACGACTTGTAGGGAAACTTTTCCGTGACGTGATCACCAGCCTGAGGCTCGGCGGAGCAGAGAACGCCGATACGCTGGCAAGGTCGCGGAGGAATGACGGTATGAATGACTTTCAACTTCGACTGAGATAATGAGAACGCATTTTAACGGCTGACTCGAATCGCCTTGGGCACGTTGGCCCACAGGAATAAGATCTCCTGAACGGCGACTTTTGTTTGGAATTCGTCGGCCGGATCAATATATTCTAACGACTTCGTTCGCCACGTGCGCCAGAAAAACCACCCCTGCCTCCGCTTCTTTCAGATCGCCGCCCGCGACCTCCTCGCCCACGGTCGCCTCCACCCTGCATGCGTTCCCGCATGCGCCGCTCGAAAAATTGGCGAATTTCGTTGCTGCGCTGCTCATCGGCAGAGCCTGACGACGAGCTTTTCGTCGATTCCGCCGGTTTGGAGGCGCGAGCGCTGCCGGTGGTTGTACTGACTTTGATTTTCCCAAACAGCGATCCCAATGATTGCTCAATCAACGGTGCACTATTGGCGTCGATCGGGACCACACGCACCGTCTGCTGCGCATCGGCGGCCGATTGATCAATCGATTCCACCATCTCTGCGATTTGCTCAAACAACGCGTTGCTGGCAGCCACAATCAAAGTATTCGTCCGGGCATCCACACCCAGCGTGAGTTTGATTCCTGCCCCCGGTGCGGAGGCTTGTTGTTGACCACCCCCGAGCATCATGGCCAGCGGATTGCCACCGCCACCCCCTCGTCTGCCACGATCCGGTTCTTCCATGTAGTCCTTGTAGACTTCACGGACAATCGCAGCGACTTCATTGACGTCGGCGTGTTCCAGCGCGATCCGTCGGGGCAGACGCTCCCGTAGCGATTCGGGCAAGTCGCCCCCATCGAGAATTTTAAGCACGTTTTCAATTTCATCAATTTGCGCAGCCGGCCCGCTGACAAACAGGGCATTCAGTCGCGGTTCAGGAATGATTCGCAACGATTCGGTTCCCGCTCCCAGCGAGGATAGACCGGACATATCCATCAAACTTCCACCCAGCGATGAAAGCGAGCCCACCAGACTCGTCCCCCCACCAGCGGCGGGAGCCGCCACCGAGCCAGCCGGGAATAACTCAGCCAATGTACTGGCAGTCTCGAGTGCATCTGATGAACGGAGATAGAACACCGTCCACTGTCGTTTGCGAGGAGCTGCACGCGCCAAGGCTTCGATCAAATTCTCCACGCGATTGAGGGCTTCGGCATCTTCCGAAGCAATGATCAAATTCCCGCCGTTAGGGGCGATCACGATGGGGGCGCCCGTTTGGGTTGTTGATTCTTCCATGGTCGGTGCGACAGCGACTTCGTCATTGGTCTCGGCATCATTGAACTCGGCATCCACGCCTTCTTCCAGTTCGTCGAGAAAGGCATCGAGGTCCTCGTCCAAGTCACTCTCTGACGATTCATTTTCCAACGACTCATCCACGTCGGCCTCAGTGCTTTCTCGACGCAAGACTGCCGGTTCCACATCAACTGGTTGCACCGGCTTCCGTTTCGATTGCTCAGGTGATTCTGAACGCATCGTCGGTGCGACTGCCGAGGGAACGACCACGCGAATCGGATTCTTGCTGGATTCTCCCCAAACCTGTTGCAACAGCTTGATCAATTCCCCGCCGTCTCGGCCGCCAAGAGAAATCGTGCGGATCGGTCCGCGATCCGGTGAGCCAGTACCAACTTGTCGCGTCCCATCCTCGCCCAATTGTGCCAACAACGTTTTGATTTGCGCCAATTGCTCCGTCGTCCCGCGGATCAACAGCCGGCGACCGGCAAGATCCGGTTCAATGGTCGGGATGCTGTCCCCATCTCCTTCAAACAACGACCGCAACGTTCCAGCAGCCGCCAAGGGATCCAACTGAGTCAGGTTGACAACCGTGACACCTTGTCCGCTCCCCGCTCCATCGAGTTGATCGATGATCGCGCGAATTTGCCGATGCTCATCTGGAGTGGCCAGAATATGAATGCGACGCGCGCGGCCATCTTCATTCACCACCACACCCGGCAACAGTGCATCGAGTGTTTTCGTGACTTCACGCGGGTCGGCCGATTGGACTTCGTAAACTTCTAATTGGGGCCGGTTCGAGCTGCCGCCGATGGCCACGCCCCCCGGACCTTCTCCAACGTCGACCGATTGCAGTGCCTCTTCAACGATCAGCAAGTTCTCAGGCGATGCGGTGACCAACAGGCTATTGGTTCGTTCGTCAATCGCCAAGCGGACGGCATCGCCGGTTGTTGATGCCGGCGCTGGTGGCGTTCGGGAGGATTCACGACGATCGTCGCGCCCGCGATCCCGTGAGCCACGAAAACGGCTGTAACGATCGCTGGCGGAGTTTGAGGAACTTGCCGCACTGACGTTATTGGCCGATCCCCTTGCGGGCAAGCCAAACAAATCTCGCACAATCTTATCCGCATCGATGGCAGAGACGTATTTCAACGGAAATGCGCGGAACTTCTGCGATTTTTTCGGCCCGTCATTGTCTCCCACCAACAAGCGGTGGATACGTCGCAGATTTCCACCCGTATCGGTGATGACTAACCGCGACAGATTCGCCATGGGAACCACTTTGCCTTGCGGTCCCAGCATGGCAGTGACTTCTTCAGACACGGTTTCCGTATCGGTCCCCGGCAGGGAAACCACGATCGAGACCAACTCATTGTTGCCGCGGTTTTGCAACTCTTCGACCGTCACTTGCGGCACCAGATTCGGTGGAATACCGTCGTCGATGTTGACGACCACCAGAAAGCGATCCCGTCTGACGAGCAAGTACCCCTTTTGCAACAGGTATCCATTCAGCACGTCCAGCGCTTGAGTCGGCGTATAACGCCCCTTGTCAAAATAGTTGAGCGTCCCCGGCGGCACGACATCCATCTGGAGGTTCAGTTGTGCTTCTTCGGCAAATCGTCGCAGCACCATTTCCCACGGCGCGTAGCGGAAATTAAACGACAGCAAATTCTCGTCGTCCGCAGGCTGGGCCGATTCCGTCACTTCCGGTGTCTTCGGGGCAGCGGAGAGGTCGGCCACGACGGTCCCGTCTGTGGGCGCGAGATTCGAAGGTGTTGCGGCTTCTGTCTGAGTCCGTTTCGGCTTGTCCGGTTTCTCCTCGGACCGGTCCCGATCAGATCGGTTTCTCCTGGAGTTGCCACCGCGCCTGCGGGATTCGTTCAAACCCTCGACTGTCGGTCCGAGCATCGCCGTCCATTGTTGTTGCTGTTCTGGCGTCAAGACGGCCACCAATTTGGCGTCCAACTCAGCACGCTGTTCTTCGCGACTGGGACGGTCTCCGCCCGTACCACGCCGCCGACCACCGAATGAGCCGCGGCGCGATTCGTTGGCTTCCTCGACAATGGCGGAGATCTGCTTGAGTTGTTCCGCCGACAATTTCAATTGGGAATTCACTTCCTCGTTGTCGAGCGCCCGTGCCCCTTGCAATTGCCACGAGACTTGTTGCAGCCGCGTCGCTTGGTCAGCTGTCAGAATCGTTTTTAATTCGGCATCGGCCTCTGCCTGCAGTTTTTGCCCTGCGGTCCGTGCTTTCTCAAAGAGTTCTTGTCGTTCTTCGGGTGAAGCGTCACGCATACCGGAAAACAGTTCTCGACTCTGCTCGCTCACCTTGTCCCGGAGTGCTTCGAACTTTTCAGATTGCTCGGCGGTGAGATTGATTTCGGTCTGGATTTCTTCCCGCGACAATGCGCCGAGTAATCCACTCCGGCCGCCGCCAAAGCCTCCGCGGCCCATTCCGCCGCCGCGATTGAATCCGCCCCCGCGCCGCCCGCCCCGTTCCTGAGCCTCGATCGTTTGGGACGCCAGTACCTGGAACAACGCCAGCACCATCAGGATCGTGAGTCGTGTTGAAAATTCGCGCATTAAAATATTGCCTTCGGACAAAGGGCGAGTCGAACGACGGCTGTCGCCTTTCGGCGTGTGTTGCTCGGAATGACTAATCATGGACTACTGGAATTTTACCGGGAGCATAAAAGCAGGCACAAGAGAGGGTGTGTGGCCGTGAGCCCTACTTCGTTGCCTCCGAATAACTTATGACGCATTTTCCGATTTTTCTCGGACGTCACTAAGATTCAACACCGCAACGGGGTAATCCGGTCGGCAAAAACCAAGAATAAGTCGCCCTGACATCGTTTTTTTTCGATTTAGCTGTGTACAGGCGATAATACCGCGCAGCAGCTGCGAAAAGCAGCGTTTTCTGGGCCAAGCCGAGCGAGTCGTTGAGAAGGCGTCTTACTGAGAACGCAAACGGATGTAATTTGCGATAAAGTCTTCGCGGGACATGGTTTGCGAAATGTCCACGCCCCCCTTCTCAAACAGCGGCCGTGTGGATCGGCTCCGTTTCCATTCCTCGACCGCGACCACACCATCCTTGTCGCGATCCAGCGCGCGGAACGCATATTCTGCTGACTTTTGGTATTTCGAACCATCTTGGTCCGAACTCGATGCGCTAGCTGGCTTTGCTACGGTGCGGCTTGGGCGGGCCGGTGGAGCGGCGACGCTCACGACAGAGGGATTGCTGGTTGGCCGGTCAGACCGTTGCAATTCCCGCGGCGTTAAAAATCCGTCGCCATTGTGATCTAAGCGGGCGAATGCCGAAAAATCCGTTTGCGGCCATTCATACAAACCGAGTTGACCGTCGCGGTTTTGGTCTCGGGAGGCATACTCGGCTGGAAGCGACAGGGTCACACGCGGTCTTGGTTCGTCCCCGGAATTGCGCTGATTGCTGCTACTGCGATTCGTTGCGTTACGGTCTTGTCTTTCCTGACGTCGAGAGCCTCGCGAGCGTCTGTTGTCATCGCTGGAATCGCCGCCGTCTGAGCGACGGCGACCAAAACCACGTCGTCCCGAGTCCCTGTCCTCCTCGTCATTCGAATCGCTATCACGCGACGACCGATCAAAACGCGATCTTCCGCGACGTCCATAGTCGCGTCTGTCTCCGTCCGAATCTGATTCTCCCGAGCGTCCTCGGGAATAGCCACGATCGCGTCCCTCGTCGCCATCACGGTCCCCACGCCGACCGCGACCACGAAAACCTCCCTGGTCGCGCATACGTTGCATCATTTCGCCGGAGAGGCTTTCAAATTCCTCCAGTTTCACGCCGCGTTCGGGGTCGATCTCCATATCTTCCAGCATGCCCCGCAGCCGCGGTATGCGATCCCATTCGCTGCCACGAATCGTGCCGTCTCCATCGTTGTCGAGCATACGAAAGAATCGTTCAGGCGAAGGCCCGCCACGTTGTGCGAGGCACGGGCTGGCCGTACAAGAGACGACGAGGACGATCACCACTCCCCAGGCAAAGCGCATCACAGATTCCTTGGCGGTCAATCGACAAATGGATAATTCCTAAGCACAGCTTAGATTTTGCCGAACGTGGAACGTTCTTGCAAACCCAAATTCCACAAATGCCGTGCTGGACTGGGTGTCGTCGTTGTGATTTACGGTGTGTCAATATGTGGACACCCTGGCTTGTGGATGCTCAATACATCTAAGGGCCCACGGGGATTGGTTGGATTTGTAAAGTTTTTGTGTGTAAGTGTTTGTGTGGATTTTTACTGGTTTGGTTCACGGTTTGGCACGCGAAGTGCGTTTACTCACTGCAGATGCGAATGAAACTTATCCCACGAATATCCACTTGCCCAGGAGACTTTTGAAATGAAAACAACTCTTACCTTTGCCTTTGCAATCGCGACCTTGGGCCTATTCACCGGGACGGCCAGTGCTGCTTCCGATTTACATATCGATGATTTGGCAGCTCAGCTGCAGCGTGAAACGGCCGAATTCGGGGACGAAATTGAGCATCACTTCCGTTCGACCCCAAGTTATCGCCACTTAGCCAACGATGCTCGTAAAATGCAACGACTGGCTCGTCACATTCACACTGTTGCACACCACACGTCTGCTCGGCGACACATTATCTTGGACTTGGCTCAACTGGATAAAATCTACCACCACGTCGAAGGACTTGTCGACGAGATGGACCGTGTCGCCAAATACCGGGCCCGCCACGGATACCGCGGCAATGCGTACACCTTAGGACGTGCGGAAACTCGCCACCTGCGTCGGACGTTACGCCGGATCAATTCTACGTTGCATCACTTGCAAGAGGACCTGCACATGGTGCCGACCCCGGTTTTCTATGAATATCGCCAACGTAAGTTTCGCAACAGAGCCATCGTACCGCCGCGTCCGGTATTCAACATTCGTTTCTAAAACGCGACTGACAGGAACGGTCACAATAACCAGCTCAAGCTGTTCATCATAAATAGAGGCCGCCCGGATCAAATCGGGCGGCCTCTCTGCATGCGCGGAGGAGGCTTTCGTTTCGCAGAGACGGTATGAAATCCGCGGCTTCGCTGTTTAGAATGCAGGGACCTTTCGAACCCGCCTGTTTCTGCTGGCGGATTCGGGAGGCATGCGCGACCTAAGGTGACTGTAAAACAATCGGCGAGGATTGGAATGACGAACAACGGACGGATTACGCGACGCGATTGCCTCAAAGCCTTCGCCGCAGGAACAATGGTCGGGAGTCTGAGTTATGGTTCCCGTGCCGCTACGTCATCCGAGGCCATCCCACCCAAGTCGGTCGTCGCGGTTCTCACTGCCTATAGCAAAGGACTGCACGCCGATGTGTTGATCGGAAAAATTCTGGAAGGTTGGAAGCAGGATGGCGGTCCGGGACCGGCGCTGAAACTTGCCGGGATGTATGTCGATCAATTCCCCGCCGGCGATCTCGCGCGGCCCATGGCTGAGAAATACAACATCCCGATTTTCGACACGATTGAGCAAGCAGTCACCACCGGCGGCGATGAAATCACGGTCGATGGCGTGATTAGCATTGGCGAACATGGTGATTATCCGTGGAACGACAAAGGACAGCACCTCTATCCGCGTCGGCGATTCTTCAAAGAGATCAGCGATACGTTTGAAAAACATGACCGTGTCGTTCCGGTCTTCAACGACAAACATCTCGGGCCGCAATGGGACGATGCGAAGTGGATGTACGATCGCGCCCGGCAAATGAAAATCCCCTTCATGGCCGGTTCGTCATTGCCGGTCAGTTATCGTCGGCCGGATATTTCTATTCCCATGGATTGTGAAATCGAGGCCGCTGTCGCCGTCGGGTATTCGGGAAATGACATCTACGGCAGCCACACCTTGGACTGCTTACAGTCGTTGGTCGAACGCCGCCGCGGAGGCGGAGTTGGTGTGGAGTGGGTGCAATGCCTGCAGGGGCCGGCGATGTGGCAGGCGGTCGATGACGGCACGGTCTCAAAAGAGGTGCTGGAGGCCGCAATGCAGGTCACGCCAAAACAATCGTCGCCCAAGCTGCGCAATAGCGAGCGCGCGGCATTGTTCTTGTTTCATTATACCGATGGTTTTCAAGGCGCGGTGTTCATGCTGCCCGACTATCTAGGCGGGATTTCCGCAGCGGTCAAACTCAAAGGGCAAGCCAAACCGCTAGCGACGAATTTCGAAGAACGGCTGCAGCCGCGGCATCCGCACTTTGCGTATTTGCTCAAAGGAATCGAGCGGATGATGCACACCGGCCGTCCCAGTTACCCAGTCGAGCGGACGTTGCTGGCCAGCGGAATTCTTGACCGAGCATTAACGTCGATGGCTCAGGATCATCAACGGCTGCAGACGCCCGAGTTAGCGATCAGTTATCAACCGGTCGATTACCCACACGCCCCGCATCCCAACCTGCTCTCTGATCCGACGGCGCGACTGGGAACGTAGACGACCCGTGTCGCTCGCCACTGTGTGCTGGTAACTGGTAAAGCAATTGGAAATCTCACCCACGAGACTGTAAGGGAAACGCGATGTATCGTTCATTGATGTTGGGTTTATTGGTACTTGTCACGACAACTTGCTCGGCCGAGGCGGCTGAGTGGAACGTGGGCGTTTCTAAAATCGTAATTACCCCCGAATCGCCGACATGGTTGTCGGGCTATGGCAGTCGCTATAAACCGGCACAAGGGAAGGTGCATGATTTGTACGCCAAGGCGTTGGCCTTTGAATCGAGTGACGGGACGCGGTTGGTGTTGGTGACGTGCGACTTGGGTTCCATGCATTACGGGATCGTGCGTCCGGTGGCTGCGGCGATCGAAAAGCAACATCAACTTCCGCAAGCCAATCTAATCATCAATGTATCGCATACGCACTGCGCGCCGGAAATCGCCGCCGAACGCCCTGTGTTTTATAGCCTCTCCGACGAATCCGAAGCGGCAATTGTGGACTACATCGAACAGCAATTGGTTCCCAAGTTGACGACTCTGGTTGGCCAAGCGCTCGACGACCTCAGCCCGGCAAAGATCTTGGTCAGCCAATCGACCGCGAGCTTTGGCAAATCCCGGCGATTTCCAACCGAAGATGGCTTCGTCAACCGCCAGAACGACGAGGGAGTGACCGACGATGATGTCCCGGTCATGCAAGTTGTCGCCCCGGATGGCAAGTTGCGGGCCGTGATGTTCGGCTATGCTTGCCACAATACGACGCTCGATTTTTACAAGTATTGCGGCGACTATGCGGGCTTTGCTCAGTACGATGTCGAGGCGGCGCACCCCGGGGCGATTGGATTGTTCATGATGGGCTGCGGCGGAGATCAAAATCCCTATCCCCGCCATGGACCGAAAGGGCTGGAGTATTGTCGGCAACACGGACGGGAACTTGCCGATGCTGTGGAACGCGCCATTCAAGCCGAGCCGATCGAAGTGCACGGTCCGTTGCGGGTGGCGCATGAAACGGTGCCGTTGGCTTTAGAGCCGTTGCCGCCGCGAGCACAACTCGAACGCGAGGCGACCTCCGCAAATGCCTATAAGCAGCGCAAGGCAAAATACCTGCTCAACGAACTTGATACCCACGGGAAGGTGATGACCGAACAGCCCTGTCCATTGACCGTGGCGCGGTTCGGCGATCAGTTGCTGTTCGTTGCCATCAGCGGCGAAACGGTTGTGGACTATTCCCGCACTTCGAAGCTGGAGTTCGCCGGACCGATGGTCTGGGTCGCCGGTTATTGCACCGATGTGTTCGCGTATCTGCCTTCGCAGCGTGTGCTGCTCGAAGGGGGCTATGAGGGGCGGACGGGGATTGTGCATCAACTCACGCCGACTCCCTTCACTCCATCGGTGGAAGAGACCGTGATGGGGGGCATCCGTCGGTTGGTAAAACAGGTTTCTGAATAACGCTCAATTTCGCTACACAGGGCCGTAATTTCTGGGTGTGTCCTGTTCGCTATGTATTAGCGATTCCGGTCGTGCGGATTTGATTGCGGTTTTCGACGCTCTGCAACTCCTGCAATGAGCTTCAGTCGCAACTCTTTGCTGCCAATGCGTTTGCGTGCGCAGAGAGGTTGGCGTTTCCCCCTGCGCGCCCGCGCAACATAGCACACGTTTTAAATTGTTTCATGTCGTTCCCCACGGCTGCATAAATCGGAGCTATAGTTTGCGAAGATATACACCTTGAACAGGAAACTAACGTTTTGGGGTGGCCGGACGTATGCATAGTAGGAACGTATCCGCGCTACCTTGTTCTCCACATTGGGAGAGACTAGACATGACTCGCAAAGACGCACTACTTAGATTGCACGAAAACTTGATGCAGAAACGGGATGACCTCCGCGAAAAGTTAGCCGAGGATCTCAGTTCGCTGGGGCCCTCGACGTCGCCGGGCGACATCTGTGACGAAGCTTCGGAGGGATCGAAAAAAGAAATCGATTCCCAACTGGCTGCGTTAGAAAGTCGCGAATTGACGCAAATCGAAACCGCGATCAAGCTCATTCGCTTGGGACGCTATGGGATGTGTGAGGATTGCGAAACGAAGATTCCTGTCGCACGCCTCAAAGCATTGCCGTACACACCGTTGTGTATAGATTGTCAACGTAAACGCGAATTGCTCGGCACCGATTTCGATGATTTCGACGCTGATTGGGAATCCGTGTTTGAACTCGAGGGTTCGAACAAAGATCGTGATTTGTCGATCAGCGACTTAGATTTGAAATGATGCGGCAAACCGGTTCTGCATTGCGTGGAGAGTCCGCGCTCGCGTTTGGAGAGTCTCCGACGCGACGCCTCCGATTGTTCACGTTGACTAGAACCAGTTTCAAAACCCGGTTGCGCTTGTTACAGGAACTTACAGAGCAGTGTCAGTGGAATGCGTCAGAGGGTTTTGAAACTACTTGTAGAATAAATGCAGCTCGGATGGACGTATCGTGGAAAGCTGTCGGTTGGGCGGGTTTTGCGAATCGCCGTGAATCTGTCAAACATTGAGGAGCATGCACACTAGCGAAGTCGTAACGAGGCTGCGCGATAAACGGACTGATTGGATGGTGACTCAAACGGCCTTGAGTTGCAGCGAATTTTTGGCGAAACGGGCGACTGTGCCGGTCGTGGATATGTTACGGTCGCTTGCCGATTACCTTGGTCATAACGTCCATTCTCGCACAGATCGTGGTAGTCTCCGCAAGATTCCTCTGTTATTCTCGCCCGTCGCACGTCAGAATGTATACTGCAGTTGTTAAGAATCCTGCATCTGATTTTTAGTACGACATCGGCGTTTGAGGACAGCTTGTCTGACAGCAGCGAATGATTGTTCGCCAAGTGAGACACCTTTTCGATCTGTTGTGCATGACGGTTGGTCACGTCGTTTGCGACTTGCGCAGCGAACCGACAAGCAATTCAAAAACAACGCGGTCACTTTTCCGGTTAGAGTTCGGGCGAGGTATTATGAAACGATCCACCTGTATCATCGCGAGCATCGGTTGCCTGTTGAGCGGCATCATTGTGGGCGCTTCTTTCAACGGTTGGGCACCCTCGAATTCGCTGCAGGCCAAATCGCCGATTTATCTGACGGCGGATGAGACCTACGCAAAATTGAGCCAAACCGACAGCCCGATTCTACAGGGTAGCGAACGGATCGCCGAGGTCTCCCGATTGACGATGCCCAGCGTGGTGCACATTCAATGCGTGCGGCACGTCAGCGGTCGCACCGTTGAGGAAACCGGATCGGGTGTCATTATCCGCAATGACACGACCAAGGCGCGGGGGACTTTTGTGGTCACCAACCTACACGTGATTCGTGGAACGCCTCGCAACGAAATTCACATCCGTCTGTTCGACGGTCGCGAATTGCAGCCCTTGCAAGTTTGGAGCGATGAACGGTCTGATATTGCCGTAATGAAAGTCGAAGCCGACAACCTGCAAACCGCGCGTTGGGGCAACAGCGAAGTCTTGGATATCGGGCACATGGTCTTAGCCCTGGGAAGTCCGTTTGGACTCAGCCAGTCGGTGACCTTCGGTATTGTTAGCGCGAAGTCGCGCCGGTCGTTGAATCTTGGCAAAGAATCCCGCATTTTGAATCAAAACTTTTTGCAAACCGACGCTGCCATCAATCCGGGAAATAGCGGCGGCCCGTTGGTGAATCTCCGCGGCGAAATCGTGGGGATCAATACGGCGATTGCTTCTAGCAGTGGTGGAAACGAAGGAATCGGTTTTAGCATTCCCAGCAGTTTGGTCCGCCGCGTAGTGACGCATCTGTTGGAATATGGACAAGTCCGTCGCGCCTACATCGGTGTCCGGCTGAACGAGGATTTCGATATCGACGTCGCCCGCAAGTTGAAATTGGACCGTGTCCGCGGCGCGCATGTGTTGATCGTCTATCCCAATACGCCCGCTTCGGATGCTAATTTGCAGCGTGAGGACGTGATCCTTAGTGTGGATGACGTCGACGTGCATGACCTGAATCACCTGATCAATTTGATCAGCCTCAAAGAAATTGGCACCTCGGTAAACCTCGTCGTTTTTCGCGAGGGCAAACGGGTGCGTGCGGAGTTGAAAGTAATCGACCTGGACCGCTCGCATCGGAGCGCCGAAATGTCGACTCCCGTGATTCCCGGCCAAGAAGCTCCGAAAGTTGACCTCGGATTGTCGCTGCAACCGCTGGACGATTCGTTGGCCGACCAATTGGGCTATGGCACGGGGACGGCCGGTTTGCTGGTCCTCAACGTCGATGCCGACAGCCCGTTGGCCGCCGCTGACCTGCAGTTGTATGACGTCATCGAAGAGGTCTCCCGCAAGTCAGTCGATTCGGTCGACGCCTTTCAAACAGCACTGCAAACAAGCGAATCAAAACCACTGTTGCTAAAAGTCCGCCGCCAAACCAACGGAAAATCCACCAGCCACCTGGTATTGATGAATCCGTAGAACGTTGGATGCGTCGCGACGCACCTTGCTCGCATAGGACAAAAGACTCCGCCCATGACTATGGCGCTGTAAACGTCTTTGTCTCCACAAGCTGATGGCGACCAAAAGCCAAACTGACGCAACAGGCTTTCCGATTCAGTCCGACCGCACATTGCTGCCGGACTGAATGGCAAATTGCGCCGCTCGCGCACGCCATTCCCCCCGCTTGGTAGCCGCGCTCAACCTACGGCTGATACAATGTGATCGGAAGCGAACGCAAAGTGTGGGGAAGCGTTCGCAGAAAATTTCGGTTCGCATTGAGGAAAGCTCGCAGCATGAAACTCTGCGGTTGGTTTGTCGGATTGTTGTTGGTGGCCACACAGCTCTGTGCTGCGGAAGCCCCGCCGGCGCGCTACGATGTTGTCGTTTATGGCGGGACATCGGGGGGCGTGATGGCGGCGGTGCAGGCGGCGCGGATGGGTAAGTCCGTCGCGTTGATCGAACCGGGCGCGCACCTAGGCGGCATGACCTCCGGCGGTCTGAGCGCCGTCGACATTGGTGATCCACGGAGTATCGGCGGCGTAACCCGTGAGTATTTCACCCGGCTGGTTGCCCGTTATGGAAAAGAACTCAACTGGGACCAACCATTTAAAAAAGGTTCAGGCCCCGCCACCGGAGGGGCGTATTCGATCGAACCGCACGTCGGCGAACGCGTCTTCGATGACATGGCGCGGGAAGCCGGGGTAACTGTTCTGCGCAATTTGCGACTCAAAGCCGTGCACAAAAGCGGCGCGCGGATCGACGAACTGAGCTTCGAGGATGGCAGCACGATCAGTGGGAAAGTCTTTATAGATACAACGTATGAAGGCGACTTGATGGCGGCTGCGGGTGTGGAATATACGCTGCTGCGCGAAGGGAATGCCAAGTACGGTGAAAAATTCAACGGCATTTACTATAGCCCTGGGTACAAACCGCGCTTGAACCATAAAGTGCCTGGAGCCAATGGACGTGTTGCGGGTGGGCAAGGGGCGTGGGACCGTGATTTTCCGCTCGATCCCTATGTCGTCCCCGGCGATCCGTCGAGCGGGCTGCTCCCGTTGGTGCAAGCTGGTGAACCGGGCGTGCCGGGAGACCCGGCGCCCGGCATCCAGGCCTATTGTTTTCGGCTCTGCTTAACGACCGCCGCCGACCGCCTGCCGATCGAACCGCCACCAAACTACGACGCGAAACAATATGAGTTGGTCGTGCGATTCATCAAAGCTTGTTTGGCCAACGGCGACGACATGGACCTCCGCTGGTTTAGCAAACACGACCCACTCCCCAATGATAAATGGGATTTCAATACAGCGACGTTTGGCGGCAATCTACCCGGCGCCAGCTGGGGTTGGCCCGAGGCCAGCTACGACGAGCGAGCCGTGATCGCCAGCCAGATTGAACACTATCACCGCGGACTACTCTATTTTCTGGCAAACGATCCGCGCGTACCGAAGAAAGTCCGCGACGACATGCGGCGGTTCGGTTTGCCGTCGGATGAATTTACGGACAACGGCGGCTGGCCGCACCAGATTTATATTCGTGAAGGCCGGCGCATGGTCAGCGATTTTGTGATGACCGAACATCACACCTTCGGGCGAAAGATCGCTTCGCAATCGATTGGACTAGGATCATACGGGACCGACACGCACGAGATTCGCCGGATCGTCAAAGATGGCGTCGTCACCCGCGAAGGCAAGACCGCCACCGGCCGCGGTGGCTTTGGGCCGTACCAGATCGGCTATGCCGCCATCATTCCCAAAGCCGCGGAATGCAATAACCTGCTGGTCACCTTCGCACTCTCCGCCAGCCACACCGCCTTTAGCAGTATCCGCATGGAACCGGTATTGATGGTCACCAGCCAGTCCGCAGCCACCGCCGCCTGCATCGCCATCGACGACGATGTAACCGTTGGGCAAGTCGACTATGCAAAATTGAAAAAACGATTGCTCGCCGATGCCCAGATTCTAAAGTGGCCCCTACCGAAAACAAAAAAATAGCCACGGATGAACCCAGCGCAGCGGAGCCGCAACCCAAACGACGATATTTTTAGCCACAGATCAAACACAGATCAAACACAGATTCGCGGGCGTGAAACTGCTAAGTCCCAAACCGACAGCTTGCCGTCGTGCACGGCGCTCCTTGTCGAGCACGGTGGCCGAATGTTTCCGACGCAAAACAACCTGTCGGATCGTTCAGCATCGATTTTTCAAATGACCGCTATGCACCGGAACATCAAAAGGCCTCGCCACACAAAAATTTGCGCAACATGCAAAACATTGAAACGTTAGTAGCACGGAAAAACACGAAAAGAGACACAACATGAAAACTGGTCTAGGGATTGTTGGATTATTATTCGCTGCGATATTGCTCGTTGGGGCGAACGCGCCGGTGGAGGCACCGGTGGAGAAGTACGATGTTATCGTCTATGGCGGAACGTCGGGGGGTGTGGTTGCTGCGGTGCAGGCGGCGCGGATGGGCAAATCGGTGCTGCTCATTGAACCGGGCCGACATCTGGGCGGATTGACCGCCGGCGGACTGGGAGCGACCGACATTGGCAATAAAGCGGCCATCGGCGGGTTGTCACGCGATTTCTATCGCAAGCTGGGGGCGCACTACGCACAGCCGGAGTCTTGGAATTGGCAAAAGCGGGAAGAGTTTCGTAGCCGTCGCAAGGGAAATAAAACCGAAATGTGGACGTTTGAGCCGCACGTTGCCGAGCAAACGTTTCGCGATTGGCTGGCGGAATACAAAATCCCCGTGCGATTCGAAGAGCGGTTGGATTTGAAAAACGGCGTAAACAAAACCGACTCGCACATTGATACCATCGTGATGGAAAGCGGACTGCAAGTTGCTGCTGACATGTTCATTGATGCGACTTATGAAGGCGACCTGTTGGCCGTCGCCGGCGTCTCCTATCACGTCGGACGCGAAAGCAATGCGACCTACGGCGAGACGATCAACGGCGTGCAGACCCGCAATGCGGTCCATCATCAATTTGTCAAACCGGTCGACCCCTACATCAAACCAGGTGACCCTTCCAGTGGGTTATTGCCGGGAATTCCCAGCGATGGTCCCGGCCAAGAAGGGGCGGGAGATCGTGGCGTGCAGGCCTACTGCTTCCGGATGTGTACCACCGATATTCCAGAAAACCGCGTGCCGTGGACCAAGCCGGACGGGTACGATCCGCTGGATTATGAGTTGCTGTTGCGCAATTTCGAAGCGGGTGATCATCGCGTCCCCTGGCATCCGACGCCGATGCCCAATCGCAAAACCGATGTGAATAACAACTTCGCCATTTCGACCGACTACATCGGCGCCAATTACGACTATCCCGATGGGGATTACCAACGGCGGGCGGAGATCATTCAAGCACATCTCGACTATCAAAAAGGTCTGATGTGGACGCTGGCCAACAACCCCCGCGTACCTGCGGAAATTCGCCAGGAATTTCAAACGTGGGGATTGGCCAAGGATGAATTTGTGGAGACCGAGCATTGGCCGCATCAACTTTACATCCGTGAAGCCCGCCGCATGATTTCTGATTATGTGATGACCGAAAATAATTGTATTGGCACGCGCACTGTCGACGATGCCGTTGGATTGGCCGCCTATACGATGGATTCGCACAACATTCAGCGGTATGTGCGCGAAGGCCAGGTGGTCAATGAAGGGGATGTGCAAGTCGGCGGATTTTCCCCCTATCCGATTTCCTATCGTTCGATTCGCCCCCGAGAAGCCGAGTGCGACAATCTGTTGGCCCCGGTCGCGCTCTCCGCTTCGCACATCGCCTATGGTTCGATTCGTATGGAACCGGTGTTCATGGTTTTAGGGCAGTCGGCGGCAACGGCGGCTTGTCAGGCGATCGATCAAGGAGTGAGTGTGCAGAAAGTCGATTATGCGAAGCTGAAAGAAAAACTGTTGGCCGATGGACAGGTTCTCGTCTGGACCGGTCCGCGTCGCAAACCGCCGATTGATCCCAGTACGCTGCCGGGAATCGTCGTCGACGACTTGGATGCTCAGGTGACGGGCGTTTGGAAGCCGAGTCGATCGGTCAGCGAATTTGTGGGGACTGGTTATCGGCATGACCAAGATCAGCGGAACGGCGAAATGTCGGCAGTGTTTCGCCCGATGATTCCTCGCAGCGGAACGTATGAAGTCCGCATTGCCTATACACCCAATTCCAACCGCGCCAGCAACGTCCCTGTTGTCGTCAAAAGTGCCGCCGGGGAAAAATCCCTGACATTGAATCAGAGAAAACCGCCCCGGAGCGGCGCATTTAATTCGCTCGGCCGTTTTGAGTTCAAAGCGGGGGAAGCGGGAAGCGTAACCATCTCAAATCAGGGAACCAACGGATATGTTGTGATCGATGCGGTGCAATTGATTCCTGTGAAGAAGCAGAAGGATGAAAAAAAGTGAATGGAAACCCTATGTTCATTTTGAGATGCCGTGAATCGCTGTAGGTTTCGCGTACTTATCTCAAACTCCCCTTTCCCGGTTCGGCGGAATTTGCTAAGAAACGTAGCGTGCATCGTCATCGAGTTCCCCAAGACGGGATTCTGGGTCGCGATGCGCTGAAAGTTATCGTTCAAATTCCCCCCGCTCTCTACTCTGAGAGCGTCGTTGTCGACCGGGAAAGGAATCCCATGCAAAGTTCCTTGTGGAAACTCGCCGTTATTACCGGCGTCGTCGCGCTCTGCCTATTGGTCATCGATCATGCTCGCGAGGACATGACCAATTCGTCTCAAGGCGTTGCGGAAAATGAGGACACGAAAGTAGAAGACCCTTCAGAGGGCGAATCTAATCAAGTGATCCTTGGGGATGCTCAACCCGCGGCGACTCCGCATGAGAATACCGGCAATACGGTCGCGCGTGTGCCGCACGTCCACGATGATTCCACAGAATATCCGCATCTGGCTCAAACGGGAGCAGCGGTACCTGTGGAAGATCCTTTCGGAGAGAATGAGGCAGTCGAACCGCGACCACTGGGCGACGAAGGGCTGCCACTGTCGGGACAAGACGAACCGGTTGCCGGGACCGCCGTCGAAGCAGAAAATGCCGTCCCTGAGTTGTGGGACGACCCGTCTGAGGCGGAAGTCGCAGTCGATACCGAGGTGGTAGAACCACTGGAAGAAATCCCTGCGTTTGACGATACCGAAGTGGAAAGCTCCATCGGTATTTTTGATGCGGCCGCCGCGGCATCTACGGAAGAAATTGCCACGGAGGAAGCTGCCACTGAGGAATCTGCCGCCGACGAATTCTCCAACGAAGAAGAGATTGTAGAAATCGTGCCGGAGGAATTACCGGCCACGGATGACGATTTTTTTCTGGACGAGTCGACCGAGCCATTGGCGATGCCGGCTGAAGCTGAAACCGAGACAGCGATCACCGAAATCGACCCGTTCGAAGCCTCTTCAGTTGAGGAACCGGCAGTTGAAACGGAACCGGCTGTTGAAACAGAGTTGTTTGATTTTACATCTGAAGAAACGGATCCGTTTGCAGGCGATGTCAGCCTGCCAACCGCCGGGGACGAGGATGCCCCGCTCGACGAGGTGCAGCTTGATGCAACGGAGTTTGAAGAACAAACAGAAGAATTGCTTCCGCTGGGTGACGATTTTGCAGAAGACAACGCCATCGAGGTGATTGAGCCGTTCCAGCCGGAGGCTTTGACGCCTCCAGAAGAGATCGAAGCTGCAGAGGCCGCTCCAGAGTCGCCGGAACTGACTGAGCTTCCACTTGAAGAAGCCGTTGATAAAATTGTTGCCGAAGAACCGCTCATCGAAGAGCCGGCACTGGAAGAACCAGCTGGCGACACAACGCTTGAATACAACGAAGACCCTCCGGCTATTGAGGCTATTGAACCGGAGGAGATGTTGGCCGACGATTTCAGCGAAACTCTTCCGGCAGTGGAAGAACCTGCCGTCATTGTCGAAGAACCGTTTGAGGCACGCGAACTGGCCACGGAAGAGGTTGTCAACGAAACGCCGCCGCTGCCGAGTTTTCCCGAGACAGACGTCCTTGAACCTGAGGCAATGCTCACCGACGAAACCGAGCCAGTCGCTACGGAATCGACCGACAGCGAAGAAGGACCTGTTGCTGCTCCCGACACTGAGCCGACCCTCGTACCCGAGGTTGAAGAGACCTTCACGGAAACTCTTGAAGAACCGGCCGAAGAGCCTGTTGAAGATTTGACGACGGAATTGGTCGCTGAACCAGAACCGGAGTTATTACCCGCCGAACCGGTACCGGCGCGTGCACCGAACGAGGACGTTCCAGCAACCGATTCCGAGACGGTCGAATCTCAGCCCGCGGCCGATGAGGATGTCGTCAGCGAGGATGTCATCGGCGACGGGACGATCGACGCAGATTCCCCGCGGGGCGAGCAACGGCCGCAACTGACCATTGATAAACAATCGCCCCCCACAGCGGTGTTGGGCAAACCGTTTATCTATTCGATTTTGATTAAAAACGTGGGGTCAAGTCCCGCGGGCCACGTGACCGTGGAAGATGAAATTCCCCGCGGCGCCAAACTGACCGGCACGATTCCCCAAGCTGAGTTGGTTGGTAAAAAACTGATCTGGAAGTTCGGTACGCTGCAGCCGAATCAGGAACGTAAGATTTCGATCCGCGTGATCCCGATTGCCGAAGGGCCGATTGGCAGCGTCGCAACCGTCAATTTCGTGGCGGAAGTCGCCGCCCAGACCGTGGTGCAAAAACCGGAACTGAAAGTCTCCATCAATGCCCCCAAAGAGGCACCGCTGGGCAAACCGGTTGTGTTTCAATTCAAAGTCTCCAACTTGGGGACGATGGTCGCTAAAAAGGTCGTGTTGCGAGACATTCTGCCGAGCCACTTCACGCATCCCGGCGGAAAGGATTTGGAATACGAAATTGGCGATCTGGCGGGTGGGCAAACACGCGACGTGCAACTCACGCTCACAGCCGCCGAGGTCGGTGCAGGGGTCAATCAAGCGATTGTCACAGCCGATGGGGACATTTCCATCAAAGCTGAAGCCGAAGTGAAAATCCTGGACCAAGGGGTTTCAATCAGTCGCGTGGGCCCGAAAAGTCGCCTACTGCGCCGCGCAACTTCGTTCACCAACTCCATCCGCAATAAATCCAAATCGCCCGTTCAGAACATTGTGGTTGTTGAACAAATTCCCGAAGGCATGAAGTTCCTCAAAGCCTCGCAGGGTGGAACGTTTGATCCCCGGAAGAAAACCGTGACCTGGAATATTCGACAGATTGCCGGAGAAGAATCCGAAGATGTCAGTGTGATGCTGCTGCCTGAGGTTCCCGGAACTAAAGAAAGCTTGATTCGTGTTTTCGGCGAGTCGGGACAGATTGGATCGACGACCACTGAGACAGCGATCCGTGGATTCGCACTGTTGGACATCAAAATCTCACAGGCCGATCAACCTGTGGTGATTGGTGAGCGTGTTTCTTACCGCATTGAAATCCAAAACCGCGGCACCGAAGCGGCGACAGGGGTGCTGGTCTCGACGTTGTTGCCGGAGGAAATGAAGATGATCAGCATCAAAGGACCTTTGGAGCACCAGCAAACTGAGCAGCAAATCGACTTCAGTCCGATCGCCGATTTGGCCCCCAACAAGCATATCGCCGTCGACCTCTTGCTAGAGGCAACGGCCCCCGGCGACACGCGTCTGCACGTCCAAGTGCAAAGCGACCAAATGAAAAAGCCACTCAGTCGCGAAACCGCCACCGTGATCTTCGGCGAGCAAAACTAAACCCTCCCGTCATCAAGACACTCCAAAACCAACTCCCTCTCCCTCTGGGAGAGGGGCAGGGGTGAGGGTTTCCGCACACCAAGCGATATCCCATCGCGCATGGGTGAAGTTATGCCGAGTCGGTTTGGTTGGGTGAATCAGCCGTCCTACCCAGAAAGGTGCGTCGCGATGCACCCGACGGCAACTAGCTAGAGGTCGAGCGAGTTTTGCCCGGCGTGCCGCAGCCAGTGGTCGGCGAGTACGATTGCCACCATTGCCTCAGCCATAGGAATGAACCGCGGTAGTAGACACGGGTCGTGGCGGCCCTTGGTTTGAATCGTGGTCGGTTGGCCGTCACGCGTGACGGTCTCTTGTGCGATCGGCAAACTGCTGGTCGGTTTCACAGCGGCGCGTAACACGATGGGCAGTCCACTGGTGATCCCGCCCAACATTCCGCCATGACGATTCGACGAGGTTGTGATTTCCGCTTCGTGGCCCGCTGGGCCTGCGGTGAACAGATCGTTGTTCTCGCTTCCCCGCATTCCGACGCATCCAAAGCCGATTCCGTATTCTACTCCGAGTACGGCCGGCAAACTGAAGAGTGCCTTGGCAAGATCGGCTTTGATTTTGTCAAACACCGGTTCTCCCAATCCTGCCGGAACGCCCGAAGCGACAATTTCCCCCGCGCCGCCGATCGAATCCCCGTCCTTGCGGATCGATTCGATCAGCTCGATCATCCTCGTCGCTGCCGCAATGTCGGGGCAGCGGACGATATTCGGTTCCCCGTCGGGCAGTTTTTCTACTGCATCGAGCGTGACCGCCGCCGGGTCGGGAATTTCGGCGCGGATGTCGCCGACCTGTGAAACATAACCGACGACCTGTCCGCCGAATGCAGCAGCGATTAGTTTTTTGGCAACAACACCGGCAGCGACGCGGGCCGTTGTTTCACGGGCGCTGGAACGCCCTCCGCCGCGATAATCGCGAAAACCGTATTTGGCGTCGTAGGTATAGTCCGCGTGGCCGGGACGGTATTTGTCCTGGATGTCGCTGTAATCCCGGCTGCGTTGATCGGTATTGCGGATGAGGATCGCCAAGCTGGTACCAGTGGTGTGCCCCTCAAAGACGCCCGCGAGAATTTCCGGCAGATCGGCTTCATTGCGCTGTGTGACGATTTTACTTTGCCCGGGACGACGTCGATCGAGATCGACCATCAGGTCCTCAACCGACAACTCCAACCCCGGTGGAACACCGTCAATAATCACGACATTCCCCGGCCCGTGGCTTTCGCCTGCGGTGGTGATCCGAAATGCCTGTCCAAAAGAATTGCCCGTCATGTGCGCCCTGAATTGTGATATGGCTGAATACGTCCACGCGAAATTAATTTGCCTGACGTGCGGAGGTCGGGTGCCACTGCTGGCTTGTCCAGCAGTGCGCACATCGCTTGGCGGCGTTTAGAATGAAAGGCTCGCCCTGTCACCGCACTGGCGAACAAGCCGCCAGTGGCACCCTGCGAATTTGCACGAATACGGCATTGTACCATATTCAGCAACAACACGAAGCGCCGCGGGGCGATGTCCGCACGCAGCCTGTGGTTGTGAACCAGGGCAAGCGTTTTGGTCAAATGCAGCTCGGCAGGAGCCTCGCCCTCGCGGAAAGCTTCATGCGGAGAATTACTTCCACGGGAACTCAGATTTTGCCAATGTTTCATAGGCCTCGACGTATTTCGCACGCGTCTTGGCGACAATGTCATCGGGCAGAGCCGGGGGTTCGCTGTTGCGGTCCCAGCCACACGCCACCAAGTGATCCCGCACGAATTGTTTATCGAAGGAGGGTTGCGACTTGCCCGGTTCGTACTGATCGACCGGCCAAAACCGTGAGCTGTCGGGGGTGAGGACTTCGTCGATGAGAATGATCTCACCATCCAGATGCCCGAACTCGAATTTTGTATCGGCGATAATGATCCCTTCCTTCGCCGCGTAGTCCGCACCCGATTGATACACCTGGAAGCTCAAATCACGGAGCTTCTTTGCTGTCTCGGCTGGGATGATTTCGCACATCTGTTCGAAGGAGATGTTGATGTCGTGTCCGCTGGTCTCCTTGGTGGCGGGGGTAAAGATCGGCTCGGCGAGTTTGTCGCTTTCCTTCATTCCCGACGGAAGTTGGATGCCGCAGACACGACCGGTTTCTTGATATTCCTTCCAGCCCGAGCCTGACAGATAGCCCCGCACGACACATTCGACCGGAAATACCTCGGTCTTGAGCACGACCATGCTTCGTCCGTCGAGTGACTCGACGTCAACGCCATCGGGCAGATCCAAGTCCCCCATGTCCATGCTGATCAGATGGTTGCGTACGTCCAATCGGTCGAACCAGACCTTGCTCATTTGTGTCAGCACGCGGCCTTTGTCCGGGATGCCGGTGGGCAGAACCCAGTCGAAGGCAGAAATGCGGTCGGTGGCAACGAATAACAGTTTATCGCCAAATTCGTACACATCACGGACTTTGCCTTGGTGGGCTTTCATACCGGGAATGGAACTTTGCAGCAGGGAATTATTACTCATGGAATGAAATGCTTTTCGAGATAAAGATTAGAACCAGGGGACTGGGGAATCACAGATTCCACGGTGGTCCAAAGTTTAGCAAAGCGGTTCTGCGAAGAAAACCAGCCCAGAGCGCATTTGGCCGTCTCGGCACTCAGTCAACCGCTGGTCGGGGTGCTCTTTCAGATGCGGTCCAGCGCGTCGATCCAGCGTCCGACCTCTTCAATGGCTGGTTCCGGCGGATAGTCTTGACCCAATCCCGGCACAGCGCGATGGCTGACCGGATACCGCATTTTCTCCAGGGCCTTGATTGAGGCCTCGATTTTGCGGCCCTGCGGGTCGTCTTCGCCATACACGAAATCCCACTGCAAGGGGAAGTCGGGTCGATTCTCAGGTGGCTGGATGGCTAGCGGGGCTCCGGCGAGACAGAGGGCCGGGAACAGTTCGCGTTCTTTAAAGGCCAACTGTTGGGCTAAGGCTGCACCCGTTTCGAAACCGTGCAATACGATCCGCTGTGGGTCAATGGAATATCGCTCAACAAACGATTCGACGGCCGCTTTGATGAAGCCGATTTCGTTAGGCGTCCATGTCTCAGCCGTACCCGCCTTGGGGGCCAACAGAATCACACCCCGCTCTCGGCAAATCTGCTTCCAACGTTTAAGCATCTCAGCTTCCATAGTGTTTCGCGACGGATGAATCCACACCAAGAGTGCGTACTGGTAGTCAGGGTTGTAATCATCCGGAACGAAGGCCCACAAATCGTGCGCATGCGTTTCCAGCGTCTCGGCCAACCGTCCTGTTTTTTCAGAATCATCGTTTTTCTCTGCCGGCAAAGGAATGGGAGAGCGTGGTAAGTCTGCCGGAATCTCAGCGGTGATCTTTTGTAATTCCACCTCAGCTGTTTGAGGTTCCCCGTTGCGCAGAAAAGTGAGAACCGCTTTCTCGCCCGGACGCGTGCGGCTGAGCGCGTCGCGTAACTCGATCGCGGAGTTTTGCGGTGCGTCATTGAATTTCGTAATGCGATCGCCACGCTGTAGTCCTGCGGCAGCTGCCGGGCTGTTGGCATAGACGTAACGTACTCCCACGCCAGCGGGCGCTGCGGCTTCGGCCGGTTCGACGGTCGAAAGACGTTCGGGCAAGATTCCTAAAAAGGCGGATTCGTAGGGCTCTAATTTCGCGGCCAACTCGAAGTCCACCTTGATCGTTTCACCGTCGCGATCGACGCTTAAGGCAATCTTATCTCCGGCGTAGGCGTTGCCTAGTGCGTGTCGAACTTGGGAAATTCGTGTCGTCGCCGCACCATTGACCTCGACGATCGTGTCACCTGATTTGATCCCGGCTTTCTGTGCGGGGGAGTTATACCAGACGTGGTCGACCATCGGGGGCGTGCTGTAGAGATCTTTGGTTTGAAACGTAATGCCCAACAAACCACTGTGCAGATCTTTCTCGGCTTTGAGTTGATCGAGAACGTCATAGATGTCGGACATGGGAATCGCAAAGCCGATCCCGGCATCGTACCATTCGACACCTGCGGCGTCAGATTTTCCTTGCGGTGAGAGTGGAACCAACACGCCCAGCACGCGGCCTTCGATGTCGACCAACGGGCCTCCGTAATTCACCGGCGAGACTTTAGCGTCGGTTTGAATCGCCTTGCCCCAGATCCGATTGAGCGCGCTGACGATGCCCACCGACATGCTGGGAAACGGAGTTTCATAAGTTCGCCCCAGGGCGATGGCCCATTGTCCGACACGGACGCTGTCGCGCGGGGCGGCAGGGGCCGGCGTCAAATTCTCGGCGTCGATTTTGATCAAGGTCAGCATCTTGAGATTGTCGGATGCGACCTGTCGCGCGGCAAAGCGGCGACCATCGGGCAACGATACCAAGATGGACGATGGTTTGGCAGCGAAATTGAAGGAACTCGTAATGATATACCCGTCGGCCGAAACCACCACACCTGTGGTCGGTCCCGTTCCAGCCAGGATTTCATCGACGCGCTCTAAACCCCCGACGGTTTCAATCCGCACGATCGACGGAGCAACAATCGCCGCAGCTTGTTTGAGCGCGCGTTCTTCCAAGACAGCCAATTTACCGTCCGCTTGCGCTGCGGCTGTCGACGCCACGCTTATTAGGAGGGCGCTGCTCAATAGCGCGAGAATGGTCAGCCGTGGTTTATGATTCGGCATGATTGTGTGGTTCAGCGATTGTTAATGAGGCACGAACTGTTGGTGGCGTGAATAGCAGTATGCAATGCGGGACGATCCTTCAGCGCCACCCAAATTCGTTGGACTACGGTTCGTCTTTTTCAGGGGCTTCTAACTCCACAGAGACTAAACTGTCTCCGCGGCGGACGACCAATTGGACAATATCCGACTCTTCCAGCCGACCCAATTCTGCCTCCAACTCCTTACAGGACTGAATGAGTTCGCCGTTGATGAACAGCAACAGATCATCGGGGCGTAGGTCTTGTTGGGCGGCATCGCTGCCGGGAAGGAGGCTATCAATATAGGCCGGCGTGCGGTTCAGCACGTCGGGAATTAGCACGATGCCAAAGTCGATCGCGCGGTAGTTTTGCGGAGGAGCAGTTCGGCTTTTGGGGGTATCGCTGCGGCGAAATGTTCCGGATTTGATTTGATGGGCGACATCAGCCAACTCATCCACCGGGATGGCATAGTTGATCCAGGTATTGGTTTCGGCATTACGCAGTTCCTTGCCGATCATCGCCAGCAACCGGCCGTCGCGGGTTGTCAACACGCCGCCCCCCATACCGGGATTGTTGGTGATGGCGTCGACGACATAAACGGGCCCGTCAAAGGGGACCTCAAACGCGCCCCGCCGCGCACGCAACCGCGTCTTGGCGGCAATCACGCCTTGCATGACCGAGACCGGTTCATCGCCGGTGGCCACTTTGTACATATTGCCAAAGGCCAGGACGCGCTGTCCGGTCCCGGCGGAGGCAGCATCGTCTAAATCAAAATAAGGCAGGTCATCGGCATCGACTTTGAGAATCGCCAAATGCAATTGCGGCTCGGCCCCGACAATGCGGCCATCCAGTTTGAGTCCGTTGCCCAGCACGACCGTGACCACGTCGGGATCCAACACGTGACTCCAGACCGTGGCGATATATCCGTCGGGTGAGATGATGAAACCGGTGCTATAGGAATGCAGTCCGCCAATGCCGCCGGCACCGAAGATTTTCACAAGTCGTGTTTGAACTTCCTGGATGGGTGACAACTCGTCTTGGGCGTTTGCGAGAGGCATGCTCCCACAAACCAGCAAAATCATTATGCAGCTACGCAAGAGATGTTTCATCGGCCCACCTCCTTGACAGTCTCATCGTCGGACGTTGGAAACTCACAGTTTTCGATATTCAATGTGACGAAAGTTTTGTCGGCGTGATTGACGGTCCACCGTGCGGGTAAGATTCGTCCCTGGAAGTCTCGCCTGCCCGAAAAACGAACTTCGCAAGGATCGGCTTGGTCATGGATCCAAAAGTCAAACCCCATCAATTCGCCCGTCCCCTTGTGGAAATACCACAGCGAACGCCCGGCATTCAATTCTGCTTCGACAATATCAACACGCTCACCCACACCATCCAGCGGGGTGCTGCCGACGTAATAGAACTCAGAAAAACCGGCAGCTCCCATCGTCAGTAGTCGACGATAGTGGTTCAAACCGGCCAACAACCCGCCGCTCCCCGGCGGTTCATCGATGGTCGCGGCATCTTCGCCCAACGGCTGTAAGTAGGCGTTCTCGCCCAGGAGCATTCCCATTCCCGTGGAGGCGAAGACAATGCGGAAATCTTCACTGGTTTCCGTCTTGCCGGTGACGATCCAGCGACTGCTTGTCTCGGAAAAATCACCCAGATCGGCCAGCCCTCGCAGCGCGCGGTCGCGTTCGAGTTCATTGAAATAGTAATTCAGGAACCCCGGTTTTTTCTGATAGTATTTTGCCAGTTCCGGCGATGTCTTTGCCGGGTCCGGTCGTGGTTCCTTTCGTTCATTTTTAGGCAGTTGGGGGCCACGCGGTTTTTTAGCAGGTTTGTCGAGCGTCAATTCACTGCTACGGTGCAATGCCTCTAAGCGGACGATGATCTCGTGGGTTTCGATATTGCCGTCGACTTCCCGACGAAACGCGAGCGGCAACTTCCACCCTTTGGGGTAGATCCCCAGGATGTTTTTGAATTGATTCACACTACGAATTGGTCGCCCGGCAAACGAAACGATTTCATCATCCAATCGCAAGCCCCGACGATAGACCGGTGTCTCCTCCAAGATGTTATCAACCATGACCGCTCCATCCTGATTTGTGGAGACGATCGCGCCCAACGTGGCATGGTCTACGATGCGTCCGCTGCGGAGGTGGTCCATGAAATGTTTGATTTGATTGATCGAGATGGCGTAGCCCGCCCCCACATTGACGCGGCCGCGTTTGTCGAGAGAGATACGTCCGTTGATTCCCACCACTTCACCAGCCATGTTGAACAACGGGCCGCCGGAGTTGCCCGGATTGATCGAAGCGTCGGTTTGAATGCAGTCGGTGTACTCCAAAATCGTGCCCGAGGGATATTGGTAGCGGTGAATGCCTGAAACGATGCCAAACGTGGCCGTCGGGTGAAAATCGGTCGCCAACAGGAAGGGATTGCCCATGGCGAACACGGGGTCTCCTTGATGGAGCAAATCGCTGTTGCCCATTGGGGCAGCAGGGAAATCGTCCCGCCCCAGCAGTTTGATCAAGGCCACGTCGCCTGTGGGATCGATGCTGACAATCACGGCGTCATACAGGATTCCATCGGCCAAACCGCATTTCATGAAATTGCCGGCGCCTTGCACTACGTGGAAATTCGTCAGCGCATAACCATCGGGCGTGATCAAGACTCCTGAGCCGCCGCCAGCCCCTTCGGCGCCGAATACGGCAACCACCGTCGAAGCGGCACGGGCCATTACCTCGATGCGTTGTTGTTCCGCTTGCGCGACTGCCGGCTCAACAGCATGGGCCGGGACTGCCGGGATTTGCGCAATCAGCAACAGGGCCGCAATCAGCGAGGTGAAAAATATGGGCATCTCTGTTTCCGTGTAGGATGAATTGTCGGGCGGCGCGATCGTGCCACCCCCCTCTCTTCAACGTTATTTCGTAACCCGGGCGTCCGCAAGGTCGAGATGATCGGCGATATCCAGGTCCTCGCCAAAATCGACGAGAATCGTCAGGTCCCGCGCGCCGCTCACGTCCAGGTCCAGCGGTTGCGGTTTATCGGTTCCTTTGACTGTTGTTTCCAATAGAACGTTGTCGTCAGCCGAAATGACTACCTTCACATTTCCGCGACCTTCGACGATTTGGTCGATTCCCATCACAGCGCGAAATCGCCGGTAGTCGCCGCGCAGTCGATATTTCAATGTCGTGCGGCTGTGAATCGAAAGCCCCTTGGAGTAGGTCTTTCCGTCCAGGCGAATCGGTCCCCCATCCAGGTTGCTGTTGCGACGGTAGGTCCAAGTGATGTCGAAATAGGGGACGTATTGCACGTCGCGCGGTTCCATGTTGGCGAGATAAACCACTTTGCCGTTGCTGAAATCCAGGCTGGTAATCTTGCTGAGCGGCAGCTCCAGTGAGCCGCCGACCGAGAGCCGCGCGTTCAGTTTTGATTCCATCAATTCGACCGAACGGGCCAATAACAATCCGCCATCCGTCAGGGAAATCCCGCAGGCAGATCTCGTTTTACGCGGCGTCCGGTGATAAAAAATGAGGCCGAATACTTTTTCGCGGGGAAGTTCCAATTCGTCATTGTCGATGAGAAACTTCACGGTCTTGTCATCGATGTCGCCAATGACACCGGTCAAGTAGTCCAGAATATCTCCTTTGCGGATGATGAGCGCATCGGTCTCGAAATCGCGTTTTTGCATGTCGCTCCACAGTTCAGCAATCGCACCCTCGGCCGGCGCTAAGCGGATCGTTGCTAATGACCGCGACGAAAAGCTGAACGGCTCAAGGCCTTCGATTGTTGGCTGTGCTCTTTGGGAGGCCAGTGCGAACGACTTGCATGCGAAATGCGATCCATCGGTCAATGTGACATGAATGGAATCCCGCGAGGGGAGTATCGGTTTTCGTCCCGGAAAACGGATTTCCAACAGGTCCTCTGCACTAACGGTTGCTCCTCCCTCACCGGTCGTGATAACTGCTCCATCGGCAGTGAGTTGCGACAAGCTCCCGATCTGGGGAGCGCCCTCAAGTGTTTGCAATTCCACCTGGGGTTGTTGTAGCAGGACTGCAGCCGTAAGCAGGAACCAAACGCTCATAATCTCTTCAATACACTAATGGAACGAGGGGGGAGTTCAATCACAGGGGCATCAGGGTCAAGGGCGGTAGGGGCGGGGACGAGGCATCAATTATTGGTCGGCACCGTCCGTTTGGCGGCATTGCGAAAATACTCTTCCACTGCGCGGCGGTAATGGTTGGGGAAATCGCGGCCAATCAGTTGCTTGATCCGGGAACGAGCCTTGTCATCCAGGCCGCCCCATTTGCCCCCTTTTTTAATGTCCTTGGGATCGACGGTGCCCGGTGCGGTTGCGCCCTTCACGCTGCTATCGTCAGCCCCGTTTGCGGGGTTGTTGCTGTTGCCACCCTGGCCGCCACCACCTCCGCCCCCGCCGGATTGCTGTTCGATTTTCTTGATGATCTCATCCAGGCCGGCGATGATTTCCTCTTCGACTTTTTGAACCTTCTGCCCCGACCGTCCCAGGTCAAGACGCCGCTCCACGTCGAGCATTTTACGAGAGATTTCGTCGAGCGATTTCTCTTTCAGCCCTTCCAGGTCGTACTGCATCAGCGTCGCAACGGTGCTGTAACGCGAGGGGACGCCCTCAGTGCGCGTTGTCAATTGTTCGATGGTTTTTAGTCCGTCTTGCTTCATCAGCAGATGATGTTGGCAGACGGCTTTGAAAAACAAATAGGTCGCCGGATCGACAACCTCTGTCACGGCAATGTTGTCGAAAACGGCCAAGCCTTCTTCGTACATCCGCCGCTGTGTGAGGTAACGACCGTAGAACAACCGCAGGTTATTGGTGTAAAACGAATCGAGGTTCTCAGTGTCCAACAACTCCGCGTCGGGAGGATGGACGCCCACATCCTGAAAGCGGCAGGCCTCGACGAGCGCTTTCGTCGGCGCGTCGACGAGACTAAAGGTGGCGATGACCCGCTCTAATAATTTTTCCGCGGGGAGTTCGCCTTCAACTCGCCACAAGGCATCGATCTGCTGCTGCGTTTCCGGTGGCAGGTCTTTGACTGTGCTCAGCCAATCTTGCACGCGTTGCTGAACCACGTCAGCTGCGGGAGCGGCTAAGACGGCAACGCTCGGCGTTTCGACTGCGATAACCGGCCGCGGTACGAGAACCCATACGGCAGTCAATGCGATGCAGTATGTCGCGATTCGTGATTTCATATGCATTTCCAAGAAAAACAGAAAACTATTGATTCTTTCCGGTGGCGATGTCGTTCGTCGCTTTTTGGACACGACGTTGACGTTCGCCGAGAATCCGCAGTTGGTCGAGAATATCCTGCTGTTCGGCCTGTTCCCCATCGAACAGCCGTCCCAGTCGTTTGGTGCCGCGATTGATGCGTAATTGCAGCGAACGCAGCATTTTGAGTTCAGCCAGTTTATTCAGCAACTCCTCTTTTCGTTTTTGTTGCTGCTGTTTCTTTTGATCCTGCGGTTTGGTTTTGCCTTGCTCAATTTCTCGCTGAAGTGCTTCAACCAATTCTTCCAGCGTTTCGATAATGTCCTGTTCAATCCCCTGTGTCAGTTCGCCCACCTGAGCCGCTTCGAGCCGCGTCGTCACGGTTCGCATATCGTCGCGCATCTGCTCGACCGCTTCGGGGAAAGCGACGGAAGAGCCCTCGTCTTTGAGAAGCGTCAACGCCTTTTCGGCTTCCAGAGCAAGTTCCGCTTCTTTGCGGGCAAGTTCCTTGGCCTTGGAGATATGCCGCGTTTCGCGTTGATCCTCGGGGATTTTTCCCAAGGGGACCGTGTTGTCATAAATCAGGATCTGCACCGCTAGCATTTGCTGGAAACGATCTTCCAGTTTCGTCAACATCCGCTCGCGTTCTTCTTCCCGCAATTGGCGAAGAATTTCCTCAAGCCGCTCTTTGGCTTGCTGCAATTTGGCAATGGCATCCGTCTGGTCTTGCGAGGCATCGTCGCGCTGACCCTCTTTGAGCTTGTCCAAAGCATCCTGCATAGCCTTCCGCGCCTGTTCGACCTCTTGGCGACCCGGCGTGGAAGGTTGTTGTTGTTGTTGTTGTTGTTGTCCATCTGACTTTTGACCGTCGGATTTCTGGCCGTCCGACTTCTGACCGTCCGACTTTTGCCCATCGGACTTTTGCCCATCGGATTTTTGCCCATCGGATTTTTGACCGTCCGACTTTTCACCGTCAGGTTTTTCACCGTCGGGTTTTTTCCCATCGGATTTTTCTGCATCCGTTTTCTGGCCGTCGGACTTTTCTCCGCCGGGCTCCTGGTCTCCCTGTAAGTCCTGAGCTTTTTTCTGATCTTGCCGATCAATTTTCTCGCCCAACTTTTGGGTCCGTTCTTCCAGATCGCGCTGGCGTTCTTGCAACCCTTTTTCGCCCGCGCCCCGTTCGGTGTCGGCGCGGAGGCCTTTTTGTTTGCCCAAGAGTGCATCGACATTGCGGATTAAGTCCTGCAGACGCTTTTTTTCCTCTTCAATCTCTTTGGCCCGATCTTCGCTGCCCAGCAAGTCCAACAGGGCGGTCAATTCGAGCACCAGTTCGTCTTGTTGTTCGATCGCATTGCCGAAGCTTTCTTTTTCCAAAAGCTCGACCAGTTTATCCATCCGGATGGCGATGAATTGCTCTTTGCTTTTGCCGATCACCCGCCTCAGTAACTCGGCGCGTTCGGGATCGGTCTTGCGCATCAACTCGGCCATCTTCAGCAACGTTTCTTCAAAGCGCTTGTAGCGCCGAGAAATGGCTTGCTGGGTCGAATCTAAACTGCTGCCGGCGTTGTTCTGCGTTGTTTCATCGCTGGCCGGCTCTGAGGCGGCTTCCTGAGCGTGGACGCGGGCCTGCCGACCCTCCTTGGCCAGGAACGTTCCCTGGAAAGCGGCGATGACCGCCACGATCAGCACGAAGTGGCGAAATCGCATGGGAATTGCTCCGCTCTAATGCGTCAGGTGCGTTCGACACTTCCTTTAAACGTAAAGTGTCGCCATCACGTGAAAGTGGCCGAGGCGGGGAAATTAGTTCGTCGCGGCACACCGAGAGTTTTATTTCAGACTTTCAATCAACTTACGTTTTCGTTCTTGTTCGGTTTGCTTTTTCAGTTCTTCTTGTTTTTCAAGTATAGCCCGCAGCAGTTCTCGGGCTTCGTTGATTGTCGCCAATTTGAGCATTGCCGCCAAGATCTTTTCAATCTGAGCGATCGTGCTGTCCAAATCGGCGATGCACTTATCCAACGGTTCGTAAGGACTTTGCTGGCGTTCCAATGCGAGCTTGAACAGGCCCAACGACTCGTCCACGTTATTATAGTGGAATGTGTTCAACAGGTTAAGAGGTTTTAAGATGCCTTCTTCGATACGGTCCAGCATTCGTTGGGCTTTGACCCGGTTATTGATCAATTCCGCATGGATATCCGCAAAAGCCTCTTCGATCGAAGCTGTTTCGTTGGCGTTTTTTCGAATGTCCAACAGAGAACGCTGTGCGACAGTTTCCACCGAAATGTCTAGTTCGCGGAGTTGCTTGCGGACCTCGTCAGCCTGTTCCGGCGGCGGAGTCGTTCCCCGCAACGGTTCGGCAGCGAGCAGTTTTGCCCGGTGAGCACTCAGATCGGTTCGCCGTGCTTGGACTTCTCGCAAAATTTGTTCAAAACGATTCCGCAGATTCAATTCTCGGGCGCTGATCAGCGATAGCAATTCGTCAGGGCTGACGATTTCAAAGACCGTCGCTTCGCTCCGTTTTTCGTGGGGGCCATTCAAATTGTCCCCATCGGTCGCCACCACGGATAACGTTAGTTTTTGTCCCAAGGCCAAATCCAGATTCAGCACGTCAAACGATTCGTCGACGTCGAACTCGCGGTCCATATTGGCTGAGGAATTGAAGGGGTGTTGGCGAAATTCTGCCTCTTGGTTGATCGTGTACTCAAACCTGGTTTCGGCAATTCCGTAGTCGTCGGTGATTTTGCCTTCGATGGGAATCACGGCTTGGCGGGTGATCGCATTGCGGATTCCTTTAGGACGTGTCTCCACCACCGGCGGCTCGTCGACGATGCCGCTTAGATCCAATCGCGTTGGCTGCTGGCTGACAACTTCATCTTGGTCGGTCAGTTCAATCAGCAGCGACGATTCGACCGGCAGTGGCAACGGCCAGCGGACTTCCCCCTCCGCCGTCAATAACTGCGGCGCAGCTTCTCCGGTGATGATCAACGGAATGGCGATGCGTTGGCCCTCTGAGTCAATAAATGTGCTCGCAAGGTCCGCCGCGATGGGGATCACTTGATCAGCTTGTTCGGTGGTGGATGGAATCATCAGCGTGGCTTGCTCGGGATTGATGTCGAGCGTGAATGATGCGGTTTGGATGCGGGCGGCGGTCAACGGCTTGTTGCTATCGGCCCGAAAGATCACATCGGTCCCCACCGGCAATGCGTGCCGCGTTGCTTGAACAGCGACCGGCGTGCGGACAAAGTCCGTGCCATCGGCATTGACCTCGTTCAATCGCGTATACGGAGGGTAAAGGCTGTCCAAGACAATGCGATCCACGACAGGCGCATCGACGACTTCGATCACATAGGGACGGCGATTGTAGTAGTCGCCACCGGTGATCGTTAGCTCCGAGGAGTGTTGTAGCCCTTTGACGGTCATGCGAAATTGCGATTCGCCCAACTGTGAAAAGTAACCGTCCCCGCCGCCACTACGGTTTTTGAATCGGTAATTCATCCGCACGCGCTCGGGAGTGGTTTTGCCCGTCGGCACGCTGGCCAGTAACGTCAAATCCGCGCCGCGGGGATGTTTGTAAACGCCATCGCGGAACGGACGCACCCGTTCGCCGGGGGTGGCCAGGACGACCAATTCCAACTCCGATGCGCGGGGCCAAAATTCATCGGCGAATAGCACGTTGCGGTGGTACCACGTTGTAAACGCGCCGGGAAAAACAATCGCAAATCCGATGATTGAGGCCGCCAGCAGCACGACCGCTGCCATTACTTTTTTCAGGGGACTAAAATCAAACACATCACGCAGCGGCAACCCATCGGCCATGTCGCCGACTTCATCGACCGCACGATGCAGCATGTCATCGGTTAGCGGCGAACGATCTGCCGTCGGTTTGGCCAGTTGCACACTGGTAATCAGTCGGTCATTCAGTTGTGGAAAACGGCGTTCGAGGACCAGCGCCAACGCCTCGTAGTGAAAGTCGCGGAACATGCGGGCCAGCACGCGCGTCACCAGCGCTGCCACCGCCAATCCAATGGCAATCAGTGCGATGACAACCCGAAAATCGCGCGAGAATTCCATTTTGAAAATCACGGAAAACCCGTAATCCAAAGCCAAACTGACCCAGAAAAACAGGCTCAACACCACCAACACCGTCGCCATGCCTTCCCAAAAGACGTAGCGGCGGATTCGTCCCTGCAGCCGCGTCAGCACGGCGGGGATTTCCGGTCTCAGTGATTCGTGAGATGTTTTGTCAGCCATCAATCAACGCAGTTTTTATGAAATCTTAGGATGCAAAAAGTTGTCACTATGCCAGTTTGAACAATTTTCGTGTGAGCCATTCCAAGCCGAGTAAACCAACGAGCAAATACATCACCCAAGCTTCGTCCCATTGAGGATCGGGGAAGCCGGTTTGCACGGTGGTGATACTTTGGTCTTTGAGCAATTGAGGCAACTGCTCGGCCGCCTCAGCGATCGGCAGGTATTCCCCTCCTGTGTCGCGGGCCATCGATCGCAGCAGTTGCACGTCCTGTTGCGGTCGCTGCCGTTCGAGGTTGGGGAATTTGACTTCGATCCGTTTGACGATCTGTTCCTTGGATTCGGGAACTTGCAATTCCATGCGATATGTTCCCGCACGGGTCACGGGAAAGCCCCCTTTGAAATAACCGGGCATCGACGGTTCGCCATTGAGCCGCACGACCGGGGTGAGCGGTTTGCCATCGGGATCGAAGACTTCCAGCGCCACGCTGTCTGCGGTCAGTTTGTTGAGTTGAGCGTCCAACACGCGGGCACTGACCTGCACCGTGCTTCCCAGGGGATAACGGTCCCGTTCCAGGAGCAACACGCCGCGCGTCGTCCCCCGCAACAAGCGGCCTTGGCCGACTTCACGGACCGCTTGGACCCAGAAGCGTTCATAAAAATCTTCATCCGAAGCCCGCAGCCGCCACATTTCGGGACTACCCAAATAGATTACGCGACCCGCCCCATAAAACTGAGAAGCCAGCACAATCGGGCGATCGTTTCCTTCGCCGTAGCGGGGATCGGAGAAATACGCAAACACAGTCGCGCCGGCCTTTGGTCCGCGGGTCATATAGGTGCGAAACACACCGGAAAATTCATTCCACAGATTCGCCGACGAGGCGGGGTTGTCGTCCAATTGCAAGAACCCGGCCGACAGTCCTTCGGGAGTAAAACTCAGGGGCCAGGCCTGGGTGAACTCTTCGCCGGCCAATGGAGAATTGAACACCCGTGGTTCCAATTCGACCGGATACAAATCCTTGAGCTTGGCCAGCGGGTCGTCCGATTCCAGAGAGGCGACGGTCGGGGTATAGACCTCACCAGCGACAATCATGAGCCCCCCCGCATGTTCAAACACCCAATCCATCAGGTTGTCGATCTGCGGTGGCGGGATTTTGCTCCAATCGGGGTCGAAGGCAATGATCACATCGTAACCAAACAGAGCTTCGCGCGTTTCCGGGAATTGAAACAGCAACTCATCCGATTCCTGACTGATGCCGATTTCACCAGTTTGTAGCCAGACGTGTAAATCTATCGAAGAATCGCGGAACAGCAAATTGCGGACGAAGCGATAATCCCGCATAGGACCGCCGGCTACGAGTAGGACTTTCACCTTGCGTTCATTGATTTCGACGGTCACCTTCGATTCATTGTCTTCGGCTATGATCTCTTCAACCGGTTCGACCGGGCGAGCGCGAATGAAAAATTCGCGGCGACCCGAATCGCTGGGCGTGTAGTCGAATGTGAACGTAATCGGTTGGCCGTCTTCGGGAAGCGGTTGCACATCCTCCTCAACCAACACCGGATCCCCTTCGGCACCTTCGGGTTTGGACAGTAACTCCACGCGGACATCTTTGCCGTCCAACCCTTCGCCACGAATGTGCGCCGTAATAGAAAAACCGTCACGCACATGCACAGTCGTGGGGCTTTGCACGTCAGCCACTTGCAGATTCACCGGTTTTTCCGTGCTGCCCACGCCGATAGAAAACAGTTTGACTTCCGCAGCAGCGGCCGATTTGATCGCGTTGGGCGGTTCCACGCCTGTGTTGGAAACTCCATCGGTCACGATGACCAATCCCGAAAGCGTCGGTCCCGCTTCACGGCGGATCGCTTCGAGCAACGCTTCACCCATCCGCGTTTCCAACCCGCGCGGCTTCAAAATCGCCGGCCAGTCAATCGAAATCGGCTCGGCGACTTCGCCTTCGGCAATCGTAGGATCGGTCGCTGTCGTCTCGGGTTGTGTTGCCGGAATCCGTGCTAGCCGTTGTTGCTCGGTCAGTTTGGAGTCAAACGTGTAAATCGTTAGATCGTGTTGGGCGCGTAGGTCTTCGATCAAATCAGAATTGGCGAACAATTCGTTGACGAGTTCTTCACGCGGGCGACGGACTGTGGTTGTGGGCGCCTCCACAGGATCGGGGACGACCTTGTCGGGAATGCTCATCGAGAGTGATGTGTCGATCACCACCGCCACGTGCGAAGGATTGACCAACATCTTGTTGTCCGGGATTTCTGGTTGCAGCGCGATCACGAGCAAAATGGCGAGCACCGAGAGTCGCAATGACATCAACCAGATTTTCGTAATGCGACCCACTTCCTGCGCGTCGCGCCGGTAGATCCAGACAGCCACTAGCAGGGCAGCGGCGAATGCGGCGACCCAGGCGAATTTGTTTTCGCGGCCGAATTCCAATCGATTCCAGTAGTTGGTCGCTTGGTTGAACCAATTGAGCAAGTTTTCGTTCATGCGGAGGCTCCCGTCGTTGGCGCGGGTTCCGCGGCAGTTCGTTGCGGTCGGCTTGTGGGTGTCGGGCGATTGCCACGCAGTGGAGCGACGCCAGATTGCGTCGAATGAAAGCTGAGCCGTTTGGCCAACAGTTGTTCGGCCAACAAGACAAACACCAAAATCCGCAACAGCCAGTTGCGCATTTCCTGCCCCGCCTCCTCGCCATCAATCCAACCCGATGCGCCGACGTCGTGCACGTGGACTTCGACATCATTGCCGATCCGAGATTTCATCACGTCGGTCTCCGCGAGCGCCAGTGGGCTTTCCTCACTGGTCGGGAAATTATACGTCTTTCGTCGCACATCAGTGGTTTGGTCCCGATGCGTTCGGGTGATCTCATAAATCCCCGGCAGATCGGTATCGGTATAAGTGATGGTACCGTTCTGAGCAGTCGTGTTCTCAGCCTGGTCGTCCGCAGCCCGTGCCTCGCCGCCCCGTAGTCGAATCACATCCGCTCCGCCGGCCGAGGGAAGTCGGATCTCCGCTTCACCTGTGTGTAACGTAGGGTCGATGGGGATTGTGATTGGTTCGCCGGTGATATAGTTCGCTTCGGCTGCGGCCGATTCGGCGAGATACTTCTGAAGTTCCAATTGAAAAATTACGTAACTAGGATTTCTCGGCCAGTTGGTCCAGTCTGGGCCGCCTGACGACAAAAACGTGATGATTCGGCCACGGCCAAAACGATGCTCAATAAACGCCGGGGCTCCGTCGCGGAAGCGGCCGATGATGCGGGTGTTCGGTCCCGGCTCGAACTCTTCATCGATGGCGAAATATTTATTGACGCGGACATCAGCCAAAAAAGGATTGTCCTGCCCCTCGAAATTGGTGAACAGCGGATGTTTCTCAAACCGAAAGTCTTCCGTCGATTCGCCCAGGTCTTCAGGCAAATCCTTAATGAACGTAATCGGCACCGGAAAGAGTCCTTCGCCTTGATTGTAAAGCACATCGTCATAAAACGCGGGACGCACTTGATCCCCCATGAACCATGCCAGTCCGCCACCGGCGGCAACGTACTCCTCCAAAAACCGCACGGAGTCGGCCGGCAGTTGTCCCACGTTGAGCAACACGATATTGCGAAATCCATTGAGAGGATTCCGCCGTAAGTATTCCACATCTTCAGACAGCACATCGAATCCGGTAATCCCCGGAGCCGGTTCTAACGCATCCTCGAGATACTCAGCTGATGAACGATTGACATGTCCGTCGATCACCAGCACGCGGTGTTGGGCGGCAACATCGACCGCTAGGAACCGCGTGTTGTCCTCCTCCAACGAGTCCTCCGCTCCAATAACGCGTGCACTTACGTCGTGCGGACCAGCGGTGAGAAAGGTGACGTCAAATTCCTGCGTGGCTGTCTGGCCTGCCTCTAACTTAGGAATCACAAGATTCCGCGGCAGCTTGGTTCCGTCGACGGTCAGGGCTACACGCACGTTTTCTACCACGCGGTCAGAAAAACTTTCCACTTTCACACGCAACCTGAGCGGGATTTCGGCGGCGGCAATTTGCAGTTGACCAGTCAATTCGGTCACGGCCAAATTCGCATGTCGTTCCGGCACGGTACGGGCCAGATTGGTCGAGATACCTGCCGCAGCCATGTCATGCACGGTGGTCGCCAAGGCCGCATCCTCGGTCCATTCGGGATCGCGGAAATCGGAAATGAAATGGAAATTCAGCACCGAACCTTTTTGTTCAACCAGAATCTCTTGAGCCGCCTTGACCGCATCGACCAGATTAAATCGTCGGTGGGAACATTGGATCGTTTCTAAGCGGGACTGCATCTCCGCCAGAAATTCTGAATCCAGGTTTTGCAGCGTGAACACCGGTTGCGATGGCTGTGAAGCCAGGATCAGTGTGAGCTTGTGAATTTCCGGGCGCCGCTCCCCCTCGGAGGCAATCTCCTTGGCAATCTTTTTCGCAGCATCAAACGCGGTGGTCTCCCCCAGCATATCGCGCATCGAACCGCTGTCGTCGATGAGGACCACGTGTTGAATTTCCTGTTCACCGAACAAGGGGAGGTCTTTGGGAAGAATCGGTCGAGCAATCAATGCCACCACAGCTGCGACCGCACAGATTCGCAACAGCAGCAGTAACAGCTGTTCCAGGAGCACCCGTCGCCGGTTTTTCTTCTGACTGTTGAGCAGAAACTCCATCGCCGCAAACTTCACGCGGCGAAACCGCATCCGATTGATGAGATGGATGATGATCGGCACACCAACCAACAGGGCGCCGCCCGCGATCAGCGAAGAGTTTATAAAATGTTGTGAAAGCCAAGCTTCCATCGTCAAATCACTTCAAAAACCAAATGAATAAACCAACCAACCCAAGTATCGTTTTTTCTGCCTACTGCCTACTGCCTACTAAATCCGGCAACCGGCCACTTATTACCTAATTCCGCACCGACTGCCCCATCCCCAACCGATGGTTTAAATAATGCGCCAGCGCCGCATCCAGGTGCTCGCTAGTGCGGATCGTTTGGTAGTCAATCACGTTTTTAGCGCATCTGCGGCGAATGTCATCAAGAAAATCTCCCATCGCTTGCAAGTAACCTTCGCGAAGCGAGCGGGGGTCGCAGACCAGGTCACCCGTCTCTTCGAGTCCTTCAAAACGTGTCGTGCCGGTGAAGTTAAAATCGAGTTCCTCATCGTCCAGAATATGAATCACCATGACATCATGCCCGCGATGCCTGAGTAGCTTTAAGCCGCGAAACAAACTGTCTCGGTCGGCGAACAAATCGGAAATCAGAATGATCATCCCTTTGCGATACCGTTCGTCCGCCACACGTCGTAATACGTCGTACATCTCGGTTTTGCGGGAAGGTTCTCCGGCATCCAAACCGGCGATGATCGCATGCAGGTGTTTGTTGGAACTCCGCATCGGAGTCTGCGCGCGGATCTGTCCGTCAAACGCCACCAAGCCGACCGAGTCCTGTTGCTTCAATAACAAATACGCCAAACTGGCAGCGACGGCGCAAGCGTATTCGTATTTATTCAAAGGCCCGTTGCCGAATTGCATCGATTCGCTGGCATCGACCAACAGCGTGCATCGCAGATTCGTGTCTTCTTCGAACTGCTTGATGTAGTACTTGTCGGTTTTGGACCAGACTTTCCAGTCGATGTTGCGCGGATCGTCTCCGGAGACGTATTCGCGATGTTGCACGAATTCGATCGATTGGCCGAAATAGGGGCTACGGTGCAAACCCGAAAGAAACCCTTCCACGATGTGGCGGGCTTGCAAATCGAGGCGGGCGATGCGCGAAATCGCCTCAGGCTGCAAAAATCTTCTGGAATCTTGGGTCACTCGTCAGTGCACCTTCCTTAGACGGAGTTTCTTCAAGGAGCCGGTCGATGACACGGTCGGGGGTGATTCCGTCACTCTCGGCCGAAAAGTTGGTCACGATCCGATGCCGCAAGACTGGCTTTGCCAAGGCGGCAATGTCTTCGGTGGCAACGTAGCTGCGGTCATTGAGCAGCGCACGAGCCTTGCCTCCCAATAGCAGATATTGAACGGCCCGCGGTCCCGCTCCCCAACTGAGCCAGTCGGTCACAAAATCGGGAACACCTTCTTCTCCAACGCGCGTTTGCCGGACGAGTGCCAACGCATATTCGATCACGTGATCCGAGGCCGGGACTTCACGCACAACTTTTTGTAGTGCGATAATCTCTTCGCTGCTCAGCACCGGCTGAATGCTATCGGTTTGCAGAGCGGTCGTTTGCTTGGCAATCGAAAACTCGTCGCGGAAGTTCGGGTAATCGACATTCACCTTGAACATGAACCGGTCCTGTTGCGCTTCGGGAAGTGCGTAGGTCCCTTCTTGTTCAATCGGGTTTTGCGTCGCCAACACAAAAAACGGGTCGCTCAATTCATGCCGCACCCGACCAACGGTCACTTGCCGTTCCTGCATCGCTTCCAACAGTGCCGCCTGTGTTTTGGGGGGCGTCCGGTTGATTTCGTCCGCCAGGACCACGTTGTAAAACAGCGGACCTTCCAAAAACCGAAACTCCCGTTTGCCGGTCGTGCGGTTTTCTTCCAGCACTTCGGTGCCGGTGATATCGGCCGGCATCAAGTCGGGGGTGAATTGGATGCGGCTGAAACTCATGGACAAACAACGCGACAGCGTGCTGATCATCAAGGTTTTGGCCAGCCCGGGAACACCTTCCAAAATGCAGTGTCCGCGGCTGAACAGGGCGATGAGCAGTTGGTCAATCACATGCTCCTGCCCCACGATGACTTGCGACATCTGTTCGCGTATTCGCTGGTAGGCCGCCTGAATCTGGGCGACCGCGGCGGTTCCATCGCCGCCCGAGGTGGGTTCTGCCATTATTGCGCCGTTCTTTTGAAGTCGGTAAGTGTTGAAGTTCGTCGAAATTGCCGGACGGACAACTCGAGCGTCGGAATGACAAACTGCGTCACGCCTCTTACCATCTTACGCAGCCGGTAAGGTGGGAGCGACCGGAAATCTTGACAAAGTCGACCGGGATTACGATGTTCACAGGTCTGTCGGCAGCGCGGATTGCCAAGCATTGGTGGGTTCATCAGATCTTCACTTCTCCCCAAGCCTCGAGTCCGTTCGACCGTACATCCCTGACTGGTAGAACAAAAACTATTATAGCGCATGGGTTTACGCAAGTCGGATTTTGTTTTCCGTCCCCCAGATTTTTCACGGAACGCTCTTACACGGACCCGAAACCGACCAGGAATTCATCCAATGCTGACTCCATCGCGTCGACAACATCGGGATATTCCCGCGCAGCATCGGCCTGCTCGTAGCGGTCTTCCGGCTTGAGAAACAACTGCGGCGGCGCCGTCTCGGAGCGAATCAAACAAAAATCAGCGTCGCGGACCGCCTGTGTCGCCGCATGTCCCATAAAGACCCGCTCACGCAGCGCCGTGGTTCGGCCATCGATCAACGGCAGCAGACTTTTTCCTGTACGTTCCGACTCCTCGAATTGAATGTCGAACCAATCAGCCAACGTGGGAGCGATATCAATCGCTTGCGTCAACGTCTGCCGTCGGCTGCCCTGTTGGTCGGAGTCTGGGACACGAACAATCAGCGGAACGTGGACGCGTTCTTCGTGTAACAGAGAATCATGGTCCGCCTCGGTTACGGAATCGCGCGTGAAGAGAATTTCCCCAGCGGCGGCCGTCAGGATCAGTAACGGCGGCTCGCCAGGCAATGCGGCGACCTGTGCGAGGATTGCTTGCAACACAGCATCACAGGCAACAACTTGTTCGGCACACTGCTCGACGCCTACATCCCACTCAGTGGATCCCGCAAGCTGCGTTCCGGTGCATTGAATCCACAGGAGGTGCTGCGCATCCCCCGAGGCGTTCCAACCGTCGAAAATTGTTTGCGCCGCGCGGAGTCCGTCCTCAGCCGAATGGCTTGCATCGAAATCGAGCAAGTGCATTTCAATGCCGCGGCTGCGAAACGTTTCGAAAATGTTCGTCGAGGCTGACTGCTGGTCGTCGCTGCGGGGAAAGTGGTATTGGCCTGTCCACCACGCCTGCTGGGCCGCTTGGGGATCGAAGTTTTCGCCAAAATGCTGGTCAAACACAATCGACTCGGTCGCCAACTGATCGAAACTCGGCGTTTGAACATGCTGACTGCCATAACAACCCAGCAATCCCAACGGCAAACGCTCAAAGCTGACGATGACGGCATTCATAGACTATTTGAATTCGGCGATGCTGGTGAGATAGTGGTAGCTTTCCACCGCCGCTTCGCGAGGTCCCATGATTTCCGCATAAGCTTGGTGGACAGTGAAATATCCGTCATAACCAACCGCCTGCAATCCCGCCATGACCTCAGCAAAGTCCACCCCACCGGTTTCCCAAATCGGAATGTGGTGAAACCGCTGCATCCCACGACACCACGTTTCTAATTCCACCGGACCGTTGGGATCCAATTTGTGGTTTTGCACATAGACGTTGAACAGGTGCGGCTTCAATTTTTGCAGCGTCTCGGTCCCGTACGGTTCACCAGTGAGCAATAGATTGGCCGGCTCGTAGATCAAACCGAAATTCTCACGGTCGATTTCACGCAATACCGACAGCATCGGCTCGACTTGCTCAAAGATCGATGTGGTATGACATTGATGCGCCAAACGGATGCCACGCTCCGCCGCCAAGTCGGCCGCGTTTCGGGCGTGCCGAATATCCTCGGGGGTTTTCATGCAGACGCGAATCAGATCACATTCAAACGCCTCGGCCACGTCGAGACTCGGCCTGATATCGCGGAGACTATTGGGGCCTTGCTCGTTATTGAGCGGGACATCAAAATCGGCCGTGACCATCGATACGGTCAATCCGGCGTCCTGAACCTCTTTGCGCATGGCCGCCAATTGCACAGGGGGACTTTGTACCCCTCCGGCACTGGCCCGCAAACAGACAGCGCGATAGCCCAATTCACGGGCCAATCCCACCACGTCAGCAAAAGGAACGTTCAGTTTCGTTTTACAGGGCGCTTCAGCAATCCGCACCGATAGCGACAATTTCATGCAGTCGTATCCCGATTCCGCAGAGTTCAATGTGAGGGATGATTATGGACGTCTTAGTCCTAGAACGCAAATACTCGGCCAATTTCACCCCGAAATCGGTGGATTTGTAGTGAACCCAGCGGGAAATGGTAGTGTCCGTGCTGAATACTTTGCAGATTGAACAGTTCCCACGCCTGGATTTGCGCCATGGTATTCGACATTCCCGACCCCGCTGTGATGGAAGAGGTCTGCGTTCGCGCCGAGCAGGATGCCGCTGCGAACCCAATCCACGACGATCGTCCCCCGCAAACAGCATCTGTGGTTGCCGTTATGGCTGTTTGCACGCGCATCGCTGAGTGCTGCTGGCTGTTGGTCAGCCGCGGTTCCTGAAGCCGGCTTTCAAAAGAGGCGTCCTTTTGCACCGCAAAAGGCGATTGCACGAACGTGACGATGACATCACGATGATCAAGTGCATCATCAATTGAAAAGCACGAGGGTGCCACTGGCTTTGCCCAATACTGTCCGGGAAATGGGTTGGGGGCAAGTTGTTGATATGTGTTTGTGTTGGCGGGGGGGCTGGGATAGGGGGGCGCGGCTTTACCGGCTACTCGGGGGGGTTGCCGGCGCATGTGGGGGCGCGGGCGTCGCAATGCTTGCACTGCGGCCCTGGATTTAATCACCGCCCTTTTTTCGCACGCCTTCGTGCGGCTGATTGGCGAGCCAGTTCATTTTGGCGTTCGCGCTCTTGGAGAATCGGCAGGATTTCTTCGAGTGTGGCGCCGCCGACCGCCACTTGGCTGACCAATGCGAATAGGTATTTGCTAGGGCGATACCCTGTGTGCAGATACATCAGCAGCACAGCGATGATCGTCACGTACAGGTGAGCCAAGACGCCTTCGCGCTGGTGGCTGATCAAGTGGCCGAAGTTGCCGAACGATTTGAACCAGCGGAAAAATAATTCCACTTGCCAGCGATGCCGGTAGAGAAGTCCAATGGTCTTTGCAGAAACGTCGTGCAAATTGGTGATCAAACGCAGTGTTTTTGGCTGTCCTTGTTCTTCATAGGTAACGATCACTTCGCGCAGCCTGAGTCGCGAGATACCGGTGCGACGCGCAGTGGCCGAGATGAAATTGCCGACACGATCGCTGACGACTCCCGCAGCACGGTCGGCATCGCTGAGCGGACAATCGGTCGCGTCTTTCAAGTCCGGAGAATTACCTGCCGCTGGTTTGAAACGCACAACGAACGAGGATTTCACTACGGCCTTTTCGGTATGCGGCTTGTGATAATGCGCCGCAAGCAACGCAAAACTCATGTAGCCGCGATCGTAGAGATAAATGCAACCTTCCTGTAAATGCTCAATCGCCGAGTCCGATTCACTTTGGCCCACAGCGGGAACCACAAGTGCTTCGGGAAGCCAGGTTGCTACGTTCAAACGAGCATCCAACCGCGCTCGATGACGTGTTGTTCCATGATTGTTCGAGTTGGCAATCGCCCAGGCGACCTCAGCGACTGCGGGAATAAATGTTCCGTCAACCGCGACCGTCCGCTCAAGCATCTCGGAAAGACCGTCCGCGGAATTCGAGCGACTGTGGTGCTTGCGAGTCAGCTGACAACGCAGTGCTTGTAAAATTGGCTCCAGCCGCTGCGGGTCAGCGATTTTGTTGAAATCGGATAGAGTGCTTTTGCAGATTTTCCGGACCGACAAGTGCTGTTGGGCTTGCCGCGTCTGACTAAAATCTTCCACGGTTCGAAGCGAACGGATAGACGGATTGAAAAAGGCCAACAGGTAGGCGACAAACACATCGTCCAGATACAATCGTCGATTCCCGTGTGCGTCTTCATCTCGCAATTTTTGCAGGTACCGAGCGAGCAATCGGACGTACTTTCCACCAATCACCTGCACCGGCCATTCCCGGTCCACCGCCGATTGATGATTGCTTCGCTCGTTTGCCATACGAAAACAAATAACAAATCATCACACTTGGCGCAAGTTAAGATCTCGTTAATAATTTCCCGGACAGTATTGGGCTTTGCCAGTGTTTTGTAGGAAATGGCACATCTGAAATTGCACTGGCAAAGCCCGTGGCACCCTTTATCAAAGGTTTTTTAGGCGTCCGCCCGGAACATCCATACCAGTCGCGAAGCGCACAAAGCCGCGGTCAATAACAACAGGTAGGCGAACCAGCGACGAAACTGCGCGCCCCGCGCACGCAGTCCAATTTCCGACCCGATTCGTGCGCCGAACGTTCCGCCCAACAATAAAGCAGCCGCGAGCGCCAGATCGACATTGCCGTTCCACGCGTGCACCGCCGTTGCTTGAGCAGTCGTGATCCACACAATCACCAGCGAGGCAACCACCGCTTCGTGTGTCCTCATCCCCACGAGATAGGTCAAGGTGGGCAACAAGATCAACCCGCCACTGATCCCTAACAATCCCGAGAGTCCGCCAATCACCAATCCCAGCCAAGTCAGTCCCACAATCGAAACCGGTCCAGATTCGTCGATTTCCGTGTAAGGAGGAATCGACAACCAGAAGACACGGTCTCCGGTCCGGGAGGAGAGGTCGGTGCGACGGCTCAACTTCAGGCACAAAAAACCCAAACTGGTCAGCAACAGGCAATACAGCGACAGGACCAGCGCAGCGGAAACTTCAAAGTCGCGCCCCCACCATGTCGCCCGTCCTAGCGAATCGGCCCAGTGCAATCCACGTGCGCCCGCTAAAACACCGCAGAACAATCCTCCGGAAAGGATCAACGGCAATTTCAATTGCGAAATGTCGATTCGTCGCGCCAGGATCGACGTGGTGGCCAACCCCAATATCTGACACGCGCACACGCCCACGGCCAGTTCCACCGGGATACCCAATGCGATGTTCAGTACAGGCACTAACAGAAAAGCGCCCCCGACTCCAAAGAAACCGGACACGCCTCCAATCGCCGCTGCCGCGGTGGTCACGATGGCCAAATCCCAAATCGAAAAACTCATCCCCGCCTCGCTAGAATACGCTTCAACTCGCGACGGCCGAATTTCGCATTTCCTCCTTGAACTGCGCCGGCTCTCCGAGGATCATAGGGGGGACTGCCCATTTCGCAAACCACCGGTGTCCGGTTATGACCATTTCCCATCCGTCGCGCGTTTCCCGCAGAGCGATGCTGCAAGCGGGGACGATGTCGCTATTCAGCGGCGCTGCCTTAGCGCGGGGAGAGGCGGCCGGTGGGACATCAATGCTCGGCCGCGCGAAAAACTGCATCTTGGTCTATCTGCTCGGCGGGCCGCCGCATCAAGATATGTGCGACCTGAAACCCCAAGCCCCCGCTGAGGTGCGCGGGCCATTTACCGGAATCGACAGCAACGTGCCCGGGCTGACATTATGCGAACACCTCCCCCGCTTGGCCCAACAGGCGGACAAACTGGCGGTCTTGCGGTCGCTGACCTATCCCAATCACGATCATCCTTACATGATCTACCACACGCTGACCGGTCGCATTTCGCCGGTGCCGTTGGGAGCCAATACTGTCCTGCCCCCGTCTCGCAGTGATTATCCACACATGGGAGCGGTTGTTGCTAAGTTCAAACACACCGCGCCGCACATTCCGGCCTATGTGGCGATTCCCGAAGTCCAAGTCCGCATGGCGCCCGCTTTGGTCTCCGGCGGCGGCCGCTCGGGATTTTTAGGGCCGCGGTTCGATCCGCTGGCGATCAATGACGATCCCCGGCAACCGTTGCCGGGACTGGATCTTCCACAGGGCGTCTCCGCATCACGTTCTCAGCAACGGCAACAACTGTTGGCGATTCTCGACGGTCAACCTCCCAAATCGTTGCGGACCCGGGAGTACCTAACCAGTCGCGAAACTGCATTCCAAGTGAGCCGCACAACAGCAGGCGGCAGTCTCACCGACCTGGAGGCCGAACCCGCTACTGTGCGCGATGCCTACGGCCGCGACCGCTTCGGGCAAAGTCTACTGTTAGCGCGACGGATGGTCGAACGAGGCGTGTCATTCGTGGGAGTCCACTTCAATCACATGACTAAGTGCGACGGTTGGGACACGCACAAAAACAACTTCGGCTGTTTGAAGGATGAATTACTTCCCACGCTGGATCGTGGCTTGGCGGCGTTACTGGCCGACCTTGCACAGCGCGGTTTGCTGGAGGAAACGCTGGTGGTCACGATGGGCGAATTCGGTCGGACACCGAAGGTGAATCGCAACGGCGGACGCGATCACTGGGGCCATTGCGGCTCGGTATTGTTTGCCGGCGGCGGCGTCCGCGGCGGCAACATCGTCGGCGCTTCGGACAAAATCGGCGCCTATCCCACACTTCGCCCCACCAGTCCGCCCGATGTCGTAGCGACGATCTATCACGCTCTGGGACTGGACCCACAGCAACTCATGCACGACGCCCAAGGCCGCCCGCTGCCGTTGAGCACGGGGACGGCGGTGCGCGAGTTGTTTTAGATTTGCACCTGGAATGATGTCACAGCAAAAAGGGCTCGCCAAACATGTTTGATCCGTGGATAGCGCTCGCGTGGGTGTCCGGGGTAATGTTGCTGTTGTTTAGCGTGTCGATGTGGGAGAAGCATCCAATCATCGCCTACGGCCCACCGCTCGAAGGAAAATTTCCGCAAGGCCGCAGCTATTTGGTGGCTGCTCGAACCGATGCGGTGGAGTGCGGTTTGCGGGAATTGAGTCTTCACAAACATACGCGTTTCGACATTGTCGTTGCATTTTGGTTTTCACCGGATCGCGATTTTCTCGTTTCCTGCGGACACGGCAAAGTCGCCGGAGCCACAACCAAACAGACGTGGATTCACTCCCGATTGCAAAATGGAGACGTACTCGTCACGACCGACGGGTTTGACGAGGGAGACCCCTCCGGTTTGTATAAGACCAAACGGGTCGTCAAAGTCAGGTTGGCAAAGCTGATCGCGGCGCATCGCAAGCGATTGGACACCCAAGTCGATATGGTCCTACCCTTCGAGGAATCAACCGGCGACGAGGCAGCACTGAACATTCAGCGCGAACGCGCCGAGCGGTTGATTGAAAAAGGCCGCGCGCGATGGGTCGACGATGAGGAGACCGTCTGGCGATATACGATCAGCGGATCCACGCACGTTTGCCTGGGCTGGTTCGGCCAACTCTGGGCCGGCATGACACAGTGGTGGCGTGTTTGATTCGGCATCGGTGCGGGGATTGCGAACAGCTATTTCGTCGGACGCCGTTGCGGGCGGGGACAACAATCCGCCGGGCACTGATCGACAGCCGGGCCGAATTGCCCCACCGCGCGACGTTCGCTGTTAGGATCGATCCGCTCTTCAATCAGTTCGCGGATCATCTGAATAAACAACGGGTGCGTGCCGACTGTTTTGGCACGCACCATATTCAATCCGATCTCCGCACACACTCCGGCCGCTTCGTCGTCCAGGTCGTAAATTACTTCCATGTGATCGGACAAAAATCCCAGCGGCATCACGACGACCTGTTTCGCGCCGTCTGCATGCAGCGTCCGCAGGTGATCGCAAATGTCCGGCTCCAACCACGGGTCTTGCGGGCGGCCGCTACGGCTTTGATAGACTAATTGCCACCGCGCCGCATCAACACCGCACTCTTCCGCCACCAACCGGCAGTTCTCCTCCAATTGCTGCACATAATTCGATGTATCAGCCATGGTTTGGGGAATACTGTGTGCGGTAAAGGCAATGGGGCAGACGTCACGCTCCGCGGCCGGTATCTCGGCCAAGGCGGCGCGCAGATTTTCGGCGTTGGCTGCGACGAACAGCGGATGGTTATAAAACAGCCGGATTTTATCGACGACCGGCGCTGCCTCTCCCACGGTTTGTCGTGCCTGTTCGATGTCGTCTAAATATTGCCGACAGCCGGAGTATCCACCGTAACCCGCTGTGACATAAGCCAACACCCGCTGGATTCCTGCATCGGCCATTTTTTGCATCGTGTCGGCCAACATCGGATGCCAATTGCGATTGCCCCAAAAGATCGGCAACTCAATATCGTGACGTTGTAATTCCTGATCCAGAGCGGCAATCAAATCGCGGCACTGATCGTTGATCGGGCTGTACCCATCAAAATGTGCGTAATGCTCCGCCACTTCAAGCAAACGTTCACGCGGCACATTGCGGCCCCGCAGCACATTCTCGAGAAACGGGATCACGTCCTCCATTTTCTCGGGACCGCCGAACGACACAACTAAAATGGCTTGGTATTCATCCGTCACGAGGGACTATTTCCTTGCTAGGTAATGGCTGCTGTGTGGCACTCAACGCGTACTCGCTCTCAGGTTTTGTGCAACTCGGGGATTCAGGTCTCACGTAGTTAAAAAAAGCCTCACGCAAAGTCGCAAAGACCGCAAAGGGGGCACCGGGACAAATGAATTTATGAATGGTGGTGGATCGTTGGGGATATCTTTTTGAAGTCAGTTTTCTTTGATTACATTCAACGTAACCTACGCAGGTCGATGCCTTCCTTATTGACATTGCAAACTCCTTTGCGATCTTAGCGACTTTGCGTGAGGCCTTTTCCCCAGTCGTAGGGTGCGTCGCGACGCACCTTTCTCGCGTAGGACATCGAATCATCGGCAGGGACAATCGATTATAGACCGTCGGGCGATTGTTCAACCATGGATCAGCAAAATCCAAGGCCTCGCGGCGGAATATCGACGGAATCATCACACGCTATGCAGCGGCGAATTCCTGATCGCCCCACACCGACAGATTGACGATCGGCCACAACCACATTCCCGCCGCTGCTGGGTTCGAGGCCAATTCGGCCAGTGGTTCGGCCTGAAACAGGTTTCGCGCAAAGGGGCTGGTCATGAGTTTTTGTTGCACCCATGGTTGCCACGCTCCTGCGAACCAGTTGGCCACCGGCGTGGGGAAACTCGCTTTTTTGCGGCTGGCCAATTCTGTTGGCAAGCGGCGCTGCGCAATCGTCCGTAGCAGGCGTTTCGAGCGGAGGCTCCCGCGTTGTTGCAGCGACGCTGAGGAGAGGTGCGGCGCGCGTTCGTGTTCGGCGACATCGATTTTGTAGCGCATCGGCAACCGGAACATTTTGTCCACCAAGACGTGATCGGCGTACGGGACACGTGCCTCCAACCCAGCCGCCATCGTCGAACGGTCCAGACGCGAGAGCAAAGCTTCTAAATTGACCTGATGAATCACCGCTGCCTGTTTGCGGTGCGAATGTTCCCCATCCCGATCCCCAAACATCTGGTCGTAATGTCCGCGCATACAATGATCGTCTTCGGCAAGCTTCCAGGCCCAGGGTTGCAGGAGTTGAGGTTTGACCGTGGTGGGGATCAGGCTGTTGAGCGCCAAATAATGGTCCCCTTCTGAACCAAACTGCAATCGTCCGTACTGCTGCATCAACGACTCACGGCATTGGTCGGCCTCAAGCGGCGTCCCTTTGTAACTTCCCGCCTGCAGCGATTGCCCCGCTGTGAAATCGCGGCCCGACCAATGTTGCACGGCATAGCCACAGAGCAGTTCATCAGCGCCTTCACCCCCCAGAGCGACACCGACATGTTGTTTCATCCGCTCGGCGAGACGATTGATGATCACGTCCGTGGGGGTCGAGAGGGGCAGGCGTTGTTGTGCGACCAGATGTTGCCAACTCTCCAAGTAGTCCCCCGCATCCACATGGACTTCGTCGTAGTCACAGTCGAAATGGCTGGCGCAGCGGCGGGCGTATGTGAAATCGGGCGAAGCCTCATCGCCTCCTCCACAAAATGCTTTGAGCCCGCTCGTTTGCGAAGTTTGCATCATCGACAGGATGGTATTGGAATCAACGCCCCCGCTGACAAATGCCCCCACCGGCACATCGCTCGCCAAATGGCAGCGTACCGATTCTTGCAGCGTGGAGTCTAATTCCGCGGCGGCTGACTCATAGTCGATCGGGTCTTGCGATTTTTGCGGCGGCTGCCAATACCGAACAATCTCCTTACGCCCCGCTTCGGCAATCAAATACTCCGCCGGTTGCAATTGCTGGATGCCGTCGTACATTGTTTCGCGGCCCAATGTCACGCGAAACGTCGTCAGGTAGTGACTGGCAACTTTGAGGTTGGGCATCGGCGAGACGCGGGGGTGCCGGAGAATTGCTGAGACACTGCTGGCGAAGACCAAGTCCCGTCCGAGCATGGAAAAATAGAGCGGTTTGATACCGAATCGGTCGCGCGCCAAAAACAAACGGTCCGTCTGGAAATCATAGATCCCCAGCGCAAACATCCCGCGAAGATGCTGCACGCACTCTATCCCCCAGCGACGATATGCCTCCATAACCACTTCGGTGTCACACCGCGACTTGAAGCGATGCCCGGCAGCCGATAATTCGTCTCGTAATGCGTCGTCGTTGTAGATTTCGCCGTTGTAAACCAACACGCAATTGCCGTCGTCGGAGACCCAGGGTTGATGGCCGCCGGTCAGATCACGAATCGCCAAGCGGCGATGCGCGAATGCCAGATTGCGGTTCTCAAAGATGCCCGCGCCATCGGGACCGCGAGACAGCATTTCGTCCCGCATGGCTGTCAATGCGCTGCGGTCAATGTCGACCTGTTCACCCGGCTGGGCAACGATTCCCAGGATTCCGCACATCGGGGGGTACTCAAGGGGATTAGAGGGGAGGGGACAGCACGCATTCAGGCGCCTGCCTGTGCTCATTCGTTATCGACTGGTGAGAGTCGGATTTTCCGGCGAGCAGTCAATCTCCGATTTGTGCTGCCTGTGACGCGTAGGAAAGTTTGGGACAATTTGACGGCCAGGTCATTTTTGCCAGCGATTACTCCAGTTGCCTGCCAATTGCGCACGGTTTTGCTAATATCCACAGCACAGCTTCTTAGAAACATTAGCGAATCAAGATCGTCGATCTCGATTTTGAGCGTTTATGCCGTCGTTAGAGCGGGACTGCGATCTCGCACGGAATACACGCCGGTCACCGCCGGCGAAAAGGATGTCTCACATGGCCATTGACCCTTATGCACTCTGTCCTTGCGGCAGCGGCAAGAAAATTAAGTTCTGCTGCAACGACATCGTCGAGGACATGCAAAAAATCTTGTCCATGCGGCAAAACAACCAATTGCACATGGCGCTGCAATCACTCAGCCGTTTGCGGAAGTCGCTCAAAGCGGGGCATCCGGGCGAGGTCTGGGTCCGCACGACCGAGGCCACCATCCTGCTGGAAGACAATCAGTTGGATCTGGCCAAAACCGCCGTCGCCGAAGCGCTCGAGTCGCTGCCGGACAATCCACAATTGTTGGCACTTTCGGCGATCACCTCAGTCCTGGCCGACGGGTACCAAGCCTCCCAGGACATCGTGAACCGCGCCTTGCAGCAGTCAGCCGTCGAACAGCGAAACCTCATCGCCAATTTGGCATCCTTGCTGGCGCAGCATTTCATGGAAGCCAACAAAGTCATGGCGGCCCGGCAGCATTTGACATTGTCGCTGAGAATGTCAGTCGATCCAGCGCCGGTTGTCGAACAACTCTCTGCGTTTGACGGCAACCAGTCGCTGCCATTTTGGTTTCGCTCCGATTACTTTATGAAATCGGTCGATGTCGCAGAAGAATTGAAAGAGGAATACCAAGCCGCGGCGGAGCTGGAGAGCTGTGGGTGTTACCAATTGGCCGCCACTGCATTTGAAGCAATCGCCAACAAGGATCCGGAAAATTCCGGTCTGTGGTACAACACCGCACTCTGTTTGGCCTGGTCTGGCGACGAACCGGGAGCGATCGAAGCCTTCGGCGAAGCTGCCCGTACCGAAACGAATTTCGACGATGCGGTCGCCTGCGAAACCATCTGCCAAATGTTGGAACTGCTTGATCCCGAAGAGGGGATCGAGGTTTCACGAACGCTGTTTCGAGTGAAGTCCGTCTCCAAATTGCTCACCCATTGGCAGGAATGTCCCTACATTGTCCCGGGTGAATTATCTCCCGAAGAGAAAGAGAACTACGCAGCCAAACTGCAACTCATCGACCGCCCGCAGGTGCCGCAGGCTGAGTTGGAGAACATGAGTGTCGAGGAGGTGCCCAACTTGATTGGCGACATCACCGTCATCGACGCCGATGCGGACACCGACAGCCCGGCTCAAGTGCTGTTTGAATATTACGGCAAGGCTAAACTCGATTCCCAGATCTCGTTATTGACCGAAGCGGCTCAGGGCGAATTGGAGCTTGACGGGAAAACGGAAATCGTCGCCACGATGCCGACAGAAATCCATGACCTGCACCACAACTGGTACGTCGCCCCGGCCACCCCGTTGCATGCATTGCACCGCTTATCGCGCGAACGCTGGGAGCGGATTTTGGCTGAGGTGTGGCCGAATCTGCCGTTGTCCGCGCTGGATGGAAAAACTCCGCTGGAAACGGTCGGCGATGACGAATCGAAGCTCGAATTGACGGCCGCCATCAACTCGCTCGAAGCCATTTGCGATCAACAGGAATACTTTTTTGACCCGCAACCATTGCGGGAACGACTGCAGGTCCCCGAACCGACTCCGTTGGTGATCGGCGAAGAGACCGTGTTGTCGACACTCACACTTGCTGAGTTGCGGCGACTGACGATTTCCGAGTTGACCGACACGCAATTGACCCACGTGTTGCGGCGGGCCATTGTGACGAAACTTTGCTCGCTATCCTACAAGGTCTTTACGGAGATACTCACCCGGCCGGAATTACTCAGCGAAGCTGATACCAGTGCCGTCTATTCTGAGTTGGTTGGTTTGGCACGCACAAAATTCAACCGTGAAGAAGCGTTGGAATGGATCGAAAAAGGACGGGACTTTGATCGTAACCGCAATGAATCGATCGAAACACTCGCCATGTGGGACCTGCGGGAAGCCACGGTACGATTGTGGGATCTCGAAGATTCCCGGGGCCCGCAAATCCTCAAGCGTTTGTGGGAAGAAACATCCGTCAAATTGCCCTACTTAAAGAATGTCCTGCAGACACTGGTCGAAACGACCGGAATTCAACCTCCCTGGGAGAGCGGAATCATTCAATCGCCCGATGGCAGTGGCACAGCTGGCGGAGAGGTCTGGACGCCGGGCGCCCAATCAGGCGACCAGTCCGGCGAGGAAAAGTCGAAATTGTGGATTCCCGGCCAGGATTGAGCGCAAGCATGAGCATGATTGTGGGCAGTTTGGGCCGATTTCGGAATTCGCCTGCTTGTGCCAATTTCGGGGTTTCCCGGTAACGATTGAGACGGCGGGAACTCTCTGGGCTTGATTGTCGTCCCATCAGGTACGATATAATACATTGTGAGGCACATCACGGGGCTCCCGTCATGTGACCTGGGCCACGCTCGCACATCTCAACCGGGTGAACTATGGCGACGACAGAACATTCAACGGTCGACAAACCTCAGCAGTATGTCGATTTTGACGAATATGTCGGATTCCACGTGTCGCGCACGCAATCCGGGATCAAATCCACCGAAATCCTCACGACATTGGGTTGGATTGGGACGCTGGGATTGGGCTATCTGCTGATCTTTACCGTCCTGGACCATTGGTTCATTGATGGTGGTTTCAGCCGATTCGCCCGCATTAGTCTCTTGCTCACCGCAGTTACGGTGGGAGTCGGCTGGTTTGTCTGGCGGGTCGTCGTTCCGTACATGCGGAGCATCAATTCGCTTTACGCAGCCCGACAGATCGAACAGTCGACCCCCTCGCTCAAAGGGGGGCTTGTGAATCTGGTCGACCTACAAAATACCAATAAGCCGATTCCCGAACATGTGCGAATCGCCATCGAAAAACATGCCGCTTTGGAATTGTCGCATGTCGACATCGATCAAGCGGTCGATCGTCGCCCCTTGATGCGGGTCTCCTACTTGTTGCTGGTGATCGTGTTCGCATGCTGTTTGTATGCCTTGCTCTCTCCGAAGGATATCCTCGCCTCGGTGAAGCGAGCCCTGTTACCGACTTCGGCGACGGCTCCCCCTACGCAAACGCGCATAACCGATGTCGAACCGGGGAACGTCACCGTCGTCGCCCGCGAAAGCGTGACGGTGAAGGCCAACATCGGCGGCCGCACGCCGGAGCATGTGACGCTCTATTATTCGACCAGCGACCGCAAGTACGTCGACGAACCGGTGCCGATGGAACAACCCGATGCAGAGTTGCCCGCATTCGTCGCAGAATTGTCCGGCGAAAACGGACGCGGACTGCTGGAGAACATGACCTACCGCATCGTCGCCGGCGACGCGGAAACCGAGGATTTCCAAATCACGGTGGTCAAACCACCCTCAGCGACGGTCAATTCGGTTGCGTATGAATTTCCCTCCTATATGGAAATGGAAAACCGCACCGAGCCAACAGGGCATATCAGCGCGCATGAGGGAACGCTGGTGCGCATCAAGGCTGAAGCCACAATCCCGGTGTCGACCGCAAAAGTCGTCTTCGTCGAGGGCGACCAGCCGACCGGCGAAGAAGTCCGCGTGACGATTACCGACGGTACGCAATTGTCGGCGGAGTGGAAATTAGAATTCCGCAACGACGGGAGTTTCGCCCCCCATTATTGGATTGAATGCAAAACCGAAGACGGCCGCGCCGATCCCGATCCGACACGCTACAACGTCGTCATCAAACCCGACCTCGAACCGTTGGTGGAATTGTTGGCGCCGCAACGCGACTTGCAGATGCCGGCCAATGGGATTATTCCGCTCTCATTTCGCGCTGCCGATCCCGATTTCCGCCTGCGTTCGGTCCGACTGATCGCAATGAAAGATGGCAGCGTGATTGTCTCTGATCCGCTGATGGACGAAGACAATCCCCGCAAGACCCTGCAAGGCCGGTTTGATTGGAAATTGGAGCCGCTCAAGCTCACCCCCGGAGAGCGGTTGACGTTTTATCTGCAGGCTAAGGATAACCGCACGCCATTGGCGAACACGAATCAGACCACCCGATTGAACGTCGATATTATCGAGCCGGTCACCGAGGAAGAAGCGCAACAACAACTCGAAGAAGAAAAACAAAAACAGCAGGAGCAGGAGCAAAAGCAAGAAGAGGCGGAACAACAGCAAGACCAACAACAAGAAGAGCAGCCCAAGCAAGAGGGGCAGCCCGAAGAGGGAGAACAGGGCCAAGACGCAGCGGAACAAGGCGATCCGGAGGAAGGGGAGTCGGGAGAAGGCGATCCCGGTGATGAACAGAGCGAAGACGGGAAACCCTCGGACGAGCAATCCGAATCGGGCCAGGGGGGAGACGCAAAGTCGGACGCAGACGACTCTGGGGATCAATCCTCAGATACTCAATCTGGAGATTCCGGCGATTCCGGAGACTCGGGAGAAGGGGAACAGAAACGTCCCTTGGATCCGGAAAATCAACAAGACCAAGAAGAAGCCCTGAAGAGGATCTTCGATCGCCAAAAGGAAAAAGAACAACAAGAAAAACAGTCGAACCCAAAACCCAACGAGAAGGGCGAAAAACAAGAGGGCGAAAAACAGCCGCAGCCTGGCGAACAGTCTGAGGGCGACCAATCCAATCAGCAGGATGGGGATTCCTCGCAAACGGGTGATCCGAGCCAAAACTCTGACTCCTCCCAGGACCAAGGCAAGCCCCAAGGAGACCAGCCGCAAGCAGGCGATCCCGGTGGCGAAAACGGCGACACGGATGAGAATCCCGGCGACAACACGCAACCCGAGAACGATCCGAATTCCAACAGCAACTCTCCCGGCAAGGGAACCGATCAGCCCAAACCGGATGCGGATTCGGGCGACGGAACTCAAACCGACGATGAGCCTGATCCCAAGAATCCCGGCCAACAAGTCGACAATGTCGAGGGGACTGAAGAAACTGCCGCTGAAGACAGTAATGCCAAGAAAACCGATGCCACCGGAGAAGAAACTGGAAAAGGCAAAGCGGTCGAGGACCAAGATGCCGTAGAGGCCCAGAAAAAACTCGATCGCGAAGGAGAGAAAAACGACGCCGGCCGCAAACCGGGCGATCCCAATGCCAAACCCCAGGCCGATGAACAGGGGGATCCCGACGACCCCGCTGCTGATCAGGCGAAACCGAAACCGGGCGACTCCAAATCCTCAGAGCCAAAGGATAACAATGATGAACCGGAGGCCAAGCCTGGCGAAGGCACGGAGTCGCCACCGGAACAAAAATCGGACGCCATAGGAGAAGACCCCAAAGGCCAAGGTGAGAAGAAGGAGCATGTGCCGGAAGCCGAAAACGGAAACACTGGGAAAAAGGGCGAACCCACCGAACCGAACGCCAAAGCCCCCGAAAAACCGCAGCCGAACAGCGCTGACGATGCGCAGAAAGCTGACGATGCGCAGAAAGCGGAACAACCCAACGAAGCCCCACCGAGCGACCAACCCCAACCGGGTAAACAACCTCAAGACCCACCGGCCGAAACCCCCGAGACTCCACCAAGCGACAAACCCGAAGGACAGGGTGGTGATCAACCGGGAGGGGAATCGGGAGAAAGTCCAGATGGTAAACCGGGAGACAACCCGGGAGATAAACCGGGTGACAAAGCGGGGAAACCCTCTGACAGTGAAGGCCAACCCGGTTCCGAATCCGATGGTGGAGCCGAGGGAGAGAAAGGCGGCGATCAATCGGCCAAACCGGGTGAGTCGTCGTCCAAGAAACCGGATGGGGAGTCCGACCAATCGGGACAAGAAAGTGGTTCAAAACCAGGAAAGGCATCCGAATCCCCGTCCGGCGAAACCGGCGGCGGTGCCTCATCTGCACCCCAGGGAGACGCTGCATCGGACGAAGACGCACCCAATGCCAATGCCGGTGCCGATGGCGAAGCTGATGGAGATCAAGCTAACGGAAAAGGGGAAGGCGAAGGAAAAAAATCCAAACCTCCTGCTTCTGGCGAACAGGCGAATTTGGATTACACCAAAAAGGCCACGGAATTGGTGCTCGACAAAATCCAAGGAGATATTGAGCGGGGCGAAGTCGACGAGAAACTGCTGGAAGAACTCGGCTGGACCGAAGAACAGTTGCAAGAATTCTCCGACCGGATGCAAAACAAGTTGCAGCGACTGGAAGAAAAACCAAGCGACACCCCCGCTGCGATTGCCGAACGGCGGCAATTCGAAGAGATGCTCAAGGACTTAAATCCAGAAACGCAAATCAAGAAGCGATCGAGTACCACCGAAAACGAACAACGCGTAAAACAATTCGACGCCAAGACCCGCAAGAAAGTCCCGCTGACCTACCGCCAGCGACTAAGAGCCTACACCCGCAGCCTCTCGAAAGACGCAAACGCAAAAACCGCGAAGCCAGACTCAAAAAAATAAGCCGAAACTCGTAGGTCATGCTGTGCATGACAGTGCGAATTCTGGCTCCAATTGCGCGTTGTTAATTTTCACCACCGAGGAAAACCGCGGCCCGTAAAAATAGCCCTACGCCGGCTTTTTTTGATTAGGATATCCGATGTCGCGCAAATCATCGGCCAAATCTTCGAGCCTCAAGTTTGAATTGATCGCCGAAACTAATTCATTTGATAACGGCTGATGGCGATAGACCGCCGCTACCGCGTCGCGGGTCAAGCCGGACGTGTCATTCCACGCCTCTTGGTAATATTCTTCCGCCCATACATAGTATGTCTCGGGAGTACCATCGAGAATGGAAAGTAAATCTCCCGAACCATCGGGGTCGCTGCCAGCGGGGAACTTCAAGTCGTCAAGTTGCCATTCACGGCCGTCGTGGTATCTCCAAATACAGAACGTCGTGCTGGCAATATCAAACGCAGGTTCATTTAAGCATTCCGAGAACTCGGGTGGGACGTTCGAGAACAATCCCGGCCAGAGCTTAGGCGGATTGTCACGGCACGGCGTCATTAAAGCTTCGTGAGCGAAACCCTTTAAGAAACAGCCGTGTTGGTTAAACAATGCATAGAATTCGTCTCCAGAACCGTTGCGCATCGAACCCCATTCCTCACCGAAAGCCCAATGGCAATTGAAAGAATAGTAACGGTATTGCCAATCAGGACTTAGTATCGCATCTAGCATTGCCAGCGATTGAAGTAGTCGCCGCAAACTCGACACATCAGGTAATCCCGTCAGATCACGTGTTGAAATCATTCTCTGCGGCCCTCTGCGAACTCTGCGGTAAATCTAATGCCCGCCCAAACAATGTATAATCGCCGCTCCAACCGCTGTCGCCGTATCATCCGTCAGATGCAGCGGCTGAATCACCAACACCCCTTCGCGAAGTTTCCCATGCCCCACGAAGACCCGTGGGCTGCCGGCTCGCAATTCACGGCAAACATCGAAGGCGGTTTTGCCGAGCGTCGATTCGTCGATTTCGATTTCCAACTGCGGTGCAGATTCGCCGTTGCTGCTTGTATGCAATCGGCAGGCACATGGTGCGTTGGCGAGGGAGTCGGCGATGATTTGTAGACGGCGGTGGTCGTCTTCTAGCCATCGGTCGTACGCCCCACTGGTGAAGAGTTCCAGTGCGGTGAGCAGGGCGACGATTTCCTCTTTGGAGACTTTGTACCCACGGCCAAATCCATGCCGCGGTACGCCGGGAAGTTTGTCGCGGTCGATCAACTCCGGAGGCGGGTCCCACAATTCGGGATGGTCGTCCATGTCGAGAAACTGCAGCGCCGCCGCACGAATCAAATCACCCCGTCCAGCCAGGATGCCCGTCGACTGCGGCCCACGAATCGCCTTGCCGCCGCTAAAGGCAACCAAATCCGCGCCCGTGGCAATCAACGAGGTGAGGTGCACGCGCGGCGGCAATTCGCCAGCAGCATCGACGAGTACCGGTAATTTGTGGCGATGCGCCATCGCAGCCAGTTCGCTCAAATCGGGACGCGACGTCGGCGAAAAGGAATAGATGATCCCCACCGTTTGCGGCGTGATCGCCGCTTCGTACTCCCAAACCTCGGTCCGCCGTACACCGGCATTGGCGACGATTTCATTGAAGCCCACCTCAACCAAGCGCGCCCCCGAAGCGCGAACGGCATGGTCGTAGCCGCTGCGCTGTTCGCGGGCGATGAGAACAGCGCAGGCAAAATCATCGCAGTGCGGCAGACGTTCCATTTTGCCCAGATCGTCGCCGGTGATCATGGCTGCGCTACCCAAGGTTAATGCTGCTGCGGCGCCGGCGGTAACGATCCCCGCCTCCGCGCCGGTTGCAGCAGCAATTCGCCGGGAAGCGGCTGCTTGCAGTTCCTCCAACGACACGCAATCACCGGCCGCTGCGACAAATGCGTCAAGCACCGGTTGCGGCATCGGAGCACCTCCCAGTCGTGTGACAGCGCCGGTCACGTTGATGACGGGGGTGACTCCTAAGTCTTCATAAATGCCCACTTGAGCTACCTCATGGAAAAAAAGCCGACGGTTGTCACCATCGGCTTGGAGTGCGGTTGAATTCTCGGCGGCGACTGTTGCGCCGTCGTTACGATTTTTTCGCCGGGGCCGGAGGCATCGTGGCAAATTCCGGCGTGACTTGGCGGAGATTCGGGGTGATGTCCGCATTGACGTTCCCCGTGGCCCAGGAGAGTGCGCCGAGTATCAAATTCTGGAAAATCGGATTCGTCCAGACGTCGGCGCGGTGTCCCATCGAAGAATAAAATACGCGGCCCTTGCCATGTTTCCGCGCCCAGGTGGCGGGGAAGTTCGGCCGGTCGTAATCGCTGCCCTTCATGCCTGCTGTTTCTTGAATCAAGACCACATGCAGGTCATCAGCGAAATTCTTCAGGCTATACCATTCGTCATGCATCTCGAACGATTTGCTGCGGTCTTCCAGTCCCGGGAACTTGGGGTCAGCGATGACCATTTTGGCGACTTGTTGCGGACCATGCTTGATGAACTCGCCGCCGATCATTTCGATATACGGATCGCGATTCGGCTGGTTGACGAACTGGTTTTTGCCGTAGTGCTCCGGCGAATGATACGTGTCGGACGCGCTATGCGTGGCAACAAAGCCTTTGCCATCCTTGATCGCCTGCAAAAACGCCGCTTTGCCTTCCGCCGATACGGGCGGGGACTCGTCGCGGCTTTTGGATTGGCTCAAGTCCCCTTGCGTGTAGAAGAAAAACGCGTCGTACTTGGCGATATTCTCGGGGGTGAAAATCGAACCATCCTTGGTGGCATAAACATCAAAGCCATGTTTTTGGCCCAGATCCATCAACACCAATTCCGCCGGTCCATACTCCGCTTTGTCGCGGCTGACCGATGCATGTTGGTAACCCTCGCTACGGGTATACATCAAAACTTTGCGGCGCTTGCCTGTTTTGTCATCCGCCCATCCAGCGGGAAACGATCCCAACCCATAAGTCGAAGCAGCAGCCGCCGTAGCAGCCAACATCTCACGGCGATTGAACATAATAATTAATCCCTAGGTATTTGATGATAAAAGCAATAATCTACTGCCTACTAAATCACACTTCCCACCCCGCACGATATTCCTTGTCCAACAAATCGTTCGCCTGCGCGTTGTTGGTGATCTTCATGCTCTGCGGGTCATAGTGAACCATTTCCCCGGTGCGGTAAGCCACGTTACCCAACAGCACGATTTCGGTGAACGGGCCGGCGTAGTCAAAGTTGCTGCCGGTCGGGCTGCCGGTTTTGCAGGCGGTAATCCATTGTTGATGATGGTGCGTCTGGGAGAACGTCTCGGCATTCTCCGGAGTGAGGTCTTTCTTCTCATCCCCTGTGAACAACGTCGGATATTTCCCATGCGGGCAGGCAATTTGTCCGTCGTCGCCGATCAGCAAACTGCCATTCATCGGCAACCGTTCTGCGACCTCACCGGTCGGCCGGGCTTCACCTTCGTACCAATAGATGGTGCAGGGGGGCAGATCACCCCGGGCGGCAAATTCAAACTTGGTGATCATTTCCGTCGGACCGCTGGCAGGCAACACCGCGGGACCCGTCGACGTCACCTTGACCGGTCCGCCCAGATTGAGTGCCATGAAGACCGGATCCATCAGGTGGATGGCCATGTCGCCAATCGCACCGCAACCAAAATCCCACCAACCCCGCCAAGCGAAGGGGACGTAGGCGGGACTGTAAGCCCGTTCCGCTGCCGGTCCCAACCACAGATCCCAATGCAGGTCCTTGGGAACCGCCGGCTGATCTTGCGGGACGGTTTGTCCTTGTTTCCACCATCGGCCCGGACGGTCGGTGATGACGTGGGCTTCGCGGACCGGGCCGATGGTGCCTTGCTTCACCAAATCGATCATCTTCACGTAGCCGGGATGTTCGTGATTTTGCGTCCCCATTTGCGTGGCGACACCCATCTTGCGTGCGGTTTCGGTCAGCAAACGGGCTTCGCGGACGGTGTGCGTCAGCGGTTTTTCGCAATAGACGGGAAGCCCCCGTCGTAACGCACGAATGGCGGCCGGAGCGTGGTGATGGTCCGGCGTGGCGATCACCACGCCGTCCAGATCTTCCTGCTGCAACAATTCGCGGTAGTCGGCATATTTCTTGGCCGACTTGTGGTTTTCCGCCGCCTGCCCCAACCGTGTGTCGTCGACGTCGCACAGGGCGACAATGTTTTCAGTGGCCACGTTGTTCAAATTCGCTCGGCCACGACCGCCCACGCCGATCACACCAAGATTGAGCTTTTCGTTCGGAGACTTGGCAGCTTGCAGCCCTTGAGTCCCGCTGACCCATAGGGCGGTTCCCAGAGCAGAAGTTTTCAGAAAATCGCGGCGCGAGGTTTGGCTGTGTCTCATGAGAGTCCTCAATCGGGGGATTATCGTGTCGAAGGCCGTGGTAGCCCTTCGGGGGGAATCAATATATCACGATACCCGAATCGGTGGGGCCTGTCGACTATTCAGCCGTTGTCGCAGCCATGATCCCCTGACGTTGGATTGCTTGTTGATAGACGTCGACATAGCGACGAGCACTGTTTTGCCAAGACCAATCGGCCGACATCCCAGTAGCGACCAATTGCCGCCATTGTTGTCGATCCTGGTAGGCGGCTAATGCACGTTGCAGCGCCGATGCGAGCGCCTCCGGGCGATAGTCCACAAACGAAAACCCGTTGGCGGTGCCGGACCGCACGTTCTCCGGCGTCGCATCCACGACCGAATCCGCTAACCCCCCCACAGCCCGAACAATCGGGACCGTGCCGTACACTAAGCTATACATCTGATTCAGCCCACACGGTTCAAACCGACTCGGCATCAGGTACATATCACTGCCCGCTTCGATCTGGTGCGCCAGTGCTTCGTTGAAGCCAACCGTCACGGCGACCTTGTCGGGAGACTTCGCGGCCAGTTGCGTGAGATACTCCTCGTATTTCGCATCGCCGGTGCCCAAAAATACCAATTGCAGATCCTGGGCCAAGATGTCATCGATGCAACCGGCGATGATATCGAATCCTTTTTGGTCCGCCATCCGCGACACCATGCCCAAGACCGGTGTCTCGGCCCGCTGCGGCAGTCCCATCCGTTCTTGCAAAGCGGCTTTGCAGGCGGGTTTCCCGTCGGCGACGGTTGCGGCATCGTAATTCTGCGCGAGATGCGGATCGATTTTGGGATTCCATTGCGACATATCTACCCCGTTGAGGATCCCCACCAATCGGTCGGCGCAATGCGTGAGAACCGAATCCAACCCCGCGCCGTTGGCTTCCCCTTGAATCTCCTGCGCGTACGTGGGACTGACGGTGGTGATGTAGTCACTAAAGGCGATGCCGGTTTTTAGCAGATTCAGATGGCCGTAGAATTCCATTTCCTTCCAATTGAAATGCTTCCAGTCCAATCCGGTCAGCAGCATGTCCCAATGCCAAAACTGCCCTTGAAAGGCCAAATTGTGAATCGTGAGCACCGAGCCGGTTTGTGCGAACTCCGCAGTCTTGGAGTATTCCAATTTGAGCAGCGCTGGGATCAGTCCCGTCTGCCAATCGTTGGCATGCACGACATCGGGCCGCAAATCGAGCATGCGTGCTGCTTCCAGGACCGCACGAGAAAAGAAGACGAACCGTTCGCAATTGTCCTGATAGTCGGCATTATTTTCGGTGTACAGTTCTGGACGGTCGAAATAGAGCGGTTGATCGATGAGGTACACACCGACGTCGGAGTCGGGCAGCTCTGTGCGGAGCACCCGTCCGCCCCGAGTTTTTCCGCCAATCGGGACCGACAAGTCGAATCCTGTCGAGGTCATCGGAAAGTCCGCAGCGGCGCCGGTGGATTGTTTTTGTTGATAATAGGGCAAGAACAGCGAGACATCATGCCCCAATTCCTGCAACGCCTTGGCCAGTGCCGTGGTCACATCGGCCAATCCACCCGTTTTGGCAAAGGGAACGGCCTCTGACGTAGCGATTACGATATTCATCGATCAATTTCTCGGAGAAGTGAAACGGTAGCATCGTGCGAGCGGGAGTTTACCAGAACGTCGCAGCGCCGACTATTCTGCCGGGACTGCCAGTTGAAGCCTAAAACTACCCTCTTTTAACGCTACCAACCGATGGCGACTCATCTATAATAAAAAAATAGGAGAGTTTGTCCGCACAAATCTGGAGCTGTTTTGAGTCACGACGAGGCCTTGGGCCGCACATCCAACGATACTCCCCGGTGGGATCTAGCCGCCGAGACGATCACCGTCCGCATTCGCTGGTTCGGTTTGTGTGTGGGGTACGCGCTGGTGAACGTGCTGGAACGGGATATCCACAATCACGCGGTCATGAACGCCATCCTCACGCTGGGGGCCGTCTATGCGCTGTTGGATACCGTCTGGAGCATTCGCGGAAGAGTCTTTCTCAGCAGGGCGCCCTTGATCGTGGCGGTGATGGAAGCCGTTTTTATTGGCCTGCTGTGTTATTTTGATCAAGGGGCCGAAAGTCCCTTCCGGTATTACTACTTTTTGTCCTTGCTGGTTTTCGCCCTGCGTTATTCGCGGTGGCTGACCTATTCAACCTTTACGCTACACAGTTTGAGTTTTGCGACGCTGGTCCTGGTCAATCGCGTTCCCGGTCCCGATGGGGGCATGCATCTGGTGGCTGGGTCTGGCGAAACGTTGTTGTTGATGTTGATTTTCATGGGGTGGGTGACTTGGGCGGGAACCTCGTTGGGGGGATTATTGCAAAACGCCGGCGGCCGGCTCCGGCAGATGAACGACAAATTGACGCAAAATCAATTGCTGCTGGAGCAACGGATCGCCGAGCGGACACAGGAACTCCAGGAGTCGCAGGCCCAATTAGTCCAGCAGGAGAAGCATGCCGCTTTCGGCCTGTTGGCAGCGGGCATCGCGCACGAAGTCGGCAACCCATTGGCGGCCATCAGTTCGTTAGTGCAAATGCTCAATCGTCGACCGACCGATGAATACACCCGCGAAAAACTGAGCCTGGTCGATGATCAATTGCGACGGATCCAACGCACTTTGCGGGAATTGGTCGATTTCAGCCGCCCGGCCACCACACAAAAATCGAAATGCGACATCCACGAAATCATTGATGCCGCTTTAAATATCGCCAAGTACTACAAACGCAAAAAAGGAAAAAAGATCGTTACTCGCTACGCTGAGGGGATCCCCTTGTTGCGGGCAGCGCGGGATCAATTGGTGCAAATCCTGTTGAATTTGATCCTCAACGCGATGGATGCCACCGACGAGGGCGGGACGATCGAAATCTCCACACAACTGAAGGATGGCACAATCGAAGTTGCCATCAGCGACGACGGTCATGGAATTTCCGCGGAGAACCAACAGCGGATTTTTCAACCGTATTTTACGACCAAAGAGACCGGCACCGGTTTGGGATTATTTGTTTGCCGCGGAATCATTGAGCAGGCCGGCGAGGGACGGATTGAACTGCGCGAGAGTTCTTCGGCGGGAACGACATTCGTCGTGTATGTGACCTGCGAAGTCGTCCGCGCGCATCCTGATGTCTTGGAATCAGAAGCCGTTAGAACGGAAATGACAACACCGTGAAAAAATTACCCGCAATTTTGATCGTCGAAGACGAGGTCGTGATTCGCACGACACTCAGCGAGTTTCTCACCAGCGAAGGATTCGACGTAGCTGAGGCGGCCAACGTCGGCGAGGCACTCGCCCTGGCGCAGCAACGCGACTTTCAAGTGGCGCTGTGCGACGTGCAGCTCCCCGACGGCGACGGCATCGCGTTGCTCAGGCGGTTGCAACAACTCGATCCCAACCTGTTTGTGCTGGTGATCACCTCTTACGCCACCGTCGAAAATGCGGTCGAGGCGTTTCACGCCGGGGCAGCCGACTACCTCGTCAAACCGGTCTTATTCGAGGACTTGCGTCACAAAATCGACCGGCTGTTTCGGTTCAGGCAGTTGTACGTTGAGAACCAAGCCTTGCGCCGCGAATTATCACGGCAAGACTCCTTTGGCGAAATCGTCGGCAGCAGCATCCCCATCCGCGAAGCCCAGGCATCAATCCGTAAAATCGCGGTCACGCGCTCCAACGTGCTGTTGGAGGGAGAAAGCGGCACGGGTAAGGAACTCTTTGCCCGCGCCATCCATCGCGCCGGACCGAATGCCTCGGAACGTTTCCTGGCTGCCAACTGCGCAACCATGCCGGTTGAGTTGCTGGAAAGCCAACTCTTCGGCCATCGCAAAGGCGCCTTTGCCGGAGCGGAGTCCGACCAACAAGGCGTGTTCCACCACGCCGGCGAAGGGACCGTCTTTCTCGATGATGTCGCCCAACTTCCTTTAGGGACGCAGGCCAAATTGTTGCGCGTGATCGAACATCAAGAAGTCGTTCCGCTCGGCGGCGTCGAACCGCAATCCATCTCCGCCCGCATCGTCGCTTCCACAACCCGCGACTTGGCCCAGGAAGTTTCCGAGGGGCGCTTTCAGGAAGATTTGTTCTACCGACTCAATGGCGTAAAAATGCGGATCCCGCCGCTCCACGAACGCCTGGACGATATCCCCGAACTGGTCGATTCGTTTCTCGGCAAACATACGGCCAAAATGGGCAAACGGGTCAGCGGCGTCGACAGCGAAACCATGCGGCTACTGATGTCGGCCCGCTGGAAAGGCAATGTCCGGCAACTCGACAACGCCATCGAACGAGCCGTGATCATGTGCGAAGGGACCCAAATCCGCCCGCAGGACCTGCCGCCGGATCTCTTGGGCGTGGGCCAACTATTGCCCGCCACCGACGACCTCCGCTCGGCCCGCGAACACTACGAACGCCTCCACATCTCCCGAGTCCTACGCCAATGCCCCGACAAACGCGAAGCCGCCAAACGACTGCGGCTGGGACTGTCGAGCTTGTATCGCAAGATTGAGGATTTGGGGATTGAGGTTTAGGCTGGCACATTCCGTCGGGCAAACGCTACCCCGCGCCTACCCTCGCAACTTCCGACTCCGCTAGAGGACAGATGCGCATGCACCCTCACATTTTAGGATAAGCGCACGCGATCGCCGCTCCCTCCTAAAACGTTGGCAACCGAGGTGATTTCTCCAAAGATCACCAGCTTTTCGCCCTGTTTCCGCATTTCCCACCCTCTTGGTGAAGATTCTCACACAGCCTTGCCACCGTGCGCACCGATATAGAGTGCATAACCGGAATGCATGTCCCCACCACTGTCGCGAAATGAGATGCCGCGCGGGCCGAGGGGCGCTTACCGATATTTATTCTTCGTTGAGACCTACCCAGGGGATGACTGTCATGGATCGACGCCCACTGGCCAAATTCTGTTTGGCACTACTCGTCTGCTTGACCGCGACCACCGCCGTTACAGCCGCTGATAAAGCAGCGGCCAAAAAAGTGGATTGGCAACCCAACCTCACGGCAGCGCACAAGCAATCTCTCAAAACCGGCAAACCGATCCTGTTGGTCTTCGGTGCCGATTGGTGTTTCTTCTGCCACAAGTTGGAACGAGAGACGCTGAACGAAGCCAATATGGCGAAGTTCATCAACAGCAACTTTATCGCGGTGAAGCTGGATCTGGAAAAGGACGAGGAGGCCGCTAAAATCCTCAAGGTGAAATCGCTGCCGGCAACAATCGTCGTCAATTCCGACGCCGATATGCTGGCCAACATCGTCGGCTACCAAAAATCGGAAAGCTATGCGAAAAACTTGCGGACCGCCTTGCGCATGCACCAAAAACTGCGACAAGTCTCCGCTGAAAAAACGACGACAACGAAATAGTCGTTCCGTGCATGACGAGCTATTGGTGGGGCCCCGTTTGGGTTAGCGGGCCCTCACCCCCGGCCTCGTTCCCGGAGCAATAAATTGCATTTCGCCGCCGTGGGGAAACAATCACAGGGTGGCAGCGATTGCCAACGGCAATCGGTGTGCCGTAGGCACAAGACGCAGCAATTTCAGCTGTCCTTGCCCACGAGACTCTGCGGAGCGCCGCGTGCATTGGTTGCGTGAGGGCTCGCCGTGGGGTGCCACTGGCTTTGCCATTGTTTTGTCGGTGGTATCCAGATTTGGATTTGCACCGGCAAAGCCAAATGTCACACAACTCCCCAAATCAAGCTGTGGCGCGGACCTAACCCTTAAACGCGCCTTGTTGGCGGGCGAGTTCGATTTTGGAGAGCGGTTTACCGTCCGCACCTGTTGTGGGGGCTTTGGCGGCGGGGGCTTTGACTTCTTCTGCTTCAGCAGCCGGGGCTTCCTCCGCGACCGGTTCGCTGGATTTCGATCCAGCGGCCCCTTCCATCCGTGCCCGTTCCAACGGGGAGAGCGGTTTCCCACCGTCGCCGGCCGGAGCTGGTTTTTTGGCCGGAGCAGCTTTTCCACCCGAACCAGCTGCGCCCTCCATGCGGGCACGCTCCAATGGGGAAAGCGGTTTGTCGCTGCCAGCGGCTGCTGGTTTTGCAGCCGGCTTTTTCTCGGCCGTCTTGCTTCCCCCGCCCGCGGCACCTTCCATGCGGGCGCGTTCCAGCGGTGAGAGCGGTTTGTCACCCTTCGGAGCAGCAGCTTTTCCACCAGCGCCTTGGGCGCGTGCCATTTCCAAGGGGCTCATGCCCTTCTTGGCGGCTGGTTTCGCCGCAGCGGCTTTGCCGGCCGGAGCTGCTTTTTTCGCAGGGGCAGCGGCTTTTTTGGGTTCGGGCTTGTCCACGACCTTCAGATAGCTGGGGTCGATATCGTACCAGGTGATATCCTCGCCGCCGTCGAATTCGACCAGTGCGCGGCCACTCATGTTGACCGTTTTGACGAGACCTGTCCGTGACGCGAACCGCAATAATTCCGGCACGCCTGCTTCGACAACAACGTACTTGTCGGTGAATTCCCGTTTGAGTTGCTCGGCCGCTTCAATAGTCATTGTCTGCCTTCAATATGTTCTGTCGGACTGATGTGGCGCCATCCCTTGGCGGCGATCAGTCGAAACCTGTGTCGCGATATTAGGTTTTCAACACGCGTGCGGGAATTTTGAAGTATCGGCCGCCTGAAATCAAGAGAGCGCGGCCCAGGAAACCTGGTATTGCCAGCGGATCGTTGTTCCGCCTGTTGTTGTCGGAACGCCGGAAAGGTCCCCGTAACCTATTTTCAGGCCTGTTGTTGGGAACCAATGGGCTTCACAGGGCGGCATGCCCGGAACGTCCAGAATCGCTAACTGCAAGCCGGATTGTGCCTCGGTCGCAACAGGGGGCGATGTTTCCGCAACGGCCCAATCCCCCCCAGCGTAGGAACTGGTGACCCGCTTGGGCATCTCAGCTCCCACAAACCGCGCCGAGACATCGAAATCGAGGATTTTTGTCTCGGTATTCATGCCCACAGCCACGGCATACAGGCATTTGCCGGAGCGGCCGAACATTTGGACTTCGGTCAACTGCGCGTTTTTCTCATCCAGCAAAAGTTCCTGAAACACCGGACTGGCCGGCGATTCGTCTTCAGGCGACCCTTCGAGGGAGGACAAAACGTCCACCCATTTCCCCCCCGTGGAGACCGAGAACGTGTGTTGCCAGCGGTCGGCAGTCAGTTCGCACACCAAACGGATTTGCTCGGTGGAGATTTCACAGCGCTTTGGAGTTTGGCTGGCGTGAAGCATGGGGTGACTTTGTCGGGATCCAGCAGGCGGAACTACGAAAACAGTGCTTTGAGACAGATTTGGGACCAGGTCTCGAATTGATCAATCTCCGCCAACAGTTGTTCCGGTGAGGCGAAACCGGTTTCCAGCATGTCTTTTTCACGCGGGCGGATTTTTGGTTCTTCGAGGTCAAAAACGTGCACGATTCCCAGGTGGACTTTGCCGACATCGTTGCTGTCATCGTTGAGCATGCCCACACAACGATCCGTATAGGGGGCCTCGACATGCACCTCTTCCTCAATCTCCCGCCGCATCCCTTCCAGGTAAGGCGAATCCGCTTGGTTTTCATCGACGGAAGAAACATGCCCGCCGACGCCGATGGAGCGTTTGGCGTGCAACCGCTTCTCCCCCTGTCCGCCGCCACGGGTGTAGTAAAAAATCTCCCCCGCATGCTGGAAAATGCAGTACGGAATCAACTGCTTAAATTCCGGGTCCGCTTCCATCACATCCCGCGGCTGATAGCTGGTGTGAATCGGGTCGAGCAACGTTTCCAAATACGGCTGAAGGTTGGTGGAGAGTCCCTCGAAATATCCGATTTCGCGAAACAACGACGTGGGAACCACCAGAATTTGTTCGACAGTTGTACTGGTCATGCGGCGTGACTCCTTCACGAATGAGGCCGGAGAGAATGCGATTCAGGAACACAAATTAGCGAATCCGCAGCGCTGATTCTAGCTACTGCATGAATTGCTGCGACAGCGAATGCGAATATTGATGTTACATTGCCGCAGCCCAGGCTGGGTAAACCAGCAACCTTGAAGCATGTGGGGCAAACAACAGCGGGAATGCGAATTGGTTGACGCTTCAAGGCATCGGTCTCTAAACTGCGCTTGTCGGCGCGTCTGCATACGCTGCCGCATTCGAAAACGGGCTTTGCAGCCCCGTTCGTTGATTATCGCTTGAAGTCGAGACGTCCTGTGGGAATTCGCAACAGTGGAAATTAGCATCAATGGCGAAACGCGTGAAATCGCCGCCGGGATCACGGTTGCGGACCTGTTACGCGAATTGGAATTACAGCCGAAGTATCTGGCTGTGGAACGCAACCTGCAACTCATCCCCCGCGGCGATCACGCAACCTGCACGCTTGAGCCGAACGATCAACTAGAAATCGTCACCCTCGTCGGCGGAGGATGAACCGGTCGTTGAAATAAAACGCTAACATCACACTTCTTAACTGTTTGCAACCGCACTGGCGGACAAGCCGCCAGCGGCACCCAGATTTTCTGCCCACTGCCTACTGCCTACTGCCTACTGCCTACTGCCTACTGCCTACTGCCTACTGCCTACTGCCTACTGCCTACTGCCTACTGCCTACTGCCTACTGCCTACTGGTTACTGTCCACCGCTTACTAGAAACAAAGCATGTCTACCGAACTTCCAAGCGATTCTCCGCTCGTCCTGGGCTCCCACGAATTCACGTCGCGGTTAATCGTCGGGACGGGGAAGTACGCCACCTTTGAATTGATGCGGGAATGCCTGGAAGCCAGCGCGGCCGACGTGATCACTGTCGCTGTGCGGCGCGAACGGTTGGTGGATGCGGAAGGGCGGAACATTCTGGATTTCATCGACCTGGAGCGGTATACGATTTTGCCGAATACCGCTGGGTGCTTTAATGCCGAAGATGCTGTGCGGACCGCGCGGATGGGGCGGGAAATTCTCACCGGCCTGGAAAATCCTGGTGCGGATTGGGTGAAGCTTGAAGTCTTGGGCGACGCAAAAACGTTGTTGCCCGATCCGATGGCAACATTAGCGGCCACCGAGCAGTTGGTGAGCGAGGGGTTTCAGGTCTTGGTCTATACGACGGACGATCCCATCACCGCGCGGCGTTTGAAGGACGCGGGAGCGACCTCGGTTATGCCGGCCGGTAGTCCCATTGGCAGCGGGCAGGGGGTTTTGAATCCCAACAATATTCGGATCTGTTTGGAGTACCTCAAAGAGGGCGATCCGGATTATCCAGTGATCGTCGATGCCGGTGTTGGCGCCGCGAGCGACGTCAGCGGGGCGATGGAATTGGGATGCGACGGGGTTTTGCTGAACACAGCCATCGCCGGTGCCAACGATCCACTGATGATGGCGCATGCCATGCGAGAGGCGACGCGGGCCGGGCGTTGGTCCTATCGCGCCGGACGCATCCCGCGGAAATTGTATGCGACCGCCTCCAGCCCGGAAGCAGATTTCGCGCGGCGTTGAATGTCGTGCCGCAAGACGAACCGCCCGCTCAGATCGTGTGTCCACCGTCGACCGTCATCACCGAACCGGTGCAGTAACTCGACGCCGCTGACGCCAAATACACCGTCATTCCCACCAGTTCCTCCGGCTGGGCAATCCGCTTGAGTGGCAGTTTGCCGACGACACTGTTGAGGATCTTTTCGTTTGACCACAGCGCTTGGCTGAACTGTGTTTGAATCAGGCCCGGGCAGAGCACATTAACGCGGACGGAATCGCCTCCCCATTCGGCCGCCATGACTTTGGTCAAACTGATCAGGGCCGCTTTGCTCATGCTGTACAGCCCTAGCATCGGTTCGGGGCGAAGTCCGCCAATGCTGCTGACATTAATGATCGACCCGCCGCCGCGCGAGACCATGATCGGGTGCACCAGTTTGGCGAGATTCAGCGGCCCCTTGACGTTGACCTCCATAATCTTATCAAAGGCGGCGTCATCATTGTCCAAGAGCGGGCCGAAGACTGGATTCGTTGCTGCGTTATTGACAAGAATATCGATACCGCCAAACGTCTCGACCGCATGGTCGACCAATGCCTGTAGATCTTCAGCGCGTCCCATATGCGCCGGAATGCCGGTTGCTTCGCCGCCGTGGTCGCGAATGGTTTTGACCGCCTCGTCGATCCCCTCTTGTTTTCGGCCGCAGAGCACCACTTTGGCGCCGGACTGCGCCAAGCCGCTGGCCATCGCCAATCCAATCCCCCGGCTGGAACCAGTGATCAAGGCCACCTTGTCGGTCAAATCAAATAGGTTGTTGGTCGGTTCGGTCATGGCGTGTTGCTTCCGATTGTTCGTGTCAGAACATCACTGGATATGTTGTTGAAATGTGTCGCGAATGCTGGCCGGCGAAAGGTCCCGCAACGAATGCACCACCTGATCGGCGGCTGACAATTCCTCGTCCGTATGCCCAGCACTGACCAGGGCAATGCAGACCATTGAAGCGGCGTGTGCGGCGGCGATCCCTGCCTGTGCGTCCTCGATAACGACGCAATTGCCTGGTTCGACTTCCAAACCGGCGGCCGCTTTGAGAAACACTTCCGGATGCGGCTTGCCCCGTGTCACGTCGCGGGCCGTCACCACGGCTTTAAGGTGATCTCTTTTGCTAAGCAAGTCAATCACCAAATCGACATTTTCTAGCGGACCGGATGACCCCACGGCTATCGGAATCCCTTCAGCGGCGAGGGCGTCGATCAATTCGCGGGCGCCGTCCATCGCTCGAAAGTCCTCGCGCAAAATGTCACGAAAATGCAGTTCCTTGGCATCATCGATCTCGGCGACCGCCTCGGGCGTGGGATCGTCCAGCAGACCGCACTCGACAATCACCTCACGGCTAACGCGTCCGAAGGTGGTCAGGAATTGCGCCCGGGTGAACTCAAATCCCCGTTCGGCCGCTAGGCGTTGCCAACTTTCATAGTGCGCGTCGTAGGAATCAACCAGGACGCCGTCCATGTCAAAAATCACTGCGGGGAAATCGCTCATACGTTGGAGAAGCCAATCGTGGAGTACATTATTGGTGGGCGGATGCGATGCTCACAGTTCTGGCGTAGCGTCGAGTCATCAATCACATGATGATGCCGTCGATGACGTAGATTCGCTCTCCCTTGACTCCGTGGGGCAGCGAGTCGATACGCAAGCGGGCGAAATGTTCACGGTAACGGTCTTCCACGTCCGACTTGTTGGTAAAGTAGCGGACGTGGGCGGCTGAGTCGTAACTGGGGACCGACCCCAAGAACCGCGTACCGGGTTTGATCTTGCTCAAGACTTCGTGGTCGCGTTCGATGTGTTCCAGGACTTCGGTGCAAACCACGGTATTGTAGTCGACGGTCTCGAACAGGTCGGTTTCAAAAATGTCCGCGACATGAAACTCGCGATCGGGATAGGTCGACTTAGCGAATTCGATGCGGGCTTCGCTGAAGTCAAAACCGCAGTACCGCGTCACGCCCACGTCGCGCAACAAGCCTGCTAAATGCCCCGGTCCGCACCCAATATCGAGGACCGATTCGTCCCCATCCGGGGCCAAGCGTGTCACTAAAGCGGCGAACAAAAAGTAGTAGCGAAATGCCGTATAGTGTTCCGGCTTGTGCGCATTGCCTCGGAACTTTTCGCTGTACCAGCGAGCATCCTTTTCCTTGCCCGTCATTTTGATAGTGCCTGACTGTTCCATCCGATTTCCCCCTTCCATGAAGTGATCGTTAGCATTTCTCGGGCCGCTCTCGGCGAACCGGTCGAAACGTTACCAAAATCCCCAAAGCCACACAATTCGACTTCACCGACCGCGCTGCACCGGTCCTCAAGCCTGTCCCTTCAGGCCTTGGGTGACTTTAACGACGCTATCCCTTTGAAAACCCAGTCCGCAGGCTGTTGGGCGGGAGACTTGTTGCAATCGGATTGATACACCGGTATCGTTGCGATGACAGGTCGACGCATGGTCGGTGACATCCTTTTAATGCCGCTCGTTCCCAAACTTGGATACGTAAAACGCCATGAAGCTGCAACAGACTCCTTGGTTTGACCGTAAAGATGCCGGCAGTACCGAGTGGCAATTTACGCTGCGTTTGTTGGAATCGGCGCTGCGGGCGAATCATGAAGACGAGTTGCTGCAAAACCAATTGCCTGATGTCGCCAGCGAATTGCAGGCCCAGTGGGTCGGGCTGGTCCGCAAGACTCCGCAATGGGAACTGTCGGCGCAATTTGGTCATATCAATCTCACCGAATTGCCGTTTAACGATTTGGACAACGCGCTGGACGGCGGGGTCGCCCTGTTCATTGCGCCGCCCGATGGCGACGAGTATTGGCCGCTGATCGGTGTCCCCTTTACTCAGCCCGACCTCGCGGGAGAGTTGTTGCTCTTTTCCGGCCGCGATCTCCGGCCCGAACAGGTCGGGTCGGCGTTGATGCTTGGTTGGGGGCTTGGCTCGGCCATTGCTGCCGTTCGCCGTTATCAGACCAGCCAGCGGCGGAGCGAACGTCTGGAAGCGATCCTGAAGATCGCCTCGCAACTCAGCCACGAACGAGAAACGGTTCCGCTGTTGGAACTGATCGCCAATGAGGCGACGCGGTTGTTAGAAGCCGACCGCGCCAGCATCTTCATCTGGGACAAGGATCACCGGCAGGTTATTGCGTGCCCCGCTTTGGGAGTTGAGGGGGGCACGCTACGGCTTTCCGACAGTGCGGGGATCGTCGGCGAAGTCATTCAAACCGGCAAGTCCATACAGGTCGACGAAGCGTATCGTGATGCGCGGTTTGACAAAAAGGTCGATGTCGAAAGCGGATACAAAACGGAAAACCTACTCTGCGTGCCGTTGCTCAACGGCGACGGCGAGCGGATCGGCGCTTTTGAGGTAATCAATAAGCTCGCCGGGGCATTCACCGCGGAAGACGAAGAAAGCCTGACGCAATTGGGCATTCAAGCGGCAACGGCTTTGCAGTCCACACAAGACCGTGAACAGTTGGTGCGAACGCAAAAACAACTCACTGAGCAGGTGACCGAGGGAGTGCGGATTGTCGGCGAAAGTCCGGCAATCACCGCACTCAAAGATACGATCGAGCGACTCGCCGCCACGGAGTTGCCCGTGCTCATTTTGGGTGAGAGTGGAACCGGGAAAGAGGTCGTCAGCCAATCCCTGCACTACCACGGACCACGGCGCGATCATCCGTTTGTCGCTGTCAACTGTGCCGCATTGGCAGAGACATTACTGGAAAGCGAATTGTTCGGCCATGAGAAAGGCGCCTTCACCGATGCACACGAAGCGCGGCAAGGCAAATTTGAATTGGCTGAGGGGGGCACGCTGTTTCTCGATGAAATTGGCGATATGACTCTAGGCGGACAAGCCAAGTTGCTGCGTGTACTGGAGCAAAAAGTCATTACCCGCGTGGGGGGATCGCAAACCATTCCGATCAACGTGCGCGTCGTGGCAGCGACCAACGCCAACCTTTCCGAAGCGGTTCGCACCAAGAAGTTTCGCGAAGATTTGTATTATCGGTTGGGGGTAGTGACTTTGGATCTCCCGCCGCTGCGCGATCGTCCCGAGGACGTGATTCTCTTGGCGGAGTATTTTCTGTCGCAATTCTCGGTACAAGCGGGACGCAAGCGTCTGAAAATCGCTGCCGATGCGCGGCGGCGACTGCAGGCACACTCCTGGCCCGGCAATATCCGTGAACTGCGCAATCTGATGGAGCGGGTTGCCTTTTTAGCGCCGGGCGAAAAGGTCGAAGTCTCCGATTTAGCATTCATCCTCAGCCCCGATCGTTCATCGATGGGTCAGGAAGAGGACCCGTCGGATGGCACGCTGGCCGATGCTACCAAGCACTTTCAACAACGCTTCATTCGCGGTGCTGTGAAACGGGTGCAAGGCAACATGAGCGAGGCGGCTCGCATGTTGGGACTGCATCGCTCGAACCTGTACCGCAAAATGCGGCAACTCGAAATGGGGGAAGCCGAGGATGCTGCGGATTAGTGCGAGATTGCGGCGTTGTGCATCGCTGTTTTGAAGTGCCGAATGGCCTCTGCCTCGATGGCATTCGTGCGTTGTCCCCCGGCGCAGGCGGCGGAGCGGATGGCGATGATGTCGGGGGCAAAGTCGATCAGCGCCGGGACGTTTTCAGCCGTGATTTGTCCCGCGACCGCCACCAGTTGGCCGGCTGCATGGATGTCGTTCACCAAACCGCGTAGTTGGGTTTCCGAAAGCCAATCGAAGAGTCCGCGACCTGTTTTTGCGAAGGTGTCGAACAACACCCCGGCGCAGCCTGCTTCGGTAGCCGCAGCGACGATCTCCAGCGGCGGAGGGCTGTTGGCCAGTTCCCAGTCAATATAGGCAACTGCGATCCAGGCGATGTCCCGATCGGCGGCCAAATCGAATTGGCGACGGACCTCGCTCCAACGCTGTTGCCAATCCAAATCCGGACGCAAGCCGGCGGTGCCAAGTTTGGCATAGTTGATTCCGGCCGGCAGAGCAGGGGGGGCTGCCGCGTACCAATCGGTGGTCTCCCCCAGGGCTGCACTCAAAGCAACATCGTCTGGCTGTTGCCCAACTACTTCGGCAACCGCTGAAATCGCCGCCATATCGGCCATTCCCAGCGAGCCGCGTGCCGGTTCTTTGATGTCCAGGATGTCACATCCCCCCTGAAGCGCCGCTTCTGCCTCAATTCCGTTGCGAACACTAACCAATAATTGCGGCGGCATACTGGGGTGGCTTTCTACGGGAGAGAGTGGGGCTGTCGCGGGAGGCAGTGGTTGGTCGTCGTGCTGTAATTGCAATTAGGGTAATACGTTGCGTCAGTGCAGTGGGTGTGGGGTACTGGAGCGATTCATTTGTGTGCTGTTGGCTTGGATGGCTCAAATTTATCGAAATTCTGCCGATTCGCAACGAACTCACGCGTTCTTAACAGGCTTGCCCTTTAGGGATGGTCGGTTGGCTGTTAAACTATGGTGGTGATTCGGCCGAATTTCCATGGGTGGAGGGCACCTTGGGCTAGCCTTTCGGTTGTGTTTTCCGCATTTGATGGAACGTCCAGCGCGATGCGGATGCTTGGATTGAGCGGATTGCTCACTCGGTCCTTTATTTCCATTGAAGATTACACGCCCCACTTATCATTCCGCTGCGCGGCGATTCTGGAGTTTATTGGCTGGTTTTCAAGCTTTGTGACCAGCGATTCGCGGAAACGCCTTCGTGTTCCTTTTTGAATTCACAATTAACGTGGAAAATCCGATTCCCATGCGACGCACCGACCTTCGTAACATCGCCATTATTGCGCACGTTGATCATGGGAAAACAACCCTCGTCGACGCACTCTTACGTCAAAGCGGACAATTTCGTGATGCGCAACTCCAAGAAGATTGCATCCTCGATTCCAATGACTTGGAACGCGAACGGGGCATCACGATTCTGGCCAAGAACATCGCCATCAACTACGAAGGCGTGAAGATCAACATCATCGATACCCCGGGACACGCTGACTTTGGCGGCGAAGTCGAGCGGGTGTTGAAGATGGCTGATGGAGCCATTCTGTTGGTCGACTCCTTCGAGGGGCCGCGACCGCAGACACGTTTTGTGCTCAGCAAAGCTTTGGAATGTGGATTGAAGCCGGTTGTGGTCATCAACAAAATTGACCGTCCCGACTGCCGTCCCGACGAGGTGTTGTCGCAAGTATTCGACTTGTTAGTGGAACTCGGAGCGGACGATGAAACGTTGGATTTCCCCTACGTTTACGCCAGTGCCCGCGAAGGCTATGCCACACACGATCCCAACGAGAAGACCGAATCGATTCACCCCGTGCTGGACATGGTGATCGACAATATTCCGGGACCCAAAGTCGACGCCGAAGCGCCGTTTCAAATGATGGTCACCACGATCGCTTGGTCGGAATACGTGGGACGCGTTGCAATTGGCCGCATCAATTGCGGTGAAGTTTCAAACGGTGACAAAGTGGCCGTCCTCAAAGGAGGCGGTAGCCAAGTGGCCGGTGAGGTCGTGAATCTGCAACTGTTCGACAAATTGGGACGTACCGATGCTGAAACGGCGACTGCGGGTGACATCGTCGCCTTGACCGGTCTGCCCGATCCGGAAATCGGCGATACCGTCTGTCATCCCGAACATCCCAACCCGCTGGAACGGGTAGCTGTCGACGAGCCGACACTCTCGATGATGTTTACCATCAATTCGTCGCCGTTGGCCGGACGTGAAGGAAAATTCGTCACCAGCCGCCATCTGCGGGCGCGGTTGATGAAGGAATTGGAATCAAACGTCGCCTTGCGGGTCGAAGAAGCGGATCAGAACGACGCCTTTATGGTCTCCGGTCGGGGATTGTTGCACCTTTCGATTTTGATCGAGCAGATGCGGCGCGAAGGATACGAATTGTCGGTCGGCAAGCCACAGGTAATTCGCAAAGAGATCGACGGCAAATGGCACGAACCGTTTGAAAGCCTGGAAGTCGATGTGCCTGCCAACGTGGTGGGTTCGGTGATGGAAATGGTGGGCGCCCGTCGTGGTCAAATGGAGGAGATGTCGGCCGGTTCGACCGGGATGACACACGTGCGATTTTCGATTCCCGCACGCGGACTCATTGGACTGCGGACACGCGTGCTGAACGCCACCAAGGGCGAAGCGATCATGCACCACCGTTTCGAAAGCTTCAAACGCTGCGAAGGAGAAATCCCACGGCGTCCCAACGGCGTGCTGGTTTCACAGGAAAACGGCAAGGTCGTCGGTTATGCCTTGTGGAAACTGCAGGAACGGGCCGACATGTTTGTGTCGCCAGGCGATGATTGTTACGAAGGCATGATCATCGGTGAAAACTCCCGCGATTGCGACATGGTCGTCAATCCGATTCGCGAAAAGAAACTGTCCAATGTCCGTTCCTCAGGCGCCGACGACGCAATTTTGTTGCGGCCGCCGCGGAAAATGTCATTGGAAATGGCACTAGAATATATCGAAGAAGATGAGTTCGTAGAAATTACGCCGGGCTGCATTCGCCTGCGTAAGATCGTACTCACCGAGAACGGCCGTAAACGACAAGGACGCAGCAAGACGGCCTAACCTGCCGCCATTTCTGACAAACATCATGACTGACAAACCACAGATTGTTCTCGGCAGCCGAAATCTCAAGAAGAGCGGCGAGATCAAGGATCTTTTGGCGCCACACGGCATCGATGTTATCAGCGTTGCCGAAGTGGCCGATCTTGCAGAGGTCGTCGAGGATGGAGCGTCGTTTGCTGAGAACGCCGCCAAGAAAGCCCGGGAACCGGCGTTGGAATTGTCGCGGTGGGTGTTGGCCGAAGATAGCGGGTTGATGGTCGATGCCTTGGAGGGTCGTCCGGGAATTTACTCGGCCCGCTATGCCGGTGAAAATGCCAGCGACCAAGAAAACAACGACAAGTTGTTAATGGAGTTGGCCGACGTCCCCCCGGCTCGGCGCTCTGCCGGTTATGTGTGTAGTATTGCTTTGTCCGATCCTGAGGGGCAGATCCGTCTCACCGCCGAAGCGAGCTGTCGCGGACAGATTATCGACAGTCCCCGCGGGAGCAATGGGTTTGGCTACGATCCGCTGTTTATGGTTCCCGAATACCATCGTACCTTCGGCGAACTGGACGCGGTCGTCAAGCAACGCCTCAGTCATCGCGCGCGGGCCTTTGCCCGTTTCATCCCGCGACTGGTGGCACTCTTCCGGGGCGATTGCTAAGCGTATAATAGCTTAGCCATTTCCGCCGGTGCTGGTACGGATTACCAATTCCAGGAATGGTGGGCAAAGTTCGTGGACCTTGCCTATCATTTCCAAGAAATCGTCCTTCGAACCTCAAAACTCCTCTTGTAAAGTTCGTATTAAGGCGGAGAATGGAGTAATGTCCTGCCCGGACTCACCCCACTGCTGAGGACCGGTGCTAGTGCCGGAATCGCTTCGACTTTGTGAGTTCTTCGCGTGGCGTTGCTTGAGTATACGAATGCTCGCCAATTGCCGGGAAAATTTACAAGCTTGGTTGACTGACGTGCACGAGTCCTCACATGAACGTCCCTCCTAAGACTGCACCGCTGCTGCCAACCAGCACGAAAAACATACCCCTAGAGAAACAACGAAGATTAGACCTCACTTGTGAGGACTCGCGCGGACTTTCTTGTGATCGCGGTACGGAAATCGTTCGTCCGGACTAGAATTTGAAGAGTGTTCGGCATTTGACGGATTGAAGTGAGATTAGACGACATCAACGGACTGCGGCGAAAAATCAGGAGCAATACTCAAATATGACGGCCACTCTACAAGCCACCGGTCGCCGCGAATTGCATTATGGCAATCTCAACGACATTGTCACCGATGCGGAGAGCCTCGCGGCGGGGGAATACCAGACGTTGGGGGAGTGGTCGTTCGGGCAAATCCTGGAACACTTGGCGGTGTCGTTGGACTGTTCGTTTGACGGCTTTCCGTTTCAAGCACCCTGGTTTTTGCGAAAGTTGGTGGCGCCGTTTATCAAAAATGGTTTCATCACAAAGCCGATGCGGGCAGGCTTCAAACTGCCGGCCAATGCAGGAGCATTGGCACCGGGAGACGTTTCGGTGGCGGAAGGTTTAGCGCATTTGAAAAAAGCAGTCGCTCGTTATGAAACGGAAACGCCCAACGTCCACCACCCGGTCTTTGGCAGAATGGCCCGGCAAGAGTGGGTCTCACTTGGTCTGCGGCATGCTGAGTTGCATATGAGTTTTGTGGTACCTGTCAGCGATTGACGAAATGGACCGTACACCGTGGTGCGGGAATCGATGAAAAAAGTGCGGGGGTGCGGACGATTGAAGTTAGGTGAATTATTAGAAGAGTTCGACGGCCTGGATCCCGAAGAATCTCTGCAGACGTTGATTGAGATGTCCCAGGATCTGCCGGAGTTATCGCCCGAGCGGGCAGCGGAGCGGGAGGATACCCGTCGCTTGGTCAAGGAATGCCAAACCCCGGTTTATTTATGGGTCGACGTGGTGGACGGTCACGCGCAGTTGGAGGCTTACGTCACGGAGCGGTCTCCTACGGTTCGTGGTTATGTCTCGATGTTAGTGGAAGGACTCTCAGGCGTGCCGGCTACGGATGTGGCCAGCGTTCCGGAGGATTTGTTAGGCCAGTTGGGCTTGGCGGAAACTTTGGGAATGACGCGCCGTCGCGGTTTTACGGGTCTGATGCGAAGGATCAAGCGTGAAGTGGCCGAGCAGGTTGCCGGGTAAAACAGCCCACCTGATTAGCCAGTGAGCAGTTCCCCATGTGGGACAATCTGGACAAGACCGGCGAGAGTTTGTGATTTTTTTCTTGACTTGGCTGTCTCTCAGGAGTTTTCTAAAGAGGTGGAGCCAAGAAATTGGCGTCTGCCAGTTTGAGTGTCGTATTTTAAGGACGCAGCCGATCCGTATTGGCTGCCGATTGGACTGAACAAATAACCCATGCGGTCATCCGCATTCTCACAGATGCTGTATTTATTGATATGACGGAGAAACCATTGATGCCCCAAATTGACACATCGATTCCGCGGATGTTGCCCGCGGCAGATTTGCCGGGATATACGTATATCCCGGGGACCGTGACCCCGCATCCGATTCGTGATCCCCGCGGGCACAGCCATGGTAAAAAAGGTCCCCCCCCGCCGCCGCTTAAGGCCGAGGGCTGGGCTGATAGTCGCAATTACCTGGTGGCCATCGATCTGTTTAACATCGGATATTATTGGGAAGCCCACGAAGAGTGGGAGCGTCTGTGGCGGGCCACCGGCCCCGATACGCTGGTTGGCCGGTTTCTCAAAGGGTTGATCAAACTTTCCGCCGCCGGCGTCAAAGTTCGCGAAAACAGCTTGCACGGTGTCCGTCGGCACGCAGCCTCAGCCGGCGAAGTTTTTGCCGATGTGGCCGCCGAAGTTGGTGAGGATTACTTCTGCGGACTGGAATTCACCGTGTTGCAATACGCAGCCGATCGTGCCGCCCAATTGGTTTACAAAAGCGATCTGCCGGCCGGCGTGCCGTTGCGGGTCTTTCCGTTTTTGCTTGAACCACAACCCTTCCCGTTTTCGTAACACGGGAAGTCTGAGCGTCCTGAAAAAGAATGAGCGGCCGTGTGTCACAGTGACGCGCGGTCGCTTCATTTTTTTCCATGGATGGCAAATTGTGCTGGCGACTATTTTTCTGCAGTCAAAGTAACGGTCGAGCAGGCCGCTTGTTCCACAGCTGCGGGCGACAAGGGGAGGCTGTGGTATTTTTTATCCAACCAGTCGGCGAGTTGATCGTCGTAATGCGGGCTGCCCGGTTGACCTGATTGGCTTTGCGCGTCTTGCGCAAAAAGCACGGGGGCTGCTTGGTCAAAATCGGCAATCATTCGATAGCCGCTACCGGTCACTGCGCGGCCATCGGGGCTGTAACCGGTGTTGCCAACGGTCGTCATATCACCGGGCACCGGGACATCGCCATGATTGAGCAACACTCCCAAGTCGCCGATCTGGCTGAGGACATGCCGCAGCGGCATGCGGTGCCAACGTTCCCACCGCCACGTCTCCAACTCCGGCCCCATTTTTTCAGCAAGTTCAGCGAGCGTTATTCTGAACGTGTCCACGACGGCCTCAGTCCGATTACGGCGATGAAACCAGCCGTTACTATCGGCGGCCAACAGTCTCGACGCGATACCGGAAGCTGCACCGGCGACAAAATCAGCAACCTCGCCCTCAAAGCGTTCGCTAGCGACCGTCTGACACCAATTCACAAAAAAGGCGTTGAACAAAGTGGGGGCGACTTCTTGCGGGTCGCAACGACAATTCCATTCGCTCAGCACGTCGATGGCTTGTGTGAATGCGGGGGTGGAGTGTGATTCGAGGATCGCGACTAACGGCGGAACGCAGTCGACCGCCCGCAGCGACAGCGAGTCAACCTGCATGGCGGCCATGTCATCACGCGAGAGTTGCGGTTTGGATTCGATCATTTGGCGGATGCGACGCGCACGCTGGCAACTACTCCACGTTCCGTATAGCGGGTAGGGAAAGTCGTCATCGGCAACTCGGTTGTTGGCGGTGCAGATCCAACCTCGATCAGGATCGGACCAATGCGGCATCTGCTCAAACGGAATCAGGCCGGTCCATTGGTGCTCAGGGTCCCAGCCGGGACGATATCCTCGTTCGTTGAGTTTTCGCTGAGGAATTCGCCCGGTGGCTTGAAAACCGATGTGTCCCTGATCGTCGGCCGCCACGACGGCGAATGTCGGGACATGCCACGGCCGCGAAGCGGCGAATAATCCGTCCACGCTTTTCGCTTGATTCATTTGCAACAACGCGGTCAGCCAACCACTACTATGCCGTCCCAACCAGCGCAAGGAAACCGGGCCGGTATCCCTCGCGGCAGTCGGCAGAATGTCATTCACGATGGGGCCGTTACGACTAAACTGGATTGTCTTGTGAATCGGCTCTGCATCTTTGACAACGATCGTTTCTGTCAATTCCTGCGCCGGATCCCATTTTCCATCGTAGAGAAATGCGCCGGGATGATCGGGATCGGTTTGTTCTTGATATAGGTCTCGCTGTGAGCAGAGGTTGTTCGTGCAACCCCAGGCGACGTATTCGTTTTGACCGAACATCATTGCCGGCATGCCAATATAGGTCATGCCGGCCACGTTGAACGAACCGCCGCACAAGTGGGCTTCGTACCAACAAGAGACCGCCGCGAACGCAATATGCGGGTCGCTGGCCAACAGCGGTTTTCCTGAGACGGTTTTGTTTCCGGCCAAAACCCAATTGTTGCTGCCATGTGCTTCAAAGGGGGACCCTTGCACGACACCGACCGGCTCCACATCTCCCGTTGCCGTGGCCGGGTACGCGCCGTGGGGCAGCATGGCTTCGTCGTCTGCTTCACCCAACAGAAAGTCGCGATACAACGGGCCGTTGCCCAGTTGTCGTTTGACCAATTCCGGAATGGCAATCACGCGGAAGCGTCCGGTGAGGTACCACTGCAATTCGATTTCGATTGCCAGCGAATCAACTTCGGTCCAAGGCTCGGGCTGGTAATCGAGCAGAGCAAACTCAATCGGCAGTAAATCTCCCACGGCTTCGATATGCGCATTGATCCCGGCGGTAAAGGCGGTAAGCAGAGTCCGTGTTTGGCTGGGAAGCTGTTGCCATTGTGCCTCCGCAATGGCACGAAAGCCGATGGTGCGTGCGGTCAGGTCGAGATCAACGGCGGCTTCACCAACAACTTCCGCTAATCGCCCAGAGCTTTTACGGCGAAGGTTGTCGAGTTGAAACAGCCGGTCGGCCGCCATCGCGTAGCCGTAGCCGACGAACAGATCGACATCATTTTCGGCAACAATGTGCGGAATACCACGATCATCGCGGTGGATCTTTGTCGTAGCAGAAATTGGCGCCGGTACGGTTTCGGGATTCGGCGATAATCGCCGCTTTGTCTCATTGGCCCACCACTCTTGGAATTGACCGCTGTTCATCTGCAACTCGCAGCAAAGCGTTTCAATCGTTTCACCGGAACCCAAACGACGTAGCAAGTCTTCCGTAGAGAATTGCATGTGGCCCTCCTTAGTTTGTGATGCGCGTGAGATTAACCCTTCTTGGGTTTCATGGAGGCTTGCAGCTGGTCCCATTGTTCGGACGAGACGGCTTCGAGGCCGTTGAATTGTCCAGCGGCGCGGACCCATTCTCCGCCGTCGATGGTGATGCAATCGCCGTTGATGTAAGCGCTGTAGTCGGACATTAAATAGGCGGCCAGGTTGGCCAGTTCCTGATGTTCACCGACGCGGCCAACGGGGATGCGGTGGGATGCGTCAAACGTCTCCTTGAGTGCGTCCGGCATCAAGCGCGACCAAGCCCCTTCGGTGGGAAATGGGCCGGGAGCGACGGCGTTTAAGCGAATACCATACTTGCCCCATTCCGACGCCAGCGAACGAGTCAGTGCCAAGACTCCGGCCTTGGAAACGGCCGAGGGGACGACATATCCCGAACCAGTCCAGGCGTACGTGGTGACGATGTTTAAAAAGCTCCCCCGTTGCTCGGCTTCGATCCAACGTTTTCCCATCGCCAATGTGCAGTTGCTGGTTCCGCGTAAGACAATATCGACAATCGTGTTGAAAGCGTTGTAGGACAGCCGTTCGGTGGGGCAGATGAAGTTGCCCGCTGCGTTATTGATCAGTCCCTCGACCGAGCCGAACTTCTCGATTGCCGCATCAATGAGTGCCTCGACCTGTTCAGGATCGCGAACATCACACGCTTGTCCCATAACGTTCGCCCCAGTGGCTTCAGCCATTTCGGCGGCCGATTCGGCAATCACATCTGCCCGGCGACCACAGATGACCAGATTTCCACCCAATTGGGCTATATATTGGCCCATCGAGCGTCCCAGGCCGGTGCCGCCGCCGGTGACGATGATTGTTTTTCCATCGAACGTGCCGTCTTTGAGCATGGAGTCTGTACAGGGAGGAATAGTCATACCATAGACCTTGGCTGATGTAGGAGAATCCACTCGACCGGAGTGGGCGGAAACTAGAGAAATGAATATCACCGACTATCATAGCTGCCTGATGAAACGGGGTCGACCTTGCCAGCAAAACAGCACGTTCTTTCATGCTGCGTAGGTTGCTGTTGTTGCCGTCTGGAACTGGACTGCTATGGTGTTCAGGCGGTGCTGATACGATTCGCACGTTTTATCTGGATGAATGACAAAGACGAGAGAAGACATGCCGATTTCCGCTGAAACGTTGCAACTCATTCGTCAAACTGTAAATCGTGACCGGTTGTTAGCGACGGCGCGACGATTGGTTGATATTCCCAGCCCCACCTGCGAAGCGGGTGCCGTGGCCGATGCGCTGGCGGCTTTGCTTGTGGAGGAGGGATTCCAGGTGGAGCGTCCGCAGGCAGCGTGGCCGACATCGCCGGCCGTTGTGGTGCGGTGGGATACGGGGAAACCGGGCCGGACGTTGCAGTTCAACGGGCATCTGGACACGGTGCACTTGCCGTTCGCTCCGTCGGCCGTTGATGGGAACCGTTTGACCGGGAGCGGGGCGAGCGACATGAAAGCGGGCGTAGCTGCCATGGTCGAAGCGCTGCGCGTCGTCCGCGATTCGGCGGTTTTGGGTGGCGGCGGAATATTGCTGACCGCACACGATCTGCACGAAGCGCCGTGGGGAGATTGTCGGCAGTTGAATCAGTTGATCGACGACGGGTATGTGGGGGAGGGCGTATTGATTCCCGAATATACGCACGACGTCTTGCCGGTAATCGGTCGCGGGAATGCGCATTTGAAAATCAAAATCAGCCGACCGGGAGAGCCGGTGCATGAAGTCTTTCGTCCGCGCGAAGAACCAAACGTGCTACAGGTCGGAGCGCAATTAGTGCAACGGTTATTGGACTGGAACGTGGAGCTGGAAAAGAACAGTCATCCGCTGGCAGGTTGCGAAAGCGCGTTTGTAGGGATGCTGAATTGTGGGGAGATGTACAACCAATATCCACAAACCTGCGAGTTGCAGGGAACGCTGCGATGGTTGCCGGGGCATGCCTGGGAAGAGGTTCGCCGCGACTACCGGGCGTTGGTTGCAGATGTCGCCGCAAAGACGGGAGCGACGATCGATGCCGAGTTTTTGCTGATTCGCGACGCGTTCGAACTCGACGAGCACAGTGATCTGGCTGCGACGTTTCAGAAAGTTTACGCGAACGTCACGGGCAAACAACTGCCGATCGGGGCTAAGCCATTCGTCGACGACGGGAGTTGCTTCTGGCAAAAAAAAGGAATCGCGGCCATCACGCACGGGCCGGAGGCGGGAGGCGCGCACACGACGAGCGAGTGGGTGAACATCGACGATCTGGTCCGCGTGGCAGTGGTCTATGCAGCAACCGCGGTCGGGTTTTGTGAATGATCTTTTACGGGTTTCCGATCGGATCAGGCGGCGTTTTTATCCTCGTCGGATGCTTCTTTCTCGGCGGCTTCGTCAGCGGCCGCTGCATTGTCGGCGGTCAGTTTTCTATGGGCCGCTTCTTCGCGGTTGGCTTGTTCTTCTGCCAGCATGGCTTCTTTGCCGCTGATGATCGAATCGGCATCGAAGCGTTTGCCGAAGTACATTTCCTGGGCGGATTCGTTTTTCAAAACGGTTTCGGCGTCGCCCGAGACAAGCACTTGACCGGCGCAGATCACGTAAGCGCGATCGGTAATGGTGAGCGTTTCCCGTTCGCGGTGGTCGGTGAGCAAAATGGCGATACCGGTGTCGCGCAGTTCGCGGATAATGTCTTGGATGCTGTGGATCGTGACTGGGTCGATCCCGGTGAATGGTTCGTCGAGCAGAATGAGCGCCGGTTCACTGGCCAAGCAGCGAGCGATTTCTAAGCGGCGGCGTTCCCCCCCGGAGAGGTGCGATGCGACCGATTTGCGTAGTCGCGTTAACCCAAATTGCTCCAACAGTTCGTCCGTGATTTTGCGGCGTTCACGGCGCTTGACATGCAGCATTTCCAAAATGGCAATGATATTTTGCTCGACCGTCAACTTGACGAAGACGCTCGATTCCTGGGCTAAATAGCCCATGCCGTATTGGGCCCGCTTGTACATCGGCCAGTTAGTCACGTCGACGCCGTCGAGCAGCACCTGACCTTCCGCCGGGGCGATCATGCCGCAGGTCATGCGAAATGTGGTGGTCTTACCGGCACCGTTAGGACCAAGCAAACCAACGATTTCCCCGCGCTCGACGTTCAAGTCGACACCATTGACGACGCGGCGTCCACCGTAAACCTTGGCTAGGCCTTGTGCTTGCAAAATAGACATGAATTCACTCATCCTCCGTGACGTGTGAGATCATCAAATATGAAACCGCCGGCTACTCAATACGCTGCCACCGTTGCCATTGCGGATAGAAGGGGACCGATAAGCTGGGGTACTTGGATTTCTCTAATTCCATCGGCCCGTTGGGCCCCAACGGCTGTACAGGACGATAGTCACCAGGCCCGACTTTAACAGCTTCAGGCTGGTTGTAATACCAAACGGGAATCCCGCGTCCATTGTTCAAAAACGGAATGCCGTGCGGCCAGTAGATGAAAAATGCCTTGCCAATCAATAAATCGCGGGGAACTGCATGATTGTGTCCCGATTGGTCGTTGTCACCAATACGATTGGGGATGCGTCCATTGTCCCACAGTCGGCTGTCTTTGCTGCGGGCACTATTGTCGCCCAGCACAAAGAACTCGTCTTCGCCCAATTTGAATTCATTCGACTGCATGTCCATATAGCCCTGGCTGTACCCTTTGCCTGAGAAAGCGGTTTCCGGGTTGGCCAGAAAGGTACGCAACTCCGATAAACTGGTCGGGGCGTTAAAGTCGACCTGTGCCTGTGTGCCGTTGCCGAGATTATCCTTAGAGCAACTGAGGTAATAGACGTCGCGCGAGATGTTCAAATGAGAGACCGTTAGCGAAGCATCGCGGGCAGCAATGCCCACCGGGGCCAAGTCGCGATTTGTCGGTTTGCGCTGCGACAAGGTGATCGGGGGAACAATTCCGCCCCCTTCACCAAAATCAATCAGGTCTCCGTCGATCCACAGCAGCAACCGATCATCAACGTTTGCGAACTCCACTTCATACGATCCGGCTTTGTTGAGCGGGGTGTTGGCGTCGGTTGCTCCTTTGAGCGGAACGGGATCGAGATTGAAGCTTGTGTCGATGTATTCCAACTCCGCCATGCCGGTGGTGAGATCGATGCGGCAGCGATACCAACGGTCCCCTTCGACCAACTCCAACAGCAGTTCGCCCTGAGGTTGCAACAGGTTCACTTCGCAATTGAGGGTCAAGTCGCCGACCCAGTGCACGCCCCACGTATCAGACGGCGGTTGCGGAAACAGATCACCGGTCGGTGTCTTGCGCTGCGCTTCGCCGAGGGAGATTCCCGAATTGTACGACGAAAAATCTGTGATCAATTGCGGTGGCGGCGGTGGATCGTCAACGCGCTCGCCGTTGATGACACGTCGCCAGTCGTCAGCGAACGGCACGATATGCCGATACCGCAACCATTGCCAATCATCACTCGGATCGGCTTTTGCCGAGAATTGAAAACTGCGGTTTTTGGCGTCTTCCGACCAACCATTTTTGACCACCGACCATTTTTCGTCCACATTGGCAACAGAGGCCCAACGCTCGGGCCAACCCGCATCGAGAAGTTGCTGAGCCGGCTTGTCGTTGTCAAAGACGGGGATCTGTAACTTCTTTTGTTTCTCCGGAGATTTTCGCAGAATCTGAAACTCTTCTGTATCCGATTTGCGAGCGTAGAGGTTCCCCCAATCGATCTTGATCGTTTCCCCCGGCAGTCCAACCAATCGTTTGATGTAGTTGGTTTTGGGTTCTTCGGGGTATTTGAAAACCACGACATCGAAGCGCTCCGGGTCGCCGAATTCATAGGGGAACTTATTGACCAAAATGCGGTCGCCCACGAATGCCTGATTGTCTAAGACATTGTTGGGATAGCGGCAGTTGGGGCAGAGCGCGTAGTTGACAATTTTCGGTGTTTCGCCTGTGGACCAGTCGACGGCGATGATTCCGTTCTCTTCGATTTCGTCGCTGGCACTCACACGGAACAGAGTGTCACATTTTTCGCACGTGACATCCTTGTGCCGGCCATAGAGCGTTTCGGCCATCGAGCCGGTGGGGATGACGAAGGCTTCCGCTTCAAAGGTGCGAAACAAAAATGCCAAGACAAAGGCGATCACGATCGATTCCACCGTCTCGCGAAATCCATCCTGCCGGCGTTTTCCGCCAGCTGGTTGGACGTCCGCATCCTTGGCCGGTTCGACCTTGGGAGGCTGCGACGCTTTGCTCGGTTTTTCAGTGGCTGCTTTTTTACGTGGACCCATGGCTATTTTCGTTCGCTGTTATTGTCGATGCGCGCTTAGGCGGATATTCGATTCGTCGGAGTTGCAGCGGTGTTTTCTCGAACCCAGTCCGTTACCTCAACTCGCACCTTCGGCAACTTGCAAATGTTGGTTGGCAATGACAATTCGGCCTTGTCGACAAAACCTTAACGCAACACGACTCGAGGATCGATCTTGGTCGAGGGTGTCCTGCCGCTGATTTGTCGTAACTTACTACGATGTCACTGTTAGCGAATATAGCGAATCCGAGAGAAATCTGGAATGCTGATCGAGGATCGCCATGTTTTTGACGGCAAGTGGACAAGAAACGGCCGGCCGATAAAATGCCGGCTCGTGAGTTTTCGTGCCGCCGGCTGAGCCAGCCAGACACGGCTATCCTCAGAAATCGGGCTGTTGTCCCCCAACGCAAAATATTCGTCGTCCCCCAATTGGTACGGCAGGAACGCCGCTTCGTTCGATTTTGAGAGGTAGTGCACGTCTCGGAACAGCTTGATGCCGCTCACACGCAAATTGATGCCGGCAGCTCCGAACTGCACCGGTTGCTGCGGCAGGGGACTGGGGGACGATTCAGCGGGATAGGTCCAAGGTTGGCCGATCAGAATACCATCGATTGCCACCAAACATTGCCGGTCCATCAGCGACATTTCCAACTTGGCTGTGCCGGTGAAAAGTGACTGGGGCAGCGGTTGTTCAAAAATTGGGGTTGTTTGCTGTGAGGAGTACAGCTGGATCATTTTCCGGCTGAAATCCAACCGGCAATCCATGATTTCTCGGCCGTCGGACATCCGCACCGTGAATTCGCCAATCCCCCCGCTGAAGGTCAACTGCAACTCCAGCATCAGATCCCGCACCGGGGTTTCGCTTGTTGACGGGTTGTAGCCGTAGCCATCGGTAATCGGAGCGCGATGCGATCGTTCGAACAGCAGGTCCACCGCTTGTTGGAATGCGAAATCTTGACTCAGCCCCGCGAGATGGTCTCGTGCGGCAAGAGGCATGGCGCCGCGGCAGACGAGCTGTTTTTTTGTCGCATCATAAGTCACATTGCTGAAGAAGGGATTAGGCGGGTCAGCTTCAGACGGCCATTGAGCAAGTGGTACCGTCGTCGTTCGCAGACCTCCTTGGCGGATCCAATGTTGATAGTCGATCCAATTCGACGGATCGCTGATGGTCCCCGAGGTCTCTTTGAGACTGATGTCAAAGTCTCCGCCGTCAACCCGCCATGGGCTCTGCTCACTCCGAGCACGCCAGCGTGGGTGCCAGGTGCGATCTGTGGCGGACGGTTGATAATCGTTATCGAATACGGCGATCCGCATCTGGCGTTGCTGGTCGAGTGTTTTGCGTTGGATCTCTCCATTGATGTAGACGTCGCCATCGCGGATTTGGATCGTTTCGCCGGGGAGTCCTACGATGCGTTTGACATAGTTGTCGGTCGGCTGGCCGGGATTACGAAACATGGCGACTTCCCAACGGCGCGGCGGGCGATGATCGAAGAGGTGTTTGTGCACCATCACACGGTCGCCGGCAACGTTTTGCGAATCACCGGAATCGGCCTCCAGCGCGGGGACAGGGATTTCGCGAAAGCCGCAGTTGGGACAGACCGCTTCGCCATCTCCTTGGTCTTGCTCGACACCAAAGGCGAAATGCCAGCGGCATTGAGGGCAGGTGACTTCACGATGCCAACCATAAAATCCCGGCGCCATCGAACCGGTTTCGATCATGTAGGTTTCGACGGCAAACGTTTTACACAGCGAGACGGCTATCCCGAGACAGACGAGAAACTCCACGCACTGTCGCATGGCGCCATAACCACGGCGGCGACGCGGATTGGGCTGCGACTCGACATTATCGGATGTGGAAAGCATGTCGCTGAGTGCCGTTCTCGTCGTCGGGCCGGGTTCCGACTCGAAAATAAAGAGCCGAACCTGCCCTGTGAACTCGGGTGCCACTGGCGGCTTGTCCGCCAGTGCCAATGGCGCGACCGACACACACACACTGCTGGACGAGCCCGCTGCGGCGACTTACTGGTCCTCGCCCGCTTCGAGTACGGAGAGGAAGGCTTTTTGTGGGATTTCGACCTGACCGAATTGCCGCATCCGTTTTTTACCCTCGCGTTGTTTGGCCCACAGTTTACGCTTTCGGGTGATGTCGCCGCCATAGCATTTTGCGGTGACGTTTTTCCGCAATGCCGAAATGGTTTCGCGGGCGATGACTTTCCCACCGATGGCGGCTTGAATGGCAATCTCAAATTGATGTTTTGAGATTTCCTTTTTGAGTCGCTTCACCAAATTGCGCCCACGACGCTCCGCATCAGCGCGGTGCATGATTGTGGAAAGAGCGTCGACACGGTTGCCTTTGACCAGCACATCGACTTTGACCAAATCAGCAGCACGAAAACCGATGACGTCATAGTCCAACGTGCCATAACCGCGGGTCGCCGATTTGAGTTTATCGTGCATGTCGTAAATGACTTCCGCTAACGGAAGTTCATAGATCATCAGCGCGCGATTGGTGCCCAGATATTCGGTGCTGATGTAGGTCCCGCGGCGGTCGGCGGCCAGTTGCATAATCGGGCCGATACCCGTGGTGGGCAGAATGAAATTGACCCGCGCAATCGGCTCGCGGAATTCCTGAATGGAACCGGCATCAGGCACTTCTTGCGGGTTATCAATTTTTTTGGTCTCACCATTGCGGAGCAATAGCTCATAGGTCACGTTCGGTGCGGTTTGGATGAGATCGACATCTGCTTCGCGTTCGAGTCGTTGCTGGATGATCTCCATATGCAGCAGGCCTAAAAACCCGCAGCGAAAACCAAAACCGAGCGCATCGCTCGTTTCGGCCATGTACGAAAAACTGGAGTCATTCAGGCTGAGCTTTTGCAGGGAATCGCGGAGTTTTTCGAAGTCACTGGAATCGGTGGGATAGAGTCCAGCAAAGACCATTTGCTGCGGCAATTGATATCCGGGCAAGGATTTCTCGGCCGGTTGCCGCGCGTCGGTCACGGTGTCGCCGACATGCACTTGCCCGAGGTCCTTGATGCCGGTGAGAATGTAGCCGACCTGTCCCGGTCCCAAACGGTCGCAGACCCGCATCTCCGGTCGGAATTGGCCGATGTCCAACACGTCGTAGGTGGTTCCTTCACGCATGAACTTGATGCGCTGGCCTTTTTCGATTGTCCCTTCCATGATGCGGACGTAAGTCATGACGCCGCGAAACGAGTCGTATTTGCTGTCGAATACCAGCGCCTGCAGCGGAGCGTCGGACTTGCCTTGCGGCGGTGGCACGCGGTTGATGATAGCTTCGAACACCTCGTCCACGCCGATTCCATCGCGAGCGCTGATCATCAGCGCGTCGTCCGGCTCCAGTCCCAAAACCGTTTCGATTTCTTCTAAGACCTCATCGATTCTGGTCACAGGCAGGTCAATTTTGTTGACGACGGGAATGATGGAGAGATCAACTTCGATGGCCGCATAGGCGTTGGCAACGGTCTGGGCCTGAACGCCCTGAAACGCGTCGACTAATAATAGGGCGCCCTCACAGGCAGCGAGTGAGCGGGAAACTTCGTAATGGAAATCGACGTGCCCCGGTGTGTCGATCAAATTCAGTTCATACTCCTGGCCCTCGAACGTATAATTGATCGCCACCGTCCGTGCTTTGACGGTGATTCCACGATCACGTTCGATCGACAGGTCGTCGAGGATCTGTTCTTTAAACTCGCGCTGGGTGATGGCCCCCGATTTGAGTAGCAGTTGATCCGCCAACGTACTCTTACCATGGTCGATGTGCGCGACGATCGAAAAATTGCGGATGAACTGTGTGTCCATGTGCGGTTTTAAACTCTGTCTTACAGACAATTTACGTGATGGAAAAACTTAGTGGCGGTTCGGTGAATATCCGAATCGGTTTCGCCGGGCGACTGCCTGTCCTACGGCTTTCTGGTGCAATCTTTCCGGCACGGCTGTTGGCATGCCCACCAGCATTGAAATGCGCGCGGCTAAGGAAACTTTAACCTCGCGCAGCCGGCGGCACCGATATAGCCCGCGTCTCCGCCCAAACTCGCGTATTCAATTTGCGTCTTTTCGGCCGGGACCGGAAAAGCACGTTTCTTGACTTCATTACGAATTTCCTGCAGAAATCGGCGTCCCAGTTCTGTCTCGTTGCGGCCGAACGTCATGGCGCCGCCGAAGAGGACCATTTCCGGATTGATTGTATGCATTAAGGTCGTTGTACCAACACCCAAATAGCGAGCGGTTTGCATGATCAATTCCTCAGCCAACTCATCTCCTGCGTCGCACATGCGACTGATCAGTAGCGGGGTGAGCTTCTCGCCTTTGTCGAGTTCCGCGGTAATCGACGATTCACGACCGTCATCCAACGCTTCGCGACAGCGTTTGACTACAGATTTGGCACTAGCATAGGCTTCCAACGTGCCATATTGACCTGTGGGGCAGAGCCGGCCGTTGTTCATTTCGATGATGATATGCCCGCATTCGGCTCCGTGGGAATGCGCGCCTTCAACAATTGTGTCGCCAATAATTATGCCGCAACCGATTCCCGTGCCCAGCGTGAAAAACACCAAACTCGTCGCGTCGCGCGCCATACCGCCCCAAAATTCGCCGTAGGCAGCAGCGTTGGCATCGTTTTGCAATGTGGTTGGCAGTCCCAACGCCTCAGACAACTGATCCCGCAACGGTAGATTCGTCCAACCGGGAAGATTGGGCGGATCGAGCAGCAATCCCTTGGGAATATCCATGGTTCCCGGCGTCGCTAATCCGACAGCATGAATCTCGCTGATGTCGAGCTGACTTTGTTCGATGGCCATTCGCGAAGCTTCGCAAATGGTTCGCAGGCCGACTTCAGGTCCAAGTTTGGGTTGGGTGGGCAGACTGACATGCGACAACGAATGCGCCTGGGAGTCAACGACCCCCACTTTGATGTTGGTTCCACCAACATCAACTCCCAAATAAAACGGCCCGTGGCCTGGGTCTGGACGCATGAAAATATACCACCGAAAAGTTGGAAACCGAGCGACGGTAAGAGTTTGCTGGAATGCTTGCCGGCAGAAACGCAGGCAATGGGGAGGGGGCGCACTCTAAATACTGCAGCTGCTCGCGACTGCGGTATTCTCAAATCCTGAGATTAGACCAGGCTCGTAGGCAGGACAGTATATACCGTCGCTGTCCAGGGATTCAATCGCAGGCGGTCGCTGCTAAAGTTGTTGGAACATATTGCTAAAATCGTTGTAGGGAGTCGAAGAGGGGGGGCCGGCGGCATGCAGAAATGTTGACTGATTTGCGGAATCGGCAAGTACGATAATCGAAGACGAAACGGTCCCCCAGTCGCTCCCCGTGCGGCAAATCGCCGGTTCGCTGCCCTCGCCGGTCAGTCCACAGATCTTTTTTGCGGCAGCAATCCAGTCTTCGGCAAGCTGACTGTCGATGCCTTCCAGCAGGAGGCGAACGCGGTGAATGCGGGGGTCGAGCGGGTCGTTGAGGTCGCTATTGGCCATCAAGTGGATGCCCGGCGGTAAGGGGGTGATGCGGAATTTATCACCCGCCTCGATGCTCACCGCCGCATCAGGAGCGGCGAGCAGAAAGTTGCAGCCGGCATAATTGCCCGTTTGCAGTTGCTTCTGAGCGTGAGCGGAGGCCGTGGCGATATCGGGAAATCCCAATAAATCGCGGCATAATAAGCCGCGTGATCGTGGAGTTTTGGGAATTTGCTGCTTTTGGCGGTTGGTGACCGCCACGATCATGTGCTGTTGATTGACACCCAGCCAAGTCCCACCGGCTTGCAAGTCAGTTCCGCCCAGCCAGTTAGATTTTCCTGTCTGCTCGTGGATGATCGCCGGTTCCGAACTCTGGCGGAGGGGGCTCTCTTCGCGGTTGGCGAGGAGAAAAACGGGATGTTGAGGTATGGTTTTGAAGGCGACACCGAGCAAACACATGAGGTTTCTTCCCAGTCCGTACTCAAGAATTTCTCTTGCGGGAAAGATGCGTAATCTGGGGCGGATGAGAGGGCCGGGTCGGTGTCGGTGTGAAACCTCGCTGGTTTCAAGACTTAAAACCAGTTACACTGCCGAGTACAGCTCGTCGACGGATGATTGCTTGCCCTGAATATTGGACCGTCAACTGCGAATAGCAGAGTACGAAAGGCATGGATGCCAGAGAAATCCTCTTGGGCCATTCCATTTCGCGATTTTCCGCGCGGCCGGTTTGTGGTCGCAGCGACTGGTTTTGAATTCATCGAATACGCAATGTGCGCACGCAGATTGCGAACCACTCACAAAAATTGAACGTTCACTAAGACGGAAGTCGTATCGGTGCTCAAACCTGTTTGCGGAATGCAACATTGAGTCTATTGTCAGGATAACTCGCCAACTGTTGTTATATCGATTCCGCAGGTTTTGGAAAACACCCATCGTCTAAGGAAAATTGGTATATGTCTTCACAAAGCTCTCCCGCACCGCAGGCGTCCTCGCCGCGGATCAACCGGTTCAGTCGCCGTACGAATTCGATGCTCGGCGTGCAGGTTGTTTCGTGCGGATCGTACGTTCCCGATCAAATTGTGACCAATGAAGATCTGCGAGAGAGCGCTGGTTTCGATCCGGAGTGGATCGAACAACGGTCGGGGATTTTAGAACGACGGTATCTCCCCAGTAATCTGGCGACCAGCGACATGTGTATCGCGGCCGCCCGCAAGGCGATCCGCCGCGCGGGGGTCGATCCGCAAGATATTGATTTGGTCTTAGTTGGTACTTTTACACCTGACTTTGCTTTTCCCTCAACAGCCTGTCTGGTGCAGGATGCGTTGGGATTGGATGCGGCCGCTGTGGACATGCAGGCAGCGTGTGCGGGTTTCATGTATGCACTCACCACCGCCGCGCAATACGTCGCGACCGGCAACAGCCAGCTCGCCTTGGTCATTGGCGGCGATTGCAATAGCCGGATTGTTGATCCCACCGATCAGCGGACCGCGCCCTTGTTCGGTGACGGTGCGGGAGCGGTATTGCTCGCTCAAGGGGATCCCCATCAAGGGTTGATGTGCTATCAGGTTGGTGCCGATGGCAGCGGCGGGCCAATGTTGAATTGTCCGGCGGGCGGATCACGGCAGCCGATTACTCACGAACAAATCGATAAGAGCGAACATTTCCTAAAAATGGATGGTCGCAACGTATTCAAGTGGGCGGTGCGTGTGGTCACGGATACCATCGAACTGATGCTGGAAAAAACCGGCATGAGCGTGCACGATGTCGACCTGTTTATTTTGCATCAGGCAAATATTCGGATCATCAATTACGCGATGGAACAGTTGGGCATCCCGGACGACAAGGTGTTTGTGAACCTACAAAAATTGGGGAACACCTCAGGCGGGTCGATTCCCATCGCCTTGGACGAAGCGTTCCAAGCGGGCCGTATCAATCGGGGCGACACGATCTTGATGAGCGGTTTCGGCGCCGGTTTGTCCTGGGGCACGGGGTTGTTACGCTGGTAGGTCGAAAGACGGCCCGAATGACCTGCGGCGATGACGGCCAATTGATTTGCGAAAACCCTCACCCCGGCCCTCTCCCAGAGGGAGAGGGAGTCGGTTTTTGGTGGATGCGAATATTGGAAATTGCGGGGGAGCGACAATGTTGAAGCTGGGCATGGTGACGTATTTGTGGGGCAAGGAATGGGACCTGGATACGGTCATCAAGAATTGTGCCGCCACCGGTTTCGCGGGCGTGGAATTGCGATCTACTCACAAGCATGGTGTCGAGGTCGAACTCTCGCCAGCGCAGCGCGCTGAGGTTAAGCAGAAGTTTGATGACTCACCGGTCGAGTTTGTGGGACCGGGATCGGCGTGTGAATATCACGATCCCGACCATGGCATCGTGCAGCGCAACATCGAATTGACGAATGAGTTCGTGAAGCTGTCGGCCGATATCGGTGGGACGGGAGTAAAGGTCCGTCCGAATCGGTTGGTCAAAGGCGAAGACCCTCAAGTAACCATCGCCCGTATCGGCGAAGCATTGCGGGAGTGCGGGAAATTCGCGGCCGATCATGGCCAGGAAATTCGCGTCGAAGTTCACGGTCGCGGGACGAAAGATCCGGCAGTGATCCGTAAGATCATGGATGCAGCCGATCACCCGCAAGTGGTCGTGTGTTGGAACGCCAATCCGGGGGAGACGGTTAACGGTTCGATCAAGATGAACTTTGACCTACTCAAACACAAACTCGGCGGGACGCTCCATATTCACGATTTATTTGACCAGCAGTATCCCTATCAAGAGTTGTTCTCGTTGCTCAAACAACAAGATTACGACGGCTACTGTCTCTCCGAAAGCCCGGCCACGTCCGATCCGCTGAAAGTCATGCGGTATTACAAAGCGCTGTTTGAGCAAATGACCGCTTGAGCAGAATCCGGCCGGAGGCTTGTCGTAAGTGTCATAACCGCGCGGCGATGGACTGCGCCGCTTTTGCGATTTCAGCTTCGATCTCGTGCCGCATCCGCCAATGCAAAAACGCGCGGCGGAGCGGACCGGCAGCCGCGATGCGGGCGGCATATTTCTCCCCCATGCGGTCCCTGATGCTTTGCAGTTTGGCCGCTGCGGAGTTCTCGTCGTTTTGATAGATCTGCAGTTTGGATTCGTCCATCGTTGCGGTTTACCTGGATGAGTATGCAGCGCTGGTTTCGTTTGGGGGAATCGAACGTACTAAGTGAGAAAGGTGCGTTGCGACGCATCCTACGTTAGGTGTGGTCGACTAGGAGGATGCCGACGAGTAGGTCGTAGGCGGCGTGGCAGCCGACGGTGATGCCGAAGCCGCGGAGTAAAAACAGCAAGGCGAAAAAACTGCCGGCCATAGCGCGAAATGAGAAAGTCAGTGCGGAGAACGCATCGCCGTGAGGGCCGACGTAATGCGCCAGCGAAAAGAGGACGCTGGTTACCAAAATCGCCGTTCCGGCCGCCCAGCGCGCCGAGCGAAATAGCACGTAAAACACCGCGTAGCACAGCGGCAGCATCCATAGGCGGAACAAGACTTCTTCGTAAACGCCCGCGCCGACAAAACTAACCACTTTGGATAGGCCCGCGGAGGCCAATGCAGTGGAAGCCGGCAACGTGGATTCGTTGAGTTCCGCAAATGCTAAGCTTTGCAGTTGTCCGATGACCACCAGCATCAACGCAAACAACAGCGACTCAGCGGTCATGCCGAGCAACGTTTCGCGGTTCACCTTCCAGGAATAGCGGCCGCCCAGATGCCAAGCCAATAACAGTCCAATCACAATCGCCGGCAACACGTGAACTTGCACCAGCCCGACTTCCTGCAGTGCGGTGCGCATCCAATGGTCGGCCCCATTGCGGTACGACGCCGGTTCACTGCCACCCAACCAGAGCACGCCGACTTCATACAGACCCAATAGCGGCAGGAGAAAGATCAAACAAGAAAGCGGGCGTCGGGAACTGGTCCAATAGTCATCATCGGTCAGCGCAGCGGGATCTTCCGGGGGAGGCGCGTCGTTGATTGGTTTTGAGCGAAACATGTCAGGCTTCCGGCGTGGATTCAGTGAGGTTGTGCGACGATCGACTGGTGGGTCGTGACCTCGTCGTTGGGCAGTTGCGTTTGATGATGCGGAGCCGACGGTCGGACATGGTCGGAGTGCAGTTGATGTTGCTTCGGCAACTGTGGTGGCGTGCCGGTTTTCTCGGGGCTGGCCAATTCGTGCAACTGCTCACTGCCGATGAGAATACGTTCGACCCAATCATGGTCCAGTTGACCCCGCTTGGCGCGCGATGAGAGAGCTTGCGCCATCTCGCGACGACGAGATTCCGGATGCGTGACAAAATGATTCACTGGGGCGGTCGAGCGGTACATGGCAACGTAATCGGTCGCAGCGGTGAGGAGTCGCAAGGCCTCGTTGAATTGCAGGTCCGATAACTGCGCGGGAAAGCCGGTCCCGTCGAGTCGTTCGTGATGCCGGGCGACGAGTCGCGCGACGGAAATGGGTGGGCGTCGCATGCGACCGATCATCGCCGCTGACAATCGCGGATGCCGGCGATACAAGCCGAGTTGAGTTTGTTTGAGCTGTTCGTGATTGTGAATCACTTGCGGATCGATGACGAGACAGCCGACATCTCGCAGCAAGGCGGCGATCATGATGTGTTGCAATTGCTCACGCGATTTTATGGCATTGTGCGCTCCAGCCGTCCAGGCAATGAGCTGCGCCGCTGTGATGGCTTCGACGTAGACCCGTGTATGACTTGTCGGCAGTTCGCCTGTGAGGATCTCCGTAATGGGGAGTCCGGGTTGCGGCAGCACCTGCTCGATCGTGGTTTGGGTGGCGGACTGTTCAATGATGCGGTCGGTCAGTTCCACGATCTTCGTGTATTTGGGGGGCCGTTCACGCGGCATTTCAGAAATCAGCCCGCACAATTCCAGCGAAAGTTCCTTGAGTTCGGCAAGAAGTTGTTGTTGCTGATCGTGACGGTCCAGCATTGATTCGCCGACCTTCAATAACGCTGTGGGTGAGATTTGGTCGCTGGGCGTGTCGCCGCCTTTAGCAGTGGATAGGCGAATGTCATGATAAACCCGCTTGGCGAGCGTCAATGCTCCGCGATGCAAGGCGGGCAAGTAATCGTTCTCCGGCACGCGCCGCACAGGGTCAATGGCGATCCGTCGCAAACGACTCATGAGTTGGTCGTAGCGGCGTCGGATTGTTGTTGTGTCGTTGGAATGTGGGGTGCGCGCCGCGCGATCATGCCCCGCGTCTAAGCGGACTTCCGGCGGCTGTGGATGCGGTGGGGAAACGGGATCGCTGGTTGTCTTCATGTTCTGTCCTTCGTGTAGCCAGTGGCGGCGCGCGGAATCAGCGTTGTTTCCCGGGCCGGACATGGGATATCATCGACAGCGTCAAGGCCGCCCCTACAGGACGGGAGCAGAAGCATGCGCGATCGTGTTCAACGGCAGGAGACGCGTGAATCGAAGAACCCTTGCAGAGCTGCCTATCCGGGGTGAGCGGTCTGATTTGAGGCGGCCGAAGTGTGCGGGATTTCAGCTACAAACCGGGATCGTCGTTCGTAGCGAACATTTGTACGGCGGGTCGTGTCGATTCTGATATCCACTCAACTTACAACGGTTTTTCGGTCGATGCTGATTACTACTTGATTTCGTATTATGCCGCTCCCTACAATCCTACTCGCGCCTAGGGCGGTAGAGTCGGTGAAATCGTTACAGTTTGACTAATCGGGACGGGTCCCCAACGTTCCGTGGTCACTGAAATCCGCCGCGTCCCGCATGACGATGACCCAGGAGATCGACCATGGCGACTGACCTCAGCCGCAAAGAAGAACTTCCGGAACTGACCGACCGGATTATTGCCAGCTACTACGACATCAATCGAATCAATCATCTTGGCCACTGTCCGTTGCCCAGTACGGAAGCAGTGATGGCGATTGCCGAGGATGTCAAAGAGGTTATCTATCCGGGCTACCGCCGCCGGCAGAATTTGCATCACGGCAACGTGACGTACCATATCGGCGACTTGATTGACGGCCTGCATGACCGCTTGACCGAACAGATCGCACGCGCCCTGCGGCACAATGCTTCGCTGAATATGCGGCTGGAGTGCGGCGGGACCGATCCGACGATTGATTTCGAGGCGGAAGGGCAGCGAACCGCGATCAGTTTTTTGGAGCGGATTCCGCAAATGCGGGAATCGATGGCCTTGGATGTCGAAGCGGCGTACGACGGTGATCCGGCGGCGAAGAGTTTTGACGAGATCATTTTCTGCTATCCCGGCTTGGAAGCGATCACGGTTCATCGCATGGCACACGAATTGTATCGCTTAGGCGTGCCGTTGATTCCGCGGATTCTCTCGGAATGGTCGCATAGCCGGACGGGGATTGATTTGCATCCCGGGGCGAAGATTGGGCCGAGTTTCTTTATCGATCATGGAACGGGTGTGGTGATCGGCGAGACTTGCGAGATTGCGGCGCATGTGAAAATCTACCAGGGAGTGACCTTAGGCGCGCTGAGTTTCCCGAAAGATTCCGAGGGGAATGTGGTTCGCGACACGAAGCGGCATCCGACCATTGAAGAAGGGGTTGTGATCTACGCCAGCGCGACGGTTTTGGGGGGCGATACGACGATCGGAGCGAACTCGGTCATCGGTGCCGGCGTGTCCCTGTATGAGAGCGTGCCGCCCAATACGATCGTGACGATCAACAAACCGGACCTGCGGTTCCGTGATGCCTCGCTGAAAAAGTCGTCGTGATCCAATAAAAAACGCTCGCCAGCTGTAAGAAGCGGGCGAGCGTGGTTTGTCTCAGAGAATACGAGTCGGGCCCAGGGAATTAGGCAATGGCTCGAGGGGCGTCCGCCGGTTGTTGTGCGGCGATCTGTTCGAGTAACAGGCCGAGTTGGGCGACCAGTTTGTTTTGTGCCTCAGCCAGCTCTTTGGTTGCCGCATCGATATTATCTTCGCGGTGATTGACCTGGTGAATACGTTGTTCGAGGTCAGCTGAAAAGTCTTCCAACTCCATACGGACGCGTTCGAATTCGTCAACGACGCGTTCGTCGGCTTCGCTGTGCCGGTGGGAACGAGGTCCTCGCAACGTATGTTTGCTATGGATAATGTGACGCGGTGCGATAGCGGAATGCACGGGATCCGTAGACGATTCCCGCTGCGTATTGCGGTTGATGGCTGATTGCAGTAGCGCCGCTTGACCGGTTTGGATTTGGCGTTCAAATTGATCGACCAAGGCCATTTCGGCCTCGAGACGGTCTACGAGTTCAGCGGCGGAGAGTTCTCCATCGTCGAGTTCGCATTCACTTTCCAGGTCCTGTAGGTCGAGGGATGTCTGCGAATCCGATTCCAAGGTTTGTGCGATGGCTTCGTGATTGAGTTGAATGGCGAATTGAAATCCACCAATCGTCAACACGTCGCCGTCTTCAAGAATTGCCGTCTTAACGACATTCCCATTGACCTTCAACAGTGGCGAGTGGGCAATGGCTTCGGCGATCACGCATCCCCCTTCTACCAGTAGAATTGTATGGAGAGCCGGAACGTTGGGATCGCCCAGTACCATGTCGCAACCACTGCCTGCGCCGATGGCGAAGCGTGGTACGGTGACGGGGCGGTGGGGGAAATTTGTCTTTCCGCGACTGACTTGGAGCGTCAGAAATGTGTCGCCGGTGACGACCGCATTTTCGGGAAAGGTTAATCGTTTGGTTGATTGATTCATCACCACGATACTGTCAACCTCATGTCGGCAGGGAGGGAGGCGGGGAGGGTGGCATTTGCGCCGCCACGACCGACTTCGATGCGTGGGCGATGCAGCCAATGTTCAGTGGGGGGCAGCGTCCTGATGCATATCTTATTTCGGCCACCGCTTTCGGGCCTCATGAGTGAAACCCGTCGCGCAAATTCGGTTGGCAGAGTTTGCCACGTGAGGCGATCAAGCCGCGCATTCGCGTCCTATGCACCAGAGAAAGTATAGGCCCTCGCGAACAGCGTTATCAGCGAGGCCTGCGGGGAGAGCGTTGAGTTTATCGATCAGCCAAGCTTTAAGGGCGTTGACAGCGGCATCATCGCAGAGGAGGTTTGTCACACCTAATTATTGAGGTGCGCTGGCTTTTGTCAGGTTTGATCCACTCAAAACGCACCGATGAGGCTCAGCAGGAGCTTCACCCTCCCGTGACGCTGCATGGCAGTTGCCACGACAATAAGCACACGACCTTTAGAAGCGCTTGCCGACGGCGATCATTTGGCGGGTTCGCAACAAGTCGCGGTCTTTGGCGGCGAATTCTTCATCCGTACTCGGGCGGCTGGCGTTTAGCTCTTCAAGTTTGCTCTGTGCCGCGTCCGCATCGACTTTTTCGGCCGGGATGGCTTGATTGGTGAGGATGGAAACCACCGGGCCGTTGACTTGCACAAAGCCGCCATCAATGAAGTAGCTGTGGCTGTTGCCGCTGGGGTCGGTGTATTGCAACTCGCCATAACCTAGCCGTCCTAACAACGGCGCCCGTCCCGGCAGAATACCGATTTGTCCGTCATACAGCGCAAACCGTAGCGAGACAACGTCCTGTTCCAGAACGGTCTTCTCCGGTGTAACGACAACAAGACGTAACGGGCCTTCAGCGGCCATGGGCCTGCTCCATTAGATTTTCAAGTGACAGCAAAGCAAAAGCTCCACCACCCAACAGTATCAGTTCAACCAGTTTTCGTCTGGTATATCAACTCATCCAGTGACCAACGGGAACGCCCCAACCCCTTCGTGCGGAAGCACGCACCCGCCGGCGGCCGTCGCCGCCCTTAGGATTCTTCGGCCATTCGTTTGGCTTGTTCTTCTGCTTCTTTAACGCCACCGACGTACATGAAGGCTTGTTCGGGAAGGTGATCCCATTTGCCGTCACAGATTTCTTCGAAGCTTTCGATCGTTTCCTGCAGCGGAGTAATTTTACCAGCTTTGCCGGTGAAGACCTCAGCCACGAGGAACGGTTGCGACAGGAAGCGTTCAATCCGTCGGGCACGAGCCACGACAAGTTTGTCTTCTTCGCTCAATTCATCGACACCCAAAATGGCGATGATGTCCTGCAGTTCGCGATAGCGTTGGAGGATGGTTTGGACGCGGCGTGCGACAGTGTAATGTCGGTCGCCGACATATTGCGGATCCAAAATCCGACTGGAGGAGGCCAGCGGGTCGACCGCCGGGTAAATCCCTTTTTCCGAGATCCGTCGTTCCAGGTAGATAAAGGCGTCCAAGTGAGAGAACGCGGTTGCCGGGGCAGGGTCAGTCGGGTCATCCGCCGGGACATAGACCGCTTGCACACTGGTAATAGCACCCCGTTTGGTGGAGGTAATCCGTTCTTGTAGTTCACCCAATTCGGTACCCAGCGTCGGTTGGTAACCCACGGCCGAGGGCATCCGACCCAGCAAGGCGGAGACTTCCGAACCGGCTTGCGAGAAGCGGAAGATGTTGTCGACGAACAGCAGGGTGTCGGTTCCGGTTGTGTCACGGAACCATTCGGCCATGGTCAAAGCCGACAGGGCGACACGTAAACGGGCTCCGGGGGGCTCGTTCATTTGACCGAAGACCATACAGGTTTGTTCGATAACGGACCGTTCGGTTTGCCCGATTTTGGTTTCCTGCATTTCCAACCACAGGTCGTTTCCTTCGCGGGTCCGCTCACCTACGCCGGCGAACACCGAGTATCCACCATGTTCGCTGGCGATCCGAGCAATCAATTCGGTGAGGATCACCGTCTTGCCCAAACCGGCTCCACCGAACAGTCCCGCTTTACCACCCCGCACAAACGGAGTCAGCAGGTCGATCACCTTAATACCGGTTTCGAAGAGTTCGGTTTTGGCACTGAGGTCTTCGAGCTTAGGAGCGTGACGGTGAATGGGCCAGCGGTCTTCGTGTTCCACTTCGCCGCGACCATCGATCGGTTCGCCCAGCAGATTGAAGACGCGTCCCAGGGTGGCTTTACCGACAGGAACGGTCACGGCTGAACCAGTGTCGATCGCTTCCATGCCACGGACCATGCCGTCGGTGGAACCCAGAGCAACACAGCGAACACGTCCTCCGCCAAGATGCTGTTGAACTTCCCCGGTGACTTTGATGCGGACACCTTTGATTTCGGTATCGACCCGTAAGGCATTGTAGATTTCGGGGAGTTGGTCTTCGGCGAATTCCGCATCAAAGGTAGACCCAATGATCTGCGTGACGTGCCCGACGCCACCGGCGGTTGTTTCAGCGGTCTGGGCTTCGGTGGTTGACATGTCAAAAATCTCCTTGGAGCTGCTGGACACCCGAGTCGGCTCCCGTAGTTTGCCAATGTAAAACGGTTTGATTTGTGTGCAGGCCACAGTGCAGCCCGCTTGATTTTCTTATTCCAACGCCGCCGCACCACCGATGATTTCGCTGAGTTCGGAGGTGATTTGTGATTGACGGGCGCGGTTGTAATTCTGAGACAGGTCGCTGATCATTTCGCCCGCGTTTTCTGTCGCACCCTTCATGGCCACCATCCGAGCGATTTGCTCGCTGACGGCACTGTCGAGGAAGCATTTGAGCAGCTTGGCTTTAAATGCCGCCGGAAGAACCTCTTCGAGAATCTCTTGTGGCGAGGGTTTGAATTCGTATTGCACGGAAGTTTTTTGCTCGGAGGCATCGGACTGTTCGGCTAATTCGTCGGTGACTTTCCCGAGTGGAAGCAAGGTCTCGACCACAGCCGTTTGCCGTGATGCGGTTTCGAAGCGAACATAGGCAACGTCCAACGCATCCAGTTTTCCGGCGCAATAATCGTCGATGTAGCGTTGTGCGAGTTCGTCAACTTCTTCGAAGGTTGGTTTGTCTTCGAAATGCGTATACGAGCGTTCGACGTCATACTTCTTGAATTTCATGAAATTCAAGCCGCGTTTACCGGAGACTTCGAGTTGCAGTTGTTCGTCGGTTTCCCGACTGGTAACGATCTCACGTTGGACAAGTCGCAGCACACTCGCGTTGTAACCGCCGCACAATCCGCGATTGGACGTGAGGACGAGCAGGATACGATTTTCTCGGGTTTCGTGAGGTTTGAGTAGGGGGTGATCCAACTCGCCCCCTGCTTCGGCCAAGTCGGCCACCAGTTCGGAGATCTTGCGCGTATAGGCAGCCGCCTCGGTGGCGCGGTCCATAGCCCGTTTGAAGCGGGCGGTCGCGATCAATTCCATCGTCCGCGTGATTTTGCGGATGTTCTTGACCGCTTTGAGCCGTTTCAGAATTGCTCGAGCTTTAGCCATGTTGCGATTTTACCGAGAACGAATCAAAAACTAACTGGGAAAAACAACGCTCATCTCTTTTATGCGTCTCGTGCGGACGCGATTAAGCCGTGACCGGCTCCGGGGCGGAGGACTTGCCCGCGGCATATTGGACTTTGAATTCCTCAAGCGCATTTTTGAGGGCTTCTTCGGTCTCGCTGTCCAAGGCACCGGTCTCGGCAATTTTGTCGCGGACTTCCGATTTTTGCTCGGCCATGAACTGGTGCATCTCAACTTCCGCCGCGAGGACGTCGCTCACCGGGACTTGGTCAAAGTAACCCTTGGTTCCCGCATAGATACTCATCACCTGGTCGGGGACGGAAAGCGGACGGAACTGCGGCTGTTTGAGCAATTCGACCATGCGGTATCCGCGATCGAGTTGTGCTTGTGTCGCTTTGTCCAACTCCGTACCCAACTGCGCGAAAGCTTCCAATTCACGGAAGGCGGCCAAGTCGAGTCGTAAACCGCCGGAGACTTTTTTCATCGCTTTGGTTTGCGCGTTGCCACCCACACGGGAGACGCTGATACCCACGTTAATCGCGGGACGCACACCGGCGAAGAATAGATCCGGTTCGAGATAAATCTGGCCGTCGGTAATGGAAATCACGTTTGTGGGAATGTAGGCAGAGACTTCACCTTCTAACGTTTCGATGATCGGCAAAGCCGTCATAGAGCCGCCGCCCAATTCGTCGCTGAGCTTCACAGCCCGTTCGAGCAAACGACTGTGACAGTAGAAGACGTCGCCCGGATAGGCTTCGCGTCCCGGTGGACGCCGCATGAGCAGTGACAACTGGCGATAGGCTTGGGCTTGTTTCGACAAGTCATCATAGACCACCAACGTGTGCTTGCCTTGCATCATGAAGTGCTCGGCGATCGCAGCTCCGGCATAGGGAGCGATGTATTGCAGCGGGGCGGGATCACTGGCAGTGGCGCTGATGACGATCGAGTAGTCCATGGCGCCGGCGGCTTCGAGGGCTTCGACGACACCGGTGATGGAGGCTGCTCGTTGTCCACAAGCGACATAGACGCAAATGACGTCGCCGCCTTTTTGGTTAATGATCGTATCGAGCGCGACGGCGGTTTTACCCGTTTTACGGTCGCCAATGATCAATTGGCGTTGGCCGCGGCCGATCGGGGTCATGGCGTCGATGGCTTTGATTCCGCTTTGCAGCGGTTGCTTAACCGGTTGACGACCGGCGACACCGGCGGCAAGGTGTTCCACAGGGCGCGATTCGGTTGCCACGATGGGACCTTTACCATCGAGCGGGTTGCCCAACGGGTCGATCACACGACCGATGACTGCATCGCCGACCGGGACCGACAGCAATGCGCCGGTGCTACGGACTTCGTCCCCTTCGGAAATTTTGAGGTAATCTCCCAAGATGATGACGCCGACAGAATTTTCTTCGAGGTTGAAGACCTGTCCACGCACTCCACCGGGGAATTCGACCATTTCACCGGCCATGGCGTTCGACAAGCCATAGACCCGTGCAATACCGTCGCCGACTTCCAACACGCGGCCGACCTCACTGGTCTCGATTTGGCCGCGGAAGTCTTCAATTTCCTTCTGGAGTACTGAAGCGATCTCGTCCGCTTTGAATTTCATGGAGACTCCTCTGCTGCAAGCGGCCCCGCAGTGATTTTAATTGTGTTTTAATGGAACCGTCGTGGATGATATTACCGATTTGAATCACCAGTCCGCCCAGGACCGTGGGATCGACTTGCGGTTCGATAATGGGATCGAAAGACAATTTGGTCTTTAAGGACTGTGTGATATTTTGCAATTGTGCATCCGAGAGTGGCTTGGCAGAAGTGACTTGCACGCGCCCTTGGCCGTTGGATGTTTCGAATTGCAATTGCGCTTCCTGGGCGATGAGCGGCAACAAATCGAGCCGGTCATGCGTGGCCAGGACGCGGAGAAAATTCAATAGGATGTCACTGCCGTGACCCGGCAGTACACGTTCCAGGATCGAGACTTTGTCGTCTTTGCTGACCATTTGCGATAACAGGATTGTCGCAAAATCGGGATGGGCATCGACGACGTCCTCGATGAACGACACCAATTCCTCCAAATGTCCGGCGGCATCGCCATCGCCGATGGCACCCAAAAAGGCGCCAGAATAGACTTTGGCGATAGCACGGGCACTGGGGTCTTCCAGTACACTGGCCACTCTATGTTTGGGGGTCGCGTCGTTCATGTCGTTACTGATATTTCAAAACCATGACGATGTCGGGCACGGACAGTGCCGTAACCGGCCACCGGTGTGGTAACCGAATTCAAAAGTAAATCCATCTGGCGAATCCCACTAGCAGCCGTTCCGCTAGTGAATGTCGCCGACGCTCAATTCTTACTGGGTGCGAACTGCGCTAAGGCGTCATCGATCAGCTTGTTGTCATCCGACTCGCTGATTGTGCGTCCCAGCACATGTTCGGTCGCCTCAGCCACGCTCTTCGCCATGTGCGAAAAGAGTTGATCCAAGGCTTGGTCCCGCGCCTGATTAATATCGTTCACCGCGCGGTTTTTCATGGCCTCGGTTTCGCTTTGAGCGGCCGCAATCATTTCATCGCGGGTGTGCTCGGCATCGCGACGGGCTTCAGCCAAGATTTCACGGACTTGGTCTTGCGCCTTATCCATCTGATACTCATGCTTTGCCAATAAGGCTTTGGCCTTTTCGTGCGCGTCGTTGGCATCGTCGATCTGCTGTTGGATGCCCCCTTCGCGTTTTTCGAGACCAGCGACGATGGGGCCCCAGGCAAACTTTTTCAATATGAACAGCAACAACACGAAGACTACAAACGTGAAAATCGCCAAGTCCGACTTGAATTCAGCCGGACTCATATCGACACCTTTGGTGCCGATCGAGTGGTGATCATCGTGTCCATGGTCGTCGGCGTGACCCTCTTTGTGTTCAGGATCATGCGCAGCGGCATGATCTTCTGCCTTGGCGTCATCTTCAGCGAAAACGAAACCAGGAGAAAGAGCCAGTCCCAGGACCAACAGTGCGGCAATTGAAAATTTTGCGTACACGGGATTCCTCAATACGCAGCAAGTGACAGACGGTTAACGCACATCCCTTGGAGAACGACTAGGTTCCCCAGGGGTTTTGACCGGAGCAAACGAAAATGGCGTAGAAGGTGAAACCTTCGATCAACGCCGCGGCAATAATCATTGCCGTTTGAATGCTACCCGCAACTTCGGGTTGGCGAGCCATGCTTTCCAGCGCGGCGGATGCCAATTTGCTGATGCCCAGTGCGGCACCGATCACGACCAGGCCGGTTCCCAAGGCACCTGAGAACTCGATCAAAACGCTGCCGGAGCCGTCTTGGGCCATCACGGGAGTGGCTGCCAAGAAGGCGGCCATACCAACCAACACAGTTTTCATTCTACTCACGGATTCCGTCTCCCAATTTAGGTAGTGCATTTATGGTTGCCGACAAATGGATACATCCATCCCCCCACGACTAGTGGTGGTGAACGGAGGCACCGATAAATAATGCCGACAGAAAGGTAAAGATATAGGCTTGCAGAAACGACACAAACAACTCGAGGAGGCTAAAGATCGTCGAGCCTAAAATGCCGATGGTGGCCACGAGGCTCCAGTTCGCAAGCGGGGCTGCTGCTGCCGCTGCGATGAGTCCCATGATTCCTAGTAACACCAAGTGGCCGGCGACCATATTCGCTAAAAGTCGAATACCGAGCACGGCATGCTTGATGAACATTCCCAAAACTTCGATCGCAAAAATCAACAACTTCAATGGTGCGACATACCAAGGCAGATCCATGGTGGGCACCTGATTCAACCAGTATCCCACGGGACCAAACTTTTGCATGCCAGCAATCAGCCCCGCGCCGAAGATCACAAACGCCAAGGTCAACGTGACGCCGAAGGCTCCGGTTGGAGACCCGGCCCACGGAAGCAGGCCGAAGAGATTGCAAAACAGCACGAAAAAGAAAATCGTCCAAAGCAGCGGCACGAATTTGTCCGCATCGTGTAGTCCGATCGCAGGACGGGCGATATGGTCCCGTACATACAGCAGGACCGACTCGAACATATTCCAGAAGATCCCGCGAGGCCGTTCCCCGGTGGAGATCAATTTCGCCAGTTTAGTAAAGATCAGCACCAAGATGATCGCCACGACCACTTCAATGATCATGAACTTCGAGATGCAAAACCCGGTGGCCGGGTCGTGATGGTTGGCCGGGGTCCCGAACGGCTGAGGAATCAAAATCTTGCCGTGCAAGGCATCGTTGAATTCTTCAACAGTCGTGTCCGGATGCGCTTCACGCAGGTATTCCGGGACCTGACTAAGATCTTCGTAATCGTGCCGCCAAAACATGCGCGGCACTTCGAAGTAGTAACTGTCTTTTATGTGCAGGACCGGATCAGCCATGAATTCAAGAAACCCCGGACATGTCGCTCGTGGAATTGACTAACCGTACCGACAACACTGTCTCAAGCATGAGCGTTAGCAGATAGAATACTACTGTGGCTCCAAATATACCGCCGCGGGCCAATGTAGGACTTGTGGATGTCAAAACGATCGCTGCGATCAACGGGATCCCGGTTCGTAAAGCCATCGATGCAAAGACACCGGCCAAACGCAACTGAGTCTCCGTCGTGATCTTAGCAACAACCAATGCCGCAACTGATGCCACCCAACAGATGCCCGCTGCAATGCATGCGGCGAGAACCCCATCGCTCCCGTTGCGGGCTCGCAACGCTAGGGCAACAACCGGTAACACCAACGCAACAACGACCGTTAATACGACACAGCTTCCCGCGAGCGTTCGCGGAAAAAGTCGATCTAGCCTTTGGAGCGTTTGAAGTTTCAAAACCGGCCGTTCCCGAATATTCAATCTTGAGAATTTTTATCTTTTTTGGATCGCTCTGCCTGCTTTGTCATCGCCAGCAGATGTGTGATCCCCACCGTGACCCCAATCACTAACCCTAGCAAGGTAAGGTAATTCGTCCCCCACCTCTCATCCAGCCATTGCCCACCAATTCCCGGCAAAACCATTTCCAGGCACACCGTAGTCACTCGCGAAACCCATTCGTAACCGATGGCTGCGGGTGAGCGTTTGTTTTGGTCGTCGGGCGGCACAAACTCGCCTTACTTGCGAAGCTTGTTGAAAACGGGATGAGTTACGAACACACCGTCAAAAACGGGAGTCCGCGCTATGCCGTTTCCAGAAAGCGTAGACATCGAAAAACCATGTCCACACGGCATCAATTTTGAACAATTGGGGCCTCTCCCCGGCGTTCAAGAGGGGCCAGTCTAGCCAGCCACTCAACCCATGTCAAAGTCCCTGCTTACGTTGTTTTCAATTTTCTCAAACTTGGGCGCGCCGCCAGAATCCCATTCTCATTTCTGGGACTGTCCAACTCGATCACTGTCTCGCATCGATGGCTGTATCGCATCAATGACCAAGCAATTTCTGAAGCGCTCGAAATCGCAGCTAGAGAACGGCAGCTAGATCAAGCTAGAGAAAGACTGAATCCGTGTCGTTGAAATCATCTTGAGAAGTGCGAAGCGGCGACACTGTCACGGTGGCGCATTGAACAGTGTGGCGGATTGAAATTTCAAGAGTTCAAGACGTCTGAGCAATGACTGATTCTGGTTGCCCCGGTTTTCGTGTTCGTCGTGACGTCTCAGGTAGAAAACACCTGGGCATTGAGACTGCTGTGATGGGGGCCGCTAACTACCTGGACAAAACTGTCGGGGAACGCAACTCAATGAGTTGACAGAGTCGTCTGTTTTGGGGGGCGTTCATTGCTCAACAGTGGTTAGCGTTCCAAGGACAAGCAAAGACAGCGTGTCGTATCTTTCATGCAGTCAAGAGGTTATGGAGGGTTAGGTACAAACCCCAGGGCCGGATGGGCTGGATGGGCATTGAATGTTCGGAGTTGCGTTGGTAGAAGGGAAGTGCGGACTATCTGTCTTGGTCTGGACGGTGAACATGTTGCGATTTCGGGGCGTTCCTCGTGGCTGCCAACGTTTCTAAGTTCTCGCCGGTTGTTGAGTCTGACATTTCCGTAGTTTTCTTTTCTCAGATCGAAGCGTGCGCTGCAGTTTTCAGGCGCCGATAAAAATCGCGATTGTTTGCGATCATTTTGTGTGAGAACGGCGAGATGATTCGCCGATTTCAACGAGGATTGTGTCGTCCACAGTGTTATTACAGCAGTGTTGTTTCAACAGTGTTCTTACACCGTGCGCTCGGATGCGGGGGTTTGGGCCCCATCAGATAGAGTCATGGATGGCTGCGACTGTTCCTCGGAGTAAAAAGCCGCTCCTTAAGGAATTGAGTCGGAGTTGAATTATGACCGTCGATGAGTTGAAGTCGCAGACCCGTAAAGATCTGGCCGGAATGGCTAAAACCCGTGGCGTGGCCGGCTGGCATGCAATGCGGAAGGATGAGCTGGTCAAGGCGCTCAGCCGATTGGCTCGCAAGGACCGTCGCAAAAATGGCAGCACAAGCCGCTCCTCAACGCTCAATGGCAAGCGGGTGCGGACCGCAACGGCCAATGGGAGTTCGACGAACGGGAATTCGCCAAATGTGCGAATGAACGGTGGCAAAACGAGCAACCCTAAAAACAGGAACGGCTCCAACGGCAACGGGCGACACACCCATCAGCGTTCGGTGACCGCCGGGATCTCCAAAAACCTGGCCACTGAGAACGGACAAGACGCCGCCCTGCAGGACCGGTTATTTGTGGTCGCTCACGATGCCTTTTGGTTGCACGCTTTGTGGGAATTGAGTCCGGCGACGATCCAACGGGCTGAGGCGGGCTTGGCGCATGAATGGCATACTGCGCAACCGGTGATTCGCGTACTGGACGTTTCGGCCGACGAAAATCGTCGCTGTGTGGAAAAGACAGTCAAAGACGTCGCTATACACGGTGGAATCAATCACTGGTATATCGAAGTCGCCAATCCGCCGGGTGTGTATCAGTTGCAGATCGGTTATCTCGCTGCCAGCGGGCGGTTCTTTGGAATGGCACGTTCCAATGTCGTCACAACACCCGAACCGGGCGCTTGTGGGATTGTGGATGAAAACTGGAGCAAAACAGCTCAGCAATACGAAAACGGACATTCGCAAAACGGCAAACGCAATGGCGACACAAGAATTCGGGAGATGATGGATCAGCAGATGCGTCGACCGATGAGTTCACATCCGCTGACCGACTTTTTACCAACCGGCGCGCGGGGCGGAGACGACGATAGCATCGAATTGGATATGGGAGTTGAGTTGGTCGTATTCGGTAATGCGACTCCCGGAGCGCGGCTCACTATTTCTGAAGAGAATGTCGACCTGCGCGAAGATGGTTCGTTTACGATTCGGTTGAGCATGCCGGAAGGGCGGCAGGTTGTCCCGGCAACCATCACCTCCTCCAGCGGCGTCAAGCAACAAACCGTGGTCCTGGCAGTCGAGCGAAACACCAAATACCTCGAAGCACGGCATTTCGACGGCACAGAAATGTGAGCGACAACCGCCAGTCGCGGAGTCGGCGAAAATCGCCGTGAAGTGGATCCGGGAAAAACGTCACCTGCGGACGCTTTCTTCTTGAGAACCCGCGCGGCCGATGCTAGGATCAACGCTGTTGGATCCCTAGGATTCGATGCACCTCTGCCATGTACGATACGGGCCCTTATTTGTTGACCCTATGACATATCCGCAGGGGACCATTTCTGGTCGGCAGCGTGTATATCCGCTCCCCCTGACCTAGTCAGGAATGCGGCTCACACAACCCGGTCGTCGGTCCCCCCTTTGTATTGCGGGTTCACACAAATCAGCTCGACCGGCATCCGGTGGAGGTTTATTTTTTTGAAGGGACTCTTCGACGACCAGGAACGTGAGTTCCGAGAGTCGGCAAAACCGCTCGCTGCCAGAATGCGTCCTCGCTCGCTGGATGAATTCATCGGCCAAGCGCATTTTCTCGGGCCGGGCAAACTGCTGCGGCGGATGCTGCAAGCTGACCGCATTAGCTCCGTCATCTTCTACGGACCACCTGGCACCGGCAAAACGTCGCTGGCCCAACTCATCGCCGCCAACACGCGATCGCAGTTCGCGCAGTTAAACGCAGCTGCTTCCGGGGTCAAAGAGTTACGCGCCGCCCTGGATACGGCCCGCAGGCGGTTGGAAGGTTCCGGCGAGCGGACGGTGTTGTTCATCGATGAATTGCACCGCTTCAACAAATCGCAACAAGACGTGTTGTTGCCCGATGTCGAGGAAGGAGTCGTCAGCCTCGTCGGGGCGACGACGCAGAATCCGTTTTTCTCGCTGGTCTCCCCGCTGGTCAGCCGCAGCCAGATTTTTGAATTCAAATCGGTCCCGGCCGCTGAGATTCGCAGTGTGCTGCAGCGGGCGCTCAAAGATTCTGAACGCGGGCTGGGTGAGCATCGCATTCAAGCCGAAGATGAAGCACTCGATTTTTTAGCCGACATTTGCGATGGCGATGTGCGACGGGCGCTGACCGCTTTGGAAATCGCCGCTTTGTCGATCGCCGGCAGTGGGCAGGCGTTGGACCTATCGGTCGCGCAGGAATCGATTCAGAAGAAGGCGATTCAATACGATGCCGACGGCGACGAACATTACGACGCAGCCAGCGCGCTGATTAAAAGCATGCGGGGCAGTGATCCCGATGCGGCAATCTATTGGCTGGCGCGGATGCTCGAAGCGGGCGAAGACCCGCGGTTTCTAGCGCGACGCATCGTCATCGCCGCCGCCGAAGATGTCGGCAACGCCGACCCGCAGGCCTTGGTATTGGCCAACGCAGCTGCGCAAGCAACCGAATTCATCGGCATGCCCGAATGCCGCATCCCCTTGGCGCAAGCCGTCACCTACATCGCCACCGCCCCCAAATCCAACGCCTCTTACGCCGCCATCAACGCCGCGATAGAAGACGTCCGCACACAACGCATCATCCCGGTCCCCAAACACCTCAAGGACTCGCACTACGGCGGCGCGAAACAATTGGGACACGGCGAAGGTTACCAATACGCCCACAATTCCGAAGCGGGCTGGGTGGATCAAGATTACCTGGGAGTGGACCGGACGTACTACGAGCCGGTGGACCGTGGGTACGAAGCGGAGATCCGCCGGCGGTTGGCGGAGATTGCGGAGCGGCGCGGGGGTGTGGAGGGGTAGGCTCCGGCTGGTGGTCGGCGGAAGTTGGTTATGAGAACGCGATGGATTGCCTAATCGCAAATGTTAGCCCGTGCAATAGGCCTTACGTAACTGTCACAGCGACATTCCAGAGGTGCAAGAATGAATTGGATCAAAGACGTTTTCTTGGGCGTTTTCCTGCCAGTTGCTTTTGCCTTGGTCGTGCCTTTTGCAGCGTCACGTGCGGCCTCGGCAGATGATGACGTCCGACTGCCGGCGATGCCGGAAATGGAGTTCAAAATGCGTCGCTGGTCATTGTCGTCTGTTGCGTTTTCGCCAAATGGGGAATACTTGGCTTCTGCTGACGTGGTCCGTAGTGTTTACCTATGGAATCTGAAGACGCGAGTGAAAGCATGGGAAGTCAGTTTGCCGCCCGTGGGCGCTGTATCTGAAGAGGAGATCGCCCTGACGTTTGCTGGTGACGGCAAGATGCTCGTGCTGGCACCGTATTACCGCGATCCCCTTGTATTGGATGCTTCGTCGGGCAAGACACTCCGAACTCTTGGGAGTGACGGCGAGGGGTTCGCCCCGGCAGTATCGAGTTGGCGCAAAGACGGAACCGAAATGGTTGTCACCTCGTCTAGCGGGAATCTCCATTTTTGGAACCCTTTAAATGGCAAAGAAACGATGGTATTGAAGGGAGCGGGCCGGAACGTTTTCTCGCTGCAAGTGGCAAAGGACGCAGCAAGGATCGCTCTTGGCTGGGAGTCCTATGGTCTTGAGAATAAGTTGGACAGCGGCCGTATGCTGGTTCGAAAACTGCCTTCGGGGCGTATCGTTTTCGATGAACGGCAACCTCATTCCCCTGCCTTTGTTCGGCATCTCGCTATTTCTCCAAACGGTGAGTACTTGGTCGGTGCATCAGGCAAGGTGGTCCGTGGATCAGGTGACGAAGCATTGGTCTGCTGGTCGATGGATCGAAGGGAACGCCTTTGGTCAAAGGAAGAGGACTGCGGCGGCCTTGCCATGAGTCCTGATGGCAAAATGCTGGCATACGGTTCCGGTTCTCGGCTTGTGTTGTGCGACGTTCGTACTGGGACGACGCTTTCATCGACGACCTATGGAACGCAAACCATCAGCGCGGTGACGTTCAGCGGTGATGGGACATCCATCGCAATCGGCACGGACGACGGTGCGGTTGCCGTGTGGAATCTCCTTCTGGGCCGCGAAGAGAAAGGCTCGGCCAGAGGAGCGAAAAACGGTAAGGGGGGTAGGTAAGCCAGCCGCCTGATACAAACGGCGTTTGACCATCAACCCGAGCGGTCGTCAAACGGCTGCCTGACCGAATCACTAAGGAATTTCACGGAGCGATATAGAATTCCCGCACAGAGTCCGGATAAAATTCACGTGTACGGCCTTTTCACCATGTCAGTGAAGCGCTCGCACGATAAAAAACGACATGACGACCTCAAGCGACTCACCAGCGGTAACACCTCCCGGCAGAACGCGAATCGTCTTCACTCAGCCGGATGAGACGACCATTCTGTTTCGGCTCCCTGGTGCTGGCCAACGTAGCTTGTTTTTGCTGTCATTTTCCTTGCAATGGCTCGGCATAATAGCCTTCACATGCTTTAAGATAAATGGGATCTGGCAGGCGTGGCCTTTTGCAATAGCGCTGTGCGTAATGCTGGTCATTGGTTTGTGCCTGCTGGGCTATTGGTTCAAAAAGTGCTTTGAAACCGTCCTCGTTTTTCTGGAACCAGATCGCATCGTCGTCAGGCGCAATCTATTTGGCTGGAGCCGGACAAAACAATTGACTCTGAATGCCAGTTCGCGTGCCGATCTTGTCTCTAATGATGATGGCCCAGATTATCGTATCGAAGTTCAATGCGTTGATGGCGTTGTAAGTTTCGGCGAATCTCTGACTGAGAGCGATCTGAACTGGATGGTCGACACGATCAATGGGTTCTTGGGAGCGGAATTTGACCCTGAGGTCTCTGAGCAGTTAGCGTTACGGGCGAAAATCCTCGATCGAGAAGCCCCAGCAACTGTGAAGGTTGAGGAGATGCCGCCCAACGGTCTACGGCTTCGACTCCCGACGGCAGCTACGTGTGGGGCCAAAGCAGGTGGTATCATCTTAGGAATCACGCTGGGAATGATACCCGTATTCCTGGGAATCGAATTTAACTGGTGGTGGCCCTACTACGTCGTCCCCGCTGGTGTTTGCCTACTCATGGCCGTTTGGGTGATTCGGGGAACAAACATTGTGGAACTGACCGAGTTGCAACTTCGCCAGACATCGTTGTTTGGCCCTTGTCGTGTAACTTTGTCGGTTCCTATCGCTGAAATCATTGGATTCGAAGCTCGCCTAGCCGCTGAGCAAAAAAAACGGGTACGGATCGATGACGTCGAAAATTCGGACCATAACTGCGTAGCGACTTTGTCGACCCCGAAAAAAGAATTCTTTATCTGGATGGCAAATCGTCAAGACGCTGCTTATGTCGCTGAGTTGCTGCAGCGAAAATTGAACAGTCTCCGCAACAATGTGTGAAATTGCGACTGTCCCAAATTCGGAACTTATGCCGAGTCGACGAAACCGGCTTGGTGGGAGCGGGTTTGCGATGGATTGTGTTGACGCTTCCGCTGGCTCGGGAGTATTCTCGACGAAGGTTGTTAAAAAATACTAGTTAGCACTCGCCGCCAGCCATCATGTTCAAATCACCAGACACCCGTCTTTCAGCATCAAACGGCGCAGTGCTTGCGTCGGAGAGTTTTCTCGTGCCTGTGACACTTCACAGTGATGCGCGGACATCACAGGTGGCTTTCGATGGCCTACGCCAGGCATACGACGAGGTCAGCGGGTTCGTCTCGCAGTTGGCAAGCACCGCACCAGGAATCGCTTTAGTTCCTTTTAGCGAGCGTATTTCTTCGAAGATGTCACACGTAGAAGTGCTGTTGTGGGGAAAGGAGTACCGGTTTGAATTGGTGTTCGCCTTGAAGTGTCCCGTTCCCAAAGAGCAGGACTTTTGGTCGCGTATCCAATTGCTCTCGTTGGTCTATGACCAGCTTGGCGAGCTTGCTGCGGGATTTCACAACCGGAAAGGCATTGAGCTTCACCTGAAGGGGGCAAGGCTTGACCCAACAGAATGATGATTCGGAGAGGCTGCAAGCGTTTCGCAAAAAGTCGTGCTAACCAGAACGCTGCAGCGAAACACTGCCTCCTAGGCAAGTGGACGGTCCAGTGAGAATTTAATCAACATCTTCGTACGTGATTCGTAGCGTGGTGGTTCCTATGTCACGGGTTTCTGAAGAAAAAGCCGCGACACCAATTGATCCGAAAATGGACCGCGCTATTCGGTTTGCCGCGTATCAGCAACTCCCGATCTGGTTGCTCACGCTGTTGATGCTCGACTTTGGGCAAATGAACCGTGCCTGCACCGTGGCAATCATCTCCCAATGGCTTCTAATTACGCTGATTACCTACCGCCGGCCACAAAATCCGACACGCTGTGATTTACTCGCTGTGCGTTTCGGATTCATCCCGATATTCGTCATCACGACATTCGCACAACACTGGCGCACCGACTTCGCGATCGCACATCCCTATGCCAATTTTTAGCGACGCAGGCCAGGCGGCCGCATGGTGCAAACCACATTTGATGATCAAGTCTTTAAGGAGTCAGGCGGTTGCCTGATCTACATGTAGCATGCGCTTCAAAAGTCCTGGCGGAAATCTCATCTGGCTTTCTCCCCTGCTGGCGCTGGCCGGTTTTTTTCTCGCATTCATCAACGTTCGCGAGGGGTCAATCGGCTTCACTGTGCTGTACGGAACGCTGGGACTGATGTCGTTGCTTGTTTGGTTCGACCTCAAATGGGTGGCGATCCCGTTGATGCTTTACTTTTCATTTGCAACCGTCAGTGGTATCGAGATGCTGTTGATCAAGGGGTTCACGTTGCAGTTATTCTGCAGGGTCGCCTTGATCGGATACACCGTCGTCGAACTGTGGCAGTGGCGCAACCGAAGCGACGGCTAATTCTGCAAGTTGGCACGGCCAGAAGTCGCCGGGTTGTGCGGTCGCGATGGGCGTTCGGTTGGGTGTTAAATTCACAGGAAACTTAGGGCAGGCGGCTGCCTGACCTGCACACTGACCTACGGGTGGACGTGTTGAGCAAAATGGTGTTTGTTTTCGCACAAGTGAATAAATCAGCGGGGTCTGCGAATCACACTAAACGATCAATAACCGGTCTCGACGAATTTGGGTTTCAGTTTGATTAGCCTGAGGTGCGACTCCCATGATAAAACTGTGGTCTTTCGCATTGGGTTTCGAACTTACTTCGATTGCCTCAATGCTTGCCATGCTGTGGCTGTCTGGTGATATTGACACGAGAACCGTGGCACCATTGGCGGGACTTTACGGAATGTTCTTTTCGTATCCTCTTTTCGGTTTCATGGCTGAGAGTCAATCGAAGGACGTTGCAGAGTTTAAATTCTCAACATTGCGGATGATTTGTGGAGGGGTTGCCTCTGGACTCTTCTTCGCAGTCGTTTTCGCAAATTTGGACCGATTTCCGTTTTCTTTTTCAACTTGGACTGTTGTTGTTGGCATCGTTTTCTATCTCTTCTCGTTAATGGTGCATGTCGTCCTGTTTTTTTTCACGATATCAAATTTCGGAAAGATGAAGGGCGACGAGGTGGGAGCAGAGACGACCGACACGGATGACTGAAACCAGAGGCGACTTAAGCCTGCCAAACCTATTAACAATGTTCAACACGCAAGTACGCAATCACCGTAGCCCCCCCCAAAAAAAACGTGTGAAAAACGCGAATATCATTGGTACAATGCGACCTGTGAGAATCGAGTGGCTGGGCGCTAGGCTGCTGACTTGCCGCCTGCAGGTGAGACATCAAATCGTTTCTCACTAGGTGATCCGGCCACCCTTCGACCGATGACAGATCATGGAATCGCAGGACACCGATTATGGAATCGCAAGAATTGGAACACTCCGAGCCGATCTTTGTTTATGAGCGAGCGGCGAATAAGCAGGTGCTCGGCGGGTGGATGTTGGTCGGAGGGGTTGGGGCGGCAATTGTGAGCGTGCTTGGGTTCGTGCTCGCGCTCTTTCGGCGGGTTGATCAACTCGCTCTGCATTCCATGAGCACTTTTCCGATGATTATCGCTTTCGGCCTGTTCATGGGTGGGTGGACGCTCATCCGTGGTCCGCGGCGCGTGCGCGTCGGTGAGGAGGGGATTGAGATTGAGCAAAGCAGCGGGACCAGCCAGCACCGGTGGAGTGAAATCGGCTGGGTCACGGTGAATACCACGTCGATGGCCCAACAAAAACGGTTGGATCTGTTCGATCAATCGGGCGTGAAGGTCGCCTCGGTGAGTGAAGCGATCGAAGAGTTTGACGATTTGGTCGCCACGGTAAAATCAAAGGTCGCCGATCAGCGCCCGGCGGTTGCCGGCGACATTCAACTTCGTAAGGCCCGCAAGAGCGCCGTTTTTATCGCATGCTTTGCAGTGGTGATGCTACTCGTCTCGGCTTCCATTGCCTGGATGACCCATGAGGAACAACGCGCCGCTAAGCTGCTGAAGACCGAAGCGGTCGAAGGGGTCGCGACCATTGATCGGTTGTTTCTTGCACCCAATGGAGTCACAACGCGTGTCGAATACACCTGCACAAACGAGGCGGGTGAAACGGGAAGCCGGAACGCGGAGATCGAACCAGCCTATTACGCAGAACTGACCAAGGCCGGCGCCAAGACCGTTCCAGTGATCTTCGTCCCTTCGGAACCCTCCCTCAGCCGGTTGCAACATGGCGAGGTTCATGAAGACGACTTCTTGAAGACGCCGGTCGGCGGCTATGGACTTTCGGCGCTGGTGACTGTGATGTGTCTTTTCTTTCTGGGAGCCGCTGTCCTGCAGTGGAATGGTTGGGACATTGACTATAACTCAAAGACGAGCAAGTTTTCCATTAAACGGTTCGGCGAAGGTGATTGACGATCGTGCGCTACCGGCTTGCTGGTTCCCAGGGATACTCCATGTGCTGTGATGTTTTCTCTGCGACTTCGGTTCCCAACAGTCGCGCTACGACGTGCAGGCTCATGTCGATTCCGGCGGCGATGCCGGCGGAGCAGATCACGCGGCCATTGTCTACGAAGCGTCGGTCGGGATGGACGGTGGCATCGGGGACGAGTTCTCGCAATGCTTCGATCGAATTGGCGTGGGTGGTCACCTCCAGTCCGTTGAGCAAGCCCGCTCGGGCCAGCATCAATGCTCCCGTGCAGACCGACAGCAGGAGTTCGGATTCTCCGGCGACCTGTTTGATCCACTCGATCAGAACGGGATTGTGCATCTGCGTACGGGTTCCCTGTCCGCCGGGGACGATCAGCAGATCCGGCGGCGGGCAGTCGTGTAGCCCGTAATGCGGATTAACGCTCAGTCCGTTGCGAGCGATGACCGGACCGGCCTGTTCGGCCACCGTATAAACTTCAAATGCGACGGGATCGACAAAATGGCCGGCCACCGAAAAGACCTCGAAGGGTCCGCAGAAATCGAGCACTTCCACGTCGTCAAACAGTAGGATGGCGAGATTGCGCGTCGTCATGGATTTTCGTTCGTGATTGCTATAATCCCGTAGGGCCGGTTCTACCGGCCGCTGATTGGGGAGACATGCGCTGTCGGTGGTTACCTGTTTGTTGTCACCCTCGCTGTTATCGTCCGGCACAGCCGGACCTACTTGAACTTTATGGGTTCAGTTTTCGTACGTCATTGTTTTTGGACCTCGCGCACCTCAGGTTTGCCCTCTTTTTTTCGGAGCCTTTCATGGCCATAAAGCTTATTACGCCCAGCAATAGGCAGTACATGGAAATGCAACTTAGATCAAGAACCGAACCAAAGATGCTACGAGTTCTTACATTAATAGTTATGCGTCGCATTTTAATGTCTTCTAACAAATCGGCGCGTGCCGGTGTTATATCAATGGCACTAGGCGGCACTGCCACAGAGGGACTAGTATCCATATTATATATAGCAAAAATAAAAAACTGCAGCATTAGGGATGAGCCAATTAGCATTACACTTGCCCACCCAAAGACTCTGTCTCTCTTAGAGATGGAATATACCACAACCTTACGGATGATGTTTGTCACAGCAATCCTCGCAGCTTTCTCGTATAAGGCCACCGATCCAACTACCGCATAAACCAAATGCGAACTGTTCCCAGTAAACACACGAGTGATTCGCTGCAATATCTAGAATTGAATCCATCCAACCTCCGTGCCCATCTTTGCAAATAGGATGCCCAGGTTTAGCGGCACAGAAGGCAGCTACAGCTCGGTCTCTTGCTTCCTTCCCTAGGCCAGTCCCGTAGGGCCGGGCCGGTTCTACCGGCCGCTGATTGGGGAGACATGCGCTGTCAGTGGTTACCTGTTTGTTGTCACCCTCGCTGTTATCGTCCGGCACAGTCGGACCTACTTGAACTGATTATCGACTGCGCGATAAAAGTCACTTTCGCCTCGGGCTACAGATAAACCCGGCTAAATTTCCCTTTTCTACCGGAACCATCACGTCCACAGTCGTCCAGTATCGTAGGTATGTTAGGTAGGCGCGCTCTTCGTTGGATAAGTCATGGGGCCAATCAACATCCTCGCCACCCGTCGATGTACAAACGTCTGGTTCACCCAACTGGTGAACCAACGCTTCGACGGACTGAATTGATTTGAATCGTCGTTGGACGTCATCAACTTCAATAGCATTCATTTCGAAGAAGAGGTCAGCTCGCTTGGATCCAGAGAGAGGCTTCCCGCAATTGAAGCAGTAACGAATCACCCAAGACTGGCGACCTTCAAAATCGCCCAATTGGAATTCATGCAATTCGGAATCCCAGTCGATTGGGCAATTCCTATCCGCTGCACAAAGTTGAGGTACGCCACAATTACAGTCGGAATTAGGTTCTTGCGGCATCGCTTCAACCTATACTCGTCTTGGTCCGAAAACAGTCCTGTAAGTCCGTTCGTTAACCACCACCCATCAGACTGGCACCAACTCGTACAGGCCTTGGCCGATGTGTTTGAGTTTGCCTCGTTTGACCAGCTCTTGCCAGACGGCGGGGGGGTATTGGTTGGGCGGGGTGATGCCGGTGATTGCTGATTTGCGGCCGCTGGTCATGCCGCCGTAACCGAGCCGGGCCTCGTCATCGGTACGGGTCAGTTTGAGGCGTTTTTTGAAGGCTTTTAGCGCGCGTTTGAGTTCTTCGTTGGTCGGTCCATCCGGCGCGGCGGCTGCGTCTGGTTCAGTCATTTTCAGGGGCTCCTTTGCAAAATGTGTGGCCGTGACGATACCACTTTTTCTGTGGAGCGTCGAGTCTTGCTGCGTCATCAGCAGGTGCAAAGCCAACGAATCGTTGCCGGTGTCGTGGAAGTGCAAGGTTGTGATTGCGGGTGCGATAGGGCATCATCATAATTGGTCACGAGTGACCCGGAAAGATTCTATGGAGCGAGACAGACACCCGAGGGTTTTTGTTGCAACATATTTGTGGTATGGATCGCCGTAATAGAGGCTTCTTGCCGACTTCGTCGGCCTGAAAAAATCTTTCCAGGCTACCCAATGGATTTAATGAACAACGGATTTTATGCACAATTCACACGAAAACGATACGCTGCACACCATCGACGTCGACGGGACCGAGCGGAGTTATTTGGTACACGTTCCTTCTGGGGTCGATGCCTCAAGGCCGCTTCCTGTGGTACTGGCTTTTCATGGCGGGCGGTCGAATGCGGAGGGGATGGTGCGGTTTTGTGGGTTGAATCCTGTTGCGGACGAGGCGGGGTTTGTTGTCGTCTATCCCAATGGGACGGGGCCGCAGCCGCATTTGTTGTCGTGGGATGCGGGGATTTGTTGCAACGATCATCCCCCTGATCACCCGCCGGCGGATGAAATCGGTTTCGTCGCGGCCATGTTGGATGATTTGTCGGCGCGGCTGCCGGTGGATGTTGCACGCGTGTATGCGACGGGCATGTCCAACGGCGGGATGCTCAGTTACCGGTTGGCGGCGGAGTTGTCGGAGCGGATCGCGGCGATCGCTTCGATTGGGGGAACGATGGGGACGGAGTGCTGTTCACCCGCGCGTCCGGTGCCGATTTTGCATATGCACGGGACTGAGGATTATTTCGTTCCGCTGGAAGGAGGCCGTGGAAAACGGAGTCCATCACGGACCGAGTTCTTTTCCGTGGCGCACACATTGGATTGTTGGAAAGCGGCGAATCGTTGTGAAGAGACGCCACTGCGAACGGAGTTCCCGGTTCTTGTGGATGACGGAACGTCGGTGTGGCGCGAAGTGTTTCCGCCCGGTGATACGGGGGCTGTGATCGAATTGTATGTGATCGAAGGGGGCGGACACACATGGCCGGGGCAAAAGCCGCCGCTGTTATTTTTGGGCAAGAGCACGAAGAACTTGGATGCCAATGCCGTGCTGTGGAAGTTCTTCCAGCAGCATCGGTTGCCGAGTGCCTGATTGGGCGTGCCAAGACTGGATCGTGCGGGTGATCGCTGAGATTGCTGTTTCTTGCCGGTTGTGCTGGCCACGGTTGCTATTGCAATCGCGGCTACACGGGTTGAGTCGTCTGTTAGAGCGACCGGTATTCGGTGACCATGCGGACGAGGTCGGCGACCGATTGAGCTTTCATTTTTTTCATCACGCCGGCGCGGTGCGCTTCAACGGTTTTGCGACTCACACCCAGTTGGGCGGCGATCATTTTGTTGGAGTTGCCTTCGACGACTTTTTCCTTGACCTCGAATTCCCGCGGGGTCAGTGTGCGGATGCGGGCGGCGATTTCTTCGCGGCGGATATCGTCGCCACGTGATTCGAAATCGCGTTGCAGGGCGGTGCGGATACAATCCAACAAGACTTGATCGCTGAACGGTTTTTCGATGAAGTCGACAGCACCGGCTTTCATTGCGCGGACAGCCATCGGAACTTCGGCGTGACCGGTGACGATGATGATGGGGATGTGGATGTTCCGCTTGGCGAGTTCTTTCTGCAGCTCCATCCCACCCATACCGGGCAGACGAATATCAAGGACAAGACAACCGGGGATTGCGGGGTTATAGGTGTCGAGAAATTCTTGAGCCGAAGCACACACCTCGACAGGCAGGTCGACGGATTCCAGTAACCAAGACATCGAACCACGCACTGCGGGGTCGTCATCGACAATGAAGACAGTCGCTTGAGCATCGACTGTGGTCGATTTTTCCTGGTGTTGTGGCGCCGCTTGATCAACAGCCATGCTTTACTCCTCATCCCCAAGGGTCTTCAGTTTTTGCAAGCTGCTGAATACGCAAGCAACTTGAAGGGCGACTATGTCGCAAACCAATCATATCACTTTGGTGTTGTTGCAGTTAGAAAACACGTTCAAAACGTGTTCTTGGAGAGTGATGACTGATTGCTAATCAGAGTCTTCCGAAAAGTGAACCTGTTGAGGAGAAATTACCGAGAACTTCAACTCGTGTCACTTATGCATTGCCCATTAAAATGATACCCGGGGGGAGAATGAGACAACAAGCCCAAACGGAAAAAACTGAGAAAAATCAGCGGCAACTGCCGCTTCGTCGGGTTTTGTAACGATTGGCTGTTTAGTACAATAATCCCTGAGGGATTTGAGGGATCACTTGAAAACTCTGACGTCGAGTTGTTGTCAATTGCTAGCTTGGTTTGTGAGTCGTGTGGTCGCAATCGACAAGGTCACAACCATGCACAACGCATCACTTCCGACGCCTCCATGAATTTCGTATCGATCAGTTACATCCTGTTTTGGAAATCTTGCAAAGGGTCATTCCACAATGGCAAATCAAACTCGACGGCGCTTTTTAGAAAACACGATGTTGGCCACGGCGACCGCTACGGCGGGTGGCTTGATGGGGCAGCCGATTCTTCAGGCAGCCAAAGCGAACAAAAGCGCGAATGAAACCGTCCGTGTCGCTGTGTTGGGCGTCAACGGTCGAGGCCGCAGCCACATTAACGGCTTTACGGGTGTGGAGAACTGCGATGTTGTCGCTGTGTGTGATCCGGACGAGACGGTGGGACACATCAAGGGAGTGGAAAACGTTCATAAGAAAACCGGCAAGAAACCGACTTATTATCAAGACCTGCGACGCGTGATGGACGACGACTCGATCGATGTGGTCTCGATCGCCACGCCGAACCATTGGCACTCGCTGGCCGCGATTTGGGCGATGCAGGCCGGTAAAGATGTCTACGTCGAGAAACCGGTCAGCCACAATATTCGCGAAGGCCGCGTGATGGTGGATGTGGCCCGCAAAGAAGGCCGTGTTTGCCAAGCGGGCACACAAATTCGCTCGAATCCTGGTGTGATCGAAGGGATCAAGTTTCTCAAAGAGGGCGGCCTGGGTGAACTTCAGGTCGCTCGGGCGTTGTGCTACAAGCGGCGCAAAAGCATCGACCACGTTGGAGAGACGCCGGTCCCCAAAGGGGTGGACTACGATCTCTGGCTGGGACCGACACCGCTGCGGGCCGATGTGCCCCGCAAGAGCCTGCACTACGACTGGCATTGGCAATGGGAGTACGGTAACGGCGATTTGGGGAACCAAGGGATCCACCAAATGGACGTCGCCCGGTGGGGCATTGGGGCCGATACGTTGGCTGACAGTGTGATCTCATTCGGCGGCCGGTTTGGTTACGTCGACGACGGCGAAACGCCGAACACCGAAATGTCGATCATGGAATACGGCGACAAACTGTTGGTCTTCGAAACCCGTGGACTGCCGACGAAGCATTACTTAGGTGGCGATGCGGGCGGCAATGACGTCGGCAATATTTTCCATTGCGAAAATGGCTACATGAAATGCAGCTATACCTCAGCCGTCGTGTTTGATCCAGATGGTAATGAGATCAAACGCTTCAGCGAAGGGGACGATAGTTATCACTACAACAACTTTGTCGATGCCGTCCGTAGCCGTCGTGTTGAAGATCTCAATGGCGAGATCAACGAAGGCCATCTGTCGAGCGCGTTGTGCCATCTGGCGAACATTTCCTATCGCCTGGGTGAGTCCAGCGATTTCGGGGCTGCCCCAGCTGGCTTGGCGGGTAATGAATTTGCGGTCGATGTCTTCGAGCGGACCAAGTCGCACTTGAAGGACAACAATGTCGATCCTTCGCAGGTGAAGTTCGCCATGGGGCCGAAGTTGATGGTCGATAAGAAAACGGAATCGTTCATCGACAACGCCGCCGCAAACGCCTTGACGACGCGGGAATACCGCAAGGGATATGAAGTTCCCGCGCAGGCGTAAATCATCGCGTTAAAATGACGGATTGAAATCGAAACAGGCCCGCGTTTCTCACGAGACGCGGGCCTGTTTGTCTACTTGAATGTTCAATATCAATCAACGCGCCGCAAACCCGCCTTGATCGCCGCCGGTTCCGGATCCTCGTACGGTAGGCATTTGAGGAACTCGACGAGATCATCGATTTGTTCCGCTGACAGATGACTGGTTTGACCGTGTTGGTCGTTTTTGTTTTGTGTCGTGAGCACATCCCGGAGCGTCTTGGCTTTGCCGTGATGCAGATAGGGGGCGGTGCGATAAATCCCCAGCAGCGTCGGGGTATCGTATTTGGGGCCCATGATTTCTGAGGGGTCGTCGTTGCCTGTGCCCACGTCGTGCAGCCGGAATGGTTTTTCCATGCGAGAGTCGGTGAAGAAAGGTCCGCCGTGGCAGGTGGCGCACTGGGTTTCTTCATCGAAAAACAGCTTTTGTCCGCGTTTGGCAGCCGCGTTTAAGCCTGTTTTGGCGTGTGGGCTGAGGGTGAATTTGTGGGAATTGGAATAGGCAGCGATGGCATCCAATTCGGCGGAGAGTCCGCGATTGGGGGTTTCCAACGCCGGGTTGACGTCACCACGGATCAGTCCGCGACCTTGCATCAGTTGGCTGCGAATGGTGTGTTCGAAGTCTTGGACCTCATCGCGATCCGCCGACCAGTGAATGGGATGCGTCCAGGCCATGCCGAACAGAGCGGTCGTATCGCGTAGTCCTTCGGGGTTATGCCAAGTCCGTCCATCGCTGTGCCCGTCCGGATGACAACTGGCGCAGGAAATCCAACGGCGGCCGACCATCGGTTGCTGTGCGGAATAAAATAGCACCTTGCCCAGCAGGATTTGTTCATCGTGCGGGTTTTCACAGACGGGGATGGTCGCAATCGGCCGCAGTGTGTGAGCATCGTATTTGACCACAGCAAAGTCGAGAGCGTTGTAGACGTAAAACGATTGATTGTCCGGTGCGACGCGGACCGCGCGGGGATTGCGGCCGAGGTTTTTGACTTTCACAAATTTGATTTCGCGATAATTGTCATCCAAAATGTCGCAGACGTACATGTCGTCCGTCCCGGCAAAGACCACATACAGCCGTTGGCCGTCGGGCGAAATCGCCAATTCCCAAGGGTTGGCGACGACCAAGGTTCCTTTGAAGGAATCCATGGCAATCGGTTTGCGGCGGCGACCCTCGCCGGGGGCGGAGTCGATGACGGTCACGTAGGGGAAAATGGAACCGGCACCATGTGTGACGGTTATTTTGGAGCGGATGTGGGGCAGATAGACCTTGGGACGCGTGGGGTGCGGTTGCAGTTGCCGCGCTAGGTTATCATCTCGCGAACCTTGCCAACTGTCGACGACTTTGCCGGACTTCAATTCGATCGCTTTGACAATGCCGGTGTGGTATTCGGAGACTAACAGTCGTTCCTCACCCGGTTCGATCGCAATGCCACGGAGGAACTTTCCGGCAGGCAAGGAGCGCAGCACCGTGTGTGCAGCCGTATCGATTTCCAACACGGTGCCGGGATATTCCAAGGTCACGTAAACGCGGCTGCCGTCGCTGTTGGAAACGACGCCGTACGGTTCGTCGAACACATCAATGCGAGCATCAATTTTTCCCGTTTGACCATCAATGAAGAGAACTTGATCCTCGTCATAGACCGCCACTGCTAGATTGTGCGTCTCTCCCAGAAAACTGACTCCTTCGGGATGATGCCCGACGGGGATTTCGCGTATCACGGCGTTCGATTGCAGATCGACAAGACTCACCGTGCCGTTGTCGCGATTTGAGCAAGCTAATAAACGGCCGTCGGCGGAGATATCCATCAAGCTATTGGACGTACCGGCCAGCGCGTCGAGAGGCGCGGTGAGTCCAAGCAGCACAAAAACAAACGCAAAACGTCGCATGCAGGAGTTCCTTACTCAGTGTTAAAGGCAGACGCGAGAAGACAGCGGGTACGGGGGCGCAACTGGCGTAGGGGCCATTATGGGATATCGCGCCGCGCGGCGGCAATCGCCAGCAAAAAAACATGCGGATTCGTTCGTCGACAGCGACTACATAATCACGTGACATACGGCCGACGATTGTCTACAATGCCTGCAGAATGTCGCCGGGAACGCATTCTGGGCAGTACAGCGGTTGGATCCTGCTTGATCGACGCCGCTCTAGAAAAAATGAATCTTTCTCTCACAGCCACGACTGTTTGACGACACCGTTGAATTCGCCTCGCCGGATCATCCGGAGAGGCTGGCACATTGTGAGAGAGAAGGACCTATGACTCCCCTCGGTAACCCACCGCTCGCGCCCGCAAATTGTTCTGCAGACAGCATCACCGCCATCGAAACGCGTTTTCGTCGTCGTTGGCTCATGGCGTCGATCTTGATGCTCTGCATGGTGCCGTTCATCGGCATTGCCGCGCAGCAGACCATGCACAGCATGTTGACGTTGCCATCACGGTGGCTACCCGACTCGCTTCCGGAACGGCAGGCGTTGGAACGGTTCATCGATGAATTTGAAAGTGGCAATTCGGTGCTACTCAGTTGGCCCGGTTGCTCGGTCGACGATCCCCGGTTGGCAGAAGTCGCAGCGGCAATCACGGCGCTGCGCGGTGACGAGTCTCACGCTGAAGAGGCCGCTTACTTCGACGAAACTGTCAGTGGTTATACGGCGCTTCAGGAATTGATGGAGCCTCCGTTGAGTTTGTCGCGCGATGAAGCATTGTCACGGCTGCGCGGTTCGTTGGTGGGGAAGGACAGCGATTTTAGTTGTCTGGTTGTCGTTTTGACCGAAAAGGGCCTCTATGAGCGGGATGAGTCGATTTCGGTGATTCTGCGTGAGGCGGAGCGAGTGACCGGAATTGATGAAGCGCAGTTCTTGTTGGCGGGACCAGCGGTGGAAGGAGCATTTCTCGATGCTGAAGCGACGTTCGACGCCAATCGATTGAGTATTCCCTCGACGATTGTCTCAGCGCTCTTGTGCTGGTGGTGTTTGCGGTCTTGGCGGTATACGACGATCGTGCTGTGCACAGCCCTGTTTGGGCAGGGACTGGTTTTAGCCAGCATGCATTGGTCGGGTGTGCGGATGAATGCCCTGCTGATCGTGTTGCCCACGTTGGTGTTGGTGCTCACGGTCTCGGCCGGCGTGCATTTGGTCAATTACTATTACGATGCGGTCCGCCGATTTGGAGTTCCCGGAGCCGCCGATCGTGCCTTTCAAGCGGGGCGTCGTCCGTGCATCTTGGCTGTGGTGACGACGGCCATGGGATTATTGTCTTTGTGCGTCAGTGACATTGAACCGATCGTGCAATTCGGTCTCTTCGCCGCAGGAGGCGTCTCGGTGACGATTGCCTTGTTGCTGTATGTACTACCGGGAGCCTTGGTCAAATGGCCCGCGATTATCACTCCAGCAATGACGGTGGCTGAAGACGGAGCACCACTGCCGCGCCCGCGCCGTTTCGACCGGATTCTTGACGTTTATGCTACCGGAATTCAGCGGTATGCGCTGCCGCTTTGTGTCTTGTTTCTCATCGGCACTTTGGTCGCTGGCTATGGACTGCAAAACATTCGCTCCTCAATTGCCTTCGATAGTCTGTTCCCGGCGGAGAGTCGGATTTCGCGGAATTATGAGGTCTTGGAACGGGACCTGGGCCCGCTCGTGCCGGTGGAAGTCATTCTAAATTTTGATGACCGGAACGATTTACTGTTTAGCGATCGGATTGATGTCGTGCGACGCGTTGAGCAGGCGATTCGTCGCGTCCCGCACATTGCCGGGACTCTGTCGGGAGCGACGTTCACGCCAATTCTCACGCAAAACGCGCCGGACGAGCAACAAGCTATGGCGGTGGCCGCACGCTTGCAGTTGCCGATCCCGCGCGATTTGCCAGAGGCCTCTTTGATACCGCATGCATTGTCAACAACTGAATCACACCGGGCGGCGCTTGCGTTTACGCGGCCCGCAACGGCAGTGACGATGGTGAGTCTGCATCACTCGACATTTCGCGAGGGTGCCAAGTTCGCCGATGCTCTCGTGGTCGAGGCATTGAGCCGTCCGCCTCGAACATCACTTGCGGCATTGCAGGCCTTTGCCCAGGGGCGATTGCAATCGAGCGCGTCAGAACCGGTGACGTATGCTGTGGACGAATTTCCGGCGTCATTCCCCACCTATCAAGTTCCACCGGTCGAACTGTTGAAGTCGCGTGCACTGGCTGTCGCAGAGGTAGAGATTCGTCAACAGTTGATTCAACGAAACTATTTTTACGAAACGGACGGACGTCAAAGTTGGCGAATCAGCGCGCGACTCCCGGCGATGCAAGAATTAGATTACCACCAGTCGCTGACCGATTTGCGTCAGGTGGTCGACCCTGTGTTGGAAGAAGTTGAAACGGGTCAACGACCGACGATCTCGGCGGAATATACGGGTGTCATGCCGGTCGTCTCCAAATCGCAACGCATATTGTTGCACGACCTCTACAGCAGTTTTTTAACCGCGTTTGGATTGGTGGCGCTGGCGATGATTTTTGTGTTGGGCAAGATCCGTGCCGGCCTGATCGCCATGTTGCCCAACGTCTTTCCCGCTGCCGTCGTGTTTGGCGCGATGGGGTGGTGGGATCTCCCCGTCGGGATCGGCACGATGATGACCGCTAGCGTGGCTTTGGGGATCGCCGTGGATGACACATTGCATTTTCTAACGTGGTTTCGCATCGAAACCACGCGCGGCCACGACCGGGCTGAAGCAGTACGCCTCTGCTTTGGACATTGTGCGCGGGCGATGATCCAGACCACGGTCATTTGTGGAATGGGAATGGTCGTGTTCGCGCTGAGCGGCTTCGTGCCGACAGGGCGATTCGCCTGGCTGATGCTTACGTTATTGACCGCAACGCTCGTGGGGGACTTGGTTTTTCTCCCCGCACTATTGAACAGTCCTGCCGGGAAATGGTTTCAGTCACGCACGTTTCAAAAGGCTTGAGGTTTGAGGGGACAGGCTTGAGGAAGAAAAAAAATGCTGGCCATGCCTTGGCCTCATGCTTCTTCCTGAGCATCGGTGTCGACGTTGTGTTGTGCCCAGGCGGCGGCACCCATGACTCCGGCGTCGTCTCCCAGTTTGGCGGGAACGACCTCGAACGTTTTCATCAGAGCGGGGAGGACGCGTTTTTTTGCCGATTCATTGACTTCGGTGACAAACAACTTCGGCATCGCTTCAACAAGTCCACCCCCCAGGACCACCAAGTCAGGACCCAGCAGGTGCACGACGCCGGCGACCGCCCGTCCGATTTGCCGTGCGGCGTCGCGGACGATGTTTTCCACGGCGGTATCACCGGCGGCGATGGAATCGGCCAATGCTTTGCTGCGAATTTTTGTCAAATCGGTGCCGGAATTTTCCAGCAAATATGGGGCTTGCCCGCGGTAGGCAGCCGCTGCGGCCCGGGAGGCGATCACTAAACGGCTGGCGACCGCTTCGAGGCAGCCACGTTGTCCGCAGCCGCACAATGGCCCTTCGGGTGCCACCTGCACATGGCCGATTTCCATGCAGGAACCGGTCGCTCCGCGCATGATGCTTCCCTCATAGACACAACCCCCGCCGATTCCCGTGCCGGGGAAAACGCCGACGACCACCCGGCTTTTCGCAGCAACGCCGAAGCGGTATTCGCCATACACTCCGGCGTCGACATCGTTCAAAATAACAGCCGGGCAGCCGAATTCGTCTTCCAAATGATCCTTGAGTGCAACGTTCTCCCAGCCCAGATTCGGCGCACTGTGCGCAATCCCGCGCTCAAGATCCAGCGGACCGGGACAACCGAAGCCGATGCCGGCAATATCTTTGGGCTTCAGGTCCGCTCGATCCAGCATTTTGTGGATGGTTTTCGTAATACGGACCAGACCGGACTCCACCCCCTCGTTTCCCTTGGTCTTGGCGCGATCGTGGCTGAGGGAACGAAATTGCGAATCAAAAACCTTACCCAGCATCTTCGTGCCGCCTAAGTCAAATCCGACCCAGTGCCGCGTATCCTCTTTGGTAGCCATGGTGTTTCTCGTATCAGGCGGAATCGGCAAAAACGATACAGTAAGAAACCCGGTTGGTGAGGACAAGTCGGTAAGAAACTGACATCGTGTCTCTTTTGGGGGCTTTCAGTGCGATTGCAATATGTTTGATTGTCAATAACCCGGTGTTGCTAAGGTCAGACACCAAGCAAAGCCCCTCTTGCCGCTTTGAAATTATCGTCATCTTAAAGAAATTGTTTGAGCCATCGACACAGCTCAGACCGCCGGAAAAGCTTTACCGGTTGAATTTCATCGCTCGCCACTGGATACTAAATGCTCTACGGCAGAACGCGCACTAGCCTGCGTCGCTGCGGTTTTCTGGCGAACTTTGCCGCCGATCCGAAAACGCCCTCACAATAACAACAATTAGGAATCCAATTCATGAAACAGTTCTCGGCTTACATCGCTGTGGCGATCATGTTGTTCATTGCTGGACCAGTCAATGCGGGTGAGAAAACCGCGCCGGTGCGGATGGGGGCTGGGGCGATGACCTTCGACACCGTCCCGGGCTGGGGGCTGGACGAAGATGGCAAATCGGTGCTGGGGCCGACGCACGGGGCTGTGGTGATCGACAACGATGGCAATATCTACACCAGCGCACAGATCGGTGTGTTTGTCTTTACACCGGATGGCAAAGTCATTCGCCGCTTTGTGGGAGATGAGTACTCCAACATTCACGATATGGAGATCCGTGAAGAAGAGGGCGTCGAATACATCTACGGTGCACGCAACGCCAACGCCGAGGGGATCAAATTCAATGCCCAGACCGGCGACATCGTGCTGAAGCTGCCGTTCCCCGAAGAATCGGGACTGGCACTGAAGAAATTCAGCCCCACGGCGATTACGGTGGCGCCCAACGGCGACATCATTCTCTCCGACGGTTACGCCAGCAACCACATCTTTAAGTTCGACAAGACCGGCAAATACTTGATGCACTTCGGCACCAAGGGGAACGAACTCAAACAATTCAACACAGCGCACGGGATGACCTTGGATACCCGCTACAATCCGCCCCGCCTGTTGATCTGCGATCGCAACCATGAACCCAAAGGACGCTTGCTACACTACGATCTCGATGGAAATTACATCGATGAAGTCGTGACCGGATTGGGAATGCCAACGTCTGTCTCCGTCCAGGGGGATTTCGTTTCGGTTCCCGATTTGAAAGGCCGCGTGGTGATTCTCGATAAGACAAACACCATCATCGCTGTGTTGGGGCACAATCCGGATGCCAAAGCAGGGAGGTCTTTTAATGTGCCGCAAAAGGACTGGGTCGAGGGCCTCTTCAGTGGGACGCACGGATCCTACTGGGATAAGGATGGAAACCTGTACGTCCAGGATTGGAATACCTCAGGCCGGATCATGAAACTCGTGCGAGTCAATTAACCTACGAAGCAAAATACGGGGTGCCACTGGCGGCTTGTCCGCCAGTGCTAATTTCATAACCGCCAACAACACTGCTGGACAAGCCAGCAGTGGCACCCGGATTCACCAGCGTTTTTAGCAATACAAATTACAACCTTTAGGAGATAACGAGATGTCAGCTCCGGAAAACAAGATTCCTCGCCGTCGGTTTTTGAAGTCCACTTTGGCGACCGCCGGTGCTGCCGCAATCGCGCCGATGGTCATCCCCAGTTCGGCATTGGGGCTGGACGGCGCTGTCGCTCCCAGTGAGCGGGTTGTCGTGGGGGGCATCGGTATTGGAAATCGTGGTACTTACGATCTCAGTTGCTTCTTGGAACAACCGGACGTTCAATTTGCCGCCGTTTGCGATATCAAGGAAGCCCGCCGCACGGCCGTTAAGAAGATCGCCGACGACCATCACGGCAACCAGAATTGTGACACCTATCGCGACTTTCGCGAATTGCTGGACCGCAAAGATATCGACGCGGTGCTGATCGCCACCGGCCCGAACTGGCATGCAACCGCCGCGATGACAGCGGCCAAAGCCGGCAAGGATATGTATTGCGAAAAGCCGTGCACCAAAAACATTGCCCAAAGTTTGATCCTCAAGGACACCATGCGGCGGACTGGACGGGTGTTTCAAGCGGGAACGCAGCGGAGAAATCTGCCGCACTTCGCGTTTGCCTGCGAATTGGCACGGACGGGAAAACTGGGAAAACTCAAACGTGTCTATGCCCATCCCGCCGGGATGCAAGCGATGATGAGCGGCTGGCTGCCGGCGGAACCGGAGCCGGACAAGGAAGTCGTCGATTGGAACATGTATCTCGGACCGGCAGCCTGGCGGCCGTTTAATGCGAAGTTGCTGGATGGTTTTAATTTCGAAAAAGGAGGCGGCTTGGTCGGTGGCGGCGTGCTCGAATGGGGTTCGCACTGTGTCGATCTTTGCCAATGGGCGGTCGACGATTGCCCGCCGCCGGTTGTGTACGATCCGCCCAAGGATGGCCAATTGGTCGCCCGTTACGAAAACGGTGTGGAGTTGGTCTTCCGCGAAGACGGCTGGATTCCACTCGGCTCCTGCCCGGTGCGGTTCGAAGGCGAAGATGGCTGGGTCGAAGCGGGGGACAGCGGCAAACTCGTGCTCAGTTCACCCGCGTTATTGGCTGGTCGGACCGTGGAAGAAATCGGCGGTTATCCGGCGACGTTCCACGTCCGCGATTTCCTCGACTGCGTGAAAACCCGCTCGAAACCCAAAGGCAACGCCGATGCGGCGTGCAACGCACATATCGCGTGTCACGCCGCCAACATCGCCCTGTCTCTGGATCGCCAAGTCAAATACGACAACGAAACGCACACGTTCATCGATGACGAACAGGCGAATCGTCTGCGATCCGAAGCACTGCGCGAGCCATGGCGGCTGTAGGCTCCGGCTTATTGGCACGTCTGACACCCCACGTATACCCGCATTGCGGTTGAGACTCACCATCAAAACGTCCTTAAAAATATTGGGACCGCTACTATGTATATGAATCGACAAATGGCACGCGGCTTCATTTTGTTCGCCGTTGTTGTTGGCATTGCCACCACTTCACTGCGAGCCGATAATGCAGCCAAAGCGTCGTCGGAAAAAGAGCAAGAACTGCTCGCCGTCCTCCGTTCCGACGCACCACCCGCGGAGAAGGCGATCACCTGCAAATTGTTGGCGATCCACGGCTCAGACGCCGCTGTGCCCGACTTGGCAGAACTGTTATCCAATGAGCAATTGGCCTCCTGGTCGCGGATTGCCCTAGAGGCGATTCCAGGTAGTACCGCCGGTGAGGCATTACGAAATGCGACCGATTCGCTCGACGGACAACTGTTGGTCGGCGTGCTCAACTCCATTGGCGTCCGCCAAGATGCTCAAGCGGTCGAGCTGTTAACCAAGCGATTGCAGGATGACGATGTGGAAGTCGCCTCCGCTGCGGCAGTCGCCCTGGGGCACATCGGAAATTCCGAGGCCACTCAAGTGTTACGCAAGTCGTTGGCCGCCGGTCCTGAAAAGATCCGTTCTGCCATCGCCGAAGGGTGTGTCCTGTGTGCCGAACAATCGCTGGCTGCCGGAGACGCTGCGGTTGCTGTGGAAATCTACGACGAAGTCCGCAACGCCGATGTCCCGCAACAACGAATTATCGAAGGGTTGCGTGGTGCAATTCTCGCACGAGGTCAGGACGGAATTCCGCTGTTGATCGAACAATTTCAGTCGCCGGACAAAGCGAAGTTTCAGTTGGCTTTAGGCACAGCCCGTGAATTTCCCGGAGACAAAGTCGATCAGGCGCTGGCCGATGAATTGGCGCGTGCGAAACCCCAGCGGGCGGCTTTGATCGTTCAAGCCATGGCCGACCGGCCCGAGACAGTGATTCTGCCTGCCATCTTACAGGCTGCCGCGAAAGGTCCCCAAGCCGTGCGGCTCTCCGCCATTGACGCGCTCGGCCGCGTGGGGGATGCTTCCTGTCTCTCGGCACTGCTGAATATCGCGACCGAAGGCAATAAGGAACTGACGCAAGCTGCGAAAGCCACATTGGCCGATCTTCCCGGGGAAAACGTGAACGCACAGGTCGTCGCGCTCCTACCCGCTGCTGAAGGCAAAAAATATCCGCTGCTGTTGGAGGTTGTCGGAACGCGTCGCATTGCGGCCGTCCCCACGCTACTCAAAGCCTTGGACCATGATGATGCGGACGTGCGGCATGCCGCATTATCGTCACTCGGCGAAACGGTCGAACTAGAGAATCTATCCGCCCTCATCGCCCGGGCGACCAAGCCGAAGCATTCCGAAGATACACCGGTCGCTCAGCGGGCATTGAAGGCGGCGAGCATTCGCATGCCGGATCGGGAAGCCTGCGCGGCTCAACTGGCCGAAGCGGTTAAACAAACGAAGTCCGTCCCGACCAAAGTTGCCCTGCTCGAAATCCTAGCCGAAATGGGCGGCACGAATGCGCTAGCGACGATTGCCGAAGCGGCGAAAAGCAACAGTATTCCACTGCAAGAGTCCAGCAGCGCGTTGCTGGGGAAATGGATGACCGCCGATGCGGCGCCGGTACTACTCGACTTGGCGAAAACACTTCCGGCGGAAAAATATCACGTGCGTGCGCTGCGGGGTTATGTCCGCATCGCGCGGCAGTTCAATCTGCCTGAAGACCAACGTGCGGAAATGTGTGGTAAGGCGCTGGACGCTTCGCGCAGGGCGGCCGAGCGCAAATTGGTGTTGGAAGTGCTGGCGCGGTATCCGAATGCCGAGACGCTCAAACTGGCCATCGATTCTCTGGCCGATCCTGAGGTCAAAGACAAAGCTTACGAATCCACGTTGGTCATCGCCCAGAAATTGGGGGACAAAGGAGGCAACGTGCAAAAGCTTTTGGCGCAAGCAGGCTTGGAAAAGATCAAGCTGGAAATCATCGAAGCGAAGTATGGAGCCGGGAACACGTACAAGGATGTCACCAAGAATTTGCAAAAACAGGTCCGCGATTTGCCGCTGATTTTGTTGAGCAAACGAAGTTATAACAAAAGCTTCGGCGGAGACCCGGCTCCCGGTTCCAGCAAGGAATTGACTGTCAAATATCGCATCAACGGCAAAGAGGGCGAAGCCACCTTTGCTGAGAACGCTGTGATTGTTTTGCCGATGCCCAAGTAGATCGATCGCCACCGCCGGCGATGGGATCACCCCATCGTCCGGCGGGCGCATCTGTGGAGTTGTCAGCAGACTTTGAGGGCCCGACCGGGAGCGTTATTTGGACGCCGCAGGTGATCAACAACTCACCGGAACACCGCCGCCCCTCAAAGTGGGGTGGTGGAAACGGATACGCCGCGCAGTTGTGCTCTATCTGCTCGTACCCTATCTGGCGGTCGTGATTATCTTTGTTGTGTTACAACGCAAGTTGATCTATCGACCAACCGTGGCCAACGATCTGCGGGTAACGACCGTGGGGCTTGATGCGGAAGCGGTCCGCGATGTTCAGATTCAGACGCCAGATGGAGAGAAGCTCAACGGCTGGTTGATGCAGCAAGCCGGCGATGATGGCGCAGTTCAAAGGCCGTTGGTTGTCTATTTTCCCGGCAATTCATTAAACCGATACGAACGGATCAACGACCTGCGCGAGGTTGTCCGCTGCGGATTTGATGTGTTGATCTTCGACTACCGCGGCTACGGCGACAGTTCCGGTTCGCCATCGGAACAACATCTGGCATCCGATGCGATGCGCGTCTGGAACTATGCCTGCGGGGACCTTGGCTACGAACCGGGACGTATTGTCATTTTTGGCGAGTCCCTAGGCGGAGCGGTGGCGCTCTCGTTGTGGACATCGGAAAATGCGAACCCGCCACAGCCTGGAGCATTGATTTTGAATGCGACGTTCGTCTCGATGCCCCGCACAGTCGCTGGGCTTTACCCGCTGTTTCCGTTTCAGTATCTTCTGCTCGATCGTTGGCCCTCTATTGAACGCATTACGCGTGTGACAGCACCAGTCGTCGTGTTTCACGGTACCGAGGACGATATGGTTCCTGTGGCTCATGGACGCGAATTGGCAGAGGCGGCCGCTGATGGCCAATTCATCAAGATCCCTGGGGCAGGGCACAACGAAATCCCTCTGCTGCGGCTGTGCGCAGAATTGGAGTGTCTGGAATTGCTCGACAAATAATCTTCAGACGCATACTGTTCACACAATCTGCTGCAGAGAACATCATTCAATACACCTGACTCGGAAACCTTGCGATGACATCGACTGCCGACTCACCCTTTGATTCTCAGAACTTTCGCCAGCCGGTGATGGAACGCACGACGAAACTACTTCTGGACGAATTCAATCGCAGCAACATTCCTGCCATGGAGACCGTCAGCCCTGCCGAAGCGCGTGAGATGATGACGGATGCCCAGTCATCCGTGCCGTTTGATCTTCCTCCGGCGGACGTGTTGGAGAAAACCATCACGGTCGACGGGCACGAGATTCGGTTGGTCATCGTTCGTCCCTCGCAGTCCAAAGACCTGTTGCCGGGATTCATGTTTTTTCATGGCGGCGGTTGGGTGATTGGTGACTTTTCGACGCACGAGCGATTTGTGCGCGAGCTTGTCTCCCAGTCGGGAGCGGTTGCCGTGTTCGTCGACTACGAACGTTCGCCCGAAGCGCGTTATCCGGTCGCCTTGAATCAGGTCTATGCGGCGACTCAGTGGGTCGCCGAGCATGGCGAGCAAATCGGCGTGGATGGGAGTCGTCTGTCAGTGGTAGGAAACAGCGCCGGCGGCAATTTGGCTGCGGCGGTGGCCCTACGATGTCGACTGGAAAACGGACCACCGATTCGCCAACAGGTCTTATTCTGGCCGGTCACCGATGCGCGTTTCGACACCGCTTCGTATGCACAGTTTCACGAAGGCTATTTTCTGACCCGCGCCATGATGTATTGGTTCTGGGACCATTACACGACCGACGAATCCGAACGCGGCAGTATCTGGGCTTCGCCGCTTAGCGCCACGCTCGATCAACTCAACGGACTGCCGCCCACGTTGATCCAGACGGCGGAATTCGATGTGCTGCGCGACGAGGGAGAAGCGTATGCCCGCAAGCTCGGTGAAGCAGGTGTGGACGTGGTGTGCGTGCGGGTGAACGGCTTAACGCATGATTTTGGGAATTCTAACGCGCTCTGCCAAGTTCCGGCCATTCAATCCGCCGTGCGCATGGCCGCTCAGGAAATCCGTCGCCATTTGGAATAATATTTCACCAAGCAACCGACGGTTTAGCCAACCCATCATTCTGGATCGTGTGCCGCACCGCTGTAAGAGTAAATCCGCACCTCGTCATTGGCATAGCTGAGGGTCACTCCCGGAATTTCTTCTAGCGCGATCGTTCCGAACTGTTCTTCGTCGCGCCCCACATAGATCCATTCGGCATCCAACTCATCCAGGAATGCTTTGGCGCTGGTCGGCGACATTTCTCCAGCATAAAAATCCACAGCCGTGCGGGTCATTTCGCGGACGTGTGGGGTGACGGACCAATGGCCCAGCACCATCCGGGCGGAGACCTGTTTGGCCATGCGATTTCCCGTATACAGCGTGCTCAGTACAACATCCGATTCCTGGCTATGTGTATTCAACCAGTCGAATGCTTGGGCATCGGTCGTAGCGATGTAGTGATCAGGAAACGACCGGAGGTTATAGACCGTCTTCAACACCCACACTCCGCTGCCCAGTGAATTGATGGCGATCAAGACCACGAACACACCCACCAAAACCCGGACACGACGGGTGGCCAATCGATTTTTAATCGCATCGCTCAAAGGGACCGCCAAGATGACCATGGGCGTAATCAACGTGATGCCAAACACCGGGCTGTAGGGCAAGAAGCTAAACAGCGGTAGTTTGTTGGCATGCACCAACACCAGTGCTCCGGCAATCCAAACGCAGAGCAATCGGTCGGCCGGTCCGTTGAGCGGATAGCGGCGAAAACAGCACAATCGCACGGCACAGAGCAACCCAATCGCACCAAAGCTGAAGAGGTGCCCCCCCAAGGGCATCTCCTTAACGGCGCCTTGCCCGGCCCAATATTTAAAAACGGGGTGGTAATGGAACAACCAAACGTAATAGCCAACCAATGGGGCAATCGCGATCAACGGCACCGCGCGAAGACCGAGCTTCCTCCACGAAAAACTGCGCGTGACGACCGACTCCAACAGGCAATACAGGGGGATCACGCCGGTCAGGAGAATCAAATCGTAGGGACGAATCAGCCCGTGCAGCACGGCAATCGCCGCAGCGAATCCATACCAGCGCGGTTGTTCAGTTTTCTCACCGACAATAAATGCCGCAAGAAAGAGCAACGATAATCCGTGCGATATCGAGAGGTGGGGATTGATCAGGATCTGCCCGAACGGATAAATGGCGTCCGAAAGGTCGAGCATGGCCGCCGGCCATTTTGCTGTGAGGCCGGCTTTTTCCAAAATCAGAAAAACCCAACCAAATCCGCATCCAAACGCACACAGCAACAGGGCGACTCGGCGATGAAATTGCGAGCGCAGTGCTGCGCAGGCCAGACTCCAAAATCCAAAAATGAGCACAGCCGTCCCGATGGCCCGCCAAATCGAATAGGCCCACCGCTGCGATCCGCCCAGTAATGTCATCAGCTTACCGACCATGAGCCATTCCAGATTGAACAGCGCCGGTTGGTGCGGGATATGCGTCAATCGGTTGGTGAACAGCCAATGCCCGTCGGCGCTTTGACGGATGAAGGAAAAATACATGTTCTGGTCATCAGTCGTCCCCACAAACCCGTCAAAGACAGTTCCCAAAGGTGCCTGCTGATAACCAAACAGATAAAGGCATTCCGTGATCGCCCAGACGGCGATAGTCACGATGACCGGCCACCAGGGGATTGCGAAACCGGATTGAGGAGATTGCCCTTCGGTCATGTATCATCGCCCGCTTGCCATCGAGAACAGATGCGGACAATATCAAGCCGCCGCCGTTTTCTTGTTCGAGAAGCCCTAACAGCCCATTGATAACCCGTTTGCGAGACACGTCATTATAACGCCCTTTGTTCTGTGTGGAACTCGACTCACCAAGGAGGTCGCAGAAGATCAGAATCGAGCAGTTGCTCAAGGGATGGACCATCACCTCGATAATTCCTGGCACGGGAGCAAAACCGCACCTGCAACACGATTCATTGGTTGTTAGAATATCTGCGGTAAAGCGAGAACCGGACTTCTCGCCTCGTTTCTGCGGACATAACAGTAGGAAGTCCCAATGCTGAAAACATGGTCCTGTGTTTGTGCGGTTTTACTCATCCTTGCTGTCGACGTTCAGGCTGAAGAGGAATGGCCACAGGTTCTCGGGCCGCACCGTAACGGCATCTCCGCAGAAACGGATTTACTCGACAAATGGCCGGACGAGGGGCCCAAAGAAGTCTGGCGCATGCCCGGGGGTGTGGGCATGTCGGGATTGGCAATCAGCCGTGGACGGTTGCTGACGATGGTACAAACCGATGGTAAGCAACGGGTCATTTGTATCGATGCGGCGACCGGCAAGCCGATCTGGAGTACACCCGTCGCACCCGAGTACCGCAACGGGCAGGGGGACGGTCCGCGAGCGACTCCGACGATTGTGGGCGACCAGGTGTTTGCGTTCACTGGGGAAGGAATTCTCGTTGCTCTCAAATTTTCCAACGGGGATATCCTCTGGTCACACAACACGCTTGAAGAACATGGCGGACAGCCAGCGGATTACGGCATGGCCTGTTCGCCATTGGTTGCCGCCGAACGGGTCATTGTGACGATCGGCGCGCCTCAAGCAACGGTAGTTGCCTACGACATAAAATCCGGCAAACCCGCTTGGAAAGCGGGGACAGAGGAGACGGCGGGGTATTCCTCCCCGGCATTACTCAACGTGGGGGGACGAGAGCAAGCGGTCGTGTTCACCGGTAGTTCGGTGATTGGCATTGCAGCCCAAGACGGCGCTGACCTGTGGCGCTATCCATACAAGACCGATTACGACTGCAACATCGCCACCCCACTGTCATTCAAAGAGCAGGTGTTCATTTCCGCTGCGGAGAATCACGGCAGCGTGCTGTTGAAACTGTTACCCGACGGCGACCGATTCCGTCCGACCGAAGTCTGGGCCTCACAAGGCGTCAAAAGTGTGCTGCGCAACGAGTGGCAAACGTCGATACTGATGGATGGCTATCTATACGGCTTCGACAACGTCGGCAGCGCCGGACCGGTCACCCACCTGACCTGCGTCAATGCAGCAACCGGTGAACGGGTGTGGCGACAAACACGTTTCGGCAAAGGCAACCTAATCGCTGGCGACGGCAAACTATTCATTTCGACCATCAAAGGCGAACTGGTCGTGATAGAAGCCTCTCCCCAGCACTACCAAGAGATCGGCCGCACACCGCTACTCGGTCCAACCCGCCAAGCCCCGGCCCTCTGCGCGGGATTGCTCTATCTACGCGACGGCCGCGAGATCGTCTGTGTGGACGTGCGAACACCGAAGTAAGCCTGGCCAATGGCTGCGTTTTTCCCATTGGACCCTACGGAAGGACAAGAGGATGATTCAGTTACAAATGTGGACGGCGGTGATTGCAGCTCCAGCGCAGAAAATGGGAGAATGGTTAGCTGTTGCGTTTATTGGTGTAATGTTTCTCATGGTCATCGTGACTGGCGTCTTTTACTTCCAGATCGGCAGTTTGTGGTTACAGGCATTTCTGGCTCGAACCCACATTTCCTTGATACAGGTGGTCGGGATGAAATTGCGCCGCTCGCCTGTCAAAGATATCGTCCGCTGGAAAATCATGGCAGCGCAAGCCGGCGTTGCAATTTCAGCAAAAGAGCTAGAGGCAGCGGCATTGCAAGGAGCCGATGTGGAACGAGCGGTGTTGGCAATGATCCGCGCGCAAGAAACCGGCCAAGAGATGACATGGAACGACGTGATCGCCGAAGACACCGACCAGAGGTTGCGCGATGGTTCGTGAAGGTGGATTAGCATCGTGAAGGCGAGCCCTACCACCAAGGCACACGTTACAGCCGCTTAATGCAAACTCCGGCTGATTGGACAGCTAGGAAAACAGGCCAAACCAACAAATTGTACCCAAAGCCGCCCCCCGCGCATAAAAAAACCCCTGCAACGGCAGGGGTTAGCGACTCAGTACCAATTGGTACATGTGGAGCCGAGTGGACGATACTGGACTTGAACCAGTGACCTCCACGATGTCAACGTGGCGCTCTAGCCAACTGAGCTAATCGTCCCGATTCCGATAGGGGAACTTACGTCCTGCGGCGGAAAATTTCAAGCATAAATCCGCCAAACCGGGCCAAGTTTTTTCTTGGCGAACCCAGCGGCGCGATTGTGCATCTAATACAAGGCAGGGGCTGTGGGGCAGGGGGGAGTGAAAAAACTGTGCTGGATTCTTCTCTCCGCCCGTGATTCACAGGGGATTTGCACCCCAATCGGCCAGTTGACCGCTTGGGGGATTCGCCTATATTAGGCGTGTTCCGACGCCCTCATGCGGTCTGATTCACCCTTTGTTTCGGTGGAGCCGCGGGCGAAATCTGTTGAAGAAATCAAAAAAGTCATGATCGAAGTCCAACTTCCTGATGGATCGAAAAAAGAGTATCCCGCCGGGAGTTCCGCCTACGATGTCGCCGCTAGTATCGGTGAACGTTTGGCCGGAGCCTGTATTGCTGCCGAGGTGAACGGCACAATCGTCGACCTCAACCGGGCACTTCCCGAAGAGGGAACCGTCAATCTCCGGCTATTAACCGATCGAGACGCCGAAGCTCTGGCCGTGATGCGGCATTCGGCGGCCCATGTGATGGCGCGGGCGGTGATGCGGTTGTATCCCGGTGTTTCGTTGGCTTTTGGTCCGACCTTATCGAATGGTTTTTATTACGACTTCGATCTGGAACACAAAATCAGCGAGGATGATTTCCCGCGCATCGAAGAAGAAATGAAGGCCATTATCAAGGAAGCTGAGCCGTTTGAGCAGTTTTCGCTTCCCCGAGATGAAGCGGTCGAGTTTTGTGATGGGCTACATCAAGCACTCAAGGTGGAACACATCCAGACCGGATTGGCTGAGCATTCGGAATTGGGGTTCTATCGGCAAGGGGAATTTGTCGACTTGTGCCGCGGTCCGCACATTCCACATGCGGGCAAAATCAAAGCCTTCAAACTGATGTCCGTCGCTGGGAGTTACTGGAAAGGGGACGCCGGCAATAAACAGTTGCAACGGCTGTATGGCACCGCTTGGTTCAATAAAAAGGAACTCAAGGCCTATTTGGCGCAAATGGAAGAGGCCAAACGCCGCGATCACCGCGTGTTGGGCAAGAAATTGGGGCTGTTTACCATCTCCAATGCCGTTGGCCAGGGGCTATGTCTGTGGATGCCTAAGGGGGCGACCATTCGCGCACTGTTGGAGGACTTCATTAAAGCCGAGCTGGTCAAATTGGGGTACGAACCGGTTTATTCCCCCCACATTGGCCGTGTGGAAATGTACGAAACTAGCGGGCACTTCCCGTATTATCGTGAATCGCAATTCCCGCCGATGTTTGGGCACGATGCCGGACAACTGGTCGATGTCTGGACCGAACGCCTGAAGGATGAATCGCTGACCGCTGAAGACGAAGCTCAGTTTATCGAAACCGCCCGGCGATTGGGGTGTGAGCTGGATGATTATGATCCCAAGTATCCGGTCGATGATCGTCTGCAGACTCTGCAAGACTGGCAGCATCAGCAAGAGCGGTATTTGCTCAAACCGATGAACTGTCCGCACCACGTGCAAATCTACAAAGCGCAGCCGCGGAGCTATCGCGATCTGCCCGTACGGTTGGCGGAATTTGGGACTGTGTACCGTCATGAACAATCAGGCGAACTGAACGGCATGTTGCGCGTGCGAGGTTTGACCCAGGACGATGCGCATCAATTCTGTACTCCCGAACAGGTCGAAGAAGAATTCCGCAATACCTTGGATTTGGTGAAATACGTCTTGGGGAGCGTCGGTCTGGAGAATTATCGCGTGCAACTTTCGCTTCGCGATCCGAACAGCGATAAGTACGTCGGCAGCGACGAGAATTGGCAACGTGCTGAGGCGAGTCTCCGTAAGGTGTTACAAGAGGCGGGGCTGCCGTTCTCAGAACAAGAAGGGGAAGCGGCGTTTTACGGGCCAAAGGCGGACTTTATGGTCCGCGATTGCATCGGTCGCGAATGGCAATTGGGAACAGTGCAACTCGATTACAATCTGCCGGAGCGGTTCGAGTTGGAGTACATCGGTGCTGACAATCGCCCGCATCGTCCGGTGATGATTCACCGTGCTCCGTTTGGATCGATGGAGCGGTTCGTGGGGATGTTGATCGAGCATTTCGCCGGCGCATTTCCACTCTGGTTGGCACCGGAACAGATCCGCGTGTTGCCGATCAGCGACCGGTTTTTGGACTACGCCCGAGAAGTGGAGAAAAAATTCACCGCCGCCGGGTTCCGCATCAAAACCGACACTCGCAGCGAAAAAATCGGCCACAAGATTCGCGACGCACAATTGGACCTGATTCCTTATATGTTGGTCGTTGGCGAAAAAGAGGCGGAAAACAACACCGTTGCACTACGTTGCCGAATCGACGGGGATTTAGGCTCAATGACCCCCGACGAAGCCGCCGCACGACTGGGAGAAGAGGTTGCCGAACGGCGGATACGCCAAGTCGCAGAGTCGACGTTTGACGCCTTCGACGGCGAAGACGAAGCAGCGAATGAGTACTAAAAGCCGTTGAACTCAAGGCGTTGAGTGGCTTGCTTCGTCCCAATCACCCAGGTGTCGCCTCCTTGGGGTGAACGGGTAAACAGTGTGTCGACTGATTTGACCTCCATGGCACTTGCGGGTAATGAATCGTGTTGAGTATCCTAGAGAGTGTGATCACACCAATCGCGCGGGCTGTTTTTACAGCGGCGGATGAATTGAATGGAGGCCGCTGAGACCGCGCCGACCGAGAACTGCCATTTCGACGCGGAAAAGTACCGACCCAGCGAGGGCTGCGGGCCGCTTTAGTATCGCTACGCAAATCACCAATTGCGCAGCGTCACCTCGTATAGTGAAAATGTGACTATGATAGCTTACTTGGTTGTCCGCGAAGACAACAAGTGGCGCGACATCTACCGCTTGATGCCCGGTCAGGTCATCACTGTGGGACGGGCTGCCACGAATCGAATCGCATTGCAGGACGAGGTCTGCAGCCGCAACCATTGTGAACTTTACCACAGCGAAGGCGCGTGGGTTTTGCGCGACCTGGGAAGCCGAAACGGCACCTACGTGGAAGGAACAGCCGTCACCGGGGATTGCCCGTTAGAACCGGGGCAGCTGATCGAGATCGGTGCCTGCAAATTAGCATTTACCGACGACCTGTCCCGCGCGTTTCCGATTTTGGACGAAGAGGGTTCCGGAGTCGAGGACGATACTGGAACGGCCTTCGAGGATGTGCTGGATCATCCTCCACCCATGACCGAGCCGGCGATCATCCATCGTCGCCGCCGCACGCGATTCCGGATCACCACGGACCGTGACCCGATTGCCGTCGACCGCACCAGTCAAGTCTTGGCGCAGTTGTATCGGTTGGCGTTGGAAATGGGGTCGGCAAAAGACTATCGCCGCTTGGCGGAAGTGGTGCTCAGCGGACTTTTCGAAAGTTCCCGGGCCGACGTCGGCGCCATTCTGCTGCTGCCCGAAGGGACAGATCCGGCGAATTCTCCAGGATCTTTGAATGTCGTCGCCTATCAAACACAAAATGACCGGCCCTATCAAACCATTTCCGATTATCTGTCGGGAATCGTGTTGCGCGAGCGCGAGGCGATTTTGGCGCGTGATGTGGCCGACGATAGCCGGTTGATCAATCGTGACAGTTTGGGGCAAATTCATGCCCAAAGTGTCATCTGCGCACCGATTTGCCTGGGGCAGGTGGTGTACGGATTGGTGCATCTTTATACGACGAACGCGAAAGATCCGCTCGATCCCGACGACTTGGAGTTTACCTTGGCGGTCGCGGATCAATTCGCTGTGGCCATGGAAAACCTCCGCAGGCAAGAGTCACTGGCTGAGGGCCTAGAGAAGGTTCGCGACGAGAACAAGCATCTGCGGGAGCAATTGGCGATTCAAAGCGAATTGGTGGGGCAAAGTCCCGCCATGCATCGCTTGAGTCTAAAGATCGCCCGGATTGCGCCGACCGACACCACGGCTTTGATTCGCGGTGAAAGCGGGGTGGGCAAGGAATTGGTGGCTCGCGCGATCCATTTCAGCAGCGAACGCCGGAATGGGCCGTTTGTGTGCATGAACTGTGCTGCTTTGAGCGAAAGCTTGCTGGAAAGCGAACTGTTTGGTCACGAGCGGGGGTCGTTTACCGGAGCGACTGGGCGGAAGGTCGGCAAATTTGAGCAGGCGGACAAAGGGACGTTAATGCTTGATGAGGTTGGCGAGATGAGTCAGGCGATTCAGGCAAAATTTTTGCGGGTGTTAGAGGGCCATCCCTTCGAGCGTGTGGGGGGCGGGACGCCTGTGAATGTCGATGTGCGGATCGTGGCGGCCACGAACCGCGATCTCGAGTTGGCGGTCAAAGAAGGCAGCTTCCGCCGCGACCTGTATTTTCGCCTGCACGTGGTTGAGATTATTGTCGAACCTTTGCGGGACCATCCCTCGGACATCCCTGAACTTGCCAATCACTTTTTAGAAAGGTTTGTCAAAAGCACGGGGCGGCCGGCGCGCGGGTTTACGCCGCAGGCTTTGGCAAAACTGGCCGGTTATGATTGGCCTGGAAATGTGAGGGAATTGCAAAATACGGTAGAACGGGCCGTCATCTTCTCCACCGGTGAATTTATCGCCGACCATGATATTCACCTCTCCGGGTTAGGAATTGACGAAGAGTTGCCTCCCGAAACGGAAGTGGCAGCGAATTACCGGGAAATTTCTATCGAAAAATTGGAGCAAGAGCATATTCTGGCCACGTTGGAAGAGACCAAGTGGAACAAGTCCAAGGCAGCCCAAATCCTGGGGATTGAACGATCGACGTTGGATCGCAAATTGAAACGCTATGCGGTGACGCGGCCGAATGATGTGTGATTGATTGGTTCCTAGAACTGGGAATGGCATTGCCAGATTTCGGAAAATCGTTGGAGACTTGGCTTACCTAATCGGGATGATGGTTGCTGTTGACTGTCGCAGCAGGGCGCGCTAGTGTGAAGAAGGTGTTTTTTTTATGTGAATCGTTAAAAAAACAAAAATGTCGTTGACAATTGGGCCAAAAGGCCGAAGAATGGCACAAGTGATCTGAGACGGCCCCCCTACCTTGAGATCCCCCCTTTGCTTACTCCGAGAGAACAGTACATCCCTCGGGAGTCAATCCGACGCCACTAGATGTTAAACGTGTTGGATGCCCACGACTTCTTCCGGGATGAGACTACGGAATGCGTAGCAGGGTTCAGGCAGGTGCCTTTGACTTAGACGTCGCCACGTTGAGTCGGCGACAGTTAGGTTTTGACGTTGCTCAAGTGCTGTAATTTCAAAAAGCAGCACAAAGCGGTTGCCCCTATTTTTTATCCAATTGCCAGATTTGTTGGAGTGTCAGTAATGGAACAGATGTTCGTAGTTGATCTCGAACCCGGATTTTCGTTCGGCAGTGACGTCAGTGAGCAAACGATTGCGTCGGAAGACTCAGTCGAATTTGATGATTTAGAGGCGATTGGCCTCGACCCCATCACTTCAACACCGGCCAAACCCGGCTCTGAAGAAAAAGTCCTGATGTTGTCCGCACGTTACGATCTGGGTTTGCCGCTGTGGCACGATGAAGACTGCGACGAGCACGGACCGCGCGAGCCAGAACTCAAAGGGAGTGCTTTGCAGGAAGAAGAGCCGCTGAATTTGGACTTCTCCGAATTTGATTTCGAAGACAAAGAAGACAGCTTGAACGAAGAAGAATAACGCTTCTCCGAAACGCATTAAAAAGACCTCAACGCGGTATCTACCCCGCATTGAGGTCTTTTTTGCATTCTTGCCCGCAATTTTTCATCGCAGCGGTTTATCGACGTTCGTCCTGTTGGATCCGGTAAAGCTGGTTTTCGGAACGGACAAACAGCGCTCCCTCGCTCACCGCATATGAGGCTAAGGTTGGCTCGCCGATGGAATTGCGAGCCACGACCTCAAATGTCTCCCCTGGCTTGATGACCACGCCTTCTCCCTGTTCGCTTTGGAAGTACAGGTGGCCGTCGGCGAAGATGGGTGAGGCGGAATAGCTGCCATTGACCCGCTTTTTCCAGTGCAGGTCACCGCTACGGGCATCGCGACAGGAGGCCACGCCCCGGTCGGAGACCATATAGAGATTATCGCCCACAATAATCGGCGAAGGGCTATGCGAAACCGTATCATTCGACTTCCAAGCGACATGCGTCTCGGTCACGTCGCCCTGCCCATCGGGGCGAATCGCTAATAGCGAAGAACGCTGAAAGCTCGTGCAAATAAACACCAAACCGTGCGCAAAGACGGGCCGTGGCACGACCGAATAGCCGTCGTGCCGTACAGTCCAGATTGCCTCGCCTGTCTGCACGTCAAAGCCACTCACAGAATTGGCTCCCGTGGAAACGACCTGCTTGCGGCCGTTTACATCAATGGCCAAGGGGGTATGAAATGCGAATTTCTTGTCTGCATCAAAGGTGTCGCGATTCACCTTCCAGCGAATCTCACCATCATTGCGGTCCAAGCAGGCGATATACTGCTTGTCTCGGCCATCGCAACTAATCACCAGCACATCGTCAACTAGCGCCGGCGAGCCGCCGCTCCCATGTTGCGGCTCGTAGACCAATTCAGTGTTCTTCCAGACAAAGGTGCCGTCTAAATTCAGACAAGCGGTCCCGTGTGTGCCGAAGTGCACAAAGACCTGTCCCGCATCCACGATCGGGGTGGGACTGGCATGGCTGTTTTTAGGGTGAATCCGGTTGGCGTCGTCGGCGCGTCGCTGAAACGCCTCGACGTTAAAAAGCTCTTTGCCCGATTTCGCATCGAGACAAAGGACGCGCAGTGAATGGTCCGGATTGTCCCCGTCGCTATCAGCCACAGCTGTGGTGAGATAAATCCGTCCGTTGACGACCACCGGTGAGGACCACCCCTTGCCGGGAACCGTTTGTTTCCAGGCGATATTTTCGCCCGTCTCTGCATCCCATTCGACGGGGAGTCCCACTTCGCTCGAGATCCCCTGTCGCGTTGGCCCGCGAAATTGCGGCCAATTTTCGGCACGGAGAGCGGCTGACGTGAGGAAGACGATAATTCCGCAGCTGGCGAAAATTGTGACGTTGCGCTTCATATGACGAAGAACCTCGCGGTAAGATACGGAAGGCAGGTAGCATGTCCTAGAACCAGTTTCAAAACCCGGTTGCGCCTGTTCAGGAATCTATAATACAAGAGATTACGTGACGCGTCAGAGGGTTTTGGAACTACTTGTAAGAGGGCATCTCAAAGTTAGGCAGGACACCTGGGCGATTGTATCCAAATTGACCGATGAGCACAGGCGTACCGCAGAGGATCGAAGATTGCGATGAAGGATCTATTTATTGTGCGGCACGCCAAGTCGAGCTGGGATGCGCCGGAATTATCGGACCACGATCGTCCTTTGAATCGTCGAGGAAAGCGAGATGCTCCCCGAATGGCGCAGTGGTTGTTCGAGTACGGGAGGATTCCTGACCGGATTGTTAGCTCTACGGCGAAACGTGCACGCAAGACGGCTGAGGAAATAGCGAATCGCTGCGGTGTCGCTGAACGGCTTGAATTGAATCGCGAACTTTATTTCGGAGATCCGGAGAGTTGGGTCGAGTTATTGCGGAACACCGAGACCGAGGCCGTGTGTGTCATGTTGGTGGGGCACAATCCTGGTGTGGAGGATTTTCTTGAGCAACTAACCGGACAGTATGAGCGTTTGCCAACCGCGGCGATCGCCCATGTGGAATTGCCGGTGGAGTCGTGGCGGGACATCAGCATCGAAGGAGGAGGGCGGTTGGTGACGGTCCAGCGGCCCAAAGAACTGCTGTAGCGACAGCAGTCGGTCAAGCCAGCCGTCTAGGCCTTTTCGTAGATGATGCCGACATCGGCCTGTTGGAATTTGTTCGATTCCACCAGCGAGATGATGACTTGATTATCGTCTTCAACCTGCAATTCGACTTTGGTCACCATTTCTTCCCGCAAGCGGCGAATGGCTTCGACGACGACGGTTTTGCCGTAACCTTTTTTGCGCTCGTTGTCGGAGACGATCAAATGCGTGAAACCGACGGCCCGTTCCTGCCAAGTCATCGCAAACAGGTCGAGTCCCCAGCAGGAGAGTTCCGCAACGGGGGCGCCCCCTTGTTTGGGCCGCAAAATGAAACGGATGGAATCGAAGCGTCCTTGCCGGGTCATCCACCACCAGGTCGCATGGGCCGGCTGGTCGGTCACGATCAGTTCCATCGCTCGGCGAATGGCGACCATGCGGACATCGAACGGATCGTTTTTCTCGCGAATATCTTTGTGGAATACCAAAATTCGACGTTTCGGCTCGTATCCCAGCTTTTTCAGAAAGGGATCGGCAGCGGGGTCGGACTCTAGAAAACCAGGGGAATTGCTGCCGCCGTACAATCCGAGGTAAAACGGATTTCGCTCGGGGGATTCGCCTGCTTGAAAACGCTCCGCTCCCTTGGTCCGCAGATACTCCTCCGCCCGGCGGACCAGTTCCCGGCCAATTCCCTGCCGGTAATATTTAGGATGGACCATCACCATGCTGATGACGCCGGTGGTGAAGTCGAGTGCGGATTCGGATTCGTTGGGGCCAAATCCGGCGTGGACGAATCCCACGACCTCGCCCTCGGCAATCGCCACAATAAGCCCCTGGCTGTCCCAGTACGGCTCAGCGAAGACCAGGGCGTCCAGAATGTCGCAGGTGATGCCGTGGACTGCTCCGCGACCCATCTCGCACGCATTCCACAGCTTGACGAGCCGAGGCGGATCGGAATTCCGAAAAGGCCGGTATTCGATCAATGCGATTTTCCCAACCATCGGGCGCGGGACCCACACGTGTTTCCGTACGCCAGAAACGGGCGGAATCCAATCGGTGATACAACAGTTTGCGGTGACTTTAGTGGTCACCGCAAATCTTCACAACCCATTTCAATCGTTTGCATCCGACTTGTGGCAGTCTCAGCGATTTTCGCTTGGGACTATGCCGGGTGCACCTATTTTAGAGATTTGGCTGCTTCAACAATGGCCTGCGGAGTCAGACCGTATTTCTGCAACAGTCCCATGGGGTCGCCGCTTTCTGCGTAACGGTCACCCACGTTGACGTAGGCGATCGGCACGGGATGTGAGGTTGAGGCAGCCATCGCCACAGCTGATCCCAGGCCTCCGTGTGACAGATGTTCTTCGGCGACCACGATGCGGCCCGTTTCGCGGGCAGCTTTGGCAATCGCTTCTTCGTCGATCGGTTTAACGGTATGCATATCTAGCACGCGGGCGGAGATGCCGGCCGCTTCCAATTCCTGGGCGGCATCCAAAGCAGCACCGACCATCAGGCCATTGGCGATGATCGTCACGTCTTTGCCGTCCCGGAGCTGATTGGCTTTGCCGATCGTGAAATCGCAGCCATCGGGATAAACTTCCGCGACTTTTCCGCGTCCCAATCGCAAATAGGTGGGACCGTTGTCGGCCAATGTGGCGGCGGTGGCGGCTTTGCTGGAAGGGCCGTCGGCCGGCACAATCACTTTGACTCCCGCCAATGTACAGGCCAAAGCGACGTCCTCAATGCCCATTTGGGACGGGCCATCTTCGCCGATGGAAATCCCCGCGTGCGTGCCGACGAACTTGACGTTCAGGCCGGGAAACGCAACCGACATCCGCATTTGATCGTGGGCGTTGCTCAGCAGAAAACAGGCAAAGCTGGCCACGACCGGAATTTTACCGCAGGCGGCTAAGCCTCCCGCCACACTGACCATATTGCTTTCGGCAATCCCGACATTAAATGCTCGGTCTGGATGGGCCAGAGCAAACGGTTCGGTCCGCGTGGAGTTCCCCACGTCACCGTCGACTGTGACCACGTCTTTATTCTCAGCGCCCAACGCCACGAGTGCGTCACCGAAGGCGTCACGGGGTGCTTGCCCCAACTTGTATCCGCTGGCCTCGCCAAAATACATGAAACTGCTCTTTTGAAAAATCTATGGGATATTTGTTGTGTGAATCGGAAATTCGTCAGTCGCCGCTACGATTGTTCCAACAACGCGATCGCTTTTTCGGCCAATTCCGGCGACAACGGCTTGCCGTGGTAATTGACGTCTCCCTGTTGCTCTAACAACGGCAAAATGCCGAATCCTTTTTGGGTCCGGGAAACAATCATGGTCGGCTGGTCAGTCACGGCTTGGGCGGCTTGGAGTGCCTTGAGGGCGGCTTCTTGGTCGTTCCCCTCAATTTCCTGTGTATGCCAGCCAAATGCGGCGAATTTGTCGGCGACTGAGGACATGTTGAGCACATCCTTCGTGGCACCGGTTTGTTGATAGCCGTTTTGATCGACGATGGCGGTCAGATTGCCCAGTTTGTATTTGTGAGCTGTGGCAGCTGCTTCCCAAACTTGGCCTTCGCCCAATTCGCCATCGCCCAGCATGACAAACACTTTGTAATCGGCGGAGTCCATTTTTCCGGCCAACGCGTGTCCGATGCCGATAGAAAGCCCCTGTCCGAGCGAACCGGTACTGGCTTCGATGCCGTCCATCCGCTTCATGTTGGGGTGCCCTTCAAACTTACTGCCCAGTTTGCGGAGCGTCATGGTTTCTTCGGGCGTAAAATAGCCCGCTTCGGCCATGGCCGCATAAAGCACGGGAACCGCGTGCCCTTTACTGAGGATAAAGCGGTCGCGACCTGCCCAATGTGGTTTTTTGGGGTCATATTTCATGATCCCCCCGAAGAAAAGTGCCGTTACCACTTCTACAGCGGAGAGGCTACTGGATGGGTGTCCGCTGCCGGCGGCAGTGGTCATCCGTATAATGAGCTCGCGGATTGTCCGGCCTTGGACCTTTAATTCGTCGACCGACATACTTTTTAATTCAGCAGACACACCTTATTCCTCAAAACTGAAAGTGAATACTATTTTGTGCGATTTGATTCGTCTGAACAGACACGAATGTTGGCGAACGCAGCCGGGCGCACGCAGCAGGCCGTGTCTCAGTCTGCAGCCGATGTCACCCGATTGCACCCAGAGACGTCTGCTCCGGGATGCTTCTGCACCGACATGCTGTGCCAGGATGCATGCCCCTGCGACACCTGCCTAGCGGCTCCATATCCTAACTAGCCTGGAACGCACTGGCAAGCACGCCGGTGAGTGATTATCCTGAAGGAGCGACGATGCAAATTTTATCAAGATTTCTCAGAAACGGGGTTACGTAAATCCATGCCCTCCACTGACTTGGCCGATGAAGATCTTCTCGGGTATCTCGAGGAATCCCTGCCCGTCGAGCGGATGTCGATTGTGGAATCGGCGCTGCGGAGTTCGGAATCGCTGCGACAACGGGCGGCAATGCTCTTGCGGCGACGGGATGACGGATTTCACTCCGTCGGCGACATTTGGCGGCGACATCGCCTCAGTTGTCCCTCGCGGCGGCAATTGGGGAGTTTCTTGCTGGAAGCATTGGACCAGGAAGAACAGGATTATATCGATTTCCATATTCGGACGGTTGGTTGTCGCTATTGCGCGGCGAACCTGCGGGACCTGGAAGAATCGAGAAATCAGACGCCCGAAGTGGAGCAGCGACGCCGCAAGTTCTTCCAAACCTCCGCCGGCCACGTCAAATCTCTGCGCAGAGATTGAGTCTGAAACATACAGGGACGTCGATCGCGAGGTGGGAAATGAATCACCATGTTCTGGCGGCGTTGGTGGCACTTAGCAGCGTAGCCGGTTTGGCCGGATGTGAAAACGGGCCGACCGAGCAAGAAAAGATAGCCTTGGCGGTGATCCAGCAAGAAACCGGGGCTCTCATTTCGGTGCAGAAGGGGGGAGCTGCCAAAGTCGACTTCACGCACATGGGCGTCGACGATGCCGGTCTGGAACCGATCAAACACGTCAAGCATCTGCGAATGCTGATTCTGGCCGGAACATCAATCACCGACGCCGGGATGAAGAACCTGTCCGAGCTCCCCCGCATCCGGCAAATGACGCTGAGGGGGACACAGATTGGCGACAAGGGGTTGGAGTCTCTCAGCGGCCTGACCACGTTAGAGGAGCTGGACCTCTCCCACACCCAAGTGACCGACGCGGGGATGCAGCATCTGGCCAAAATGACCGGCCTAGAAAAAGTCTATCTCGGCGGCACATCGGTCACCTATGAAGGCCGCAAACTGCTGCGCGAAGCACTGCCGAACACCAAGGTCTTCCAAGACGAATAACCCGCCGCGGCACGTGATGCGCTGGCGTGACCGCGAGGGGGTTTGGATTGGCGCCTATTTATTTTTTGCCTGATAGTTTTCGGTAAATTCGCGGATGGCTTGTTTGTCGCCATCGGCAATGGCGCGGCCTAGATTGGCCTTGCGCATTGCGTCCAGCAAATCGGCCAATGCCTTGTGTTCCTGTTCCGTTTGGCGGACGACTAAGGAGAGTGTCGTTCGGAATTCGCCCATCGTACCTCTGCCTCCCGCATCGATCCATTTCTCGCTGCCCAATACCGTCTTGATGATTTTGATAAGGGTGGGGAACTCTGGCTCAATCTTCGAGTCGTCGGACGTCAACGACTTCTTGATTCTTCTTCGGTGCTCGTCAATTGATAAGCCCTTGAGACTGACCGGCTCATAATCGTATAGCAAGTCTTCGACCATATAGGAGACTGCGATGAGCTGTGGTTCCTGCGAATTAACACGCGGTTTCGGGGGCGACGAGACTGATTCATTGGGGATCTCTACTGAATCCGGCACATCCCTCAAATAGGCAACATATGCCTCCGCACTTTTCAACTGCAAACTCTTTAACTGGTCCAACAGCTCACCAATCTCATCGTGAACGCCATTTGTCTGGTGAATGACGAGTGACAAGTTTGTGTTATCAACTGAAATCGATCCTGGGCCACCTACCCGATGCCATGTATCTGGCGAAACCGTCGACTTGATCAATTCGTTCAGCGAATTCAGCCCCTTAACGATTTCATCTTGCTTGAGAAACATATTGGGGTTTTTGTGACCTATTGCTTTCGCTCGTTCCATTATGGAACGAGTGTCGCTTGGTACGACGATATGACCAACGGCGTAGGTTCGCGTTGTGAAGAAGGAATTTAGTTGCGGTTGGCCTCCACGAATTCGCCGAACGATCAACTGCTCGCGCGTGAAACCTAAGTCTCGCAAGTCCTTTATGGCTTTCACCACGACGTTATTCTCCGTCCCTAAATCTACAAAAACATGAAGTGCCTGTGTCGGCTTTTCCGCATTAGGCTGTTTCAATAACTCAATATAATCATCCCCAATGAGGCTGGGGGTGATTTCGCCATGACGATCAATATAGATCGCCGGCGGTTCCGCTTCCGACGCAGTGTTCTGTTCTGACTCAGGTATACTTGATGGCTCATTTGCCACTGGCGTTTCCACGATCGGCTTGGCTTGCTCATCCTCCCCACGCGACCACGCCGGTAAGACCGCTAAGCCGAATAGAACAATGGCGCAAATGCCCCAACGCGACATGTGGCGGGGGTGACGGGTTTCTTCCATGATCATCGTCAATCTCCTGGTAAAGGTTTTCTTGAGTGTCGAATGCAGACCGAGTGCGGGCTGCGGGGTGAAATATTGTGATCGGGGGGACGCGAAGGCGAGCAGTGCCTCGGCATAGTCGCGCCGCGATTCGGGGAGTACGGTCGTGACCCATGCATCACAGGCCAGTTCAGCGTTTTCATGAAGTAGTCGGCGGGTGATCCAGAAACAGGGGTTCCACCACCAGATGATTTCCCCCAACAGCACCAACCAAGCGGTCAGGTGATCCTTACGGCGGACATGTGCTAGTTCGTGCAACAATACGCTGCGAAGACCCTGTGGTGAAAGCGCCGGTGCCAAGCCGCGCGGCCATAGTAAAATCGGTCGCACAGTACACCAAATACCTGGTGCAGCTAAACCGGGCACGAGCCGTATTCGCAGCGGCGCGATTCCTGACCGCACAGCTGCATCCGCTGCTTCCTGCTGAAGTCCAACAGGAGCAGGACTACCGCAACGAACCATTCGCCACAGTCGAAACCCTTGCAGTGATCGCCAGCAAACAACGAGAACCGCTCCCGTCAGCCACACGGCGAGCGCCGCGGTCGTGAAGGAAATGGGGGCTGCTGTTGTGGCGACCGGTGGTGGAGCCAGTTCCAAAAAATTGTCTGGTACTTCTAAGGATGTGATTTCAACACCGGTTGTTGTGGCAGGCATTTCATAAATCGGGGCTTCGACCGCCGCTGCCGGCAACGGCGTCCAGGGCCACACGACCAGCGGAGGCACGAGGAGTTTGATGAGCACCAACAACCAGAGCGCATGCGCAACGGAGGGGCGAATCCGTCGCCAACGCGTGATGGCGAAGACGACGACCGTTAATGCTGCCGCGATAATCAAATGTTGTGTGAGCCACCACATCATGTCAGACCGCCTTGCCGTGAGATGAATGAATTGGTTTTGGAGGACGCACGCGGAGCATCAGTCCTGGGTGCGTTTTCCGCGTTGCTCCAATTTGTCCAACAAGTCGCGAAATTGGGCAATTTCGTCGTCGGAGAAGCGGTGTCCTTTGACGAGCGCTTGGAGCATGGGACTGGCGGCGCCGTCACAGAAATTCTCGATCAAATCCGTAACGCGGCCGCGCAACAGTTTGTCTCGGGTGACCGCTGGGCGAAAGATGTGCGCGAAGGAGGACTTGTCGATGTGTACGCACTGTTTCGCTTCCAAGCGTTGCAGCAGCGTGAGCACGGTTGTGTGCGCCCAGGTCTGTCCTTGCTGTTGCAGATCTTCATTGATCTGCCGCGCTGTGCTGGGGCCGAGCCGCCAGAGCGTCTTGAGGACATCGCTTTCGGCGTCGCTGAGTTGTTGCGAATTGGGGGGCATGGGGCCAATATCCGGAATGGGTGATTCTTCGACGGTTTGTAGAGGAATAATCTACTACAGGCTGTCGAAGAGTGTCAACCCAGTTCCGCGGCATTATTGCACAGCTGCCGCTCAGCCCAGGTAAGGGGCGAGCATTTCGCGGGCCATCGGCGTGGAGAGCGAGTCTTTGCCGAAACCGGGTTCCCCGCCGGCGGCTTGGGCCAGTTCTTGGTGGTCGGCATAGTTGGTGATCAGCATCACCGGCACGTCGGCGATGGCCGCATCGGCCTTGATTGCTTTCAGAATCTCGATGCCGTCGCTATAGTCGCGGTCCAATTTGCGATTGATGAGCACCAAAGCGAACTCGCCCTCGCGGAGTTCGCTGAGAGCTTCCTCGTGATTGTGGGCTTGCACAACTTGGGCGTCGAAATTGCTTTCCACCAAATGGCGAATGGAGGAGTGGTCTGGGACGCATTGGCCGACATCGAGAACACGTTTGGGCATCTTCGCGGTTTTCCTCGTCGAATGTTAAAGTAGTTGGCAGGCAAAGAATCATAGGGGATCGTCCCCGCCCAAGACAAGCGGCCGCTTCCAGTTCAAATGAGATTACCCGGTTCAGATGAGATTTCCGGGACCTCAGTAGACGTTCCTTTTTTTAGCTTTAGATGTGACGGTATTTGATGACTCAACAGTTGGAATTGATCGCTACCGCAGCTTTTGGCTTGGAAGCTGTCGTTTCGCGCGAATTGAAATCGCTGGGCTATGCGGACCAGACGGTCGAAGATGGCCGCATCAGTTTTAGGGGAGATGCGGCGGCAATTTGCCGGTGCAATCTTTGGTTGCGAAGTGCCGAGCGGGTGTTGGTCAAGTTGGCTGAGTTTGAAACCACCGACTTTGGCGAATTGTTTGATCGGACCAAAGAGATTCCCTGGGCCGATTGGATCCCCGCTGACGGCGCGTTTCCTGTGCGGGGAAAATCGATCAAATCGCAGCTGCACAGCGTGCCCGATTGCCAACGTTTGGTCAAAAAAGCGATTGTCGAAAAACTGAAGTTGTCACACGGCAGCGCGTGGTTTGAGGAAACGGGCCCAGAGTTCGCCGTCGAAGTGGCGCTATTGCGAGACCGGGCCACGATTTCGCTCGACACGTCCGGCGTCGGTCTGCACAAACGGGGATATCGCAAACTGACCGGCCACGCTCCGCTGCGCGAGACGTTATCCGCCGCATTAATCCAACTGAGTTATTGGAATGCCGACCGGCATTTGTTGGATCCCTTTTGCGGCACGGGCACGATTCCGATTGAAGCGGCGCTGATTGGAAAAAACATCGCGCCGGGACTGCAGCGGGAATTCGCAGCGGACAGTTGGCCGATCATTGACCGGGCACTTTGGAAACAGGCGCGGGAAGAAGCGAACGATCTAGCTCGGCGCGATCAGGAACTGCAGATCATCGGCACCGACATTGATAAAGAGGCACTCAGCCAGGCGCGGTATCACGCGCGACAGGTGGGGATGGAGAACGACATCCACTTCCAGCAAAAAGCGTTTGCCGATACGAGCAGTCCCCGCAAGTATGCTTGTCTGATCACAAATCCGCCTTATGGTGAACGGATGGGGGAGCAGGAAGAGGCGGAGGCGTTGTATCGGCAGATGGCGACCGTTTTTGCTACGCTCGACACTTGGTCGATCTATGTGCTGACCTCACACCCGAATTTTGAGGAATTGGTTGAAAAGAAAGCGGGGCGGCGGCGAAAATTGTACAACGGGCGGATTGCTTGTACGTATTTCCAATATCCCGGCCCCCGCCCACCGCGTGCGAAAGCAACTGACAAACCCGCTGAAGAAACCGGCGACTCGGCTGGCGGCGCGAACGAGTGAGATGGAGGTTGGTCAGCGGTTGCAAAAGGGTGGGGACGTGGGGAGAATGGATAGATCAACAACCATTGATGTTCCATTGCCCTCAGAGAGAAGCTTTCCGATATGAACGTTGTGTTTCGCGCCCTCGTTTCCACAGTACTGTGTCATGCTGTCTGCGCCGCTGCTTTCGCGCAAGGGTTTACGCCGGAAGAGGCGGTCAAACGAATGACGGTCGCGGATGGGTTTTCCGTGAAGTTATTCGCCTCCGAACCAGACGTCCGCCAGCCGGTGTCGATGACGTTTGACGAACGAGGCCGATTGTGGGTCATTCAATACCTGCAGTATCCGCATCCCGCCGGTTTGAAGGCGCTGAAGGTCGACCGTTATTTGCGGACGGTCTATGACAAACTCCCCGAGCCGCCTCCCAACGGACCGCGCGGTGTGGACCGGATTACGATTCTCGAAGACACCAACGGTGATGGGCGAGCGGACAAGTTTAAGGATTTTGTCAACGACCTGAACCTGACCACCGGTTTGGCATTGGGGCATGGCGGTGTGTTCGTGCTGCAAAGCCCGTATCTGCTGTTCTATCCCGACCGCGATGGTGACGACATTCCTGATGGCGATCCGGAAGTCTGCCTGACTGGGTTTGGTATGGAAGACTCGCACGCGTTTGCCAATTCGCTCACCTGGGGACCGGATGGGTGGCTTTACGGCGCGCAGGGGAGCACCGTGACCGCCAATATTCGCGGCATCACCTTTCAACAGGGAATCTGGCGGTACCATCCGCTGACCAAGGAATTTGAATTGTTCGCCGAAGGGGGGGGCAATACCTGGGGCGCCGATTTTGATCAGCACGGCAACATGCTGGCCGGAACGAATTACGGCAACCATGCCATGCTGCATCAGGTGCAGGGAGGGTACTATGTAAAATCCTTCGGCAAACATGGCCCGTTACAAAACCCGCACGCCTACGGATTCTTCAATCATGTCCCACACAGCAACTTCAAAGGGGGGCATGTCACGATTGGTGGTGTGGTGTATCAGGCGGATTCGTTTCCCGAGCGGTTTCAAAATCAATACATTGCCGCCAATGTTCTTTCCAACGCAATCTACTGGCACACAATTGAGCGCGATCGTTCGACATTGAAAAATGATTTTGGCGGCGATCTGTTGTTGGCCAACGACACATGGTTTCGGCCGATCGATTGTGCTGTGGCGCCGGATGGCTCTGTGTTTATTGCCGACTGGTACGATGAACGGGCGAACCATGTTGATCCGCGGGACGACTGGGACAAAACGAACGGACGGATTTATCAACTCGTCGCCGACGGCACCCAACCGGTCAAGCCGTTTGATCTAGCGAAGTTAACCAGCCTAGAACTAGTGGAATTGCTACACCACAAAAATGATTGGTACGGCCGCGAAGCACGACGCATTCTCGCAGCACGGCGCGATCCGGCAGTGATTGCACCGCTGAAGAAGATCGTGCTGGAATCAGAGGATGACGATTTGGCGCTGCGGGCGTTTTGGATGTTGTATGTCTCAGGGGGATTCAATGACACATTGGCGGAAAAACTGCTGGAGCATCGTAGCGAAGATATTCGCACCTGGGTAATTCGACTGTTGGGAGACACCAAGCAGGTTTCGCCGGTGCTGCATTCTCGTCTGTTAAGTCTGGCATCGACCGATGCCAGTCCGACCGTGCGGAGCCAATTGGCCTGCACGGCCAAACGGTTGCCGGGCGAACAGGCGTTGCCGATCGTGCGGGAGATGCTCAAGCAGGACGCCGATCTGGATGACCCACACATTCCGTTGTTGCTGTGGTGGGCGGTGGAGGATAAAGCGGCTGTGGACCGCGATTTGGTGCTCGATTTGCTGGCCGAACCGGAGGCGTGGAAACAACCGTTGGTTCGAAAGATGATCGTGGAACGATTGGCGCAGCGTTATGCTGCCGCCGGTGAGGAGGCTGACTTCGAAAGTTGCGCGCGGTTGTTGGCAATGGCTCCAGGTGCAGAAGAAACCGCGATGTTGATTCGCGGCATGGAAAAAGGCCTGCAAGGGAGTCGTCGTGATACGGTTCCGAAAGCACTGCAACAGCCGTTGGCCAAGTTGTGGGAGCAGGAGACCCCTGATCCCACATTGATTCGGTTTGCCATTCGACTGGGAAGCAAAAAAGCCCGCGATGAAGCGATGCGGCAAGTTGTCGACAACACGACCGGCGTCAAAACACGTCTGTTGTTGCTACAGGTCCTGGGACAAGTCGGACGCGAAGAGGATGCAGCTCAACTGTTGGCGCTGCTGAATGATCAGACCCCGGCGGCAGTCCGCGGAGGGGTGCTGCAAGCCCTGCAACGTTTTCAATCTCCGGAGATTTCACGCACAGTCCTTCAGCGGTATCCGGCTATGTCGGCCGCATTGAAAAGCCAAGCGCGGGGGTTGTTGTGCAGCCGTGTGGCTTGGGCTGGGGAATTGTTGAAAGCGGTCGATGCGGGCAAAATTCCCGCCAAAGAGGTTCCCAACGATCAGCTACAAAAAATCGCGTTTCATAAAGATGAGTCGCTCAATGAATTGATCGAAAAACATTGGGGCCGCGTGGTAGGTGGGGAAAGCCCGGGTGATAAAGCGGCCAAGGTGCATGGGATCGCCGTCTCGGTCAAACTCAAGGCGGGCGATCCGCTCAAGGGGAAAGAACTGGTGGTGAAGACCTGTTTGGTCTGCCACACACTGCATGGCGAAGGCAAAGCCATCGGCCCCAAACTGACTGACTTCGATCGTAAGAATACACGGTTCATGCTGATGAACATCGTGGATCCCAGCGCGATGATCCGCAAAGAGTACTTTATGTATACCGTCATCACCATCGACGGGCGGAGTGTTTCGGGCTTGATCGCTGATTCGACCCCGACCACGATCACAATCGTGGATGCCAAGGATCAACGTACGGTGATCGCTCGCGATGAAATCGACGAAATGGTGCAACAAGAAGTGTCATTGATGCCCGAAAAGTTGTTGGATGGATTCACGGCCCAACAGGTGCGGGACATCGTCGCCTATTTGCAAAGCGACCCGCCTCAACCGGCAAAGCAAGACACGTCTGGAGAATAGGTGTGCTTCCAGCTGATTCCTTAGGGTGCCACTGCTGGCTCGTCCAGCAGTGCTGCGGGAAGGTCACGGAACAAAATTGGATTTCTTGTTTTCAAGGCCAAGGGTACGTCTATGGCGTGATGCTTGCCGATTAATGTCGTAGGCCGTAAACACTGCTGGGCAAGCCAGCAGTGGCACCCGATGATTGGCGCGCTGGGACGTCTAACCTGCAGAGTCAGCTAGTATTTGTTCCAGCTCGGTTACGCAGGCGTTCATCGAGATCACGGCTTGTTGAAAGTTGGTGTGCCCCGAGGCGATCGGTGCGTTGGTCGTGAACTCAGCGGCGGCTTTGCGCAGTTTGCCGATTTTCTTCTGCAACATCTTCAGATAGCCGGCGGGATCATCGGTGCGGGTTTCCAGCGCGCGTGCCGTGTCGAACACGGCGCGGACGATGCCCATCAGTTCGGGGAAATCCTCGACCTCTTCACTGTGCTTGATGAATGTACGGACCATCCAGGCATGCGCCATGATGACCTGGCATTGTTCAACCGCCTCAACGGATGCGGGCATAACGCGTCTCTTGTGATTTGCCGATAAAAATGTTGTAAAGTGTGATCTAGGTTGTGCAGTTGGCACCCACTCCCGAACTATGGATTCGCTGTTAATCTTCGCCGTTGTAGTGAATCAAACTCAGCACGTTGTGGGGCAACAGGTTTTCGCGGCCGTTTAGAAAATCGAGTTCAATCAAAAAGGCGAAGCCAGCGATCTCTGCGCCGCACTTTTTTGACAAAGCAGCACAGGCCTGCATGGTCCCACCGGTGGCCAAGAGGTCATCGACCAATAACACGCGGTCCCCAGCGCCAACGGCATCGGTATGCAGTTCCAGCGAGTCACTGCCGTATTCTAATTCGTAGTGAAACGCATGGGTATCAAACGGGAGTTTGCCCGGTTTGCGGATGGGGACGAAACTCGCGCCCAATTCGAGGGCTAACGGAGCGGCAAAAATAAAGCCTCGCGCTTCAGCAGCCAAGATCGCCGTCGGTTTTTCGTCGCGAAAATGATCGGCGAATTGACGAATCGATTCGCCGAAGGCCTCGGCGTTGGCTAACAGCGGGGTAATATCACGAAACATGATTCCCGGTTTGGGAAAATCGGGAACATTACGAATAAAAGATTTCAGGTCCAAGTTCTCGGCCATCGTGTCGGGTGTCTCCAAGGTGAGGCAGGGGGCAAGGGAGGAGTGAGTTTAGTGGGATTCGGCCTTGAGCCCCTCGCTGGCGCGGGCGGTGTAGGGCCTTAAGGCAGCTTCGTTTTCATAGAGTTCCAGGACGCTCAACCAAATTTGGCGGGCACCTTCTCGGTTTCCATCTTTCTGCAAACGATCGGCGCGATCGAGAGCACTGATCAGCATCGATTCTGTGTTCTCCATCGATTCCCGTTCGGCAGAAATCTCCGCCAAAAGTTGTTCGCCGACTTGGTTGAGATCGGCATAATCAGGGTTTTCGTTGAGAAGTGTTGTCAATGCCGCCAGGACTTTGGTCGCAGCAGCCAAATCTCCTTGTTCGCGATGGTTCTGCGCCAAGAGCAGTAACCGTTCCGGCTCGGAGCTAGGACCTTTGCGGAGGGTTTTGCGGGCTTTTCGTCCCAGGGTGTTTTTCAGTTTGTACAGTTCGACCTTATCCAAATAGGGGGCGACTTCGTCCTGCCAGGTGTCGGGGTCTTCGGCGATTAAGGCTTGCATCTCTTTACCCGCCGTCAGCCACTGTTCACTTTCCGCTCCATCTAAGATTTCACGGGCTGCTTCGAAACGCTCGGCGGCGGGGAGTTGGGTATCGCGAAACCAGAAAAATCCACCGGCGATCACTAGGACCAACGAGAGGATGAGCACCGGTGTGCGATTAAAAAACGCAGAAATCGGGTGCTCGCCATGCAGACGTTCCAATTCTTGGCCCACAAGGTCCTTCATCATCGTCGCGCCACCGAAATCCGGTTCGGGGCTGATGGCGATGGTGGGACCGACGTCGCCTTGCGAGGGCAGACTGGTGATCGTGTCCCGCATCGAAAGTTCGACACGCTTGCGGACTTGTTCCAATTGCCGCGCGAGCACATAGGCGTCGGGGAAACGTTTCTCCGGTTCCTTCTCCAACAACTGACAGATGATGACTTCCAACCAACTGGGGATTTCCGGCACCAATAGCGACGGACGTTCGAATTGTCCGTATTTGTGTTTGTGGATCACTTCCGACGAGGTGGAACCGGAAAACGGCGGACGGCCTGTGACCAGCGCGTAGAGGACTGCTCCCAGCGAGTACAAATCGCTTTGCTTGCTGGCGCGGCGTCCATCGGCCTGCTCGGGCGACATGAATTCCGCAGTGCCGACAATTCCGCCGGTCGCGGTCAATTTGCTGGTGGCGAAAACCTGGGCGATGCCGAAATCGGTCAATTTGACGACGCCCTCGTCGGTGAGCATTAAGTTGGACGGCTTCAAGTCACGATGAATGATACCCGCGTCATGCGCGGATTTGAGAGCCGAACAGGTTTGAATGCCGATATCGACCACCTGCCGCCAGGGTAGACGTTTTTCGCGACGTATCAAATCGGCGAGCGTTTCGCCGTCGACGTATTCCATCGCATAATAATAAGTGTCGTCGTCGGTCCCGCTTTCAAACAGCTCGATAATGTGCGGATTTGAAAGTCGTCTGAGCGATTCGATTTCTCGCTCGAATCGTGCCACGAATCCCGCTTCGCGCGCCATGGATGACGGGAGGACTTTAACGGCCGCCACCTTGTGTGAATCGGTATGATGTCCGAGGTACACAGTCCCCATACCCCCCGCGCCGATTTTTTGAGTAATGAGGTAAGGGCCGATTTGGCTGGGATCTGACGACACGCGGAGTTGCTCCTTTGCCGACGAAATTCGAGGGCTATGGATAGATTTTGTCGATATGTGAACTTGAGAAACGCCCCCACTCAATCGATAATCATAAAACAAACGGCGGCGGTCGGGGGACCCTTCATAACAGGGCGAGATTGATTCTCCAAACGTTCTGTCGCTACGTCAAGCAGATCGAGATGGAGTCACCAATGTCTGTAGCCGTACTGTTGATCGCGCATGGGAGTCGGCGGAGCGCCGCGAACCATGATCTTGTCCTGCTGGCGGACGATATTCGCCGTATCGGTCGCTATTCGATCATCGAAGTCAGCTATCTGGAACTCACCGAACCGACGATCGACCAAGGGGGCCGCAGCTGTGTCGCAGCCGGAGCGACGGAAGTCTTGATGATGCCCTATTTCCTTTCTGCAGGCGTTCATGTTGTCGAGGATTTGCAGAAACACCGTAGCCAACTCGCAGAGGAATTCCCCAACACGCAATTTCAACTCTGCCCTCCGCTGGGACTGCATCCGTTGATGGCGGAAATCGTACTGGCACGTCTGGAAGAGGGACAGCAAGCCGCCGTCGAATAGGCGGCACGATCGCTTGCATCGGCTAGGGATATCCGCACTTATTTCCACACGAAACGTCCGCATGCGGCTCAGCAGGAGCTTCGCACTCCCGGGACGCTGATAGGCAATTGCGAGAACGTAGTTTGAAAACATGCGCGAATCGCAATGACCGCTACTTGGGTTGTTTGACCAGCAGTGCGTCGCACCAATCGACGTGATCTTGCACATCACCGCGTTGGCCGAATAGCACGCGCAAGGTCAGTGCCTGAGCGCCGGAGAGGTCAATGGAGTCAATCCGTTGCGGTGGGCCACCAGAAGTGAGCGGGTCACTGGTCCAGACCAATTTCTCATCAACCAGCACCTCCGCAATCGCATTTCCTCCCCGCCCGGCATGATCGTCGATTCCCACAACGGCTTGAAACTGACTGTAGTTTCCATCCAGGGCATAGGTGATTTCCGCTTGGCTGTGCGTTCCCAAGCCTTTGGCATATTCGCGGCCCCCGACGCGCAACGATTCACCGGTTGCGTTGCGATCAGTTCGCAGTGGCCAGCGGAGCGACAGGTAGGGGGTAAAGGTATAATCGCGCGGTTTGAGATCCGAAAGATAGACCGCACGGCCACCGACGACTTGCATCGCAGCGATGCGGTCGAGTGCAAATGTCGCTTGGCCGCCGAAGGCCATGGTGAACTGCATGCCGGCGTCGGCTAGGTATTGAAATTGCGTTGCCGTGAATCGGCTTCCGTCGATCAAAGTGACGATCAAACGCACTCCTTGCGACTTGGGAAAGGCGATTAATTCAGGGTTGAAGGATAGAGAATTCAGCGATTTCAGGTCGATGTCGAGCGGTCCGGCGGCGGTTTCCAATTTTAAGGTGTCCACGTTGAACCCCAGGAATTCACCGGCAACCGAATTTCCGTTTCGCAAAGTGAGCAAGTCCGTCTTGGCGGAGTAATTTAGCAAACGTGTGATGACTCCTGAGCGCGAAACACGGTCTTGCGGTAGTTTCCACGCGATGCCTTGGACCATTTCCAAGGGAATGGAACTGAGTGGCAAACCGGGAAACTCGCGCCACTTGGCTCGCAGAATTTCGTTGTCCGTCTGCACCGGGTCCATGACCAATCGGTCGCCGTTGGCTAGCAACACGAGATCTTGGCCACTCAAACTCGCCACACGTCGCTCCGGCCAATCGATACGAATGACGTCGGCAATCGGAATGGTCTCTGTAGATTTTCCCGCGACGATAACGTGCTCAGCCGTCACCTCGCTCAGCGAACCGGTGTAGGTTGTGCCGTTGACCGATTCGATGGAGACCATCTCCTCAGCGAAACTGCTGCGCAGCGGAATGGCAGCGGTCACAAGCAAGATCCACCCGCAGAGGGTGCGAAGAGCAGACATCGAACCGGGGTGGCGCATCATGGGGGGAAATGACCGGTAGAGGATCAACGTTGGAAAATTGGCAAATAGTTGTTGGGCATCTGCAGGATCAATAGAGCCATCGCTGTCCCGTATTCGGGGTTTTGCAAGGTATTGTCCCAACTGCCATCGGCGGATTGACGGATGAGTAAGTCGTCACGTACAGCGGGATACCATCGTTTCCAATGGTCGCCGCCGGCATGCCACATCGCTTGGACGCCGTAATAATTACCGTAAAAATAATATTCGACGTTGCGTGCCCGCCCAGGACGGGGCAGATGTCGGTGCAGATATTGAATACCGCGGGTGATCTCGGCGCCTTCATACTCCCCCGCACTATACAGTGCGACCACGCCTGCGGCCGAACGGGGGAACAGGCTGTCTCGGTTGTGATTCAACTGATACCGGAATCCACCGTCGTTGTTTTGGCAGGCCTTGACGTATTTGATGCAACGATCGACCGTATCCTTGGGAACAAAAATACCAGCGTTCCGAGCCGCACGCAGGGCCATGATCTGGCAGACCGTTACTGAGACGTCAGCATCTTTGCTGTTGGGCTCATAGCGCCACCCCCCTTGATCGTTTTGCGAATTCACAATCAGGTTTACAGCCAGTGATAACTTTTCGCGGATCTCTTTGCGGGGCGTTGTGCCGTACACTTCAGCCAGATAGAGGGTCGCAAATCCATGGCCGTACATCGGGCCGTGCGACGCTCCCTCCTCGACATAAATAAACCCGGATGGTTTGGTGTGGCGGAGGAGAAACTCAACTGTCTTGTCAACTTGTTCTCCATACGGTCCGCGGCTCGGCATGTGTCCGGCGGATAAAAATGCCATGCTAGACAGTGCTGTGACGGCCACGTTGTGCCGATAGCGCGGACCGCTGCCATAGGATCCATCCGCAGATTGCTTTTTCGACAAAAACCGCAGTCCCCGGTCAATGGCCCGTTGGGTAGTCGGCGTAATGTACTCTAGTCCGCTCGTTTCCACCTGCGGGGGGACCGACGGATATTTGGGATTCGGCAGCGCCGGTTCGGGCAGCTGCGCCTGCGCCGTTGCTGTGGCCGTTAGCCAGACCAGCACTGTCAGCCACAGAAGTCGATTGTATGTCATGGCGCAGCAGCTTTTGGGAATGAGAATCACAGTGGGGTTACACTTTGGAATTACACCGTGGAATTACACAGCTGCATTCTAAGTGTTTTATTCCGGAATTCTAGACCCGAAACAAGCCAATTGTCCGCTGACTTTCGAGATACAAATGGGTTGCTGTGCAAAGTTTGTAGCTCAAAATGACGGAAATTGAAGAATTTGTGATTTTTTTAGAAATCGTGGTGATTTTTTTGAGCGAAACTCGTCATTGCTTATATCAAGGTGGGTAAGACAATCTCACACACGTCTTCTCCCCTGAGAATATTCGGCTCAGAAGGGATTGTGTGAAAAATATCGGCGTCCTCGTCCAACGATTGTCCGTGCCGTGCGCGGGTGATCTTCAAGGTCGCATCGGTCGATCGCTTGCCGACCGGTGGCGGCCTTGTTTTCTTTTTGTGCGGAGGACTGTTGCAGCCTTAAAAACGCCGGACCGGTACCATACGCCATGTGAGTCACGGCTGCGATAACTGTGGCTCGCCGATCATGACCGTTGGTGCGGCAACAGGTGCAGGAGTTGGTGCGTGCAAATGCACTGGTGATAAAAATGTCAGTCCCCAAGCCAAGCCGATACCGGCCGCTAAGGTGAGCGAAAGTTGCGCTCGGTTGTGGGAGTGGAATTCCATCTCCGGCAATAGGTCGCTCAAAGCGATGCAGATAAACACACCGGCCGAAAATGCCAACACGCTTCCCACGATCTGTTGTTGCGAATCGCCGAATTGACGCACGCCAAACAAAAACAACACCGCCCCCAACGGACACATCATGGCAAACCCGCCGTTGACGATGTTCCGCCAACGCGGCGACCAACCGCCGACCGCCATCAGTGAGGTGATCGACACAGCATCAAGCGGCTTGTGCAATAGTATTGCGAGGAAGGTGCCGACACCCAAGAGCGAAAACGTCTTAATCCGTTCCGAATCCGCCTGCACGCTGGCGGCCAATGCAATGCCGTCGATCAGCGTATGCAGCGCTAGGCCTAATGTGATCCCCAGCCAACTGAGTTGATGCGTATGTTCGCAGCTTTGGTAATAGCTCGGTTCGCGGTGGTCGCTGTGATTGTGGTCATGATCGTGGTCGTGGTCATGGTGTGCGTGTGCGACGGATGCCGGATTGTTTTGCAATTCCGGCGGCATTTCGACGGGACCGTGGTGATGCACGTGGAAGGTGCGAATCAAAATGAACATGGCCATCACACCGGCCAACATCCAAAGGGCGGCGCGATTGACTGAACCCAACTCGTGGGCCGAATGGGGCAACAGGTGCAACAAACCGATCCCCAACATCAGTCCGCCAACAAAGCTGATAATCAATTGCATCCGGGTATGCGAGAGATGAATCATCGACGGCAACCAACCGCCGAATAACGAGGCACAGACAATCATCCCGCAATACATGACTAGCAAAATGTAATGCCAAGCGGCTGCTTTCAACGGACTCGGATTGCCATCAGCCGCATTAACCGGCGCCTCAGCCACGTCGGTCGCAACCGTTTGCTCACTCGCCAATGCAGCCAATGGATGCGCAAAGCCGCCCGGAGCGATGAGGAGCAGTACCAAAATCAGCAGGAAACGGGCGAACATTGTGAAAGCTGTGGAAGATGTGGTCGAAACTGTTGGTCAAGAGCGGTAAGCAGTTTATTGCAACGCAATTGCGAAAACAATGGTGGGGTGTTTATTGCGGCGGGTGGGGATTGGGATGCCCGGTGTGATTTCAATTGGTTATGCTGTCCCTAAGCCAAACCTGGCTGAGGGGATGGCCACAAAAAAACGAGTGTTCGTCACTCTCTAGGAAATTGCGAAAGGACAAATGGTGCTCACAAATGATCCATGCAATGCTGCTTTCAGTGGCTTTCTTTCAGTTCGCAGGAGTTGAATGCGATGAAATGATGCATCAAGAATTGGATGCCGATTTTTTGGCCGCGTTGCATAAGAAAGTTCAAAAAAGTGATCCTGAATCGACACATCTGGAGGATAACACCCTCGCTCTCGCGATCGAATGGATCCGAATGAGGGACTTGGTGGCTGAAGGACGCATCGGCAAAAAAGCGAACACTTTTCTTGGCTTCGTTGCTGGTCGAGTCGGCGTTCGCCCCCCGGACTGGTGGTCCAAGGGGGTGCGACGTGGAGTCATAAGCGATGATGGTAGAGTCGGATTTATTAGCCGCCATTTCAGGAATTTGTGGAAAGGCGATAAGACCGGTTGGCAATTCAGCGGTGTCGACAACGTTGTGCAGTCGCCCGACGGGCTGGAAGTGGAGCAAGGGGCGAAGAAGATTACCCTCAAGAAAAGTGACTTTTGCGGGTTGCAAACTGGTGAGAAATGGGATGCAGAAGAGGATGGCGCCGTTGCAGCAGTAATTCGCGATGATATTTGTGTCGTGGGATTTCAATGTGGGACGGAGTACCCTGGGACCCCATATCTCATCTATTGCTTGAAGATGAAAACTGGAAAACTGGTTTGGAAGCAGGTGTTAAGGCGAGGACTAATCCCGAGCCTAGGAGGCAGCGGGGGCCCTTTCTGGAATTACATACAGATCACGGTTGATGGAGAACGAGTCTCTGTTTGGTCGGGGAACGGAGCGACAATGGCGGTTGAAGTTTTCCATAAAAAAGATGGAAAGCAGATTGCCATGTTTTCCTCCTACTATCTCAATGGAATTCAATTGGCCAAACCGGCGAAAGGTAAAGGAGCGAAGTAAGTCCGGCTCTGTCGGAGGATAAGAGCGCGGGAACCGATGGTAGAATTCCCCCAGCACGTGGTTCCACTGACAAACAGCGGACGGTACAACCGGCCCTCCGGCACTAGTGTCATTTATGGGGACAGGTCAACTATGATAGTTCGACTCCGTCGCAAGCAACCTGCCACGCTTCCTCGTAAAAACAGTACTCATTCATGACCGAAGCAAATCCACGAAGGCATGCAATAATCCATGCTGCCGAATCATCATCGAATTCATCTTGAGGAAATGTTGCATTGTAGCTCACCTTGGCTGTCTGCTCTGCAACCGCGAGTATCCATGATAGTGTTTCATCCGCCGACGATTCTTTTGATAGTTTGTCATGTTGGAGAGTGACTTCTCTCACTTTAGTGAAAACGTCATGACCATTTCCCCATTCGGAAGGGGTCATAGATAATCGTTTCACGCAATCGAGGACCGGATCAGAAACTTTAGCCCGCTGCATCATAAAACAGAGGATACGTCCCCCCCAGAGAGGCTGAACTTGCGGAGAAATATGCTCGCAAATCAGGCGACCAGCGTCATATCCACGATCATCTTCCCAGTGCTGTTTGGCTTCAACCAACCAAGCCGGATGTTTCATGCGTCATTTCCCCGGATTATACTGAATGAAGGGTGGGTAACTTGGGAGATGATTGGTGCCATGCTTCAAAATAGCGTTCCCTGTCGTGCGATCCAAAAACAATGATGGACGGAAGTCGAACAACAAAAGAGGATCGCGAGAAAAACACGTGGAAGAACTGTTGTCGGAAGTGATTGTAAACAGCGGAAAATAGGATTTCTAATCGGAAGGTTTTCAGGAGTGCGCACCCGGGTCACCGATAAACAGCAGCCGGTACAACCGGCCTGACGTAACCGTAAAATATTATCACAAGTTTTGTTATCAAGTCCGATGGGTAGAGGCTACACGCAATACACATTCCCTGATTCGGATTCCAAGGATGCGTACGCAATTTATTCAGCGTACTTGGACTACCGTTTGCTAGATGGTTCGCGATTGCATGTCCGCCAATGTGAATGCTGGTGTCCGGTCTGTGAGCGAATTGACATGGCCGAATGGGTTCAATCATTGGCTGAATTAGAGGCAGAGCTTAAAGAATTGCTGGACCCTGATGAAGAAAATATGAGGAAATTCGCCTTCATCGGTACTCCGATCAACGATCTTATCGCGGAAACTAGAAAGCGAATCGAATGGCGGCAACATCGCAGGTCTCCAGCAAAATGTCTACACTGTGGATCAACCGACATCATTGTACTGCCGAACACCGAAGAGTTTGCTCACCCCAAAACCGGAGAACGTGTGGTCGTTGTGGGGCGAGGATTCGCAGAGGCTAGCCCGTGGCATGCAGAATTTACGACCGAGGGTGATCTAATTTCATCCTACAGGGAATCGGACAAAACCAGGAGTTGAACGCGATTGCGTAGGTCTGACTGTGCCGGACGAAAACGGTGCGGGATATGACAGAAGGTTTCCCTTGGCCGCCGGCAAAAAGCGGCTGGTGCAACTGGCCCTACGGGACTGCTAAACAAGCCAGCAGTGGTACCCGGCGGAAATACCCTGTTTTCGAAATTACATTCGAATTACACAATGGGAGTCGTATGAACTCTTACCTCAGCGATTTCAAAAAGATTTCCACAGCCATGAATGCAATGACGTTTCAGAGCGATGCAGAAATCTCTTATGATCTACTTTCAGATGCGCTGTGGTGGACGGACGAACGACCGCCACTTACTAACTTTCGCCCTCGTGATTTCTGGTGCCTGCGTTTTGTGTTCCGATATCGTACTTCAGTTATTTTAAATGATATCGACGAGGATTATGAGGATTACTGGAACGAAGCACTGATCCGGTTTCCCAATTGGGCTGGGTTTCACGAATCACGTTGCAGCCCCAACAGAGAACTTGCAGAGATTTATCGACAAATGGAAGCAGGCGGAATGCAAAGCTTTGGGGAGATTGGGGGGCGGGATGTTTAGATTGTCTCGAAGTCCAGTTGAGGTCGCCAATGTTTCGGCGTAAGGTGGCACTAGCTTTTCCCTGCTGATTCCAATCTCTGCAAGCCCGTCAATACACTGGCTTCGCCAGTGGCACCCGTGCGATGAAACTTTCCGTCAAACAACCGCTTAAAATTACAGATTGCCGTACCACCGAACTTGATGGGCGGCCCTACCTCATTTTTCAAGTTGTCGGACCGCGTCGATTATTGTTCGGAACGGTACGTGGAGAACTGACCTTCTATCACGCGGGATACAAGCTACTCACAACGCAAGGGAAAGGCCTAACACGGCTCAATTCAATTGATTACATGACAATGGTCGAACGTGATGGGCAATTCGAGCTGCAAGCTGAGATGAAGCCCAACAACGATCCCGGAACGTCGCCGTGACCATTTGGCGAGCATTGGCAGAAATTGGTTTTCCCCTAGGTCAAGGAATCAAGTCGTCGAAACAGTAGTGGTCCGGCTGTGCCGGACGGAAAGAGCGCGGGATATGACGGTAGTATCCCCCAAGCACGCGGGGCCACCGGTAAATCTCGACCGTTGCAACCGGCCCTACGGAGCTAACCATTATTATTACCAACTTATACCCTGAAGGTCACTATAGTGAGTTCTGGCAACCCCACCAATTTGTCTCCGCAAGACGCTGTGCAGATCGTCTTGGATTTGATCGCAGATACGCCTCCACCATTTTCTGTTGAAGATATATTTGGCGAACTGAACCAATACGAAGCTCCTCAGCATGTTCTTGCTCGAGCCTACATATTCGCTCAGATCGTTTGCGGCCGATTCATTTTTGCAGAGACTGGAGTAAAATTCACCAACGAATACTTCGGTTTTGACCGACACGGAAATGTCATTGAACAAGGGTTACTTGATGAGGAGCCTTACTTTCTTGCGGCACAAGATTCAATCGGCCATTACCATGATGCGGGCGCATCTCTCACTCACTTTGGATCCATGGCCGCAGAAGTATACGCAATAAACGAGATGCTTTACAAAGGCTCCCAATTTGAAAACCTTGAGACCACTCCGAACATCGTCTTCCTTGATTCACCAACTCAAGCTGGCCTGGCAAAGGCAAACGCGCAGATTTCGCAACATATCGCCAAGCTCAAATCTAGTGATCGACGTCGCAAAGCGTGGTGGAAATTCTGGTAGAAATATTGCATGCGCTAGATGTTCGGCGGCAGAGAGGCTGTTCGCATGCTTACGGCATTCGTTTTTTGAATTTGTGTCGATAGCAACTAACTTCGGGTATAACCAAAGTCGCCGCGGTCACCGTGAAACAGCGGCCGGCGCAATCGGACTTACTTGGCTGTCACGGCGCATCACCAGAACTGCCACCAACGACGCTTGCGATTGTAAGACTGGGGTCCTGCTGGTTGGACTGAAGAATCGATCTTTGACTCGAAAGCTTGTACCTCTTCAACAATCCACTCATCAAAGGTGTTCGCTTCGAGTTCCCAGATGTCGTCGTTCGGTTCATCGACCGCAGTTTGCTCATCGAGGGTATTGCCATCCCAGCGATAAACAGCGAAATCATCGTCCGTACAGTCAATACACGAACACATGGAGCACCCGCGATCGCAAATGACGACGAATTGCTCCCACCATGCAAGCATGCTGGCCATCGCCCTGGAGCTTGAAACGATGTTTTGGCCGTTCTTGGTATCATAACCGCCGGGAAGTCCAAACAATCCGGGCCCCAGGAGCTGCCCGCCATTGCCAACTTCGCGGTAGATGGTTTTCAGCAGCGGAGGTAGAGCGAATCCAAGTTCCGCCTCTGTCGCGGTAATTAATTCGTCAGATGCGGGAGGTAAGAGATACGAATCCGGGTCATGCCACCACCCAGAAAAACCCCTGTCAGCAAGCGGGCTCGCAGAAGCCGCTTGGGCTTTCAATCGCTCAATGATGTCGTGGTGCGATGGGTCGTGAATCATTCTGGGTGACCCTCGCTATTGCAACATGACGACTACCGTAACCGGGAACGTATGGAAGACTTTAGTTTACTTTGCCGCGCTCACTCCGTTACGCAATAGTGCAACGGGCACTAACCCAAAACATCCTCGATCACTTCCCCCGACACGTCCGTCAACCGTCGGTCGATGCCGTTGTTGTAGTACGTCAGGCGTTCATGGTTGATTCCCAATAGATGCAGCACGGTGGCGTGGAAGTCGTGCCAGGTGGCGATGTTTTCTACCGAACGCAGGCCGAATTCGTCGGTGGCGCCGTGGGCGATGCCGTGTTTCAGGCCGCCGCCGGCCATCCAGACGGAGAAGCCGTATTGGTTGTGGTCGCGGCCGCGGCCGAGCACGCCGGCGTCGGATTGGGTGAAGGGGGTGCGGCCGAATTCGCTGGTGAACAGCACGAGCGTGTCATCCAACAGGCCTCGTTGCCTGAGGTCGCGGAGCAGGGCGGCGACCGGTTGGTCGATGCGGGTCGCTTCGCGGGTGTGGTTGCGGACCATGTCTTCATGGCCGTCCCAATTGATCCGCGGACTGCCGAACGCGCCGCCGGAAAAGAGTTGCACAAACCGCACCCCCCGCTCCAGCAACCGTCGCGTGAGCAGACAGCTACGGCCGAAATCGTTGGTCTCTTTGCCCCCCAGGCCGTACATCTCTTGGGTGTGCTGACTTTCCGATTCCAGGGCGGAGACTTCCGGCACGGCCAATTGCATCTTGGCGGCCAATTGGTAACTCCGCATCCGCGCAGCCAATTCGTCGTTGCCGTCGCGGGACGCTAAATGCCGACGGTTCAAGGTCTCCAACAATTCGCGACTGGCCTGTTCGGTCGTGGCGCTGACCGGCCGCGCGGGAAACAGATCGTCGATGGCGGTGCCGGTGCTGCGTAGCGTGGTCCCTTGATGACGGACCGGCAAAAAGCCGTTGGTCCAATTGATACTGCCGCCGGCGGGTACCCCGCGGGTGTCGGGGATCACCACAAAGCCGGGCAGGTCGTCCGATTCGCTCCCCAGTCCATACGACAGCCATGCTCCCATGACCGGAAAGCCGTTGAGGCGAAAGCCGGTGTGTTCTTGAAACGTGGCGGGCGTGTGGTTCGAGGTTTCCGCTGTCATGGAACGGATGACCGTTAATTCGTCCGCCATCTCGGCGAGATGCGGAAACAGATTGGAAATCAACAGTCCGCTTTCACCACGCGGCGCGAATTGCCAATCGCTTTTCCGCAGGTTGCCGACCTTGCCGAAGAAGACATCGGGGCGTTCTTCGCTATCGAGCGGTTTGCCGTTCCATTGTTCCAGCGCCGGTTTGTGGTCGAACGAATCGACCTGGCTGAGTCCGCCGTTGAGCACAATATGAATCACCCGCCGCGCCGCCGCAGGATGATGTTGAATCGGTCCGGGCGGTTTGCCTGACTCATCAGCCAAGGCGCCGTCGCGGGCCAATAGATCGGTCAGCGCCACGGCGCCAATGCCGGCAGCGGACCAGGAAAAGAAATCGCGCCGCGAGGGCTGTGCGTTATTAATCGACATAGAGAAACTCGTTGCTATTAAACAGAACGCGGCAATAGGCGGGCAAACCGTGCTCTTTGATGAAAGCGGCGCCGACGGTGATTTCCTCATCCGCCGGCAAACGACCGAAAGCCAAACGCGTAGCTCCGCGGATCTGATCCGCCGGGGCCTCACCGAACTCATGGGTCAATCGCGCCGCCAACTGGTCGGACATGCGGAGCACGAACGAATTGTTCATCATCGCCAGCGCCTGCAGCGGCGTGGTGGTAACGGCGCGGGTGGGTGTTTTGGTCGAGGGGTCGGGACAATCAAATGCGTCAAGAAAATGATTACGTCCCGAACGAACCCACGTGCGATATAAGCTGCGGCGATTGAAACTGGCGCCGACAGGATCGCGCATATCATAAAATTGCGCGTTGTGGACGTAGGTGGTGAAGTCATGGTAACCGGGGCCGCCGATTTGGGGATTGAGTTGTCCGGAAATTGACAGCACTGCATCACGGACATCTTCAGCTTCCAGCCGCGTCGGCGATTTTCGCCACAGCAGGCGATTGTTGCCATCGATCGCAGCAGCGGCGGGATTGCGTTGTGAGGATTGCCGGTAAGTCGCCGACATGAGGATCCGGCGGTGTAGGTGTTTTAAACTCCAGCCATGTTCGATCAAATCGGCCGCCAACCAGTCGATCAATTCGGGATGCGACGGCCGCGCGCCGTTGAAGCCAAAATCGTTGGGCGTTTCCACCAGACCGGAGCCGAAATGGTAGTGCCAGACCCGGTTGACGATCACGCGGGCAAAGAGCGGGTTCTGCGGATCGGTGATCCACTCGGCCAACTTACTGCGGCGGTCCGCATCGGGCGCATCAGGTTTTAGCTGGAAATCCGCCGATTCGGTCCCAGTCGAGGCGATGCCGGAGGCGGAAACCAATTCAGCAGGTTTTGCGGGGTTGCCGCGACGAAGCACGTGGACCGTGTCCGCTTTTCTGGGAACGTTGGAATAGATTTTGTTACTGCGATATCGTTTTGCCTGGCTACGCAGATTCGACAATTCAAAATCAATTTTGTCCAGCTCCGCGCGGAGCTGCGTATCGGCGGCGGCTAGGATTTCGGAATTTTCGATCGTGATATTTTTGACACCGGCCGAAGCAGCGACTTCGGCGTGACTCAGCGCGCGATCGTACAACCGAGCGCGATCAATGGAACCTTTGAACATCCGGTTTCCGCCGGGGGAACCGTGCCGCAACCCAAACAAGACTTGCGTGGCTTCGGGAAGAAACTGCACCGGACCTGGTTTTTGATACGCCGTGCCATAGGGCTGGCCATTGCGGTAACCGACAATCGTTCCATTTTCGCGGTATACGATCGCTACGTGCACCCACTCGTCGGGATTGGCGGTTTCTTGCGTCCCACGAAAGTCAGCGGTGCGCGAGAAGTTATTGCTTCCGGCCAGCCAGTGTCTCGATTGACGTTCGCCGTAGACAATGGCATCGAATGAATTGCCGTTGAGGGTTTGCACACTCAGGATGCCGCCGCCGCGTTGATCGAGATCAGCCAGAGAGACCCAGGCTTCCAAAGTCTTGCCGGAAAGATGGGTCGCTAGGGGGACGGTCGCCACGTAAGCGGTCTCGCCGTCAAGCACTAACCGGCCGTCGGTGACGACAGCAGTGCCATGCGCTGTCCCGTGCAATTCGCCACGACTGTCTCGCAGGTCGCCTTCGAACAGCCATTCAGCGAATGGCTCTGGGGGCGTGGTGTTATTTTGCTCTTGTTTGCGACGGGCTAGGATGCGTTGACGAATGGGGGCCACCAGTTGCTCGCGTCGGGTATTCAAGGCAGTCAGCTGGCTGTCAAGTTGTTGCAAACGCTGGTCGTAATCGCTGAATAAGGCCTCAGGCTGGAAATCTCGTTTGCCGTGGTGTACCCCGGCGAGCGCCGAGGTCATCTGATAATATTCAGCTTGCGAGATCGGATCGAATTTGTGATCGTGGCAGCGGGCGCAATTGACGGTCAGTCCCAAAAAAGTTTGGCTGACGACGCTGACCATGTCTTCCAATTCGTCCTGCCGGACGACGGCCCGCATCGCGGCGCTTTGTTGCTTTTGTCCCACTTCGTCATAGGCACCGGCCACCAAAAAACCAGTGGCGGCCAGGGCGGTGGAATCGTCGGGCCGTAGCACATCGCCGGCCAACTGCAGACGCGTGAATTCATCGTAGGGCATGTCCGCGTTGAAGGCTTGGACGACCCAGTCGCGATAGGCCCAAAAATTATCGCGCAGTGCGTCCCGTTCAAACCCGGCGCTTTCACCGTAACGCACCACGTCCAACCAATGCCGCGCCCAACGTTCGCCGTAATGCGGGGAATTCAATAACCGTTCGACTAATTTCGCGTAGGCGTCCGGCGAGTCATCAGCGACGAAAGCGTCGACTTCTTCGGGCGCAGGGGGCAGTCCCAACAGATCAAAAGACAGCCGACGAATCAACGTGCGACGATCAGCCACCGGTGCGGGAGTTAAGTTTTTCTCCGCCAATTTTTTGTGGATGAACTGATCGATCGGAAGACTGCCATCGGCATCGGGCAATTTGGGTTTGTTAACCGGTTGCAGGCACCACCAGTCGTAACCCGCGCGGGAGGTGGTGGTATAGCGAAAGGGATCGATCGGATCACGGCCCCATTTCGCGCCTCCTTCAATCCAAGCTTTAATCAGCGCTTTCTCCTTGTCCGTCAGCGGCTTTTTGGGCGGCATCTGATCGGTGGAGACGTAGTCCCACAGCAAGCTGTCTTCCAGACTGCCGGGAACGATCACCTCACCCGAATCGCCACCAGCCATTGCTGTTTTAGATTGTGCCAGGTTCAGGCCCGATTTTGATTCGGTCCCGTTATGACAGTCGAGACAACGACTGGCGAGTAGCGGGGCGATCTGCCGATCAAAGTCGACCGTAGGGATCGCATCGTCGGCTTGTGCTATGTTCGGAACGATGGCGAACATCAGGATTAGCAGACACATTGCGGCTGCGGTTCGCCAGTGGTCTTGCGAGCGAATCATACGGCCCTCGTGGCTGTGTAAACTGTTCATCGGCTGCCTAAATGACAAGTGAAAAAGATCGCGAACCGTTTCGAACACGTTATAGATCAGGATATTCTAGAAAATGGCGAAGCACAACCGGGATCGACTATTGCTGCGCACGATCGGGCAGTATCTCGAACTGATCTTCCGCGGTATACGGTTGGCCGTCTACTCGTGCGGTTGCGCGGACCCGTAGCGGCATATTGAACGGCCCCAATGCGTCGTCGGCAAATTGGATCGGTAGCTCAACCTCTTCGATGTCGGCTGGTAAAGTGACCTTCTCGGCGGTAATACCGCGCACGTGAGCGGGGATGATCAATTGCAATGTGATTGGACTGGTTATCGACTGGCCGCGGCCGATTTTGACCTGCAATGGAGCGGCCCGTCCCCGTGCTGCAAGGATGGACTTCGGTGAGACGTCAACGCTCAACTCACCGGTAGCGACCATCATGATGATCTGGTCGTTGGCGGTGTTAGACGTATAACAAACCTTGTGCTGGGTCCCGTCGCTGTCGGTGACAACGCCGACAGCCATCACAACGATGCGAGCCGTCCGCGCCGGTTGCATCCACGGTGCGAGTTTGATGTTGTAATCGAACTCCGTTTCACCGGCGGGTACAATGATCTCCGGTCCCGTGACTCCTTGTAAATGCCGGATCTGCCGGTCGGCCAGACTGATCGTCAGCGGTCCCTCGAATCCGCCGCGATCGAGTGTGTAGTGCCGAAAATATGTCGCACCGCGAGAGACGTAATTGGTTTCGAAGGCACCGATCACCTTAAACGGCGTCGGCATGGCCACGGCGAGCAGCAGATGATCCAGCTCCGGTGCTTCGGTCGTTGTTGCCTGTTGCAGTATCGTCTTTTCGCCAACCTTGCAGGTGCCGGTGACCGTCAAGCGGTGGACATCGATTTTCGCCGTGTCGTCCGCTTTGAATTTGACCTGCGTTTCCGACTTGTTGGCGGGGATCGTCGTTTCAGAAACCGTTACCCCCGCTGGCAAATCAGCGAACGATAATTCAATCGGCCCGTCGCAACCTCCGCTGCGGAGGGCAGTGACTTTGAATGCTGCTTCTGTACCGCGCACCAACGTCAGCGAGTCAGCGGAAAATTGCAGTTGGAAATCGGGCGCTGCCGTCACGGGCGGGGCGACATGTAACCGATAGGCGAACCCCGCACCACCGCGGCGCGGGGTCCGTTCACGAATCACCGCTGTGTAGATGCCTTCGGTGGTAAACGTATGACGCAATTGCGAGTCTGTTTGATCAGCGGCGAGATTGTCGTTTTCCGCCAACACCGTTCCGTTGCTGTCTTCGAGCGACAACACAGAATCGAGCCGCGATTCCAATCGAGAGGCCCGTAGATCGAAGATGAATTCCTGCCCTGGCCCAGCACGAAATGTCCAACGGTCCGTTTCCCCGGCCGTTTGAATCCGACCGTTGAATACCGCGGGTAACCCCGGCGGGGCATCGTTAGGATTAGTTTTATATTCGATGAATTCGGGCAGGTCACTCAATTCGAAAGTGATCGGATTGGTGGCTTTTCCATCACTCGTAAATTGATGTGTGTAAGTCGCCTCCGTTGTGGTGGGCATCTGCAACGTCGCGTTAGGGGCGGCGATGTTGACGCCGTTGAGTTCCACCGAAACCGTCTCTCCACGTCGCCCGCCCAAAGGAAAAACGTCGTTGATTACCGGGCCGTCGTTAATTGTCAAACGATAGACGTAGTGTTGCAACCCAGCGAAATTGATGTCGTGGATTTTGACTTGATACTCACCGTCGACTGGTGCCGTGAATTGCACCAAGGAGTCGGTTCCCTTGCCGTCGACATTTTCAGCAATCGGGCGCCCCTCGGGGCCGATGATTTCTAAACGGGAATCGAGTGGCGAGCCGATTCGGGCTGCCATGACTTCGCAGGTATACCCATGGCCCGCTTTTCCGGTGAAGGTCCAGGTGTCAACATCCTCGCGGGGGAAAATTCGTCCATTGATGGTGACGGGAAGATCGACAGGCGTCGGTAGCGGTTGGCCGTCGATTTCCTTTTCGACTATTTCTGGAAACTCGCCGATGACAAATTTCATCGTGGGAATCACCCCTTGCGACGTCCAGACACGATAGCGGCGAACTCCCAGCGGCGCATCGGGAGCAATACTGACCGCCCCGGCTTGGTCTTTCGGGTAGTCCTCACTTTTCGAGGAATACGGTTTGGGAACCAACGGCCCCTCAAACCAAGTCGTATGCGGCGCACGATGCAAAAGCGGCGTCGCCTTCACGCCCGGGCCCAACATATCAAACGGACAAACTTCATGCAAATAATGCCCCCCCACATGAAACGCCACCGACGTCCCGCGTTGCCCCCCGGCGGGGAAGATGTAGGAGACGGAGGGGGGATCAGCGTGCAAGCTCGTCGGCAGTAGGCAGTGGGCTGTGAGAAGCAAGGTTAGTGGCCAGTGGCCGGTGGCCAGTGGCCAGACTTTTAAGGTCCGCTTTAGAGCATTGGGTTGGAGGAATAAAAAGGTCATAGGATCTGTGGTTTCGTTTTTTTCGCCAGGGATCTTGTTAGGCCATTCATGATCCGGCCGACTTCATCTGATTGGGTGAGTAGCTGATCCAGCAGTTCGTTTTGTAGATATCCCAGTCGTTGAGCAATGATCAGTTGTGTTTCGACTTCGCAGAGTGAGCCTTTGGCAATCGAGAGAAAATGAATGAACTCGTTTGTCGATTTTCTCCCTTGTCTTTCGGCGATATTGGATGGCACCGAGACCACGGCTCGCCGCAATTGTTGAGTGAGTCCAAATCGTTCGTCAGCCGGGAAAGTCGAAGTCGCTCGATAGACAGCCTCCACGATGTCCATTGCTTTCTGCCAAGCCACCAAATCACGATAATGACGAACAGCAGTGATGCGTCACCTTCTTTCCGGCCACTGGCCACTGGCCACCGGCCACTGACAAACCCTACGAAAACAACTCCCCAATCACCTTCCCCCCATGTGGAACGATCGGCATCGGGCGGCCTTCGGGGGTGTGGAAGATGGTTTCTGGGGAGATGCCCAGGCTGTGGTAGATGGTCGCTGCGAGGTCTTTGGGGCCGTAGGGGTTGGTGACGGGGCGTTCGGCGCGGGGGCCGGAATCGCCGACGACGATGCCGTTGGTCATGCCTCCGCCGCCCATGGCGAGAGCAGTGCTGGGACCCCAGTGGTCGCGGCCGGCATCTTTGTTAATCCGCGGCGTGCGGCCGAATTCTCCGGTGACGAGTACGAAGGTATTTTCTAACATCCCGCGATCCGACAGATCCCTAAACAGCGTCGACATTCCCGTATCGAGCTTGGGCAACAGCCGGTTTTTGAGCATGTGGAAATTGTCGTTGTGCGTATCCCAATCGCTGTGATGCACCAGCACGCAACGCACCCCCGCTTCAACCAGCCGCCTGGCCATCAGGCAAGATTGGCCCAGCGTGTGCCGACCGTATTCGTCGCGAAGTTTTTTTGATTCATCGCCGATGTCGAATGCACGTTTGGTCTCTGGCGAGGTCATTAAGTCAAATGCGCGTTGTTGGAACGTGCTTAAAGCGCGGGCGGACTGATTGGCGGCGACTTCGGCCGAGGATTGATAGCGATCCACCATTGCCAACAGATCGCGGCGGTGTCCTAACCGCGCAGCGGGGACAGTGAGCGGGGGCGCCAAATCGCGGACGGCAAAGTTCGGCGTGTTGGGATCGGCCGCGACGGTGAACGGGTCGGCATCGGAACCCAAAAACGCGCCGCCGCCACTGTTGTGCATCTTGGGCAACGCGACATAAGCGGGAACCGAGCCGCGGGGGCCGAGCTTCTTGGCGATCACCGAGCCGTGCGAGGGTTTTTCATTGTTTGGTTTGAGTTTGGAATCAAACGCCGGCGTCGGGTGATAGCCGGTGAGAATAAAATGGTCGGCATGTCCATGACTGGAGTTGCGGTGCGCGAAACTGCGGACGAGGGAAAACTTGTCCATTTGCTGGGCGAGATGGGGCAGATGTTCGCAGAGCTGGATGCCCGGCACGCTGGTCGCGATGGGATCGAATTCGCCGCGAAATTCGGCGGGAGCATTGGGCTTCATGTCCCAGGTATCGATCGTGCTGATTCCACCTTGCAGGAACAGAATGATCAACGAAATGTCGTCGGTCGATTTTCCCTGTTCCGCAGCGGCCGCTTGGAGCTGCAACATCTGCGACATCGACAAGCCAGCACCAAACATCCCGGCGGCGCCGATTGTCAACATATCCCGCCGACGAACCCCATCGCAAAATCGTGATCGACCCATCCCAATCGCCTCCAGCAAACGCTGTATTGTATTAATTCTGGCCACTGGCCACCGGCCACTAACCACTGATCATCAATGGTTGAACAAAAACTCCATCGAATTCAACATGCTCCAAGCTATATCCTCAGCCGCCTGTTGCCGCGCGGGACCCTGTTTGCCCTGCAAGTGCTCCATCAACTTGGCTTGTTCCGCCTCGGTCGGGGGGCGGCTGAAACAGGCCAGTGATAATTCGTTGATAAACGTCTCGTCATCCGTACCGCTCCGCAGCATGCCGGCGATACGGCCCCCTTGGTGGGAGAGTTTTTCTTGAATCTCGGGTGAGTTCAAAACGTGTAGCACTTGCCCCACGGTCGGCGCCGCGGTCCGTTCGCAACTGCAGGCGGTCGCTCGCACCGGTCGGCCGAATGTTTTGAGGAAATAGTGCGGGACTTGGCTGTCCCACAATTGAATCGCGCGATAGCCGGCGGCGACTCCGGCAAACTTTTCAGGCACGCCGGTGACCTGTACCACGGCATCCAACAAGACTTCGGCGTCGATACGCTTGAACAGGAATCGCGAATAGTTTTGTTCATCCCGCCGGTTGGTTTCATTGACCGTCGAGGCGCGTTGGTAGGCGGCTGAAGCGGTGATGGTGCGGATCAGGTGCTGATAGTCGTAACCATTCTCGACAAACTCGCGTGCCAGAGCATCGAGCAATTGCGGATTCGACGGAGGATTCGTCAGACGGAAATCATCAATCGGTTCCACCAACCCTCGTCCCAGAAAATGCGCCCAGGCACGATTCACAATGTTGCGGGCGAACCACGGGTTTTCAGCGTCGGTCAGCCAATCCGCGAGTCGTTCGCGGCGGTCTCCGGTGGGGGTATGTTTGGGGTAGGGCGTGGCGAGTGGATAGGCGAAGATTTCTTGGTTGGTGCGCGGATGCACCGACTTTTCTTGCCCGCTGGTGGTGAGTAGTTCTCCCAGATTGGAAGCTTGGAACGTCGGCTGCGTGAAGAACGCGTGCATGCCGTAATAGTCTGTTTGACTCCAGCGGTCTTGCGGATGGTGGTGGCACTGTGCACATTCAATGCGGACGCCTAAAAAGACCTGCGAAAATGTTGCCGCCCGTTTGTGTGCATCTCCGGCGACCTTATAAAAGTGCGCCGCCGGCGCTTCGGACGTGGGGCCGGCGGCTGTAACCAATTCGGCAGCAAAGGCGTCCATCGGTTTGTTGTCGCGAAAGGTGTCGCGAATCCAACGGTAATAGGCATAAGCCCCCTTATGCCCCAAGGCCAAACGATTGACACGTAATAAGTCCGACCATTTCAGCGCCTGGTAATCGGCGTATTCGGGACGCGCGAGCAACTTGTCCACCAGAAGTGCGCGGCGATTGGGACGCGAATCGGACAAAAATGCGCGGGATTCAGCCGGTGTCGGTAAGGTACCGATGACGTCCAGATAGACCCGCCGCAAATAGGTGGCGTCATCTGCCGGACCAGCCGGTAAGATATTTAGTTTTCGCAGCTTGTCGTGAATGAGCGGGTCGATGAAGTTTGATTCCGTGACAGCGGGGTAATCGGCGATGGTCTCGGTGCGAGGAATCAACGAGCGGAAGACATCGACGGCGCCCATATAACTGGCCATGACGGCTACGTCGCCGGGAGAGTCGCCGGCGGTCACCAGCCCAAACTCATCGACCTTGCCCAGCGCGTCGTTGTTCGATTGGAATTGTGCATGAGCGGTCACGTCAACTTCGCGGCCATCGGTATAAGTCGCCACGACGCGCAGTTGTTGTTGCGCTTGCATGGTCAATTGCCGCTCACTAGGAGACACGGTGATTTTGGCAACGGTTGCCGCATCGTCGTTGCCAAAGGGTGTGCCGGCGTCGATCCAATTGCGGAGCGTGCGATAATCGCCCGAGCCTTTGCGCAGTCGAATCCCGCCGCCGTGTGGTACGCCGCCGCTGGCCTTGGTGAGCATCAAACTGGTCTCGGGCATCGTCGTGCTCACGCGACGACCTCGGTTCTCTTTGGTCAGTGCCGCATAGTCATCATCGGGTTGGAATCCGAACACCGACAGTTTGAAACCGTTTTGTCCTTCGGCTTTACCGTGACAACCAGACGTGTTGCAACCGTATCGAGTGAGCAGTGGGACGATGTCGTTTTCGAAATGGAACTGTTGGGGTGCTTGGGAAGCATAGATAGTGACCGGGACGTGGATCGTTTTCTCGGCAACAGTCACGACGACTTCTGTTTTCCCATCCGCGATGCCGCGGACCACACCGTTGGGGGCGATGTTGGCCACGGAAGTGTCGAGCACAGCAAATTGCGCATCGCGGGTGACGTCGATTTTTTGCCCATTGGCTGTGGTTCCATCGACAATCAGAACCGTACGCGCACGCGGTCCTTCCAGCACGACTTGTTGGGGAGCGACTGCTAGGTGGGACAACGTCTCCAGCGTCTCGGACGAATGGTCCGCATGTAAGTTGCCGGGCACGGCAGCCAGGGCAATCCCGCTGAGCAAAAAGACAATCCCACGCACGATGTTCGTTTCCCTTGGGCAAAGCGGATGCTCTACGGGCAAGTTAAACGCACCGAGCGTCAACCATTTGCCACTGAGAGGCAGGAACACATCAATGTTCATTAGTATGTAGCGTAAGTGCTTTGCTGCCTTGCGCCAAGGGAAATCAGGCGACTGCCAAGGCGGACCGGTGTCGCTACGGGGAAGTTTCTGGGGCTGCTGGACGAAATCAGTCCGCCGGCGCCGACCATTGGCCATTCCACCCGGCCTTCAGCTCGTTCAAGAATTGCTCCCATTCTTTCCGCGTACGGGTGTCCGGAAAGGGTTCCGGAGCTATGGCTTTGGGGGAATTCCAAACAATCTCGAATCGGCCTTTGTCATTGACTTGGCCGATCAGAAACGGCTGCCATGTGTGCCCGGTTTCGGGGTCGATGCTGACCTCCCCTTCGGGAGCAGCCAGACTTTGGTTGAGCATAGCGGCGCGGATTGCAGCAACATCGGTGGTTCCTGCTTGTTCCACGGCTTTTGCCCACAGAAGGATGCTGAAATATCCGGTTTCCATGGGGTCGGATATGAGTCGAGTCGCGTTGTATTTCTTTTGGAACTTGGCGACGAATTCCTCATTCGCCGGGGTATCCAACGAGTGGAAATAGTTCCAGGCGGCAAAGTCCCCCTCCATCTCGCTGGTATTGAGGGCGCGGAGTTCCGGTTCGGCAATGCTGAACGAAATGGTCGGCACATCTTCCGAGTGGATGCCCGCCATACGCAAAGCATGGAAAAAATGGACGTTGCTTTCGCCGTTGATCAAATTCAAAATGACATCGGTCTTGGATTCGACGATTTGCGCAGCAATCTCACTAAACTCTGAATGTCCCATCGGGACGTAGGCTTCGCCGACCGGTTCGAGTCCCATCTCCCGCAATTCATCGGTCACGATGGCGCCTGCGGCGCGGGGGAAGACATAGTCAGATCCCACGATAAAGAACCGCCGCCGTTTCTGAAACGCATAGGCCCATTGCACTGCCGGCAGAATTTGCTGATTCGGCGCAGCTCCGGTGTAGATGATGTTCGGCGATTGCTCCAACCCTTCGTATTGCAAAGGGTAGATCAACAGTTGGTCGTGTTCTTCAACAACCGATTTGACCTGTTTGCGACTCGAAGAGGTCCAGCAGCCAAAAATCGTGACGACTTTATCTTTGTTGATCAGCTGTTCGGCCACTTTTTTGAAAACTGCGTCGTTCGACTCTCCGTCCGCGACGACCGCTTCGACAGGGCGACCTAATACACCGCCACTGTTGTTCAGTTCCTCCACGGCCAGCAACATGGCATCGACGACCCCGCTTTCGCTGAGCGCCATCGTTCCAGACAGGGAATGCAGAATCCCAATCTTGATCGGCGGTCCTTCAGGAATTACTGGAGGGACAACGCTCGGCGCTGCGCTGGAATCAAACTCGGAATGTTTGCCACGCAGGAGGATAAACGGAATACTCAACACGGCCAGTGTGAGCAGGCTGATAAGACCGGCAATCAGAAACTTGCGACGTCCGGCACCAGCGTGAGGCTCCTGGACTCCGGACCGCAGGGCGGAGCGGCTGCCGCTGAGTTGAGACAGACGTTCCGCGACAGCCAGTGAGTCACGGCTATCAGTCGAAGTCTCAAGTAAAATTTGCAGGTCCGTTAGCATTTCCTGGGCGGACTGATAACGGTCGGCGGGATCCTTAGCCATTGCCTGTTCGATGATTCCACGGCATAGCGGCGGCAAGTCCTCGGCAAGTTCTCCCGGGTCGGGGGTTGGCTCGTTACACTGCGCGAACATGATTTGCATCACGTCTGTGGAATGAGCGTAGGGGGGCGCGCCGGTCAGCAAGTCAAAATAGGTCGCTCCCAGCGAATAAATGTCGCTCCGGGCATCCACCGTGGAACTGCGGCACTGTTCGGGACTCATGTAGTGCGGCGTGCCCAGCACTTGATTGATTTGTGTCAATGTCGGCGCGGCACTGTCTTCGATTTTCGCTAATCCAAAATCCGATATCTTCGCCGTTCCGTCGCCGGTGAGCATAATGTTATCGGGTTTGATGTCGCGATGAATCAGCCCTTTCTCGTGGGCGGCGACCAAACCTCGACACGCATCGGCGATGATTCGTGTGGCACGCTGCCACGAGATTGTCTTTTCCGATTCGAGCAAGTCCGAGGCGGTCCCTTGGTCCACCAGTTCCATTACCAGATACCAAATGCCGTCGGTTTGATCGACTTCGAACAAGCCCACCACATTGGGGTGTTGTAGTTGCCCGACTGCCCGCGCCTCTTGCACGAAACGTTTCAGTGCAGTGTCATCGCCCGCCGCTTTTCCTGAGAGAAATTTGATGGCGACTTCGCGACTGATAATCGGGTCATGCGCGGCATAGACAACTCCCATGCCGCCGCTGCCGATGATTTTCGTGATGCGGTATTTCCCGACAAAGGTGCCCACGCGGGCTTTGGGGTCAATCGACGCTTTGTCGTTGGGCGTGGCATTGATTTGCATCGAGCCTTCGTCATCACTAACGACTCCCGAAGAAATCGTCGACTGATACATGTCACGATTCGCGTCCGGTTTGGTATCCCCAGCGTCCGGGCTGGCAGCCTCAGCGCTTTGAGAAACACCATCCGCGTCGTTTTCTGGAGGATTCTCTTTTCCGGTCGTATCCATCCTCAAGTCCGCCCTGATGGGGTCTCGGCTTGTTAACGTTGGGGATCCGCTACCTGAAGGGGCCCTAGAACCAGTTTCAAAACCACTTTGCGCTTGTTGCGGACACTTACATTTTAGTGTCCGCGAGATGCAGCAGAGGGTTTTGAAACGACTTGCAGTGAATCCGGACGAAATTCCCAGTAAAACGTGTTTTGCGGGAGGTTCGCTTACTTAAGACTATACACCGCAACACTCGCTCGGGTAGACGCGCTTTCACATTTTTTACCCGCATAGTCCTTATAATCCTAAAATGACTACGCTGAATTTGGCTGGGAACTAAGAACTTTGCGAATTCAGCGGCATTTGCCTCGCAAATATCTCTCGCACCCCGCCCTCGATTTTATCGCATAGCTGATTCAAATCGAGATCGTCTTCGTCGCGGCCGAACGGTTCTTCGATCGCATGAGCGATGACCGTTACGCCAATCATGAAATAGGCGGCGATCGTCACAATGACCACCGTGGCATCGCCGAACTCCTGTGCCAAACCCCAGGGGAGCGCTATCAGATGCAGAATCACCAGTTGCTGAATGAAGCGTCGATAGGAGTTGGCAATCAGTGTATTGCGGATCCGTTCACAGGCGCCACAGATTTCTAACAGTTGGGTCGCCTCCAGGTCCAAGATCCGCAATTCATCGCCGGTGATCAATTCCATTTGATGCCATTTGCGAAAACGGTCATATAACAACGACACTAAATAAATGGGGACGTGGTCTGGATTGTCAGCCGAGTCTGCAAAGCCGGGCACTTGTTTCAGCTCGCAGCCTTCTCGGAGATGTGCCTTCAGTGCGTAGGGAAAGCCGATGAGGATGGACTCACATTGACGTAAGTCACTCGCCGGAAGTTTGAGAAGGTTCTTCAGTTTGACCGCCTGGTTGCGGCTGGTATTGACCAATTGTCCCCACAAGGTGCGGGCTTCCCACCAACGTTCGTAGGCGCGATTGGTCCAAAAGACCAAAAACAATCCCAAGATCAGTCCGAAGACCTCATGGATTTGCGCCGGTTGGTCCCATCGGTCTCTGAGCGGTGAATGCTCTTTCCAGACTGCCAACCCGCTATAAGCCCCCACCAGCAGGGAGTACAGCCAGACTCGGCCTAGCACCGGCAAGCCCGCTAGCATACGTAACATGAACGTCCCCGGAGACTGAGTAGAACAGTGTGCCATGGTGAGGCAGGCACTTCGCAAACGAATGTCGATTTGTGCCTACACAGCATAGAAACTCCGCTCCGTATTTCAACCACATGATGAGCGGGTGCGCTGTGGTTGGCAGGCGTTTCCTGGAACCACGAACTCATCGGTCCCATCAAATAGCCATCGGTTGTCGCAAGTGTCTTGATGAAAAGGGTGCGAACGATAAAGATGGGGCGAAGCCGGTGCCAAAACACAGACGTTCCCTATTTCAGAAGATCGTGGACTGGCTCACAGCTGTCTTTAAACAACTCCCCGAGACCGAAAATCAACGTAGTGGAGACCCACATGCAACAAGGACTGACGCGTGAGTTGTCGGCAGAATTCATTGGGACGTTCATTTTGATCGTCTTTGGCGTGGGGGTGAACGCGCAGGTGACCTTGGGGGGATCGCAATTCGGCGACTTTTTTTCCATCAACGTCGGCTGGGGACTCGCAGTCGCGATGGGGGTTTATGTGGCGGGTGGGGTTTCCGGAGCACATCTCAACCCGGCGGTGACGCTGGCTTTGGCATGCCATCGGGGATTTGCCTGGAATAAAGTCCTGCCGTATATGGTGGCACAGGTCGCCGGTGCGTTTGTCGCCTCGGCATTGATATTCGCCACGTATCATGAAGCGATCGAGCATTATGACGGCGGCGTGCGGCAAATTCCCGGGCCGACTGCCGAGCATGCGACGGCTGGAATTTGGGCCACCTATCCGCAAGAATATTTGAGCAACTTCCCCGGCGGCTTTGTCGATCAGGTCGTGGGGACGGCGCTTTTATTGTTATTGATCTTTGCGATCTCTGATGAGAAGAACGTCGCGCCGAAAATGAATTTCGCGCCGGTCGTCGTCGGGATGGCCGTGTTTTTGATCGGTATGACCTATGGAATCAATTGCGGATACGCGATCAATCCCGCGCGTGATTTCGGTCCGCGGCTATTTACCGCTGTGGCCGGGTGGGGCAGCGGCGTCTTCTCTGCACACGATTATTTCTTCTGGGTCCCCATCGTCGGACCACTGGTCGGAGGCGTGATCGGCGGTTGGGTCTACGATGCTTTCATTACCAAACACCACTCACCCACTGAGCCGGTCGTGTGATGTATCCCTAATTTGTGGTATTCAGGAAGTTAACCACGAAAAAAACGAAAGACCCAGCGCAGCAGTGCCGCAATCCAACAGGACTGCTATTTTCTTAGCCACAGATTGAACACGGATAAAACACAGATTTCCGAGCGTGACTCACTATCATCCCAAACCGACGGCTTGCCGTCGCATTGTGCGTTCCGTGCCGAACCACGCACCTGTGTAATTCATGATACGAAAAAAGGGGGATTGAGTTGGTGGCTGATTTTAAAGTACGTGTGAATCCGCGAGGAACAACGCAAGCCGCCGCAGAAAACTTGCGTACGGCGCGCAAGCTTTGACTGTTTGTAGTACGAAAACTTGCAGCGAATAATGACAAGCACTTGCGAAGCTGATGTAGAACTCAAAACAATAATCGGATGAAACACGTAGGTCATTATTCGTGTCTTTCGTTTCTTTCGTGGTTCATCTTTTAAAACGCAAACCAATACACCCCGCCGCACCACGATGTTGCTCGTTCGTCTTCCAGAAAGCGAATCTTTTTATGAAATGTTTCCGTCTGTTTTTACCGTTGGCTATGGTTTCTGTCGCGCTCTCGTTCACGTCGGAATTACCGGCTGCTGAGAAGGAGTCGTCTTCTCTGTGGTCTGCCGGTTTCGCGAAGGCGGTGATTACACCCGAGGAACCGCAGTTTCTTTCCGGTTATGGCGGACGAAACAAACCGGTGGAAGGCAAGGTGAGCGACCTATTCGCTCGCGCGATCGCATTGCGATCCCCCGGTGGAAAGACGGTGGTGATGGTTTCAACCGATTTGATCGGGATCCCCGTGAAAATGGCCCAGGTCGTTTGCGACGCAGTGGAAAAGCAGCACGGTTTGACGCGGGCGGACATCATGCTGACCTGTTCGCACACGCATTGCGGACCGGCGCTGGATGACGAACTGAGCTATATGATGAATATCCCGGATGCGGAGTGGGACAAAATTCGCAAATATCAATTGGTCTTGAATGAAAAACTAATCCGCGTGATTTCTGACGCGATCGCCGATTTGCAGCCCTCGGTTTTGGAGACTGGCATTGGCAAAGCAGAATTTGCCGTCAACCGCCGTCCGCCGATTGGCGTCGGTCCCATCGACCACGAAGTCCCGGTGCTGCGAATCACGTCGCCCGATGGAAAGCAGATCCGCGGCATCGTGTTTGGTTATGCCTGCCATTGCACAGTGATGAGTTTCTATCAGTGGTGGGGTGATTATGCTGGTGAAGCCAGCCAGTTTTTAGAAGAGCGACACCCCGGTGCGACTGCACTTTTCTTCGCCGGCTGCGGTGCCGATCAAAATCCGTTGCCGCGACGCAAATTGGAGTTGGGAGTCAAATACGGCCGCATGCTGGCCGCCGGAGTGCAAGAAGTCTTCGAAGGAAAAATGACTCCGGTGGGGCCGGAACTCTCAACCGCGTTTCGTCGCGTCGACCTGGAGTTCCAAAAGGTTCCTACCAGCGAAGAATTACAGGCGGATTTGAAAAGCACAAGCGCCTATACCGTACGCCGCGCAAATCGGTTATTAGATCGTTTGAAGCAAGAAGGGTCGCTGTCGGCCACGTATCCCTATCCCGTGCAAGTGTGGAAATTGGGGACCGAATTGACGTGGGTCGCACTTGGCGGCGAAGTGGTTGTGGATTATTCCCTGCGATTAAAAAACGAACTGGGCCAGGGTAAGACCTGGGTGACCGGTTATGCCAACGACGTGATGTGTTACATCCCCTCGGAACGAGTGCTCGAGGAAGGTGGCTACGAAGGGGCAAGTTCCATGATTCCCTACCAGCAGCCGAGTTCTTGGAAATCGGGATTGGAAGCGCGGATTGTCGACACCGTGCAGGCATTGGTTAAAGAGACTGCGAAGCCCCAGGCTGAGTAACAGGTGCATCGCCGCGGCGCGGATCGGTAGCGCGAGCGATGGCAACGCGGTCTCTGCCCGATTCCTTGGCGTAGTACAGGGCACCGTCGGCGGCCGCGATCAATTGATTGACATCCATTGCATGCTTCGGCAGCGTAGCGACGCCAATGCTCACTGTGGTGGGAATCGTGGCGCCGGCGAAAACAAACGTATGATCGCTGATCGCTGTGCGGATCACTTCAGCCATCCGTGCTGCGCCGGTTTCATTGACTCCCGGCAATAGGACGGCGAACTCCTCGCCCCCATACCGAGCAGCCAAAACGCGGTCATGGGTGCGTAGGCGTTCCAGCGAAACAAGGACTGTTTGTGCTGCCGAACGCAAAACGTGGTCGCCAACCAAGTGGCCGAATTTGTCGTTGATCACCTTAAACCGGTCGATGTCGAGCAACAGAAGTGAACAACATTCATCCGTCTCATTTGCTAAGAGAACTTCTTTTTTGATGGCTTCGTCGAAGCTGGCGCGATTAGCCATGCCGGTCAAACCATCGGTCCGCGCTCGTTGTTCCACCTGAGCATGCTGAAGTGCATTGAGAATCGTGCCGGCTAGGTAGTCAGCCGCCCACATGGCGAGTTCGATGTCAGCGTCGTCAAATCTGTCCGACGAATCACGTGACAAGCAGATCGCGCCCACGGTGGCCCCTTTACGAACCAGCGGAACGGCCAGGGCGTGCGTTAAAAAGCTGCGGATTCCATGTCGCAAGAGATCGGTGCGATTGAAAACTTGCGTCGTCAATGTGGAATGTGCCTGAGTTGCAATGGCATCCTCGGCTTGGCACAGTTGCCGTTCGACATTGGGATTGGCCACAGTGCCGCAACGCACGAATGAATTTCGTGAGACCCCTTCAGCCGTTGTGGAAATATACAACACCGCCCGGCTGGCCGCTGTCTTTCCCTTCAATGCCGTCATGAATTCCTGGATCATATCGACGGGGGATTCAAAACGGGTATCCGTGATTGCGCGGAGTTCTAGGATGTCGTTCGTGCGGGTCAGTTCGTGCCGTTGCGATTCGAGTGCAAGTGCGGCGCGACGCAATTCGCTGATACGTTGGACCAATTGTTTCAGTAGCGCGAAATGCCGTTGATCGGCCGTCTCGGCGTGGAACAAATGCGTGGCGACGACGAGGCCCGATAATGCATCCTCTGATTCGATCCCTACGATGAACAGCCGGTGGATATGACGGCGATCCGCGACCGTCAAACTTCCCGCCAGGTGGCTGCTGCGAAATTCCGGTCCTTCAAGAACGAATGGTTCTCCACCTGCAGCGCGAGCCAGGATATCAGGATCGACGGTCAACGCTTTACGCGCCTCACGCGACAACCCGCGGCTTTGACCGACAGATATATCCTTGCCCGAGATCTCCAACGATACAGCAAACCCACGATCCGTATTCGGGATCAGGTTGTTCAGCAGCACTCGAATGGCGCGATCGACATCGGTCTCACTCACAAATTCCCGCAGCAGCCGGTTTTCCAGGCGAGTGATTCGGTGATCTTTTTGAATGTTGTCTAGTTCCGAGCGGATTTCGTCAAACGCGGATGTCGTTTCATCCTGGTTAGCACGTGTCCGCTGCAGATAGACGACGTATTGCAGGATACAGATCACGCCCAGCGCCGTTACGCCCCAGCCACCAAACGCAGCATGCGCAACGCCGGGAATTGCATCCCAGTTTACAAACGAGATTAACGGCACGACGTGTCCCTCAGGCCGATTGTGAAGTGAGTCAAACTTGATACATCCCTGTGAACAAGGTTCGCGGCCTCATCGCTCAATGGCGAGAGAGCAGCGCGTCTGTGTTCGTCGGCATCCGGTTGTATTTGCGGATCAAAATCCGCTTGGTATTTTTTATTTTCGGGCTTGGGTCCGGCATTCGTCACCGCACCCGCCTCTTAGTAAAAACTTAGCATAAGAATCGGTTCGATGAGGGCGAGTTTGGTCTGTTCTTAGGGCAAATCCGATTGTGAAAAAAAACGCGGGTGACCGGGAACGTCAACTGAGGATAAATTACAACAAGCCAGGGTGGGTATTCCCCAACGGTGATGTTGCGGAATCGCGACATTTTTCCACGGAAAGCAATGTCTAAACGACCCTGCAGCGTGATTGCGTTGCGTTACTACAACACGTTCAACGGCTGTGTTAAGGTAAGGCATCAAATTGGTTGCATGGAAAATTAAGGCGAGGAGAATTCGGAGTGCACAAAAAAAAGACAATTTTGTCGAGACTTACACTCTTTGCGATCGTCGCGATCAGTTGTGTTTGTGTGTGCGATGAGCCACTACAGGCGGCGAATCGCCCGAATATCGTCGTGATCCTGGTCGATGACCTCGGTTACGGCGACCTGTCAAGTTACGGTGCAACAGACATGCAAACGCCCCATGTCGATCAGCTGATGCGGGCCGGCATGCGGATGGATTATTTTTACGCAAATTGCCCCGTCTGTTCGCCGACACGCGCAGCGTTGTTGTCGGGGCGGTATCAAGAACTGGTCGGCGTACCCGGTGTGATTCGCACGCATCCGGAAAATAGCTGGGGATATCTGGCCCCCGATGCCGTTTTGCTTCCGCAAATCCTCAAACCGGCCGGATATCATTCGGCAATCATTGGCAAATGGCATTTGGGACTGGAACCGAAAAACCATCCCGGTGCGCGCGGCTTTGATTTCTTTCACGGTTTTCTGGGCGACATGATGGACGACTATTACCATCACCGCCGTCACGATCAGAACTACATGCGACGAAATACCGAAACGATCGACCCCAGCGGACACGCCACCGATTTGTTCACCGCATGGGCGGTCGATTACATTCGCGACCGCAAGCAACGGGATGCCCCGTTTTTTCTCTATCTCGCATACAACGCGCCGCACACGCCGGTGCAACCGCCCGAAGATTGGTTAAAAAAAGTGCGCGCCCGCGAACCGGGAATCAATAAGCAACGAGCGCAACTCGTGGCGTTGATCGAACATTTGGACGACGGTATCGGCCAAGTGGTTGCCGCGCTCAAAGAAACCGGTGCGCTGGAGAATACGCTGCTCATTTTTACCAGCGACAACGGTGGCTATTTAAAGGTCGGCGCCAGCAACGGCGCTTTGCGGGGCAGCAAACAGGAAATGTACGAAGGGGGCCTGCGCGTCCCCATGTGCGCGGTCTGGCCAGGCAAGATTGCACCAGAGACCCGTTCGGATCATATCGCATTGACTATGGATCTGTTCCCCACAGTTGCCGCAGCCGCTGGTGCGAAGATCGACCATCAAATCGACGGACTGAGCATTCTGCCGGTACTGCGGGGTGAGTCGGTGCCGCAATTTGACCGCGACCTCTTCTTCACCCGTCGCGAAGGGGGCCGAACTTACGGTGGAAAAACAATCGATGCTGTGCGCAGCGGCGACTGGAAATTGTTACAAAATAGTCCCTACGAACCGCTGGAACTCTACAACCTTAAGGACGATCCACTGGAAAAAAATAATCTGATCGACAAGCGTCCGAAGATCAGGCAACGCCTCTCGGCCGCACAACGGCGACAAATCCAGCGCAGCGGCCGCGTACCGTGGCAGCGTCCTTAAACTCTCAAATTCAAGACGAATCCCCAAATCAACCTGTTGTTACATTCAATAATTTGGAAACCGCACCATGATGAAAATCATTCTCCCCCTCGCTGCCGTTTGTCTCATCACAGCCTCCATGGCTACCGCCGCTGAAGAGGAATACAAACTCGGGCCTGACTCGATGGTCCAAGAAGGTGTGCCGCAGGGAACCGTTACCAGAGGGACCTGGACCAGCGACAAGGTATTTCCCGGGACCGTCCGCGACTATTGGGTCTATGTCCCGAAACAATACGACCCGCAAAAGCCGGCCTGCGTGATGGTATTTCAGGACGGCAAGTGGTACGTGAATACGGAACAGCAATTTCGCGTCCCGACCGTGTTCGACAATCTGATTCACAAAGGCGAAATGCCCGTCACGATCGGCATCTTTCTCAATCCCGGCACCTTCCCGGCCGAGAAACCGGACGAAAAACCGGAGTCAAACCGCAGTTTCGAATACGACACGCTCAGCGATCAATACGCGCGGTTTTTGTTGGAAGAAATTCTGCCTGCCGTCGGTAAAGATTACAACTTGACCGATGATCCCAACGGCCGGGCAATCTGCGGCATCAGTTCCGGCGGCATTTGTGCGTGGACAGTCGCCTGGGAACGTCCCGACGCATTCCGCAAAGTGCTCAGCCATGTCGGCAGCTTCACCAATATCCGCGGCGGCCACGACTACCAAGCCCAGATCCGCAAAACCGATCCCAAACCGATTCGTATCTTCTTGCAGGACGGCGAAGGAGATCTCGACAACATCCACGGAAATTGGCCGCTGGCGAATCAACAAATGGCCAAGTCATTGGCTTTCAAAGAGTACGACTACAAATTCGTCTACGGCACCGGAGGTCACAACGGTAAACATGGCGGCGCCATCCTACCGGAGTCGCTGCGCTGGTTGTGGCGTGATTATCCGGTGAAATAATCAAGGTTCATCGCCTAGTACTAGGCGTCGGGTGCCACTGCTGGCTCGTCCAGCAGTGTTTTTATTGGCCGCACTGTTAGCACCGGCGCCGTTTTTCAACAGACGAATCCCTTAAGCAACAAACCCAACGCATTGCCCGCTTGATTCAATAGATGGACACCTTGATGCACCACTTATTCCGTTTGTCAGCTCTGTTCTGTTTAGCCGTACTCTTGGGACGCGTCGCTTTTGCCGACGGGTTGCGCGACAACGACCCGACGACAGTACGCCCCGTGCCACGACCCGGCATTGAGGTCCCCGATGAGGACCGCCAGCAATTGGAGGCGGGACTCTCTGAACTGAATTCGCTAATCGAACAGCTCAAAGGGAAAAAAGATCCGCTTACCGTCGAATTGTTGCCCGATGTCGAAATCTATCACCGCGCCGTGAGCGACGCACTGACCTACAACGAATTCTTCGCCCCCGGCGATATCGCAGCTGCCAAAGAATTGTTGGTCACCGGAACCGAACGGGCGACGCAATTGCTCAAAGGTAATGCCCCCTGGACGACGAAAACCGGACTGGTTGTCCGTGGATATCGCTCGCGAATCGACCACAGCGCACAGCCGTATGGATTGGTGATTCCCGAGAACTACGGATTTCCCGACGGTGAGTCGCGGCGGCTGGACTTGTGGTTTCATGGTCGCGGCGAAACACTCAGCGAAGTCAATTTCATCAATCAACGCTCGAAACGCGTCGGCAATATCTCACCCGCCGATACGATTGTTTTGCATCCTTACGGCCGGTATAGCAATGCGTTCAAATTCGCCGGCGAAATCGATGTCCTGGAAGCACTGGACCATGCCCGACAGCATTATCGGGTCGACGACGATCGAATCGCCGCTCGAGGTTTCTCGATGGGAGGCGCCGCTGCATGGCAATTTGCGGTGCACTACCCCGACCGCTGGTTCGCCGCCAATCCCGGAGCGGGGTTTTCGGAAACGCCGGAGTTTTTGAAGTTCTTTCAGAAAGAAACACTCAATCCGACCAACTACGAACGCCTGTTGTGGCACTATTACGACTGCACGGACAATGCCGTGAATTTGTATCAATGTCCGACAATCGCTTACAGCGGGGAATTGGATATCCAAAAACAAGCCGCCGATATCATGGAGACCGCCCTGAAAGCCGAGAACATTGACCTCGTGCACATCATCGGTCCGCAGACGAAACACCGCATTCATCCCGATTCGTTGCGAGAAATCGAAACCCGCCTCGCAGCACTCGCTGCCCGCGGTCGCGAGCGGATGCCGCGCGAAATCCATTTCGTGACCTACACACTCAAGTTCAACAAAATGAATTGGGTCACGATCGACGGATTGGGAGAACATTGGCAGCAGGCCCGTGTCGATGCAAAAATCTTGGGCGACAAGGCGCTGCAGGTCAAAACAAAAAATGTCACCGACATCAGTTTCCACATGCCGTCAGGTTGGTGCCCGTTCGATATCCGTCGGCCGGTTGAAATCGATATCGACGGGCAACTAGTCGAAGCCCCATCGCCCGGTTCCGATCGTTCCTGGGACTGTTCGCTGTATCAAGAGGACGGAGCCTGGAAACTCGGCACACGCGTTACTCAAGGGCTGCACAAAAAACATGATCTGCAAGGGCCGATCGATGATGCCTTTTTGGATTCATTCATTTTCGTAACTCCCACCGGCCAAGGCAGCCACCCGGATGTTCACAAGTGGGTCCAACAGGAATTCGAGCACGCTGTCAAACATTGGCGTCTGCAATTTCGCGGACATGCCCGCGTGAAAAAGGATGCAGCGATCAGCGACGACGATATCGCCAGTGCGAATCTTATTCTGTGGGGCGACCCCAAGAGCAATGCCGTACTCGCGAAAATCGCTGACAAGCTGCCGATCCGCTGGGATGAAAATTCAGTGACCGTCGGCGACCAAACCTATCCCGCAGGATCGCACGTGCCGGTATTGATTTTTCCCAATCCGCTCCATCCCGAGAAGTACATCGTGCTCAACAGCGGCTTCACATACCGCGAATACGACTACCTCAACAACGCCCGGCAAGTCCCCAAACTCCCCGACTGGGCCATCATCGACATCCGCACCCCAGCGAACAGCCAATACCCGGGGAAGGTGGTCGAGGCGGATTTCTTTGACGAATCGTGGCAGTTGAAGCCGGGGAAGTGATTGTCCGAATCCGTTGTAGCGCGCGGCAGGCGGGAGCCTGCCCTACAAATTGAGTGCAATTGTGCAGACCTTTTGGTGTAGGGCAGGCTCCCGCCTGCCGCGATTCAAATTGGTTCTCCACACGCGCCTTCAATCTCACCAAAGTCCATCGTGACAGGGTTTGTGCATGAGCATCCCCAGTGTTTGGGATAAACATCCTTTTCGACCCAGCGATGAAAGCTCGAAGCTGCCCAGTCATGTGGGCACCGTACGAGACCGTGCTTAACAGGGTTGTAGTGGATGTAATCGAAGCGTGCATCAAAATCGTCGCTGTCTAGAATGGTATGTTCCCAAAATCGCCTTTGCCATACACCTCGCCTGCGCTCACGCTGTTGGCTGGGAGAGACCGTTAGGTTCACGGCACCTGTGTCGATCCAGCGTTTCGTAAATTCTTTTTTGATGCGACTCCAACGAGCGGAATAATTTGAGTCGTTTCTGGGCATCGTCCAAATCGCGTGGATGTGGTCGGGTAAAACGACGATGGCATTAATCTCGAAAGCCCAGTCACGGCGGCATTCGCGGACTACTTCGCCGAGGATTTCGCGGGACTCCTCATCAGAAAAAATTGGTTTCCGGTTGTAGGTGACTACTGTGAAGAAGAATGTTCCACCAGGAGCATAGGCACGTCGATAGTTTGGCATGTCGACGTTGTCCCTTTTTTAGGGCAGGGCGATTGTCGGGGGGACGTCCTCGCGTAGCGCGCGGCAGGCGGGAGCCTGCCCTACAGGTTTTTGCATATCTCTCAATCATCCAGCGCCGAAATGCGTTCGACGGCATCACCCAGCAAGGCGCGCAATTCGGTGCGGTCGATGAGGTTGCGGGCTTTGGATTCGCTGACCCAGCAGCGGCGGCGGATGTGTTGTTCGTCCCATTCGTCATCCACGCTGCTGACTTGCATGAGCACGACCGTCACATTCAGCTCCAGGCCCCACTTGCTGTACTCATAGCTGCCGACCGGATCACCGATGATCTCGCCATGCAAGCCCGCCTCTTCGTGGGATTCCTTCAGCGCCGTTTCCAGATAGGTCTCGCCGGGGTCGATCATCCCTTTGGGGAAGCCCCATTTCTTTTTGCGAGCCGAGGTGATCAGGCAAAACTCAAGCTTGCCTTTCCGCTTACGAAAAGGAATAGCGCCGGCTTGTTCGACCAACTGTTGAGATTGTGACGCCATCGTTTGTGCTCCCTGCAAATTCAGTCGGTCATCCTGATTCGTAACTGCGAACCTTGGCCGTCTGCTGAGTGTTCGCTCCGTCGATTCGAATTGTAAGTTTCGTAGCACACTTTGTGCAAACCGAATTTTATGTTTTTGTGATCGCGACTACGTTGTTGTGCATCATGACGGTTGGCTACAAACGAATCTATTGTCGAAATACGAATCACTTCCTCATCGTCGCTCGTCATGCGCCGATTGCATTTGGTCGTCGACCAAGATAGTTTGGAATTGGCAATTGTTGCCGAGAATGATCCGAGCAGGGCCGTCTTGGAAACGCGTTCGCTTTTTTCCACGCTAACAGTTTGATCAACACATTAAAGGAACAGCCATGGCCGACCAGCAGCCGCGACGACAGTTCATGCAGAACGTGGGTGCCGCTTCAGCCGGAGTGATGGCGGCCGGTTATACCGCGACCGCTCGCGGCTATGCTGCCAACGAAACCATTCACGTGGGAGCCATCGGCACCGGCGGACGTTGCCGACAATTGCTAGGGACGCTGGGCGAAATACCCGGCGTGAAGATCGTCGCTGTCTGCGACATCTGGGATGACAACCTACAAAAGGGCCGCGCTCTGGCCGACCCCAAGGCAGCGACGACCAAGGATTACCACGAACTACTGGCCCGTAAAGACATCGATGCGGTCGTCATCGGTACTCCCGACCATTGGCACGTGCCGATTACGATTGATGCCTGCAAGGCGGGCAAAGACGTCTATGTCGAAAAACCGCTCACGCACGATCTCTCCGAAGGCCCGCCGGTGATTGCGGCGCAAAACGAATACAAACGGATCGTGCAAGTCGGTATGCAACAACGGAGCATGCCACACCTGATCGAAGCCAACAAGATCATCCGCTCCGGCGAACTGGGTGAAATCCGCAAGGTACACCTCACCTGGAATCGCAATTCGCCGCGAGCACAGAAAAAGAACTACGGCATCGATCCTAACTCAGTCGACTGGAAACGATTCTTGGGAAATGCGCCGCAGCAACCCTATGACGAATACCGCTTTCGGCATTGGCGCTGGTTTTGGGATTTCGGTGGCGGCATCTTTACCGATCTAATGGTGCACTACGTCGATGTCGCCCACTGGTTCTTAGGTTTGGATCATCCGCAAATGGCAACCAGCATCGGCGATCATTTCATGGCCAAAGACGTCTGGCAAACACCCGATACGGTGCAAACGTTGATGCGGTATCCCGGGCAAGACCTGCAGGTCTACTTCGAAGGGACGTTCGTCAACGCCCGCAATGCCGCCATGATGGAGTACATGGGAACCAATGCGACGCTGTATTGCGATCGCGGCCGTTATGAAATCCATCCGGAGCACAATCGCAAAATTAAATACCGCGAACTAGTACTCGGCAGCGGATCGCGGGGCAAGGACTTTTACGAAACCCCCAACGGCCGGTTGCTGCACCTGACCAACTGGCTGGAATGCATCCGCACCCGCAAGACCCCCAACGCCCCCGCCGAAGCCGGCGTCTCCGCAGCCAGCGCTGCACACATGGCCAACTTGGCGCTACGCGGCGGCAAGGTGCAGCATTGGGCGGAGACGTGACGGACGCAAGTTGTCGCCTCTGCTGTAACCCACACGTTGACTCCCCATACCACAGGCACTGTGCACTCTGCTCGACTTGACGCGGAGTGGCATTGCACGTTTAGATCGTGGTTGTGTTACTTCATTGGTACCGTGAACTCTGCAGATCCCCAGTTACCGAGGGAACAAGCATGTCTCATAGATTATTTATCAGCACGCTGCTACTCATTCTCTCGTGTCTCTGTTTTGTCGACACCGCTCGCGCGGAGTTGCTGGCTGGGGCAGCCAAGGAGAGTATCGTTCCCCCGTTTCCCACCAAGATGGGCGGGTTCTTTGACCGGTTGGAACCGTTTACAGGGGTGCATGACGAAATCTATGCCCGCGCGCTTGTGCTGGATAACGGCCAGACGCAAGTTCTGATTCTCGGTTCGGATCTGATCAACGTCAGTGCCGACATCACCGCTCGCGTGCGTGAAAATATCTCGCGTGAAACCGGCATTCCGCCGCAGAACATTTTGGTCTCCAGCACGCACAATCATTCTTCTCCCTCGGTGAACAGGCCGGGACAAATTGACGATCCCAATGAGAAATCGGCCGCGTTTTTTGTGGAGCGGTTTACCAAAGTGGGGCTGGATGCGTTTAAGAACCGTGTGCCCGCGCGGGCAGGATTTCATGCAGGGGAACTCAAAGGAGCGACGCGCAACCGCCAGCAGCGCAACGATCTGGTTGACACACAAGTCGGCGTGCTCCGCGTCGAAGAACGCGAGGGCCGTAAGACAATCGCCACGTTGTTTAACTTCACCGGCCACCCGGTGATCATCGGCTCGAATAATCTGTTGCTGTCGGGCGAATATCCCGGAGCTGCTGAGCGGGCGGTGGAGAATATGCTCGGCGGTGTAGCGATCTTTACCCAAGGTGCGGCCGGAGACGTGACGGTGCACCGTAGCGGCGATCCATTTATGGAGATCGAACGCCTAGGGCGGACCGTTGCGGGTGAAGTGATTAAAGCCTCCGGGTTTATTCGTGGTGAGGAAGAAATCGAACTGGCCGGAGCGACGACCACGTTGAATCTAGCCGCACGGAAGATCCCTTCACTGGAGGAAACGCAGGCCGCAATCCAGTCAGCCGAAGCAGAGTTGAAAGCAGTCGAGGACACCGCTGCAAACAAGGAACTGCGCGAAGCGATCCGCAACCGGTTGCGGCTCTACAGCATGAATGAACGTTTCGCCAAAGGCTTAGCCGACGGCAGGCTCAAAATGCCCGAGCAGTATCAGGCCGAGGTGCAGGTATTACAAATCGGCGATTTGGTGATCGTCTCGATCCCCGGAGAAATTTTTGTGGAATACGCTCTGGAACTCAGGCAGCGGATCAAGCAGTTGTTGGACAAATCGATGGTACTCGCCGGGTATTCCAACGGCTATCTAGGCTATATCGTCACGCCCCGCGCCGCGGTCACTGGAGGCTACGAAGCCTCAATCTCCCGCGTCCGCCCCAACGCAGGCCGTCAAATGACCGAAGCGGCGATGGAATTGGTTGGCGGGTTGAAGCAATCCAAAACGCCCTGACTTGGATGCCCCGCATGAGGGCAGGCAGCGTGCAGCAAATTGCTCAAACCGATTAAGCCGTCGGCGCCCGCGCGTCGGCGGTTTTTTTGTACGCTTCATTCCGTCTGTAGGCTGATTTGCGTTCCGCTGAGTGACTCTCCGGGAACTAGCACTGTAGCGAGCGCCTGCCGATTCGCGGGTGGTTATGTGCTACTGTAGTGGTTTGGGCGAATTCGAAGATAACGGTTTTTTCTGCTTGAATTCCAGGGTGTACCGAGGCACAATAATGGATTGAAATGCAGGTGCATTAATTTCATAGCTCGTCATTTAGCTCAGGGATTCTTCACAATGAAACACCTTCTTCTTGCTAGTTTTGTCAGTTTGAGTTTGGCTTCTTCCGCCCAAGCGGGGATGATCGTCGATCAAGAGTATCTAATCGAATTTGGTTGGGGGCATAGTACGAGCAGAGCGACCAATTTACCATTGGGACAGGAGTTCACACCGACGTTGAACGAATTAGATTTTGTCGATCTTTATATTGGGGATGCGGACACTGCGGTTGGCCCCGGCGTAAGCTTTTTTGTAAATATCCGTTCTGGGTCGATCACCGGAACAATCCTTGGCACAAGTAGTACCGTTGTTGTCGCTGACGGCACTAATACTGGAGTCAATTCGCTTCTGGACTTCGTTGTAACACGTTTCACGTTTACCGATGTGGTTTCCTTAACTCAAGGGACAACGCATGTGATCGAAGTCGTGCAATTGCCACCATTTGGCACTTACACCATGAATTATTTCGCGTATGGTGGTCGACCCGGTTCGAGCACATATGCCGGGGGCGATGTGATCGCAGGAGGTGTTCCACTAATCGATAATGATTTAGCGTTTCGGGAGGGACTGCTAAACGCACCAGCCGTCCCCGAACCCAGCACCTTTGCCCTGCTCGGCATTGGCGGCTTGGCCTTGGTCGGTTACGGCTGGCGACGCAAACGACAACAGGCTGCTTGAAACCAATTGCGAGAAAACTTCCAACCGTCGGCGCCCGTGCGTCGGCGGTTTTTTTGTGCGCCTGTAGCCCACCGCAACGCGTGCCCGTCCGCTACGAACCAACGGTTCGTTCCCATTTGACTTTTCCTCGCCGGCGCCACAAGCTATAACTCTCTCAGACGCTCCTCACGACCGGAGAGATGCCGGAGTGGTCGAACGGACTGGTCTTGAAAACCAGCGTACCGCAAGGTACCGGGGGTTCGAATCCCCCTCTCTCCGCTTTTTAGGCTATAGGCCGCAGACCCTAGGCTGTCGGAGGCCGTGGCGAATCTGATTTCCTAAAGCCTACGGACTACAGCCTCAAGTCTCAGTTCATCGAGGCTTGAGGCTGATTGCGTTGATTCCGGCAGAATATCGCGGCCCCTGCCTGGCCCCACCCGCTCAAGAAAGAAACGACATGGACAACGCAGTACCTCACCAACAATTGGATCAGATGATCACCGGGTATTGGGTCTCGCAGGCGATCTATGCGGCGGCCAAGTTCGATATTGCCGAGCATCTCAGCGATGGGCCGAGGTCGATCGACGATTTAGCCGCCGCCACGTCGACCAACCCCGACGCGCTGTACCGGTTATTGCGAGCGTTGGCCAGCATCGGGATTTTTGCCGAAGGCCAGTCGCGGCAGTTCTCCTTAACCCCCTTGGCCGAACCGCTCCGCAGCGGCGTACCGGGATCGAAACGGGCGCTGGCGTTGATGGCGGGCGATGAACAATTTCGCGCCTGGGCTGAAATCGAGTACAGCATTCGCACGGGAAATATGGCCTTTGAAAAAGTCTATGGTAAACCGATCTTCGAATACTTGGGCGAACATCCGGAGAAAGCCCAGATTTTCGATGCTGCCATGACCGGCATCCATGGCCGGGAATCAGATGCGATCACCGCGGCGTACGACTTTTCAGAGTTCAAGGTGTTGGCCGATCTCGGCGGAGGAAACGGGACGTTGATTTCGAGTGTGCTGCAGGAGCATCCGTCAATGCGCGGGATGTTGTTCGATCTGCCGCACGTGGTGGAGCGGGCGTATGCGAACGTTGAGGCGCTGGGAGTCAAGGATCGCTGTGAGTTGATCGGCGGTAACTTTTTCGAATCGGTTCCCGAAGGTGCGGATGCCTATATGATGCGGCACATCATCCACGATTGGGACGATGAAAAATCGCTGAGCATTCTCCACAATTGTCATCAAGCTTTGGCAACCGGCGCCAAGCTACTCGTGGTGGAAAGCGTCATCCCCGAGGGGAATGAACCGTTTGGCGGCAAATTTCTTGACTTGGTGATGTTACTAATTCCCGGCGGCAAGGAACGGACCGAACAGGAGTATCGCGAACTATTCAGTCAAGCCGGTTTCGAACTGACGCGCGTTGTTCCCACGTCGACAGAGGTCAGCGTGATCGAAGCGGTTGCCCTGTAGGACAAATGGTTTAAAAAACTGACTGACGCATCCCACCGACGCTGATCAGCAAGTTTCTTGAACAAGCGCAACCGGGTTTTGAAACGGGTTCTGGATATCCTGCAGGATAAGGAGAGATCAACAACGTGTCAGAACCCGGTCTACCGCCGACGCTGTGTCGTACCTGCCATCATCGACGGGACATCGTCTCGGGGACGGGATCACGATTCGTGTTGTGCGAATTGTCGCTGACCGATTCGCGATTTGCGAAGTATCCACCGCAACCATTGTTCCGCTGCGCTGGGTATCAGGCAGCCGCCACGCAGGTCGAAGAGAACGAATGACGGAGAACGGCATGCGGAAGTTCAAAACGGTATCGAAGTTCGTGTTGGCCATTTTTATGATCGTTGCTGGGGTGTTGCATTTTGTGAAGCCCGACTTTTACATGAAGATCATGCCGCCGTATTTGCCGCTGCACTTGGAGCTGGTTTATCTGAGCGGCGTCTGTGAAGTTGTGCTCGGCGCGTTGTTATTGGTTCCCCGCTATTCGCGTTTTGCGGCTTGGGGAATCATCGCTTTATTAGTCGCGGTCTTTCCCGCCAACATCTACGTCTATCAAAATCCAGACGTACTGCCGGCGCCGCCCATCTTGCATTTGCTGCGTTTACCGCTCCAAGGCGTGTTCATCCTATGGGCTTATTGGCACACAAAGCGGACCGTTAGCAACGCAAGCTAATGATCGAGCAACAGTGCGATGACTGCTTGAAAATCACAACTTTGCAGGAATTGCGTGGTTTTGCGCAGTATTCATGCAATTCCTGCCTATTCACTGGTAGTTTCTTCAACACCGCCTTGTTTTCTCAATGGCGCTCGGTATGATCGTGCCTTGCGGCTGAGCAGCCTGAACCTGTTGTGTCGGGCAAGGCCGTAAAGGATCTTTTAAGAATTGGATTGAAGATGGCAGAAGGTACGATCAAGAAGCTGACGGACAAAGGCTTCGGTTTCATCGACACGGGCAATGGTGAAGACATGTTCTTCCACAACTCCAACCTCGAAGGCGTGAGCTACGAGCAGTTGAGCGAAGGACAACGCGTGTCTTACACTGAAGGACGCGGACCGAAGGGCCCCCGGGCTGAGAACGTCAAATTGGCATAAATATTTGCTCAATCTGAAAAAGAAAGCCGGCGAAATTCGTCGGCTTTTTTCGTGCGCCGAGAGAACGTGCATTTCCACGTTCGCATCGAGCGTTTCGCTACGGAAAAATCACTGATGCTTTCGTCACGTACCACGAACTTGCCGAACGGTTGGCGGTTTATCCAATCCTTGATGAAGAGGAAGCTGCTCTACACTCGTGAGGAACTGCTGGATTGGCGTCCGTTGGTGAAAACTCAACTTCGAACATTGGGATGCAAGCAGCAGGCCACAAAACGGTTGGACACCAAAGCCCATGACGCTCGTTGTCTGTGGGATGCGATTGCCAAACATCCCGATGATCTGAATGAGCAACTGGCGTTCTGGTGTCAGAAAGCTCGGAAGAGCAGAGCAAACTATTAGCGGACACTCGCACGGTATCGGGAGAAGACCAGGGAGTGAGGCCAACTACCGCCGCATAGCCTGGACAACCTGCTCAGCGTTTGTCTCGGCTGTTCCTTCAGCCGTCAATTTATCGAAATCGCCTCGAATTGCCTTCAAAGCATATCGCTCGTAGTCGATCTCAGAGGCCGTTCTAATTCCCAAACGGCGAAAGACTGGCAGCGGAGGACACCAACCCTGGACTGCATGTTGCAGCAGAAAGGCAGCGATGACACCAGGGAAGAGAAACCATTTGCGATTGACGGTAGCTCCTAGGGTGAATCCCACCAGTGATAAAGTAGCCGCATTCGCCTCAAGGGTCCGCTCAATGTCCCATTCCTGATCGAGTTCAGACAGTCGCTGATCAATGGCTTGCCGACCAGCAGCGGACAATCGAGCCACTCTTTCCTCTGTGTCGCAACGAATTTGTTCATTGATATCCTCGGCTGTATGCTGAGGAACACGATTAACAGTTGATGGAATCATCAGAAACTCCTTCCATTGAAAAGATTACCCCAATAGGCTTCAAACACATAATCATGAACGCAAATTGCGTACCGTTCCTCTGGTGGCGGATTAAAGCAAATCTCACGGCAAAGGCTGGTTGTCTTCCGACCAATCTGTTCGGTGGAGATACAGTCCGATGTTCCGAATGAATCTTGCAAAGAGAGACAATCGCCACCGTGCTTTCTAATAAAGCCTACTAAGCGACTGGGAAGGCAGCTTGATTAAATCCCAGATAAGGTGATTGCTAAACATCATCGAACGAGCGATGATTTGCTGAGGACCGATGCGCTGGAGCTTTCTGATGGCGTCATCCCGGAGCGACGGAAAAAACTGGTCAATAGTTGGCTTTGCGGTCAATCGCTGAAAACGAAAAGGAACACATCCTTTCGGTTCTGGACCACACGCCCCGAGTCGTCGCCGAATTACCTCTCATCGGTAAAGTGCAGACCGTGGTCTTTCACCCCGCTAATGCGTGATTCCCTTTGTTAACGCGACACCCGCCACAGTTGCGTCGGCTTCGTCACCGCCACCCAATCTGAAAGTTGATGTCTCAAAGTCCTTGGGGGAAAGCTGCTGAGTTGGCTCTTCGCCTGGACGGCGCGAAATTTCCTTGCGCGCCCCAGCCTTATGGTTGCAACACCTTCGTCACAGGCAAAACTGCCTTTGAAACCCCTGGAAAATACGTATATCCATAGAAAAAGCCGACTTGCGATTTCTCACAAGCCGGCTGCAATGGAGGCGGCGGGAATTGAACCCGCGTGCAGTTTTAATACAAGTGCCGAGTCTACTTCACTTTGCGACACCTGCAAGAACTACCACGCTGCAAATGCGCTGCATTTGACGCACTCTGATTGTCACTTTCTGACGGCCCGTGACTCTGATTTGCAAAGTGTCGTGCTGGCTTGGGAGACGATTCCTCCGCAAACTCGAAAGGCGATAATGTTCCTGATTCAGGCAGAATGAATTGGTGTGATACTGTTTCCCATGCTTGCTGTTTGGCTGCGGTGTGCCCCCCACGAGACCGCGATCGAGTTCCACAACTGCGTATTTCTTCAGGTCCAGGGACATCATTCCCGCATGATTAATTCGTCGAAGTTCGTGAGTACCTGGACAAACGTTGTCCAGGCTGCGAGTTCGATTTTGTCATCGTCGGGAATGTCTTTCTGGTCGGAGCCTAACAGTGCGGCCGCGGCCTGTTTGTTGGAGGCGTACACGTCTCGCTGTTGGCAAATCAGCAACGCCAGATGCTGTACCTCCAATGAACTCGGTTCGCGTTCCATACAAAGCAGAATGCCATAGCTCATGGTTTTGAGATTGATGTGAACATTGTCTACTTGCTCTTGAACGAGTTGCTGGGCAAATCGATCGACGAACGAGTCCAGCGGTCCGAAAGTGGAGGTAATGGCAATAGTCGACGGGGCGGCAAAAAGGTTCCGTTTTTGACGTGGGGAGAGTTTGATGTTGCAGCTTTTTTCTATGACTAATTTCGATCGACTCATCGATCACAATGACGCACTACCATGTGCTGGCAAGCGTCGAGGGACTGATGTCGACGCAACCTGAGTCCTTGCCCGACGCTTACAAATAATCAGCAAAAAGTCAGATTGAAATTTTCAACAAATCAAATCTCCCGGCAAACCGCGTTCTGCACCCTGAAACACGCTCTGGGCCCGGATTTCCCAGATAGAAACTATTTTATAGTGTTCTTAGCGTCCGTTTGAGGCTACAAAAACAGTGATATGCGGCACATTTGGCACTCAGTGACGGAGAGTGTGATGGGTGAAGGCAAACAGGAGGCCTTGCGGGTTGATTTCGATGGTCGAATTTGCTTGGAATTTCATGGAGCCAATGTGACGAGCGATGCCGGTTTGTTTGTCTACCGCGAGCTTGATGAAGCCTTGAAATTGACGTCAGAAATGGAAAAGCTCCAATTTGTTGATCCCCGCACCGGATTAAATCGGCAACACACAGTGACGGCGATGTTGCGGCAATCGATCTACAGCCGATTGGCCGGCTATGAAGATACCAATGACGCCGAGCGTCTTTGTGTCGATCCCACCATGCGATATGTTGTTGGTGGAAGGGCCGCCACAAAAGCGGCGGCGTCCACCAGTCAGGTCGGTCGCTTCGAGACACAAGTCCTGACGGAACCGGACAATCCCTCACAGTTGATCGACTTGTCGGGGCGCTGGATCGATCAAGTGCGTCGTCACAAGCGGATGTCGGAAGTCATCCTCGACATAGACAGTTCCGTCAGTCCCACACATGGCCAGCAGGAAGGGACGGCCTACAACGGCCACTTTGAATGCCGGTGCTATCACCCGTTGTTCTGCTTCAACCAGTTCGGGGACCTGGAGCGGGCCTTATTACGGGAAGGTCACGTCCACAGCGCCGCTGATTGGCGGAACGTGTTGGGACCGGTTGTGAAACGTTACCGGAAAATCAGGAAACGGTTCTTCCGGGGAGATGCTGCCTTCGCCAAACCGGAACTCTACGAGTTTCTGGAGGCGGAGGACTACCGCTACGCGATTCGTCTTCCGGCGAACGACGTGCTCTACGAAGAAATCTACTATCAGCTGAAGCGACCCGTCGGTCGCCCACCCAAGAAACCGATTGTCTACTTCACCGACTTCACCTATCAGGCGAGTACCTGGGCTCAACCTCGCCGGGTGGTGGCCAAGGTTGAGTGGCATCGAGGTGAACTGTACCCCCGCGTCGGTTTCATTGTGACGAATCTCTCGTGGTGGGACTGGGACGTGGTGGAATTCTACAACCAGCGCGGGACGGCCGAGCAGTGGATCAAGGAAGGCAAGTACGCTCTGAAATGGACGCGGCTGTCCTGCTGCCGTTTTGTAGCCAATCAAGTGCGACTGCAGTTGTTCGCGCTGGCCTATAATCTGGGTAATTTTCTTCGGCGGTTGGCACTGCCACCGGAGGTGAGTCATTGGTCGCTAACGACATTGCGGGAGAAGCTGGTCAAGATTGGGGCCAAGATCGTCCGTCACGCCCGGTATGTGACGTTTCAGATGGCCGAAGTGGCGATTCCACGTAGATTGTTCCGGGACATCCTGCGGCGGATTAACCGGTTGAAGATGAAACGACCACTTCCCGTACCAGGATGATGGTCTGCTCTGTTGAATAACTCGGAAAATCATGAACAAACGCGTGGAGTGTCCGCGAGGTGAGCACAAAATGGGCATTTACACCGCTGGAAATCGAGTCACAACTGTCGTGAAAGAAGAAAGTTGTGGCGGGAGAGAGACAGCCAGTGTATCATCGGCTTAATCGTCCACCGATGTGGGCGAGATAGATTCCATCTGGGGAATGTCGGTTCATATCAACAAATAATTGGAAACATCTATTATATTCTTGACTATGAAAAACCCCCTGCGCACGATGTACGTGTTGTCTTGGCTACTTGACTGTATTAATTGGGTCAGACTTTAACGGTGGCAGCCTAGGGTTGCCGTGGTGCTTAGAACCAGTTTCAAAACCCGGTGGCGCCTGTTCAGGAATCTATAATACAAGTGTTTGCGTGACGCGTCAGAGGGTTTAGAAACTACTTGTAGATTTATTTCTTTCAACCTGTGAACGGTTACTCTCGAGTTTCTAACACCATCTTTGGTTCATCACAAAGAACTTCGTTGAAAATCTGGGGGCAGGCATGGCGCTTAATAGACTGGCAGAGACGGGCGACTTTTTTGGAAACGGAATACGTGACGTCCAAGCGACGACCTTTTCCGTTGATGGTGTGGCCCGTTTCGCTTGCAATACTTGGGAAGAGTTGCAAGACGCACGCGGAACCCGCGGATTCGATATCGTTATTGTCGGGTCAGGAATGTATGGTGCCTACCTTGCTGCCAAGCTTCATGAGTTTGGACAAGCACTTGGACCGGCAGCTCCTCGGATCGCTGTGCTCGAATCTGGGCCGTTTCTGATCTCTGAACATATCCAGAATCTGACTCGGACCGGTGACCTCGGTAGCCTCGTTTTTGAGCCGTTGGTCGGGCCAACGTCGCAGAGGCAAATTGAGGAACCTGCCAACTATTTGAACGCGGGAAATCTTGTCGATCATGCGAAATGTGTGGGCGGGAAATCGCTTTTCTGGGGCGGCTGGACGCCGCGTTTGCTTGAAGACAACTTGCGCCGCGCCGATAGCCCTTGGCCCGAAGAGATTGTCGATTACCTCTTTCAAACGGGGGTGCCGCGTGAAGAGATCGATGATGGTTATCCGTTCGTCGAGTGGGAAATTGGAGCGTCTGAGTCGACGGATTTCATTCAAGGCGACTTGTACGATACTTTGCTTACGCGAGCAAAGGCGGTTGCTAGCGATGTAATGCTGGCTAACGGCAATGAAACGCACTTGTTGACTCCACTGCCTCCACCTGTTGCGGTCCAAGGAACGGCCCCGCAATCGGGACTTTTTGGGTTTGATAAGTACTCCAGTCTGATCCTGCTGCTGGACGCCATCCGACGTGACCATCAGGGTGACGATAGAAATCGCCGGCTGTTTTTAGTCCCCAATGCACACGTCACATCGGTCACAATGGATCAAGGAATCGCCACCGGCGTTCGTGTCGCGTTGGTCGATCGGATTGCATCCGGCGTTCCGTTTGATCGCAATGCGCCGAAAGTTGTTCGCTCGATTGAGAATTTTGAAGTTAATCCTGGCGGCATGGTCGTTTTGGCGGGGCATGCGATTGAATCGACACGCATCGCGCTTAATTCTTTTCGGCGTCCCACCGGCGTGGGGCCAGAGTTGATGGGGCGAAACCTGATGGCGCACGTACGTGGCAATCACGTTTGGCAAGTCAAGCGAGAGGCTTTGTCTATGCCATCGAGTGACCCATTGGGCAATGCGGCGTTGCATGTACCTGGTCGGTCTCGGACGGTGACGCCACAAGACCGCCAGGGCGAGTTCCATTTTCAGTTTTACGCGTCGGCCAATGTACCGCCGAATTCTGGATCAGGGCCTTTGGATGCTGAGGAATATCTGTATCGCATGCTTCCGAACTTCGATGAGATTCAAGATATTCTGCAGGCTCAGAATGACGGGTTAATTGCGATTGGTATTCGGACATGCGGAGAGATGTTTGGCGAACGGAAAAAAAACATTCCGTCAGTGGAGGCGTTCAGTTGGATGGACACGCCGGTCCCCGGTGTGGCAGACGAGCTATTTGTGGATGGATTTGGCAACATCATCGAGCCTGTGCCGCGGGCCTTCGTTCGGATCGTTGAAACGCCGTCGGATCGTGCGGTACGCGAAGATCAAACCGCTGCAGCATTTCAATTGATTGCAGAGATGTTCGATGTGCCGATCTCCGAAACAGGAGCACGATTTGACACACTCGAAGAATTTTTGGCGTCCGGTAATAAAGTTCGATATGTCAAGGCCAGCAGTGAGGAGCAGGATGGCATTGGAACGACCTATCATGAGTGCGGAACGCTGTGGATGGGTACGGATCCCTACGGGTCGGTTACGGATGTTCACGGACGTTTTCATCACGTTCCAAACGCTTATGCGTGCGACCAGTCTTTGTTTCCAAGTGCGGGATCGGCCAATCCGGTTCCAACGGGGTTGGCGCTTGCGAGGAAAGTAGCGCGCGGCATGACCTCGCGGTTCACTAGCAGTCCAACAATTTCGGTTACGGAGAGCGGCTTCGATGACCTTTTCGATGGCACATTCAGCGGTTGGAGGAGCGCTGACGCTGCGAACTTTCTTCCTGTTCCTGAAACAGGCCAACCAACAATACTCAACGCGGGCGTAGAAAACCAAGATCCGCTGCTTGGGGTTCTCTATTACAGCTCCGATGAATTTGATGATTTTGAACTGCGACTTCAATGGAGAACGTTTTCACCCTACGCAAATGGTGGAATCTTTCTGCGTGCTCCTGAACCGGTTGGGAACTTGTTCACCCAGGGCGGTTTCTACGATCAAGCATTAGAGGTGCAGATCGACGAGAGAGGTTTTGATGTCGGCACGGGTGCGAATGGCAGTCCCCGACACAAGACTGGTGCTCTGTACGGTCGACAGCCCGCCACTCGCTCGTGCAGTCGAGCCATCAGTCCCCGCGATGGGCGCCCTGGTTATTGGAACGACTTTGCAATCCGAGTCCAAGGTCAAGACATCACGGTTAGATGCAATAACGAAATCGTTTGTGAGGGAGACATCGGCAATTCATTGCGTCGCGGATTCATTGGATTGCAATGTCACACCGAGGTCGTTCAATATCGAAGTATCCGGATCAAACGCATCTAGGTACTTCGCAGTATTGGTTATTGAGTTGGATAGATTTTCTGTTCGGATCGAGTCGTTGATTTACCTCTTACCTAGGAGAACGAAATGGAAAAAGAAATCATCCTGTCGAAAATGAAAAGCCAGCTGCGTTATCTCGCCCCAGCGGATACGGGTGATGACGATCTTGGGCCGCTTAAGCTGCTGCCAGGTATCTGGAAGAATGAGCCTAACCTTCCAGGAAGAGGCTGGAACATGATCGCGCTGCCGTTCGCGACGGATCCAGGGGCGGGTTTTAATTATCGTTTGCTGATGAATCAGTACAACGAGGTGTTGATTTTCTCGTTGATCGACAAAGGCGTGCCCAACCGCGGAATTAGTGTTGACGAATCCTCTGGCGCGACACAAGAAAGCGATCAGTTTGTCGTTACGCTCGACTATGAACAGCAGATCAAACAGATTGGCGCCGCGGATTTCCCCAACAGTGGGTTGGCAGGCCCCGCCGATTTGCCAATTCACCACGAACCGGGACTTTGGCTTTATATGTTGAACGAAACTACAAGAGGTCTGGATGTTGGTCGACTTGCGACCATTCCTCACGGAGACTCGGTGCTTGCACTGGGGAAGAGCAACGTCGAAGACGGCCCTCCAAACATTCCTGATGAAGTCAGTGGACTGCCAATCGGAGTTTCACCTGATGTTGAAGGTAACCCTTACCTATCCCCTTACAAGAATTTCATCGATCACCCGTTTAAAGGGGTGGTGACCGATCCAGCCTTTCCGGGTTTTCTTCCCCATCGAACCACCGACCTATTGAGAGCGGCCAATGAAGGTGTCGAAATCAAACGAACGACAACGCTGTCAGTCGACACAACTGTGGAGACCGGAGGTATCCACAATATCCCGTTCGTCGTCCGACAGGCCAATGCAGCGGCGATGAAGTCAACTTTCTGGATCCAAGAACTGGCCGAAAAAGACAAGCATGGGAAACCGAAACTGCGACTTCAATATCTCCAAGTAGTCTTGCTTGATTTTTTCAGTCGACGCGATGGCCTCCCGGGCGTTATCCGTTGGCCACACATCAGCATCAATACAATGGAGAAGGTAGCACCTTCAAAGGCTGAGGTTGAAGTCGCTCCAGCCATTCAGAGCTGAGCCGCGTTCAGAATTCTTCGTCGTGTAAGCGGAGAGGAAAAAAGGTGCGACCACGAGAACCGACCTAGCCGCTCCGTTAAGGTAAGAAAACGGCTAGCAGCCCGTTGAAAAACCCCCGTTTGACACATCGATTACAATCTCCACCTGAACATGATCATCGTACGGAGGATTCCAAAATGGCGTTGGGGAAGCGGCGTTCGGAACGGCAGGGGGAGTTTTGGGTGGCGGTGACCGACTTGTCAAGCGGGCCGCGGCATGTGTTTTATGAAAAGCTTAATGCGATTCTTGCTGAGGCTGACTTCGACGACTTTGCCGAGGAACTGTGCGAACCGTATTATGCAGACGGCGGCCGGCCTTCGACATGCTGATACAGCCTATTCGCGAACAGGTGTTGCCAGGATTGGGACTTCTAAACCCAATTACGATGCGAGGCGCCGGAGCTTTTGGGTGCTACCAAAGAATGGGAGCGAGGCTATCTGCGTCCTGCCAGCTCGATACGCGGCTTTTTTGGCTCGTCGGACCAAGCCAGGAACCGCAGGCTCAGTATAAGGAGGCCATGATGGTGCGAACGATGCGGACTATGTATTTCCTGTTCATAAGCTATTCTCGGGGAAAGAGTGCTTGGGCGGTCGGGATATCTCGATCCACTTTTCCGAGTATCATCGCAATGAAAAGTTGCGGATGACGCACCGGCTCTCCGCCAACGACGGTGGACTTCCTGTCCCCGCCGGATTTGACCCGACAAGTTTTCCTTACGTGCGAGACTCCACCAATGGGGGGAAACTTGCACGGCTATCTGCGGTCGGCTCATCCGTGCTGGTAGTTCCTGAACCAGGCGCATCGCTAGTGAGAACGGTAGCACAGCGAAATTCCATTGCCAACAAATTCCAAGTTGTTCATTTCGAGGTCCCGCCTGAACGAACCATCGTTAGACCGGGTGGTGGCCTTCGTCGAAATCGATTTGCGACGTCCAGTCTCGAGATACCAGCGTTTGGTGCTGACCGCCTGTCGCCGGAATATGTCAACATCCGGCATCGCGTTGACCCGAACGGCTCGATCACACAAGTACCAACTGATCTGAATACCCTAAGTCCGTCAGCATTCGCAAATGCGATTCAAAACGGAGGCTATCTTGCTGCGCACTTCACGGACGACTCATGTGACGGATGTGTGGAAGCAAACGTGACGGGGTTGGGATCGCCGGTTGAAAGTCTACCTGCATTTTCGCTAGTGACTGCTATTGATTTCTTCTCCCTGGCTGATCAATCCGAGGTCGAGAATGACCCAACCGTTCGTCGTGTAGAGCCGCTCTCAAAAGGGCGATTACCCGTCAATCCAACATTGCCGCGACCGTTTAACTTAAATTCTTCAGCTTTTGATCGTTCTGACACCACGGTCACATCTACGAGCCCTCGTGGTGGGCCTTGCGCGAATCGCAAGCCACTGGCGTGCGAGCCGCCGGTGCCGGAGGGGGAGCAGGCGATAATAAAGCCGCAGCAACCAGCGGGTGATTTTCAACGCGAATAAACTCAAGAATATCCCCGTCTATTGGATTGAAAGTGCGTTCATCCATGAATCCTGTTGAGTGAAAAGCAATCTCTTTTCCGGTTGGGACAAACACTTGGTCGACCCACTGCCCAATTCGTGTGACAACTACGACTGTCGGTCGAAGCTGATTCTCTTTCAGATTTTCAAGTCGCTCATCGACTTTCCCATAAATGTCGCCATCCAGCTTCTCATAGAATTTTGGAGGAGGTTCGAAGCGTTCGTTAACCACTGGAACTAATATGGTCAGCCTTTCCGGCCCCGAATCCTGGCTTTGCTTCAACACACTATCGATGTCGTTATAGGGAATGGACAAAACAAAGTCACTAGGCAGAACCCGAATTTGGCCAACACAGGAGCCATACACAACCTCTTCCGGAAAAAAGAACCTTTGTCGCCCACGAACGAGAACGTAACATTCGTCGCCGGCTACTACACTTTGGAGATGATCTATCGCTTTATCGCCTAGTTTGACATTGAATAACTCTTCCACGAAATCAAGGTTGTTTTGAATTGCTCGGTTGGCTTCATAAATCCCCGCAGTATCGCGAGCCTGCGTGATGACCTGCCGCAATGTTGCGCCTTGCGAGGAAACTGGGACGCGCTCAACAGGAAGCTGCCATAAATTCACCGTCACCGCTGCTGCCTGATAAGTTTTTTTTTCGGAGGTCAAAGCGTCCCGGCCTGTCGACTGTACGCTAGCACATCCGCAGAGGAGCGAGAGCAACGCCAAGTAAGTCATCTTAGCCATATTCGTATTTCTCCACGTTCGTTCTGGGATTAGGTGCCAGACCATAGCGCATTACTGGGAATGTTCAAATTCAGTTTCGAGATCACGCGACCAAACGGAAATGCGTATGCGCTTTTCCGGTCAGTAGACATCGCAAAAATCAGTCCGATCACCACCCACACATTTTCATCTTTCGGTTGGCCAAGGATCACTCCTCCGCTGTCTCCGCCGTCAGTGACTTCGTGTCCCTCAAGCCCTTTGACTTCGATCACGTTCACAAACCGCCTTGTTCTAAGAAGATCTGGAACCCTGATCGCTTTGCGACGATTGGTAATCTGGCCGTCACGTTTGGTCGTTGCAGCACCAAATTTGATCACCCTGTCAAACGCCAATGTCTTCAAAATGGTGTCCTCGAGAAATAAAAGGTGAACTCCGGGAGGATTGAAGTCAGCGATGCCTTTCTCAAATTGCCGATTGTTTCCAGCACCGATATTTTTGATAGACGCAGCATCCGCCAATTCCGTAAGCGTGGATTTGCGGACTCTTCCAAAGGTTTTATCGGCCGACTGGGAGCCAGCGGGATTTTGCACTTTTTTATTTGTAGCGCGGACAACATGCTTATTTGAAATCCCCACGAGAGAAATGTTTCCTGGAGATTCTTCGTGCGGAACACATATTCCAAGTGTTCCCCAGGAATTGGGGGCGTCGACTGGCGCAATCTGAATACCACCGATGATAGTCGTTGCTGGGTCCTGAATTCGGTTGCCGGTTGCCGCTGAACTGCTGAGTATTCCATCGCTTTTGATGTATCGAATTTCACGAACTTTGACGGGTATATCGCCAACTTGTTGTGGAAACACGAATCGCTTCTTTGCTTCAAGAGCAGCGATCGGCTGTTTCAAAACGACATCGACTACGATCACGATCTGTAGCGGCGACACGATGTGCCCCAGTTTGGTTCGGTAGGCGACATTAACACCAACGACGCCTTCCTCCTCCCACCATTTCTTTTCGACCTTTTTTAGGGCTTTTGCCGCTTCCCGCCGTTTCCTCGCAAGTTCCTTTTCCCGAATTTGTTGTTCAGCTCCAAACTGATCAGGAGTTGGAAAAAACTCAACAAGAAATGGCCGTGCCAACGTGGGTAATCCAAGTCCTGACACGTTGACAACCACGCCCTGCGGCTCGGCATTCTTTTTTTCCGCTTTAGGTTTCTTGGATGGTCTACGTTTGGCCATAGCAGAACTCCCCGTTGAAAACGACATTCAAAGATTTACATTAGGCCCGATTCTACACTCAAGAGAAAGCCGCGATTAAGAGAATTTCACATCGGTCGATCACTGTTCGTAATTGCACCCTAAAAAGCAATCGGTGACATGTTGGTCAACAAACGCTTGCAACTGCTCTTCCCAACATGGCTCCGAAATATCAAACCGTGCTCGCGCCACCTCGCGTGTTGCGGTCTTAATGTCACTGTTGTTTGACGCGAGCCTAACGCTGCTCGATTGATTCAGCGTGGGTTTCAGCGTCCCCAAAGCCGTGTTGATTTGAGCTAAAGTTTCTTCCTCATATGTAACGGCAATGCTTTTAAAGTATTGTTCCGCGTCGAAGTCGACCCCTTTGTTGTCTCCAGACAGGTCAAGCGTGCCGCCTGCTGGGCGTTTGAAATCCACGGTAAAGACTTTGTCCGTGTAAATGGTTTTAGTTGTCACATTCAACGGGCAAACCCGTTTTTCAGGTTCAAACAGGACTTCACATTCCTTGTACTTCTTGTACCCTACAACTTTCATAGGGTCAGTTTTATCCATTATTGGTTCCTCGCCGAGAATAAAAAAGTCTTCGGTCACGACGACTTCCACGTGAGTCGGCACCTTCAGCTTGACGGGAACGCCACTCGTATGTTTTTTGGGGGTATTGGTTATAAAAGTGCCGTTAGAACATCTCTGCAAAATGGTAGTCCGAAACGAAGTGCAGCCAACTCCTGCACACATAATCCCTGAGAGTATCAATATTGTGGTTGCACGCATGTTATCCCTCTTACCGATGAACGGTTATTATTGTAAATGGAGGAGGTTTTACTTGGTCCCCAAGAAGGTCCAATGAAGAACGCAATACTTAGCATGGCATTACTGTTGACCGGGTGTCGGAGCCTCATCTGTATCCCAATGTGACGCTGACATCAGACCGGGCGATTCCATTATCGCAGGAGTCGCTTGCTCACCAGACGACAAGGCAACATTGCAATTGCCACACGCATGACAACAATTCATGTGCTCTTCTAAAAACGCGAACACTTCTTCGTCAACTGTCGGAGACCCCAAATCAAATCGCCGAAATGCGACCACTCGCTCAATTGTCGTCAGGCCAAATGCCGGATCGTCGGTCACGAAACCTGACTGTTTCGCAGATGACGGAGCGAAACTGAGAATTGAGTTTAGCAAAGTCGCGCTTGTCGTGATCGTTGTATCAACTGCTTGGTAGTCAGCACTTTGCAAATATCCATGCCCAACTCCTGAACCATTATTAGCGTTCTTGACATTTGCCCCGCTGTCTCCACTGAACGCAAAGCCATAGGCGCCAGATCCGGCGCCGACTTTGACGGGATCAACAAGGAACATTTTTTCAGTGTATTTGAGTTGTGCGTCTACTAACAAATCAGGACGGTTAAGCTTTACGGTGACGAGTTTGTCACTTTGGTCGGCTTTACCACGGTGGACGTACAATGTTTGTTTGATGGCGACTTCGATGTGCGAAGGCACTTTAAGCATAACGGGAATGCCGTCCAAATCATCATCCAAGTCCGGTGAAATCTCCGAGTCCGGATGGAGGTAATCATTTTCATCTCGCGTCCACATCTCGGTTCGGACAGCGTTGCACCCGACTAATGTAAAGAGCACCATCCATGGTATAATCCGTTGCACTTCTCCCCCCCTTGTTTATTAAACATGAACTTTTTCAAATATTATAGAGAACGACGACGACCGGACTTGGTGAGTCACCATTGGCCTGCCCAAGTCAACATCGAAGTTAGTTGACGAAACCGACATTACGATTATAGAAAAATGTTGGTCGCTAACTGCTAGTGCCAGGAAATCGCCAATGTGGCCGAAAACCTGAACTGCAACAAAATGACCTGCAGGCATAGGAAATGCGGATTTCATGCCGATTTTTCTAGCGAAAAGTAGGGTCGCAAGAGTCGACGGGCGACAAAGGTATTCGAGACGTAGGTCGCTGAATAAGCGAACTAACCTACGATTATGAATCAGCATTATTGAAAAAATAACATAAGCCACTTATTACAATTTTATTAATTTTACGGGGAAACCCCGTCATACTGATTGTACTTACAGAAGCATTTTGATTGGAAACCGCAGAGTTGGTGGATTAAGTGTAGGGTATTCCCTTTTTATCTGCTTGGGGGTTGAAACAGGGCGATTGCGCCACATTGGGCGGTTTGCTAGTCTTGGGCGATTCGCGTTTGCCGTCCGTTGATGGACATCAGGATCGGACAACGCCTTCCGGCAGCCAAGGAGCCGGCGCATGCGCAAAACACAGTCCGTTCGTATTCAAGACAACTTCACCGAACTGATCGATCCGCGTCGCCGCGAGGTGACGTATCCGCTGATCAATATCGTCGTCATCGCCCTGTGCGGCGTGATCTGTGGCGCCGATGATTTTGTGGCCATCGCCAAATTTGGCCGCACCAAACGCGACTGGCTCGCCAAGTTCTTGGATCTCTCCGCCGGAATCCCTTCGCACGATCGTTTCAACGCCGTGTTGGCGATGATCAAACCGGCCCAGTTCGAGCAGTGTTTATTGAGTTGGATCACCGCTTTGCATGACATCACCGACGGGCAAGTCGTGGCGATTGACGGCAAGACCTTGCGACGCAGTTTCGACACAGCGAGTAGTAAGTCCGCGATTCACATGGTCAGCGCTTGGGCGACGGCCAATCAAATCAGCTTGGGCCAAGTGGTCGTCGACTCCAAGAGCAATGAGATCACAGCCATCCCCAAGCTGTTGCAGATTCTGGAAATCTCCGGTTCGCTGGTGACAATTGACGCGATGGGTTGCCAGACGGAAATCGCCAAGGAAATTGTCGCACAAGGCGCGGACTACTGTTTGGCGGTCAAGGGAAACCAGCCGGCGTTATACAACGGCATCGTGGCATTTTATAACGATCATTTATCGGATGACTTCGCTCGCACGCAGGCGCGTCGTCACCGCACGACGGAAACAGGGCACGGCCGGGAGGAGATTCGTGACTATATAATATGTCCCGTGCCCGAGGGGTTGCCGGATCGTGCGCGTTGGCCGGGACTGAAAGCGATCGGGATCGCGATGAGCAACACGCTACGCGATGGCAAGGAATGTTATGAAGCGCGTTATTATATACTCAGCAGGTACCTCAGTGCGAAGCGATTTGCCGCGGCGGGCCGCAGCCACTGGGGGGTTGAAAATCAACTGCACTGGCAGTTGGATGTGACATTCCGCGAAGACGAGTGCCGCATTCGCAAAGGGCACGCCGACGCCAATTATAGCATCCTCCGCCGCACCGCACTGGGGCTGTTGAAGCAGGAGTCCACCGCCAAGGTCGGTATCAAAAACAAACGGCTGACCGCTGGCTGGGACGAGAGCTACCTGGAGAAAGTCCTGCTGGGTACATAACTTGAGACGCAATCGCCCTGGTCCCTGAGGGCATTCATTCTTCCTGAATGCCACTTGAATTCCTCCACGGACGCAGGGCGTCAGAGAGAATTTCTTTTTCTACGGCTCCGCGCTCATCGACTTATCCACAGCCCTCGCCGTTAAAGAAGGTTAAATATAAGAATCGTTAAACAGTTAGCCGCTCGGCAACTTGTTGAATCATGAGAACAATTCTTGGCTCGGTGCGCCCAAAAGCCCGACGATTTGCGTTCAATCGCCCGTGAGACTTTGCGCCTATTCGCCCGAGGGCTATACGCTCAATCGCCCGACGGAATCCACAAATGGGGGTGTCAAGGGGGAAATCAGCGAGAGCAACGTCACAGCGTGTCTTACGCCCAATCACCCGAATCAGGTGCCGGTCGGTCAGCAAACGACTACGATTCGGTGATGCTGCCCTGCGTATAGCGACGCTGGGGGTTGCGTGTCCACTTGAACTGGGGATTGCTGATCAAGAGACGGGAACGATGGACAAAGGAGACGATCTCGTCCCCCGCTGGGTTACGGTAGCTGTTCAGTTCATATTCGGGGAGTTGATTTCGCTGGACGGCTTTGCGAATGTCCAGCGCGAAATCGGAGAAGCGGGCGGCCGAGCCGGACTTGGCGTACAGTTGCCGCATCGTGAATCTCCAACCGATCTCCTGCCGCCCGGCATGTTTGCGAGCCACGCGGTACAGCCAACGTTCGATCCCTCCGGTAAGCAAGAAATAGTCTTCGTGGATCGTGAGGACCCCTCCCCGCTTGACGATTCCGCTATACAGCCAGTCGGGTAAGGTCAGCGTCATCCCCAGCGGTTCACCGGTGGTTTCATTGGTGGTCTCAGTCCAGCTTTCGAGCCAATGGAACGAAGCGAATTTCTGTTTCCCGTCGGCCCGGATGTTCGTGCGGACGGCCGTATGCGTGAGTCGCTCTAACGCGGCTCGCAGTCGGACGTAATCGGCTCCACCGGTCGTGCGGCGGATTGACTTCAGGAGATTATATGGATGAAATTGAATTGTGCGTGACGGCTTCAGCTTCCGGTCGAGAGCTTCGGTAATCTGCGTTGAAGCCCAAATCAAAATGTCGGCATCCCAGATCGTGGCCATGCCGAACTTCGGATTGGCACTCACCTCCACCCAGACGTCACCGACCTGATATTCGATGGGAGCCACTCTGGGCCGCTTGGCCAGACTGAAGAAGGGTCGCTCCATTGTATCCCGTTGATCCCGCACGGGAATATCGGCAAAGCTGGCGGCGAACAGGTCCGGTTGTTGATCTCCCAGAGGTCTGCGGCGGCCGACCATCTCAACGCCACCGCAGAGGTATAAAGAGGTGCAGCAGCCGGTTGATCGTGAAGTCGTATTTACGATGCGTCGTATTCACGATGGCACTCCGTGCTCCGCTTCGGGGGAATGCGGAAACCGTTGCTCCAGAAGTTCCCGAATGACGTCCGCCATCACGAGGTTGTCCATCGCACAACGGCTCTTGACTCGTTTGTGGAGACTCACCGGGACGTCGATCGTCAGTCGTTTCGTCGGTTCTTTGTTGCCAACCCAATCATCGACGGTTCCTTGTCCGCTAAGGCTGGGACGCTTAGCTCCGAAATTTACCTTCTTCATGCGATTAACTCCAGGATTTCGTCCGCCAGTTGACTGATCTCCTGGGAAGCCAGCATCTGGGGATCGAGTTCAAAGACCGTGATCCCTTGCGCGGCACTCTCCGCGAAGGCGACGCGTTGGCAAACCGCCGTGTTCAGCACGGGAATCGGATATTCGGACAAGGCCTGGGCCACGTCACGACCGATCGCCGTATTTACGATTTTACGATTAATCGTAAACGCCCGCTTGAGGGTCGGCTTGTAGACGTCTGCCTCGTTCATCAGATCGATGATCTCTTTGGCGGCCCAGACATCGTACGGGGACGGCTGCACAGGGACGAGCACCAGATCGCTGGCCATGATGGCTGAGCGGGCCACGTCGTAGACGCGCGGCGGACCATCAATCAGCACGAGGTCGTAGTTACGGGTCAGGGCCGGGAGTTCTTTGTGGATTGACGACTTAGGCAGACCGACGACAGGGAACAGCGGATCGCCGTGACGGGCGGCTGCCCAATCGAGGGCACTTCCTTGTGGGTCGGCATCCAGCAACAGGACCGTGCGGCCCTTCCGCGCAAATGCGGTGGCCAGATGCACAGCGAGGGTCGTCTTGCCGACACCTCCTTTTTGATTGAGTAACGCGATGACTTTGGGCATGTTCCGTCGTGATTACGATTTTACGATTCTCCCTTTTCAGTAAACCGGATTGGAAACGGAGTCAATCACTTTCTTCGCGACTGAAATCAACTATCAAGATCACTGTGACGGTTTAGGCCGCGCACGGTCGATTGAGCGTATTGTCGTGAAGTCGTATTTACGGAAACACGACGTTCCGTATCGTCGCCAAGTCGCCGACACGCTTCGTCGTGGAATCGTTTTCACGGTGAAAAAAATTTTTGGGAGCCTTAGAGCTGGGCTAAGGGAAGACGTCTGACAGATTTTATTACTGTTCAGTTTTCAACTCTTTCGTTTTTCGCCGTTGTTCAACAGAGCCAGAGAGGCCCGTATTCAGCCAGTCGACTTTGGTCTCGGGGAGGCTATTATTGCCCATCAGTGCAGGCCGTATCCGGACTGCAGATGAGCCAATTGTTGGGCGCACTCTGGCGCGTCATACCGTTCAATTCAAAATGCCGGTCCGGAGGGGACCTTTCCGTTTGGCTGGTCGGCGGTGAATTGGACGATGGATTTCGAACGGCGGTGGGACCCGGCGCCGTGATCGAAACAGAAAAGGGGGCGGACCGTTGCCGATCCGCCCCAGCGGTTGATGTTAGGGAGTTACTCTTTGTGCTCCGTCATGATCCGCAGGACAATCTTGCCATCGAGCGGAACGCAATCGAGTTGGATGTTGAACCCCTGTCCGTCGGCATGTGCCCAGGCCGAGCCGATTCTCGTCCAAAAGCTCTTGCGGCCTTCGCGGTCACGGACCTGATAGGCACTGTGGCTGGGGGGTTTCGTCGCGGCGGTTTCCTTGGTGTTCGTGTCAGTCATGGTTTGGTCTCCTTGTTCGTTTTCCTTTGAAGTTCCCGGTCACGCCCATCGCGACCTTGATGGCACCTCACGAAAACGCCACTCGGTCGGAGCGCAGCGCCCCGATCCAGTCGAAAATTGGGGGCGACCTTCAGGGGGAGCCGATTTTCTGCTGGAGTGGGACGACGAAGGCGTTAGGGTGCTTCATCAATGGTCGTGTGGCGCGTTTCCGGAGAACCAAGCTATTGAAAACGAACGAGACACTTGGCCTGACTGATACCGGAACTACCGAATCGCCGGACAATCCCTGCCACAAATTGACACGCCGGGACAGTGACCCGCATTAACGTTTCTTAAGAGCTTCCGGGCGTACAATGAGGCATGCTACGCATCACTCAGAGCACAGGGGTGGATCGCGCGAAGAGTTATTACTCGACGGCCGATTACTACCTCGACGGAGAACAGGAACTCCCCGGCCGCTGGCGGGGGAAGGGGGCGCGTCGCCTGGGACTGGCGGGCGAGGTCGATCGGTTTGACTGGGAAGCCCTCTGCGAAAACCGCGATCCTCGGACCGGCCGGCAACTGACGTTGCGGCAAAACGCTGACCGGACCGTGGGGTACGATTTCAACTTCCATGTCCCTAAAAGTCTGTCGCTGCTCTACGGGATGTCCCGGGACGAGCGGTTGCTCGACGCTTTCCGGGATGCCGTGGACGGTACGATGCACGATATGGAAGCGGAGATGCAAACCCGAGTCCGGAAGCAGGGCAAGAACGAGAACAAACGCACCGGTAACATGACTTGGGGAGAGTTTATCCACTTCACGTCCAGACCGGTCGACGGTGTCCCCGATCCGCATTTGCACGCACATTGCTTTGTTTTCAACGTCACGCACGACAAGGAGGAGCAAGCCTGGAAGGCGGGGCAGTTTCGGGGACTGAAGCAGGACGCTCCCTACTTCGAAGCGGTGTTCCATTCGCGGCTGGCGAGTCGCTTGTCGGATCTCGGTTTGCCGGTTACACGTTCGAAGCATGGTTGGGAACTGGCCGAGGTGACGCCGGAGTTAGTCCAGAAGTTTTCGCGACGGACGGCGCTGATTGAGGAACAAGCGCAGAAACTGGGGATCGACAATCCGGAAACCAAGTCGCATCTGGGAGCCAGAACCAGGGAACGGAAACAGCAGAACTTGACACTCGGCGATTTGCAGGGGACATGGCGGGAACGGATGACCGATCAGGAATGGAATTCACTGGATGCCCTGGAAAAGAGAATCGGCACGGCTGCCGAGCCGCAAGATGGAAATGCGGCGGTGAGGGCCGTCGAACATGCGCTGAGCCACGAGTTCGAACGAAAGTCGGTCGTTCCCGAACGGAAGGTGTTGGCGACGGCGCTCACACATTCCGTGGGTCAAGCTACGGTCGAACAGGTTCTTGATCGGGCGAAACGGAGTGAGCTGATTGTCGGGGAGCGACAGGGACGCCGCATGGCGTCCACGCTGGACGTGCTGGCGGAAGAGAAGCAGGTGATCGAATTTGCGCGGCGGGGACGGGGAACCTGTGCTCCGTTTGTCCGGAAATTGGAGACATTCAAACGGGAGTGGCTCAACGCGGACCAGCAGCGCGCGGTTCGGCATGTTGTCGAATCCCGCGACCGGGTGATGGTCATTCGCGGGGCCGCTGGCGTCGGCAAAACTACACTTCTCAAAGAAGCGGTCGAGACGATCGAAGGGGCGGGAACCAAAGTCTATGCGTTCGCCCCCTCGGCGGATGCTAGTCGTGGTGTCTTGCGGAGCGAGGGCTTTGACGCGGAGACGGTGGCTCGGTTGCTGGTCGATGAACAACTCCAAAGCAAAGTTGCCGGCCAAATGATCCTGATCGATGAAGCGGGCTTGCTGGGGATGAAGACCATGCGGCAGGTCTTCCAGCTGGCAGAGAAGCTCGACTCTCGCGTGTTACTCAGTGGGGACTGGCGGCAGCACGGCTCGGTGGAACGGGGGGCCGCGTTGCGGGTCCTAGAGGAAGAGGCGGGGTTGGTACCGGCAGAAGTGAAAGAAATCCAACGGCAGTGCGGCTCGTACAAAGCAGCGGTGAAGGCGCTCAGTGAAGGGAACGCAGCGGTGGGACTTGATCGGCTGGACGACCTCGGCTGGGTGCACGAGATTGCGGACGATCAACGGGACCGGCAGTTGGCCGTCGATTACGTTGCGTCAGTCTTGAAGGGGAAAACCGCTCTCGTTGTCTCACCAACCCATGCCGAAGGGGATCGCATCACGAGTGAGATTCGCCGGTCCTTGAAAGCGGAAGGAACCATTGGCACGGACGAACGAACGTTTGAGGTGCTGCAAAATTCCTACTTGACCGAAGCGGAGCGAGGGGACGGCGTGAATTACCGGGCCGGGGACGTGTTGCAATTCCATCAGAATGCGAAGGGCTTTCGGCGCGGAGAGCGGGTGACGGCGGACGACATTGAGAATTTGCCGTTCGATCAGGCCAATCGGTTTCAAGTGTTTCAGGCACGCACGCTCGCGCTGGCCCAGGGGGACAAAATCCGTATCACGCACAACGGCCAGACGGCGGACGGAAAGCACAAGCTCAACAACGGGGCGGTTTATGAGGTGCGGGGCTTCGACGACCAGGGGAACATCCTCCTGAACAACGGTTGGACCGTCGGCAAAAACTTCGGTCACTTCACGCATGGCTACGTCGTCACGTCCCACAGCAGCCAGGGGAAAACGGTCGATCGCGTCTTCGTCGGCCAGTCGAGCCAATCGTTCCCGGCAAGTTCACGAGAACAGTTCTACGTCTCGGCCTCACGGGCGAGGGAACGGGTCACGATCTACACCGACGATAAGCAGGCGCTGCGCGATGCCATCAACCATGGGGACGAGCGCCTCTCAGCGACCGAGTTCGTCAACGGCGCCGTACAGCGGCAGTCGACGATGCTGCGGGAGCGGGAACACGAAAACATTCACGAGAGCCAACCTCGGGAACGGGAGGAGATGCAATATGTCCGATAGTTTGCTGGATAAATATGTCGGGAAACGATCCGAGAGCCAAGACACCCCGTCTCAGCCGGAGACAGACGGCTTTGAAGACTGCGGCGCGTTTGGCTGGCTGCGGGGCGTTCGGGACCACGCGATCATGCTGGAGATCCGCCACAAGAACGGCCGGATCACCGCCTTGGGCTACGCCTGGCTCGACTCGGCAGAGTTCGATCCCTCCGAAGGCATTACCCTCCGCTTCTCAGGAAGAACAGTGAAAATCATCGGCAGGAACCTCAACGGGGAAGTTCGCCCCAACATTCGCCTCTTCGACGGCCTCGTGCGGCACCGCGTACCGTGGATCCAGGAAGCGGACGGTTCCGCCAACCTCCAAGCCCCCCAGGGAGCGGCGATCATTGAAGAGATCGCAGTCAAATAGTGCTGCGTCTCACCGTGAGAAGAGTATCAGAGACTATGAACCGAATGCGTGTGGTTGCACACGACTCACCCACGTCGGTCCTACGAGCGCGGGGTAGAAACGGCCTAACACCTGTAGATAAAGAGTGACACGCGAGAAACCGATCGCTACAATTCGAGCTGCGATGATCAGTTGCTTGGCAGAACTTCTGAAAAAGCGAGTTATCTGGCATAAAACTCATGAATGAACTGAAACGAATCTTCTTCGATGCGTATGGCGGATTCGCAGACAAACGACTCAAAAACCTTGAAAAGGGGTCAACATTCATCGTTGATGACCGAGACGACAGGGACAATGGTGCTGATCGAAAACTATATTCGTACTTCTGCATGATATTCGCAGACGTAACAGCCAATACTAAGATCACGGTAACCCTCAGCGGAAATGTGCCCAAGGGGAAACGGGTTCGAGCATGGCTGAAAACCAATCGGCTTGAAATTAATTCGTCCGGATTTCAAAGTCGGCTTGTGTTTTCTGTTTCCGACGGTGGACAATCCATACTTGGCGATCTGGCTGATGCGATTGAATCGATCGTCGCGCCAAGTGCGCAGCGTTACTCGGTAGCGAATTACAAATATGTTTGCCCTCGTACGGCCACATCGCTGCGCCGACTAAAGAAATTGCTTGATGGCGCTTGGGATACTCCGCTCCCGGACGATAAGAAAGGATTCTTTGCATGACGGGCTGGCCGAGATTCCGCTGGAGCGACGAAGCCGGACATTTTCAATTAAACAATCCCTCGTCCCGGCGAGTTATTTGCAAACATTCGGCAATGATTTGCATGAGCGACAAACACGGGACTCTCCGTGTTCTTGATAATGCGAGATCCTGAGGTTCCGGGATATATCCTGGTGCTCATTTGCAAGGGATTCGAAAATTGCTTCGAGCAAAGCGGTCGGACAAGAGACGGGACGTTGTCCGGTATCGGAGTGCCGATTAGTCTTCCAGACACATAATCTAATTTTGGAATTAAGTTGCCTTCGTGCAGCGTTTTGCGTCACAATCGACAATTCCTACCCGTATTGGTGTCGAGTACTGACTGGGGGTATCCAAGTCCGGAAAAACGTTGGTTCTCCGTCACAAATTGGGGCACTCAACAATGCCAAGTTTTAAGTGTGCGCACGTCCGAGAACAAGGCGTCGACCTCGTCATCGCCCCCGTCAATTCTTCGTTCGGCCGCAAATCCGACACCGACCAGCAAGAAACCATCGACGCGATGCAACTTGCCGCGAAATCCGCAGGGCTCGCTGGTACGGTTGTCCCGATCTGGAACATTGGGAATCGAACTGTTTTCATCGCGCCACCAAATTGGCATCCGTTCTTCAAAAGTATTTCTTGGAATGACGTACTTGCCAGCGTGAACAAAGAAATATCATGGTGAATTCGTGTCCATGGCCAAAGATGCCGAATTGCTGTTTGAAAGTTGGCCACATCGATGAATCTTCGCTAGCCTCGTGAACTTCCGCGATCATTGAAAAACTATCGTTCCACAATGCGGGATGAATGAGATCGCATTTACGCAGCCACCCGGGATCCGCTAGCATCGAATAGAATGCGAATGGGAATCCCATGCTGAATCTGGAACGCGGCTTCGATTCATTGACAAGTTTCAAACGCCAGACGGCAGGGTATGTCGATCGGCTGGACGAGACCGGCGAACCAGTGGTTTTGATCGTCCACGGAAAAGCCTTTGTCGTGGTGCAGGATGCGGCGACCTACCAGAAACTGGTCGAAGCGGCAGGCAAGAGAGACCGGGAGGAAACGATTGCCGCCATCCAGGTAGGTTTGTATAACGTCCGGGCCGGACGAAACAAGCCTACTCGCATGGCGCTTTAGACCCTGGCTATGAAACATGGCACCCGCTGAAATGGTGTTTTCGAGTTTTTCAACGGGCTGCTAGTACGCTTTTTTGTAGCTTAGCCCAAGATGCTGACCTGTGACTCCTCGAATAACCTGTGATTGGTTAGTTCACTTTTGGCCGTTTCCGGGTCAGGTGTAAACAGCAGGATTCGCAGATTTCGTTTGGCTCTTGAAAAGCAGACGTAGGCTAGCTTGCGGCTCCGTTCTTTCTGGCTGTCTTTCGCCTCGCCGGACACGCCAGGGGTGAGCATCTTAGTAAAGCTGTACTTGGTCCAAGCGGCCTCAATGTCGTCAAAGACGACGATCACGTCATCGTACTGTTCACCTTTTACTCCGTGTTGCGTGCTGAATGGTGTGTTCTCGTCGAGATAAGTGCAATACTTCTCGACCTCGTCGCCTCGCATCTCGAAAAATGTGTCGGCCAGCCAATCTGCCTTTTCTCTGGAGTGCAACTCCTCGTTATACACATCGCCGCGTGGAACGCGGTTGAGGTGCTTTATGAGACGCTCGGACGCGTGAATGAGGTCTTGCTCGTAGCAATACCGTATCACGTCTCCAATTTTGTTTGAATAAAACAGACCTACTAACGTTTTCGTAACCGTTTTAGCAATCTCTTTAACCTTTCCAATGGACGCTTTATTATACTGGCCGCCGGCGCTGAAGGCGACGGTCTTAGTCGATAGCAGTCGCAAAACCGCCCCGGTATTTCCCTCACTGTCGGCCCTGGCCAGCGGAACGACGATTTCAACCAGTGGCTTGAGAAGGAAGTGCTCCCCGGACTCGTAATCGTTCTTTGCCCTCGTTGAAGCGTAAGGGCCGGTAAAAAGGTCGTGCAAGGACAAGAAGCCAAGTCGCCGAGCGATCATCCGCCGTGCCAGAAAGAGCTGTTTGGCCGACGTGTTCACTGCCCATCCCCAGCGTTCAACCGCTTCGTCGAGCCGTCGCGTTGCGCGCTCCAGCTGCGCTTCGCTGTACCGCCGCCTCGGTTCTTCGGGAGTCTCAGACCGCGCGAGGATCAAACCTACACTGCCTATTTCTGAGGCGTTCTTACCGGCAGGAACCTGCGTGACGTCGGTTCGGAAGGCATTGAGTAGGGTAACCACTTCGGGAGCACTTCGGAAATTCTCGACTTTGGTAACCGTCTCTGATCCCGGTGGTCCTGCGAAGTCTCCCTTGCCTTCGTCATAGATCTGTTGCATTGGGTCGCCGAAGTAACCGATGATAGGCGGGCCTTCGCCGGAGCAAATGACGTTTAGTGCATTGACAATTTCTGGAGACGTATCTTGTGCTTCGTCCACGAAAAAATAAGGATACTTTTGGCCTAGGACTTGGCTCAAAGCACGCTTGGTCGTGATCATGTCGGATGCGATTAATAGAAGATCATCGTGCCCGAGTTCACCGAGCAAGTAGTCACTAAAGGGGGTGTCGTCGCCATACCGGAAGAATGGTACTGAGTCGAGTTCTTGGAGTGCGTGCTCGAGTGTGGCTACTTTCCCTCTTGCCTCAATTGCCGCCTTGCTCTTTCCGCCGTTGTCTTTCTCTTTTTGTTTGGCGATATGCCCCGGCAGGATGTGGCAGCGGAGCGATTCTCGGATGCTTTTCTGGAAATGCCGGATCTCTCCCCAGAGAAAGCTGTGCAAGGTAGACACGACGAATAACGGGTTTTGTTGAAGCCTCTCACTGATAACGCGAGCGGCCCGATTAGTGTAGGTAATGCAGACGACCTGCTGGCCGTCACGGAGCATGCGTGGCCCATCAGTTCTTATGAGTGACCTGAGCGCCTCAACCAGCGAGGTGGTCTTGCCTGCCCCGGCCCCAGCGACGACCGAAAAGGATCTCCGCTCGCTAAGACAAGTAAGGATCTCCTCATCCGCCTGTGTTGGAACGTAGTTTGCCATTACTCGGCACCTTCCTGACCACTGGGTTCAGCGGCTTGTAGCTCGCCTTCGAGCCACCTCAGGCCATCAGCGATGTACTTAGGCGTAGCCCATTCGGCCCCTGATGAGGCCACCATTAGCGCAAACTCGGTCTTCTTGAACGTGGACGACTTTACTGCTTTAAAAACCGCATCGTACTCCTTTTCGTGGTCTAGCTCGGCCGGGAGGTCCTTCGCTATTTTGAGCGATCCGTTACGAAACAACGGCAGGTTCTCATAGGCGAACGTTTCTTCGAGGGTACGCCCGTGCATTGGTTGTTCCTCAGTGTACCCGTCAACGAGCGAGGGCCGCTGATAGGCAATGTAGCAACGCCGATCTTGGAGCAACTGCGAGTCGCATTTTAGCCCAATGAGGTCCTTAATGGTCGAGAGTTCGAGGAAATACTTAAGTGATCCGTTTGACGAAACGGCGTCCATCGTGTCTGCTCGACAGGTCGATGCCCTCTTGGCCCCGTCCTTTTGGGCGACTGAGTCGATATCGGTAATTACCAGATAAGGGACCGCCAAAAATTCAAGCAGGCTCGCAAAGCGGTGCGCGTAGGCGCCGCCGACTTCAAGCACCGTGAGGTATCGTTGCCGTAGCCCTGGGGCGGTCTTCTTGATCATTTCTGGCAGTAGAATCTTTTCGACGGCGCCTTCAACTAAGACTGCGGCATCGGCGAAGAAGAGATCACAGTGTGTAAGCTTAAGGTAGCGTTTAAGAAAGTCTAGCGTTACCCGCTCGTACTCGTCGTCCATCTCCTTCTTAGCCTTTACTTGTGCGGGCGTTGCTATCTCGTTCTTACCAGCCGTGTTCTGGGTAGGTCGGAAACCGCGAAGGCTCAGCACGTCCGAGGCATTCAGCGTGATTGTATTTGTTGGGTCGTCCCCCTCACATAGACGGCGACGGAAGTAACGTACGTTGGCGAAATCGACGGTGTCGAGGATGTGGGACGAGTGGGTCGTCACCACCAACTGCGGCGCCATACCAACTTCGCCATGTCGCTTCGACGCGTCCTCAATAATGCCCCACGCATTCGCGATGAATGCTTGTTGGGCCTGGGCATGGAGGTGTACCTCAGGTTCCTCGATGAATAGTACCAGCGACAGCGGCCGATTCATCTCGGTGAATATCCAGCTCAAGTGATAGTCGCAGAGCTGCACGGCCAAGTAGATCAGGTTCTTAAAACCTAGCAGCCCGTTGAATTACTCCGCGTCCGCGACTGTCACGATTGGTTTTGGGCTCACGCGGCCTGGGCTTGGTTGATGTGATGTTTGCGAAATATGGCGCGCAGTTGTCTAGCACACGACCCCAGACACGCGAATCGGCGGATTACGCCGCAAGATTGCACAAAAACTCCCGCGCACAACGACCCGAATTGTCGCACTTTTCCCGTTCCCAACAGCTTGCGCAGCACCAGGCCTAAATTGTGCGCTGTTGCCGTCATCAGGTGCCGTTTTCTGACTTCGTCGATCCCGCGAAGCCAACTGCGACGGCCGCCGCCCGTCTCGCACACGTGTGCGAAACTGCGCTCCACCACTTCGCTGCGACGACGCTGCAACCGCTTGCCGTACGCGCGCTGCATGCGGCGGTGGTTGTTCGTCACGGCTTGCTGTTGTGCATCGGGCCGGTCGAGCCAACTCCATTCGTACTTCCTTTCCGGTTCGGGGATATACGTCTTCATGCCGCCGCACCCCCAACCCAATGTCGCACAACGCGCCAACGTTTCAACTGCGTGATAACCTTTGTCGGCCACCACCTTTTTAATGTCCCGTGTCCAACCGCTCGCCCGATCCAAATACTTTTGCGCCTGCTCAAGACTCGGAATCAGCGTGGCGGTGTCCCCTTCGTTCGCGTGATAAATTTCCGCGTCGAGAATCGCTTCGGTGTCGAGGTCGACGACGTGTTCGGCCTTGTAGGCCAGATGCGTGCGACCGTCTTTCATCTTGGCGATGCGAGCATCGGGGTCGGACGGCGACTCCCACTCGTCGTTGGAAACTTTCTTCTTTCCCTCTTTGCTGCGCTGTTTGTCGTAGCGAATGAGCTCGGCCTTGGTTTTGATTTCGATGCCGTCCTCGGCCGCCAGTCGCTTGATGTACTCTTCCCAATCCTCGCCGTTGTCTTTGCGGACGATCGATTTCATCGCCGCGTTGGCTTCAAGCAGTGTCGCATCCACGCCGACTGTCGTCCCGTCGACGAGCTTGTTTGCGATCAACAACTGCAGCACGCAGACGTGCACGTCGTGAAAGACTTCCAGCGGCAAGCGGGTGCGGATGCGGCTCAGGCTCGAATGATCGGGCGTCGCTTCGTGCTGCCGGTAGCCCAGAAATCGCCGGATCGACAGGCTGTCTGCGCACCGCCAAGCGATGCCGCGTTGCGAATCGATGCCCTCGAAATAGCCCACGTACATCATGCGAAAAAACACGCCCGGCGGAATCGACGGCCGACCGCCGCCTGCGTAAAAAGGTTCGCACAACTCTTCGACAAAGTCATCGAAGTCAGCCTCGGCCAGGATCGCATTAAGCTTTTCATAAAACAGATGCTGCGGCCCGCTCGACAAGTCGGTCGCCGCCACCCAAAACTCCCCCTGCCGTTCCGACCGCCGCTTCCCCAACGCCATTTTGGAATCCTCCGTACGATGATCATATTCAGGTGGAGATTGTAATCGATGTGTCAAACGGGGGTTTTTCAACGGGCTGCTAGGCCGTTATAATTCTCGGGCAGCTCGTGGTTCCGGCGCGTGTCGATATATGTAAGGGTCGTATTGCCTTGAAGCGCAACTTCTGGGATGAGTGAAGACACTACCCTGAGAAGCCGGTCGTTAACTGACGGCACGCCTAGCCCCTGTATCACCTCAAGCAGCTCGCCGAACACCGTAGTGTAGTGGTCCGTGAGTTCCTCGTTATGTTTGTCGACGATTTGGTTTGCTTCGTCGCTTGCGACAGCTTGCTCAAGGTTGCGTTTGTAATACGTCGTCAGCACGTTCGAAAGTCGCGTGCTCCCTCCGTGTCCATGGTCGTCAATCTTACGCTGGGCCTCAACACACTCAACACGAACAAGCGAGTTCAGTATACGTTTTCCTTCCTCGGGCTTCAGTAGTCTTGCGTTAACCTTTTCGCCGTCCTCTTCGAGGGAAAAATATTCAACAGTAAAATATCGTTTCAGGGTTCCAGGCTGCGTCAGGTAGTGTGAAAGGGGCTTTGCTGGGGTTCCGGTCGCTTGGAGAGTGGGCTTTGAATTATAATCTTCCCGGAGTTTGTCAGGGTCGGTCGCCCCGTAACAAAGACGAATGCCCACCTTGTCATAAACTTGCTCAGCGTCAGGTAGCAGCAATCCCACGCGGCCGAACTCTGTATCGGGATCGATCGAGAACCACATGTCGAGCTCGATGCGGGGGAGGGCTTCCCCGCCCTTGCTGTCAGCGTTTTCTTGGGATTCATCGTTGTCGCCGCGGCCGAACGCATCCAGCCTTGCGATTTGAGAGACGGAGAAGTCGTGGATGGAGAATTCGTTCGATTTCAAAAACAGGCGAAAAACTTCGGTCGCGGACGTCTTGCCGCTATTGTTCGGCCCGACAAAGACCGTTTCGGACGGTTCGAAGTCGATCGATACGTCTTCGAGTCGCCGGAAGTTCCGAATGTACGCCTGGGTAAGTTTCATTGGGCTGCACCGTGTGGTATGGGCTAGAGACATGCAGCGCGAATTCTACCGGCAAACCAATGGCGTGCCGAGTCAGCAGCACTTAGCGACGGGCACCGCCTCGTGAGTTTGGACATAGGATTAGGCCCAAATAGACTTGCTATCCCGCAAGCGGTTTGGCCTATCGTCCCGATCAGAGCCAGGCAGGGGCGGCCATTCATGCAGGAAAATGCATGACAAACATGTAACCAGTAGTTAAAATGCAACTTTCGAGAATCGCCAACCTGCGAATTAGGCGGCAACTTCGTATACCCTACTTCGTTCACAGAGACGTGTGAGTAACACATGAAAGAATTCCTGGGATATGTCGGTGCCGCAGTCGTCATTCTGACTGTACTCGGGCTGATTGTCTACGCTGGACTGGTTATCGCCTACCTGTGTAGCTGGAAGAAAATCGTCGATATATGGCAAGGCAAGGGTCATTATGCTTTCGCCTTGCCATTCTCAGCGATTGGCGCTTTCGCAATTGTCTCAATCCTCGGGTTTCAATCCGGCAGTGACAAGCTGCTGAGTTTTGATGCCTTCGGGTTAAAATTCTCTGGACCGGCTGGGCCAGCAACATTGTGGATCGTGTGTTACTTGTCTTTGGTCTCATCGGTCAAGATTCTGGGCAAGTAGTTGGGGCGAACGTTGGAGATGTGGACATTGGGAGTGACAAGGGCCGATGGTGGACTTGCGGGACACGGAATCCGCACGAACAAGAAATGGCAAAGTCGAATCGCTTGGATCGCTTGGCGTTTCAAAAACAACTCGATAATTCGTCCGGGAAATGTGAAAATAGCTGTATCCCAATAATAATGAGGTCACAACATGCCCACCCGTGATGAAATTGCCCAACAGGCTCTGGCTTTGCCGCTCGACGACCGCGCCTTTCTGGCGGATATACTGGAGCAGAGTCTCAGAGAAGATGAGAACTCTTTGGAAGAACTGACCGCCACCTGGACGGCGGAGATTGACCGGCGGCTAGAGGCTCACCGGCAGGATTCGAGTCGTGTGACAGATGGGGAGTCCGCCTTGTCGGAGATTTCACAGCATTTGCAAGCTGATCGGAGCGGAAAGCCCGCGTGAATCTGCACGTTCTTCCAGAAGCGCGGAGTGACGGCATCGACGCTTCGCTCTGGTAAGAATCGCAACGGACCGGACTGGGGGAACAGTTCCTGGGGGAGGTCCGTCGCGCCTTTCAACTCATTGAGGAACGCTCCCAATCTTTCCCACGCTGGGAGTTCTACTCCGGGAAACACGAGATTCGCCGTGCCCAACTGGGGCGATTTCCCTATGCGGTCGTCTTCCCGGAGCAGGAGAAAGAAATCCTGATCGTCGCGATCACCCACGCCCGGCGTCATCCGCTGCATTGGCTTGCGCGGTTCAGTTAAGGATTCCGTCGAGATTGGCATCCCCATTTTCGGGGACACATAGAATATGCAGCGAACCGCGTCGGGCAATTGCCGTTATGACGCGTGTCGTGCCTGCTGGCCACAGGCAGGACACGCGTCCGCAAAAACAGACCTGCTGCACCGCGCAGGCGGATTCCATCTCGGTCCAACCTGCTTCCAGCGCTTCCACTTCGGTGGCGATCTCCGTTCGGACGTCGCATTTCGAGCAGGCCAGTGAAAAGATCGGCTACGGGTCGCAACCGGCGGTGCGGCGCAGGACGGAGGCAATGTAAGCCTGCATTGCCTCAGGCGTGTATTGGTAGGGATAAAATCCCCCCTTGGCGAACCACTCCTGGAGAGCCAAGGCCAATTCACGGGCGGTGGCGAAGTCTTCTGTCTTCATGGCGTTAAACATATCGAGAAAGGTTTGATTCGGGTCCATGGAATAGACTCCCATCGGAGAAAAGCATAAGGGGAAGAAAATGCCCGACCGCCGCAACGGTCGGGCATCAGGAACCGATCAGGCTTCCGGCTGCGGTTGCAGGCCGTGCAGATAATCGACTGCCTTGGATGCGAGCGAAGCGGCGGTAAAGATCGCCCGTTTGTCATCCTTCAGGACTTTGAGCCAGCTGTGGATGTAGCTGGCGTGGTCCTCTCGCAATTCCGGCGTGATCCGCAAATCGGCACATAAGAAAGCGGAACCCAACTCGGCGACCAGTTCTTCCATTGCGTACCCTTCGTCGCCAAAACGCTTCCGGCCCAGATCGCGATCCAGTCGGGAGGGGTGCTTCGTCCAGTGTGTCAACTCATGGGCCAGCGTCGCCGCATGGGATTCGGCATCCCGAAACGTCTCGAAGGGGGGCATCCGCACGGAATCGGTCGCGATGGCGTAATACGCCCGGTTCCCGCCGTGTTCGATCTTCGCTCCCGTATTGGCGAAGAACGTTTCCGCGTGTGCGATCCGTTCGAGTGTCTCTTTCGGCGGTTCCGCCAAGGCGTAGAAATGCTGCGGCAAGCCTTCGCACTGCTCCACGTTGAACACCGAGTATTGCTTGAGGAACGGAATCTCTTCTTCCAGTTCCTGTCCCTCTTCGTTCTTGTCGGTCTTCTTGAACGTACTGGCGTAGACCACGGGGGAAGCCTGCTCTCCCTTGTGGACGTGTCCCCCCAGTTCCTTGGCTTGCTGAAAGGTCAACCAGATCGGGCAGGCAAAACCTTGCATCTCGGCCGAAGCCCACAGCATCAAAATGTTGATTCCCAGGTAATACTGGCCGTTGTGCCGTAGCGGTCGCGTAATGCGTCCGGCGGCATGTTCGGCGTTCCAGGGTTTGAGCCAAGGCCTTACACCGCGCTCAAGCTCTGCGACGATGCGATTGGTCACCTGGGTGTAAACGTCAACGCGTTGGGCAGTGGAAGTCTTGGTCGCCATGGGGCATTCTCCGTTTCTGAATTGGAACTTCGTTCGTTGAGTCAAAGCAGACATGCTTTGGGCGAAGCGGAGACGAGAAGTCCCTAAAGCAGGGGGAGAGGTCAGTCCAGGACTGCCGGCGGGGAGGGCACCGATCTGCAAGCAGCGCAGCGGATGAAGATGGGGAGGCAGCCGCAGAGGCAGCGCGGCCCCGATCCTTGACGGACCTGGGGGATGTGCCCCCTTTTTCACATGCAACTCCCACAGTCGCCGCAGGCGTCGGTTGCGGGGCGGTCAGTCCCGCTTGCACCAGGGAGCCGGAGGAGGCGTTAGCCGTCCGCGTCAGCGACCAGAGCGGCAGCGACGTCCGCAGTCACCCGGTCGCCAGCGGCGAGGTGCCCCAAACTAGACATGATAGACCAAGAGTGACGAATGGAACGGGTAAGACGTTGTTTAAGTTGCTTTTGACCATATCAATGGTTAGCTTTGAATTCAGCTTTGTAGAACATTTGCCCGTCGAAAAACGCTTCTCGAATGGTAGCGGAGTCACTCACTGATGGCAGAAAAAGACAATTCTGACAAAAAGAAAAAACCACGTTCCCGTGGAAAACTAAAAAAAACTACCCGCGATCCTCAGCCAGATGGCCCCACTATCGGAGGCCTTTTATTGTCGTTATTTCCCATGGGTACTAACGGCACACATGACGTCGCCTCGCAACCTCGCGAACGTTACGCACCGATTTCCGCGGTACCCCAATGGGCACCGGATCTGTTTGCCGCTATGGCTACTTTACTTGAGCAGTCAGGAGCATATACACATCCCGATTTTTTTGACGTTACCGAAAGTGTTTTTTCATTTGAAGATCAATGTGATTGGAAGACAGTGGGAGCACAACTTCGTGAAGGCTCGCCCCAACTGGCATTCAAAAAGCTGGACAAAGACTGGGAGTCTTTGGCGTCTTATTTTGACGAAGGACTTCTGGAAACGAAGTTAACTCGCGGATCTGACCCTCCTAAGTGGGTACAATTGGCTATCAAACTGTTGCACATTGCAGATATTGCGTGTGCGGGTGTGGAATCGCGGGCATTCCCAATAGTCGATAACCCTATTCATCAGTTGATATACGCGAGTCAACAGCATTCCTACTACAAAGATCATATCGGTCGCCCAGAACGTATTAGCGGCATCAAGGATCTTGAACCGGATTTCGAAGAAACTGAAGACACATTGAGCACACGCGAGTTTGAAAACGAGCTTTTGCCGTACGTACCATCTTCGATTTGCCGTCACGTACCTCCGTATCTGGTCTGTGTGCAACCGAAGGCACTCACTCCCACTGTTGGCCAAACTATACGGTCTTTTTCTCATAGTTTGGCTCTACTACCTCCAAAAGGAGTTGTAAACACATTCTGGTTCAACACCTTTACTGGGTACAGCCCAGAGAGCAAAGGCGGACTAAATTTGCTATTGGTCCCCTATCCATATGAAATAAGTGCCACCAGTTTCCAACCTTGCAGACCCCAATCGACACGACCGGACGAGAAGCTCAAATATACCACAGATTTGACGTGGCTTTATGATTTGGCTGACACTGAAGATGGTCAGGTTCACCACCTTACGTCAGGACTGCGAGATCTGCTCAGGATAGCTAACGCCGAACTCGGGCACATCGACGGCATCATTTTTCCAGAGTTGGCACTTTCACATGCTGTGGCAGAAAGAGTATCGCACAGACTGATGGTTTCGGGATGCGAAGATGATGGACAGCGAGAAAAAGAAATTGAGCCAATAAGTCTTTTTGTAAGCGGGGTGAAATCTCGACGGTTCGTAAAAGACGATGAAAAAGGAAGAAATATCAATGCTGTGTATACGCGGGTAAACTTACACTGGCACAACGGGGAGCAACCAAGCGACACTAATCCGAATATGAAGTACGTGTCGTTTCGTCGTCTTCAGGTAAAGCATCACCGCTGGAGATTGGATAAATCTCAAATCATGCGTTACAACATCGCCTCACAATTACAAATTAACGACAATACAAATGAAGACCTTGGAAGATGGCTGAGAGGGGAAGTATGGTGGGAAGATACGGATGTCTCAGAGCGGGAATGTTTGTTTTGGATTCTCAAAAATCGATATGCGATTTCAACGTTAATTTGCGAGGATCTCGCGAGAATTGATCCAGTTCAACAGGTATTACGGGCGATTGGACCAAATCTTGTGATTTCTTTACTACTTGATGGGGCACAGGCCAGCCATAGATGGGGAAGTCGGTATGCGACCAGCTTGTGTGATGACCCGGGAAGCAGCGTTTTGATATTGACATCGCTCGGCATGGTTCGCCGAGAACAGATCTACAATGCTCCTGAAAACAGAACCATTGGAATCTGGAAAGATTGTTTTGGAAACTCAGAGCCACTGACATTACCGCAGAATGCTGCTGCTTTAGCCATCTCTCTATCGGAGGCAATGGTACGAGAGGAATCTGCGTCAGGCCGAGAACAATTGAAACACCTTGAAACGTCACGCAAGTTGATCCTGAGTGGGATTAGGGCAATAAAAGGATTCAGTGGTAGTAAAAAACTGTTTCAAAAGTTATAGGCAAATAGTGTTGTTCTGAAGGTAACCATGTCAACGTGACCTGCATCAAATTCCTGTACCACCGCTTATGAAGATCGGGTTAGGTAAAGCACGTCCTGTTTTTCATCGGAAGCTTCGTGAGCCCCGTTCGCCTTCGCTGTCGCCTCGGCCTGCGTAGCGGGAGGGGCCGAGGGGGCGGCGATGGTGGGCGGGGCGGACCCCGTTTGTCGAGTTCGAGCTGAGGTCAACCTCTGCCCAAACTCCGCCGGCGTCAAATATCCCAGTGAACTGTGTGGCCGATGCTCGTTGTAATCTTCACGCCAAACTGTTGTCAGCTGTCGTGCCGCTCGCAAACTTTCAAACTCCTCGGTCGCTAAAAACTCATCACGAAACCGGCTGTGAAAGCTTTCCGCAAAACCATTCTCCCACGGACTGCCCGGCGCGATGTACAACGCCTCCACGCCCAACTGTCCTAACCAACTGGCCTGCCTTTAAAAAACTGTGCCATTGGTTATGAAGGTTTCTGAGCGATTATTGCAAGGAGATCTTTTAATGACGAAACGACGCAGGCGGCATTCGCCGCAGCAGATTGTGAAGAAGTTGCGTGACGCCGATGCGATGCTCAATGCCGGGCAAGACGAAGCGGTCGTGCTGCAGGCGCTGGAAGTCAGCCAAGCGACATTGGACCGTTGGCGGAAACAGTACGGCGGGATGAAGTCGGAGGAGGCGATGCGACTCAAGGCCTTGGAAGATGAGAACCGGCGGCTGAAGGAAATCGTGGCGGACCAGACGTTGGACATCAAGATGTTGAAACACCTTGCGGAGGGAAACTGGTAAGCCCTTCTCGAAAGCGTAGTGCCGTCCGTGAACTGCAACACACGTTTGCGGTGTCGGAGCGGCGAGCGTGCCACGTGGTGAAGCAGCCTCGTAGCAGCCAACGCTATGTGGCGCAACCGCGCGACGATGAGCATGGTTTGCTCAAGCGGATGCTACAGTTGGTAGGTCGTCGTTCGCGGTTCGGTTATCGCCGCATCGCCCATTTGCTGCGTCGCGAAGGTTGGCGGGCGAGCGACACGCGGGTCTATCGGCTGTGGCGTCGAGAAGGGCTGAAAGTGCCGCAGAAGAAGCGTAAGAAACGCCGTCTGGGAACGACTGCCAATGGCTGTCACCGGCGAAAAGCGGCGTCCCAGAACGATGTGTGGGCGTGGGATTTTGTGTTCGATCGCACGGCGAGCGGCAGTCCGCTGAAGTGGTTGTCGATCGTCGACGAACACACCCGGGAGTGTTTGGCTTTGAAAGTGGATCGCAGCATTACAAGTGAAGATGTGATCGACACGCTGGCGGAATTGTTCGCCATGCGGGGCGTGCCGCGTCATGTTCGCAGCGACAATGGTCCGGAGTTTGTGGCGCAGGCGCTTCGGAGTTGGTTAGGACAGTTGGGCGTGGAGGCGTTGTACATCGCGCCGGGCAGTCCGTGGGAGAATGGTTTTGCGGAAAGCTTTCACAGCCGGTTTCGTGATGAGTTTTTAGCGACCGAGGAGTTTGAAAGTTTGCGAGCGGCACGACAGCTGACAACAGTTTGGCGTGAAGATTACAACGAGCATCGGCCACACAGTTCACTGGGATATTTGACGCCGGCGGAGTTTGGGCAGAGGTTGACCTCAGCTCGAACTCGACAAACGGGGTCCGCCCCGCCCACCATCGCCGCCCCCTCGGCCCCTCCCGCTACGCAGGCCGAGGCGACAGCGAAGGCGAACGGGGCTCACGAAGCTTCCGATGAAAAACAGGACGTGCTTTACCTAACCCGATCTTCATAAGCGGTGGTACAGGAATTTGATGCAGGTCAAAGGGCTTACCAGTTTCCCTCCGCAAGGTGTTTCAACATCTTGATGTCCAACGTCTGGTCCGCCACGATTTCCTTCAGCCGCCGGTTCTCATCTTCCAAGGCCTTGAGTCGCATCGCCTCCTCTGACTTCATCCCGCCGTACTGTTTCCGCCAACGGTCCAATGTCGCTTGGCTGACTTCCAACGCCTGCAGCACGACCGCTTCGTCTTGCCCGGCATTGAGCATCGCATCGGCGTCACGCAACTTCTTCACAATCTGCTGCGGCGAATGCCGCCTGCGTCGTTTCGTCATTAAAAGATCTCCTTGCAATAATCGCTCAGAAACCTTCATAACCAATGGCACAGTTTTTTAAAGGCAGGCCACCATACCTGTGAGATGGCACATTTACTGACAGATTTCAAGTATTTATTAACCAGCTCCTCTGGTCTTGTTTTCTGTTCACTGTTTTTAAGAACCTTTTCCGATACTTTTCTGTGTTAAATCGAAATCCGCTCGACCGTATTCCGCGTGACCTGCTTTTGCCGACGATCGTACAACCGGGTCGTCCTTGGATCGGCATGTCCGGCCAGGTATTGCACGTCTTCCAACGCGATGCCTTGGTTCAGCAAATCAGTCACTGTGGCGACGCGAAACGAATGTGGAGAGAGGTGAGGCGGCAAGCCAGCATCCCGCAAGCGACGTTTGACCATGCGGCAGATGTCGATGTTCCTGAGCGGACGCTGGGTGAGTTGGCCCGTTCTTCCCTGGCCAGAGCGAAACAAGACGGTTTCACTCTTTTCCGTTTGCCACTCAAATGAATTCAAATAATCCAGTAAGTAGCCTTGCAGATCGTGCCGAATTGGAATCGCGCGCGACTTGCCTCCTTTTTCCAGAAAACGCAGCGCGTACTGCGAGCCATCCCAGACAAAATCCCGTAAGCGCAAATTGGCGATAGCTCCGGCACGCGCGGCCGTATAGATCAGCGTGGCAATGATCGCCTTGTCACGGCGGCCGATGGGTGTCGTCGTGTCAATTGATGTGAGCAAGTCTCGCGCTTGATCTCGCGAAATCTCCGGTGTTTTGCCCTCAATCACGGCGTACCGTTCTCCGCGAACCGTGGCTGCCGGATTCAGGATCAACACGTGCCGCTGCACCAGCACGTCGAAGAATGCACGCAGCGCCGCGAGATGCAGTTTCTTCGTCGGCAAACTTCCCGGATGCTGATTAAAATAGGCCCCCACCATGCCGGGCGAGATGCGCTCCAGTGGAGTTTCGGTTTCTTCCACCCAGGCAAGAAACTTGCGAACCGCCTGCAAGTAGGCCGTCCGCGTGTGGTGATTTCGAATGACCCCGGCAAAAAACTCGTCCCAGGCAAACGCCGCTCCGGCATCCCGAATCGACGATGGCAAATCGACACGAGCGAAATCTCGGTGGCCATTGAGAATCGTTATCATCTTCGCATCATCATCCATGCTTCCGACCGTAGTCGACTTCGCCACTCCGCGCAAGGGGGAAATAAAGGATGTTATTTATCACAAACGGCTGTCATCCCGTGGATGGTGGTTTGCGGCAGTGTGGAAAGTGCTTGACCGAATTGTGAAAGTGTGTCAGCGTTAAAGCAGGTGTCACAATCAGGGAGGAACGGCATGCAGGCAGGTGAAGCGGAAGGACGACGGGTGTTCGGGGCGACGGTGGATGGTTCGGGGCGGATCGTGTTGCCTGCCGAGGTGAGGGCGGCGTTTGGGTTAAAGAAGGGATCGGAAGTCTCGGTCGTGCAGGATGAGACCGGGGTCCATCTGCAAACGCCGCAGCAGGCGTTGCGGGCGATCCAGGCCTACTTTCAGAATCTGGTGCCGCCGGAGGTAAGTCTGGCGGATGAGGTTATTCAGGAGCATCGCGACGAGGCGGCGCGCGAACGTGAGTGACGTCGTACTCGATGCGTCCGCCGTGTTGGCCTATGCGCAGGGCGAGCGCGGGGCTGATCTGGTCGAGCAGCATTTGTTCGGTGCGATCATGTCGGCGGTGAATTATTCCGAGGTATTGAAAAAAACGCTGGAGCGCGGCGGCGACATGGCGGCGACGGCTCTGCTGCTCGAAGGGGCGCGGATTGACGTCGTCGCGTTCGATACACGACAGGCGACGGTAGCGGCGAGCCTGTATGGGGCAACCAAAGATGCGGGCCTCTCCTTCGCCGATCGGGCCTGCCTCTCACTGGCCATCACCCTGGACGCACCACTGTACACCGCCGACGGGCGGCTGGCCGATGTGGAGGCTCCGATTGAATTGGTGTTGATTCGGAAGCCTCTCGCGAGTTCAGGAGCGAAGCGAAAGTCACCGAAATTGTAGTTGAAACAAAAAGTGTTGAATCCCCGGACAGGTCACACGGCACTTCGTGCCGACGCCGCAAGGGCGTCTATCCAGGCAGTTCATCAGAGTGGTTTTCCACTAAGGAGCATTCAGAATATAGCGGACCGCTTGGTCATCTGCTGAAAGTCGATGCGGTGTCTCGCAAGACAATGTATTCTGATTGGGGCAACAACCACGGAGGGAATATGCAAAAAACCAATATCACCTGTCGTCTCGACGCGGATGACGTCGCATTCCTGGACAAGCTGGCACAAATAACGGACCGGGACCGGAGCTATCTCATCAAGCGGGCGGTCTCCGAATTCATCTCGTTGCAGAAATGGCGGATCGACGAAGTTGAGGCTGCGCTTGTGGAAGCGGATGAGGGGCAATTAGCATCCGCCAAGGACGTGCAAAAAATAATGCGTGAGCTAGGGGGAGGAAAGTCCGCTGGCTCACCAGCAGACTGAATTGACTCCAGTTGGCAAATGCCTACGTTCGAAGGAAAAATTCGCATCCGGTGCAACAGCGGATTCAACGTTTGGAACGAGCGGTAAAACGATTAGGAGAGTTTCCACGACCCGGCAGAATCGGCACACCAGAACTCATCGTTCTGGGGCTGGCGTACATCATCCTTTACCGAGTTATGGAACAGGAAAGCCAGATTCTCTGCGTGTTTCGCACGAGACGGAAGCCATAACAGAAACGGCATACCGAAAATGAAAAATCGCTATACCTCATGGCAAGACTACTTTTATATGAGTCGTGGCGTGAGCAGCGCTATCGATTGAAAGGTGCGAATTAGATCATCAGCGAGTTCGAGGACTCAGCCGTAGGGCGCTATCCAGTGCTTCGATTACCTGTTCATCGGTACCAACCAATTGGTCCGTCTCAGGATTGACGCCCAGCATATCTAGCATCCGATCGAACCGTTGTTCATTCCGGGGATCACCAGAAACGGGGGATTCGTAAGCGAGAACGGTCCCTAGCACTTCGTCTTCCTGAGGGGAGTTGATCGGCGCGTCTTTCACGGTCGCGATGAATTCATAGGGCTTGATTCCTTGACGTTCGGACGATCTCGCATATTAGCGGAGTTGAACGTTCATGCGCGGCCAGTGAGCGCCGTCATTCATCAGCGCCAATTCGCAAGTCGCCACACGATCGATACGCTGTCAGCTTCAGCCCCGGTTCGTTCTCGGCATTGGTCTACGCGGCAGAAATCAGTCGTTAACGAATGAGTAAGGAAGTTGCGCTATAGTGGAAGACGGCAGGTGCTTGCGCGCAGTAGTTGATCCAATCAATGCTCATGCCGTGCTGGCCAGCTCTTCACGAAACAACACGAGAACAAGGGGAATTACAGATAATCCTTCACACAGCTCCGATAAAGGAAACACGGCTACCTCCTTGCAACTGAATAACCATTTGCTGGAAACGTTACCGCCAGGAGACGTGATCCGGTTTGCTTCACGGCGCGGACTGGTGAGTTGGAGTTTCATTGGCTCGGACCGCTACAAAGCGATTCAGATTGTGATGCCGGACGAAAGCAGTGCAACCAAACTAAAAGAGCAGATTCGGTCACATCACGGCGAGCTACACGAGTTGACTGTTCGCCAGAGTCCAAGCCAGGGAGGGCGTTGGGTTGTCCAGATGCCATTAAAGGAAGCTGTCGTGGAAGAGCTGTTGCCACGACGGATCACCTTTCACAATGCTGTAAAGAAACTCCCCTTCAGTCGTGCACCTGGCAATACGGATGTCGCGTTTCACGAATTGAATCTAACGGGAAACACGAAAGTCACGACGCGTGAGCGGTGGTCCACAGCGGTCAGCACTGTCGGAGCGGTATTTGGAAAGAGAACGTTTGTGCAGTCGGTCCCTTCGCAGGTCGTGGATGAGTCTGAGTTGACTGAACTTGAACGAAGAATTCTTGCAATCCATTTCGATCGGAAAGATAATAGAACCCGCATCGAAATCGCCGATGCTTGCGATTGCTCCTTCGCGACCGTCAGCGCGACGATCAAGAGGTTTGAGGAATCATTGGTGCAGCGATTGGCATTGGATGAGGGACTTGAAACAGGAATCCCCCGTGGAGGCAGGCAGTAGCGGTCCATCCCAATTCAGTGTTCTGTGTCGCTGGGAATGCAACATTGAGGATCTTTTTCGATAAATTCTGACAAATCCTGCGAAATGATGCCGCATGACGGCTCTTCAGCGCAATGAGAATGTTGGAGGACGCGAACGTGTCCCCTGACAAATGATTTACGACGACAAATTGCACGGTTTTTCAAGGAGATATCTGCGATGTCACAAAGTGACAAAGAGAAAGAGATTGACAGAGAGCTGGTGGAGCGATTTCGAGGTGGGGACCAGAACGCCGCCGCCGAGTTGCACGAACGATACGTCCGACAGATGCTGCAGAAAGTGCGACGGCGGCTCATGAATTCGCACAATCGGGCAACGTACGACTCCAGTGGAATTGTTCAGGAAGGATTTCGCAGCTTCTTTAGCGCCGTCGGTAAACCGGAATTCGACCCGCCTCAGTGGAATATCGCCGGACTCCTGGGGAGAATTGTGTTCTGTAAGACGATGGTTGGCTTCAGGCGACAGAATAAAGTCATCAGTGTCGCTCCGGAGAGCCTGGCAATGATTGTCGAAGCGGCAATTGATCTGGCCGGGCAACCAGAGCAGGAACAACTGGTCGGAGTGTGTTTACAGGAGGCGATCAACGGGTGTGATCTGGAGGAATTCGAACGGAGCATTCTTGTCATTTACCTTGATGAAGACGATGATCGTACGTGTGACGAAATAGCAGAGGCGTGCCGTTGCTCCATCGCGACAGTCCGCGCAACAATCAAGAGGTTTGAGAGTCTATTGGCACAGCGACTCGAAGCTGAAGAGCGAGCAGAAAAACTCGGCTGATGTCGTGAGGTCAGTTGAGTCTCGCTCGACCTGTTAAGTAAGGCAATACAGATCATTATGGAAAAGATACTGTGGAACCTGAGGCGCCAATTCGATCGGGCGTGGATCTCAGGTGCGACTCCGTCGATTCAGAAGTACTTGAACAAAGCAGCGCAGGCAACGGGATCACGGCTCTCCTCCCGCGAAATCAAGACGTTCCTTGTCGCATTGATTGCCATTGATGTTGAACAATCCTGGAGGCGTACTGCCGAGGATCCAGAGACTGAGATCACAGGTCCGAGTCTGCTGACCTATGTGGAACGTTTTCCTCAGTTGGGTGCGGTCGAGGAATTGCCAAATGAAATCCTTGTCGCAGAGTTTGGCGCATTGAACCGTTGGGGCGACACTCCCTCGGTGGATGTGTATTGCCAGCGGCTTGCGCGACTCGACACAGAACTAAGAAAGGAATTGGAACAGGTTGCTCTTGAGATGACGAAAACCCGGTCAGGGTTTCCCGCGATTGAGGGACTGAGGTTCATCCGGAAAATCGATAGTGGAGGGTTTGGCACTGTCTACGAAGCCAGACAATTGGCAGAGGATCGAATCGTTGCTGTCAAGATGCTGAGATTCCGCGAGCAAAGCGGATCGGTGGCGTACGGAGCATTCCGTCGGGAAGCACAACTGGTTGCAAAGATTCAGGATCCGAACGTGATCACGCTGTTCGTGGTCGGCAGTGATTCTTCTGAACCGTTTCTGGTGATGGAGTACATGGCAGGTGGGACTCTGGTGACATGGTCACGACGGGAGCGCAAACACCGAGAAACTAACCCCAGGAAGAAGCGATCGGAATGGAACAAGCGTTCGGTGAGAGTGATGCGTGCAGTGGCGCAAGGATTGGCTGCAGCCCATGGCAAAGATGTCGTCCATCGCGACCTGCAGCCTAAGAACATTCTGTTCGATCTAAAGGGGCGTCCAAAGATCGCCGATTTCGGATTGGCGCGCCTGAGAAGCGACTCCATCAGGACCGAAACGGCCGGTGCCGGCACAGTGGGTTACAAATCTCCTGAGCAGGCACTACGTCGCAAAGAAATTAACCTCCGCAGTGACATCTACTCATTCGGTGTGGTGCTGTTTGAGTTGCTGACCGGAGAAATGCCATTCGATGGAGATAAACTCAATTCAGTCGGTCGGATGGACATCGCGGCTCCCTTGGCGCGACGCATTGATCGGGGCGTTGAGAGAGATCTGGAAACGATCTGCGAAAAGTGTCTGCAAAAGGACCCGGCTCAGCGATTTCAGTCAGCAGATGAGATCGTCATGGAGCTGAGTCGCTTCCTGAAGGGCGAACCAATCCTGACGCGTACACCGACGCATTGGGAACGGCTCTACCGGTCAGTCAGCAAACCGTACCGGATCATTGCCGGGTTGACCGTGGCGGTTCTCGTCACCCTGACCATTGCGGTTGTGTATCAGGTTCAATTCCGTACGGCAGAAAGAGAACGAAGAATGGCAACCGCGCAGCATCAAACGGTGCTGAAATCGAACAAGGAACTTTCAACGGAGGTAGAGCTGACCAAAGGTCAGGTCGATTCTTCACGGAAGGTGATCGATGCGCAACAGAAAACGGTGCAGCAGAAAGAAGCCCTTCGCAGGAAAGCGGAGAAGCATGCCGCGCTGATTGCGTATGCAAATGATCTCCAGCAGATTCAGCGGGCATGGGATCAGGGTCACATCAAGCAAGCTTCGGAGTTGCTGGCTCGACATGATCCCACAGAGGATGGCAGTGGCCACGATCTGCGAGGGTTTGAATGGTACTATTGGAATCACTTGAGGCAGAATGCGGCTGCCGTATTAGAAAACGGAGCTGGCTGCCGTTGTTTGGTGTCTGACCGGTCTGGCGAAATGTTGGCTGCAAGCGACTTTCAAAACGTGACCGTGTGGAATCTGAATACTCACGCGAAGGTCTGGCAGCGACGTCTCGTGCCTCGCAAATCGAACCTACTGTCACACGACTTGTCACATTCATGGGACTGCAGTGTGGCGTTCAGCCCGGACGGCCGGTTGGTCGCGGCAAGCGGGTTTCACCTGGGAAATCCTAAGCGAACGGGCTATGTAAAGGTTTGGGAAACCCTCAGTGGGGAAGAACTTCTGAGTATCAAGGATGATGCATCTGTCAGCGGGCGTACAGTCGCCTTCAGTCCGGATGGCGAGTTTGTGGTCGCTGGGGGATATCAAAACACATGGACCGCATGGAATGTGACGGACAAAGGCACACGGCTGACCAGCCCGAACAGTTCAGCAAGGCAACGTGGTCGTGGTACGCTCACTCCCCAGCGTTTTTCAGGTGCTGGGTCATTTGACATCGTTTCGTTTCTAGGATTCTCAGACGATGGCACACAACTGTATTCATCGTGCATTGGAGCGAAAGATTCCAACTCATGGAGCTGGGAAACCATCGCGAGCGGATCGGACCGGGTGTTCAGGCCGGGCGGAAATATTCAGTCGGGAATTGTTCGGGTGCGACAGAATGGCTCGATGTGGATTGCCCGTCTGGCCAGCTTCAATCAGAAGATCCACCTGCTGAAGCACACCCGGGATCGTCGGCTGTTGGGGCCGCCCGCGTTCAGCAGGCCCCGAGAGTCAGCATCGTTTCGTGATATCACCCTCTCTCCGCCCAGTCAGGCGACATGCATCGACTTTCAGAACAGGGGGCACATAAGTCACCTCATCGCCGGTGGATCCGATCATCTGGTCTACGCGTGGGTCGTCAGTGATGGACTGGACGACGTCGTGGGCCCGGAGGTTCTGCACGGTCATGAAGAAGACATTACGTGTGTCGGACAATTGCCTAATGGGCGACCGGTCAGTGCTGATCGAAGCGGTGTGATTCGCGTGTGGCCGCAGAGGAATCCGGAAGCACTTGATCTGGAAACCGGAAACATCGTGGAACTGACGCCAGGGACACCGAATGACACCATTCGTGTGGTCCGGATTCGGAACAACGATGGTCAGCTGTCGGAGTTCCCGCTTCGTGAAGGAGAATTGCTCTCTGCCAGTCTGCTTAGCGATCGTGAAAACTATTTGGCTCTGGCCACCTACAGTCATCGCCGAGACGTATCACCGCCCCGCCTGATTCTTTGGGATCGTGCGCAGGGCACACAGGTCCTTGAGTACCCATGTGTCGGCGGAGGCCCAGGACGCTGGGCGCTGAGTTTGGACGAAAGCACGTTCGCCGCGTGTGTCAGCCCAACGCAAATCAAGGTGTGGGCAATCCGATCCGACGACGAGCCCCGGTCGATCAATGTGGCAAAATACTCTCGGATGGCTTTGAGCCATGCTGGTCGGCGACTGGCCGCCCGTGTTGGAGAGGCAGTCGCTGTTTGGGATCTGGTTACTGGAGAGAGATTGTGTGAGATTCCGGCAGCGCGACAGCAAGGTAAGGTACCGGCAGGGTTCACCTTCTTTTCGGACGGCATGAAGTTAGCGATCAGCACGGAGCCGCCCGAGTTCTTCGATGTTGAGTCAGGAATACGGCTTGATATTCCGCTGGAGCAGGTTGCCGAGGAAGAAGCTGTGTCGCAAGGCATTCGTCGACTCTACCGAGTCAACGACAGGAGCCTGGACATCTGTTGCGCCAGTACATTTCGGCCGCTGTTGTCGGTCCCGCTGCGGCGATCGATCGGCAGTGAACAACCTGTGGCCGTCCGCGAGGTCGCGGGAGCGAACGGCTTCTCTGCCAGCGAGTCCATCGATCGGCTGCTCAAAGAGCTGGTCGCAGGTTGGGAAAATCCTGCGGTTAAATAGCAGATTTTTTCGAAAAACCAGCCGCATTGCGCAATGAAGAGGTTAGACGACTCAGCGAGGGCATGGGGCTCCGCAGTTCATCTTCCGGGTCGTTCGTTTTCGTCCAGTAGGTGATCTATTCCCGTGCGATACCGAAAGGCCACTTCAATGCAAGACAACTGGTTAGCGACAGAAGGCCGCGTGATTTGTGATGCCGGACTGGTGGTAAGTCCCAAAGATTCCGGACAACGTTTCGACTTTGTCATTCGCAACCCCACACAGTCCGAAGTGTTTGTGTGGTTTGAACCGCTCGACCGTACGCGAACGGAAACGCTGACAGGGAAGTCGTTCTGCGACGGCGATACCTGTTTGGCGAACCGATCATCACGATTGCCGTTTAGGAACGCGTCAAATACTCACGGGCGAGATCCATCGTGAATCGATTCCTGCGGTTTCTGGGGATTCCTCCCAAATAACGACGCCGTTGATTTGATAGTCAGCGAAGAGACCTGATCAGGCCCCGACCAAATTGGTCGGTTTTTTTTTGTTGCCGCTGCAACAATCATCACGTGTCGTGCGTAACTCCACGGAAGCGACCTGCCATGTGGCCGGACAACTGTTTCAGAACTTCTGGGGAGAATGGTGAGATGCACCGACACAGGAAGCAACACGTTTTAGAGGCACTGCTGGTGTGCTTCGTGCTGGTCTCCTCGAATAACAAAATGTGACCACTTGAGCTATCAAGGAGTACCAAAATGAACGGGATTTGGGGAATTATCAAATTGTCGATGGTATGTGGGACGTTCGTCACGTTGGCGATCTTGGTGTTGCTGGCGATTCCGCAGAGTCAATTCCGCGATGTGGTCGCTGCGATCGCCAAGTCGGTGTTGCAGGGAATCGGTGCCGGGGTGTCCGAAGCCAAAGGGGCGAAGGAAGGCAAGCAACAGTCGGGGCAATGACGCCAATAAACTCGTCATCAACTACTACTACTCGCAAAGGAGAAGAGAGCATGACAAGTCAAAATCATCAAGTGGCCGAACTTGCGTTAGATAAGATCATAGTCGCGGCTCAAGTACGGGAGACGTTCGACGAGCCGGGAATCGTTTCCCTGGCGGAGAACATCCGCAAGCATGGGCTGATTCATCCGATACACGTCCACCAAGACGGGGAGGGTTTTCGACTAGTGGCGGGAGAACGCCGCTTCCGAGCGGTGAAGTTGTTAGGACACAAGACAATTCTGGCGACGGTGGCCGGTGGGACGATTGCCGAAGAGGACGTGGTGGAGAAGATGCTTTCCGAGAACGTCAATCGGGAGGATCTGAATCCGATCGAATTGGCCAAGGGGATCAAGCAGTTGAAAGAGTTGTCCGGCGAGACCGCCTCGGCGGCTGCCGCGCGCCTGGGCCTGTCGAACAAGATGGTCTCGGAGTTGCTGTCCTTGCTGTCACTCCCGGAGAACATTCAGACGGACATCAAGACCGGCAAGATCCCTGTGTCGCTGGCGGCCGAATTGGCACGGGTGTCGAATCCGATCGAACAAGCGGAACTTGCCGCGAAAGTGGTGGCGGGGCAGATGACGCGCGACACTTTGGTGCGACGGCGGAAGGTTCGCCGGCAGGTGGATCAGCATTTTTCCCAACCGGCGCCGCTCAGTCGAGCGGTCGCCGTGCTGGGGAAAGGAGAATCGGTTTCGGTGACGGCCACCGAGTTGGACCTCGAACGCTTTCTGGAACTGCTGGAACGATTGGTGTCGAAGGCCAAGAAGATGCGCCCTCGCGGCGTGAGCCTGCCAACGTTGTTACGACTCCTGCGCGATGAAGCCAAAGCTTAATCACCTTCAGGGTAGGGAATCTCCATTTACGAAAGGAACGCACAGCATGTTGGGATTTCTCAAGCGGCGACGCAGCTGGGGTTCACTCGACCAGCCGTTGTTGAACTGGTCGGAGCGGGACTGCCTGACCGTGCGGGGGTTATTGAACGGCGGAGTGGCTGTCCTCGGTGCGAGCGGCAGTGGCAAGACGAGTTCGTCGGGGAAGCAATTGGCGCGGTCAATTTTGGCGCAGGGGAACAACGGCGGCTTGATTCTGTGTGCGAAGCCGGATGATGCGCTCTTTTGGCAACGCTTGTTCGCGGAAGCAGAACGAATGAAGGATTTAATCGTCTTCTCTCCCGATGGCCCGTGGCGGTTCGACTTCTTGGACTATGAGATGCGGCAGGGAGGCCATACCCGAAACATCACCCGCTTGATCATGACCATCGGGGAAACCCTCCGTTCCAGCGATCACAGCGCTTCCGAGAATTCGGATTTCTGGGAACGAGAACAGGAGCGCATGCTTTACAACGCCGTGCAGATTATCAAGGTTGCGACCGGTAAAGTGACCGCTCCGGACTTGCAGCGATTTATCGGAGGGGCTGCCAATGGAGCCGAAGAGATTAGCAGCGAGAGCTGGCAAACAGGGTTTCATCACCAGTGTATTCGAGCTGCCTACTTGGCAGATAAGTCAGCGGTGGATACTCACGACTGCCAATTGGCCTTTGACTACTGGCTTTCCGAATTACCCCGCATGGCCTCCAAAACAAAAAGCTCCATCGAGGTTGGGGTAAACGGAATTCTACATGTGTTCAATACCGGGATCACGAGGTCGCTTGTCTCCGGTGGAACGAACGTCTCTCCGGATGACATGTTCGACCGCAAATGGGTCATGGTAAACATGGCTCCAGCCGCCTGGGGCGATATTGGGAGCTTTATCAACGCTGGCTGGAAGTATCTGACCCAGAAAGCCATTCTCCGCCGTGATGCTACGGAGGGGGATTCGATTAACGTCATCTGGTGTGACGAAGCCCAGCAGTTCGTGAATTCGTTCGACAGTCAATACCTCGCGCAGTGTCGTTCACATCTGGGTTGCATGGTCTTCCTGACGCAATCGCTGTCGAGCCTGTATTCGGTGCTGAAAGGGCCAGCGGGGCGGCATCAGGCGGATGCACTGATGGCTAACTTCGGCCATACCATCATCCACGCATGTGATCCGATCTCGGCGGAATGGGCCAGCTCGAAGCTCGGGAAGACACTGCAAACATTTATCGGAGGTTCGATGGCTCCGACAACCGATCTGTGGGACGACCTGAAGGGGCACTCGCAATACACCGGCAGTTTCAGTGAGCATTACGAAAGCGTCGTGCAACCGAACGTCTTCATGAACGGTTTACGGACCGGCGGTCACGTCAACGGTTTGATGTGTGACGCGATCCTGCTTCGCAATGGCCAGCCATTCTCGAATGGCCAAAACTGGCTGAACGTGTCGTTCAGCCAGATGTAATCCCACTCCCAGTCACTCAAGGAGTTACGAAATGAGCCAAAGCCAACAACAACCTGAGATCGCAGACAACCTGCTCACCCCACGGCAGGGAGTGAACCTGCTATACATCCTCGCCGCCGGGCATGCCACTTGCCTCACGGTCTTCATGCGGCACAGCTTCGGAACCCATGCGCTCGGTCGTAACGGTGTGGTGGCCTTACTGTTGATTCTGTTTTACCTCTGCGGGACGGAAGACCCAACGATGCTTCTGTTCCTCTGGGCCTGGCTCGCCGCCTTGATCTACCAACGCTTCAAAACCTATCGAGTCTGGCGTTCGGGAGCCGTATGGCATTCGAAGTACGACGGCTATCCCGCCCTGGCAATGAAGCTCCCCTTCGTGAGAACAGAAGGGAGTGCGAAGTCGTTGGAGCCAGTGTTTTGCATTCTGGCAGGGGCGGCCCTGTGTCCTTGGTCTGAAGCTGTCGGGGCCTATGTTTTTCTTGGGTTTGCCTCGTTGTTAGTTGTGCGGGCCTTCGAGACGCAGAGCACCGTCAACCGAGTGCGGGCCATGCAGGATGCCGCTATAGAACAAAGGAATATGGCGTCCATGTTTCGGGGTGATTTCCATGTCAACGATTTCTGAAAGGAGAAATGAATGTCTGACGAACGCGAGGCGGCCTCGACGCGTCCCAGCACGGCGAGTGTGTTGTGGGCTGAATGGAGGCGGGGACTCAAGGATCTGCAGAACGCCGTGCTGAATCCTTGGAATGGGATCACGCAGACGCACGAGGAGCCTGGGACCATTGCCAGTCCGACACAAGCCATGGTGACTCAGGAAATTGGCACGGTGCATGGTTATCAGAAGATGCTCGACGATTACGCAGGGCGGTCAGAGCCGAGCCGGGAACCGGAACGAGACATCGTCCGTTAGCGATGGCCTCAAGACGAATTCCTCTTCGGATCTCACCAGAGTTTTGGAAAACAAGTTTGCCTCTTGCTCGGAGTCCGCGCCGTGTGTTGCGGCGGGACCTACGAGCAACAATCAAAAGGACGATGAAGATGAACCTCTCAACCACAATCCCTAACCTTGTCGGCATGACATCGCCGGCGCATGCGGCGACCGGTCAGGGACCTAGCCCACGCAGCAAAATTGTCGCATTGCTGGCACTGGTCGGCGCCGTTGTTTACCTGGTCAGCCCATTGGACCTTATTCCTGATCTGATTCCATTGCTTTGCCACGTCGATGACGCGGGTATCATGGGGGTGGCAATCAAAAATGCGAAAGAAGCATTCTGGGGTTAGGTCGCTTGCGTTGCACAGGCGGTCGGGTGAATGGTGAGTTTCACCCGACCGTCGGCAACTCTGGCCCATGATAATTGAGGAGTGAATGATCCTGTGGTTTTCTTACTGCAACTCGTTCTCACCTCGCGCAGTGAACTTTAAAGCGATCCACACAGACAGGTTTGAAACCGTTGGAGAACTGAAATGCCTGAACAGCATGGATTCGATACCTCGTTGCTTTTGACGGTGGAACAGGTCGCTCAGCTGTTGCAAGTCTCACCTCGCTCGGTCTGGCGGCTCCGTTCCGCCGGGGACCTTCCGAAGCCGGTCAAGATTGGCGGAGCGGTCCGTTGGATCGGTGAAGAGCTTCGTCACTGGATTGCCAGTGGTTGCCCCAAACCAACTTGATGCGAAAATGATTTCGGAGGAAAAAAACCAATGGCTTCGATCTACAAACGTTCCAAGGGAAAACATGAGCCGTACACGATCCAGTACCGGGATCACCTGGGGAAACGCCGGACGAAGAAAGGCTTCACCGACAAAGGCCTGACCGAGCAATTGGCGGCCAAGCTGGAATCGGAAGCCCGCCTACGGCAAACGGGGATGATTGATCCGCAGCAAGAGCGATACGCCGAACAGAAGCAGTCCGAGATTTCCGATCATCTCGCGGCATTCGAGGAGAGTCTGAGTGAAAACACACCGAAATATGTCAAATTGACAATGGGGCGGATTCGACGGATTGTTGTCGGCTGTGGGTTTGCCAATCTTGGCGACATTGATACTGAGGCAGTGCAGGCGCATCTACGATCCCTCCGCCGTGAGGAGAATCTGGGAAACCGGACGTTCAACCATTACCTCCAGGCGATGGATGCCTTCCTCAACTGGTGTGTTTCCACAAAACGGCTGCTCGTCAATCCGTTGATCGGTATGAAGCGGCTCAATCAAGAAGTCGACGTCCGGCGCAAGCGACGAGCTTTGACAGCCGAGGAAATCGGTCGTCTCATTGCTGCCGCTCGAAACAGCGGAGTGTCTGTTCAGCGTTTTAATGGTGAACAGCGAGCACGCATTTACACTCTGTCCTACATGACAGGGCTGCGAAAGAAGGAATTGGCGAGCCTTTCGGTGAGGAGTTTCCACTTCGATGCCGTTCCACCGACTGTAACCGTGGAGGCGGGCTGCTCGAAGCATCGCCGCAAGGATGTCCTGCCACTGCACCCAGATTTGGTCGGGATGCTCCGAGAGTGGCTCAAGGGCATCCCACCCGGTGAGAAGCTTTTTCCGAACCTCGATCGCAAGAAGACTTGGTTCATGGTCCAAAAGGACCTGGAGCGGGTGGGCATTCCCTACGAGACGGAAGATGGCGTGGCCGACTTCCATGCGGCCGGAAGGCATACGCATATCACGGAACTACTGAGAAACGGAGCCACATTGCCGGAAGCCAAGGCGTTGGCTCGACACAGCGACGTGAAGATGACGATGCGTTACACGCATATCGGAATTGCCGATCAGGCGAAAGCCGTGGCGAACCTTCCCGCTCCGCAGCAACCAGTCAAACCGTCTGTTCCGAAAGAGCAACCTGACGAGCCAGCGCTGCACGGGCGCTGCATTTCCGGCGGCGTTGGGTGTCATTCGGAGGCAAGAGATGGCAAGACAAAAACCGGCCCCAAAAGCGAAACCCCCTGTGGTGACAGGGGGTTAGGCGTTGATCGTCGCCACCTGTCAAAAGGTGGCAAAGTGGAGGCGGCGGGAATTGAACCCGCGTCCTGTGATACCTCAGTAAAGGCCTCTACGTGTGTATTCTATTGATTGAGTTTCGCATTGGCAGGCTCAAATAGACAAAGCCTGCTCGCAGCTAGCCCACCACTTGTCTCGCGCCGAACGTAGCGGACATTGACTCGGCGCCAGCCCAATTTTTTGACTGGTCTTCGGACTCCTTAGGCGGGGATTCCTAAACCAGGGTTGCCATGATTAGGCAGCCATTTGGAATTGCTTTTCGGCAATTAGTTTTTGATCAGCTTTTTACGTGGCCGGCTGATCAACCACGACACGCCACCCCTACCTGCAGTGATCCAGTCGAAACCGATCGCCCCCGGGTCGGGTTGTTGTTGCGAACGGTCAATTTCCGTCCGCACCAAAGGTAATTATCGTCCCAAATCAAACCGAGTCAACCACCAACTTTCCCTTTCCGTTGGGTTTTTCGGTGAATTGCCGCCAAATGGGCCGCTTTTTCCGTTGCCCTACTGTTCTCGAATCTAACGAATACAGTGCAGCGCTTGGTCGGTTCTGAGAATGAGCGAACCATCGACCGCGGCGGCGGTGGAGAGCAGGGTGCCTTCGAGTTTGTTCACCGACAGTTTTTTAAATGTCGTTCCCGGGGCAATGACCGTCGTTGTGCCGTTGCGGTCAAAAAAGTAAATCTTGCCGTCGGCATACAGCGGTGCCGCCCAGAAGCGTTTACCGATCCGTTCTTTCCAATGCAGTTTCCCGGTCTTGGAATCGATGCAGGTGGCGATTCCGGCATCGGAGGCGAAGTAGATTTCGTCGCCGACCAACAGCGGGCAGGAGACGTTGGGGACCTGATCTTTGTAGCGCCAGGCCAATCTCGGTTTATTCTGCTCATCCACTTTGAATGCCAGGATTTGCGATTTCATATATCCGGTGCAGGTGAAGATCATTCCGTTGCCGGCTACCGGCCGTGCGGCATTGGAAAATCCCAACGTGCCGTAGTTCAGCTTCCACAGCTCTTTGCCGGTGGACGGATCGTATCCGTAAATCCAATCGGCGGAGGGAGAGACGATTTGTGGTTGGCCGTTGATGTCGACAATCAGCGATGTCGCATACGATTTGCGCAACTGTGGATTGTCGTGCAGCTTGCCGGTTCGTGGCGTCTTCCAGACTTCCTCACCCGTCTGTTTGTCCAAGGCGACAATGTATTGCCGGTCGATGCCGTCGCAATGAATGATCAACAGGTCGTTCCACAGAATCGGCGAGCTCCCCGCGCCGTTCTCGTGCTTGACGACCAACGTTTGGTTCCGCCACAACACGTCACCCGTGTTGACATCCAAGCAGGCGATTCCACAAGGGCCGTAATGACAATACAACCGACCGTTTTCGATGATCGGACTGGGAGTCGCATAGGTATTGTCGATATGGATCATCTGTGGATCCTGTTGGGACAACACCTCTACCTCGCGAATGATTTCTCCCGTCTGCAAATCCAACCCAACTGCACGCAGGCTCACCGATTCTGAAATCCGCAGTGGCTGCGAGTTGGTGCTGGCCTTGCGGCGCCGTTCGGCTTCTGCGGGAGGGGCGAGTTTATCGATGGCGGTCGTCACCCACACTTGGCCGTTCTCGACGACCGGCGTTGACCAACCCAGGCCGGGGAGCTTCTGTTTCCAAGCGATGTGTTCCGTTTCGTTCCACGATTCGGGCAGATCGACCGCATCGGAATGCCCTTGGCCGTTGTTCCCCCGCCATTCGGGAGAGTGATCACCGGCTGGCAATTGCGCTGTGAACTGCGTTGTCGCTATGGCAAGTGCCGATAGGACAACAATAATCCGCGAACATGTCATGGGGGAAATCCTAGCTGTAGGGCAATTGATTACACGTGAGGGTCACGGGGGCTTGGTGCGCGAATTCGCTCTATCTGTTTTAAACGCTCGTCGGCGGAATCTCAACAATTCAGCGGGTGCATTCTCGCTGCATCCGGCCGTGGCTCAAAAGTCCTTGCGCTCGATGTATAGACAAGTCAGGCCCAACATCACGGCCAAAAACGCTAAGTTGCTCCAGACCGGCTCCCAAATGTTCAAAGTCGCCCGCTCATCCTGCAGGTTTTCCGGCCCCTTTTTGATGTCCAGGGAAGGCGTCTTCTCGTCGGTCAGTAGATACAGCACCATGCTATCGAGTTCGCCCGGTTTGGGGAAAACCGTATAGATTGGATTGAGAACGTAGCGATAGAACAACTCCAACCGCCCGCTGCCCGCTTCGAAGCGTCGTGTGACATTGCCGGTTTCTAAGTCATATTCGAGCACGCGCGGATAGCGGTCAGCGACCAGAAGTTTGTTGTCCGCTGTGTAGGCAACCGCGGAGATATTTCCTTGACCGGCAATATCGGTAACAAGTGGTTCGCCAGTTTTTGTATCGAACGTCCATGTCTTGTTGTTGTGAAACTGCACCGTAAACCAACGTCCGTTCGGGGAGGCGGCTACTTGCTGAGGTTTGTCTCTGTCGAACGGCTGAAAGCTGCCGGTTGGCTTCAACGTCTCGGCATCAAACGTGCGGATTTCACCACTGCCCAGTGCGACAAGGATGGTCTTTCCAGCATAAGCCACCAGCGCCAGTTCCTTGGTCTCTAGATCCGTTGTTTGGTCAATCGTAAATCTTCCGTCATCGGACGGCTTGAGGAGGTTTAATGTGCCGCGCGAAAAAATGGCCAGATTGCCATTTTGAGGATTCCGATCAGCAGCGAAGGGGGGCGACCAAGAATCCGTTCCTTCCGGTCCAGCTTCGACAAATTTAGCCGCCTTGCCTTGAGGAGCCACGTCGTTCCCCGCGACCTGTTCTGTCTTGCTCTCTCCTTCAAGTCGAAAGATCCCCACAGCGCCGGCGATGAGGATTGTTCCTTCGGACTCGATAAACAACGTTTGCGTGCCGGGGGGCGTGGAAATGCTGGGAATGCGCTCCCAATCGTTGCTGCGCTTGCCAACAACGATTGTTCCCGAACCAGCGAAGCCGGGAACGCCCGGTCGCGACGATGCAATCGCGACCAATTGATCCGCTTGGGAATCATAGATCGGGCCGACCATGGGATAGATCAATCCCAACAGACCGGCATCGCCTGATCCGGAGGTGAAGACTGGCTGCCACGTATGGTCATCGGGTTGCCACTGAAACGTCTGGCCCGATTTATTCGCCGCCAGCAACGATTCTCCCGCCGGAACCAAAACGGCAAATCGCTCTGGATTGAGAAAGATCGTTTCCACGACCTCTTTCGATGTCCCCACTGTAAAACAGGCGGCCCAAAACAAAATTGTGATTACCACCGACACGACGGCATTTTTCCAAACCACACCGGCAAATGCCGAAACCGAGTAGTAGATAGCAAACAAAAACAAAAACACCGGAATGCAGAGCAACAACTTGTTACTCCAAATATCGAATCGCAATCCGACATACAACCACAGTCCGGTGATCAGATAAGCCGAGTTCAACAGAATGAACGTACAGCCTCCAATGAATTTCGACAGAAACAACAACGAGCGCGATAGCGGTCTGCTCAACATCAAATCAATGGCACCCGATTCAAACATGTGGGGAATGATCGAGGCTGTGACCAGAATCGCCACAAAAACACCCAACACACCCACCAGCAATGTCATGACCTGCATCAACACCGTTAGCACCACATCACGCATTTTTTCGCGGTCAGCGGGCAGTGGTCCACCCATTTCATAACCGAAATAGACGACGCGCGTCGCCATTTCTGGGACGGGCCGAATGTCGGCTGGATACGCCGCGTCCAGTGCCAATCGATTGAAGCGTTTCAGCTCTGTTTCCGAAAGGTTGGAAACACCACGTTCCAGCAACGGCCGTGCTTCCTCGCCCAGTGGATATCGGCTCCAAGCTGCCTCGTCATAAAAGTCAGTCCGCGTGAGCAATTCATTCAACTTTTTAATGAGCGGCTTGAGGACTCGGAACGAACTCCGCCCATTTTCCCCGGCTTGCAGTTGCGTCATCTGTTCCTGCAAATCACGGGGCAGCATCTGCCAAATGTGTTTCCCCGGCAACGGTCTCTCGGACTGGGATTGTTCGACGAGCTTGTTGGAAAATTCGCTCCCCGTTGAGATGTCACCCCGACTCAGCGTCGCCGCCACTTCGTCCTTCACTCCCAAAGGAGCCAGCAACAGCAACAACAGCGTGATCAGTACCAGCAAGATCCACAGGACCCGCGAGGCGAACGCTTCACGAAACGAGTCTTTGATGACGGCGAGATACGCTTTCATGATTCGGCACCAAAGCTTGTGATTTCAGTGGGTTGTTCATTGCCCGATTGGTCGTCGGTTTGGGTTTGGATGAGTTGCAGGAATGCCTCTTCCAACGTCAACTTGCGTGGCGTCATTCGACAAATACTAATGCCCGCTTTGCGCAGTTGATCAACGGTACGGTCGACATCCGGTTGCGCGGAGATGCGGAGACCGACCTGAAAGCGATTCTCACCAGCACCGCTCCAAGACAGGACGGCTGCTTTGTCAATGATCCCGCGAATGGTTTCCTCCGCGCCTTCCAACAGAAATTCCGTTTCCGCTCCCGACAGCGTGGTGATGTCTTTGACGTCCCCCACATGCCGCAATTTGCCCTTGTGCAGAATGGCGACGCGGTCGCAAACCAATTCGACCTCTTGCAACATATGGCTGTTGAGGAAAATTGATTTCCCTTGTCCTTTGAGTTGCGCCAGGATCTCCCGCATTTCCGCGCGTCCCACCGGATCGACGCCATCGGTCGGTTCATCCAAGATGAGCAGGTCGGGATTATGTAACATCGCTTGGGCGAGACCCAGGCGCTGCAGCATCCCTTTGGAATACTTCTTGACCGACATCTTGCCCCATTCGGCCAGTCCCACTGTCGCCAGGGATTCCGGTCGGCGCTGCCTAATTTGCGACATCGACAGACCGCTGAGACTGCCGTAATACTCTAGCGCCGTGTTGCCATTGAGGTGTTGCGGAATGCGATGTCCTTCGGGCAGATAGCCCACCCGTTGCCGTCCGGCACGCTCTCCGGCGGGACGCCCCAACAAGGTTGCTTGCCCACCGGTTTTGCGGACAATCCCCAACAAGATTTTAATCAGCGTCGTCTTGCCCGCGCCGTTGGGACCGAGTAGCCCAAACACTTCGCCCCGTTTGACGTCAAACGAGACCCCCTTAAGAGCTTCCACCTTTTGTCGGCGAAACAACCCATCTCGATAGGTCTTTCGCACATCGTCAACGATGATCATGGACGCGTCGGACATAGGCAATCACTCAAGATTTCGTTGAGGGCCAGGGGGAAATTCGCAGCATTGCATTTTGGTCGGCGCACGACAACTATTGAGAACGCAAAAAAGCCGCCGTGGGATCAATGGAATTGAGTCGCGTTATAGAGTTTCTCGAAGTGGGAGATTCGTCGAGCCGCCGGAATTATTGACCCGCGAGCGTTTTTATTTCCTCAGTCGATAACACGCGCGGAAACACAGCGATCTCATCCAAGCGGCCTTCCCAGTTGGACTCGTTGTCCCCACGGCCTCCCCAGAATACCTGTTTCCTTGGTGACAACAAGCCGGATGGCAGCTTCACACCAATTTCCGGTTGTTGTTGGCCATTCAAATAAACCCGTACAAACTCACCATCCCGCTCGAACACAACGTGATTCCAAGTCCAGCGCGGAATGGTTGTTTTCCCCACCTCAGTTTTTGCTCCCGCACCACCGTGGCGAAAGATGAGCTTCCCGGGATGCTCCGTTCCTCCCAAACCCAAGTGGTCGCTGTTAGAACCTAAGCCATGATCGGGGCCGTGCGAAAACAACCATCCGCTGACTTCGCGGGCCTCATCGGGCATGCCGTTCCAAAACCACATCGACACCGAATACTGGTCCCCCAGATCCTGCATATGCGCCCGCAAGCGTCCCCCTGCAAAATGCGCGGCCCGGTTGGTTTCACCCTCTTGGCAGAATTTATCCGATTGCGGACCTTCCAGAAAGAAGACGACGCCCGGTTCGTACACCGCATCGCGATGATGTCCCGACGAATCGACAGCGTGCGGCGCTGCGAACTCATCCAGCCGATAATACGCGATCGGCTTGGCCGCCAAAATGGCCTCAGCGCTGGGGCCGCGGCTTTGTTGATACTCTTCACGTGGGCTCCCGGCAACCTGTTCCAGCAATTGCAGCGCTGCTTCGGTGATCTTCGGCTCCGCTTGAATTTCCAACCCGGCCGACCGCGCCGCCCAGGTGTTGTATCCCCCCAAAAAATGTTGCTCCGGCGGCGGAATATAACCGTCACCCCCATTGGCCAGTTCAATCACCATGGTGTTTTTCAACGGGCTTTGCGCTTTGAGTTTCAAACCGGTCAGGGCATACGTTTCCGTCGGTGTGGTCGCAATTCCAATGTCGCCAATCCGTAGCGCCTGGACCACGACTTCCGTCGATTGCCGCTGGTGCAAGATCACTTGCTCCCGCGCATAAACTTCGGTTGTGTTCTTCGGCGGCCGATCCCCCATGGCGTCCACGATTTTTTGAGCCCATTCCAATCGTTGGGCACTGGGGACGCGGTAGTTGAGCGTCAATCGTCTTTCAGCCATGGCCAGCGTCGCGTCTTCGTCGTACTGGATTGTGCCTATCGCATCGAGCGCAATCTTCACCAATTCATTTGCGAAACTGTCGATCGTTTTCGCAGGTTCAGTTGGGGGGGATGTCGTGTAATCTCGCCGCCAAATATCGCCGCTGCATCCGTGCGACATGATTCCCACAAACGGAGGATGCGAAGTGTCCCCCTCGACTGTTAATTTGCTCTTAAGACCTTCACTAAACAGCCCAAAATAATCGGCGCTCAGTGCTTGGTCGCTGAAATAATGCATGGAGAAATTCGCCAACACAGCAATCGGTCGGCCATCGGTGGCTTGGATGGAAATGATCGACAGGTCGGGATCTTCCGGACCCGATTCGCCTGTCACGTCGTCCCAGTTGGCTCCCGCATGCATGTTCGCGCGGACGGTGGGGTTGCCGAAGGGATCATTCACGATCCGATCCGGCCGGCGAATCCAACGCCGCAGCGCCGTAAACTCCGCGGCGTTGCCAACGGCCCAGCCGACGCGGGCCGGTTCGAGGTTGGCTTCCGCAGCGGCAATCGCTTCGGCCAGTTTGTCACGTAAAAACGGCACATAGTTGGGGTCGGCATCCGTCCCCAGGCAGGAGAGCGATGAGGGGGCCGTGTGCGTGTGCGTCGCTGAAATCAACATGTGGTCCGCTCGGATTCCCGTGCGCAACGCGGCCAAGGCTTTCGCGTCATCTAGTAACGGACGGGGCATCATACAACTGTCGACCACGACAATCGCCAACCGCTCTTTGCCATCGTCCAGCACGATTGCCCGGGCATTGACCGGCGTTTTGACCGTATCCACCGAGCGGCTGAGCATGCCGCCGTTAACCAGGACTGGAAGTTGCGTCGGCGTCACATCCACCACAGCGGCCCCCGCCTGTAAACCGGCCAGGGTTGGTGTCGCTGCAAAATGTATCAAAACACCGATGGTGAGTATTGCTGCAACCGATCTCATATCATTCCCTTCAAGGTTCCGCAGTCGGCAATCGCCAGCTTGTGGCTGGAGTATTGAATACAAAAAGACCTGTTTGAATGTTAACGTGACGCACACAATCAGGGAATTCCGCCGCTGCTGTGTTTGGCCAATTGCTCAATTCTTGTCGCATGGACAACGCGACTTATAAAGAAAATTGCAGCGATTGTGATGCGTTTCACAGAACATCCCCACGCTCCAAACGATCATACCACTGTGGGTCAGCCAATTGGCGAGTCGCTGGATATTTGCCGTCGTCGTCGCCAGAGGCGTCCATTAGCCTATGAATCTCTTAGGAAACTAAGTAATTTTAGATGTAGAACGTGGTTGACCGACTGCGGTTTTTCATGGCACGGTCATCCTGAGTGATTTCAGAAACGTTTACCCAAGCTGTTGTGTGCCCCCTGGAATGGGCACATCTCATCGAACCCGCCATCAGGAGGCACTTTCACTATGCTTAAGGTTGTTGTTCCGAGTCTCGCGCTTATCTTGGCTGGCTTTGTTGCCGTTTCGGCAGCCGAAAAATCTGCTGAAGTTGAATCTGGCCTGAAACCGGGAACGTTTGTTCCTGCCTATCACGTGCGCGACATCACAGGTCCCAAAAAAGGGGAAACCCTGTGCTACCGCTGCCGCTATGGGAGCAAGCCGGTTGTGAACATTTTCGCCCGCGAAATTACACCGGAATTGACGGCATTGATTAAAGATGTGGACAAGCAAGTTGGCGAAAACAAAGACAAAAAAATGTCCGCCTTCGTCGTCTTCCTCAGTGATGACGCCGACAATATGGAACCCAAGATCAAAGAGTTGGCCAAAAAGAACAAGTTGACGATTCCGCTGACGATCATCGAAGATGTCGCTGGTCCTGAGGAATACAAGATCTCCAAAGACGCCGACGTCACCGTCATGATGTGGGTCGAATCGGAAGTCAAAGTCAACCACGCCTTCGGAAAAGGCAAACTGAAAAAAGAGAACGTCAAAAAGGTCGCTGCTGAAACCAAGAAAATCTTGGCCGACTGAATTGGCATTTCGAAATTCGATCGGCTCACCAGCAGATCAAATTCGCAGGCCGCGCGATGCACATCGCGCGGCCTGTTTTTTTATGCGCCGCTTCAATGCCGTTTCGTTACCGTTCAGTGTTGCATTCGACCGCCGGTGTTCGCTAAAACTCACGGCCCAGAGGAATTATCCAACAAGACCAAATACCCCAAAAATCCCATAAGGATGACCGCAACAATGGCCAACGAACGTAGCTTGATTTTGTTCAAACCCGATGCCGTCCAACGCCGCCTGTGCGGCGAATTGCTCTCCCGTATCGAAAAACGGGGCCTGAAAATCGTCGGCCTGAAGATGCTGCAGGTCACCAAAGAGCTTTCCGCCCAACATTACGCCGAGCACGTCGAGAAGCCGTTTTATCCGCTGCTGGAAGAATTCATCACCTCCGGCCCCGTTGTGGCGTTGGTCGTTGAAGGTCCCGAAGCGATTTCGGTCATGCGGACCATGATGGGTTCAACCAACGGTCGGGAATCGGCCCTGGGAACCATCCGCGGCGATTTCGGCCTGTCCCGCCAAATGAACCTGATCCACGGCAGCGACGGCCCCGAGGCAGCCGCGCGGGAAATCCCGATTTACTTCAAGGCGGAAGAATTGATCGAATACGAAACCACCCTCGCCGGTTGGGTCTGTGCCGACGACGAAAAATAGCGTTGGGCACAAATCCCAAGCCGACGCCTTGGCGTCGCACACAGCGACCTCATGTAGTCGGCTTGTGGAAGGGGAGAAGATTCAACCCACAGGGTGGCAGCGATTGCGCAGCAATCGGTGTGCCGTAGGCACAGGACGCCGCAATTCGACGCTCCTTTGTCTGGCCGCGTCCTCTGTTCGATCACGACAGAATTGTAGCTTCTTGCGGGCTTTGCCCGCCCCGATAGCAGGAGCTATCGCGGCTCCCCAATTGTTTTGAGGCTCAACCCGCTTTGGCGATTGCTCGTTGCACGGCGGAACCCATGTCGGCGGGGCTTTCAGCCACGACGGCTCCGGCGGCTTCTAGTGCGGCAATTTTTTCCTCAGCTGTGCCGCTGCCACCGGAAATGATCGCTCCGGCATGTCCCATCCGCTTGCCCTTGGGGGCGGTGCGGCCAGCGATGAATGATCCAACCGGCTTGGTGACGTGTTCTTTAATGTACGCCGCCGCTTTCTCCTCAGCGTTGCCGCCGATTTCGCCGATCATCAAAATCGCTTCGGTGCCCGGATCGTTTTGAAACATCTCCAGCAGGTCGATGAAATTCGTGCCGATGATCGGATCGCCACCGATTCCCACACAGGTCGATTGTCCCAAACCGACATTGCTCAACTGCCAGACTGCTTCATAAGTCAGCGTGCCGCTGCGGCTGATGAGTCCCACCGTGCCGGGATTGTGAATATAACCGGGCATAATGCCGATCTTGGCCGCCCCGGGTGTGATGATGCCGGGACAGTTCGGACCAATTAGCCGGCTGCCTGTGCGAGCCAAACATTTGGAGACCCGAACCATATCAAGCACGGGCACCCCTTCAGTAATGCCGATGATCAGCGGAATTCCCGCGTCGGCCGATTCCATGATCGCGTCGCCACAAAAGGGCGGCGGGACGAATACCATTGAGCAGTTCGCCCCGGTTTTGGCGACAGCTTCTTCGACGGTGTTGAACACCGGAAACCCGTCGACCTCGGTTCCCCCTTTGCCGGGAGTCACGCCGCCGACCAATTGCGTGCCGTATTCGCGGCACATCTGGCTATGAAACAACCCGGCGCGGCCGGTAATCCCTTGGCAAATCACCTTGGTGTCGGCATCGACTAAAATACTCATCGATCTATTTCGCCTTCTTCGTAACGCGATTTAGCTTGGTAAGAACTTCGTGGCCACAGATTGAACACAGATGAAACACGGATGTTGTCGAAGCAGGCGTGTTTCTGGAAAGGTTCGTTACCGGTGTCCTCAATGTTAGTCTGGTTAGCTTCTTTGGTTTTTTAATCGTTTTGGTCGTTGTGCGTCGATTACGACGGCAAGCCGTCGGTTTGGGGAACCCAATACCAGTTATGCACTCAACGTGCCGACGACTTTCTTAGCGGCATCCGTCAAATCAGTGGCGCTGACAATATCGCGGCCGCTGGCAGCCAGCATTTCGCGGGCCTTATCGACGTTCGTCCCTTCCAACCGCACCACCAACGGCACGGTGAAGCCCACTTTTTCGTACGACGTCAACAGCGCTTCGACAATCGTGTCGCACTTCATGATGCCGCCGAAAATGTTCACCAGCACCGCTTTCACGTTCGAGTCCGACAGGATGATCTTGAACGCTTCGGTCACCTGGTCGACGTTGGCTCCGCCACCTACGTCCAAGAAGTTGGCAGGTTCTCCGCCATGTAGTTTGATCAGATCCATCGTGCTCATCGCCAACCCGGCTCCGTTCACCAGACAGCCGATGTTGCCGTCGAGATTCACATAGCTCAGCCCGGCCGCTCCGGCACGGACTTCCGCCGCGTCCTCTTCGGACAGGTCCCGCAATTCCAGCAGCGGCTTGTGACGGAACAGGGCGTTGTCGTCGAAGGCGATCTTCGCGTCCAACACCACCAATTCGTCATCGGCCGTCACCACCAAGGGGTTAACCTCGGCCATGCTGCAATCGTTGTCGGCGAAGAACTTGCAAACTTGCGGCAGAAATTTGCCGGCTTGTTTCATTTGTGCTGCGTTGAAACCCAACTTAAAGCACAGGTTGCGGACCTGATACGGCATCAATCCGTAGTCGGCGTCGAACGGTTCGCGGAAGATTTTTTCCGGCGTGTTGGCGGCAACCTCTTCGATTTCCATCCCCCCTTCGGAGGACATCATCAAGACCGGTCCGCCCGCTTCGCGATCGACCACAATGCCCAAATACAATTCGCGGGCGATTTGCAATCCCTCTTCGACAAACAGCGTATTGACCTGTTTGCCTTCGTCGCCGGTTTGAATCGTAACCAGCGTTTGGCCCAACATCCGTTCCGCGTTTTCACGGGCTTCAGCCGCCGATTTGACCAGCACGACGCCCGGTTGCTCGGGAAATTCCTTGAATCGCCCTTTTCCGCGGCCGCCGGCGTGAATTTGTGATTTAACGACGGCAATCGACCCGCCCAGCGTCTCATACGCCGCCGCGACTTCGTCCGCCGACTTGCAGACGACTCCCCGCGGAACGCGGACACCCGCATCGGCGAGCAATTGTTTGCCTTGATATTCGTGAATCTTCATGCTGATACTCTCGTTTTCGTGAATATTCAATTGCCCTTCTCAGTGGCAACGCGGCCATCATAGCGAGGCGCCCGACACGTTTCTAGTCGCCACGCAGCTAAGAAATCGATTCCCCCCCTCTCCCTCCGGGAGAGGGCCCGGGGGTGAGGGCCCACAACCAACACGCAATCCCCCGCAACGATTCACTCACCCTTTCTCCCACCAGCAATCAATTGCATCTGCGAGATAACAATTCATAGAAGTGTCCCGTTGGAAAGGAATTTAGGGGTAGCCGCGATGGCGCAGACATCGGGGTGGGCGCAGCCCACACGAAGCAGCAATTCCCGCGCTTCTTATACGAGCAGACTCTCGCTGGCAGGGACCGCTTAAATTGCTGCTTCTTGTGCCTACGGCACACCGATTGCCGTGGGCAATCGCTGCCACCCGGGGAGTGTTGCTCCACGGGGGAAGGCTTTCAATCCTCCCGCAACAACTCATTCGCCCCACTCATCCACAAAACAGTGGGCAATCCCGCCAGCAACCGTTAACATGCATGCCGACAAATCCCACAAAATTCCACAACCAGACCCCGGAGGCACAGGCGATGCTCAAAGGTGTACCGACCACGATTTCCCCCGAATTGATGCAGGTCTTGATGAGCATGGGGCATGGCGACGAAATCGTGATCGCCGACGGCAATTTCCCCGCCGACTCACACGCCGAACGGCTCGTCCGCTGCGACGGATTAGCGGGGCTGCCGGTCATCGAGGGAATCTTAAAATTCCTGCCGGTCGACACCTTCGTCGACGACGTCGCTGTCGTCATGCAGCCGGTCGATAAGTCCGCCACCGAACCTCCAATCTGGACCGGCTTCCGCCGCGCATTGGAGCGCGCCGAAGACCGCGAAATCCAACTCACCCTCATCGACCGCCACGCCTTCTACGACCGCGCCCGCGAAGCCTACGCCATCGTGGCAACGAGTGAAACGGCGCTGTATGCGAATCTGATTCTAAAGAAGGGGGTGGTGGCGCCGTAGGTTTGTCAGTCTTAGCGGAGCGTTGCCATGACCGAAACCCGATCTCTGCGACGCAGTTTTCCCCGAACGGCCGTTTTCTTCGTAGTCGCCGGTCTCCTACTCATCGCTGCCGGTGCATTCTGTTTTTGGTGGCCCTATCACCTGGAACAGCAGGCGATCACTGCCGTCAACGATTGGCGGGGCAAAGTGAAAACAGAGATCGTCCGTCCTGGTTGGGTTCCGAATTCGATTGATGACTCGCAGCTCCGATTGTTCGAAAGAGTCGTGTCCGCCGAATTGATTCTTCTGTCGGTGGGCGATGACGAATTGAAACAACTCAGTGAACTGACACACATCGAATACCTGGACCTGCAAGGCACAAAAATCACCGGCGCAGGTCTGGCGCATCTGCGCGGAATGGTCGATCTCAAGACCCTGGTGCTTCACAATACCGATGTCAGCGATTCGGGTTTGGTGCACCTTGGTGAATTGAAAAACCTTGAGTTGCTTGAACTGTCTAACACCAAGGTCAGCGGAGCTGGGCTGGTACATCTCGGCAAGCTGCCAAATTTGAAGGACCTGGGCCTGAATCATACGTCAATCAGCGACGACGATTTGGCGCATCTCAGTGGGTTGACCACGCTAAAAGGCTTGTCGCTCCCTGCGAATATCACAGACGAGGGCCTGAAGCATATTCGCGGCTTGACCGGAATAGAGACTCTCGTTTTATTCGATACCGATATTACCGGAGTAGGGCTCCAGCAATTGCGGGGAATGACCTCCCTGGAAACCCTTTGGCTGTCCGACACAAAAGTCGACGACGACGGCATGCAGAATTTAAGTGGGCTGACATCATTACGTAACCTCTGGCTGTGCAACACCCAGATCAGCGATGGGGGACTGGAGCATCTCAGAGGATTGACAAATCTCGATGAATTAACGCTTTCCAATACGCGCGTGACAGCCGCCGGTGTCGAGCAACTGCGCAAAGCCTTGCCGGGGTGTGATGTTCTATGGACGCCACCCACGCCTTAAGCGGCATGGTCCCGCCGGCGCGTAATCTCCACAGCTTCGTCGTAACGATTTAGATTCACCGATTTGTTACCCCTCTTCCTCGGTAGATGGAAACAGCTCACGATCAGGGCTATCTATTCGGTGGCCCGAATCATGCAGTGTGAGATTCCAATGAAGCGCGCAACGTTTGAGCGTTGGGCATTCAGTCAAAATGCGATTTCGTAGCCGTTCCAGATCATTGCGAGTGGGCAATGTGCCGGAAATCGTCACATTCAATGCCTTGAGATGTCGTGTTGAAAGCGACAGATTGGAAAATACAGGATCGGAAGCGAATACCTGTTTCAATTCGGCGCGTACAGTCCGGTCAGTTGCTTGAGAGTCGATAAAATATTGAATGTCAGAGTTAATAGCAGCGGGAAACGCCATCACTAATCCGATGGGCACGGAAAGAATGGCTATAGTGATAGCACATATCCGGGATGCCCTTTGTTTGCGGGCGAGCGATTGAGCAAAAAGCCAAATAGCAGCGGTGGTCACGAAGACGTAAGCTATTCCACAGCCGAGCCCGAGTAGATAATTGCCCCGAAGGAACGCAACTGAAATGAGCGCGACGCCAGCCAGGGCGAACGCCAGTCGGGGGATCGAAAGTGAGCCATTACCTGACATCGAAAGTTGCGACAAAACTTGTTTATCTCTCAAAAAAACATCATCACCCAAACAAATCCAGAATCACTTCCCCTTCATTCACCGTCGCCCGTTCCGGGCGGCCTTGGTGTTCGTAGATCAGTTGCGTGTGGTCCAGTCCCATCGCTTCGAGGATCGTGGCGTGTAGATCGTGGACGTGGGCGCGGTCTTCGACGGCGTGGAGTCCGAAGTCGTCGGTTTGGCCGATGATTTGGCCCCCCTTGATCCCGCCGCCGGCCATCCACATGGTGAAGCCGTACGGGTTGTGGTCGCGACCGTCGCCTTGTTCCGACATCGCCGTCCGGCCGAACTCGCCGCCCCAAATGACTAATGTCGAATCCAACAGCCCGCGGCGCTTGAGATCCTTGAGTAGACCGGCGATCGGTTTGTCAGTGCTGCCGCAATACTTGGTGTGGTTCTTTTCAATCTTCGAGTGCGCATCCCATTTGCTGCCCGAACCGGAATAGAGTTGAATGAACCGCACACCCCGTTCGACCAATCGCCGGGCCAGCAGACAGTTTTTGCCGAAGGCTTTGGTGTTCTTTTGGTCCAGGCCGTACATCTGCTGCGTCTGTTCGGTTTCCTGCGCCAGGTCGACCGCTTCGGGAGCGTGGGATTGCATGCGAAACGCCAATTCGTAGCTGGCGATGCGGGCTTCCAATTGTGTATCCCCGCTCCGTGACTCAAGGTGTTTGTTGTTCAACTGGGCCAGGAAATCAAGTTTGTTCCGTTGCTGGGTCTGAGCAATGGTCTCCGGCGAGGCGAGGTGCAGGATGGGACTGTCGCCGTTGCGGAATCGTGTTCCCTGAAACGTAGCCGGCATAAATCCGGTGCCCCACACACGGCTGCCGCCGGGTGGTTCCTTGGCTTCATCCAACAGCACGACAAAGGCGGGCAGGTTCTGGTTTTCGGTTCCCAGGCCGTAGGTGACCCAGGCTCCCAGGCTCGGACGCCCGGCGAGGATGCTGCCGGTGTTCATTTGGCAAACACTGCCGACGTGATTCAGTCCGTTCGCCCAGCAGGAGCGGATGACGGCGATGTCATCGATGCACTCACCGACGTGCGGATACCAGTCGGAGACCGGAATGCCGCTCTCGCCGTAGCGGGTCCACTTGCGTTTACTTTCCAGTAGCGTATTGTCCGAAACGCCCATCGGCGTGATCACGCGTTCGACCGAATCGGGCAACGGCTTCCCGGCGAATTCGTTCACCTTGGGTTTGGGATCGAAGGTGTCCAAATGGCTCGGTCCGCCATCCATGAACAAAAAGATACAACTCTTGGCCTGCGAGATATAATGCGACGCCTGTGCGGCCAACGGATTAACGGCCGACTTTTCCGCAGCCAGCAACCCCTCTTGTTGCAACAAGCCTTGCAGGGCCAACGCGCCAAATCCACCGCCGGCCCGCGCGAGAAAATCGCGGCGAGATCGTGATGATTGGTGGTGCAGCATCTGGTTGGTGGAGAACGCATCCATAATCACTTCATCCTCTTACAAGTTGTTTCAAAACCTTCTGACGCGTTCCACTAACACTGGTCTGTAAGTTTCTGGAACAAGCGTAACCGGGTTTTGAAACTGGTTTTACAGCCGGCCAGTCAGTCGATGTACAGAAACTCGTTGCTGTTGAACAATGCGTGACAAAAATCCACCAGCCCGCCGACTAATGCGGCATCATAAACGTAGGGAACATTCGCCGGAAAGTGCGACGGATGTCCCGCGGCGCGATGTGCGGCAATCACGGCCTGCTGTGTGGCAATAAACTCAGCCGCCGCGGCCACCTCGTCTGGATTTGGCGTGCGACCCAACGCTTCCTGGTAGGCTTGGGTGATGCAATCGTTGATGTCCAGTTGCGGTTGATCGTGAATCAGCTTGGCCGCGAATTGTTCGGCCAATCCCAACACCAATCCGCTGTTGAGTAGTGACAGCGCTTGCGGCGCGATCGTCGTTTCTTGTCGCTTCGCACAACTCTCGTGCATGTCGGGAAAGTCAAAAGCCTGCAACAACGGGTAGGGCATGTTCCGCTTCGCCAAAATATAAATCGATCGCCGATTGCGTGCAGCGCGATCTTTGGACGGTTTCCACGCCTCGCGGGCACTAAAATTCGGCGGCAGATCCGGTTTGACGCCGGGACCGTACATGTCCAAATTCAATTCGCCCGAAACCGCCAACAACCCATCGCGAATCGCTTCCGCATCCAATCGCCTGCGCGGAAACCGAGAGTAGAGTTCGTTGTCGGCATCCTGTTCTGCGGCGCGGGGATCTGTTGGACGACTCGATTGACGATACACAGCCGAATTCATGATCAGGCGGTGGAGGTCTTTGATGCTCCACCCTTGTGCGACAAATTCACTCGCCAGCCAATCCAACAATTCGGGATGGGAGGGCAGGGCGGTTTGTGTGCCGAAATCGTTGGCGTTGGCCACGATGCCGCGGCCGAAGTGTCCTTGCCAAATACGATTGACCATCACCCGCGACGTGAGCGGATGCTTCGAGTCGGTCAGCCAGCGCGCGAGCGTCGCCCGTCGTCCCGTGGTGCCGTCGCGCGGCGGAGTAATTTTCGCCGGTTGGAAAACTTTCGAGGTTTGCAGGACCGTTGGAAAGCCGGGTTGCACTTCCTCAACCGGTTTGTTGTAAGTTCCTCCAGCCAAAAGAGCAGTCGCAGGCATCGAGGCTCCGTCGACGGTTGCCATGATGTCCATTTTGCCGGGAGGCGTCGGCCGGTCTTTCTGCAGCAATTTGATTTGCGCTTCTAACTCCTTGCGACGGAGTCGCTGCGTTTCATCGAGATTTTTAACGAGAGTTTTCTCATTAAACTTGATTTGACGCTCAGTCCAGAATGCCAGTTGGTTCTGTAGGGAGGTGCGTTCCCAGGGCGGAGTGTCGATGGCTTGCAGGACGATGGATGGAAACTTCAGTCGTTTGCCGTGGGTCGCCTTTGCGCGTACCGATAATTCTAATTCCCACAATTCTTTACGGACCGCCGCCGTATCCGCTTCCCATTTTGCCAGCTTGGTGTGATAGTCAGCCAACGCTTGTTTTTCGCCAACCGTCACACGTTGCACGGGAATCATGGGGGCGAAAAAGGCCTGCAGACGGTAGAAATCTTTTTGCAGGATGGGATCGAATTTGTGGTCATGGCATTGGGCACAACCAATCGACATGCCTAAGAAAACCGCTCCCACCGTGCCGGTCATGTCGTTGAGCATGCTCTGCCGAGCCAATTCGACATTCGAGGCATTACTCTCATCCGGCCACAGCCGATTGAAACCGGTCGCAATCAGCGCATCGGGATCATTGGGAAATAACTCGTCGCCCGCCAATTGCGCTTGGACAAAGCGGTCGTAGGGAATGTCGTCATTCCAGGCACGGATCACGTAGTCGCGATATTTGTAGGCCAACGGCCGCATGGTGTCGGCGTTGAACCCGGCCGTCTCAGAGAAACGGACGACATCCAACCAATACCGGCCCCATCGTTCGCCGTAGCGCGGACTCGCCAGTAATCGGTCGATCAATTTCTCGTGGGCGTCAGGCGATTCATCGTGCACAAACGCGTCAATTTCCGCCGGGGTGGGGGGCAGACCCCACAGATCGTAGGTTGCCCGACGAATGAAAACGCCCCGTTCTGCGGGGTCGGAGAGAGTTAACTCATTTTCCTGTAGTTGGTTAAGGATAAATGCGTCGATCGGGGTCCGTACCGAGTCCTTGACCGACGGGACTTCCGGGCGAGTGAACGGCTGAAATGCCCAATAGGCCGCCTCTTCGGCTCCAAAAGGGGATTTCTCGGCTGTGTCTTCTGCAAAGGTAGTTGCCGGCCCAAAGAGCAGGGCGGAGAGCGAAACGAGCACCGTAACAGCAGCAATTAACTGCATTTGTGGTGTTTCCCGTTTCGTGGGGGGCGAGCATTGGCAGTTATCAGACATGCGCGGTCCGTCAAAAAGTCGAAAAAAGTCGGCAGGTTTTCACGGGGCGGTCCATGGCACAAGGCCAACGAGCGGACCAACTTGCATACATCAGCGACATTTGTATACTTTACCACGACGTGATGCGAAATACAAAGTGGTATTGCGCGCCACGCGAATAGCGATTTCACAGAATAGGATTTTGAGCGTTCGGCTAGGATTTTGCAATTGTGTCCCGTTGGGGACGCTCTGCCTGGTTGGCGTGATCTCGCTGATGATGACTGAAAAAAAATACGCCTGCGGCTCGACGGGATTTGCGTCCCCGCGAGGCCGTACGACCTGACAATTTACGAATGACGTTGCCGTAGGGAGTTTTTCGTGGTGACCGTGACTGAAATGATTGATGTGCAAGGGATTCTGCGCGGGCGGACAACCTTTGGTTTGGACGAAGTTCGCGAATTACAAGAAGCCGTGACTCATGACCAGCATAAGGATGTCACGCAAGGAATCCGCGAGCTGCTCGAAGAAATCGAGCAGGGAGACACTTCGTTACAAAAGAGTCTCGCTGCCGGTATCGGCGCCTATATGGTCGGACTGCACGCCGATGCCGTGAACTGCCTGCAGCAAGTCAAAGACAATGGATTGGCCAGTTATTATTTGGCCAATGCCCAGGTCGCTTTGGGGCAATTCGACGAGGCCATCAAGTCGTTTGACCGGGCAATCGAAGGTGGCTACGACGCTGTGCAAAGCACATTGTTAAAAGCCGGTGCTGTGCGTGCCGTTGGGCGGATTGACGAAGCTGAAGAACTCCTTCGCAGCGTCGCTCGCGAAGGAGCCACCCGCGCCGAATATTCTTATCAATACGGCTGTATCTACTCCGATCGTGGCGACACTTACGGTGCGATTGAGTATTTTGAACGTGCCGTCGATATTGACCCACACCATGCCCGCGCGTTGTTCTCGCTGGCTGGAATCAACTCGCTGCACGGAAACGATCAAGAGTCGATTCGACTTTACGAACGGGCTCTCTCACGGCCACCGCTGTATCTGGGAGCCTTGCTCAATCTGGGCTTGCTCTACGAAGACAGCGAAAACTACCGCGCTGCTGCCTATTGTTTCCGCAAAGTGCTTGAGGTCTATCCCAATCACGAACGGGCCGCATTGTACCTCCGCGACATCGACGCTTCGCACGATATGTATTTCGACGAAGACGTCATGAAGTCACAACGTCGTTTGAACCAAGACTTGATGACGCCGGTCACCGATTTCGAACTCTCTGTACGCAGCCGCAATTGCCTGCAGAAAATGGGCGTTCGCAACTTGGGCGACCTCACCGAATTGTCCGAAACCGACCTGCTCGGCGGCAAGAACTTCGGGGAAACTTCGCTGATCGAAATTCGAGAAATGATGGAGTCCAAAGGTCTCCGGTTAGGCCAGTCGGCGCCGCGCGACAAACCGCGGGACTACCAAATTCGCAACGACGACCTTTCGCCGCAAGAACAGGCGTTGTTGAATCGTCCGGTGGCCGATTTGAATCTGTCGGTCCGGGCTCGCAAATGTATGTCGCGTTTGGGAATCAACACGCTGGCCGAGTTGACCTCCCGTACCCCCGACGAACTTCTGGAGAGCAAAAACTTCGGCGTGACCTCGCTCAATGAAGTCCGACGAAAACTGACCGACATCGGCATCAAGTTGCGAAACGACTGATGCCAGTTCTTCCTGCATCTGGTTTCAAAACCCGCAAAGGCATTTCCAGAGTGGATCGACTCAACAACTGGGGAAATGCCAGCGGGGTTTGGGAACGGGCGGCAGTCTGATTTCAACCCGTTGATTTGTGTTCACGACGCGAAAGATCCGCATGACTAACGGACGTGGTCGCGCGTTCCTTTTCCTGGCTGTCGTCGCCGGCCTGACGTACGCGTTTTGGCCGACCGACCGACGCGCCGCCCAGAAAACGCAGCCGCCCCCGTTGTTGCGAGTCGCCCCCGTTCAGAGTGTTGGGGGTGGGCCGTTATCTTCGATTCGTGTGAACCTGACTCCGTCGCCGGTCACGTCGCTGCCGATACAAATCGATGGACCTTTTCGCGTGCAACCGGTGGGCAACCCCCGCGTACTGGCCGATGCAGCAAAGCTAGACGCCACGACTGTGACGGTGACCAAGACCGGATTTCAAATCGGACGCGATCATTTTCCAGTCACACGCCTCGAAATCCATCCGCAGCAATCCCCAGCGATTTGGATCAACGGGCATCAATATCGAGGGACCGTCCGGTTCTATCGCCGTCCCGGCACAAAGCTGATAGCCGTCAACGTTCTGCCGCTTGAGGAATACGTCGCCAGCGTGGTCGACAGTGAAATGCCCGCCGCCTTTCCACCCGAAGCCCGCAAAGCACAAGCGGTCGTCGCGCGGACCTATGCCATGTATCAAATGGGACAGGCATCGCGTGACGCCCTGTTCGATGTTTTTGCGGATACCCGTAGCCAGAAATATTTGGGTTTTCAGTATCGCGGTGCCGGGGATCGTCTGTTGGCCGGAGAATCCGCCGCAAGCCGAAAGATTGTCAGCGAAACGCGAGGCATGGTTTGTACCTACGCCGGCCGTTTGTTTTGCACCTATTATTCGGCCGTCTGCGGGGGACATACGCTGCAAGGCACTGAGTTGTTCAGCGACGCCGTTCCGGCAGTCGCGGCCGTCCCATGCGATTATTGCCGCGAGGCGAAATATTACCGCTGGGATGTTTCGCTCACAGCTGCGGAAATGGAGAAAAAAGTGAATCCCGTTGTCAAAGGACGGACCGGCCGTTGGGGACGTTTGTTGGCACTAGAGAACATCCCGCCAGCGGCACCGGGGCGAATTCTGGAGTTTGACGCCAAATATCAGCAGGGCCACGGCACGATTCGCGGAGACCGGCTCAGGACGGCACTCTCCAGCCATGGCGTCCGCAGTCCACATTTCAGCATTGAGCATCAGTCAAATTATACGCTGCATGGCCGCGGACACGGTCACGGTGTGGGGTTGTGCCAATGGGGCGCCCGGGGACAAGCAAAAATTGGCCGTGGCATGCAACAAATCTTACAGTATTATTATCCTGGATCGGAAATCGTGATCGTTGGCAATACGGTGGCACGGAACTGACCAAACTGTGGATTGCTATTCGAGGCCGTTACGCAGGACGTTTGGCATTCGAGTGAACCCGCCAAGTCACGTATTGCCGTTGAGAAAATTGCGTCGGGATTGCCCCGCCGCTGCAAAGACGCTTCCAAAGCGTCTGGGCCCATTGAGGACACAGAATGCCGGACGGAATCCCTACAATCGAGTTGTTGGAATCGACACACAACTTTCCCTGCCGGTATGTCTTCAAGATCATCGGCAAAAACGTCAACGATTTCCCGGGGCGGGTCGTCACAGCCATGCGCTCGGCACTAGAGGCCTCGGCCGATCCACCACATAGCTTACGCGAAACATCCGGCGGGCGGCATGTGTCGGTCACCTTTGAGCCGGTGGTGCGGACTCCGCATCAGGTCGTTGCAGCCTACTCGGCGCTGCATCTGACCGAAGACGTGGTGATGATCTTTTAGCAGTCCGCTGCCGCTGTACTACTTGGCGTTGACGTTCGACAACCAAGCCAGGACCCCCTTGGCGATGTGCATGCGGTTTTCCGCCTGTTGAAACGCGATGCTTGTCGGGCCGTCGATGACCTCATCGGTGCACTCAAGCCCTCGTTTGGCGGGCAAGCAGTGCATGAATTTGGCACCTGTTGCCGCAGCCGCCATCAAATCGGCGTCCACGCGATACGGCCCAAAAATCTGTTTGCGCGCATTGGACTCTGATTCTTGCCCCATACTGGCCCACACATCGGTATAGACCACGTCCGCATCATTCACGGCTGCATGCGGATCTTCGATGAGCGTGATGTCCACATCGGGGATGGTGCGTTTGAGTTGTTGCAGAAAATCGGGCGTCAATTCATAACCTGCGGGCGAGGAGACCACATACGGCACCTTGAGCAACCCGGCGCAAATTGCCAAGGATTTGGCGACATTGTTGCCATCTCCGATATAGGTCACTCGTCGCCCCGCCAACGAACCGAACTCCTCACGCATCGTGAAGAAGTCGGTCAAGGCTTGGCAGGGATGGCTGTCATTGGACAGGCCATTGATCACCGCGCACCCGGCGTGCTGGGCGAATTGGTCGATCAACGATTGTTCAAAGGTGCGCATCACCACAAAATCGGAGTACCCGCCCAATACACGGGCGACATCGACGGCACTCTCACGACCGTTTAATCCCGCTTCAGCCGTGGAGAGAAAAATGCACGTCCCTCCCAAATGGGCCATCGCCGCTTCAAAGCTGATCCGCGTGCGCAGTGACGGTTTTTCGAACAGCATCGTCAACACGCTGCCGGCTAAACGGGGCTCGCGGTTGCCCTGCAACGATTGTGATTTCAATTCATCCGCTATGGCAAATATCTCTTGCACATCGTCAGTGCTGAAGTTCAAGAGTGTGTCCAAATGTCTCATGCTTTGTCATTCCTTACTCGGTGCGGCTTCCGGCTACCCTCGGGGGCCACTGCTGGCTTGCCCCACAGTGTGATTCCCGGTCGCACAGTTTCCACGAACGAACAAGCCGCACGCGGCACGTTTTTTCAACGAGGCGTGTTAAACTTCCGCGGCCATTTCACGTAGGACGTCGGCGATGACCTCACACCCTTCATCAACTTGTCTGGCCGTGACATTCAAAGCGGGGAGCAAACGCACAACCGTGTCGTGTGTGGCGTTCACCAAGACGCCTCGTTGCATACATTTGCCCACAGCTGGACCGGCGGGAATTGTAAGGTCCACGCCAATCATCATGCCCCGCACGCGCAACTCACGGATGATCGGTAATTCTTCTTGGAGTGCCTCAAAATGCGACTGAAAGCGTGCGGACATCTCGGTCACGTTGTCGAGCAGATTTTCGTTTTCAATCGTTTCGACGGTTGCCAATCCAGCGGCCATCGCCAGCGGATTGCCGCCAAAGGTACTGGCATGCATCCCGGGACGCAGGCTGGGGGCGATTTCTTCCTTGGCCAGAATTCCACCGCACGCCACTCCACCGGCCAACCCTTTGGCCAGGGTGATGATGTCTGGCTGCACATTCCATTGTTGATAGCCGAACCACGTGCCGGTCCGTCCCATGCAGGTCTGGACCTCATCGAAAATCAACAACAAATCGTTGTCGTCGGCCATTTGTCGCAACTCGGCCAGGAAATCATCCGAGGGAATGTTGACGCCCCCTTCGCCCTGGACTGGCTCGATCATGATGGCGCACGCTTCGTCATCGATCAGTTCGCGGACCGAATCGACATCGTTAAATCGAGCATAACGAAAACCAGCCATCAACGGGCCCAGTCCCTGGTGGTACTTCGGCTGAGCGGTCGCCGTCGTCGCAGCCATCGTGCGGCCGTGAAAACCATTTTCGAACGTAATGATGCGATGGCGGTTTTCGGGAGTATGCAGTCGCGCCAATTTGATGGCCGCCTCCACCGCCTCGGCGCCGCTATTGCAGAAAAAGGCCTGCCCGAACCCGCGTGTCGTCAGGGCTTCGGCAAACTTGCCTTGTGGTTCGGTATACCAGGAATTGGGGATATGGATCAGATGGGCGGCTTGTTCCTGAATCGCCTGGACGACCGCCGGTGGACAATGTCCCAAAATGTTACAGCCCCAACCGGGGAACAGATCCAAATACCGCTGTCCTTCCGCATCCCATACATTCGAGCCTTCGCCGCGGACCAATGAAATTGGAAATCGCCCATAATTGGGGATCACATGTTTTTCAAACGTGGCAATCGTGTCCTGGCTACTCTGCGTTGCGACGGGATTCACAATCTTGTCTCCTGCGGATCAAACGAATGAGAGGGGTGCGGCGGGTCGAATCGAGTCGAACAAAAGCCGCGTGGAATCGGCGAAAAGGTTATTGACACCTAACCAATAGGACAGGTTCGCAACATCACTGAAAAAACAGCATGTTGCGTACGACGCGTGGGTTTTCTACGCCGATGCGGGCGGCACAATTTCAGTTCCAATTCCGTGATCGGAATAAATCTCCAGCAACAACGAGTGTGACTTTCGGCCATCGACAATATGGACTTTGCGAACCCCCGCGGCGATCGCTTCCAGGGCGGCATCGACTTTGGGGACCATACCCGTTGCGATCGTGCCATCGGCAATCAACTGCCGACAACGATTGACATCCAAATGATTCTGTAGCGTCTCCGGATTGTGCTGATCCAAGAAAATTCCCGGCACGTCGCTGAGAAAAATTAACTTTTCCACGTTCAGCAGCCTGGCAACGGCCGCTGCTGCGGTATCGGCGTTGACGTTTAGTTTATCGCCCGCGCTATCCAGAGCGATGGAAGGGATCACCGGAATGATACCCGCTTCACAGGTGCGGCGAATCAGATCTGCGTCAATATCCACAATCCGGCCTACGCGGCCCAGATCAATTTCTTCTCCCCCTTCGCCGGTCAGGGTCAATTTTTCGCCAATGAGGCAATTTTGCGAAAGGTAACTCAGCCCCATCGCATGCCCGGCCTGCTTGCGCATTTCAGCAACCAAACTTCCACAAATCTCCTTGGCCAACACTTCGGAGACCAATTCGATGGTTTGCTGGTCGGTATACCGGCGGCCTTGGACGAAACGGGGCTCGATTCCCGCGTCCTGCATCGCTTGGCTGATGGCCTTGCCGCCGCCGTGAACCAGAATCGGCCGCATGCCGACAGCGCCCATGAAAATGACGTCGGTGAGCAAATTCCGGACAGTTTCGTCGTTTTCGAGCGCGCTGCCGCCCAGTTTGATGACTACGTGCTTGTCACGAAATTGCCGGATCCAGCCCAGCGCCTCGATGAGCACGCCCGCCTTTTGAGTCGCGTCGTCCACAGGTGATTGTCTCGTACGAAAAGGGAAAAGTTCCGATTGTAGAGCCTTCCGCGCGTGAGTCAATTCTGAAGGCGTATTCAACGAGAATCGGCAGCGCAACTCTTAGCCACCAAACGGTTTTAGTATCCGCGAAATCGATACGGCGGTTACGACCGGCCTCAAATCACAATCGCGGTAGCCTCGGTACTTTCGCGCTGACCCAAACCCGGTTTCCCCGTAGCCGCTGATGCAGGGGATTTGGCGTAAAACCAGCAGTGAATTCCCCCCGATAAGCTATTAGAGAAGCCAACTCAAAACGGACCGCGAACGGCATTTCGCCAAGCAACACAATCCAAAATCCAATTCCAGCATCAAATCACCGTTGCTTCCTGCCTTTTCTAGGGAACGTGAATTGTGTGATGCCCACGTCGCATCGGGATTTGATACTACAGCAAGAAGACTCGGAAAGAGACGACTCTTGAGCAATACACACTTGCCGATACAACATCTGCTTGCGCAACTTGAGAAGCAAGGACGTCGACCTCGTCGCAATTACCGCCCTCAGTGGATTACTCCCATTATTGAGGAGGTGGCGGAGCTTTTTGAACCACTTTGCAGCGTGGGACGCGTTGGGTTCGACTGCCGACTCACCGAGGATCGCTGGGAGGTCAGCCTGTATCTGGGGACTTGCGAGTTGGTCGGTGGCAAGAATGACGGCCAAAACCTCCCGCTGAGCTTTCAATTCGATATGCACGAATTGTACCGGCGGTTCAATCTGGTTGAACGCTGGGAGTGGACCGCCCATCCGGCCAAAAATGCGGCATTTGCGGACGAAGAAGCCTCTCTGGTGACCATTGAGGGCTACTGGGACGATAATCCGATTCGCTTAAAGCTCATCGAGTCGCCCCCGTCGAAAGTCGGTCCGGGGCTGCGAGAATTCCCAAACGGGCATCGTGAGCAGATCTAAAGCAGGGGGGCGAATCTTCGAAAAACGCCCCCGTTCGCGATTCGTCGGGGCGGCGTTATGCAGCCCGACTGAATGACTGAGGTGAAAAAAATCCCCCCCCAGGACTCGAACCTGGAACGACAGGACCAAAACCTGTTGTGTTGCCATTACACCAGGGGGGAAACTGCGTTCGCTGCCGTAAGCAGCACGCGGTAGGCGAATCTTAGACGATGTCACCATCCTCTGCAAGCGAATCTCTTAGAGTTGATGGGACATTGTAAGGCGTTTATAAACAATGACTTAAACGCTGGCAATTTCTGGGCAGGTTACTGCAGTCCGTTTATGCATCGGCAGTTTCTGTAGCCTCTCTGCTTCCAAACGCCTACGTCGTCGCGGACTGTGCTTCGCAGCTGAGTGGTTGTCGTCCCGCAGGACGTAAAAAAACCGCCGACGCGCGGGCGCCGACGGTTGGACGTTCAAGATGGCAATTCAAAACTCACGCAGCTTGTTGCCGTTTGCGCCGCCAGCCATATCCGACCAGGGCGAGGCCACCGAGACCAAGCAGTGCGAAAGTGCTGGGTTCGGGGACGGCGGCGGGGTCGGGCGGAAGCGTGCCCCCTAGTTGCGAAATGTAGGCTGTGGAGTCTAGTGCATCATCACCCGTGTCTGCGATAATGAAGGTCAGCGTGTTGCCCGTCGGATTGACTGAGGCGCTGAACGTGTGAACCAGCGAACCGATCGCCGGCATGGGATCTCCGCTGCTAGCACCGGTGGCGGCGCTTCCCAATAGCCCGTTCAACTCTGTGCCGTCGGCACTCCCCATGTAGGGGTGGTCAATATTGACCGGCAATCCATCTACGAACGCGACATTCGTATTGTTGACATAAAGCCCAAAGGCGTCGACATAAATTCCGCCAATAAATTCATCATATTCCTCGCTGCCAAATGTGACGTTGAAGAAGATCGAGTCAAAGCCAGCTAGCATGTCGAATGAGATGTCGATTTGCGTCACATCAGAATGATCAAAGGATCCTCCGGAAATCGGGTCCAACAGCGCCTCTTGGGCGACTGTGGCGGCAACAGAATAAGCGGTTGTCTTACCGGTATCCAGGTTTGGGCCGTCGCCATAATCACCGGCTTGACCAGAGGAGATCACGATCCCTGACCCCATCCCGTATGTACCCGAGGCGTTAGTGTAGGTTCCCGCAGATTCGCTACCCAATCCCATGGAATGGCCGCTGACCGTGACCACCACGCTCGATAGGTCAATTCCTCCCCCACCTGCCTGGAACAGTGCGGCTTCTAGCAAATTTGCATCCAATGTCGGCGTGATTGATGCCGCCGGCGCATCGGAGATTGCTCCTAGCGAAACCGCGACAGCAAGGCCCAGTGTAATCCACTTCTTGTTCATCTCTTGCCTTTCCTCTTGGTGAAAAATCAATACTGTAAAACTAGGTAAAGGCCCGCTGTGTTGTCATGACTGCACTATGGTGTTTAAGTCAATGATACCGCCGTAAACCACGCAGTTTACCATCGCTTAAGCGTATAGCAAGCAGTTTTTTAGTGTTATGGTACTATTCAGGGAAAACCCTTAGTCAACTAGTGACGAAGTCGCGATCCTTATCAAGGGTCAGTCTGGGGATCGTAGAAAATCGGCGGCCGCGAAATAGGCGGGTTACCGCGAGTCATCAATAAAGTTCATAAGAGCAGCGGCGTTCACGAGACACAAAACTTGATGCTCACCTTCGCAGCCGCCTCATACAACGCCAGCCTGCCGCAAGATTGGACGGGGCAAGTTTTGCAGAGTGCCCAAGACGCGCTCCAGAGACCTAGCCCGCCGCTCATTTTTCAAGCGTACTGTAGCCTGGGTGCGAAATTGTGGCTGCCGTTTGTGATGAGGCCAATGGCAGTTCCTTGGGATTACCGTTCTATTGAAACGGCAATTCGCACCAGATCGGCGATTGTGCGGACTTTGAGTTTTTTCATCACGTTGGCACGGTGTTTTTCGACCGTCTTTTCGCTGCGTCCCAGATCTCGAGCGATGACCTTATTCGCTTTTCCGGCAACCACCATCGTCATCACCTCGTGTTCGCGGTCCGAAAGTGTCGCCAGACGTTCGCAATGGATCGCTCTGTCCCGTGCCTCGTTTTCCGTTTGTTTGCGTTCGCTGATGTCCTCGAACAGGACCACGGCCCGGGCTGCTCCCGCGCCGCTAAACGGCGAGACCTCGACCTGGTACCAACGTTGGTCTGGGGTGTCGTAACATTGGACTTCCACACAAAACTGCGACTGAATTCCCGTGATCACATCTCGTACACCGGCGACAATGGCATGAGCGGCCGGTTCCATTTCACCAGTCACGTTGGCACAAGCGCTGAGATAGTTGACGGTCACCCCAAACGCCTTGCCGGAAAATGGATTGGGACTAGACTCATTTGCCCAGGCTGAATTTACCATCAAAATCATGCCGTTGTCATCCAGAACCGCCACTTGAGCGGATAGCGAATCGAGCACCCCCTCAAGAAGCCGCAGTGACTGTGTCCGCGCCATTTCGGCGCGGCGACGTTCGACCAAGTGCGTCCACTCACGAATCGCTGCTGCGGCAATTCGCGGTAAATCCCGCATGACCGCCGACGATTTGACCACATAGTCCAGCGCTCCAGCCTTCATGGCCTCGACCGCGACCTGTTCATTACCATGACTGGTTAACACGACGACCGGAAATGCTGGCACACCTCTATCATGGCGGATCAAGTCGGTCCCACGTCCATCGGGAAGTTCCAAGTCGGCGATCACCACGTCAGGGGTACTCGAGGTGAGAAGCTTTTGCGCTTCACGCAAGCTGCTGGCCACAGAGAGCCGGAAACCGGAGCCAGCTGACTCGAATGCGCGTTCGATCAATTTCGCGTGAGCAGGCTGATCTTCGACGAGCAAAATGGTCATCTCGAAATTTTTCATCGTTTGTGATCGGAATAAAATCCACGGCCACTGCAAGCGCTGTACGATTTCAAAAAGATTGCCACGCTTTAACAAATTGATCGAGCGGTCGATTCTGAAAAGCAGTTGCGCGCTAAGCTTTAATTATTGGCAATCCGCCGTAAGGCTTCAAGGACAAGCCCACTCAATCCAAGCCGGCTCGTCTCTTCTCATTGCTGGTCAGTTATAAAACTGCACATCATCTTAGGGCGATAAATTCAAGCTGGGCGACGAGCACACCCACAATTACAACCCGGCGCAATGAAGAATTCACTGTTGTTGAGCACCGATCCTGTCAACGATTCTATTCCTTCGAGTCGTTAATATTTGAATTGGTACAAACCCGTGCACAACACTCACACGCTGCACGTGGCTCTACATCGCAAATTGACGATAGACGCTGCACTGCCGTATGCTGTATCTTAAGGGGAGCGCAGCATTGTGGCTGATAGGATCAAGCGGTGAAGGTCGGGAGATGAATCATGCTGACGGTCAGTGAAGGGGGCCAAACGGGGCGACGGCGCGAATTCCTCAAGATTGGGGGATTGTCGCTAGGGGGGCTGTCGTTGGCGGACTTCTTCACCAATTCCGTGCAGGCAGCCGGTGGCCAGTCGCTGATTTCTGGAAAATCCGTCGTTTTCGTGTTTATGCATGGCGGTCCAAGTCAGATTGAAACCTTTGATCCCAAGATGTCCGCTCCTGTGGGAATCGCCAGCGCCACCGGTGAAATTGCCACATCGATTCCAGGTATCACCTACGGGAGCACGTTTCCCCAATTGGCCAAATGGGCTGATCGGACGACGATCGTGCGATCCTTTACCTCCGGCGACAGTCGGCACGACATCAAACCAATCGTAGGCGCGGCGACGCACGGGGCAAATCTCGGATCGCTATTTTCTCGAGTTGCCGGGCAAAATCATCCCCAAAATGGCATGCCCACCAATATCGCCCTTTATCCACGGGCGGTTGACGATTCCACAATGCCAGCCATCAAGAAGTTTGGCGACTTCGAGTCCACAGGGACTTTGGGAGGCGGCTATGCGCCGTTTGTGCCCAGCGGCGGGGGCGAGATGCGCAAGAATATGGAATTGCAACTCCCGTTGGCGCGGTTGGATGATCGGCGTCGGTTGTTGGCAAATTTGGACAAAATCCGCCGTGCCGTGGACGACGACAATTCGCTGGCAGGACTCGATTCTCTCAAGCAGCAAGCCTTCGACACAATTCTGGGAGGCGTGAGTGACGCCTTCGATTTGTCAAGCGAGGATCCAGCCGTGGTCGCCCGCTATGACACGGCTCCGTTAGTCCGTCCTGATGCGATCGACAAGAAGTGGAAAAACCACGAACGGTATGCCGACAATTCTAAGTCGCTTGGAAAGTTAATGTTGCTGGCAAGGCGGCTGTGCGAGCGTGGGTGCGGTTTCGTGACGGTGACGACCAATTTCGTATGGGACATGCATGGCGATCAAAATAACGCCGGTGTGTCCGAAGGTATGGACTACATGGGACGACCGTTCGACCATGCGACCTCCGCATTTCTGGAAGACGTCCATGCTCGCGGGTTGAGCGACAAAATTTTACTCGTTTGCACCGGCGAGATGGGCCGTACGCCCCGCATCAACAATCGCGGTGGACGCGATCATTGGGGCGGATTAGCGCCGTTGTTGCTGGCCGGAGGCGGAATTGCTCCAGGGCAGGTGATCGGACAATCAACCCGTGACGCATCCCGGCCGCTCACCGAGCCGGTTACCTTGAAACATCTGGTCGCGACGGTCCTGAGCAAATTGATCGACGTCGCAGAGCTGCGGGTACAAAGTGGGATTCCCGGCGACATCATCCGCTCTGCCTCGGCCAACTCAATTCCCGGATTGTCCTGACTGTTCCCAACAGCACAGCCATTCAACACAACCATGAAGTGATCGCGTTATGCAAGAACTGTTGTTTGTTGGTGTCGGCGGATTTGTAGGAGCGGTCAGCCGTTTTTACCTATCCGGTTGGGTGCGCGGCTTGCTGTTTCAGCGCTACGGACCGGAGTTTCCCTTTTTTGCATTGGGAACGATGGCCGTGAATGTCGCTGGCTGCTTCTTGATCGGCCTGGCGACGGTCCTGGTGCAGCGCAACCACCTCTCCACCGAAACGCAGTTGGTGTTGATGACCGGATTTTTGGGAGCGTTGACGACCTTTTCCACCTTCGGCAGCGAAACTGTCGAGATGTTTCTCAAAGAAGGCGATGCACGTTTTGCCCTGCTAAACGTCGTCGGAAATCTGGCGCTGGGAATCGGAGCGGTTGTACTGGGGCGCTGGTCAGCCCAACTCGTCTTAGGATGATCTGCCCGCCAATCAAACTGGCAGGTGCGGTTTGCCGATCTGTGCTTCCGCCGGATCAACGTCACTCGCTATAAAGTTTGCTTCTGCGGTTCCGCCAATTGGCCGGCAGACTCTTGAGTGATTGTTCGAAGAACTTCGTAATATGCGTTTCGACGTTCAGTTCTTTGGGGGTCAATAAATCAGAGCCGCGCAATTTGCCTGGGTAGATTTGCAGGAAGCTGCGATTTTCGTTCTGCCCTACTTTGTTGAACAGTTCATAAAGTTTTTCAGCCTCGCGTAACCCATTGCGGTCCTGATTGCCGACGGCGACGAGCAGGTGCACGTTCCATTCCGGATTGCGTAGGATTGTCAGCGGGCGGGCGTAGGGTAAACCAGGAACCTTTTCCGGTGACAGCAACACCAAAGCCCGTACATCTTGTCCCCGCGGCGTGCGGTTAGGACCGATTCCATCCGGATGCGGCGGCTTATTCCAATCAAGCAGTGCGTAGGAAACGGCGACGGCAGCACCCATCTCAGCGCCGACAATTCCGGTTTTGTTCATGTTCAGCTTGCTGTCTTGGTGTTCATCTAAGATGAATGCTTTCACCGCTTCGAGGTCGTACCCCACCATGTTTTTATAATCTTGCGGAATCAACTTCACTTTGTTCCGCTGGCGGTTTGGGTTATTGGCCCCCGCATTGACTTTGCTTTGCCCGTGGCCACGCAGGTCGACTGAAATCACCGCATAGCCGGCGAGTTGCAACGAAGACGCAATGCCCTTGGTCCACTCCAGTCGATTGCCCCCTTCGCGGTGCAATAAGATAATCACCGGTGCTTCTCGGCCGATGTTGGATTCCCAGTACGTCCCGGCCAGGTCGATGCGGTCTTTGGTTTTGAAGGTGACGTCGCGCGGCGGCTGGATCGGTTTGGGGTCGTTGGCCTGTGCTTGCGCTCCACGCGGCGCCGCCAACAGGCAAGCTCCCGCGACCACTGCTAAGCAGCCGAAAAATTTCGCGCGAGAGGTTCTCAGGGTTGGCGTGCCGGCGTCGCATGCGCCGAATGATTGCAAACTCTTCATTGGTGGCCGTCCCGTTCCAGTAATCAATTCGCAGTGAAAAGCGTTGCGGAGCGAAACGATAAATTTGCCGTCCCACGCCGCTTACAAGCAGCTATTTTCATTCTATGGACCGATGGCAACCCGGTCAATCCGCACTTCGGACACCCGACGTTTGGCACTTGACGATTGCTGATCGGCAGCCGAAAACCCACCATCATCGGCAAACCTGCGGCGATCGTTTCATTGCTCATCGCTGCCACGACCGTCAATACAGAGCAGATGCCGATTGGTGCGCATGAAAATACAGCCTTGAGAGATCGCCGGGGAGGCAAAAACCGGTTCGCCCACCGAATTCTGCGCCAATCGTTTGTAACCGCGCTTCGCGGCGGCAATCACGGTTGTTTCTCCTCGTTCATTGGTGAAATAGATCTTTTGGTCTCCGGCAACAGGAGAGGCAGTGAAGGCGCCCGACAACCGTTTTTGCCAGACACGCTTGCCATCAGCCGCGTTGAGGCAGGTGGCAATTCCCGCATCATCGACCAGATAGTATCGCTCGCCCACCAATATCGCTGACGGGACAAACGGTGCGCCGCGCGTATTTCGCCAACGGACGTGCGTTTCGGTGACATCGCCGCGACCTCCCGGGCGGATCGCCATCGTCGGACTTTTGGGCCCGCTCACCACATACAGCGACCCATCGCCGAACACCGGTGTGGGAATGCACTCGCGGCTCATGCCGTTCACCGTCCATAAGGGTTCGCCTGTCGCGGGGTCGAACGCATCGACCTTGTGCGATCCCGATACGATCAACTCGTGTTGGCCCTTGCCAACCGGAATCAATTGCGGCGAGGCCCACGACAACCATGCTTCCGGACGATCGCGCTTCCAGCGATTGGCCCCCGTTTCTTGGTCCAGCGCGATGACGTACGAGTCGCCATAGTGATCGCACTGCACGATGACCATATCTTGATACAACAGCGGAGAACTTGACGCAGCGAAGCGATTTTCGAATTGTCCATATTCGTTCGCCAACGACCGTTGCCACTGCAGTTGCCCCTGCATGTCTGTGCAAAAGACATCGCCCGTACCAAAAAACGCGAAGACGTGACGACCATCCGTGACGGCGGCCGGACTGGCCATGCTGCTTTTGTTGGCGTGATACCGCGTAGGAGCGGTGCCCCATAGACGTTGATGCCACAATTCGCGTCCGTCGTCGGTCGCATAACAAATGATGTGCAGATCGGCCTGTTGCGGGCCGTCCGAAGCTGTCACGATCACGCGGTCGTCCCAGACAATCGGATTGGAGATCCCCGACCCCGGCACGGCTGTCTTCCAACGAATGCCGGTCGTCTCGGACCATTCGGTAGGCAGTTCGCTTTCCGCCGAAACCCCATTACGCCCCGGCCCCCGCCAACCAGGCCAGTTTTCGGCCGTGACGCTACCGACCAAAGCGATGCTCCACAGACACCCGAGAATTGTAGATTTCACAAACATAGTTTGACTCTCCAACCGCCGCTGCTGTTAAACAATACACCCCAAACCCTAAAACAATTCCTCCCTCTCCCTCTGGGAGAGGGCCGGGGTGAGGGTTTTCGCGCTAAAGACGATTCTGAATCAAGCAAAGCCACAATGGCAGCAAACTGAAGATCCGCAGACCATCTATTTCCTTAGCGACCTTCGCGCCTTTGCGCGAGGTTTTCTGTCGTCAAATTTCAGATGTCCAATATCAAAAATACACCACTCCCCAGCCGACTCTTCACTCCACGTTTTTCTCAGAAATTTCAGGCAGCGCCGAATGCGTTCCGACACTCGCACCGTCCTTGTCGCAAAACCGCAGTTGCATCGACCAGTTGTTCCCGACGGCTGGGTTTTTGTGTTGCGGGCCTTGGCAGATTTTTACCAGTACGGTGTTCTGACCACTTTTCAAATGCACGGGAGCTGTAAAGCGATCCAGCCGAGTGCCATTGAGCCATTGCCGGCGCGCGAAAACTTTTTCGCCGTTGACCCACACCGACAAATTGTCGTCCGCGCCGCAGCGAAGTTGCACGTCCTGCTCGCAAGGGGAGAGGATTTCGGTATAGGCGTAACCGACCGCCTCTTCCACCGGGGCGATGGCGGTCACCAGATTCACGCTTCCCATTTTGTCTGTGGTGCGGAAACGTTTCCAGGAGATCTTCCGGCCGTTTTGTCCGGCATAACTGGCCTGCAGGTCGACGGTCTCTTCGGGCGGAAAGACGGTATCAAACCCGCTTTTTCCCGGGGCATCAAATGGTCCCAACACATGCCAATCAATCACCAACCCCATGTGGTCGATGATGCTGACTTCGCGGCCGATCGCTTTCAATTTCGCCGCCGTCGTTTGAATCAACCCACTCTCCCGCGCCGCGCGAAATGCCGTCTCATAGACCCGGGCCGCAGAGTCGGTTTTTCCCGCTTCCTGGAATTCATCGCCCTGTTTCAGCAACGTCGTAATCGCATCGTTACGGAACTCGGCGTCCGCTATTTGCGTGGCGATAAAACGATCACGAAACTTCGGGTCCAACCGGTCCAATAGCCCCAAGACCAACCGGCGCGAACGCCCTTGATGCTGAGCATCCTGCACGAAATCACGCAGTGATTGCAGGGGGAACTGCGGCGATGTTTTTTTCAACTCCCGCCGAGTCACCTGTTCGTAGATGGTGCGATACCAATTCGCGGCGAGGATGTTGTCGGTATCCATTGCCTCCAGCAGTCGCGGCAAGATTTCGATGCCGGAATCGACTAGTTCGAGCGCTGCTTGCTTAGCCGCCGCCGAACCTTGACCGCCCGGGCCGCAGGTAGCGATTGTCTGCAGTTGATCATCGATTTCATCCGCCGTCGCTTGAAGCGGCCCGGCAAAAATGAGCACAGCCGCGATCCAAGACACCACGTGTCGCTCAGTCATTGCAAAGCTTTCGGTTTGATTGAAGAAGGCCGTTTGGGTCGCCGCACTTTGTTTAACCCACGGCGTTTAACACACAACCATCGTACCGCAAGCCGTTTCGCCAACGCAAGAAACGCTTGCCCCACCACCGCCTCGCCGATACAAACAATTATTAACTCCCGAATTGCAATGAACGTCTCCCCGAACCCGAGCAACCACTGTGCATCAACCGGCGATTGAGTTTTTTACCGCTTCGGATGGATATCGCCTGCATTACCGGCGGTGGAGAGCGGCCCATGACAAGCCGCGGGGGACAATCGTCGCCTTGCACGGCATTCAAAGTCACTCCGGTTGGTATACCGCGTCCAGCCGTCAGTTGTGCGAAGCGGGTTATGACGTACTCTTTTTGGATCGCCGCGGATCGGGCTTAAACGAACGCAGCCGTGGCAATGCTCCGCATGCGGACCGGTTGTTGAACGACGTGGCGCAGTTCCTGCAGTGGGTCCGTTTTACCAATGATCGTGGCGGACAGGCTCCCGTGATCCTGCTGTCGGTCAGTTGGGGCGGGAAATTGGCCGCACTCACGGCGGCGCGGCGACCGGAGTTGCTCGATGGTTTGGCGTTACTGTATCCCGGCATCCGCGCCAAGATCCGTGCGACGGCTACGCAAAACCTCAAACTGTCACTCGCCGATGTGGGAGGTGCGCAGAAAAAACGCGTACCGATTCCACTGCAAGATCCCGGTCTGTTCACCACCGATCCCGATTGGCAAACGTACATTTCCAGCGATCCGCTCACCTTGCGCGAAGTGACTGTGGGATTCCTGCTGGCCAATCGACAGTTGGATCGCCAATTGCTTGATGCGCCTGAGTGCATCGTTTGTCCCACGCTGCTGATGCTCGCCGGCCAAGACCGGATTATCGACAATCGCGCGACACGCGGCTATTTCCTGCGCTTTGCCTCTGAAAAACGCAAACTGATTGAATACATCGATGCAGCGCATACCTTGGAGTTCGAGCCGAATCGCGACGAAACGGTGCGAGACTTGTTGAGCTGGATCGATTCGATCGGCTAGTCGACGCTCCGCTGCGGATTAGCTATGGGCGACTGTCCAATCTGTGTTATGATTCTGTTCCACGGTGCGCTCTGACATCAATTTCTACGAGGCCCAGCCATGAGAACATTTCCGCAAATTCTGCTTCTGCTTTTCGTGACCAGCGGAATGTTGACGACAGCCCGCGCCGCCGACAAACCAGCCGCTAAGAAACCGGCCAAGCAGGAAAAAGCTGCCGATGCCTTGGTTAAATTGAATCCCGAAGAGACGGTGTTGCTGGACTTAAAAGGCAAACGCGTTTTGCTGAAGACCAAAGTCGTGCAACGCGAAGCGGTCTTGGAGTTTTTCTGTTGTTTGTCTCAAACTCTGGAACACGAATCGATCGTCTCCTTGGATTCCAAGGCGATGTACATCCATGCTGCGTTGCTGCGGATAGGTGCGAAGCCGGGCAAACCGGCGCAATTCGATCCGGAATACAAACCGCCCACCGGCCAGAAGATCGACATCTTTGTGCAATGGCGGGATAAAAAGAAAACCCTGCATCGCGTTCGCGCTCAAGATTGGGTACAGCGCGTTACGCGGCGGTTCTATTCCGTGCCGATGGAAAAATTACCCAACGATCTCAAAATTCCCGCCGAATCGGAGTTGCGCTACGACAAGTTCGCCAAGGAGTTGCTGTGGTTCGGTCCCATGACTGAGAAACAAAAAAAACGCCTGCTCGCTTGGAGCAAGGATGCGGCCTACAAAAAGGGGATCGAGAAATTTTTCGACGACAGCCAACCACGGAAGATGACTGCCGAGTGGGTGTTCGCCGGTAGTCAGTTCGTGCGCGACGAACCGGGTGGCCCGGAATACTATTTGGCCGAATCGGGACAGATTATCAGCGTCGCCAATTTCTCTTCTTCAATCATCGATGTCGCTATGAAGAGCACCGATGCCGAGGCGAACCTGCTTTTCGAGGCGGCGACCGACCAGATCCCTCCCCTGGGAACCGAAGTCACTGTCGAGTTGATTCCGCAATTCAAACCGGTCAAAGGCGAAGCGTCGAAAAAGCCAGCCACAACCTCGAAAACCACGCCGTCAAAATCTTCTAAAAAGTGACGATTAGCACTCGCCGGCTATGAATTGAGAGACCATTGTCCGACAAGCAAAGCTGCGGGGACTTTAGCGAACAGGGGATCCTCAAGGGTGAATCCAGTTAGTGTTGATTCACGCCTTGTACTACGCCGACATAAAATCATGCGTCGCTGCATCGCTGTGTTCCGAAGAATAAACACCCGACCTTATTCATTCACACGGCAAGACGCCTGCGGCGATTCACACTGACGGCCTCCGTTTTGAGACGGCGGTCGCCCGACACGACCATTTATTGTGGCGTGCTGAACCGGTCTCGCTGAATGTAACGTACTGTGATCGCGCACGAAAAAAAGATTTTCCGGGCCGTGCAATGATCGACCAATACGTTGCGGTGTCTCGCATTCGAGGACTTGACTCGTATGACGCGAAAGCCACGCCACCACGCCCTGCCTGCGGGCGCGACCCGTCCTAACTTTTTGGCTGTGCTGATCACCTGCTCCGCCATTGGAGTTCTGGTTCTCAATTTTCAATTGGAACCGGCCCGCGCCGTCTCCCGTAACACGGCAGCAAGGCCAGTGATCTCACAAATCGCGCCGCGTGCCGCCTCACCGGAATCAGCCGGAGATACCTCAGCCGAAAACGGCGACTCTACCGGCGAACAAGAGAACAGCTCTGCGATGCTCGGCACGGTCTGCCGCGGACGCGTGGCCTTGTTGCTCAATATTGCGCTGCTGGAAGACGGCATTCGCATGTTGGAAAAACACCCCGGTTATACGGCGAACTTCCACAAACAGGAATGGTTGGACGAAGCCGAAGAACTCACCGAATTGCAGACCATCGAAATCAAAAACCGTCACAAACCGTTTAGCGTCTATATGCATTGGCTCAACGGCGATGCTGGTCGCGAAGTATTGTTCGTCGAAGGCCAACACGGCAACAAAATGGTTGTACATGCCGGCGGCAACGGGCTGAAAAGCAAGCTCACCTTGTCCATCGCCCCCGACAGTTCCATCGCCATGGGCGAATCCCGCCATCCGATCACGCAAGCCGGACTGCTGAACCTCGCCAAAACCATGGCCAAGTTTCGCCGCCGCGATTTGGCACACGGCGACAGCGTCGAATGCTGCATGGGGCAAGAACAACTGTTCAACGAACGTCCCTGTTACAGTTTCACGCTGAATTTCCAAGACGAAGAGATCGAAGCGGACTACCGCAAATCGGTGGTTCTCATCGACAAGGAATGGTCTATCCCCGTGCTCGTTCAAAACTTTGGATGGTACGACACCGAAGATGAAGAGATGGCTAAGCTGACCCCCGAACAGTTGGACGAAGAAACCTTCTTAGAATACTACGCCTTTTCGAATATTAATTTTGAGACCGAATTGCGGAGCGATGATTTCGAAAAGGACAGCCCCAAGTACCGCTTTTAAGGTGAGCGGTGAACCTTGGTTCGCCGTTTGTTGTCACTACAATTGAATTCGGTCGATCTACTGGTTGGCGGGCCCTCACCCCCGGCCCCTCTCCCAGAGCAATCAATTGCATCTACGAGATAAGTAATCAAGCAAGTGTTCGGATGGTATAGAGTTCGGGGTAGCCGCGATTGCGGCAGCAATCGGGGCGGGCGCAGCCCGCACGAAGCCGCAATTCCCGCGCTCTGAAACGAGCAAAATCTTATCGGCAGGGACAGCTGAAACTGCTGCTTCTTGTGCCTACGGCACACCGATTGCCGTTGGCAATCGCTGCCACCCGATGATTGGTTCCCCTTGTATAGATGCAATTTGTTGCAGAGGGAGAGGGGAGGAATTTGGCGAACGGCGAGTTTATGCTCGCCGTTTTTTCGTAGACCATTCCGTCTGATTTGATTTCTCAATCCACACGCCGCCGGTTCACTCGCCTTGCTGTCGGCATTCCGCTAAAATCCCGACATGATTACCATCGTAGACTACGGAATGGGCAACCTGCGGAGCGTGCAAAAGGCGTGTGAGCGCGTGGGGATTGATGCGCGCGTCTCATCGGACCGCGGCGAAATTGCTTTGGCGGAAAAACTGATTCTGCCGGGAGTCGGCGCTTTTCGCGATGCGATTGCCGAACTGCACAAACAGGAATTGGTCGAGCCGATTCTGGCCCACATTGCCGCCGACCGCCCTTTTCTGGGGATTTGCCTGGGACTGCAGATGCTGCTGGAGGTCAGCCACGAGGATGGCCGCTACGACGGATTGGCCGTCATCCCCGGCGAAGTGGTCCGCTTTCCCGATTTTGACGACCTCAAAGTTCCCCACATGGGATGGAATCGGCTGAAGGTCTCCGGCGAGCAGCCGCTGTTGGCGGGGATCCCCGACGATGCCTATTTCTACTTCGTGCACAGCTACTATGTCGCCCCGCAGGACAAATCGGTTGTGGCCGCCACGAGCGACTATGGGATCGACTTTGTCTCAATGATCGCACGGGGCAACATGTTCGCCACGCAATTCCACCCCGAGAAAAGTCAAAAGGTCGGATTGCGATTGCTGAAAAATTTCGCCGAACTCTAAACGCCCGCGTGGCCGCTTTGGTTTGGTACTCCTCGACTTGCTTTTGAAAATAATTGCTCATGGAATTGCTCCCCGCGATTGACCTGCGTGACGGAAAATGTGTCCGCCTGCGACAAGGTGATTACGACCAAGAAACGATCTTTGGCGATAATCCAGCCGAGATGGCTGCGCGTTGGGAAAGCGAAGGAGCCAGCCGGTTGCATCTGGTCGACTTGGACGGTGCCAAAGTCGGTCGGCCGGTGAACCTCGATGCCGTGCGGGCGATTGTCGAGCGGGTCAGTATTCCCTGCCAACTTGGCGGCGGGATCCGCGACGAAGCGTCGATCCAATTGTTGCTCGACGATGTCGGCATTCAGCGGGTGATTGTCGGCACACAGGCGCTGAAGCACCCCGACTGGTTTCGCGAAATGGCGGAAAAATATCCCGGTCGGCTGATTTTGGGCGTCGATGCCCGCGACGGCATGGTCGCCACCGAAGGCTGGCTGGAAGTTTCCAAAACTTCGGCCATCGAGCTAACACAACAATACGCCGGGCTAGACCTGGCAGCGGTGATTTACACCAACATCGCCAACGACGGCATGATGGCCGGCATCGATGACGGCACACTGCGGGACTTTGCCGAATTGGCAAAGACCGGCATCCCCGTCATTGCCTCGGGCGGCGTGACGACACTCAAAGACATCGAAGCTTTGCTAGAAGTCGAGCGACAACATCCCGGCTTAAACGGAGCGATCATCGGCCGCGCGCTGTACGAGGGAACAATTCAACTCCCCGAAGCCGTAGCCCTGGTCCAAAAATAAAGCTCCCCACAAACACAGGGGTGGCAGCGATTGCGAAGCAATCGGTGTGCTACAATCACAAGAAGCCGCAATTCGGTGCTCCTTGGTCTGTCAAACTCCCCTGTAAAATCACGCTGAAATCGCGGCTTCTTGCGGGCTGCGCCCGCCCCGATAGCGGAGCTATCGCGGCCACCCTGGGGATTTCTGTTCTATTCGTCGATCAGCATACCGATGCGCGATTGAATCTCACCCGGAACCGAATAGGGGAGTTCCGCGGGCAGTAAAGACTGCACTGATGCGGCATCGTTATTAGCGACTGCAGTTTCGAGTTTATGGGCCAACTCCGTGACATCGCTGATACGTTGAATCCATTCGTGGACATATTTCTCAATGGCAGCCTCGGACAGTCCAATTTGAATCGACCGATGTTCCAATCGTTCCAGCCGGATATCGCGTTCCGGATCCCACTGAATTCGCACGGGGGAATTTTCTTTGCGGAGAGTCCATTGTTCCTCGGTTTCGTCGTGGGCAGCATCGAAATGGCTTAGGCAGCTATTGTGAAGCGCCCATTCGAATCCTGCTCGCGAAATATCTATCGCCAAGACGCTCTCCTGCCCCGGTTTTCTTCCCCAACCGCAACGGTACATCATCCACAGAAACGACGGTTTGATCCACGTCATCCGCGACATCTTAAACGGCGCAACGAACGTTTGGGCACGCAATGCCCGCGTTGCGATGTGCGGTGAATACGCTTGGTAGACACGTATTGTGTGGTCATCAAACTGTGCCCGAATTTGTCGCCGTGGTGGTCCCGTATCCATTTGCCTTTTCCAACGATGTAAGGAGTGTCCGTCGAGAGATAAATCTCAACGGCGGAGGATGAACACGACACATAGAATATGAAATTAGTTCACAGGGGTGGGAGCGATTGTGAAGCAATCGGTGTGCCTACGGCACAAGAAGCCGCAATTCGACGTTCCTTGGTCTGTCGAACTTCCCTCTAAAATCACGCGGACATTGCGGCTTCTTGCGGGCTGCGCCCGCCCCGATAGCGGAGCTATCGCGGCCACCCTTGGGGTGTTTTGGTTTTATTCGCCGCGCAGTGTTTCCAGCACGGGGGTTTGGACTGCTTTGCGGACGGCGAACAGTGCGGCGAACATGCCGGCTAGGAAGATCGCCGCTAGGACTTCCGCACCCATTCCCCAGGGGACGTCGGCCCCGGTTGTGAGCAGGTGTGGGAGCATGGCGGCTAGTGCTGAGAGCGTTCCGGCTGCCAGTCCCCAGACCAAGAGCAGGCCATTTTCCCACAGCACCAGCCAGACGAGGCTCATGTTGCGAAATCCGACGGCACGCATCAGTGCCAATTCGTTCCGCCGTTCGAAAACATTCCGCAGCATCACTGTTGCCAAGCCAAAGGTACCCAACAGCAGCCCCAGTCCCCCCAGTGCCAAAAACGTGGAGAGATACGTATTCTGCACGGCTAAAAAACTGGCCAAGCGGTCCGAGACAAATTGCGCGTCGAATCCACGACCGATTTTGGACTCCAATACTTTTTCCACGCCCTCAGCGACCTGCCGGTTTTCGGCGAGCGATTTGTTGTCGTCGTAGGCGACGTCGATCAGAAAATATTGCGAGCCTCCTTTTGCATGCGGAAAAACACGATCGAAGTTCGCCGCCGACATCAACAATTGTCCCTGAAACACGCTGCCGTCGAACATGCCCATGATCTTGAGTTTCTTCCCACCCGGCACATCGACCGTTTGCCCGATGCCCTTGTGCAGACTGTACATGAGGGTATTCATGTCGCCCAACACGGGAATCGTGCCGTCTTCCTGCGGTTCGTCCAACAACTTCCACGGGTTCTCGCCGGGCGTATCAGCGAACTTGAAGCGGCGTTGGCCATCGGATGGATCGATCAATTGCCGGGGGACGCCGAGGATCGTCGGCAGGCGGGTTTGGAAGATGTTCAAACAACTCGCATCCTCACCGGGGCGGACACAGAATTGCGCGATCGAATGGAGGGTCTTCAGCGCCGCTTTAGAAGCGTCATCATCGAGGCCAAATTCCGCTCGCCCCTCTTCGGAATTCAGATCGAACAAAATCGGTTGTGACGACTCGGCAACGAACGTGTAACCGCCGTTGCCGGAGTCCTTATCGGGGCGTTCGACAGCCGGGTTGCGGTGCCCGGCGGCAACTGCGGCGACAACGAATGTGGCCGAGGCGATTAACCCAGCGGTCAGCACGCTCCGCGACCGATTCCGCGCCGCATTCTGCCGGCTGAGCCGTCGCAATCCTGCCAGGCCTCGTCCCTGAATCGACGTGCGCGTGTCCGCTGCCAGTCGATAGGACAACAGCGCCAGCGATGCCACCAACAGCGAAATCCCCACCAGGAAGAAGCAGACAATGGTCCAAGAGAACCCGCCGAAGGCTTCACTCTGCGGAACCAGCCCGGTCAGCACACCCACGGTCAGCAAGATTGCCAGTCCAGCGCTGATCTTAAAGGTTTTCGAGAGTCGCGGCGCCGCAGTTGTAACTGGTTTTAGTTTTTGGGCATCGCCGGAAAGCAGTCGTCGCACCGGAATCGCATTGATCCCCCGCATGGCCCACCAAACGGCGAGCATGGCGACAATCACCGAAATCGCCCAGCCGATGGCCAAACTACCTGGATGAATCGAGACCAGTAAAAAACGCGTCCCAATCGCGCCGATCCACCACGTCTTTAAGCCGTACACCATCAAATGCGCATAAGCAATCGCCAACCCCACCCCCAGCAGACCCCCGGTTGCTACAATCGCCAATCCTTCGGCCAGTAACATGTTGCGAGTTTGTTTCGGGGTGAATCCAACCGCCAACAACAGCCCAACACCCGCCGCACGTTGTTCAATCCCTAGTCGAAACAACAGCCCGACTAAGATGGTTGCCGAGAGAATGATGAAGAAACTAAAACCGATAAACAGCCCGCTGAAATCAGTTGTCCCGCTGGCCGCCATCAGGCCCAGCGCTTTGATGGGTTGAAACGCCATGCCGATTTTCTTGAGGGGTAATTGTTTAGGAAGCTCTCGCTCCCAACGCTCGCGCGCCGCTTGCAATGTTTCGCCGTCCCCCGGTACGAATCGAAACGACGTTAAATCGCCATAACGGCTAGTCCATAGTTTCTGGGCAGTCTCTAGCGTCACAAACGCCTTCGGCGTGCCGCGATACTCCGTCCAATAGCTATCATCGCGCGAGGTAATGCGGCCCATGTCCATCTCGAACGGCTGTTCCCAATCGTCCATCGTGTCGACATCGGTAATGCCTTTGACCTCGGGCGTCAAACCCAGATCCGCCGCCGGTGTGCCGTCGAGTTTCGTAATGCCACGCACCGTAAAGGTCCGCGTATCGTCTCCCAATTCGCCCTTCGACCCCGCCAAAAAGTAAGCCAGTGTAATTTCATCGCCAACGCCGACTTGCAGATCCTCAGCCAGCCAGGAGTTGAGGATGATGTCGTTGTCACCCAACGGTTGTTGGGGTGGTGGACCGACAAATTCAAATGGCCCGAATGGTTTCTTTGCATCGCTAGTGAAAACGTCGGCGTCTAAACCGGCGACGACGGAGTACATCGAAAACGCATCATCGGCTTTGCCCGAGCGAAACTCATTGATCAAATAGACCAACACTGGTGAGGTCGTGTCCGCCTTGCCGGCCAGTTCCTCCGCAGCATCGGCCACGGCGGTTTCTAAAATCAACCGTGAAGATTCGAGCGATAAATATGCGGGGGTTTTGTTCTCACGCACACGCAAATCCAAATCGGCCAACGTCAACACGTCACTGACTGCCGTATTGAGTTCGTCGGCACCTTGCGGGGCGCGGTCTGTGAAAGACTTGGCGGCGGCGAATAGGGCGTTGATGCGTGCGACGCGACCGTTGGGCAGACTCCGCGAACGCCGTCGCTGGTCCAAATCGAGGGTCTCCTGCAGCGTGTCGAGCGAGATGAATGCGTTGAGCGGCAATTGTTGGCTGGGGTGCAGTCCCAAACGACCGACGCCCGATTCTTGCGGCAGAATCGCCGAGACGGTCAGCACGATCTCGCGCACATCATCGTCATTTTTACCCAACAACGAATCGCGCGGGACGGAACTGGGGATCTCGAGCGCGACCACCAACGGATCGCCGACTGATACCCCGAGCGCCGCAGCCAGATTGCTGCTGAGGACTAAGTCCTGGTCCGTCGGCAATGGGGTGTTGCCATGCTCGGTGAGGTCCCACAACCGCGCATCTATGCCATATAAATTCACCTGGCCCGCCCGCCGCAAAAGTTGCGCATCGCCGGTCCGCTCGGTTTCGAGGCTGACCTGCATCACGATTGCCGGCGCGAGCGGCTGGAACTTTCCACTAATTTGGGTTTCCGCATCGAGCCGGTCAGCCAGTGATTCCTCAAAAAATCGTGGTCCGGTCAGGACATGGTCGATTTGTCCCAAGCGGTCCAGCGTCATTTGCCGCAAGCTGTCTTTGACCGAATCGCCCACGACCAGCGCGCCGCCAATCACTGCGGTTGCCGCGGCAACTCCCAGCAGCACGGCGAGATTCGTGCGCCAATAATAAAACAACGTGGAGACAACAAGTTTGCGTAGCATGATGATTTTCAGTCGAGCAAGCGGTTTGGCGCGTCAGGAAGCGGGGGCGGTTGTTTTACGTTCGACGAGTTTTCCGTCGACCAGTTCGCACCAGCGAGGAAACCGCTCCGCCAATTCCGTGCTGTGCGTGACGGTGATCAGCATCGTGTTTTGCTCTTCACGGAGTTCCAACAACAGCGATCCAACCGCCGTCGCTGTTTGGCGGTCCAGATTACCAGTCGGTTCATCGGCCAGCAGTAACGAGGGTTGATTGATCAGCGCCCGGCAGACAGCCACACGTTGGCGTTCTCCACCGGAGAGCTGCGCCGGTCGGTGCGTGAGGCGTTCGCCCAGGCCAACCCGCTCAAGCAATTGCGTCGCACGTTGTTCTTCTTCTGTTCCAGTTCCCGCCCCGGCCAGCGTTGGTAACAGCACGTTCTCCAACACTGAACATTGCGGCAACAGGTGATGGTCCTGGAAAATGAAGCCGATCTCGTCATTGCGAAACTTCGCCAAAGCGGCCGGCGTCATCGGAGCGGGATCGGTTCCCAGAATCGAGACATTTCCCGACGTCGCGTGGTCCAGCGTCCCGATGATATACAGCAGCGTGCTCTTGCCCGACCCAGAGGGCCCGGTAATCGCAACAGCCTCGCCGCGACTCATCTCCAACGCGCTCCCCGAGAGCACCGCCAACCCCCCCGCTGGCGTTTCAAACGTCTTCGTCACTTGGCGGACAACAAGATCGCTCATAGGAATGTCTTTTCGCTTATCAAAAACGTGAGTCAAGCAGAGGCTTAATGCGATTAACGTTCAGAATCATAGGGCCACATGCTGAACTTTAGTTGACCCTAAAAAAAAGATTAACCACGAAAGACACGAAATACACGAAAAAGAACTTACGTATTTCATCCAACTTTTGTTCTCAGTCCTATTTCAGCGCCGCAAGTCTTTCTAGGTTTTTCTTCTGTTTTGTTTTCGTGTTTTTCGTGTCTTTCGTGGTTGTTTTTTTGTATGCAACTCCGCTGCATTGGCGTAGCCCTCGTGAAGTCTCGCTCCTCAGGAATCATAACGAATCCCGCGACAGCAAAACACCAGCCGCGCCGATTGGCCTGAGGCTTGCGAGAACAGGCTTGAGACCGTAGTCCGTAGACTTTAGGATTGGCAGCCCAATACCCTTGGGCCATCATGCACCAATCTCTGGCCACCGGCCACTAGCCACCGGCCACTTTTAAAACTGCCTACTCAATAACATGCTAACCCTCGGTCTCGAAACCTCACTGATTCCCGGTTCCATCGCGTTGTGCGATAATGGGGTCTGTTTGGAAGAACGTACGCTACAGACCGATCGTCGGCATGCGGAGACTCTTATTCCGGAAATTCAAGGGCTGTTGGCTGAGCATGGATATCATTTACGCGATTGCCGGGCAGTTGCCGTCAGCGAAGGGCCCGGCAGTTTTACCGGTTTGCGAATTGGGGTGACCTGCGCCAAGACATTGGCCTATGCCACCGGTGCCCCAGTGGCGGCAATACCCACCTTGACTGCCGTCGCACACAATGTGGTCGACGATGTGCAGCGTCTGTTTGTGGTCAGCGATGCGCAGCGGAAGCAGCTGTTCTGCGCTGAATTTGGCCGTGATGATCACGGGATTTGGGAACCGGTATCTGCAATTACAATCGTCGATGCGGACCAATTCGCCAGCCAATGCACTCCGCACGACCATGTGACGGGCCCCGGGTTGATCAAATTCGCGGAGCTATTCCGAGATCGTTGCACAATTTTACCCCCGGCCACCTGGATGCCGCACGCCGCGGTGATTGCCCGGTTCGGGGAGCAAGAAATTCGAGCAAAGCGCACTGCGGATATCTGGGCGTTACAACCGTTCTACCTCCGAAAAAGCGCCGCTGAGGAGCGGTGGGTGGGGTGATGGGGAGTGCGAAATTTGTAGGACCTGTGAGGATCGTTGGTCAACTTTGATTCCACCCTTGGAGAGACGGACTGGAGTCGGCTATAATCCCGACGACAAAGAATGGCATGCCCGATTCTCATCGTAATGGACGCGGAGCTGAGGGCTGCTGATACCGGAATGGGTGAGGATTTCCGGAAACGGTTTCAATCCCCGCCCGAGAGGGACATTGGCGCAAACTTTGACGTCATTGACATCCGTCATGGGGATGGCAAACCACTTTTCTACTAAGCAAACGACAAATCAGGAGGCGGTCCGATGGCCTTGTATGAAATTGAGACGAGTGCCCACATTATGGTGGGGTGGGCAGAAACGCGAGATAAGGCTGAAGCAATCGCTAAAGAGAACTATCCCGAAGAGGATATTCTGCGCGTCACACAACGTCCGCGTGACTTGTGGGTGATTTCCAAACGTTTGCTCGGTATTGAAGGCAGCAGCGACCCTTGCGATACGGCTCGCGACTGTTTGGCCCGCGCCGCCGGCGATAAAGTGCATGCCATTCGCCTGTACATGCTCGATACGGGTGTGGATTTGCATGAAGCACAAAAAGCGATCGAAACGAACATGTCTCTGGGCTGGTAGCAGTCCTCTCTAGCAGACCGTTGTTATTCCGCCTCTCGCGCAATCCCCGCGCATGGTTCGTCATTCGTTGCCCTTCTGCGCGGTTGTTCAGTTCAACTGCTCAGTTTGATCGGCAAGGCAACGTCAGCAACGTTGGCGGATCGCATTCACGGCGGATCATTTGATTCCGGCGGTCGATGACTTTGCCCCTCCCTCCTCCTCAGCATTCCGTGGAGCGCGTCATGTCTCAGTATGTATTGGCATTGGATCAAGGGACAACCTCCAGCCGCGCTATCGTTTTTGGTCATGACGGCCGTGCTGTAGCGACCGCGCAGCAGGAATTTGAACAGATCTTCCCCAAACCGGGCGAGGTAGAGCACGACCCCGAAGCGATCTGGGAGACGCAGTTGGCCACCGCACGGCAGGCGCTGGCTGAGGCGGGTATTGGGGCCGAGGATGTGGCTGCGATTGGCGTGACCAATCAGCGGGAAACGGCGATTCTGTGGGACCGAAACACCGGAAAAGCGGTGCACAATGCCATTGTTTGGCAAAGCCGATTGACCGCGCCGATTTGTGATCGACTCAAGGCCGCGGGGCACGAACAGACGTTTCGAGAGAAGACCGGTCTGGTTGTCGATGCGTATTTTTCCGGCACAAAGGTCAAACATCTCCTCGATACGATCGACGGTCTCCGCGCACGGGCCGAGGCAGGAGACGTGCTGTTTGGCACCGTCGATAGTTACTTGATTTGGCGATTGACCGGCGGCAAGGTGCATATCACCGATTACACCAATGCCAGCCGCACATTGATGTACAACATCCACACGCTCGATTGGGATGACGAGTTACTCAAAATTCTCGATGTTCCCCGTGCGATGCTCCCGACCGTCTGTAATTCCAGCGAAGTCTATGGAGAGACCGACGAACAACTCTTCGGCGGAAAAATCCCGATCGCGGGAATCGCCGGTGACCAGCAGGCTGCCACATTTGGTCAAGCCTGTTTTGAGGTCGGCACGGCCAAAAATACGTATGGCACCGGCTGCTTTATGTTGCTCAATACGGGGGACAAAGCGGTCAAGTCAGAAAACGGTCTGTTGACGACCATCGCTTGGGGTATTGGTGGCGAAATCACCTATTGCTTGGAAGGCTCGATTTTCATCGCCGGCGCGGTGGTGCAATGGTTGCGCGACGGTTTAGGACTGATTACGGATTCGGCGGATGTCGAGAAACTCGCGGCGACGGTGCCTGATACGGGGGATGTGTACTTTGTCCCCGCTCTGGTCGGTTTGGGAACGCCCGATTGGGATCAAAATGCACGCGGCACGATCGTGGGGCTCACGCGAGGGACGACGCAGGGACATTTGGCGCGGGCTGCGCTGGAATCGATGGCGTTTCAAACACGGGATGTCTTGGAAGCGATGCAACGTGACTCCGGGGTGACCTTGGAGAATTTGCGAGTCGATGGCGGCGCCTCAGCCAATAACCTGCTGATGCAATTTCAATCGGATGTGCTGGGCGTCCCTGTCCTGCGGCCAGTCGTTGCCGAGACGACAGCCTTGGGGGCCGCTTATTTGGCGGGTTTGGCGGTTGGTTTTTGGAAAGATCGCTCCGACGTGACCAAGAATTGGGCGCTCGATCGAGAGTTCACTCCAGAAATGTCGACCGAAGAAGGCGATGCACGCTACGCACGCTGGCGTGAGGCGGTCAGCCGTTCCAGGAATTGGGCTGAACCGTCATAACGAATTCTCGGTCTCTTCTAAACTGGCAGGAGAAGCGCAAGCTGTCGGGAAAAAGGACACCCAAGACCAAGGCCGCAGCAATACTGCTCTGTCTTGACCCGTTGCGCCCTTTTCACGGTTCCCCCCCATTGAGCTGGCCGAATTTCCACGGGCTAAAAATCTGCTTTGTCGTTGTTGCCCTGCTGACTTGCTTCTCGGTGGCGATTCAAGCATTCTAAAAGATCGGTGGAGCCGTCGTCGGAATGAATTCTGGGGCGGGGAAATGATGTTTAATGAGCTGTTGGGAGTCTAAGAATATGCGGAATCAATTCGTGGTGTCGCGCTGCGCGCATTTAATACTAGTGGTGGCGTTCGTCTTCTTGACCGGAGTTGCCACGGCTGATGAGAATTGGACGCGTTTTCGCGGGCCCAATGGGACAGGCGTGGGCACCGCGCGTGCGTTGCCGACGAAATGGGCCGAAGATGATTATGCCTGGAAAGTTTCATTGCCCGGCGAAGGGCATGCTGCTCCCGTGATTTGGGAGGACAAGTTGTTCGTCACTTCCGCGACCGACGAAGGTCAGTTGCGACATCTGTTTTGTTTAAATGCACATTCGGGCGAAGAGATTTGGTGCCGCTCGATCGCCATGAATTCGAATCCCAAACACAACAAAAATAGCTTTGCATCGAGTACCCCGACGACCGACGGCGAACTTGTGTATGTGGCCTTTGCCGATAACGAAACGTTTTTTCTGTCTGCCTATGACTTTGCGGGTGAGTTAGTTTGGCGCCGGCGGTTGGAGGGCTATGGGAGCACGCATGGTCTGGGGGCTTCGCCCATGCTTGTTGATAACCTGTTGATTATGGCCGGAGATCAGGAGGGACCGAGTTGGATTCGGGCTTTTGACAAACAGACCGGCGAGACTGTCTGGAGCGTGACGCGTAGTATTCAGCGGACATCCTATACAACCCCCATCCTGATCCAGCCACCTGGCGGCGACCGGCAACTCATTTTTCTCAGCCGCGGCGCGGGGCTGAGTAGTTTTGATCCGTTGACTGGGAGACAGAATTGGCAAACGGGAGAGCTTCCCGCCCGGACAATAGGGTCCCCGATCTATTCTGAGGGCTTATTGTTGGCTACGTGCGGTGGGGGTGGTCGGGGGAAACTACTTATAGCGGTCGATCCAACCGGGGCGAATCTGCAGAATCCCCCCGCTGTTGTCTATTCCCAAGAGAGGGAATTACCCTATGTTCCTACAATGCTGACAAAGGGAGAGTATACTTATCTCTGGAATGACAATGGAGTTGCGAAGTGTCAGGAGACAAAAACGGGAAACAACATCTGGACACGGCGTGTCGGTGGTAATTACAGTGGATCCCCAGTGTTAATTAATGGAAAAATTTACTGCATTGCCGAGGATGGGAAGGTTGCCGTCATCGACGCCGCTCCCAAATACCGGCTTTACGGCAAAAGTCCTTTGGGTGACAGTAGTCACAGCACGCCGTCAGTCGCACATGGACGTTTATATTTAAGGGGTTTTCATAGTTTAGCTTGTTTGGAATCCACCAATTAAAGTGGATTTTGAACGAAGCACCCCTAAGCGATTTCAGTTTACCTATCGATTACCTTTGCCCGCAGTCACGGGTCACATCAACGTCTCGGCATTAAGCCTCCGATTCGCTGAGATCATAGTTTTTCGGACTAAGTTGAAAGAAGACGAATGCCAGCTTGGCCAGGCGGTCCTTGCCCCACTTGTAACGAAGATATGCCCGCGAACCTGCTTCGTTGTGTGAATTGCCGCACGATGCTCAACGACGAACTGGAACTCGAAAGCGTGGAGATTCCGCCCTATGAACCGCTTAAGGAAATAGAAAGTTGCCTGGATGCTAAGCCGCGCGGTTATTACGTTGGCTGCCCGCATTGTCACAAACGTCTGCGAATCAACGCTCAGTATTTGGGCAAGCGACTCAACTGCCGGAAATGCAGCAAGACCTTCACCTTGACTCTGAGTGATCCCAAAATCAAAAACTTGGGTTTTTACCTCGATTGCCCCAGTTGTGAAGAACGGCTGAAAGTGGCGCAGAAATATGCCGGTCAAATGGTCAAATGCAAATTCTGCTCCAGCATGCTGCAATTTATCGACTGACACTGTCCGCTTGCTCTTTGGTGCGGCATGTCATTCTCGTGAGCGCGATGTGGATGACGTTTAGGGTTGGAAATTGTTGGGAATCTCGCGAACGTCTTGAAGTCGTCCCTGTTCATCGAATAACAGTTCACTGAAGAGGTGAAACCGCTCACCGGGCTCCATTTCCCACGATTCGCAATAGTAGACGCCCGGTTCAGGTCCGCCTGAGGTCGAGTAGCTGATTCCAGCTTCTTTGAGCAAGACGGCCGTCTCTTCCCGTGGCGTACCCAACGGGACCACTTCTAAGATGGCGGTCCTTTGCTCTGGGAATGGGGCCACATTGCGCATCGCGCAGCCTAGATTTGACCAAGTCACGGCCAAGGCCCCAATCAGGACGAACCAGCAGCTACGGTTGTGAAGTCTCCGCCACGCATTCGCCGTGGGGATCCTGCCATCCAGGCGTTGTCTGTCCACGTCCGCCGCTCCCTCAAAGAACTCCCTAGTCCGACCCAATGCGGTCCTGAGTCTGAGGTCGCAATTATTGTGAAATCGCTCGTTTTGACCAGAGGAATCCGACAGGAAGGCAGGCGGTTCCCGCAGTCTTGATCGCCCTATTCATGGAAAACCCGGAATTTAGTCAACAAAGTAGAGTCCGCCTGGACCACGAATAATTGGAGAAATCGCTGAGATCGGAAAATCTTGCCTATTCCGCATAGTCCATTGTACCTGTCCTATCGATACGGTAGATTACCTGTTCACGGTCAACATTTCCGTGTTTATGCAACGGGCGGGCCTGGGTTAATTTTGCTTTTGCTGCGTTAGCAAAGTGTCAGGTTTCACAACAGGTTTTACTACGAGAAGTAGGGGAGTCACTTCGAATGAAGTCGATTGCAATGAGCGTCGCGTTACTAATCACTTTAACTTTGGCACAAACGGCTTCAGCCGCCACAATTGACGTTGGTGCCTTAGGTGACAATGGTTGGGTTTCAACAGACACAAGAATTAATGGCGTCAATGCGACCACACCCGCAGAGATCGCACAGCGGATTGATTTCACTAATGTTGCTGGAACCGGTGCTGTGCAACTGTTGTCGCCCACAGCCAGCGACAAAGCGACAATCGCTCGCGTCGATACCACCACTGGATTTGGTACTCTCGATTCCTTGTTCACCGCTGAGTATAGTTGGTTCAAAGACAGCCCGGTCGGCGCCGCCGCCCCCGCACTGAAACTTGGGTTGCAGACCAGCGAATACGTCGGTAGTCCGTCAGGTCGGATTGGTGAGCAGGATTGGGATAAAGTCCTGATCTACGAGCCGTACGACAATCCCAACGCTGGCACGACCCCAGTGGGAACGTGGGTCACCCAATCGATCGATGCTGATAACGGAACGTGGTGGATGTTCAGTCGAGAAAGCACGACTGCAACAGGCGTGATTAACGCACCGCATAACAGTTTGACGCTCAACGATTGGTTTGCGGACGGGACTTGGGGAAGCATTTTGCAGAACTCGACGATCGTTCAAGTTCAATTGGGCGTCGGGTCCGGGAACTCAGACATGGTCGGCTACGTTGATTATCTGGAAACCAGCGCTCTGGATGGTGGCATGCGAAATGACTTCGGAGCCGCCGCTGTCGTTCCGGAACCGTCCAGCTTCGTTTTGATGGGACTCGGTGCCATCGGATTGGCCGGTTGCGGTTGGCGTCGCCGCCAGTCGAAGTCGTAACGACAAGCGTTGAATTTAAACACGCAACACCAAGGCCGCTCTTCGGAGCGGCCTTTTTTCGTGTCAAAAAAACAGGTTGCGTTGACATGCCTTAGGGAAGCGGCGGTTTGTATTGCTAAATTGCAGAGTATCTGTTTTACCCCTGCCTAGGCAGCCGCAGTCGTGGTTTACCCCCATCGAATGGATTGTTAATATCGGACGTCACTTCAATTGCAAGAACCGGTGAACGGTGTCAAGCGTCTGTTGCGAGCGATGTTCGAAGAAAAGTCGTTTGATATTGTTGCGGCAGCGTACCACCGGGGCGACCTTGCAAACTGTCGGCGCGACCACTTGCGAAGATTGACCGATCTATGACCGTTCAGGAATGCTGCGATGCTTTTTATGAATTGTTACGGCAAAGTGTCGTAGCAGCACAGCCGCAGGATTCCAGCTCCTTTACGAAACTGGGGCGACAAGCCGCGCATGCCGAGCTCTCCTTACTGGAGGTTGTCCGGCTGTTTGAAAAGGCGCAAGCGCGTTTGGGGAGCGAGCAACCTGAATTGACGCTCAAGCAATTCGCAAAGGTTACAGCGACCGCGATGTCGGAAACTCTTGCGGGGTATGATTCTGTTGAGCGAGAGGCGACGGGAGATCCGCCTGATTCACTGCATGAGATTGCCCGGCAGTACACAGCCACAGCAATATCACACCAAATTGGTGTTTGGGATTGGGACCTGCAGACGAATGATTTGTTCATCGATCCTTGCTTGAAGGAAATGCTTGGGTACCAAGATCATGAGATCGCAAATCGGTTGGAGGCCTGGTCGGAGTTACTCCATCCCGACGATCTTGAGCGGACGCGTCAGCAATCACAGTCTTCGCTGGAAAACGGTGAGCGTTCGTTCGAATTCGAGCAACGGCTTATACACAAAAACGGACAGGCATTTTGGTTTGTTTGTCGCGGCCGTATGATCTGCGACGCCGAGGGGGTACCGACGCGACTGTTGGGGACGAACACCAACGTGACGGCTGCGAAGCTGGTGGCGAACGAAATCCGAAATGGTGTTGACCGTTACCATGCTTTGATCGAAACGGTTCCTTACGGGATTCAAGAGTTCAACGTAGACGGAGTGCTGCTGTATTGCAATTCGGCATGTGACCGCATGTTGGGCTTTCGGCCGGGAGAACGCATCGGCCGGTCGATCCTCGATTTGTTGCCGACTCGACAGGAGGCGGACGACTTTTGTCGGTATTTTCAAAAGTGTCTCGCTGAGCAGCCACCGGCGAAGCCGCTGATCACGCGGCATCGCGCCGCTGACGGCCACATTTTCTATGTGCAGATGGACTGGAATTACAAACGCGACGTTTCCGGTCAGGTCGTGGGATATATCTCGGTCATCACCGACATTACTGAGCGGCGACGGTATGAGAAATCGCTACGTGCGGCACAAGGCGATTTGGAACGGCGGGTGGCTGAACGGACAGCCGCGTTAGAGGCCTCCGAATCGCGCTGGCGCTCCATGGTTCAAGCAGCGCCTGACTATTTGGTCACGGTCGATCGCAGCTCGCGGATTACGTATGTCAATCGCACTCCGATGGGTGTCCCGGGAAAATTGTTGCACGGCCGCTCCGTATTCGATCTGGCCGATGCTGCGTATCGTGATGAACTACAAACACTGTTGGATGAAGTTTTTACAACCGGAAAGTTTGCCAGCGTTGAGGCATTGGCGCGCGGCCCGCGGGGAAAACGGCATTGGTACAGCATCCGATATGGTCCGATTTATCGCGATGGCGAAGTGGATGGGGTCTCCCTATTTGCGACTGACATCGACGAACGCAAACAGGCTGAGGCATCGTTGAACGAAGCGCATCAGTTGTTAGAAGCCATCTTCGACAATACGCAATTCCTGATTGCCTATTTGGATGTTCAATTGAATTATCTGATGGTCAATCGCGCCTGGTCCGTAGCGGCAGAGGAGGGGATCTGCCCACGATTTGTGGAAGGGGATCATTTCTTTGATGTCTATCCCAACGACGAATTGCGGACCGTTTTTCAATCGGTGATCGAATCGACCGAGCCACATTCGGAATGGGCAAAACCGTTTGCCAATGTCTTGGATTCAAAGAAACCGGTGACCTATTGGAATTGGGCGTTGACGCCGGTGAAAGACCGTGACGGAAATGTAATCGGGTTAGTCGTCACGTTATTGGATGTCACGCATCGCGTGCTTGCGGATGAAACCATACGAAAAAGCAAGGAACGCCTGCAGTCCGCCCAAGAGATGGCCCATCTCGGCAATTGGGATTGGAACTTGGAGTCGGACCTGGTGGAGTGGTCCGAGGAGATGTTCCGCATCTTTGAGGTGGATCCCAACACGTTTAAAGCCTCGTTCAGTGCATTTTTAAACGCCATCCATCCCGACGACCGTGACATTGTTCGTGATGCCTTCAATGGTGCGATAGAAAAGACAGGCTGTTATAGCATCGACTACCGGGTCATCTTGCCCAGCGGTACAAAGAAATCTCTGCATGGACAGGCCCAGGTGACGTTTGACGACTCGGGCAAAGCAGTATTGATTTCCGGGACAACGCAGGATGTGACCGCCCGCGTGCAGGTGGAGGAGGAACTGCGGCAAAGCGAATCGACACTACGCGCGCTGCTCGAAGCGATTCCAGATATGATTTTCCGCATTCATCGGGACGGGACGCTCCTCGATTTCATTCCGGCCGCCGAATCTGCTCCGTATTTGCCTCGGGAGGAGTTTCTAGGAAAGAAAATTGAAGACGTATTGCCACCCGACGTTGCCCAACTTTGCGTCGACTCGCAACGCAGAGCTGCGGAGACCGGTAAGGTCCAAGTGATTGAATACCGCTTGGATCTGGACGGGGTCCCCCATGATTATGAAACACGCGTTCTGGTCGGTGCCAAGGACGAACTATTATCCATTGTGCGGGACGTGTCGGCGGAACGCCAAGCAGAAGAGCGGAACCGTCGACATCGTGATGAGCTAGCGCATGTCACACGGTTGAGTACGATGGGTGAAATGGCGACAGGGATCGCGCATGAATTGAATCAGCCGATTTCGGGGATCGCATCCTATGCGGCTGCCTGTTTGATGATGTTGGAGTCCGCCTCGGCGACACCGCATTCTGAAAAGCTGTCAGAGGTCCTGAGCAAAATTGAGGCTCAGGCGCAACGGGCAGGGGAAATTGTGCGACGACTGCGAAAACTAGTAGTTCGCCGCGATTCTATGTATCATGCGGTGGACTTGGGTGACGCGATTCGAGAAGTCTTAGCACTTGTTGACGCAGACGTTGCTCAGTCCGGGGTTGAGGTCCAAATCAGCACGCCCGATGAGGTCCCTGGCGTACTGGCCGACCGTATACAAATCGAGCAGGTGCTTCTCAATCTCGTCCGCAATGCCATTGAGGCCATGGAGAGTTCGCATATCGAGCAACCGTTGTTGGTGATTTCCGTTTCAACGAAGGCCGACGAGACAATTGATGTCGAGGTCTCCGACAACGGTCCGGGAATCGCCTCGACGGATGTGGGACGCGTATTTGAGCAGTTTTATTCGACGAAGGACAAAGGCATGGGGATGGGGCTTTCCATCAGCCGAACCATTATCGAGGCTCACGGCGGCCGCTTGTATGTGGCCAACACCTCAGCCAACGGGACGATGTTTCGGTTCAACTTGCCTGTAATTGAAAGGACGTCCCTATGACTCACGAGCCAACCGTCTTTGTTATCGATGACGATCAAATCATCCGTGACTCATTAGCGACTCTACTATCCACCGCGAAAATCCGCACGGAAATGTATTCCGATGCGTTGGAGTTTTTGGATCGCTTCGACCCGGAACGCGCCGGCTGTTTGCTTTTGGACGTGCGGATGCCCGGGATGAGCGGATTGGAATTGCAGCGGCATTTGTCAAAAATGGAAGTTCCGGTGACCACCATCATTCTCACCGGCCACGCCGATGTGTCGATGGCTGTTGGGGCGATGAAAACCGGGGCCGCTGATTTTATTGAAAAGCCGTTTCGTGCTGATGATTTGATTCGCCGGGTGCGAGAAGCCATGGGGAAAAACCTCGAGGCACGGAAGCAATGGAATCGCAATCGCGAGTTGCAAGTACGGGTCGATACCCTCACGCCGCGCGAAAAAACCGTGTTGGAGTTGATCATTGAGGGGAATCCAACCAAAACAATCGCTTCACAGCTCGGCACAAGTTTTAACACCGTTCGCAATCAGCGCACGAGCATTATGCGGAAGATGAACACGGACTCCGTTGTCGATCTCGTGAGGATTATGACCGAGGTCGGCGGTCAGGCCGAAAAGAACTGATTGCGATCACCCCGGCATCTCGGCGATCGCTAGGAGCTGAGCCGATTCTGGATGCCCTGGAAGTCAGTAGTTTCGGAGCGCTTCATGCAACCGATTGTGATTCCTTGTCCGCAGTGCGGTTCAAAATTAAAATTGCGCGATCCGAAGCTGTTGGGTAAGATCGGCAAGTGCCCGCAATGTGAAACCCGCTTTCCACTCACCGATCCGGCGGCAATCGAGTTGGAATTGGCGGAACCGGCCAAGACACCGGAACCTCCTCAGCCAGCTGTCACTCCCGCGCCCGCAGCGGGAATACAGATTAATGTCGCCGATGAACCGAGTGTCGCAGCGCAACTGCGCGCCCGCCGTCGACGCAATCGGGGGGGAGTGTGGATCGCAGCAGCGGCCGTGGTCTGTTTGGCCCTAATTGGTGGCGGATGGTGGCTGACTCAGCGCGGTGCAGATCCGGCGGTCGCCCATGTGAATCCAGCGACGCCCGATCAAGCGCCACCGCCTCCGTCAGCGCAAACGCAACCGGCAACTACGAGTGCGTTGCCGGCAATCACCAAGGGACCGGCGATCGACCTGCGATACGTCCCGCACGGTATGGGCATGCTGGTGCATCTGCGTCCGGCAGAAATCTGGGCCGCTACTCCGGCGGGGGGCAACGTGTTGGACTGTCTTGGCGAGCCATTGCGGGAGAGTCTGACCGAATGGATCGAGCAGAGGTGTCTGTTCGCTCCCGAAGAAATTCAAGAAGCCAAGTTTTGCTTTTATTTCGGCTCACCCGGAGAGGCCGTGGAGACGGCTGGGTTGATTACGCTGGCCGAACCGAGTAAACGCTCGGAATTGATCCCGCTCTTTAAGGGGGAACGGAAAAGTGATATCGAGCTACCCTATTACGTGGGTCCGACACGGTCGTATTTGTTGATCGATGAGCAAACCTTTGCCTTTTGCCCCTCAGGCATGGTTGCGGATTGGAGCGAAACAATCAAAAATCCGGCCATGACGCGCGAAAATTTGCTGCGTATTGTGCGGCAAAGTGACCGTCGCGACCAATTGACCGTGATTTGCGAACCGGCTGATTTACGAATTCATAGTGAATCGTTGGTGTCGGAGGACGTATTTAGATTAGTGGCCTCCGTGTTGGACTGGCTGGGGGACGATGCGGCCACTCTTTCGTGGGGTGTGCGGCTACAGCCAGCGTTTCGCTCGCGGGCGGTCGTGCAGCCTCGAACCCGTTTCGATCTCGACCGATTACAGCGGGGGATGACGGAGAATATGCAGCGATTGCCGGAATCGATGTTGGAAACGGTCTCGCTGTGGAATCCTGAGAGTTTGGGGACGAAACGGGTGTTGGGGCGTTTTCCGGCGATGTGTTTAGCGGTGGAACGTAGGACGAATATTCAAAGGGAAGGGGGGCATGCGATAGTGGAGACGCAGCTTCCAGAAATCGCGGGACCGAATTTGGCGCTGGCTTCTCGATTGGCGTGGCGGGAATCGTTGCGCGAAGCCTCGCCGACACCCGATACGGTCGCTGCGACAAACCCCGCCCCCATTCCGACAACCATTGCGCAGCGGTTGGCGAAACCGATTGACTGTGAATTTCGCCGAACACCGCTGCACGAAGCCATTGCCTATATCGCAAGCGAAACCGGTGTGGAGCTGGAAATCTTGGGGGATGACTTGATGTTGATCGGAGTCACACAAAATATACCACAGGAATTCACGATGCAGCAGACACCGGCGACGGCTGTGCTGGATCGGATTTTGACCGAAGAAGGGATGGTCCTGGTCGTCCGTGAAGCCCAAGACCGCGCTGTGATCACAAGCGTCAAGGCGGCAAAGGAACGGGGTGAAGAACCGTTGCCGTTGGGATCCGCAGCCCCGTCGGAACCTTGACGCGCGAAGGTGAGCGTAGATGTCCTGCAATTGGAGACGAGTGAGTCGCTGGTGAGGGCCGACTGTTATGCAACCATTTTCGTTTCAATGTCCGCACTGTGCCGCATTGCTGAGGGTCAAGGATAGTACACTGGTCGGTCGCGAAGTTCCTTGCCCCGATTGCGGCGAAGCGTTCCGGTTAGCCTATGACGGCCAGCACGTATCAATCTTAGATGTCCCGTCGGTGACGAGCGAGAATGCGCCGACTGAACAAGCACTGGCCCCAACGCACGCTCACGCAACCGCCGCAACAATGGACGACGAAGGTGCGGGCAATGCCGATTGGTGGAAAGAGCCGCATGTGATTGCTTGGGCCGTTGCTGCCGTCTTTGGAATCTGTATGGCGGTCGTCATCGCCACCGACTCGGCTCCATCGCGCGTCGAGAATGTCGCAGCAACCAAGGCCGCGCTGGCCGCCGCACCCAAGGAAAAGGCACCGGACGTTCCCCTTGAGAACGACGAGGGGGATAAAGATGAAAGTGGCGAGAACAACGACAACGTCGAGCCGACACTTTCGTTGTTGGACGCACCGGGGGTTGATGCGAAAGGGCAATTAACTCGCCTTGGCCAATTGATTCAGCAACAGCGGCAGAACACCGGACATTTTCCACTAGGGACGCGTGGCTCCGGCGAGCCTACCGAGCGGTTTAGTTGGTTAGCGCACTTATCCGCACAATCCTCGGGGCGCGAATTGGCACCCCGTTGGGACCAATCCTGGAGTGATGTGGTGAACCAACGTTTTGTACGACGTCGCATGCCGGTGTTTTTGAATCCTGACTTGGAGCAATTGGTGGGTGAGAATGGTTTTCCCGCTAGTCATTTTGTGGGCATCGCAGGTGTGGGGGATGATGCCGCGACACTTCCTGTGTCGCACGAGCGCGCGGGGGTTTTTGGCTATGACCGGAAAACCACCGAGGCGGATGTCAAAGACGGATTGGCCCAGACCATGATGGTGGCGGGTGTTCAGTCCCGCTTGGGCTCTTGGGCGGCCGGTGGTCCGGCGACGGTGCGGGGATTTGTTGACGAGCCGTATATCAACGGGCCTGATGGGTTTGGCAGCGGTCAAGAGGACGGGATGTGGGTATTGATGGCCGATGGCAGTGTGAAGTTTCATTCCACACAAACCGATGCCGCCATTTTGCGAAGCGAAGCGGCGATGACTGATGCCTATTACCGCGAACATCCGCCACAAGTGATCGCCGCCAACGAAGAACCGGTGAAAGATAAAACGACTGAGGAAAAAGAAGGCGACGAGACCCCGCCGGCCAATGACGTTTCGATTGATGAATTGACCCAGATCGTCGATGAAATCGCGGAAACGGAGAAACAACAGCGCGCCGAAAAAGAGGCGGCCGCAAAACCGCCTCCACTGACCGACAAACAGATCCACGCACGCTTGGACCAACCGGTGCTCCGGTACCGATCGGGTGACGGGGCTACGTTCGGTCCGGTGTTTGAAGAACTCGCGGAAATGGTGGCTGTCCCGTTGGATTACGACGTTCGTCGCTGGAAGGATGAGAAAAAGATTTGGGACCACCCAGTGCAGTTGGAGTATGAAGATGTGACGGTGGGAGAAGTTTTTGAGCAGTTGCTTGAATCTGTCGGTTTGGGTGCGACAATTGGGGGTGGGAAGATCGTGATTCGAGAAGTGAACAAAAAATAATGCCGCTTGATTTTATCTTGCGGTCGATGGGGAAGTGAGTCCGGCTTTGGAACTCGACGATACAATTTGCTACTGTTTCCACGTGAGCAAGCGGAAGATTGTCAACTACATCCGCATTCACAACTTGAAACGTCCCAGCCAAGTCAGCCAGTGCGGCGGCGCGGGAACGGGCTGTGGTTGGTGTGTTTCGTATTTGAAACGATACTTTGAGGCGGCTGCCGCAACCAACGAGCCGGGCAATGAGTCGCAGACAGCTGAGGAATATGCGGAACAACGAGCCGCATACATCGCTGCTGGAAACGGAACGCCACCCGCCGGCGCGATTCCGCTTCCGGGGACGTCCGCGCCCGACGCAGATTCGATCGCTTGATTCAGGGAGGGAACCTGTTGGCAACCACAGCGACACGGACACTGTTTCAGCTTTCGGGGGTGAGCAAGACCTATCGCATGGGCGAAGTCGAAGTGCCCGTGTTGCACGACGTCGACTTGGAGATCTACGCCGGCGAGATCATGGTCATCGTCGGTCCGTCGGGATCGGGTAAAAGCACGCTGTTGAACATCATCGGTGGGATTGATAGCCCCACTGCGGGCGACGTTTTATTCCAAGACCGCGATTTGGCCCAGCTCAACGAGCGGGAATTGACCGCCTATCGCCGCGAGCATGTGGGTTTCGTGTTTCAATTCTACAATCTTGTGCCGACGTTGACGGCCCGCGAAAACGTGCTGGTTTCCACCGAAATTTCTCGAACACCGCTGGACGTAGACGAAGTGTTGGAAATGGTGGGACTGGGCGATCGCAAAGATCATTTCCCTTCACAGCTTTCCGGTGGCGAGCAACAACGCGTGGCGATTGCCCGCGCTCTGGCCAAGGATCCGACGTTGCTGCTTTGTGACGAACCAACCGGCGCGCTCGATTTGTCAACGGGACGCATGGTGCTGGAGCTATTAGACCGGTTGTGTACAGAGTTAGGCAAAACGGTCGTGTTAATTACGCACAACAACCCCATCTCGCACTTGGCACATCGGGTGGTCAAACTCGGGCAGGGGACGATTGCCGAGGCCCGCGTGAATACTGAGCGAAGGTCACCGCACGATATTCAATGGTAGTGCGGGGTGGAGAATCGCGCGGCGGTTCCCTTGAAAAGGTCACACCGAAAAAAACGGCGGCGGATAGGTAACCTGCCCTTGGACATTTTCCAGGACTCCCGCAACTAGTTCGAGCGCCATGAAGGCTTCGCCGGAAAATGGCGAGGAGATCCGTTCGGCCAACTCGGGTGAAAAGCCGAATCGCGGGTAGTAATCGGGATGCCCCAAAACAATCACCGCCTGTTGTCCCCGTTCCCGGCAGATATCCAAACCGCGCTGTACTAATTCAGAACCAATGCCCTGCCTTTGGAATTGCGGCAAGACCGCCATGGGAGCCAACGCCACCGCGGGTATCGTCGTTTGTTCAGTTTCAATTGGCAGTTCACTAAAGAGGATATGTCCGACAACCGTGTCGCTCGAGATGGCCACATAAGAGACAACGACCAAGCCGTCGTTCCGCAATAGGTCAACGAGGTTCCCTTCAGCAGGCTGGCCGAACGCCGCCGTATTGACTTGGTGGATCGCTCGCTGATCGTCCGCGGTTTCTTCGCGATAGTGAATTGCCATCCCATGCTCTCCATGCAAATCCGTATCATATACGGGAATTGACCAAGAACGAGGGTGAAACGAGCCTGCAGCAGTGCGTTTTCGTTAAGCGCGTTGTTAGAATTACGATGAAGCTCACTTGCTGGAACAATTTTCAGTCGCGCCGTGAGAGGAGTGCAACTTGAGTACTGGTGAGGAACATGTTGTTGGGTTTATCGATCTGGGGACAAACTCCGCGCGGCTGTTGGTTGTCCGTTCGCATCCCGATCGTGCCTATTCGGAGTTAAACCGGCTCAAGGAAGTGGTGCGGCTCGGAGAAGGGGAGTTTATCGCCAACGTGCTGCAACCACAGGCGATGCATCGCGCAGCTTTGGTGTGCCGGAAATTTGTGGAAATGGCACAAGGTTACGATGCTGAGAATATTGTGGCCGTTGCAACATCGGCCAGCCGCGATGCCCGCAATAAGGATGTGTTTCTCAAACGGTTACGACGAGAAGCGGGTGTGGATGTCCGTATTATTTCCGGCAAGGAGGAAGCGCGGCTGATTTATTTAGGCGTTTCCAGCGGCTTGAAACTGGGAGATGAGAAGGCGCTGTTCATCGACATTGGCGGCGGCAGTACGGAAATCATCGTTGGCAACCAACAGGAGTACTTTTATCTGGATTCCCTCAATTTGGGGGCGATCCGGTTATTTACAAAGTTTTTCTCGCCGTTGGAAACCGGTCCGGTCACGCAGCGACGGTATAAAAAAATTCAGCGTCATGTGCGTCAATCGTCGGTGCGGACGATACAGCGGGTCAAGCCGTTGAAATTCAGTCGCGCAGTCGGCAGTTCGGGCACGCTGATCAATCTGGCGGAAATCGCGGCCAAGTTATGTCATCCGAGCGGCAGCGGCTCGGTTGACGTTTTGACACGGGCCGATTTGAAAACAGTCGTCGCCCATTTATGCGGCTTGTCGGTCGAAGAGCGAGCCAAGGTGCCGGGGATCAATCCTGAGCGGGCCGACATCATCATCCCCGGGGCGGCGATCATCGACACGTTGATGGAGGATTTGAATCTGTCCGAGATCCGCATCAGTGATCGCGGACTGCGCGAAGGAATGCCGATTGATTACCTCTCCGGCAGCGGCGACGGCGAGTGGATGGACCATCGCACGTTTCGCAAACGAAGCATTTTGCAGTTAGGGCATTCGTGCGGATTCGAAGAAGCCCACGCCAAGCACGTTGCGGAACTGGCGCTACAATTGTTCGACAGTAGCAAAGCGGCCGGCCTGCACAAGCTGGGTGAATCCGAACGGGAACTGCTGGAGTATGCCGGTCTGTTGCACGATGTGGGGATCTTTTTGTCCTATCGCAGGCACCGCGCGCATTCCTATTATTTCATCCGCAATGCCGAGCTTTTAGGATTCGATGAAACGGAAATTGCCGTCATGGCCGTCACCGTGTTATATCACCACAAATCGTATCCCCGCCGGAAACATCCCCAATTCGCCGAGTTGGATAAACGACATCGCCGCGTGGTACGGATTCTGTGTGTGCTGTTGCGATTGGCCGAAAGCCTGGATCGCACGCATGGCCAAGTTGTGAAACAGGTCGAGTTTCGGCCGAAAGACAAAAAAACGACACAATTAAACGTGACGGCTGCGGGAGACTGCCAATTGGAAATCGGTGAACTCCAGAATCATACGTGGTCGTTCAAGAAAACTTTCAAAAAACGTTTGGTTCTGAGCCTCAATGGCGTCGAAATCGACGAACCAACGAATACTGATCCGCAAACGGTGTCGAGTTGATGAAACAGGATGCTACGAAAACTTGCACGATGGCGGCCGTTACCAATACCGGTGAGAACCTTGCCGATTTGTCACAGACACGCCCGTTGCTGGTTGTCTTCTTGCGGCACAGTGGTTGTCCCTTTTGTCGTGAAGCCCTGGCGGAAATCGCAGAGAAACGCGACACGATTCAACACGCCGGCGTGGGCATCGTGTTGGTTCACATGTACGACGACGAGTTCGCTGCGAACTATTTCGCCAAGTACGGATTGGACGATCTGCCCCGCATCAGCGATCCCGAGTGCGAGGTCTACCGCGAATTTGGACTACAACGCGGGAGTCACCGGCAAGTCGCCGGTCCGAGGGTCTGGTGGCGAGGGATGGTGGCCACAATATTCAAACGCCACGGCGTGGGCCGCATGATCGGCGACGTCCTACAAATGCCGGGCGCTTTTATCGTGCATCACGGCGAAATCGTGCGCAGTTTTGAATACAAAACGTCCGCCGACCGCCCGGACTATGGGGAATTCGCTACGTGTGACTTGCCTGGTGCTCAGGACTCTTAGCCACGGATGAAACGCTGATGACGATCGTTGTTGCGGCGAACGTGTTTGCTAATGATGGGGATCATGCTTGCATAATCAAATAGATCGACGCACTGCAATCACAAACTCCCTCTCCCTCTGGGAGAGGGCCAGGGGTGAGGGTTTTCGCACAACTGTGGTCGGTCATCCCCGCTATGTGCTCTTTGGCTAAAATATTTCGCCGATGCGTGTACAGCGCATTGGTGCGTTGGGGGAATCTGTTGTCCTATGCGAGAATGGTGCGTCGCGACGCATCCTACGGCTTTGACGGTTTGCGGGTGAGTTTCCAGACGTCGCTTTCGAAGTTGTTTCCCGCGACCATCCAGAGGGCATCTTTGAAGACAAAGGCGCTGGCGGCGTGGCGGGGTTTCCAGGGGGTGCCAGGGAGTTCTTGCCATTCGGTGCCGTCGGTCGAGGCCCAGACGTCGTTGCGGTTCGCTTGGTTCCAACCTTCCAGGACCCAGAGCCGACCGTCGAAGGCGGCGACGTCGTGGTATTGTCGCGGCTTCCACGGAGGCGCCGCAGCGTGTCGTTTCCATTCGATGCCGTTGGTCGTGCTCCAGACGTCGTTGTAGAAATTGCGGTGCTGCGTGGTGGGGGTGTCATACGTCCCGCCACCCAGGATCCAGATGCGACCGTTGAGCACCGCAGCCCCGCCGATCATACCGCGCGGTGACCAGCAGGGTTCTTGCGGCTCGATCTTTTTCCAATGGATGCCGTCGCTGCTGTTCCAAACGTCGCGATAAAACGCTTCATCGGCAGGGGCGAATGCCGGCATCGTCTGGCCACCGATGACCCATAGTTTTTCGTCATGCACAACGGTGTAGTGCAAGGCACGCGGACCCCAGGGGGCCTTTTTCAGGACGAGTGTCCAATCTTTACCGTTTGTCGAATTCCAGATGTCACTTTGGTGATGCCCTTGGAGCGGATCGCCGCCGATGATCCACATTTTGTCTTGGAACACGGCGTACCCAGCGGTATGGCGTCCCTCCCAATCTTTGGCGGAATCAAAGTCTGTCCCCAAAAATGTGTTCGGCTTAATCTCCGTCCAGTCGCGGCCGTTGGGGGAACTCCAGACGTCGTTACTGCATTTGCGTTTGAGACGCATCGGGTTCCAGCCGCCAATCAGCCACATCCGCCCGCGATAGGACAAGGCCCCGGCGCCGTCGCGCGGCATGAATGGGGCCTTGGGATTCACGCTGACCCATTCATATCGATCAGCCAGACTGGTGACAGCGGCATCCTCAGCGACGACCGTGGATCCGCACACGGACCAGACACCCAGAAGGCACAGGACAGCTAAAAAAATTGCCGATCGTTTCATCGTGTTCTCCGACGTACGTAGTGTCTGCTCTACTGGGCGGGTTACTTTTGAGGAGGTTTGCGGATTTGCAATTGCTTCTCATCCCAGCCCAGATTCTTGGCGGTGTCCGCTGCGAATTGCCAATGGGCAGCTTCGCCGTCGTAAATTCGCACTTGGGTGTTCTCGGCAGCCATAGTGACCGCTTGTGGGACGTCCAAATAACGCAGCACATTGAGGAACGTCGGACCGTCGTGATGCGATGTGGGCAGGTTATAGAGATCCAACCGCTTCACCGCCGGTTCAAACAGCGACGCATACAACGCCAGTCCCGCCGAATGGCCGTGTGCTTGTAACCACAGCGGCACGTCTTGGAATCCCTTGATCGCTTCCAAGGCTTGTGCTGCACGGCGGATGTCCCAGACTCGCATGCCGTCAATGGTTTGTCCCAATAACATGAACCGTCGGCGAATGTGTGTATTCTTCTTCTTGTTTTGATTCCAGATCGTGGGACCAACGCCACGCGGAGCGATATAGGCCATACCCCACTTGAAGCTTTTGAACATATCGCGTTGTTCCGCAAATGCCTTTTTGTCACCTTCGGGCAGTTGTTCTCCTGCCAGTTGCTCGGCAAACTGCGGACGCATCATTGCCAGGAAATCCTTCCAGCCCGCTTCGTCGAGAACGTTCATCACGACCAGATCCAGTTCACTCGGCTTTAAGCCCTCACGATACGTGACATACAACCGAAGTTCGATATTCTCCTGCGAGGTGAAATCATAAGCGCTAAAGTGCACGCCGTCGCGAGCGACGGAAAAGGCCGGTTTTAGGTCGAGCGATCTGGCATCGGCGGTCTCTTCTTGGGGCCAGGCGCGGAATGATTTTTCCCGTAGCGCCGTCAGCCAACCATCGCGGGCAGCCGTCCATTGCGAATCGGTCGTGATCGACTCGGGTAGGTCTGCTGTTTGGGTAAAAGTTTCGTGGATGGTCGTGTTTTTCTCGTCGGTTGGGTTTTCTTCAAAAACGCGCAACTGTTCCGGTGTGAAGAATTTTGTTGCTGCCGTTTCGATCAGCGGTGAATCCCCTTTGAGAAAGCGATCGAACCATTGAAACGCATGGATCCGCAGCACCTGCGTGTCGGCGTGCGGCCCTTCGACAATTTGCAGACCGAGTTTATCTCCGGCTCCGAGTAAGTCGTAGATGTTGCGGACCTGCTCGTGCACGCGCACCACGCCGTCGAGCGGGAAGATCCGGTCCTTGTCGGTGTTGGAAATCAATAGTGGCCGTGGAGCGACCAGAGCGGCCACCTGGGCGTAGTCCCAGCGATAGGTATTGACCATGAACATACAGTCACAATGCCCCTCGACGACGCCATCGACGACATGATTCTCCAAATCGGTAATGCCGGCCACCGGCACGGCGACTTTGATTCGTTCATCCAGAGCGGAAATCCACCACGTATAAGCGCCGCCGCCGGAACGTCCCGTCGCTCCGATCCGCTCCGGATCGACTTCCTTGCGCGATTGCAAGTAATCGATCGCGCGGACGCAGTTCCAGGCTTCCACTCCCGCCGGCGTATAGCCGCGAGCATTCCACCACCACATGCCCTTGTTGTGCGTTCCGTGGTGCAGTCCTTCGATTTCACCCAACTGCAACGTGTCGATCATCAAGCAGACATAGCCGTTGCGGGCGAACCATGCACCGTGGTGTTGGTAGTGTGTCTTGTTGCCGTAGCTGATGCCGTTCTTTTTGACTTTACCGTGTCCGCAGACGTAGAGAATCGTCGGCGCTGGTTTGTCGAGGTTCTTGGGAAGATACAAATTGCCCGTGACGTACAAACCGGGGCGCGATTGGAACTGCACTTTCTCGACGGTGAACTCTTCATGCTGCACCGTGCCGGTAACGACTGCCTCCAGAGGCGTTTTTTCCGGCAACGGATCGAGGCCGAGCATTTCCTGCAGTTGGGCATGGAACAATTCGCGATGAGCTTTCCAGTCCTCGGCGGTTTTGATGTCCTTTAAAGAGACGTCGGAAATCTTCGCGGTTTCGGTGCGGAAGTACGCCTTGAGCATGCGGTCGCCCCGCGTGGTGTCGACGCTGGTTTTCTCTTCCGCCCAACTCCGCCCCGTCAATCCGCACAAGACACTCAATAAAATGGCCAATCGCATACCGCCACGCCGCATGATGAATTCCTCGTATCGTTTGAGCAAATCGGTTCTGTTTGTGGAATCGCCGCAACCGTCCTGTTGCAGCGATCATTCGTCTCTGTGATTATAGCCCGACGCCGTCGCACGTGATACAGTGGGCATGCAGTTGGCTGCTGGTCAGCACAACAGCCGCTTCCGAGGATTCCGTAACGTGTTTCGATGCTCGGACAAAAATGGAGCTGCAGAGAGCCTATCCATGCCACGTGACATTTATCGCGGACAGTTGCTGCTGAGTTGGGTGGTGGTATTGCTAGTCCTGCAGCAAGCAGATTTGGGATCCGCACTGGCAGACGAGAAGGTTTCGATTTCCACGGCGCAGAAGGAGAAGCACGACGTACGTCTCCACACTGTGACCTCTCCCTACCAAGCTGGCGAAACGCAAATTCGCGTCTTGCTGCCGCGCGAGCGAAAACCAGAGGAGAAGCTCAAGGTATTGTACGTCTTGCCGGTGGAGGCGGGGAACGGGCAGCGCTGGGGGGACCCCGTGGCGGAAATCGTGAAACACGATTTGCACATTCAGCATCATCTGATTTGTGTGTTCCCCACGTTTTCGACGCTCCCATGGTATGCCGATCATCCTAGTGATCCAACGATTCGTCAGGAGTCCTATTTCACAAACGTCGTCGTCCCTTTTGTGGAACAAGCCTACCCGGCGGATGCGACTCCGGACGGGCGGCTGTTGGTGGGTTTCAGCAAATCAGGCTACGGGGCCTATAGCCTGTTGTTGCGGCATCCGGAACTCTTCAGCAAGGCGGCCGCGTGGGATGCCCCGCTGATGGTCGCTCAGCCGAACCAATACGGAATGGGACCGATATTTGGCACACAGGAGAATTTTGAAAACTACCGTGTGACGTCACTCCTGAAAAATCGCGCCCCGCTGTTACAAAAAACACCCCGGCTGATCCTCGCCGGCTGCGGCGGATTCCAAGAACAGCACATCGCTGCTCACGCTCTGATGGACGAATTGAAAATCAAACATCTCTACCGCGACGGCCCGAAACGGGAACATTCCTGGAACAGCGGATGGCTGCCCGAAGCAGTCGGCTTGCTGCTGGAATCGCCATAGCGATCGACAACCAGGCTTGGCGAATGTTTGTCAATTTTCACAGTAGAAACCTGAGAACGAATCTGTATAATGCTCGATGTCCCAACGCTCGCAAGACGTGGGGACCGGCCAGAATCCGTCGAAAATCGCCAGCGGGCTTCGCATAAGCGTTCCCCGTGTGAACTACGATCGAACACGGATTGGCCCACACAAGTGCTTTGCTGAAAAGTAATTGCAGCCAGAGCACCAGCCCAGCCCAAGTGGCGGAATTGGCAGACGCGCTAGGTTCAGGACCTAGTGGGAGATAATCCCGTGGAGGTTCAAGTCCTCTCTTGGGCACTTTTGATTGAAAACGACTCACGGCAATTCGCTGTGAGTCGTTTTTTTGTTGGAATTCGACCGTTGCCAGTTCGTTGTCAAACCGACGAGTTCTGGAGCCTCCTGTTCCCGATGGTTTGAGCACACCCCGGGATGCGGTGTTTGGCGATCGTCTGAATTGCTTGGCCGGGATTACTGGCACCGCGTTGAGTCGTGGTCGGATCTGATTTCCCACCGTGGACACCCGTTTGGCTTACGTTTCACTTGGCGGGGAAAAAAAATCGAAAGATTATTGTTGCAAGATGCAACAGGGCACGTTAGTCTACTCATGGCCCGTTTGAGTTGGCAGCTTGGGTTTACCCAAGGCGAGCGCCTGCCAATTCGCGGGCCATTTTTATGCGCCCCTGACTTTCGCTAGAGGCGGCAGATCGCACCGCTCAGTTTACGAATCCTCAGTCTTGATGGATGACTCTTCGCTGGCGGGTTGCGTTTTGCGGATGTGGGCGTAGTTCAGCACTCCGACAAACAGGCTGCCCCCGATTAGGTTTCCGAACAGCGCCAGGCCAATGAAACGCATCGTCTGCCGGAGTGTGAATTCGTCGCTGATGAACAGTGCTGTGAACATCTCGGCGGAGCCGGCGATGGAGTGGTGTAGTCCTCCCAATCCAATGAGGAACGTCACCACGTAGATCGAAACCATCTGGCTAAAGCCGATTCTTGTGGAGATCACCAGCCAAGCGCCGAGGGCCATCAACCAACCGGCGAGTAGTGCGCTGACAATGAGCGAAAAGGCGTCGAACTCCACCAAATGGTGTCCGATCGCCACGTAACCCGCCTTGGCTTGAATGACCGTTTCAGTCATTGTTAACAAAGACGCACTTGCCGCCGCTCCAAAGAGATTGCCGGCAATCACAATGACCCACAATCGGAGCAGCATCTTAAAAGTTGCTTGGCGGTCGAGCAGCGGATAGACGGCTGTGGCGGTGTGTTCGGTGTAGAGCTGAGCTCCGCTCATGACACACAAAACAAATCCCAGTGGATACACAACTGCCGTGGCGATTCGCGTCAGCAAGGTTGATTCCAGTGGGGCAACGGCCTGCGTGACAATCGCTACGGCCATCGCAGAAAAGCCGACGGTTAAGCCTGCCGCAATGGCTGACAAGAACAGCGAAACGGCCGGTCGTTTCAGTTGTTCCAGACCGTCGTCGATCGCATGTTCCAACGAATCATCGGGGTGCCGACGGACTTCGTCGCTGCGTTTGATGATCACGGGAATGTATTGGCCCTCTTCCCAGCTGCGATCCTTTCCTCGCTCGGTGGTCGTTTCTTCTTCTTCACTCGCGACGGTGCCGTCAGGGAGTAAAATCTTGCCCGGTTCCTCAGCCATTCTACATCCTTACGATCGTCTTGCTTTATCTTGATTTGATTGAAAATCAGCTTTATCGATCTCGTGCGAATTCATTTTACGCAGAAGTGTGCTTCGGCTGATACCGTCGTTCATACTGCTTGATCAATTGAGAGAATTTCTTTTTACAGTGAGATGGAAAGGTCGACCGTCGGAACGATTGGAGTTCTCACGGTCCTGGCACGCGGTTTGCACTATTGTTGGTAGGTCGCTGCACAGCGACACGAAATGTCCGAACTGTTTTTCATAAGGAGTCTTGTGGTTATTGATTCACCCCGTATGAGCGTACGCACGATCGGTCGACGAGAATGGGCCGTAACAGTGCAGAAACGATCAATTGCTGAGCACGTTCAAAGCAAATTTTGCCGACAAGGGCTGCGTTGCGGTCGCATTGAAGCCGATTCTGGCGGTTTTCTGTTCACGGTCGATGGTCGTGAGGAAACCACTCTGGAAGGTTGCCGACCAGGCAAACAATGCGGGCCGGACTGAGATACAGGCGAAATTGCAGATGTTCGAAGTGTCGCCAGGGTCTCGTTACGGGGGAAAGGAAGGACTTTAGAGATGATGAATCTCAGCAAAATGGATTGCTTTGCCATGACTGATCGGGGCCAACGGCGGGCCGAGAACGATGATCAGTATCTGGTCGCCGATTTGGTCAAAGCTGTGCGAATTCAGTCGACCTCACTAAGTTATGATGATCATTCTCGAGTCTCGGGCGATTCGCAGGGAAAAGTTCTGCTAGTGGCCGATGGTTTGGGAAGTCCCGCAGCGGGTAGCCGGGCGAGCACGTTAGCCGTTGATGAGACTATCAACTGCATGGTCAATCGCATGTACTGGTCCGCCTTCGGCCATCCTGCCGAACGTGATGATCAACGTTTGCTCTTCGCTGATTTGGTCACGGCGCTTAAATCATGTCAGCGACGTATTCACGATGAAGCGGAATGGAACGTGGCGAAGCAGGGGATGGGAACGACGCTGACCGTTGCAATCGTCAACTGGCCCGCATTGCATGTGGTGCATGTGGGGGATAGCCGTTGCTATCTCAGCCATGACAATGAATTGCAGCAGATCACCCAAGATCACACCTTAGCAGGAGCGCGCGCTGAAGCCAGGGAGTGTACAATCTCTGAGGCTCAGGAGTCATCTGGCGGAGGGATGCTGTGGAATGTCGTGGGGGGGAAGTCACCGGACATCGATCCCAAGGTTTACAATTCCAGTTTGTCCATCGGCGACACGTTGCTGCTTTGCACCGATGGTTTGCACCAGCATGTGACGGATGACGAGATTGCCGACATCCTGCAGAAGCGGAATTCTGCGCGGCAAATATGCGAAGACTTGGTAAACAAAGCCAATGCCGCCGGTGGAGCAGACAACATTACCGTTGCGGTCGCGCGTTTTCATGATACAAAACAGAAACCGTTGAAACAGGATCAGGAAGTCGTACAGGAGACGGGGACTGTGGATTTCGGTGGCGCGGCGAAATTGGATCCGGCCCCTCAGGCTGCCACGATTCCAGTCGCCACTCCCGGCAAAGTTGTGCCCCGTTAAGTGCACCGTTGGATGTATTGAGCGTGAAGCCAACTTCTCCTTAACACAACAGAGTCATTCAGGATGGATTTATTGATGTCGTTTACTGATGCCGACCAGGAATTCTGGCGGCAATATGGTGTGAGTCTTGATGAGGTACAACGGCAACAGGCACAAATGGTGAACCGGCCACCGGCGCCTGAATTAGTCCGACCATGTACGACCGGCGATGGGATTGAGCAGTTGCCTGCGGATGTGCACAGCGAGTTAATCGCGACGCACCGCGCAGCGGTCGACGCGGGACGGTGGTTGAAGTTTGTCCCCGCTTCCGGGGCGGCGACACGCATGTTTGCGGTGACCTCGGATGAGGACAAGCAGCGGTTTCGCGAGGCGTTGGAACAGTTTGCATTCGCCGACGATGTGCAACAGTGGTTCACTGAGCAAGGCATTGACCTCAACGATCAGTCATCCACTCCCCACGACGATGTGGTGGTGAATGCTGTCATCTCCTCCCCCGGTCTTGATTTCGGACGGCTTCCCAAAGGTTTGGTGAAGTTCCATCAGTATCCCGACCAGGCGCGGACGCCCTTTGAAGAGCATCTGTTGGAAGCAGAAGCAGGATTCGGAGCGGAAGGGAAACCGCTGAAGGCGCATTTTACCGTCGGTGCAGACCACGTCGATTTGTTTGCCGATCAGTTGCGGAAATTTGCTGCTGCACGCGAAAACACTCCACTCGATGTTGGGTTTTCTGTGCAACATCCATCGACCGACACGATTGCTTTGGATGATGATGGAGAACTGTTGCGCGATGAGCAGGGGCAACCGGTCATGCGTCCGGGCGGACATGGAGCGTTGGTTGAGAATCTGCATGAGGTTCAAGGCGACTTGGTTTTTATCAAAAACATCGACAATGTCGGCCACGCCCATGCACAAGACGCTTCCGTCAAATGGATGCAGGTATTAGGCGGATATCTCGTCCGTCTGCAAGCTGCAATTCACCAACATCTGCGGGCGCTCGAAACGGGAGACGCTGCCGCTGTGACTGCTGCCGCCGATTTTGTGAAGGTCACATTTCCGAATTCCCTGCAATCACAAACCACTGACCAACAAGCTTTGCGTGCAGCGCTCATCGCACAATTGCGACGTCCGCTGCGTGTGTGTGGTATGGTCGAGAATGTCGGGGAGCCGGGCGGGGGGCCGTTTTGGGTTCAGAAACCGGATGGCACCATTTCAGCGGAGATCGTCGAGTCGGCTGAAGTTGATGGGGAGAACTCCGAGCAACAGGCGATTTTTGGCAAAGCGACCCACTTCAATCCGGTGTTCATCGCCGCAGCAGTACGGGATGAAAACGGCAAGCCATTCGATCTACGGAACTTTGTGGATCATGATCGAGCGATCATCACGCGCAAGCGGGTGGGAGAGAAATTTGCTACGGTCTTGGAACGGCCGGGGCTGTGGAACGGGACGATGTCGGGTTGGAATACGGTATTCGTTGAAGTTCCCATTGACGTATTTTCTCCGGTCAAGACGGTGTTCGACTTACTGAGAAAGGAACATCAGCCGTCCGGTGATCACGGAGGATCCGCAAAATCCTAAACAACACAACCTGCATGGATGCGACAATTCAACGCGACAATTCACGCGACAGATGCGTAGGCTTCGTGAAAACGGTACGATAGCAACTTCACACTGTTTGCATGCCGATCCTGAATTTTATTGAGGTGAACATGTCCACGGAATTATCAAACGGTTCTGAACCTTCTGTTTCCGACGGCGTTGCTTTTGCAACCTCCACGCGAACCGAAGATTTGAAGATCACGTTGATCAGTATTCATGGCTTAATTCGAGCCCGCAATCCGGAATTGGGGCGCGACGCCGATACAGGGGGGCAGGTCAAATATGTACTGGAGTTGGCTCGCGAGCTGGCGGAACATCCCCACGTTCGTGAAGTCGAGTTGCTCACGCGGCAGATTTTAGATCCCAAACTCGACGACGACTACGCTCAATTAGAAGAGCCGATTTCAGAGAACGCGAAAATCGTCAGAATCCCGTGCGGTCCCAAACGCTATCTGCGCAAAGAGTCGTTGTGGCCTTATCTGGAAATGTTCATCGACCAGACGCTGCCGCACTTCAAGCGGACCGGATTGCCGGACATCATTCATGGGCACTATGCCGACGCCGGCTTGGTGGGTGCGCAATTGGCTCGATTACTGCACATTCCTTTTGTGTTCACCGGCCACTCGTTGGGACGCGTCAAACGTCAACGATTTTCGCTGGGAAGCGTGGATGAGGAAACGCTGGAAAAACGGTTCAAATTTACCACACGCATCGAAGCCGAAGAAATGGCGCTCGAGACGGCGTCGATGGTGGTCACTAGCACGAACCAAGAGGTGCATCAACAGTACGAACTCTACGACCACTACGTGCCGGATCGGATGGAGGTGATCCCCCCCGGCGTTGATCTCACGCAGTTTTATCCCCGCGATGAGAAATGGAGCCCCGGTCCGATTGCCGAGGAATTAAGCCGCTTCCTCCGCGAGCCTGATAAGCCCATGATCCTGACGGTGGCTCGGCCGGATGAGCGAAAAAACTTGGAGATGCTGGTCAAGGTCTACGGTGAAAGTCCGCAATTGCAGGAGCATGCCAATCTGGTACTCGTGCTGGGGACCCGCGACGACGTTCGCGAACTGCCCAAAGCTCAGCAGACAGTGATCGACAATGTGCTGTACCTCATCGACCTGTACAACCTTTACGGAAAAGTTGCTTATCCGAAAACCCATGCTCCCGAAGATGTGCCCGATTTATATCGTTTGGCTGAGTCGACGCGGGGAGTCTTCATCAATCCGGCACTGACCGAGCCATTCGGTTTGACGTTACTCGAGGCGGGGGCTACCGGATTGCCGATTGTGGCTACAAATGACGGCGGTCCGCGGGACATTATTGCGAATTGTTGCAACGGCTTGTTGGTCGATCCATTAAACCGCGAGGAGATTGAGCATGCGTTATTGCGGACGCTGACCGAACCGGAGGAATGGTCGGAGTGGTCGTCCAATGGGATCGAAGGCACGCGTAAGAATTATGCCTGGAGTAACCATGCGAAGCGATATTTGCGGGATCTTGATGATATTCATAAGCACTCCTCCTCCCCAACGCTCATGAACCGGCCGATGACGCGCCGGTTACCGGAATTTGACCGGTTGATCATTACCGATTTGGACAATACACTGACCGGCCATGAGGACTCGTTGGCGGAATTTGTCGACTTGATCCGAGAGAACGATCATGTCGGTTTTGGTATCGCCACAGGGCGTCGATTGGACAGCGCCCAAGAGTTGGTGGAAAAACTGGGGTTGCCGCGTCCCGACCTAATGGATACTGATTGCGGCACGCAATTACATTACGGAGAAAGCCTGACCCCGGATAAAAGTTGGCAAAAGTCCATTGGATACGCTTGGAAACCTCGCGAAATACGCGAAGTACTGGACAATCTGCCTGGACTGTTCATCCAAGACGAAAGCCACCAGTCGGATTTCAAAATCAGTTATGAAGTTGATTTCAGTATCTCGCCGACTTTGGCTTCCATTAAAAAAAGTCTGCGCGAAGCGGGCTTGCGTGCTAAAATAGTCATGTCGTTGGGAATGTACCTTGATGTGATCCCGGTCCGCGGCGGCAGCGACTTATCAATGCGGCACGTGCTGTGGAAGTGGGGCTTCGCTCCGGAGCATGTGTTGGTGGCCGGTGATTCCGGCAACGACGCCGGCATGTTGTTGGGGCGAACGTTGGGCGTTGTTGTAGGCAATCACAGCAGCGAATTGAATCGACTGAAAAATCTTCCTCGAATTTATTTCGCGAAGGCCGAAAACGCGGCCGGAATCCTCGAGGGTATACAATACTACAACTTTTTGGACAAAATCGTCATTCCCAATGATCGGATTGAATGATAACGGCGCTCCCGAAGGGATTGAGTTCAAGGCCGATCTGACTTTGGAACGACTCAAGCCGCGGTTGGAGGAAGTCTGGCGGAACAACGAAATTGATGAGGCGCAGCGCAGTGAATTCGAGCGCCGCTTACACGCGCACTGGCGTCCGCTGTTTGAGATTTTGTTTCGCTTGTACGGTTCGCGGTACGACTTCTTTTTTCATATCGAGCGTATCCTGCAGACGGCGGCCCAGGCTTGGTCCGACCGTCCGGTGGAACTGCGCGATTTGGACCGCCACCGCATCAATGAACCGGATTGGTTTCAATCCGAGAAGATCGTCGGCGGTGCGCTGTATGTCGACCTGTTCAGCGACAATCTCGTCAAGGCCCGTGAGCACGTCGATTATTTTCAGAAATTGGGCCTCTCCTATCTGCACCTCATGCCGCTCTTCGCCGTGCGACCGGGCAACAATGATGGCGGTTATGCCATTAGCAATTATCGCTCTGTCGATCCGCGATTGGGGACGATCGATGACCTAAGGATGTTGGCCGCCGACCTCAGACGCGCCGGGATCAGTCTGGTCTTAGACTTCGTTTTTAATCATACGGCTGACGATCACGGTTGGGCAAGAAAAGCTCAAGCGGGGGATCGGGAATACCAAGAGTTCTATTACCTATTCCCTGACCGGACCGTACCCGAACAATACGAAGCGACGCTCCGTGAGATTTTTCCGACCGTAAGACGCGGAAATTTCACCTGGCATGATGGCATGCAGCAATGGGTCTGGACCACGTTCAACAGCTTTCAATGGGACCTGAATTACGGCAACCCCGCCGTGTTCCGGGCGATGTTGGAAGAGATGTTTTTCCTGGCCAATGTCGGCGTCGATGTCCTCAGGCTCGATGCGGTGGCCTTTATCTGGAAACAGATGGGGACTGGCTGTGAAAATTTGCCGGAAGCGCATCTATTGATCCAAGCCTTCAATCATTTGGCACGCATTTCGACGCCGAGTTTGTTGTTCAAATCCGAAGCGATCGTGCATCCGGATGAGGTCGTCAAATACATCAGCCCGCAGGAATGCCAACTCTCTTACAACCCCACGTTGATGGCTTTGCTCTGGGAGTCGTTGGCCACGCGGCAAGTGGGATTGATCATGCAAACATTGCGGCACCGGCACCGTTTGCCGGAACACACCGCCTGGGTCAATTACTTGCGCTGCCACGATGACATTGGCTGGACATTCGATGACGACGATGCGGCGATGATCGGAATCAATGCGTATGATCATCGACAATTTCTCAATCAGTTTTACACGGGACAATTCCCCGGTTCGTTTGCTCGCGGGATTCCTTTTCAAGAGAACATCAAAACCGGTGACATGCGGATTTCGGGAACGATGGCCTCGTTGGCCGGTTTAGAGCAGGCAATCGAAGAGGATGACGAGGAGAAAAAAGAATTGGCGATTCGTCGCATGATTCTGTTGCATGGCGTCACGCTCAGTATCGGGGGCATTCCTTTGCTCTATCTGGGCGAAGAATGGGGCATGCTCAACGATTACGAGTTCGTCACCGATCCCGCCAAGGCGGGCGACTCGCGCTGGATTCATCGGCCGAAAATGCAATGGGACTATCTGGAAGAATTGAACGACCATATCGAATCGGGCAACGGATCGATCCGTAATCACATTTTCAAATCGACACAACAGCTCATTGCCCTCCGCAAATCCTTGCCGGCCTTGGCGGGTCAAAATATGGAGTTGATCAACACGTTCAATTCGCATGTCCTGGGCTATTTGCGGATCTTTGAAGGGCATCGCCTGATTGTGCTGGCGAATTTCTCTGAAGAGGTGCAGTGCGTAGAAGGCAACAAACTCCGCACGGCTGGGATCGGGCGGTTTTTTGAAGATGTGATTGAAAAGAAAACATTTGAGACCTCCGCCCCGGTCGAATTGGAACCATACCAGATCCTGTGGTTAAAACGCGTTTGAGCAGCTTGACGAAAATTAATGAATACCCCCTCGCAGTACGACTGCCCCGTTTTGACAAATCAAATCTTGGCGACCGATCTTGACGGCACGCTGATTCCACTCTCTGACAATCCTCAAAATACCGCCGACTTGCCCCAGTTGGCGGCGCAATTGCAGAGTCATCACGTCACATTGATTTTTATCACAGGTCGGCATTTTGCATCTGCTCAATCGGCGATCAAACAGCACCAGTTGCCACAACCAGACTGGCTGATTTGCGATGTGGGAACGTCAATCTTCCATCGGCAACCCGACGGCGCTTTGCAGACGGTCGATGCTTATGCGGATCACCTCGGCGAGATCGTCGCTAAAATGCCGATCGATGAATTGAAGCAGCATCTCTCCACGATCGACGGGTTGCGTCTGCAGGAATCAGAAAAACAGGGACCGTTCAAGCTCAGTTACTACGCCGATGCCGCGCAGCTGGACCCGTTGGTCGAGCAAATCCGAAAGCAACTGTCGCAAACCGCCGCACCCTATTCGATCATCCACAGCGTCGACCCTTTCAATGGGGATGGCTTAATCGACCTACTCCCCAGCGGGGTGTCCAAGGCGCACGCTTTAGCTTGGTGGGTCGAGCAGAATGATTTGCACCAGGATGCAATTGTCTTTGCGGGCGATTCGGGAAATGATCTCGCAGCACTAACCGCCGGTTACCGGGCGATCGTCGTCGGGAATGCGGATCGTGCAGTCGCGCAACAGGCGTATGCGGCGCATCGTGCTGCCGGTTGGGAAAACCGGTTGTATCTTGCGACCCATCCAGCCACCAGCGGGGTCAGAGAAGGATGCCGTTGGTTTGGATTGGTGGATCGCGAGGAAGCATTGCCCCAAAAATTGGGAGCCACTCCCATAGGAGATCAGTCCACGCATTTTCGCGTCTGGGCGCCCGATCGGAGTCGTGTCGAGGTGGAAGTCGACAACGGTCAAACGACGATCACGCACGCGTTGCAATTAGACGAGACGGGGTACTTCACCGGCATTGTACCGGAGGCTGCTGCGAATGCCCGTTATCAGTACCGGCTCGACGGCGGATCGGTCCGCCCCGATCCAGCCTCGCGGTATCAACCCGAGGGCGTGCATGGGCCGTCGCAGATTATCAATCCCCGCGCATTCCCTTGGACCGATCAAAACTGGCCCGGCGTCGATAAACGAGATCTGGTCATCTATGAATTGCACATCGGCGCATTCACACAAGCAGGGGACTTTCAAGCGGCGACGGCACAACTGCCCGAATTGTCCGCGTTGGGAGTCACCGCTGTCGAGGTGATGCCGGTGGCGCAAACCCCCGGACAATGGAACTGGGGGTATGACGGCGTGAACCTCTTCGCCGTCCGCAACACGTACGGCGCGCCGGACGACTTTAAACATTTCATCGATGCCTGCCATGCGGCGGGAATGGCGGTGATCCTAGACGTGGTCTACAACCATGTCGGTCCTGAAGGAAATTATCTGACCGAGTTCGGTCCCTACGCTTCCACGAAACATCACACCCCTTGGGGGGATGCTTTTAACTATGATGAACCGGGCTCCGGGCCGGTGCGGCAGTTTGTGATCGACAATGCTCTGTTCTGGTTACAGGAGTATCATCTCGATGGGCTGCGGTTGGATGCGGCGCACTTTATCAAAGACGACAGCCGTCCGGCCATTGTTGATGAATTGCGCCGCGACGTGTCCCGTTTTGCTGAAACGGTTAACCGCACGATTCATCTGATCGCCGAGACGAACGTGTTTGATCAGGAGTCGTTGAATGACCAAGTCGACCGGTTGGCGTTCGACGGAGTCTGGTGCGATTGCCTGATGCACGCGATCTATGCACATGCGTTGCCCGATCTACGGATCGCTCATCGAGAATACCTCGCTGGCGATTTAGCCGAGGCGCTGCAACATGGGTTTGTCTATTTTGGTCGCGACGAAAAACGTATCGAGGCATCGCAACGCCAAGACCTGTCGCGCAATGCTCAAGGTAAGTCTTACATAGAGTCGTTCATCATCGGTTTGCAAACTCACGACTCCGTCGGCAATCACCCGCAGGGCCAACGGATTCATCAATTGACCTCCAAGGCATTTCAAAAAGCGGCGGCGGCGTTAACGCTGTTGTATCCCGGCATCCCGATCATCTTTATGGGCGAGGAATTCGCGATCGATGCGCCATTTCCATTTTTCGTCGACTTCGAAGATGCGACACTGAAACAAGCGGTCGATTCCGGACGGGCCCGTGAGTTTCCACAACACGTCTGGGGTGATTTTCTACTGCCATCGCAATCCGATACGTTTTATCAAGCCAAACACGATGTCCCCGACCGCCGCGACGAGGAGATGTTCGCCTGGTACCGTGATCTGATCGCACTGCGAAAACAAGGCCTCGCCGACGGCTGGCTATCCGCCGACCGCATGACGGCCGGTTATGATCCGCAGGCCGATATCTTTTTCCTACGATTTCGCCAAGATTCCGCAACAGAGATCATCGTGCAAACACGGCTCACGGGACCCTCCAAAAGTCCCGGCGAAGCCGTCACGATTCCGACGGAGGGCACTGTACTCTTATCGTCCGCAGAACTTCCGCAAACCGACGACAAAAACATCACACTACATCCCAACCAAGTCGTCATCAGCAAAAACTAGTCAGCAACTCTAGCCAAACATTAAGCGTACGAAGCCACCTACGCCGAAGGCGTAACTCATCTTAGCCTAGGGTCGCGAACAAAGTGAGCGCACCCTAGGAACAAGCGCGATTTCAATTGACTCCCCTGAAGGGGGAGTTCAATCATTCACCCGCCGAGCAATCTTCAACAAACGTTGACAAAACCCTTCAGGGTTTGTTCGATGGCTTTCCCAGGGGGGCACGGCTTCGCCGTTTCCCCTGGGCTATGATGTTCGACCCCTTCGGGGTTCTGTGCGGGAATTCTTAGGTACGTTGTTTCACTATCCGCGAAATGAACCATGATTAAAAAAACATTAGGCCGCACCGGTCTGGAAGTCACACAACTCGGCTATGGCAGCATGGGGCTGCGGGGACCGAACACCTGGGGCGTCCGCACGGTCGATGAAGCCGCGGCCGAGTTGTTTCTGAATGCGGTGCTGGATGTGGGAATCAATTTCATCGACACCGCCCCTGATTACGGAATCAGCGAACAACGCATCGGCCAATACATCGGTTCCCGCCGCAACGAGTATTATCTAGCGACCAAGTGCGGTTGTGCCTATACGCAACATGACGATCACATCGAGATCGATCACGTTTGGACCAAAGAGGTGGTGCAGCGGAACATCGAAACGAGTCTTGAGCGACTGCAAACCGATCATATCGATCTGCTCCAATTCCACGGAGGTGATGCCGAGGGACTGCAAAACGCAGGATTGATCGACTTGATGATGGACTATCGCGAACAAGGCGTGATTCGCTTTATTGGATCCTCCAGTTCCTTACCCCGTCTTCCCGCACTGATCGAATTGGGTGTGTTCGACACATTTCAGATCCCCTATTCCTGCCTCGCACCGGGGCATCACGATTGGATTACGAAAGCAGCCGAGACCGGCGCCGGGATTATCATTCGCGGGGGAATTGCGCACGGCGGCCCCGATGCGGAGATTCAACGCGATGCGCTCAACGATGTCTGGACCGGCGCCCGGCTGGATGAACTTCTCACCGAGGGCATGAACCGCGCCGAACTCATCCTGCGGTACACGATTTCGCACCCGCACTGCGATACCACGATCGTCGGCACCTGCAATGCGGATCATCTGACGGAAAACGTCGCCGCCATCGAAAAAGGCGCTTTACCCGCAGAGCTATACAACGAAATCACGCGTCGCGTCGCTGCTCTGGGGGCATAGCTTGCCACAAGTGCCACTCAGCTGCCTATCCGCTTTGACAGGCTGGGCAGCGGTTGGCACAATGTGAGCGCATTGCTTGCACGACTGCCGTCTGGCGTACTCAGAAAAGATAAACCACGAAAAAGACGAAAGAAACGAAAAAGAACTTACGTTTCTTCATCCAAACTTTTGTAAAGAGTTCAACTCAAGCGCCACAAGTCTTCGCCGTTGCTCTGATATTTGTTTCGTGTTTTTCGCTGCTTTCGTGGTAAAGCGTTCTTGGGTAAAATCAAGATTCTGCGCGTGACGGGAAGGTTTGGGATATTGGCAGATCGAAATCAATGCAAAACGCCAACGGCAACAAACTGCTGTGCTGGGGTTCAGACTAAAACAATCTTGGGTTAATCAAAGTCAGTTCCTCTCGTTTATTCACTGTTACAAATCTTCCGTGGTTGCGGCCAAAGGTCGGGCTCGGTTCTTCAGCAACATTAAAATCCCCGGAGATGATCCGCGATGCGACAGACGAAATTGTTGGCTTTTATTGTGGTGCTCAGTTTGTCTCGGTTTGGTTATGCCGACGACTGGCCGCAATGGTTGGGGCCGGAGCGGGATAGTATTTGGCGGGAAACGGGGATCATCGACAAATTTCCAGCCGATGGACCACCGGTGAAATGGCGGATGCCGGTCGACTTGGGGTATTCCGGACCGGCGGTCGCCGACGGGCGCGTGTTTGTGACCGACTATGTCAAAGAGTCAGGCGACATCGTCAACAGCCCGGGCGGTCGGAACAAACTGAAGGGAAAAGAACGCGTGCTCTGTTTCTCGGCCGAAACGGGTGAAGAGCTATGGAAGTACGAATACGATCGGACTTACAACCTCTCCTATGCCGCTGGTCCCCGCTGCACACCGACCGTGGCGGGGGGGGAAGTCTACACACTGGGCGCCGAGGGGGACTTGGTTTGTCTGACCGCGGACAAGGGAGAACTTGTCTGGCGGAAGGACCTGACCAAAGAATACAACACGACCGCCCCGATCTGGGGTTTCTCCGGGCATCCGTTGGTGGATGGGGATTTGTTGTACTGCCTCGTGGGGGGCAAAGGGAGCGTGGCAGTTGCGTTTAATAAGGATACCGGCAAAGAAGTCTGGCGGGCGCTGTCTGCTGATCCGCAAGGCTACTGTCCGCCGACAATGATCGAAGCGGCCGGCATCAAACAACTCTTGATCTGGGATCCGTACAAACTCAATAGCTTAGACCCCAAGTCGGGTAAAGTATTGTGGAGCGTACCGCTGCAACCCGCCTATGAAATGTCGATCATCGCGCCGCGGCAGTCAGGCGATTTGTTGTTTGCCAGTGGAATTGGTCGCGTAGGAGTCATGCTGAAACTGGATTACGAGAAACCAGGCGTGAGCGAACTGTGGCGGGGAAAAGCCAAGAAGGCCGTTTATTCCGCCGAAGCGACGCCGATTCTTGAGGACGGGATGATCTACGGCGTCGATTGCCACGACGGAGCACTGGTTGGTGCCCGCATCGAGGATGGGGAGCGACTGTGGCAAACCCGCGTGCCGACCAGTGGCGGCAAACGCCGCGCCGATCACGGCACTGTGTTTTTGGTCAAACAGGAAGACCGGTATTTCCTCTTCAGTGAAACCGGTGACTTGATCATCGCCAAATTATCGCCCGAGGGGTACGACGAAATCAGCCGGTTCCACGCCATCGAACCGACGAATGAAGCGTTTGGCCGCCCGGTGGTCTGGTCGCATCCCGCCTTTGCCGAGAAATCGGCATTTATCCGCAATGACAAGGAGATTATTCGGGTCGATCTGGCGGAATGACTTTGTCGGCGATTCTCGGCCTGCTTTCGCTCGACCCTGCCGGATTCTCTTTGCATTCGTTCGGTCTGCCTGGGTAGAATGCGAGCAAAGGTGGCGGACGCTTGAATTTCGCGGCATCAGAATACGCGGCATGAGTGGAGCAGGAGGCAGTCGAGACATGGGCAACACGTTCCAATCAGTACCGAGGAGACGCATGTCCGTCTCCCGCCTCACGCTGCAAACTGCAAAACGACAATGCCGCCCCTATCTTCAAGTGGTTGGAGCATTGCTGGTTTTCTGCAGCGTTTCCATTGTCGGACGTGCGGAGGATCCCACCGACGTACAGCGCTTCCAACCGCCGCCGCCCATCGACACGGAGCTGTCGCGCACCAAAGATGTGAGCATCATCCGTATCGAAGAAAGCGACGCTGACGATGACATTTGGGACAACCACCATGGTTACTGGAAGCAAGAACAACGTGATCATCGCTTCGGTCGTTTGCGTGTGAAAGACGAATTGCTGTTGCAGTTGCTCTGCGGCGAATGCCGCATTTCGCCCTTGCGCGTTTTTGGCGGAAATCGCCTTCCCGAGGGGCGTTACAATGTCGTCATCAAGGGGCTACCCAAGAACGGTTCCCGCGCCTATGCGGCCGACCAATTGTGCCGCACTTTGGAGACGTCGTTCGACATCAAGATTGTCCGCGAAGTCCGCCCAATTCCCGTCCTTACGCTGATGCCGCTCAAAGAAGCTGCGGGGAACATTGGTAAGAAGCTCGAAAACCGCAAAGATGACGATCATTCGCAAAGTGTGAGTACCAGTTCTGACGGCGACGGCGTGACGGAGGTTGAATACCAAGGAAGTCTCGCCAGTTTTGTCGAGTACCTTGAGGAAGAACTTGGCGAGGCTGTGGTCAATACGATCGAGCTGAGCGGACAAGTCACGCTGAAATTCGATCACGAAACCGTCCCGGATGTCGATGATTCCGACTACGATTACTATAGCGCCGAAACGCTGGTTGAGCTTCGTCGTCGGCGATTGGAAGACATCGACAAGAGCTTGCGCAAATACGGCCTCACACTCTGCCGTACGCAGCAGCGCGTGAAGGGGATCTTCATAACCCCGCAGCAGGCTCGGCAGTCCGATGAGACCGCACAGCCGATCAAACAGGTTGCCGGGACCGATGCGGATGTTACCGATGCGGATGTTGCAGAATGAGGCGGGTTTTCCCGCGGCTCAAAACTGCCATTCGCTGTAGAGCTTCGCGCGGAACTCACCCCATTCTTGGCCGCTGCGAGGCGTTTCGCCCGATTTGATGATTTGCCCAACGTATTCGTCCATCGCCCGTAAACGTTCCGAGACGACGGCGATGGTGTTGTAGGCGATCTTCAGCGCCGCTTGGGAACCCAGGTCGACCAGACTGTGGAACCGCGCTCGATCGAGCCGGGCAACGGTCACATCGGTTTCGGCGGTGACGGTGGCTGAATGCGGGGCGGGGTGGAAAAACGACATCTCGCCGAACGTCCGCATCCGTGCCAGCACTGCTAGATCGCGCTGCCCGCCGTCGCGTGTTTTTTTGGTGACTTTGCAACGTCCCTCGATGATGATCCAGATGACTGCGTGCGAGTCCCCTTCGGAAAAAATCGTCTCTCCGGCTCTGTAGTCCTCGATCGACATCAGGTTGACGACTTTTTGCAATTCCTCGGTCGACATGTTCACGAAAATCGGACAGTCGATAAAATCAGCCGCGGTGTATTTCGACACGTTTTACATTCCTCCCAACACGGTAGCGCGGCCCACACGCCCCAATCCAATAATGTACGAAGCGGTCCTGAGCGACACTCCTTTTTCCTCAGCAATTTTCCAAACCTTATTGAGACTCTCCAGCATGATGCGATCCAGTTCTTTACGCACCCGTTCCAAGTCCCAGCGGAAATGTTGGCGGTTTTGCACCCATTCAAAATAACTAACGATCACACCCCCGGCATTTGCCAAAATGTCCGGGAGAATTAATATTTCCCGTTCATTGAAACTCTCGTCCGCCTCGGGAACAGTCGGGTTGTTGGCCGCTTCAATAATGATATTGGCTCGCACGTGCGGGGCGTTTTCTACATTCAACACGCCGCCGACAGCTGCGGGAATCAACACATCGACTTCGCTGGTGAGCAAATCGTCGTTACTGATTGGCTCGGTCCCTTCAAACCCGGCAATGCCGCGATGTTCTTGGGCGTAACGGATCAGCTCCGGGACATCCAAACCCTCTGGATTCCAGACACCGCCGGAAACATCGGTGACTCCCACAATCTTGGCGCCTTGGTCGTGCAGAAACTTGGCCGTGAACGTACCGACGTTCCCGAAGCCTTGGATCGCGATCGTTGTGCCTTTGATGTCCATTTTTTTACGGCGCAAGACCTCCGCCGTGCACAATCCAACGCCACGGCCGGTGGCTTCGGTGCGTCCGTCTGCTCCATGCAATTCTAACGGCTTGCCGGTGACGCAGGCGGGGTTGAAGCCATGATATTTGGAGTACTGATTCATGATCCAGGCCATGACCTGGGCATCGGTTCCCATGTCGGGTGCCGGAATATCCTTATCGGGACCAATGAAGTCATGGATCTCATCCACAAACTTGCGCGTGAGTCGTTCTAACTCACCCGGACTCAAGTTGCGGACATTGACCGAGACCCCACCCTTGGCTCCGCCGTAAGGAATATTGACCAGCGCGGTTTTCCACGTCATCAGCGATGCCAACGTCAACACTTCATCGGCATTGACCTCATGGTGAAACCGTAGGCCTCCCTTCATCGGGCCCCGCGCGCTGTTGTGCTGTATGCGATAACCAATAAACGTCCCGATCTCGCCATTGTCGCGTTCGATGGCGACCTGGACCTTGAGTTCTCGTTCGGGGGTCAACAACAACGTTCGCATGTTTTGAGACAGGCCCATGTGCTCCGCGGCCTGCTCAAAATATAACCGGGCAGCATCAAATGAACTCATCTTACCTGCACCTTCACGTCAATAATTGCGGCACGGCTGAGAAATGAATGGAATTTCGCCGCTACAGCAAGTGTAACTTAGCCATGGTCTGCGTGTCACGTACCGGTTCGTGTACCATAGACATTGGGAACGACGCAAGTGGAAACCCCACCCGCTGGCCGGTCGCGGGAAGTGGAATAAGTCGGCAGACTCCCGAAAAAAACTTGCCCGCCGATTGAAAATGCCCGTAGAATTGAGGCAGCCAATCACTCTCGAAGGGGGCGTCATGGAAATCTCGTCGCGAACCCCGGAAGGGGATGACAACCGTTGCGCGATTTGCGGAAAACCGGTCGTCATCGAACCGTCACAGCCCTCCGGCGATGCACCTTGTCCACACTGCGGATGTTTGCTGTGGTTTGGGGCGAATTCGTATCTCCAGGGCGATTCAAGCGAAGATCCGTCTGAGCAAGAAGTCGCATCGATGCTCCAGGAACATCCGATTTCGATGCAGGTTATTGAGATGATTCCGGAATCGATCGCGCGAGAAAACACGATCATTCCCATTGCTTTGCATGGTGAGGAGTTATGGATCGCCGCGCCTGGGGCAGCGGTCAATGACGATGCCCAGCGGACGCTGAAAGCGATGGAGTTCATCTTAGACCGCGACATCCGCTTGGTTCAAGCGGCCCCTCGCGTCATTCATGCGGCCATCGAAAAACACTACGTTGACCGTGGCGAACCCGACAGCTGTTGGAGCATCTGGGTTGAGTATCCTGACGATCCCCGTTAACGCTCCGCTCGTAAACTACTACCGTCAGGCTGCATTCCCCAAAAGCGATCCGCGCATGCAAAAGCCGCCCGGAGGCGGCTTTTACACGTCGTATTCTTCCTCGATTTGGCTGACTAATGCGAGCTAAATGCGAAGAGACTTCTGCTTTCGTTCTTCAGTTTCCCACATTTAATACGCCATAGTCGGACGATGTGTGGGGGGAATTTCTGGGAATTTGCGAATTTATTAGAGAATCGATGGTCAGTTGCGCGGATGTCGCAAGTGAATGAGTGTAAAGGGGTTATGTGTCTCAAGCCTCCTTGGCGTCGGCTCCATGACGCTCCAGGGAGTCGGTGCAATTGATGAATAGCCAACAGGCGGCGCTGACTAGGTAAAGGGCGGCCACCAGATAGAACAGCGCGTCGTAATTCGCAATCATCTTCTCCTTGCCTTCAACCATGGTCGCCACCGAGTTGAAGTCCAGAACTGCCCCAAAAATCGCCGGTGCGACGACACCTCCGACCGTACCTGACGTATTGATGATGCTAAAGACTGTTGCTGAATACCGTCCCCCCAGATCGGTGCATGCCCCCCAGACCGTTGGTTGGCTCCAGTCGCTGAAGAATTTGACCGCAAACAACGCCCAACCGGCGGCAACGCCGCTCTCGCGGGAGATGACCACAAACATCAACATGCAGGCCACAAACTTACCCAGAAATCCGACAGCGCTACGCGACCAACGTCGGCTCCCCGTGACGCGTATCAGAAAGTCATTACAAAAACCACCCAGCACGCCACCGATGGCTCCTCCCCACAACGGCAAGCTGACCAACAATCCCGTCTTCCCAAGCGAGAAGCCTTTGGTGTTTAAAAAGTAATCCCCCATGAACAGGCTGTAGACCATGTCGGCGCCGGCGCTGGTGAATTGCTGGATGACGAAAAAATACATGCTGCGGTTTTTGAGCACGACATGCCAAGGTAAGACGCGCGGCGCTCCGGCAGCTGAGGGAAGCCGGCCTTCGTCGATGAGCGCGCGTTCCGCATCGTTTACGCGGGGGTCATGATGTGGCGAGTTACGAAACAGTATCAAGAAGGCAATACCAAAGAGCGCGCCGACTCCCCCCATGACCAGCAATCCGGCTCGCCAAGTCAATCCACACCAGTCCATTAAGACGGACGCCAAAATGATGGAGGACATCGCTCCCCCGCCGCGGCCAAACAGCGTGGCAATGATCGATTGCATGATCGTTCGGCTGGAGAGCGGAAACCACGCTTGCGAGACGTTGGCCAAGCTGGGATAGGCGCCGGCTTGTGCAGCTCCAAACGCCAAGCGTGTGGTCGCCAGTCCGGGAAAGCTCGTCACCCATCCCTGACAAGGCAACACCAACGACCAGACGATGATGATCAGCCCCAGGAAAAAATGCGGCCCCATGAAGTCGCTCAAGATGCCCGACGGGACTTGTCCGATTCCGTAGGTGATATTAAAAAAAGCCGCCAAACTCCCCGTCTCGGCCTTGTTAAAGCCGTATTCCGTTTCCAATGCCGGGCCGATGAAATTCCACGTGTAGCGGTGCAAGTACAAAAACCACGACGTGAAACAGGCCAAGGCCAGCACTGTCCAACGGACGTTGGTGGGTTTTCCATCTTCCATACACGGTCCGATTTCTATTGTGGAACACGACAGCGTCGGGGAAATGGGCTGCCGGTGAAATGCGATCCGTGCATCCTAAAGGTCGGCAGCGGTCACGGCAAGTTGGCACTGCTAGCGCATTGGGAATCGCCCATCTTCGCTGGGTTCGATTTGACTGTTGTCGCGATAGGTGAGAGACTGTACGAAGCAGTTGCCACATCCCGCTTGCCACTACGGAGTCTCGCTATGAACGAGTCCAAACGTCCCGTTGTCGATTCACGACGTGTGATCGTTTATTCCTTCTTGGCGCTTGCAATCGCCGGCGGACTGACGTGGTATTATGGGATGAACGGCGATGCGCGCAATTCGCCGAATTCCAACTCCGTGATGATCATCCAGCCGTACCGCTACGCGGGCACTTGGGTGTTCGATGATGAATCGGTGGGGCTGGTCCGCGAGCCATTCGTTGCTGGCGTGCCGGAAATGATCGACGCGCTTGTCGCCGACATTCCCGACGCAGAGCAGGGCTTTCGATTGACGTTTTCCGCCGCCGAATTTCCCGGGTATGAAAAGAAACTCACCTGGACGCGCAGCGACGGGACGGGCAACTACTACCGTCTCGATGATCCGCCGATGGAAGGCTGGATCTGTCCGGCCTTGTTTCAGTATTACACGGCGCCGCCCAAGGCATTGTTCGTGAAAGCCGACCCTGTCCCTTAAGCGGAGTGATTCCTGCGCGTGGCAAGAGATTTCAGCTGACCTGTGTGGACAACTATTTGTCCAGCGGAGCAGGGGCGGGCGGAACGAGCGGACGACCGTCCGTGCTGGTCGGAATGCCAATCTCCGGTTGCGGAACCGGAATGAGTTCGCCCGGTTTGGTCGATTCGGTTTTCAGTTCCGCTGCCGTTGTCGGCGGTGCCGTCATCATCGGCATGTACATATCCGAAGCATCATACACCACACCTTCCATGGGCATCGACATCCCGTTGACGTCCTGCATAATCGTCTCGCTGCTGAAGTCCGACGTTTCGCAGGGGCAGAGATTGCCGGTCGTGGAGCTCTGCTGTTGTGGCATGATGGTTTGGTTGTTGGGAGTGGTGTAGGTGCCATTGACCGGTGCGTAGTTTGTCGCTGCGCCGGCGGTCGCATTGTAGTTGGTTTGATTGCTGGCAATGTACGATGAGTTGGCAGTGGTCTGCGTCATCGTGTTGCCCGTCGTAGCGACCGTGTTGTACCCGCCGCCATAGTTATAAGCCGTTGGGGTATAACCGTATCCGCCGTAGTTGCAACACTGGTCGTAACAGCAGCAACAGCCGGTGGCGACCCAGATCAGGCTGCCGAACAGAATCAAATTGAGCCGGTATCGCATGTTGCCGTTCCTTCTCATGCTACGAACAAACAATATTTCGCGACCTGTGTAAGTCTTCGACCGAATAGTTTTTGCGGTCTGAAAGCATCTGCAGATGGATGATTTCGCAGTACGTCGCGTCGCTCAGTAAATCCTCATTGTGTGCCTTATCGCACAGCCTCAATGGGGAATCTCGTTGACAATAGGTTATCGATGTCTCAAAACGGCCGGCGGATTACCGGCACACAAAAAACACCAAATTGCCTGTTTTATGTTATCGGCAAAATCGACAGGGATGAATCAATCGTTTTCTTCGTTTTCGGCGTACAAAAATAAAATGGAGACCCCAGTGACCGCTCGAAGCACGCCCCCTGTGGCATGGCGTGCTACTTACGCTCGCCTGGGGGATTGATTTTGCCTATAATGGCAGGAAATCTAAGGTGATGGAAAACCTGGCGAATACTCCCTTACTTGAGGCGTTTTCCACGGGAAACGCGTGCCAAGGCTGGGTTGACGCATCTCCATGATTCAGGCGAGGGATCGCTCCCACGCCATGTGCGTGAGTTGGAAAAGGAAAGACGATGGTTAGCGATACTGGGGCAACTCCCGGCGACTTGGATGACAGAGTCAGCAACCGTCTCGCAGCCCCACTTTCTGCTTCGGGGCAGTTCTGTCCCATGTTGGGCGCGGGGAACGCCGCATCGACCCAACTGTCGGCCGAAAATCTGACGCTTTTGAAAGTGCGGCTCAAAGCGGCCACGTTGCTGATGTTTATCGGCTTTATCGCTTTTTTGGTCCTGGACCTCGCCTACACGCCAGTTGGAGAAATTGAGAGCGACACGATGCTCACGTCGCACGTGCTGACTACGGTCGGCATGGGGGCGTTTTGTCTCTTGTTGTGGAGCCGATGGTGCCCCACGCTGTGCCAACTGCGAAAAGTGGAAGTCGGCGTGTTTGGCCTGGCCGGCGCCTATTTTGCCTGGGAACAATTCGACGAAGCCTGTCTCTGTATCCAGCATGCAGGTGCGATGAAGGTCTTCTTAACGCTCTTCGCTGCCGATGCCGCTGTTGAGTGGGTGACGTTGATCTACCTGTATGGGCTGTTCATTCCCAACACTTGGAAGCGCGCGGCGGTCGCCACCGGACTGATGGTGGCAGCACCAGTTGCCGTCACTGTCGCGGCGGCAGCAACGCGAGGGCATCCAGTCGACTTGCTCAGTCACGGCGAATTTTTGTGGATGCTGTTGTGGCTAATCATGGCGGCGGTCGCATCGGTCTATGGGTCGCACAAAATCGGCGACCTGCGCCGCAGCTTCGTCAATGCCCGCCAAATTGGCTCGTATGCATTGCGCAAAAAGCTTGGCGAAGGGGGCATGGGTGAAGTTTATCTGGCCGAGCATCGATTGCTCAAACGGCCGTGCGCTGTGAAGTTGATTCGCCGTGACCGCGAACAGGATCCCGAAGCCATCGCGCGATTTGAAAGTGAAGTTCAAGCGGCTGCCCAACTGACCCATCAAAACACGATTGAAATCTACGACTACGGGCACACAGATAGCGGCACCTTTTATTACGCCATGGAGTACCTTCCCGGCTTGAGCTTGCAGGAACTCGTCGAGCGGTACGGTCGATTGCCGGCGGCGCGGGTGATTCATTTGCTGAAACAAGTGGCCTCGGCTCTGGAAGAAGCGCACGCCAGCGGGTTGGTTCACCGGGACATTAAGCCGGGCAATATTTTTGCGGCGCAGCGGGGCGGTGTGCATGACGTCGCTAAGCTTTTAGATTTCGGTTTGGTGAAAACCGCGCTGCCGACCAAAGGGTCGCCGGATTTGACATTAGACGGCGCCCTAGTGGGATCACCGCTGTACGCTCCCCCCGAAACCGTCACCGGTGATCAAGCGGCCGATTCCCGTAGCGACATCTATTCGTTGGGTGCGGTGGCCTACTATCTGCTAACCGCGCAGCCGGTCTTTGTGGAGAGCAAGCCGATCAAAGCCCTGTTCGCGCATGTGCATCAGGATGTCGTGCCCCCTTCAACCTTCTATGACGACATACCCACCGATTTGGAAGCAATTGTCATGCGATGTTTAGCCAAGACACCGCAGGACCGGTTTCAGTCTGCCGTGGAATTGGAGGAAGCATTGGCCGCGTGTGACGACGCCGGTGCGTGGACCACGGCAGCAGCAAGATCGTGGTGGGCCAAACTCCCCCCAGAATCCGCCCCCGACAGCGAATCCGCCACGGAGGATCTACCCGAAGCGACCATACTGGAAGTGCAGATGCACTAGCTTCGCATCCCAATGGGTGTCGCTCCGTCTCCAGCCACAGGTCGATACTAAAGGCCGTACAACTCAGAAAACTTCGCGCGAAGATGTTGCACCAGCGGTCGATAGTCCAATTGTTCCCCCGTGACCACCTCAACCAGTCGGTTGGCCCGGTACTGTTGGCCGCGTTGGTGGATGTTTTGGTTCAGCCACGTTTTTAACGGCGCGAAATCTCCGGCGGCGAATTGTTCGTCCAGGTCGCCGAGATCGCGGCGGGCCGCTTCGAAGAATTGGGCGGCGTACATGTTCCCCAATGAATACGTGGGGAAATATCCAATTCCGCCGCCGCTCCAGTGAATGTCTTGCAGGCAGCCCATGGCATCGGTGGGGGGCGTAATGCCGAAATATTGCGTGAACTTTTCGTTCCAAGCGGCCGGAACGTCGGCCGGTTTGAGATCGCCCGAGACGAGTGGTTGTTCCAGCTCAAACCGCAACAAGATGTGCAGGTTATAGGTCGCTTCGTCGGCTTCGACACGAATGAATGTCGGCCGCACATCGTTTACGCACCACAGAAACGTCTCTTCAGAGACATCGGTCAGGGCGGTGGAAAAGGTTTGCTGTGCGGCGGAGTAGTAGTGATTCCAGAACGCGCGACTACGGCCGACGAAGTTTTCCCACAACCGCGATTGCGATTCATGGATGCCGAGCGAAGTGTAGGTCCCCATCGGCGTGCCGAATTCGGCGGGATTGAGTCCCTGCTCATAGATCCCGTGCCCCGCTTCGTGCAATGTGCCGAAAAATGCGCCGGGGAAATGATGTTCATCATACCGCGTGGTTAACCGCGTATCGCCCGGGCCGAAGCCGCTGCAAAAGGGGTGTGCCGCTTCGTCCAATCGGCCTTTGTGAAAGTCAAAACCAATTGCGGTCGCGGCGGCTGTGCCGAAGTCGCGTTGTTTATCGACCGGATAACTGCGTTGCAAAATAGAAATGTCCGGTTGTCGGCCGCAGTCGACGATTTCAGCGATCAACGGCACCAATTCGTCGCGCAGCCCGGCGAACAGCGTGGTCACCTCAGCGGCGGTCATCCCCGGTTCGTATTCATCCAACAATGCGTCGTAGGGCACACCATCGCCGTAGCCCACTACGTCGGCTTCCTCGCGGCGAAGTGCAACGACCTGTTCCAACCAAGGAAGGAAGTCGGCAAATTTGGAATCCTTGCGAGCTTGCACCCAGGCTTGTTGTGACAAGGTGCAGACGCGTGAGAGTTCTTCGACCAATCTGCGAGGGAGTTTCGTCGAACGATCGTACTTCCGCCGAGCTTCGCGAAGATTGGCTGCCGTAGGAGAATCAGGGTCGTCCGACTTCTCATTTTGTTCGGCTGAGGCGAGCAGGTCGCCCAATTGTGGAGACGTTGCCCGTTCGTGCACCATTCCAGCGAGCAGCGAGAGTTGATTCGCACGATGTTCCGCACCACCGGGTGGCATATAGGTCTGTTCGTCCCAACCGAGGACGTGGCCACAAGATTCTAATAAGGCGATTGAGCGGAGTTCTGTGAGCAGTGAATCGTAGGAGGTCATGGGCACGCGTATCAAAAGGGAAGGGCGGGAAATCAACAGTTAGTAAGTGAATCCGAAAGTGCAAAGTTAAATTATCGAAATGCCGGTATCGTCTATCGCTTATCAAGTTACGGCACCCCTGAACGGGATGACCTGATATTTTAAGTAGCGTTGTCGTACTAAAGTGTGTGCATTACTCGGTGTCGCCGGCGCGGTACATGGGGAGGAAGCGGTAATAGACTTCCAAGCAGAGCGTGCTGAGCACGGTGGAATAGATGCGTCCTCCATAGTCGCCCCAAGGCGGTCGCGGGTCCCAACTGCCGGTTGCGTGTCCGTCTTTGCGTTGTGTTTCCACCAACGTTTCGCGGACGCGTTCGTTCCATTGTTCCCACGGCTCCCCGCCGTATTGAAACATGGCCAACGTGCCGTAATACCAGTAATACAAATTTTGTTCCGACTGTTTCGGCAAATGCTGCATCAGGTATTCGACGGCGGCGGCGCTTTGCGAGTTTTCGCGTTTGATGCCCAATACCTGTTTGCAAAACAGTGCTTCGGCGGTCATGGCGGGGGTGACTTTGTCGTCAAGACGATATGCGGATAGCCCTCTTTTTTTTCCGCGGGAATGCCTGACGAGAAAATTGATCGTCAGGCTACGTGTTTCAGCGGGAAAGGTGAGTCCCGCCGTTTCGGCGCTTTTGAGCGCCATCAATTGCCAGCCGAACATGCTGACGTCGCCCAGTTTGCCGGGCGTATATCGCCAACCGCCATCCTTGGGATTCTGCCGTCCCACGATGAAAGCAATCGCCTTTTCCAATGGTTCGCGGAGCGTGGGATCCTGTGTCATGCCATAGGCCTCACCCAGGGCGATCGTCGCCATCCCATGGCAATACATCTTGGCATAATGCGTGGCGTTGCCGCCGAGAAATCCGTCCCCGTCTTGTTGGCGAATCAACCAACGCAAGGCATGGTCGACCTGGTCGGCGTAGATGCCTTCTTCGTGAGTATAGCCCGCGCCGAGAAATGCTAACACAGCCAACCCGGTCAGCCCCGAGTCCGCCTGGACGCCCGACTTGGGGACGTTGTCTTTTTCGGAACCCTGGTGTCCTTTGAGTCCGGCCAGTCCCCAACAGACGTCGCCGCCTGTGGGGCAATTTTCCGTGAAGCCATTGGCATCCCAAAATCCGGCGGCGCTTTGATGCGCGGCCAACCATTGCAGGCTGTCTTCCACCGCCTCTTCAGAAGCGGTGGTCGCTCCGTGGCGGATGGCGACTCGCTCACGGTTGTCGACATTGCGAAGTTGATACGTGGCGGGCAGGCGGGCCACACGTCGCTGATCGCCGGATCGCGTTGTTTCAGTGCGAGTGAGACGCAATTTTGCGTCTTCGGAAATCGGTTGTGGTCCACCCTCGCGCGTCGCTAATCGCGTGTCGGGTTCATCGTCGCTTTCTGGTCGAGGATTCCGTTCGACGTCGTCGTCCAATCCAGGCGTGCTGGGGGGTGTTCCGGGATTGTCACGACGAGTAAAGGCCTTAGATTTGGGACGCCCTTTGCCGACCTCTTCGCGGCGTTGGGCGGTCTGTGCACCGGGGTCATCTGCTGATAAAGTCTCGGCGGCATCCGCATTGCGACGATTGGCCGCCTCGGAATTCGGACCGCGTTGCAATTGTGATGTCGGGTCTGTCGTGGCGTCGGCCACTTCCATTCGCTGACTTTCCCGCAAGTTGGCGGTGGGGTCTTCTGTGCGGCCGCGTCGACTTTCGCGTTCGATTTCAGATTTCGCCACCCCTTGGTCCTCCGGTCGCCGCTCTCCGGAGCGGGGTGTTGGGATGTCCAAATCGGGACGCGATTCGACTGTTTCTTCGTAATTGTCGAGTTGGGTTCCGTCGGCTGTCCGTTCGGTCGCCGGGACACTGCTTTCGGCGCGTGGGATTTCTAGTTGGTCCTCTGGCATTTCGTCGGGAACATCAGCAAGCGCCACTGTTTCGGGGTCTTGCAGCGACTGCTCTTCACGGGCAATCTCCGGGAGTTCCTCGGTCGCATCTTCGTAACTTTGACGCTGCGTGGCGGGCAGCGGTGTCGGGGTTAGGGCATCCCAGGCTGGCGCATTGGGATCGGCGACTTGTTGTTGGTCGTCGATTGCGGTGAACACCAATTGCTCAATCTCAAAGGATGGCTCTTTGGGTTTAACACGGATGTCGGCGCCGGCAATGGGGATCTTGTCCGTACCGAGTGCCAGCGCGCAGTGGGCAATGATCGAAATCATTAATGAGATCCGCACTTGCCGCGCATTGCCATGGCCGGTGATGAACATAAATGCCAAAATCACCGTGGCCAACCCCAGCGCCACCCAGGCTCCGTTCAACAACCAATTGTTGGATGATAGCGAGGGCAACCAGTTCTCGAGTTCGGTGAAAATTGTCGCACTCATTGCGGTTCCTCACCTTCGACGCGTGCGGCCAATGTGAAATGTTTGATTTGGGCCTGTTCACAAACACTCAGAACGTCAATCACCTGTTGATAGGCGTTGCTGCCATCTGCGCGAATCATCACTGCCTGATCGGCGTAACGTTGTTGGGCTTGTTGCAACCGTACGTTGAGTTCATCGATGGTTAGAAACTGACCAGCCACTTTGATGCGGCCGTTGCGAAACACATTGACTTCGATACGGTCGGGCGGATTGGTCAACGGCCGCGCTTCGCTGACGGTGGGCAGGTTGATGTCGAATTCTCGTTCCAACTCCGTAAACCGGGCGCCCACCATGAAGAAGATGATCAACAGGAATACGACGTCGATCATCGGCGTCAGGTTCAACGTCGGTTCTTCGTGTTCTCGAACTTTCAGTGGCATAACTCATCCCCCGGCGTCAATGCCCGGCGAGTGCGGTAGATGGACATTAACGAACGCTTAAGCGGATTCGGCCGTGACTTTGTCTTTGGCTTTCTTACGCGAGGGCCGATCATTTTCGCGGCGTTCGGCAATCGACTCCGCGGAGATCAATCCGACCACCTTTTGCGCAAGGGCATCCATTTCCATCACAAGAATGTCAACGCGGCCGGAGAGGTACATGTAGAGAATTAACGAGGGAATCGCGACGGTCAATCCGCCAGCCGTCGTCAGTAGTGCCACACCAATACCGCCGGCGAGTTGTTCGGCCTTGCCCATTGCCGTTCCTCCGGCGATTTGATCAAAGGCCATGATCATGCCCACGACTGTGCCCAATAGCCCGAGCAAAGGCGCCACCGTGGCGACACCGTTGAGGACCCGCAAATGCCGTCGCAAATTCGAGACCTGCCGCTCACCGCCATCGATAATAGCCTGTTCGATTTCGACGCTCGGTTTGCCCCATTTGCGGACGCCGTGGGCGAATACCTGTGCAATGGGGCTGCCGTTTTCTTCGCACAACTTGACCGCCAATTGCGGGTCGAGTCGATCTTGTTCGAGGTGTTCTAAAAATCGCGTCACAAAGGCATAGGGGATCACGGTGCGACGACGCAGTACCATCAAGCGTTCGATCGAAAACCAGGTCGCAATGATCGAGGCAATCACAATCGGCAGCATGAACCAAGTCATGTTGCCAGCGGTTAGTTTTTCAAACAACGTCGCCGGGCGTGCTGCCGCATCGGGCGTACTTGCCTCATTCGCAGCATCGTCACCGGGTGCCTGTGCTGGAGCGGTCGCCGGCGCCGGTTCCGTTTCGGTCGCAGGTTCGCCCGTCCCTTGAGCAAATGTCACCCCGGGAATGATCGCCAATAGCCAACAACCGACGATGATGGCGACGAAATGACCTCTGGGCAGACGAAGAGGTGCAATGTATTTCCAAGACATGATCGATTCCATCGATATCACGTTTTGCGAGAAGCTCGCGGAAATGCCACGCGGCGTTGTTCAGCACCGGTGACGGAGTCGGGCAATGTTCGCTGAAGCGCGCATTGCTTCGTTCAAAGGTCTTATCTCAAGGCACGAGCGGCGAGATCCGTCTCGAGCGACTGGTTTTTGAATGAATGGTGGTTTAACGGGATGCTTTCAAGCGGGCATCGGCGAGTCGAGCTTTCGCACTCTCGGCATGTTTACTCTTGGGAAATCGTTTCAACAACTCCTCATACGCTTCAGCGGCCTTGTCCCAGCGATTGAGCTTTTCTTCGCACATGCCGACGCTCAGCAGCGAGGCGGATTGGTATTCGGGAAAATCATAGAGGATGTCCACCTTCAACAACTCGGCAATTGCCTGCTCGTAGTCCTTTTGATGAAAATAGGTATTCGCCAATATGAATTGACTCTTGGCAGCTGTTTCGGTCTTTTGCCCCGATTCGCTTTCTGTAACCCGACGAAACGCTTCACGGGCTTCGTTAAATTTGGCTTGGTTATTTAAGCTGCGTCCGAGCACTTCATCGGCCTGATACAGATAGGGAGAGTCGGGAGCGACGGAGCGAAATTCGGCGACCGTGGCCTCGACATCGTCGTAACGTTTTTCTTGAAGATGAATCTCAGCCAGGAGCAGCCAAACCGAAGGGAACCAATCCAGCGTCTCAATGGTTTCGCCGCCGGTCGATTCGCCGTCGGCCACCGCCGGTTTGGTGCGGGCTTTTCGTAATTCCTCCAGGGCAGGGCGGGCCTTGTCGAATTGCCGCAACTCATAGTAGGCCTGGGCCGCTCGAAACCGCGCGTCCCATTGATGTTTGCCTTGGGGGAAATCGGCCAGCGACCGTTCGCTCAACGCACGGGCCGCCTCCCATTGTTCCTCAATGACATTGAGAGCAATCAAACGAAAGAGCGCCTCTTCGCGAATTTTATCGGTGATGTCTGGATTCGATTCGAGTTTTTGAAATACCGGCCGCGCCTCGGCCAACTTTCCGGCGATCAGATCGCTGATGGCCAATTGCAATCGAGCATCGTTGGCGAGCGGGCTGTCAGGATATTCTGCCACAATACGGCGGCAAACGGCGTCGCTGCGTTCGTAGTTTTCCGCCCCATGCTGCATGACGGCCCATTCGTTGAGCAGTTTGTCCAAGTCGACTTGCTGGGGATATTTTTCAATCAAAGCAGCGTACATGGCATCGGCATCGTCGATGCGCTGCGAGGCTCGCAACTGCCGCGCCGCTGCCAGTCCAGCTACGAAGGCCTTGGCGGACGGAGTGTATGTCTCAAAAATATCTTTGAAGACTTGAGCAGCTTCTTTAGTCTTGCCCAGTTCGCGCAGGCTGGCACCATGTTTGAACCCCGACTCTGCAGCGAGGATGTGATCGGGATAATCGGTGACAAAGGTGGCGAAGGAGGTGGCCGATAGTTCGTATTGTTTTTGTTGGTATTGCGCCCATCCTAAGCCAGAAAGGCCGACCGGCCGGTATTTCGAATCCTTGTCCATTCCGGCTAAAAGCCCATACAACTCGGCAGCCCAGGGGAAGTCGCTGTTGTCGTAAGCAATATTGGCCAATTCTTCGGTCGTCCGTGCAAAATCTACGCTGTCTGGCCAGCGTGATTTGAGTTGTGTATGGTCGGCGACAGCGGTGGCTTTATCCCCCAAGTTAGCGGCGGCCCGTGCGCGGATCCCTAAGGCTTGTGAGACGAATTCGCCCTCTGGCAGCATTTTCAGATAAGCGGAAACCGACGTTCCGGCTGGTCCGTATTTCTTCAATTTCAGATGGCACAGGGCGTCCAATACATAGGCATCAGCGTATGCGGTGTCGGTCGGGTTTTTATCCAACTGTGCGATCAGTGGGGCGATCACTTCCAGAGCTTGCTGGTATTTTCCCAACTCATACATCGTATACGCGAGAAAATAACGCGCTCGTAATTGCGTCGTCTCAATTTCGCTTTCTTGCATCACAGTGCGGAATTCTTGTTCCGCGGCGGCGAATCGCTCAGCGGTCTGCTTGGGATCCCCCGACTTGGCCAGCGCCAGATTGATGCGTCCTTGGACCAGGCGTTGGCGATATCTCAATCCACTGGTGGGAAATTCTTGCGAGAATCGAGCAATGAGTTCTTCGGCTTGAGCATGCTTGTTGCCTTTGAGTGCCGCCAGCGCCGCAGCGTGCAAGGCATCGTCGGACAACGCATGCTCGGGCCAACGCCGGATTAGTTCTAAATAATGCGCCACCGACTTGTCGGTCTCGTTGAGTCGCTGTTCGGTGTCGGCCCAGTGATACAACGTGCGGGCGGCTTCGGGGGCGTCTCCGAGCTGTGCGTAATTCGCGGCCAGGACTTCCGCCGCCTTGGCGTACTGGCCTGCCGATTTCAAACTAGCGCCTTGCCAAAATCCTGCGTCACCGGAAAGCTGCTCGTTTTCCGCCAAACGGCTTAAAACGTCAGCGGCCCGCAGGTAGTCACCAATTCCGAAAAGCGATTTGCCGAGTTTTAATTGAGCATTGGCAACCAACGGGCTGTCGGGAAATTCCTCGACCACGCCTGCATAGGCTGTCGCTGCTTTGTCGTGATGGTTTTGATCGAAATAGAGGTCAGCCAACAGCATGCGCGCTTCCGCAGCCGCTTCGCCGGTTAGCTCCCGCGACAATTCCGCGTAGATTGCTTCGGCTTCAGCCATTTTTTGCATTTGGCCGTAGGCCTTCGCCAAACCGAATTTGGCTTGGTTGGCCAACGCTTGGTCGACTTTGTTTGCGGCGACCGTATTGTAGAGTTCGATTGCTTCTGCCGGTTTGGCGAGTGCCAATTGCGCTTCGGCGCGATTGTAGGTCGCGCGGGTGGCCAGGGGATCGTTGGGGAACTTTTGCAGAAACTGATTGAGTTCGCCATCAGCCGACTGATAGTCATCCAGCAAGAAACTACATTCGCCCACACGGTACATGGCGTGGCTGAGGTAACGGCTGTCTTGGTGCTTGGCAATGAAGGACCGAAAGACTTCACGGGCCTGTTTGAATTCCTTGAGATTGACCAACGCCATCCCCAGAAAAACCTCGGCCTTTTCCGCCTTGGGGTGGTCCGGCATATCTTTGAGGAAGGTACGGAATTCATCAACCGAAAGCGCCCATTTGCCGCGTTGATAATATCCCGTCGCGAGCCGGTAGCTTTCTAGACCTGCGGCGGATGCAGTATCAGCCAATGCCAAGCAAGCAGTGGTCGCGCAGGCGAGCACTAAAATCGACTTGTTGAACAGGGTGTGGAATCGTTTCGATGCGACTTGTGCCATTCCCTTCACCTTAACTGTCTCTGACCGTTTAAAACGTGAAAACGTTTTCGTCGCGAAGTCTAGATCTGCTTCGTGCCGGAGTCGGGCGACGATCGTCCCCGTCCGCGGTGATGTCGAATTACTGCAAGAAATACCGCTTCGGAGCTGGTTATGTTACCTGTATTCAGGCTGACTCGGCAAGCGGGATCGTGTTTGAAGGGTGGTGGTTGGTGAGAACGGTCTGGTCTTAGCAATCCACAAATTAGATCCCTAGGCAACATAATACAGCCACGTCATTCCCTGAACGGCTATATGTGCAATCACGGTTTCAAGACGATAGGTCTGTATTCGTTGGCCGAGACGTCGTTGTCGAACTCAAGACAAAAAGCCGCGTCGGCAATGTCGCCGACGCGGCTTTTGAGTCAATAGTCGTGTCGTCCGTCGTTATCCAATCGCCCCGAAAGTTTGGTTGAAGGCTCGATCGCGAAAGTGTTTCATCGTGATTGCCATTCCCTACTTTTAAGGTAAACGAAACTACTAGTGAACTTACTCTACGCAACCTTCGCCGCAGATGTCCGAAGGTCCGCCGGCACAGCGAATCAGGTGGTCATGGTCGATGTAGACCACTTGCACGGTTGCATCTTCGGTCGTGAACGGAATCGGCCAATCCGAACGTTTGACTTTGTCATAGTAGACAGTGCACTTGTAGTGACACTTGTGCAATTTTGCCGGTCCGGCCATCGGATAGAACCGACATTCGCCGACGTGGTCGACACAGGGCTCTACGACGATGCGGACGTTGTTGCGAACCGTCTCGGCAACGAAGGGCAGGCCTCCGCCCACGTCATCCGGCAGAGCCCGCATGACTTCGTCCTCAGACGGTGGATCTTGACAGAACAAAGGAGCATTCTCTCCTTCGACTGGATCCAGAATCGGCACGCGATTGTACCGTTCTTCTTCCCAGTATGAATCTTCAATCAATTGGCTGAAGTAAGGACTAACCGGGATGATCGGCGTTGCCTTCCAGAACTTGGAAGCCACAAGCGCGTGGTCCCAGAGGAATCCTCGTGCCAATGTACAGCCGCTACTCGTGAAGGTGACGAGGCACACCGCGGTCAGCAGTGTCAGCCTTTGCGTCAGCTTATTGAGCCTCTTCATGGAAATGTTCTCCGAAAGATTCCGATCAGGCGATCCGGTTGGTTGGGTGATACTTAATTTCCCTGCTACTGTTATCGTGAATCGACAGTCCACAACTTGTGAAAATCTTCCGATTTTGCCGATTTTGTCGGTTCTCGAGGTCTCGTCCATCTTGCAACACAATCATCTCGTTGGAGGCGCGGTCAAGTTTTAGGATGCCGGCGTGTGATGTTTCCAAGTTGTGGTAATAAAAAGATCTCCGGGAGAGGTGCTCCCGGAGATCTTGAAGATCACCAATTGAATCGTTGCTACATGGCTGTTAACCCTTCGGGGGTTACCAGTTCTTGGGAGCCAAGAACCACCACCATTTTTCGGTCCGGGGGCTGAAGTTCAGCTTCCAGTAACCGTCATCCCATTCCAGTTGTGCTTTCCGCCATCCCAACGGTACCTGGGGATAGGGGTAGAACGGCCCAATGTACGGCCATGCTGCGGCACTGTACTCTTTGGGATACGTAACTTGGGAGTAGTTAGGGTGGGAGGCATAGGCAGGCCAAGCGTGCGTCGGCAGGTTGGGCATGTCTTGCACCGCGTGTGAGGCGGGGGTAGCCATGGCACCATACGACGGGATCGGTGCACCGGCCGGCGGTTGCATTCCCTGAACGTGTTGGACCTGTTGGACAGCTTCGCGAGGAACCGAAGTCGGGACGCGGGTTACGCGGCCGTGATGCGGCATTTCCTCAGCTGAGGCGAGTTGGATACCAGACGGATTTGCAGGCCGAGCCGCACGACGCGGTGCCGTCGGGCGTTGTGCAGCCGTGCGGGCCGTTGCGGCCGGTCGCGGTGCTGAAATCCGCAGTTGGTTATCAACCCGTTTGACGTCCGAGACGCCGTTGACCACCTTGGTGATGGCCGCTTTGTGACGCAGGCTCGGGGCATGTCCGGTCAAACGTGCCACACCGCCCTTATACTCGACGGAGATGTCATGCCCTTTCAAGTCCTGAGTCCGCAAAGCCTTGCCGATTTGCTCGGCAACTTGTTGATTCGATTTGACTGCTTTGCTGTCGGCTGTCGGTTTGTCAGACTTTTTGCTGAACCAACCGGCTTCCGTGACCGCGGGAGTCATCGCCATGAGTCCCAGCGCCAGCAACCAAAAGTGGTAACGTCGCATGAAATGCTCTCCTTGATAGTTTCTTTACGTTCAGCTTGGCATTGGGGCCAGCCAGTTCAGTTGAACACGACTCGTCGGCGAAATCCTTGTGATGCTCTGCCGCCTCGTCTACTTTTTCTCTGGTGACACGTTCGTGTCTCTTCAAAAACGCGACGGTAATCATCGCAAAGTCAGCTTCGGCGTTTCGGTCGCGGCAGTCCCGTGCCGTCTGTTGAACGCCATTCCTTTCGAGTTCGTCATGTCCAGGACTTGGTTCGAATGACAGTGCTGTCGTGGTTGTTTCCACGTCCACCGGTCATTGCCGGAGGGTCGTTGGCATCGTCTACGTCTCAAGCCACTGATCAAGAACCGGCGCAAGGCTGGTTCGGGACTCACTGTATAGATCGGCTGTCTCGGTTCGATTGGACAAATTTTTCCGATTATTTCGACAGATTTGGGTAGGTTCATGGCTCGCCCTAACTCAAAACAGACTGCCTGTTGCGGCTGAAGGCAATTTTGAGAGCCAGGAAGTCAAAACCAACAATAGGGTTGCGTGCATTTCGACACGATTTGTGGGGGGAACACCCGCGTCTCAGCCAGAAACGACCAGCCTCATCGAGCAAGTGGTTCAGGCGACGAAAGTGGTTCTGACTTTACAATTGTCGCCGAATTCGCATAGCCGCCGCGTCGGTTTCGGAGCCGGGGAGAGACGTCTCTTCGGCGATTCATCGCTCGGCTGCCCCTTGCCAGTCTGACGGGAACGGATAAACTGAGGTATGTGGACGCCTGCTCGAAAAGCAGTCAGTGCGTCCGTGGTCATAGAGAATAATGAGGGGGCTCGAAGACATGTCGGCTTGGGGACCGCAACATTGGGCGTTCTTGCTCGCGATCATCGGAATGCTGCTGTTGTTCGGTGAAGTCTTGATTCCATCAGCCGGGGCGATCTTTGTGACCGCCATCGCCTGTTTAGCCGCTTCAGTGTTTTGCGCCTGGCAGGCGTGGTGGGAAACCAACCCCGGTTATTTTTGGGGGTTCGTCGCCGGACTGGCGATCACCCTCCCCATGGCGGGGTATTGGATGTTGAAGTTGTGGGAACGCATCTTATTTCGCGCCGATGATGCGGAACGACAATTGACTAAGACGTCACCCGCTGGAGAATTGAAGCTGCTCATCGGAAAACAGGGCCGCACGGTTTCTCCGCTGATGCCGGCTGGAATTGTGGTGGTTGACGGCGAGCGCATTCATGCTTCTAGTGAAGGCATGATTGTTGAGCGTGACGAGCCAATCCGCGTTGTAGGCGTCCGATCGAATCGGTTAATCGTCCGTGTGATCGATCCCAACGAGATTCGCGATGCTGATCTTGAGACGGGGCTTGAGGATGCAGAGAGTGATGAGCCGCTTGACTTTAATGTGTCAGAGGGGTAAACAGCAGAGAGACAAGGTTACTGCGTTTTGGACAATTCGACCGTTTTCGCCGAGAGAATGACCGACATGGAACTGTTCGCCGAATTATCATCTCAATGGACCATTATCATCGGCTTGGCGGTTTTCTTCGGCGCCATTTTGCTGATGGCCGTGTTTGCACGCTACGCCAGTTTGTGGATCCAGTGCAAAATGACGCGGGCCGGGATCGGCCTGTTTAGCCTAGTGAAGATGAGTCTGCAAAAGATCAACCCCACGGTGATCGTCCGCAGTAAGATCATGGCGGTCCAAGCACAGCTGCCCTACGTGATCAGTTCGCGGGCACTCGAGGCGCATTACTTGGCACGCGGCAACGTGCCTCGTGTGATTCAAGCATTGATTGCAGCCCATCGTGCGAACATCGAACTCGACTGGGAGACCGCTCAAGCAATCGACTTAGCGGGCCGGAATGTATTGGAAGCGGTGCAGACCAGCGTGTATCCCAAAGTCATCGACTGTCCCGATGTGAAAAAGGGGCAATCAACCTTGGACGCAGTCGCCGGTGACGGAATTCAATTGCGAGCACGCGCCCGCGTGACAGTGCGTACCAACTTAAAACAACTGATCGGGGGAGCCACCGAAGAAACCATCATTGCTCGCGTCGGGCAGGGGATTGTTTCGGCCATTGGTTCGACGAATAGTTATAAGGTCGTGCTGGAAAATCCGGACATGATTTCCCGCAAGGTGTTGGATATGGGATTGGAAGCGCAAACGGCGTTTGCAATCGTCTCGATCGATATCGCCGACATCGACGTTTCCGAAAATGTCGGCGCGCGGTTGCAGGCCGATCAGGCGGAGGCCGATACACGGGTTGCCCAAGCCAAGGCGGAACAGAAGCGGGCGGAATTCGCTGCCCGCGAACAGGAAATGGTTGCCAAAGTCCAACAAAACCGTGCCGAAGTCGTTTTGGCCGAAGCCGAAGTCCCCAAAGCCATCGCCGACGCGTTCCAGTCGGGGCAATTGGCCTTGATGGACTATTATGATCTGCATAACGTGCAAGCCGATACCAAAATGCGTATGGCGATTGCCGGGAGCGGAAGCGACGGTCGTGTCGGCAGCAACCCGGCATGAAACGGATTGTCATAAGAATCGGAGATAAGGCTTGGGAATGAGTGATATCATGCCACATGCCGTTTTTGCGTTGGGCGTCGAAGATATACTCCCGGTGATCTTTGTACTGATCGGGATTGTGTCGTGGATCATCAATGCGCTAAAAGAAAAGTCACAGGTCAACGAACGTGCAGCGCGTCCCGTGCGGCCACCGCAAAAAAAACGGGACGACTCGCTGCAAAGCGAGATCGACATCTTCATTCAAGAAGTGACCGACCAGCGGGGCGATCAACCGCAAAGAAAGCCGCAACAGGCACGCCGCACCACAACCACGCAGCGCCCAGCCACGCAGCGCCCAGCCACGCAGCGCCCGGCGACACCCCCACCTCGTGAACGTCGCTCACGTCAGACTCAACCTGCACCAGTTGAGCCGCCCAAACCTGAAAAACATGTACGCCCGGGCGACGAGATCTCCACGCGAATCGGGCCGGGCAACCGCGACCTCGGAGGAAATCTGACGCGGCATATTGAAGAGCGGATGAAGTCGCATTCGGTGCGTGACGCAACCGAAAAACGGTTGGGGCACGATGTGGACGCCAGCGTAGCGGCCCATCTCGGAGTCTCTACATCTGCGAAGTCGTCTGATAAAGTTGTTCCACAGGGGCCGACGATTATCACTCAAGTGCAACGGATGCTGTCCAATCCTGAATCCGCCGCACAAGCGATTCTCCTCAACGAAATTCTCTCGCCGCCGCGATCTAAGCGATCCTGATGCTGCGGAGCACTGCCGTTTTTCCTTATTAAAGACGATTTTTCTTCCGGCGTCATGTTTTGCCGCCCACGCGGTTCGCGCAGCCCGTGTTGAAACGTCGATTGCCGATGCCACCATCTCCACCGCACATCATGCTCTTTGCTGGACCGTTCCAATTGCGGGGAACCTGTTCGTATACGATGCGGCTGATTGAGCATCTGCCTAAAAACGGCTTTACAGTCTCGGTGAATTGCACCGACGCCGACCTGATTCGCCGCCAGATGCCGGGCGATGTCCGCCTGCGGGAATATCGTCGTCTGACGACTCCAATTTGGGGACGCGCGGTGCGGCATATGATGTATAAGGATGTCGAGTCGAAGCCGCCCGACTTGTTGCATATCCAATCGCGGCAGATGTGGCAGGATGGCCGCTGGCTGGCGCGGCGGTTGCAACGTCCATACGTCGTCACGGTGCACGACCACTTGTATGACAAAGAAACGTTCGGTGTCGATTTCAAGTGGTGCCGTAAGATTATTGCCGTCAGTGAATCGGTCAAAGCCAATCTGTTGGAACGCACCTCCTTTGCCGAGAACCAAATTGCCGTCATCCATACAGGTGTCGGCATGCCGGACGTTAGTCTGACGCGTCCGCCGCTGCAACCGGGGCACGTTCCGGTCGTTGGCACGGCGGGTCCCTTGGAAGCAGTTAAAGGCTTTCCATTTTTCCTGAGCGCCGCGCAGCAAGTTCTGGCGAGCGGACGCGATGTGGAATTTCTGATTGCGGGTGCCGGTCCGGAAGAGGCCAACCTGCGGCGATTGACGCGCGAATTGGGCATCACCCAAAAAGTGACCTTCGTTCCCAACTTTTCAGAACTCAATGAGTCGTTGTCCGCCATGGATATATTTTGCCTGCCTTCGCTGCAACAAGGATTGGGCACGATCATGCTTGAGCCGATGGCGATGGCCAAGCCGGTGATTGCGACCGGCGTGGGGGGAGTCTATAGTGTGGTCGAGGATGGTCGGACCGGCTTGATGGTTCCGCCGTCGAACAGTCAGGCGTTGGCCGAAAAAATCCTGGATCTGTTGAATCATCCCGATCGCGCTCGCGCGATTGGCGAAGCCGCGCGGGCGCGTGTGCTTGCCGAATTCAGCATTGAAAAGATGATTGATCAAACCGCGGGCTTGTACCGTGAGATTTTGGATGCCGAAAAACTCGCCACGCCTGTCGCCGTCAAGACCACCAAATAACGACAGCCCCCGTGCAATCCGGTCCGCGACCGGAATGTACTTCGCTAGTGACCGAGTATCGCCCTGCCATGCATGCTGAAATTATCTCCATCGGTTCAGAACTGACCACCGGCGCTAAGCTGGATACCAACAGCCAGTGGCTGAGTCGAGAACTCGCCGGTATTGGCATTCCAGTGCACTATCACACGACAGTCGCCGATGACTTGGCTGCCAACGTCGACGTACTGGCGACCGCGGTTAGCCGCGCGGATGTGGTGCTGATCACCGGTGGCTTGGGGCCCACGCAAGATGATCTGACCCGTGAGGCACTTGCCGAAATGTTGGCCGTGCCGCTCGAATTGGATGAGCCGTCGTTGGAGTTCATTCGGGGACTATTCGCTAGCCGAAATCGTGAGATGCCCGAACGCAACTCGGTGCAGGCAATGTTTCCCCGCGGAACGCAGCCGATTCCGAATCACCGCGGCACAGCGCCGGGGATCTGGGCGGAAATCCCCCGCGACCAGGGTCGCCCCGATTGCAAACTCGCCGCGATGCCGGGTGTTCCCAGCGAAATGTACAAAATGTTCCAGCAGCAGGTCGTGCCGAAATTGCAGAACGAAGACGGGCCGGCGCAATTTATCCGATCCGCACGCATCAATTGTTTCGGTCCCGGCGAATCGCAAGCCGAGCAATGGCTCGCCGGGCTGACCGCTCGTGGACGCGATCCAGAAATTGGCATCACTGTCTCCAAGGCCACCATTACCCTGAGAATCACAGCGCACGGCGCAAGCAGGGAAGAGTGCGAATGTAAAATTCAGGAATCCAAAACACTGATTTATGAACGCATGGGCCAATCGGTGTTCGGTGAAGAAGATCAAGAACTGCAACACGTGGTCATTGATCTGCTCGCTCAGCGAAGCCAGACGTTGGCAACGGCTGAGTCGGGCACGGGTGGCCTGTTGGCGCATCATCTCACGGAAATCGATGCGCTCGGCCAGGCCTATTTGGGAGGCATCGTTGCACCGACAGACTCAGCAAAAACCGATTTGTTGGCCGTGCCCGCCGACGTCCTCGCAGCACACGGCGCAATTAGTGGCGAGGTGGCCGAAGCGATGGCGGTCGGGTGTCGAACGCGATTGAGCGCGGATTATGCGCTGGCTGTCACCGAATGCCCCGCCAGCGCGGAGGAGATCGCACCCGAAACGGTTCCTTGTGCGTATATTGCTTTGGCCAGCGACTCTGAAGCGATTTCGCGGCGGATCACTCTTGGGGGGGATCCGGGAATCACAAGGGCCCGTGTGGCCAAGGCTGCGCTCAATCTGCTGCGTCTCTTCATGACGGGCGGACTGTCCACTGATTAGCGATTCATCGGCAGCGGTCCAAAATCTCCAGTCCGAGCGCGGAAGAGAAACAAACTGCGACCGGGGAACAGTCGCTGTAGCTCGGCGGTGGAATATTCGTCCGGAAGATAGTGGGCGACTAAAACATCCGCTTGCAAATCGGGGGTGTTCACCACGAAGTCGATGTGCCGGTCCGCCGGATCGGCTTCGACAAAAACGACCGCTGGTTTTGGCACTGCCTGCAGTGCGATCAACTGTTGAAACGAAAAATGCTTGCGCCGACCGTACTTGACCGAATCGATCTCATCGGTAATCCGCGGTTCCCAATACGGATCTAAAGAACCGTAGCTCATCCAGACCGCCGACAGTACAACGACCGCCCACCAACGGGACATCCAGGGACGGTCTTCTGCTTTCCAAAACAGGACCAGACGCGCTGTCGCCACCGCGAAGACAATGCACCACAGCGGGCCGGACTCAAACACGTAATGCCAATGCATAATGCCGTCGTACCAGTAGGGAATATGCGCAGCATGCAGTGAAACAATCGCCCAAAGCATCAACCAAGCGTTACCGTCACGACGGGGCACAGCCAAGACGAATACGATGGCTGCCATGCACAGCGGCACAAAGTCCAGCGTCCAGCGTAAACTGGCAATCGATCGCGTCACGACGTTTTTAGCCGCCAGTCTCGGCGTTAGGTTTTTGGCCCAACGGTCATAGCCATCCAAAACGCGCGGACCGAGTCGTTGCTCACCCCGCACGACGTTATTGAAGCCATACACATGTCGCGGCGTGTAGATATCGGTATAGAGTTGGTAAGGACTTTCCAAAGCGCTGCCGGTAATCGCATGGTTGTAGGCCAGCATGGCCGCTATGCCCACAACAATCGGCCCTCCCAACGCAATGGCATGCAGAAAACGTGTTTTCAGCGGCACCGCTGCCGACCGCCCAGCCGTTGCCAACCAATAGGCGAACGCAATTCCAAAGGGCAATCCCACTCCCGCTGCGGTCATAGGCCGACAGTACATTGCAAACGTCAACCCGATTCCCGCACACAGGGCATAGCCAATCCGTTTTCGCGTCCGCCAACGCACGAAGGCAAACAAAAACAGCGAGAGGCCGACGAGTGTCGGATGATGCGCCAGCAACATGTTGCTGAACCACGCCATACCGGGCGAAACGGCGATGAGCAATCCCGCAACGAAACCAGTTCCGTCGCCGCCCAATTCACGCCCAGTCCAGAAAACGAAAAACGCCGTCACTGCTCCGGCGAACCAGTGTCCCCAATAGGGTTGTCCGATGGCTACAAACGGCGCCATCCATAGACCTGTTCCCGGAAAATAGCGGCTGGCAAACCGCCCTTCATTGAGCACGTGCATCTGATCAAACAGACGCGGCGCTTCGTGGCTGGGAAACGAGACCTTGCCGGCGAGAAAAGTTTGGGCCTGAAAGAGATAGCTGTATTCATCGTGGTAGGTCGGCGGCAATCCTTCGAATTGGCGTGCGATGAGCGCGCTGACGGAGAAAGCAACAACGCCGCAACCGATCGCCATCATCCAAGCCCGTACACCGGCTGTGCCGATTTGCGAAACATCGGTTGTCCACATCGGCGTGCGCGGTTTTTTGTCGTCTCGACGACGACGGCGGTCGATCAACTGCCCGCGGAACCACCACGCCAATGGCGCAACAAGCAACAGCGGTAGGTACAACGGCGTGTCCCAATAAGAACTGGAAGGCCAGCCAAGAATATCCACATTGTCCAACCCCGTCTCACCCCAACGACAGATCGCTACCGGGAGCAAGATGCACCAAGCCGCCAGGTACGCGACAACTTGAGCGATTAGCAGCCGCCGTCGGTGGGTTGTGGGGGGAGGATCGTTCGACATGAATTAGTCCGCCGCGCTAGGCGGGGGCAGGGGGATCTATGAAACTGGAAGGATGGGGCTACTGATCTGGATTATCGACATTGGGCGGTAGTAACGCCAGCAACGCGCATCTCCGAATCTCGGGAGAATAGGTCTCCTTCATTTATAACGTGAGTGGCTGAAGTGGACCACCTGATGTTGACTTAGGCGGTTTTTTGGTGGGGATCTGGCCATAAGGGGTTCGGCGACTGGTGAAGTTCTGAATTTCTCTCCAGGAACGTCTTTACGGATGTGTGATGATGCGTTAGTGTATGCATCAAGTTATATCTGTAATGTGCATTTGTGTTCGGGAGACTATTGATGACACGCGAAGAAATTTATGTAGAGATGCAGCAAGCACTGATGGATGTGCTGGGGCTGGATGCGGATGAGGTGGAGCCCTCCTCGCGATTCTTTCACGATTTGCAGGGGGAATCGATCGATTTGTTGGACCTGTCGTTTCAGTGCCAGAAGAAATTTGGCATCGATCTGAAATTCCAAAATTTGACCACCACTGGGTTTTTAGATACCGACGATGCTGGAAACCTCACGGCGGCATCTGCTCAGCGGTTTCAGACCGCTTATCCCTTTCTAGATATCGATCAGCTCCGGAGCGATCCTTCGGCCGAGGGAATTAAAAACATGCTCACTGTCGATGCGCTGGTCTCGATGGTGGAACATGCATTGACGGCAGTGTCGGCGAAATAAGCGAAATGATTCGATGAATAAAGTGTGAAGGGTCGCGATATCCGCAGCGCAGGGGACTGGGAACATCGACGTGAAGGCGTGGGGACCGTACAATGACGGGCGTGGTTATTTTGTATTTTCCCGCTCGTTTATTCCTGCACGCATCTCCTGGAGAGCCTGTTGTGAAAAAGTCGACTGTAGTGATCGCTGCGACGCTCTGTTTAGCACTCGCTGTTCCTGCCTTGGCCTGTTCGGTGCCGGTGTTTCGATATGCCCTAGAGCGTTGGGTGTCCGATCCCTATGAACTGCTTGTGTACCATCGTGGTCCCTTGACCGAGGATCAACAAGCGGTTGCCGATTTGCTCTCCAGCGACGGCCATGCGGGTAAGGTCCATGCCAATGTGAATCTAACGCTTGTCGATTTGGATGCTGATCCGGATCCGCAGCTGGTCAAGATTTGGGAGTCTCAAGAAACCGAGACGCTGCCTTGGCTGGTGGCTCGATATCCGCTCCCCACACGCATTCCGGTCGATGCATTTGCCGGGCCGCTGACTGAAGAAAATGTGCAACGATTGCTGGATTCACCCACGCGCCGGGAAATCGCTCGACGTTTGCTCACCGGCGACACGGCGGTATTGGTGTTGCTGGAAAGCGGGGACCAGGAAAAGGATGAAGCTGCTTTCAAGCTTGTTGAAACGCATGCGGAGCAAATGGCCCAAACTTTGAAGTTACCGGAAATTGCTCCCGAGGATTTGGACGAAGTCTCCGTCGATCCACTCGCCTTAAAACTCGACTTTTCGACGATTCGTGTCGCTCGGGATGATCCCGCGGAGAAAATGTTCGTCGAGATGTTGCTCGGCTCGGAAGAAGATCTCCACGATCTCAACGAGCCGATGGCGTTTCCGGTCTTTGGCCGCGGCCGCGTGTTGTATGCCCTGATCGGCGGCGGAATCACAACTGAGAACGTGCAGCAGGCGGGCGTCGATCTGACCGGCCCCTGCACCTGTACTGTGAAGGACCAAAACCCGGGCGTCGATTTAGTGATGGCGGTCGACTGGGATGGACTTGTTGAACAAGAAGTCGAAATCGACAAAGCATTGCCTCCGTTGGCCGGGTTGGGCGGTTTTACGGAAGACATTCAACCCACAGCTACGACGGATGAAACAACGACCACAGATCCAACCACTACGGAAAATCCCACTACGAGCGTGGCTATCCTTGCAAGCGAATCGGTTGCGAGTGAATCGCCAGAACCTGCTGAGGAAAGCCTTAATCGCCTCGATACGAGAGTCTACTCTTTTCCCGAACTGAGTCCGCTGTGGACCAACTTATTGATGTTCGGTGGCTTGGCCGTGGTAGTCATCATTGGTGCCAGCATTTTCCTGTTTCGCAAGAAGACTTAACGTATCGCTCGAATCGCGGTACAAAGTCATCTCCTGGCAGTCTCCGAGTTTTCGCTCTAAAGAATCAATTCCATGAATGTTTGGCGTTTGGTCGTACGAGAAATCGCACATCGCAAACTCAATTTTCTGCTGGGGCTGCTGTCGGTGGCAGTTGCCGTGGGTTCGCTCGTGGGAGCCATGACGCTGGTACGGGGCAACGAACTCCGCACGGGCGAGTTGCTAGCGGCTAAACAGGCGGACGTGGAAAAAGCGATCGCCAAAAAGGAAAAAGAGGTCGCCGCCGCCGGTGCCAAATTGAACGACGCCATGCGGAAGATCACCAAAGGGCTGGGGTTCAACATTCTCATACTTCCGCAGGACCAGGACCTCAACGAGTTGCATGTTGAGGGGACTGCTTCGAAGTCGATGCCGGAATCATTTGTCACGACCCTGGCCGAATCACGGATTGTGACCATCAATCACTTGCTGCCGATCGTCTCCAAAAAGCTGCGGTGGGATGAGTACGATCGCACGATCTTGCTGACCGGCACCCGTGGCGAAGTTCCGCAGGCGCATCGGGATCCCAAAAAACCGCTGCTGGACCATGTTCCGGCCGGCACGATGGTGCTGGGATATCAATTGCACAAGCAGGCGGGGCTGAAGGTCGGCGATACGGTGACGTTGCTGGATCGTGAATTCAAAATCACCGAGACCTATCCCGAACGCGGGACAGCGGACGATAGTACGGCGTGGGTGAATTTGGCCGAAGCGCAAGAAATGCTCGGCATGCAAAATCTCGTCAATGCGATATTGGCGTTGGAATGCAACTGCGCCACGGTGGACCGCCTTGCTGAAATCCGCAATGACATCGCTGCTATCTTGCCCGGCACACAAGTCATCGAACGCGGCCCCCCGGCATTGGCTCGTGCCGAAGCACGCAACAAAGCACAAGCGACTGCCGCAGCGGCGCTAAAACATGAGCAAGCCGCGGGGCGGGAAGCGCTTGAGCGCGAGGCCGCGGGACGACAACTCGTGGAAAAACAGACCGAGGATTTTGCCGCCGTGCTGGTGCCGGTGGTGATGATCGGCTGCGGGGTTTGGATTGGGTTTTTGGCGTTGATGAACGTCCGCCAGCGGAGCAACGAAATCGGCATTTTGCGGGCGATTGGTTTGAAATCGACACAGATTCTGCTGATTTTCCTGGGTAAGGCAATCTTGATCGGTCTGGCCGGCGCGTTGCTGGGTTATGCCGCCGGGTACTTTGTCGGCGTTTCCTGGAGCGACTTTGCGAGAAACTCGGTGAACTCCGCACGGCTGTTTGAACCCCGGTTGCTGTTGTTGGCGATCATTATCGCGCCGTTGCTTTCGGGACTGGCCAGTTGGTTGCCGGCTATGTTGGCGGCTCGGCAGGATCCGGCGATTGTTTTGCAGGGCGATTAACCTCCCGCGACCGCTGCATTCGTACCGTCCCCCTAGTTAGCGGGGCGATTTTCGTGAACATTCAAGCACATCGATTTGCAACTTATGCTGTTATCAGTCACGGACGCGCAAAAAATCTATCCCTCAGCCAACGGTACCGTCCGCGCTTTGGATGGGGTCAGTCTCGAGTTGGGGGCAGGAGAATTTACCGCGGTGCGGGGCCAGAGCGGGTCGGGAAAAACGACGCTCTTGTTACTGGCCGGCGGCCTGTTGGCCCCCGATGGGGGGACGGTGATGATCAACGGGCAGGATCCCTACAAAATGGCCTCCGATGCCCGCGCGCACTTCCGCTCGACAGAAATCGGCTTTGTGTTCCAGCAGTTCCACTTGATTCCCTATCTCAGCGTGTTGGACAACGTGCTCGCCGCCTCAATCCCCACGCATCCGGCCGATGCGAAGCAGCGGGCGTCGGAGTTACTAGCCAAGTTTGGGTTGGAGCATCGTCTGCATCACGTGCCGGGACAATTGAGCGTCGGCGAACGTCAGCGAACCGCGCTGGCGCGGGCGCTTTTGAATCAGCCGAAGTTGATCTTGGCGGACGAACCGACTGGCAACCTGGATCGCGAAAACGCCGAGGCGGTGCTGGGGCACCTGACGGAATTTGCGAATGAGGGTGGAGCAGTGCTGCTGGTGACACACGATGATGAAGCCGCATCGCGGGCAAAGAGGACGATTCACATGGCCGCCGGTAAGGTTGTTGAATAACTGGATTCGAGAATCACGAAAAGTCGCTCGAACCGCTTCCTTTATCGGCACAAACGCTCCTCGGCAGCGCACGCCATCAATGCCCGCTACACCCGGTTTTCCCGCGTTTGAAATTGCGGCCGGGTGTAGCCTACACCCGGATGCATTGCCCCTATCGGTTGCCGACGAGTTGCAAGGTCGGTGGGGATTGTTGTTGCTTCACGCCTGCCGTTTCACTGCCCGACTCGCGGCCCGCTGAGTTGGCAGTCCGGTGGCAACACCGGAGCGAGCGCCTGCCGATTCGCGGGCCGTTTTTGTGCCGCGAACGCCACACCGCATATCTCAACCTGGGCAGTTTGTAGAAATTGTGCCATTTTTTTATTTGCTATACGGGTTGTCTTGGTGCACAATGGTGACTTGAAATAGGCAAGCGACTCATTTTCAGCACCACCTTCGATTCAAAAATTCTTCATCATGAAACAGATTCTTCTTACCGGTTTAGTCAGTCTTGGTTTGGTTTCCTATTCCGATGCAGGTTTAATTACGACCTACTCAAACCGAGCAAACTTTGATGCAGCGGTCAGTCCCCTCCCCACAACATTGGAAGATTTCACCGATACCTACCATTTTCCAATCAGTACAGGTGTTTTAAATTCGGCCACCAATCTTCCGGGTATCAACTTATTCCCTGGAGACATCCAGGCGGGGGTCACTTATTCGACTCCGATTGGTTACAATTTTTTCTTTAACATCGATAGCGGAGGAGCATACGTAGGGGGATTTCTCGATGCATTCTTCGGAGGTGATCCAAACCGAGAACTCACGATTACGTTTGACAGTCCAGTTTCAGCTTTTGGGTTTGATACAAACCATAGGATGGGAACTGACTTCGACATTGCGATTGAGTTCACATCTGGTCCCAATTTCATCCAGAACTTTGGAGTCACCAACTCAACTAGCATGGAATTTTTTGGATTTCAGAGCAGTGCGGCCGACATCAGTCAGGTGACGTTATCGGGAAATGGGGATTCCGTTTTTGCTTTTGTACTAGATAACTTCACATTCACGAACGATTCAGCTGCCGTTGTCCCCGAACCCAGCACATTCGCCCTCCTCGGCATCGGCGGCCTCGCCCTGGTCGGCTACGGCTGGCGACGTAAACGGCAACAAGCTGCGTGAAACAAATTGTCAAAGAACTTCCAACCGTCGGCGCCCGCGCGTCGGCGGTTTTTTCGTGCGCTGAAGCCATCCATCCCCAAATACCGTGGGAGGATTGGGGGAAGTCGAACAACGTGGGGCCGCACCAACTAGCTGTCACAATACGACCATAGAGCTGCTGTTATGTCGCGATCCCGGCAAGGTTGTTGAATAATTCGGCCGTAATTGCTCAAATGTCGACAACTGGTGAGCCGCGAACACTTGGATAGGAGATCCCCATGGCTACAGACCGTTTCGTCAAGCGTCGTAACGGCGTGCTGCGCAAGTTGAAGGCAGTCGGTGCTGATGCGCTGTTGGTGACGAACTTTACGAACGTGACCTACTTGACCGGTTTTAGCGGGGACGACAGTTTCCTGTTGGTGAGCCGAACCGCCACGGTCTTGATCAGCGACGGGCGGTATGAGACACAGATTGCGGACGAGTGTCCCGGATTGGACGTCCATATTCGTCCACAAAAGATCGGGATCGTTGCGGCTGCGGCCAAAATTGCCGCGCGGGCAAAAATCGCGAACCTGGGCTTCGAAAGCAACTCGACGACGGTCGATGAGTCTGAGGGGCTGCGCACAGCGCTTAAGAGTGCGGAACTCGTTCCTGTGTCAGGGCTTGTGGAAGAATTGCGGCTCTGTAAGGATGCCTCGGAAGTTGCGGCGCTGCGCGAGGCGGTGACGCAGGCGGAGAAAGGGTTTGAGGTTCTCAAAGCGACCCTCCGCGGTGAGCAGACGGAACTTCAGGTGGCGCACGATCTGGAACATTCGATGCGGAGTTTTGGGGCGACCGGTTCGAGCTTTGCTCCGATTGTGGCGGTGGGAGCCCATGCGGCGCTGCCGCACGCAACTCCAAGGCGGGTCTTGATTTCCGACGCGGACTTTGTGCTTGTCGACTGGGGAGCTGATGGGCCAACGGGGTACAAAAGCGACTTGACGCGAGTTTTGGTGACCGGTAAAATTTCGGCGAAACTAGAGAAAATATATAGAGTTGTGTTAAATGCTCAACTCGCGGGGATTCGAAATGTCCGTCCTGGAGCGCGGTGCTGCGATGTAGATGCGGCCGCTCGAAAAGTGATCGAGGATGCCGGTTTCGGGAAGAAATTCAATCATGGTCTAGGCCACGGTCTGGGCTTGGATATCCACGAAGGCCCGCGGTTGAATTCCATGACGGAAATGGAATTGAAGCCGGGCATGGTGGTGACGGTTGAGCCAGGAATTTACCTTCCCGGTTGGGGAGGCGTGCGAATCGAAGATGATGTGTTGGTGACAAAGGATGGGCACGACGTGTTGACCTCCTCACCCAAGAAATTCGACGAAATTGTCTTGAGCTGACCGATAACGCGTAACTTGCAGAGAACGCGAAACTCATTAGAACTCCAGCGGCTTTCGGTGTCTGGCGGAACGGCGCATCCCAGCGCGGTCCGGTGAAGCGCTGGTGAGTCGCCAAAATAAATAATAGGAACGAAACACATGACTGACGAAAATCAGTCGACGCAAGGCCCGGTCGATTTGGCCCGCTTGACAGAACTGATCGAATTGATGGAAGCGCACGGCCTGACTGAAGTCGATGTGCAAAACGGCGAGCAGCGCTGGAAGTTGCGGCGCGGACCACAAGACGTCATGCAAATGGTTCCCAATGCTGCGGCCTATGCGGCAGCGCCACACCCGGCTCCGGCCGGTGCGCCTGCGGAAGCTGCTGCGGTGGATGACGGCACAATTGAGATCACCAGCCCGACAGTGGGAACGTTTTTCACATCGCCGACGCCGGATGATCCTCCGTTTGTGAAGATTGGTTCGAAGGTTTCCGGCGACACAATTGTATGCATTGTCGAAGCGATGAAAGTCTTCAACCAGATTCCCGCGGAAGTTTCCGGAACCATTACTGAAGTGCTAGTCAAAAATGGTGATCCGGTGGAATTCGGTCAGCCGTTGTTTCGTGTGCGGCCCGGTTGATTTGCAATTTCGGCCAGTATGCGAAACCGGTGAAACGAAGAGTCGACCGGATGCCACGCGCCACGACCGACGGGATTGAAGATTGCGTAAGGTCACGCGATGTCTCTGAGGTGTCAGTCGCCGCAAGAGGAATTGTTGCGCAAGAGGAATTGAGGACGAGGCGCTGCGGTACGGCTCGCACCCTGCGCATGAAGGTTAAGTCGCCGGATTTGTGTCGATTTCAGACATCACGCATCAATCCGCAGCGGCCAAGGGATTTTTGAGGTCGAGTCGTTTTACGGAACCAGTTGTCGAAAACAGAACTATCGCACGTCGGGTGAAACGGTCCTGGTGCCGTTGAGCGAGACGAAATGAGCGCGAGGTGGGCGCGACCCACAAAGGTGCCATGTTTCAACGAATTCTAGTCGCCAATCGGGGTGAAATCGCCTTGCGGGTCCTCCGCGCGTGTCGCGATTTGGAGATTGAGTCCGTCGCTGTCTTCAGCGAGGCGGACCGCGGTGCGCATTATCTGAAATTGGCCGATGAGGCGTATTGCATCGGCCCAGCCGCCGCGACCGACAGCTACCTGATGATCAACCGTATCATCAGCGTCGCGGAACTGGGCAATGTCCAAGCGATCCATCCTGGTTATGGATTTTTGGCAGAGAACGCACATTTCGCCGAGGTGTGCCGCAGTTGCAATATCGAATTTATCGGTCCCCCGCATGAAGCCATGGCGCAGTTGGGGGATAAAGTAACGGCCCGCGGAATTGCGGAGCAAGCCAAGGTCAGCGTGGTCCCCGGCAGCGACGGGCTGGTGACGAGTGAATCGGAGGCCTTAGAGGTCGCGAATCGCATTGGTTATCCGGTGCTGATCAAAGCCACCGCCGGTGGGGGCGGCAAAGGGATGCGGGTGGCGATGAACGACATCACGCTGAAGTCGGGCCTGAAGGCAGCTTCAGCAGAGGCCGAGAGCGCCTTTAGTGATGGCGGCGTGTACCTCGAAAAATACATTGAGCATCCGCGACACGTCGAAGTCCAGATCTTGGCTGACACTCACGGCAATGTGGTGCACCTATGGGAACGGGATTGCAGTTTGCAGCGACGGCACCAAAAAGTCGTCGAAGAAAGCCCCGCTTCGAGTTTGCCCACCGCAGTGCGACAAGACATCTGTAAGGCGGCTGTGCGGTTGGTCAAAGCGGCGGGGTACCAGAATGCGGGCACCGTTGAATTTATTGTCGACAAGGACAATCAGTTTTACTTCATCGAAGTGAACGCGCGGATTCAGGTGGAGCATCCGGTGACCGAGATGGTGACCGGCATCGACTTGATCCAACAGCAGATTCGCATTGCTTCGGGAGAAGCGTTGCCCTGGAAGCAAAAAGGGATTCCGTGCGAAGGAGCCGCGATTGAGGTCCGCGTGAATGCGGAGGATCCCGACCACGGTTTTCGCGGCTCGCCAGGGAAAATTACAAAATTGCGCGTTCCCGGCGGGATTGGCGTGCGTTGGGACTCGCATGTTCATGAAGGCTACACAGTTGGACCGTATTATGATTCCTTGATCGGAAAACTGATCGTGCACCGTCCCACACGCGACGAGGCGATTGCCACGATGAAGCGGGCGTTGGCGGAATTTGAAGTGGAAGGAATCGCCACCACAATTCCCCTGGCACGTAAGATTTTTGATCACAACGCCTTCGCCGAGAGTAAAGTCGACACCACATTTATTGAACGAACATGGTAACGTGCGGGGCCTGTCATGATCAGCACCACTGCACAAGTCAATAGGCCACATAGAGTGGCGGAATGGATCAGTCCAAAGCGACGGACCGTTAGTTTTTGTCAAACAAGAGAGACGTGAGAAAATGAAAGTTGCATTATTGACCGGTGGCGGCGATTGTCCCGGTCTGAACCCAGTGATTCGCGCAGTGGTTCGCACGATTCACAATGCCGGCGGAAAATCGATCGGCATGCTTGAAGGCTGGCGCGGCGCGATTGAGGGGAATTTTACTGATCTCCGCGTTCAAGACACCGACGAAATCATCGCTCGTGGCGGTACGATTTTAGGATCTTCACGGACGAATCCTTATAAAGATCCGGATGACCCCGAACTGGCGGATCGTTTGATCAAGACGTTTGATGAACTCGATGTCGATGCACTCATCGCCATTGGGGGAGACGACACGTTGGGTGTGGCCAGCCGGCTGTATTCGGAACGCAAGTTTCCCGTGGTCGGTGTTCCCAAGACAATCGACAACGACTTGAGCTGCACCGACTTTACGTTTGGCTTTGATACGTCGATCAATATTGTGATGGAATCGGTGGATCGTTTGCGGACGACTGCCGAATCGCATCGTCGCGTGATGGTCATCGAAACCATGGGACGCCACGCCGGATGGATCGCCTGCTTCGCCGGAATTGCGACCGCTGCCGACTTTATTCTCGTGCCGGAAGTCGAAGTCGACATCGACGAGATGTGCAATATTCTCAAGGCGCGGCGAGCAGAGGGCAAGTCGTACGGCCTGATCATCGCCAGCGAAGGAGCCAAGCTGCCGCAAAGCGGAATGGTCACACAGGACGCCGAGGTGGATGACTTTGGTCATGTAAAACTTGGCGGGATTGGTGATAACTTGGCTGAAGTTATTGAAGAACGGACCGGAATCGAAACGCGGGCCGTCACGTTAGGGCACTTGCAACGCGGTGGTCCCCCCAGCGCCTACGACCGCGTGTTGGGAACCCGCTTGGGAATCAACGCCGCTCGGTTGGTGCTCAACCGTCAATACGGCCGCATGGTCGCCTTGCGGGGCATGGGCATTGTCGATGCCCCGTTGTCTGAAGCGGTGGGTACGCTTCGCACCTTGGACCTGGAGTTCATGCGCGAAGCGGGAGAATTCTTCAAATACGACGCCGACCCTAACCACACTCCGTAGTGGTTGCGTAGCATCGAATCGGTCACCCAACTCGGGCGACCGGCAGATTAGGAAATTGCATTCGGCGAGTGGGAACAATCACGTTTCCGCTCGCCGTTTTTTTGTCTTGAAGTCGTTTCAAACCCCTTTAACGCCTCTCGCTGATACATAGGATGTAAGTTCCCGGAACAAACGCAACCGGGTTTTGAAACAGGTTCTTGGCGATGGCAACCTTGAACCGAGTGGCTGCGGCGCGTGTCTCACCGACTGTGGCTTTGCCCGGCCGCGGCTTCGGTCTAAAATGCGAATCAGCCACCCAGAGAGTTGAGACTATGAACAACAGCAATACCCGCCGCGAGTTTGCCCTCTACGTTGCGCGGGAATTGCATGAAGCGGGTTACCAAGCTTTGTGGGCGGGTGGTTGTGTGCGGGATGCGTTATTAAAGCGCGCGCCCACGGATTATGACGTTGCTACTGACGCGCGTCCGGAGGAGGTCCGCAAAGTTTTTGGAAGGCATCGCACGGTCCCCGTGGGCGCTAGTTTCGGTGTGATGCTGGTGACGGCGCCGCGTAGCGAAGACAACGTCGAGGTCGCCACGTTTCGCAAAGAAGGCCCGTATCTCGATGGCCGTCGTCCCGATTCCGTTCAATACTGCACGCCCGAAGAGGACGCCCGCCGACGCGATTTCACCATCAATGGCATGTTCTACGATCCGATCAACGACGAGGTCCTGGATTTTGTTGGTGGGCAGGAGGATCTGAAGTTGGGCATCGTGCGAGCGATTGGCGACGCGCATCATCGCATCACCGAAGACAAATTACGGATGCTCCGCGCGGTGCGGATTGCAGCCACATTGGAATTCACAATCGATCCGTCGACTGCGGCGGCGATTGCGGAAATGGCTACGGAAATCGCAGTCGTCAGCGTCGAACGCATCGCGCACGAATTAGCGCGCATGCTGGTTTGCCCTCGGCGGGTACGGGCGTTGGAGTCGCTGCGCGAATTGGGGCTACTGCGGATGATTTTGCCGGAGATCATCCCGAATCTGAACGAAGTCGATTCCGTCGAGCATTGGGGTAAGACACTGCGGATGCTGGATGAGTTTGAAGTGATGTCGTTTGAGTTGGCCTTTGCTGTCTTGCTGCGGGAGGTCCCCATCCAGCAGTGTAAGGAAGACGATGATTCCGCGGCCCGTGACGCAGCGCGCGCGAAGGTGGTCGAGCAGATTTGCCGCCGTTTGAAACTATCGAACCAGCAAACCGAACGGACCTGTTGGTTGGTCGAGCATAGGCACGCACTTCGCGATGCGCCGCAACTTCCACTGCACGTGCTTAAACGGTTGTTGGTTCAACCGGGCGCGAAAGAAATGCTCATGCTGAACCGGATTGCCGCCGTCGCGACCGAGGCGGATTTGACTGCTGTCGAATTCACAGAACGGTTTTATTCTGAAACGCCCGCTGAGGAACTCAATCCTCACGAATTGATTAACGGCGGCGATTTGATTGCGGCCGGATTGTCGCCGGGGCCGGGATTCAAAGAGATTCTCGATTCAATCCGTGATCGCCAATTGGACGGCGAAATGACTACCCGTGAAGCGGCGCTTACCTTTGTGGATCAAATCGTGAGTGGCAAGACCATCGAAGAGAATTCGTAACGAGCCGCTACCCGGCCAATCCTTGCGAAAGCGGACGAACGTCCTTAAAGTCTAAAGCCAAACGCCCGCTTTGAGCATTCCTAAAGACTACAGCTGAAGGCCTATTTCCTCCCATGCCCGCTCCCATTCGTTTCGGCATCATCGGTGCCGGCGCTGTTTCCGACTACCACCATGTTCCCGGCATCAAGATCGATCCCCGCGCTGAACTGGTGGCGATTTGCGACCCCAATGCCGACTTGATGCAGCAGCGTCAAACCGATTGGGGACCAACGCGGTGTACGACCGATTACAAAGAGTTGGCGGCTGATCCCGATGTCGATGCGGTGATCATTGCCACCCCCAATTTTACGCACAAGGAGATCGCACTGGCTTGTATTGCCGGGGGCAAACATGTGATGTGCGAAAAACCGTTGGGGCTGAATTTCGCCGAATCGTTGGAAATGTATCAGGCCGCTCGCGACCAAGGGGTGCGGCACATGACCGCTTTTACGTATCGCTTTGCGCCATCGATGCGGTATTTGAAGCATCTGGTTGCGACGGGCGCGCTGGGCGTGCCGCGGCATTTTCGCAGCCAACGTTTTTTGGATTTGCCGGAAACGAGTTGGGGCTGGCGACAGTCAAAAAAATTGGCCGGAGCAGGGGATCTGTTTGACATGACGATCCACCGCATTGATTTCGCACAAGATTTGATGGGGCCGATGACAGCGGTCTGCGGTGCGATTGCGCAATATGCGACGCGGGAAAAGACGGCTGATGGACAGGCCTGTCCGCCCTCGGATGTCGACGATTGGTCGGCATTGATCGGTCAATTCTCTGGAGGCGCAGTCGGTGTGTTCGAAGGCAGCACGGTGATGAAGGGCTATCACTTCGGTGGCTTCGGGCGGGAATGGGCCGAGGTGAATGGCAGTGAAGGCTCAGCCGTGTATCAACTCACCGAGCCGAATACAATTTTGCTAGGCAAGGGGGGCGAGTCGCTCGAAAAGGTCGACGTCCCTGCGGAGTTTCTCAAGCCGACCGGCAGCCCGCGTGATCCTAGCGAGGGTGTCCCCGCCACCGTCTTTCGATACGATCTGGTCTACGAACTTGTCTCGGCGATCATCGAACAGCGCGATGCCGTCCCGGGATTCGACGATGGTGCCAGTGCGCAGCGGATCGCAGATGCGGTGTTGGAATCGTACGACAGCCGGAGTTGGGTGACGTTGCCAAGCGGATTGGAGACGTAAGCAGACCGTCAGTCTGGCGGGGGCTGTGGATTGCCCCCCCCATTGAGAAACGCGTTTTACTTTTTCGGTTTTGAGCGTTTTTTCTTCTTCTTGGCGGCGACTTTGGGGGACTTCTTTTTGGGGGTGGTCTTTTTCTTGGCCTTCTTCTTTGCGCCAAAAATCTGGTCGTAATTGTTGGCAAATGCGTCCGTCGATCCGGTGTGTACTGTGTAGCCCGTCATGCTGGTTTCCTCAATGTCCGTGTCGAATTCTTCGCGTATGGCCCGGTTAGGCCGGGCAATTTGGTCATGATACCGGCAGGGAATCTGGCATCAAGTGTCTCGCCGTTTACAGCCTGGAGTTCATTGCACGGGACCGGTTCGGTTATTACGGTTTTGACGACTGTTTCATCTCGTTCAAGGTGTACCGCGCCGTTGGCAATCGATTATTTGCTAAATCTTAAAAAACGGTGTGAATTGTTCGGGGTTTCTACGTTATGACCTATGAACCGGGATAGGACGAGCAAAGCGAACACTCTGTCTACGTTGAGTTGTTTATAGGCGGCAGGAAAATCATAGGTTCGCCAAGTTGTCGTCGATATCGTGAGAAGCCATCTTTTTTCCGTTGTTTCGTTAGCGTTTAGCGAAGTCGTCGGGTGCTTGTGCGGCAATTGCGACTGCATTGGGCAATGCTCGCAATTGCCTTATACCTGGCTGTGATGTGCTGACGCAGCGATTGCAGTCTGAAAAACGTGTATGACAGCCCGCGAATCCCGTTTTTTTGGCTTTGACGAGGGATGAATCTGGGAAAATTGCCCAAGTTCATTGAACTTATTGTTGATCGAGCCGGCGACGGCGCGATACAATTTTGTGTAAGTCTAGGGAAAATAGAGGGGATGGTTGAGTTCCTGCGGTTTCTTTAGCAAAAGTTCTGTGCAGATTTCCGTGCCTTAGTTTCCGGCGAATAACCAAATAGCCGTCGTTCCGTGAAAGGAAATGTTCCATGTTGCCGCGATTCCTTAGCAAGCCGTTTCGGGGACGAACCGCGTTATTGATGACTTGTTTATCAATCGCCGGTGTTGTCACGCTCACAGGGGCGTCGAAATCCCGAGCCATTACCAAATTGACCCTCGATCCGACTGCGGATGTCGTGCCGCTGTTTGATGGGATCGAACAGAAGTCACTGGACGTTTCGTACATTGCCAAAGACTCCAAAGGCGGAAACCTGTTCATCACCAATACGAGCGACAAGCCGTTGACGGTCCAAATGCCGAAGGCATTCGCGGCTGTGCACGTGATGAAACAAATTGGTGGGGCCGGTGGAAATGTCGGTGGCGGTGGAGGCTTCGGCGGACAAGGCGGCGGTGGCGGCCAAGCGGTTGGCGGCGGCGGCGGGTTCGGCGGTGGCGGCGGCGGATTTGGTGGTGGCGGTGGTGGTAACGGATTGTTTTCCGTTCCTGCTGAAAAAACCGCGAAGATCAAAATCAAAACGGTTTGCCTCGAACATGGCAAAGCCGAACCGCGTCCCAAAATGGAATATGAAATCAAACCATTGGAAGAATTCACCAGCAACGGACCGTTGTTGGAATTGGTGGAAAGCTATGGTTCGAGCCGTGGCAACAGCGAATTTGCCGCCGTTCAGGCAGCTGCGTGGCATCTTGCCAACGATATGAGCTGGCAGCAATTGGCGCAAAAGAAGTTTGATCGCATCGGACGTCCGGACACGCCGTACTTCAGCGGTCGTCAACTCCAAGCAGCTCAAGGTTTGGTAACCGTAGCGGTGACCAAGTCCAAGGAACGTGAAGAAGAAAAAGCCAAAGAAGGCGGAGACAGCGTGCGGACCTACAACGACGAAAAGTAGTTGCACGCAATTGGCACAGCACAGATTTCACGGAACTCGAGGAACTCGCCTCTCTTGACAGGGAGGGGAGTTCCTTTTTTTATTGGTCCATCATTTCACGCCCCCAGCTTTGCTGTGTGATAACCACGAATGGCTGCCTCTGCTTCGGGGCGGATCATGATCGTTGGACGTGCCGCACGCAACTGCGCCATGGCCTCATCTGCGTTACGGGCCATGCCGGTATGTAGCAGGTAAGCTCCTACTACGGCGGCGCTACGGGAATAGCCGATCTTGCAGTGCACGTAAACGACTCCGTGCTGCGCCTGAATTTCGATGAACTGAACCGCCGTTTCGAGTTGCTCCTGTGTAGGAGCAGTCAAATCTAAGACTGGTAGGGGCAGGTAATCTAGCCGTTGCAATTCGAGTGGTTCGGAGAATGCAACGGTCAGGTCGACGACAGCGGTGACTCCTGCGCTAATCGCCTCGTCGGCTTCATGGGCCGTCAATCGTCGGCCAATCCAAAGCTGTTCGGTCACGCTGTCCCACGAACGACATTCTTGGCGGTAATGTAACCACGATAGGTATTGCCCGAATAACATCGGCGCCAGGATGAGCCTCGAACTGAATGGCAGTTGCCCGCCGCGCTTGTCAAAAATTCCTGGTCCGATGCCGAAATACCCCGCAGCGATCAATCCTGCCAAAACGGCCGGCCACAATAACCAAAGCCCCCACGAACCGAATCCGATCCCGATAACGGCCAAGGCGAACGCACCGCAGGCATACCGCCGTCCGACAGCCCTGTTCTGCTCGACCGGTAATCGGAACGGCGTCGAACGGACGAGGTAGAAGCAGACTGCGGCTAAAACGAAACCGCCGGCGACATCGACGACATGATGTTGATAAGTCAGCAATGTCGACAGGCCAATCAAACTAAACCAGAAGTTCGAAGCCCAGCGGACCGCCCCGTGGGTGTGCCGCGCGTAATGCACGGCAAGAATCTTTCGAAGCGCGATGTGCAACGACGGGCAAAGGTTGTAGGGTAGGTCGAATTGGCGAAAGTGATTGAACAATTCTCCCAGCATCCCTGAGACCGGTGGACGCTCGACGGCCAATTGCAGTGGGAACAGCAAAAAGCAACCACCTGCTAACAGAATGGCCAGCAAAATTCGCCGAGACAAGATTCGCAGTTCCGCACGATCACGGCAGAGAAACGGAGCGGCTATGAAAAACAGGTCGATCGACATATAGGGAATGATCATCATCGGCACAAATGGAATGATCTGTTCCCAGTCGTAGTACCATGTTCCCACGTCGCTGCGGAGCGACGAGATGTAGTTTGTTGTCATATAAACCAGCATGAACACCAGCGACAACCCAGCGGAGGCGAGTGCCGCTTGTTTCCATAGCGGGGCATCGGATCGATAATGCTTGGTAGATTGGTTGCTCATGATTGCCTTGATGGAATTTGGTGGGGCAAGGTTTGTGAATATTGCGCAGCGGTTTGGACATGCTATAGTGAGCGACTGGGCTGCCCGCCCCTCGTTAGGACGCGGTGAAATGACAAATATCATGGGAAAACTATGCCGAGCATTTACGATTTGAAGCCGCGGTTCCAATCGCTGTTACGACCGATCACACGCGGATTAGCGGCGGCGGGCGTGACGGCCAATCAGGTCACCGTGGCGGCGGCCGTGTTGTCGATTGCAGTTGGGGCTTGTATTGCGATTTACCCGGAACGACGGTGGCCGCTGCTATTGGTACCGCCGTTTTTATTCGTGCGGATGGCGCTCAATGCGGTTGACGGCATGTTGGCTCGCGAACACGGCATGAAATCGCCGCTGGGGGCGATCCTGAATGAATTGGGAGATGTGATCGCCGATGCTGCGCTGTATCTGCCGTTCGCGCTGGTACCAGGCGTGCACCCGGCGTTGGTGGTGCTGGTGGTGATTGAAGGCATTATCAGCGAGATGACCGGCGTGATCGCGGTGCAAATCGGGAGCGAGCGGCGCTATGACGGTCCCTTGGGGAAGAGCGATCGTGCGTTTTTGTTTGGCTTCATTGGCTTGTTGCTCGGCTGTGGTGTGAAGACCGGGCGGTGGTTGGACGGCTTGCTCATCGCCGCGATTGTTCTGCTTATATTGACGATCGTGAACCGCGCCCGTCATGGTTTGGCGGAAGTACGGGCGGCATCGTCTGAAAATGGGGAGAATTCTCCAAATTCCGCGTGATATACGGCTACCTGTCTGCGCCCCTCTCTTAACAGGCAACTTGACCTAGTTTTGAGGGGACAAAGACAATGGCGACTCTGATTGCGGAAATCGAAAACACATCCACGCAACTTCCGGCAACCCGCATTGCGTCGGAACATTGTTTCACGACCAGTGACGGCACTGAGTTGTTTTATCGGGCGTGGGCGCCGCAGGGGAAATCCTCACAAGCGGTGCTGCTGTTTCATCGGGGGCATGAACATTCAGGCCGCTGGCAGGATGTTGTCGACCGCATCGGGATGGAGGAGACTTGGTTTTTTGCCTTCGATGCGCGCGGACATGGTCGTTCGCCGGGCGAACGAGGTTATGCGGAAAGCTTTGGACGCATGGTTCGCGATGCCGATGAATTTGTTCGGCATCTCTCGGTAACGCATGGGATTGCCGTTGCCGACATGGCCGTTGTCGCTCAAAGCGTGGGCGCCGTGTTGGCGGCCGCTTGGGTGCACGATTACGCGCCGCCGATACGGGCGATGGTCCTGGCGACCCCGGCGCTGCGGATTAAGCTCTATGTTCCTGGGGCCATTGCCGGGTTGCGATTATTGCGAAAGGTAAAGCCCAAGTCATTCATTCGCAGTTACGTCAAACCGCGAATGCTGACGCACGATCAAGAGCAAGCACAATTGTATGCCGACGATGAATTGATCACGCCGCAGATCGCCACGAACATTCTGTTGGATGTACACCATACGTCCACACGATTGATCGAAGACGCCGGCGCGATTGTGGCACCGACGTTGTTACTGTCGTCCAGTGCTGACTATGTGGTGGAATCAAAACCACAGCAGCAGTTTTTTGATCGGCTCGGGTCCGCCGTCAAAGAGCGGGAAGTGTATCCGTCGTTTTACCACTCCACATTTTGGGAAAAAGAACGCGACCTGCCGATCGCACGGACGCGGGAATTTATTGAGCGACAATTCGAGGACCCGGCACCGGTCGCGTCCTTATTGGAGGCGGACAAGTCGGGGTATTCCAAATCGATCTGCGACGACTTGGAGCAACCGCTTTCGCTGCTCTCCCCGAAACGGTGGGCGTATGCCCTCCAAAAATTGGGTATGAATACCGGGGGGCGATTGAGTCGCGGGGTGCGTATTGGTTGGCGGACCGGGTTTGATTCTGGCGAATCTTTGGACCATGTCTATCGCAACCGGGCAGAGGGGACGACGTTCATTGGGCGGATGATTGACCGGGCCTATCTGGATTCTCCCGGTTGGCGGGGAATTCGGCAGCGCAAGGTGCATATGCTTGAACTGTTGGATCGGGCCATCGCGCGAACGGCCCAGCGCGGCGAAGCGGTGCGGTTGCTTGATATTGCTGCCGGACCGGGACGGTATGTCTTGGAGGCGATCCAGCGGCACGCGGACGTCGAAATGTCGACCGTATTGTGCGATCGAGACGTTGGCGGTTTGGATTGGGGCCGCGCGTTGGCGAAATCGATGGGCATCACATCGGTCGATTATCGCCAAAGCGACGCGTTTGATGCGGACGCGATCGCTGCACAAACGCCGCGGCCGAATATCGCTGTGGTCAGCGGGCTGTACGAATTGTTTCCCGATAACGGCCCAATTCGCGAGTCACTCCGTGGTCTGGCAGCGGCGATTCCCGCGGGCGGATTGTTGCTGTACACAAATCAGCCGTGGCACCCCCAGCAGGAAATGATTGCCCGCGTGTTACCCAACCGCGACGGCGACCCCTGGGTGATGCGCTGTCGCACGCAGGTGGAGATGGATCAGTTGGTGGCGGCGGCGGGATTTCGCAAGTTGGAGACGCTGGTGGATGATGAGGGGATTTTTAGTGTGTCGATGGCGGTGCGGGAGGGGTGAGTGGGGCACGAGGTGGCGCCTTCCAATAAATTTGACAGCCGGGAAGTGCCTGCTGCAAATCCTTAAATCCAACTTCAGTGACTTGATTGCCATCGAGTCGAAGATATCGAAGCTCGCTCATATGCGTAAGAGCATCCAAACCTTTGTCGGTGATTTGATTATTGTGAAGGAGCAATGACCACATATTTGTCAGTCCGCTCAGTCGTTCTAATCCTGCATCACCGATCCCGGTGTTGTTCAACTGGAGAAAAACGAGCTTCGTTAGCCCTTGGAGGTGGACCAGTCCTGTGTTGCTAACTTCAGTCTCGTCGAGCCACAACTGATGGAGGTCTGTCAACGATTCGAGGTTCTCCAAACCCGCGTCGCCTACTTGAGTATTACTGAGCGATAGGATTCGCAGTTTTTTCATTTCACGAAGGTTTTGCAATCCGCCATCATCAACAAGCGTCTGGCTCAGGTGAAGAGATATCAAATTGTTCAAACTCTTGATGTGGTTCAATCCTGCACTGGTAACTTGCGTGTCGGAAAGTGCGAGTGACTTTAGCCCTGTGAGTTGTTGGAGATTTGCTAAGCCAGCGTCCGTTACCGGAGTGTTATTGAGCGATAGTTCCTCAAGGTATCCTAAGTCTTGGAGTCGATGCATTTCCGCATTATCAAACGCCGTATTGTCGAGCTTGATTGTTACTACTTCTTGGCAGGGACGATTACCAATTTGGATTCCTTCCACGGATCCCCCCAACTGCTCAATTTTGTCGACGGTCAGCGGGTTGCAATAAATATGTCGTCCAATCCACGGACAACCCATAAAGCACGGCGCGCAAACGACAAACAATAAAATGGCAAATAGCAACAACAAACGAATTCGCATGCGTCGGCGTTTTGAGGATTCATCCGTCATGGTGAGCGTCCTGGATTAGGCATTGGGCGATTCACTGGTTGCCGATACTTCTCAGCCTATCCCAATCAATCTTCGCAAACAATCTGATTCTGCTGTCTCCTAAGACATGCAGGCCAAACAGGAAATCGTTACCATGCACGCCTTGAAACAACCCGGACGTCCATGCCGCACATCCTATAGCGGCGAAATGGTAAAGGATTTTCAGGATGCACCTGTTCGATCATCTTACGCCCGAAGTTCGTGTCGCGCTCGGTGGGATTTTGGGGGTCTTGGTCGTCTCTTCGGTGTTGGTCTTTGCCGTTTGCAAATTCCGGCCGCAGCGCGATCACAGCGAATTGGTCAAGCGGACGCGGACGTGGTGGATCATTGCCGGGCTGTTTGGCATTTCGTTGGCGCTGCCGGAATGGGGGTTTCTGTGCTTCCTGGGCTTTGTCAGTTTTCTGGCTCTCAAGGAATATCTGTCGCTGATTCCGACCCGCCGCGCCGATCGCCGCGTGCTGTTTTGGGCCTACTTGAGCATTCCGCTGCAGTTCTATTGGGTGCACCTGTCATGGTACGGGATGTTCATCATCTTCATTCCGGTGTACATGTTTTTATTGATCCCCACCCGGATGGTCTTCACCGGCCGCACCGAGGGATTTTTGTGCTCGGCCGGAGTCGTGCATTGGGGGCTGATGACGACCGTGTTCAGCCTGTCACACGCCGCCTATTTGTTGGTGCTCAAACCGGTCGAAACGGGCCGCGCTGCACCGGCATGGCCGAGCGTGGAAGCGGCGCTCCAACCGGGGCCGGGGTTGTTGATTTTTCTGGTTGTGCTCACGCAGTTAGGCGATGTCGCCCAGTTCGTCTGGGGCAAGTCATTGGGCCGACACAAGATCGCTCCCAACGTCAGCCCCGGCAAAACGGTCGAGGGCTTTTTAGGAGGCGTGGCGACGACGGTCGTGTTGGCCTGGCTGATCGGTCCGCGGTTGACGTTGATGGATGCGAAGTGGTCCTTGCTGGCCGGTCTGTTGATCGGCGTTGCCGGGTTTCTAGGCGACCTCTCCATCTCGGCGATCAAACGCGATCTGGGCGTCAAAGATTCCGGCAGCATTCTTCCCGGCCACGGCGGTATCTTGGATCGGGCAGACAGTTTGACTTACACCGCTCCGTTGTTTTTTCACTTTGTGTATCATCTTTATTTTTGACGACGACATCATCACCACGGAGGCAAAAAAAGGCTTTAGGTTTTAGACCGTAGGCCGTAGGAAATGATCTGATCGTGCAACCCTACAGTCTAGAGTCTACAGCCTACAGTCTAATTCCCGCCGTGGTGTACTTTTCAGCAGCGAAAGCATATGAATCATTTCTTGCGAGCGTTGTTTTTCTTGATTGTGGTGCGGCCGATCATGCTGATTATTTTGGGCATGAACGTGCGGCATGCGGAGCGGTTGCCGCGGTCGGGGCCGGCGGTGATTGTGGCGAATCACAATAGCCATCTCGATGCGTTGGCGTTGATGACATTGTATAGCACGCGGGAGTTGCGGCACGTGCAGCCGGTGGCGGCGGCGGATTACTTTTTTCGTAACCGCTTGCTGAAATGGTTCGCGACCCAGATCATCGGCATCATTCCGCTACAGCGGCAGGTGAAAACAGCACGGCGCGATCCATTGGCGCCGATTAACGAGGCGATTGAGAAGAATCAAATCGTGATTCTGTTTCCCGAAGGGACCCGCGGCGAACCGGAGCAGATCGAGACCTTTAAAACGGGCGTCGCCCACATTTCGAAACGGCACCCGGATGTGGATGTGGTCCCGATTTTCATGCACGGTTTCGGCAAGGCGCTGCCGCGCGGCGAAGCGCTGCTTGTTCCGTTCTTCTGCGATGTGTTCGTGGGAGAGTCGTTTCGCTGGACGGGCGAACGCGGTTCCTTCATGGACGAAATGACGGGCCGCATCGAAGCCCTCGCGGGCGAAATGCCTGCACAAACTTGGTAGCGTCTATCGTGGGGCACAGTAATTTGTGACGCGTTTTGGTTGCTACGAAAAGGTCGCGCGCAGAGACGCGGAGCCGCAAAGAAGGAAAGTGGTGATATTGCCGCGCCGCGTTTGAAGATGCATTGTGAATGCAAGTCTCCCGCCGTACTGCTCGGGAAGGGAATCGGTGTTAATGAATTGATTCTCTTCGCAGGACAACCCTTTGCGGCTTGGCGTCTTTGCGCGCGGCCTTTTTTGGCGCAGATCAATGATCGCCGCTACGCAGGTTTTGGCAAGTCGATTAGGTAGACGTTGCCGTCTTCGGCGGCGATGGCGATTTGTTGGGCGTTGGGGGACCAGGCGGCGCCGTAGGTGGTGCGTCCGGGAAGGTCCGTTTGAAAGTGCAGTTTGCCGTCCGCCGTGTTCCAAATGGCGAGGTTGGCGGCGTAGGTGACCGCCATCAGTTGGCTGCCGTCGCTGTTGTATTGCACGCGATAGATGTCGCCTCGCGCGCCGCTGTAGACTGTTGCCGGTTCGCCCGAATCGACATTCCAGGTGCGTACGACCTTGTCCAGCCCCGCAGCTGCTATGGTTTTTCCGTCGGGATGATACGCGACGGTATAGACCGCATCCTCGGCGCCGGGGAATTGCCGCAGTTCTTTGCCGTCGGCGACATTGTAGAGGCGGACTGTTTTGTCGCCGCCGCCGGTGAGCATGGTTTGGCCGTCCGGGCTGAAAGCGACGCTATAGACCGGGCCGCCTTGTTCGGGCAATGCACGGATTTCTTTGAGCGTGGCGATGTCCCACAGACGCACGGTCTTGTCGGCTGAGGCGGAGGCGAGCGTTTTGCCGTCGGAGCTGAAGGCAACGCTGTAGACCTGCGACGCGTGCCCTTTCAGTTCGCCGGTCGGCTTGAGCGGTGCGTTAGGATCTTCGGGCGGAGCATCGGGGAGCGCCCAGAGTTGGATCGTTTTATCCTGCGAGCCGGAAGCAGCCGTTTTGTCATCGGGCGCTATTGAGACGGCCAGCACCAAATCGGTATGCCCACCGAACGTCTCCAGCGGTTTCAGCGTGGCAGTGTCCCACAGTCGGAGCGTATTGTCAAAACTGCCGCTGAGGAGTTGCGGTTTGGATTTGAGATATTCAACGACATACACCGGAGCGGTGTGGCCGGTGAGTTTTTTGGTGGCGGGGGTATCGGGCATGGTGGGTGTGAACTCTTGAGCGTGGAGGGAAGGGGAACTGGGTAATTTCCCCTTGAATGTCGCGGTGCCGGGGCGGTCTGTCAACTCTTCCCGGGTATCTCAAAACCGTGCTGGGTCGCCTCCTCCTCAGTAAATCCGTCTGGACAGTAATCTCAGTTTTCAGTATCAACCCCCGGCTCTCTTTTTCGCCAACTTTAATCAAATCTTTAAATTTTCTTCGAATTGGATAAATTCTTCCAATTCGACTTTCCCGGGAGGCATGGATGCCAACTGCGGCGTCTCATCGTTTGGAAGTCATGTGGGCTAAGTATCGGGAACTCATCTTCCCGCTGGTCATCTTTGCCTCGATCCTTGTGTTCGTGGTCCCGCTGCCGGCGTGGACGATGGACGTGTTGCTGGCTTGCAACTTGACCGTCGGTGCTGTGGTCTTGCTGACTACGATTTATGCCCGTAAACCGCTCGATTTTAGTGTCTTCCCGGCGTTGCTGTTGGGTACCACGTTGGCGCGGTTGGTGCTCAATGTGGCCTCGACACGGTTGATTTTAACGCGTGGTGCCAGCGATGGTGAGTTTGCCGCCGGAGAGGTGATTGCCTCGTTTCAGCGGTTTGTCGCCGGCGACAGCGTGGCGGTGGGGCTGATCATCTTTATTATTATCGTCGTGATTCAATTCTTGGTGATCACCAAGGGGGCGACGCGGATTAGTGAAGTAGCGGCCCGGTTTGCGTTGGATGGAATGCCGGGTAAGCAGATGGCCATCGATGCCGATCTGAACGCCGGAATTATTAGCGCCGAGCAGGCGAAAGTGCGGCGGGAAGAGATCTCGCAGCAAGCGGACTTCTATGGGGCCATGGATGGTGCCAGTAAGTTTGTCCGTGGTGATGCGATTGCCGGGATTGTGATTACGTTGATCAACTTGGTCGGCGGGATCTACATGGGTATGGTCGAAAACGACATGACATTTCGGGTGGCGATCGAAACCTTTACGAAATTGACGATCGGCGACGGGTTGGTCAGTCAGGTACCGGCGTTCTTGATCTCATTAGCAGCCGGCTTGTTGATTACGCGATCGTCGAGTGACAGTGACCTTTCGGGCGACATGGTGGGGCAAATCTTTAGTTCGCCTCAAGCGATGTGGATTGCTGCCGGGTTTTTGGTGGCATTGTCGTTTACCGGTTTGCCGGGGCCTCCGTTGTTTATCTTGGGGGCTGCGTGTGCCGGTGTGGGTTATTCGCTCACGACAAGTCGTAAACATAAAGCGGTAGCCCAGGTTGCTGCAGATGCGGAAAAAGAAGAGAAGGCACGGCCGGAGCCGAAGCCTGAGGACAACTTGCTGGTTGATCCGATGGAGTTGGAATTGGGCTTTGGTTTGATCCGTTTGGCCGACGTGAATTCGGGCGGCGATTTGCTGGATCGGGTGACGCGGGTGCGGCACAAAGTGGCGCAGGAGTTGGGGATCATTCTGCCGAAGGTGCGGATTCGCGACAATATCCGTCTCGAGCAGCGGCAGTATCAAGTCAAGATCAACGATGTGGCGGTGGCCTGGGGCGATGCGTATCCGGACGGGTTGTTGGCGATCGATACCGGTGCGACCAACGGGACGGTTCCCGGCGTGGAAACCGTTGAGCCGGCGTTTGGGCGTCCGGCGGTCTGGATTGAAAGCGGACAGCGGGAGCGGGCAGAGTTGATGGGTTATAGCGTGATTGAGCCGGCGGCGGTGATTGTCACGCATTTGACTGAAGTTGTCCGCCAGCACAGCGACGAGTTGTTGTCGCGGCAGCAAGTGCATCAATTGATTGATAATTTGAAGGAACGGTCTCCCAAGGTGGTCGAAGAGTTGATTCCTGACCTGTTAAAGACGTCGCAAGTGCATCAAGTGCTGACGAATCTGTTGCGCGAGCAGGTGCCGATTCGCAATTTGGAGGCGATTCTGGAGTCGTTAACGGATTGGGCGGATCGGACGAAGGATACAGGCATTCTGACTGAGTATGTCCGGCACGGGTTGTCGCGGCAGATTTGTCAGCAGTTGCGCGATAAGAATCGCGTATTGCGAGTCATTACGATGGATCCGGCGATCGAGGATCTCGTCGCGGCGGGGATCGAACATGGTGAGCGTGGCACGGTGGTGAAGCTTTCGCCGCAGGTGTCCGAAGCGGTCACGCGTGGAGTGGCTGAGGAGTTGCAGCGTCTGACGGCAGCGGGTCATCAGCCGGTGATTGTGGTCAGCCCACAGATTCGAGCGACGCTCAAGCAGATTACGTCTGCGGTGTTGCCGTCGTTGGCGGTTTTGAGTTTGAACGAAATTACGCGAGATACACAGGTGGAGGCGATCGGTCAGGTTGGCGTGGAAGCTGTTGCGGGTGCCGGCGCAGCATCGGCCGGCTAACCACGGCCCCGTTGGGGGTGTCCCGGAGTTCAGCGGATCGAAGTGAGAATTGGAAGGAATCTAGACAATGGCGGATGTGCGGACTTATCGAGCGGAAACAATGCAGCAGGCATTGGATGTCGTGCGGCGCGAATTGGGCCCTGATGCGGTGATTTTGCACACACGCGAGATCCCGCAACCGCGGTTTCTCAAATGGCGGCGTACCAGCCAGCGTGTAGAAGTCACTGCCGGGACTGGCGTGAATGTGCGGACACCCGCTGCACGCGCGGTTCAACCCGCCGCAGTCGCCTCGCCGCCGAAGGCTCCTGTTGATGACGGCGGTGTGTCGCTGGAGATCGATTTGTCGCGAACGGCGGCTCCGGAGGTGTTTGCACCGTCGCCGGAATTGCTCTCACCGCCGCCGGCTCCGACGCGTGAGCCAGTCACGGAGAGGGAATTGCCGTCAGTTGTGTCGCAGCCCTCGGGTTCGCAAGCTGCGGATTCGTCGCCGATTTCGAGCCAGTTGCGATCGATTGAGCAGATGGTCAAGTCGCTGAGTCAAACCGCGGCGGCGCGACGTAGCGATGAGGTTCCAAGTGATTTGTTTCATCTCTATGCGGAATTGATCGACGGTGAAGTCGAGGACACACTGGCTCAGGAAATGGTTTGTCGCCTAAAGGCGGAGTGTACTGACGAGGAGTTGCAGGACGTGCAACTCGCCAAGGCGCGTTTGTCACAGATGGTCCAAAACGAGCTGCATTGCAGCGGTCCGATTCGCGTCACGCCCGGGCAACGCAGAACGGTTGCCTTGGTGGGTCCTACGGGAGTCGGGAAGACGACGACCATTGCGAAGTTGGCGGCGAATTTTCGTCTGCGTGATGGAATTCGCATGGGTTTGGTGACCGTCGATACCTATCGGATTGCCGCTGTGGAGCAACTGCGGACCTATGCCGAGATTATTGATTTGCCGATGAAGGTTGTCACTAGTCCTTTGGAGATGCGGCGGGCGATGGATGAGTTGTCCGGGTTGGATCTCGTGCTGATTGACACAGCCGGTCGTAGTCCACGTGACGAACCTAAGATTCAAGAGTTGCAGAACTTCTTGTTAGAGGCCAAGGTTGACGAAGTGCATTTGGTGATGAGTTTGGTGGCGAGTGCACGTAGTTTGGAAACGACTGCTCGGCAATTTGCGGTGGCCGGAACGACATCGGTGATTCTCACCAAGCTTGATGAGGCAGCCGGCATGGGGGCATTGTTGTCCTCAGCCCGGAAGATTGAGGCACCGGTCAGCTATTTGACCACCGGCCAGGATGTCCCCGACGATATCGAAACGGCGGAGGCAGAGCGGATGGCGCGGTTGGTACTTGGGAGTGAGTCGCTGTTTGATCATTGAGCGATTGCCTGTTGCCGTGCCGCGTTGTTGTAGATTTTCTGTTTTTCCGTTTCTGTCGCTCAAATGAATGCCTGTCACCAATCCGAGGTGTGAATCAAATCCAATGAACGACCAAGCACGCGTGTTAAGAGGTCTGGTCGACCAGCAAGAAAGCGATGCCATCGTGGTCCCGCATGGCAGGTCGTTGCGCGCACGGACGATTGCCATCACCAGCGGTAAAGGAGGGGTGGGCAAAAGTAACCTCGCGTTGAATATGGCAATTGCGTTGCGGCAATCGGGGGCTGAGGTTTGCGTGCTGGATGCGAATCTGGGGTTAGGAAACATCGACGTCTTGTGTCACGAAAACAGTTATTGGAATCTTTCACACATGGTCAGCGGGGTCAGGACGTTGGCCGAGATCTGTCGGACGGGGCCGGCTGGTGTGCGGGTCATCCCGGGAGCAGGTGGCTTGGTCGACGTGGCGGACTGTCCCGAGCGGGTGCAAAAAAAGATGCTGAGCCAGTTAGTCGAGCTTGAGCACTCGCACGATTATTTAATCATCGATACCGGGTCGGGCATCGATCGCCGTGTGCGGCGGTTTTTGGAATCCGCCGATGTTGTGCTCGTCATCACGACGCCCGAGCCCACCTCGATTGCTGACTCATACGCTACAATCAAGGCGTTGATGTCGTCGCCGGAGATTCCGGTTTTAGAAGCGGTCGTCAATCAGGCGCGCAGTCGTGAGGAAGCGACGCGGATTTTAGAACGGATTGGCGAGACATCGCGGTTATTCCTACAAACTGAGGTGGGGGCCGGGGGCTTCGTTCCCTATGACACGGCTGTTCCCGAAGCGGTCAATCTTCAAACACCATTTTTGTTACATGCGCCCCGTTGTCCTGCCAGTCGTGCGATCGAACAATTGGCTCGCCGAATTAAGAACATCTCACGGGTCAAACAATCCCGCGGCGATTTCTTTTCTCGAATCTGGCCGAGTCGTCCGCGCGAGGCGGCACAGGCATCTTGAATCGGTCTGTTTGTCAAGTTGGCGAGACTAGAAGTTATTTAGCGAGTTTGCGGCGCATGCGGATCAGTAAAGTTTTGCTAGAGTTTTCAGGCCAGAGTGCCGATATCCTCAACGGGGAAATCTTGTGCGCGGATACGGATTCGCGGCATGCCGATTTCCCGAGTAGTGGATATCGGATATTGACGCGTGGCCAAACAGTTTGCAATTCGGTTGTCTTTAATCATGTTCGCGGTCTCGGTGATCGAGTCGGCCGTGACAGGCGAAGCATTTCATGCCGCGTTAATTGCGGCGGGGACCAAAGCCGTCTGCTTCTTCGTCATCGGATTGTTTGTCGGCGAGATTGCTCGTCGGGTCGTCGAAGAAAATGCAGTTGCGGAGTTCGCCGACATAACAGCGCCGTCAGCCGTTCAGGAGTCGTAGGTCTTGACTTCAGTCGGCTTGTAAAAGCTGAAGGAGCGCCGCGTTATTTTGTATGGGGAGATAGCATCTTGTTATCAGTATAACTGAGCGGTGACCACAACACCGATTCACCGACACTAAATTCTAATCGCCGATATCACGTCTGTTGAACGTAACGCACCAAGGAGGGTTGCATGGCAACAAAAATTGATCCGCTCGTTTTGGAAACCTGGCAAGAATATAAAAAAGACCAGACCAATTTACAGTTGCGGAATAAGCTGATGGAACGGTATTTACCGTTGGTGCGCTACAATGCCGAACGCGTCTGGGCCAAATTGCCCGAAGGTGTGGATCTGAACGATCTGATTTCCGCCGGCGTCTTTGGATTGATGGATGCCATTGATGCGTTTGATCTTGAACGCGGTGTGAAGTTCGAGACCTATTGCGTACCGCGGATTCGGGGAGCGATGCTCGATGAATTGCGGACGATGGATTGGGTCCCGCGTTTGGTCCGCAGCAAAGCCAGCAAATTGGAGAATGCGCGGAAAAAAGCGGAAGCCGAAGTGGGACGGCCTCCCACGGACAGCGAAATCGCCGCCAAAATGGAACTCACGCCCGAAGAGTTCAACAAGCACAAAAGCGAAGCCAACGCCGTCAATCTCGTCAGCTTGAATAAGAAGTGGTACGAGACAGATAGCTACAAAGACGTGCGCGAAATCGATGTGTTGGAAGATGGCAAGGGAGAGGATCCCACCGAATCGATCCAACGTCGCGATCTAATGAAGTTGGTCACCAAGGGCCTGAATCGTAACGAACGGCTGATCATCATCCTCTATTATTATGAGGAACTGACGATGAAGGAGATCGGCAACACGCTCGGGCTGTCTGAAAGTCGCGTGAGCCAAATGCACTCCAGCATTGTGAACCGCCTGAAAGATCAGCTCCGCCGCCGCCGTCCGGAGTTTGCCCAATAGAATGGGGCTGCCGACGGAAGACGCAAGATTCTTAAAAAAATCCCGCCGCACATTACGGCGGGATTTTTTATGCGCTGAGGAGTGTTCGTTTGAACTCTAAGGCATAGGGACCTCGACAGTCGTAGTGGTGCGTTAATAGCGGCAGGTTATGTTGATTTTGTGGGGCGGCCCTATTTTGGTCATGACCCAACCAGCCGTGCGCGCGGTGAGGCAGGCGCAGTCATTTTGCTGATTATCTCAAAATCTGGTCTCGTTTTTCGGACCAGCCGTCGATATTTCGAGATACAGGGGAAGGCAAAAACATATGGATCAATCATGAATCGTGAACTTAAAGTACCCGCAGCATTAGCCATAATGCTTCTGGGGTTCGCAGCCATGGTCCTTTGGTGTGGTAAATCTCAAGACGATGCGGGCGCTGAAACTGCGCACGAGGACTTCTCTGACATCGATGCAGAAATCCTGGACCGGCCGCACACGCCGCATCTCACGGGGCTTGAAAGTCCTTCCGATGCGCCGGCGGCTCCGAACGCCGATGAAACCGCTGCAGAAGATGAGGGGTGGTTGAGCTGGTTGAACGGGACCGACGCGGCAGATGCGGACTTGGTCTCCGACAACAAACAGACCGCAACCGATGCTGCAAGCGAATCGAAACAACACTCTCCCCGGAATCAGAAACTGATCACCTCGCGCCCGGTTGAAAGTGGCAATACGCTCGGCCGCGTCGCTGAGAATGCCGGAGACGACGCTGAGATGTGGGTGTCGAACCTTGGCGATGATGATCTGTCGCAAGAAGCGTTCGGAAGCAATACCGCGATTCCAGCGCCCATTCAATCGGAAACGCCGTCGGTGGTCACCACTGACCGGCAACCGCGGCATAATGAAGGCTGGGACGTCGTCGCTCCGTCAGTCGCTGAGGAACTGAAGCAGCACCCGATTCGTCCGCAAGTGACTCAACAGCGAACCTACATCATTCAGCCGGGAGATACCTTATCGCGCATCGCTGCCAAGTTTTTAGATGGCAGTCATCGCGCGGTCGATATCTACGAAGCAAATCGCGATGTCCTCGCCAATCCCAATCAACTCCGCGTGGGAACCAAGATCGTTATCCCCAATCGCCATGTTGCGCCGGCAAAACCGATCGTGAAACCCAACGGCCCCGTCGCTGAGAATCCGTCAGCCAGCCGCAGCGAACGCTCCAGCAGTCGGGATTCGCTGTTTGTTCCCGTTAGCAGCCGTCCACTGGGAAATGTAGTCCGCGATTCGAGTGGTCATTCGGAGGCTGGTACGACGCAGACAGCTGCGCCGCGAGAATACAAAGTGCGACGTGGTGATTCGCTAGAACGGATCGCCGTGAAATTCTACGGTTCGCGACGCAAGGCTCTCGACATCTTTCGCGCAAACGCTGAGCACTTGTCCAGCCCCAACGCAATCCGCGAAGGAATGACCCTTAAACTACCCTAGGGCGGCTCAGCCGCTTGGTGCGAGCTGCCGCTCGGAGTGCAAACGGGCCGCTCCCGGTGGTCGCTGCGCGTTGAAAACAGCGTGACGGGAGGGCGAGGGTTGCGCCGAGCCACGCATTTCGAAGTCGCGTTGTCTGCTTGTAGATATCGCAGATTCTAGCCAGCTGATGCGGCTCAGCAGGAGCTTCGCCCTCCCGCGGACGCAATGCATCTAACGCACAGCGACCACCGGGAGCGGCATCTCACAACCCGAGCGGAAGCTCGAACCAAGCGGCTGAGCCGCTGGGGTATCTTAGAATGGTTGTGGGAAAAGCTGGGTTGTCTTGTTTTTAGGTTGTGGGTTACACTCCGCCCCCTCTCATCTACGACGGGCGGTGTCGCCTTCATTCCTGGCTCGATTTCCCGATGATCCGAACTCGGCTAGCAGATCTCAAACATCTCATTTACGCGGTGTTGGCGCTACTGATTCTTGTAGTGCTTGGCGAGGTCGGGTTGCGCATATACGATTCCTATACGGGGCAGATCACGCGGAGTGATATCTTCGATCAAGGGATCGTGCACCGATCTTGGACGACGCATCACGCTCTCAAGCCGTCCGAAACACAGCAATCGCCAACGGTGGGCGAGACTCCGGGAGTTACGGTCCGCATTAACAGTCTAGGGCTGCGGGGAGACGAAATCGTCGTGCCCAAGCCTCCTGGCGTGTATCGGATTGTTTGTTTGGGGGATGAACGAACGTTGGCCACTGAGGTTCCGGAGGAAGAGACTTTTGCCGGGCAGTTGGAAGCGCTGCTGCAACAATACACGCGACAACGCGTAGAGGTCGTCAACGCGGGTGTCCCGGGCTATTGTCCATTGCTGTCGTATTTGCAGGTCAAGCATCAACTGGCTGCGCTGCAAGCTGATGTGTTTGTGATGAACTTCGATATGTCCGACGTTGCCGACGATTACCACTATCGGCGAATGACGGCCATGTCGCGGGACGGTCTTCCGTTGAATTGTACGCATCCCAAATTATTGCCGGCTCCGAATACCGGGGCCTCGCCCGATTGCGAATTGTTGTTGCTGCTGCAATGGGGCAAACGGACGGCTTCGGAATTGGTGGCGGACAACATTGGCGATGGGGAGGCTGACAATATTTCGGTCGCCACTGGCCGTTACGCATGGCTGAAGGACGATCCACCCGATTGGTCGCCCTACATTGAGCAATCGATGGAACCGCTGCAGCAACTCAAGACTCTAACGCGAGGTTTATTCGCCGATCTACTCGTGGCCGCTGGTCCTGTGCCGTGGCAGATTTGTCCCACCGCAAGTGGTGGGGAGGCCCTGCGCAACGAGATCGGTGTTCCCGTTGGGACGCATTGCGCGAGTCGTCGGCCTTTTCAGATTTTGGCCGACTACTGCCAGCAAGAAACGATCACGATGTGTGATACGTCGCCGGCGTTTCAAGCTTCGGATGTCCCCGCTACGCTCTTCCAAGAAGAGACGTTGGGATATTCGCGAGAGGGACATCGCCTGTATGCGCGGGAATTGGCGAAACGCATCTTACGCAATTCCGCTGGAATCTGGGAACGTCCCCAATCGAGCAGCAATTCGCAACCGGCCCCACAAGCCACGACACATCGCGACCCTCGCTCTACACCGCAATGATGCGTCGAGAGATCCTGCCCGCAGCCTCCCCGTTGGAGCGGGGAGGCCATTGGACAGGGAAACTATTTTGCATCTGCCAACCGCGACACGAAGGCCGGTTTTTTCAACTTGTTGCGTTTGGTCAGTCCTTCGCAATTGATGCGGCACATGAGTGTGGGTTGTAGCCAGTTGGCTGCCACTTTGGCTTTAACAAACGGCCGGTCGCGACCAAGTGTTGCCATGCGATCCGCTAGGATCTCGCGGTCTTCTTTGGGGATGCCATTGAAGACGGTGCCGACGTATTGCAGTTTACCCTTCACCAAACTGGCCAGTACCAAGCCGGTGAATTTTTCAGGCGACTCCCCGATATAACCGATGATCAGGCAGTCCAGATCCTGGGTTTCAATGATGACCTCTTCTTTGTCTTCTTCATCCCCGACAAATTCGTCGATGGCTTCTTCCAGGGACTCTTCGCCTTCACCTTCACGAGCCTGTCGTACGATTTCGTGGACCATGTTGGCTTGGGCTTGTTCTTCAAATCCCCAGTCTTCGAACAACGCGTTGTAGTTGATTCCACCGATGACAGCGACGGCCAAAAATGCAGCTGTGGCGCCCCAGACGGCCAAGGCCAATCGCGGAGCACTTTTTGGCAGGATTCGGTTCGACGGCCCCCAAATTGCCAGCGGTTGAAAGAAGATATCAGTGGGGCCGAAATCGGATGATTTCATCACGGCATACATATAGGCCCAGGCTTGCCCAACCATCAGCGAGCAGAAGCCAACGAATAACTGGATCAATGCCCAATGCCCACGTTCGCCGCTGACCGTGTCGGTCGTGACACGGCCCAGGATACTGAGCACAATCAAGGCGACTTCGCCGGCGCCCACAACCCAAGCCCAGCCAGGAATCACTTCGTACCATTCCAGCGGTTGTTCTTGCTGGACATCTTCCTCAGCGGAATCGACCTCGACACAGGTGTTGAGAGCCGGGTACCAGCCGCACCGTGGACACCAGGACGAGTGGCCCCAATCGTCCGTGGATTCGCAGTTCGCACAACCTTGCCCCGTTTTTGGAGCTTGGGGTGCCACAGCAGATTGGGAATTGGATTGCGAATTATTGTGCGAGTCGTTGGAGGACATGGGAGGGCCTTTTTTGTGACGCCTAGGGGAATCCGCGCGCTACGTAGCGCTGGTCTCTGCAAAACCCTAGTACGTCCCTGCCCAGCGTGACGCGATCACCACCACAAGCCGTCAAATTCTGGGGCGGCATCTAACGGCAAGGAAGTCAGCGCCGCGCATAGCGATAGAATGGAATGCGCCAGAAAGACAGGTTCCAGTGATCAACGCGATCTTAGTGGCCCCGGGTATTAGACGCCGGCACCAGTCAGGATCGGTTCGCCGATATGCCAGGCAGCCCCGTCGCGGATCACTTTGCGGTAGAGCGTATCGCGTTCGACCGGAATGCGGCCTGCTTCGGTGATCAGATCGGTCAATTGCGCGACCGTCAGCCCTTCGGGCGTCTGGGCACCGGCGTCGTGATAAATGATCTCGTGCACAACTGTGCCGTCGAGATCGTCGGCGCCAAAACTGAGTGCGAGTTGCGCGGTCTCTTGCCCCAACATGATCCAATACGCTTTGATATGATCGAAGTTGTCCAGCATGATGCGGGAGAGTGCCATGACCTTCAGGTCGGTCAATCCGCTTGGCTTTTGGATTTGGTCCAAACCGGTGTTTTCCGGATGAAAGGCCAGTGGGATGAAGGTTTGAAACCCGCCGGTTTCGTCCTGTAGGGCGCGGAGTCGGCAGAGGTGATCGACGCGATGCGCTTCGGTTTCGATATGGCCATAGAGCATCGTCGCGTTTGTGCGGAGACCTAGCTTGTGTGCCTGGCGATGAATATCAATCCAGTTTTCGCCGTCTGCTTTGTGCTCGCAGATTTTGCCGCGGACATCTTCGTGAAAGATCTCCGCCCCGCCGCCCGGCATGCTTCCCAAACCGGCATTGATGAGCTGTTCCAAAACCCAAGGGATCGATTGTTTGGTTTTGAAGCAGAACCAATTGATCTCGACCGCCGTCCAGGCTTTGATATGGATCTCCGGACAGGCTTCGTGGATCACGCGGATGATGTTGACGTACCAGTCAAAATCTTTTTGGTGATGCAAGCCGCCGACAACATGGATTTCCGTGGCACCGGCCGCCTGGGCTTCGGCGACCCGTTCGCGAATCATATCGTCGGTGAATTCGTAGGCTTTGTCCGCATGCAAGTCGGATCGAAACGCACAGAACGTGCAGCGATAGACGCAGACGTTCGTGGGATTCAGGTGCATGTTGGTGTTGTAGTACGCGAAATCGCCGTTTTTGCGTTCGCGGACAAGATTCGCCAACCGGCCCAGCGTCTGCACGTCGACCTGCTCGGCCAGAAACACGCCTTCGTCATAGGTCACGCGTTCGCAGGCTTCGATTTTGGTGGAGATCTCGCGAAGCTGGCTGTCGTAGGTTGCTGATTTCATGCTCTGTCCACTGCCATCTATGCGTAAAGAGTTGTCACCGTTCTGTGGAACCGTGCCAAAACGGGTCTATTAACCATTAGTTACCACATTATAGGCGGATGTACGCGATTGTCACGCATGAGAAATCTGGAGGCCAATTGGAACATTCCCGCACGTTTGCGAGACTATTTGATGCTCATTAGTCCCAATAGTTGAATATCACCTCGCCCATCGTTTGCGGATTCCAATATTTCATTTCATGCAATTCGGCCCTCGACAAATTCCCAACCATCGATTCAGTAATCGGCTGTGCTAGGTCGTCGGCAGTTAGGACCTGGTACCGATCGATAGCACGAAATTCAGAGGCGAATGCGGGAACATCGATGAAATTGAGGGTCAAATCTCCGACGTGTCGCACTTGCGCCATCGCCAAATAGGGGAAATGTATGTTCAAGAGAGTTAAGAAATTTTCGTCACCAATGGCGAATTCTGTAGTTCGAAAGTTTTCAACCCCAGAAGGTTCATCGATGGAACGAACTGCCGCGTCGCACCGACGAGCGACCTGATAACAGTCACTGCGAAATTGGCATTTTTCAATGCTGACAGGAAGCGGCGGATCTTTTCGATTTGTGAATCCTGTAATTCCACGCGGCAGGACGATCATATCAAATCCTCGAAAACACCCGTTCGGCAGCTTGTTCGCCGCTATGTACGCAGTCGGGGATGCCGACGCCGTGGTAGGCGTTGCCGGCGAGTTCGAAAAAGGGGAGGGCGGCCGCTGCGGCTTCGATCCGCTCGACGCGCTCCAGGTGACCGACGTGGTATTGCGGCATGGCTTGTTGGTAACGGGCGATGCGGGCGATTTGCGGTTCTCCCTGGACGCCGAGTAGCTCCGCCAATTCGCCGCGCACGAGGGACAAGAGTTGTTCGTCATCCAATTCCAACAATTCCGGCTGCATGGCGCCTCCCACGAAGGTGCGGAGTTGGACGCAGTCGTTGGGAGCGCGGTCGGGGAACTTGCGACTGGTGAACGAGACGGCGAGAATTTTGCGGTTTTCAACCGCGGGAATGACTAAGCCGAACGCATTGAGCGGATTGGCGACATCGGCGAGACGATGCCCGGTGACGACGATCGCGCTGGAGGCGTACTCGATCGACTGCAACTGCGCGGCCAGCGGCGCAGCAAAGGCCGCGACCAAATCGCCGACGCGATAAGCGGGCAGGGCGGCGATGACCGCGTCGAATTCTTCGTGACGTCCATCGGCCGTTTCCAAAGTGGCCGACGCATTCTCGGGGCCGGGCGTCAAACGTGTGACGGCGGTATTCATGCGGACGTCGCAATTTTTCAGTGAGGCGATCAGGGCAGCGAAGAGTTCAGAGATTCCGGTGGCAAAAGTGGCGAACAATCCATAACGCGCCCCGCTCCCGCTATTGTCTTTGCGTCGCGCGGATTGGCGGCGTGATGCCCGAATCAAGCTGCGGTGCTCTTTTTCCATGTCGAGAAAACGGGGCAGGGTTGCACGAAGACTCAGTTTTTCTGGGTCGGAGGTATAAATTCCTCCCACCAACGGCTGCACGATTCGGTCTAATACCTCACGCCCGAGACGTCGCCGCACGAAATGGGCGAGGCTTTCGTCTTGTCCGTTATTGCCGCGCGGCAGAATGTATTCCATTCCCAGCCGTAGTTTGCCCCAGGGGCTGAGCAGGGGCGATTTGAGGACGGGGCCGATTTTTGATGGGGCGAGCAGCATGAACCCTTCAGGGATCGGTTGCGGTTTGCCGTTGTGCAGGACCAACGACCGCCGGTAATTGGCGTCGGGGGAGATCAAACGATCCTCCAAGCCCAACCGTTTGGCCAAATCGACGGCCCACGGCTTGTCGGTGATGAACGAATCGGCACCGGTCTCGACGTGGTAACCATCGATTTCCTCGGTCCCCATCACACCGGCCAACCGGTCGCTCGCTTCGAAGAGCATGATATCCAGTGGCTGTTGCGATTCGGAACGCAGTTCAGTCAGACGATGCGCTGCGGACAATCCGGAGATTCCGCCGCCGATCACAGCGACGCGGCGCACGCTGGTGGGGGCAGCGGGATTCATGACGGCCCGGCGGCTCCCAATTCATGGACCATATCCACCAGCGCGATCGCATTTTCCACGGGCACTTGCGGCATGATTCCGTGTCCCAGATTGAAAATATGGCCGGGACGTCCTGCAGCAGCATTCATCACGTCTTGCGTCCGTTTGCGCAAAACCTTTGTATCCGCCATCAACGAGACAGGATCAAGATTTCCCTGGACGGCGACGTCGTGGCCGACGATGTCCCAGGCTTCGGCCAGTCCGATCCGCCAATCAATTCCGATGACCTGTCCACCCGCTTCGCGTAGTAGTGGCAACAGCGCGGGATTGCCGGTCAGGAAATTGATCACCGGCACGTCTTTGGGCAGCGCATCAATGAGGGCTTTGGTGTGTGGCAGGACGTATTGCCGGTAATCGTCCGGGGAGAGGCAACCGGCCCAGCTATCAAATATTTGGACCGCTTGGCAGCCGGCGGCGATTTGTGCTTTCAAATACCGCGCAACGCTGTTGGACAGCCGCTGCATCAACGTATTCCAAGCGGCTGGATCGGAGTACATCCACTGTTTGGTATGAATGTAATTCCGCGAGCCACCCCCCTCGATCGCATAGGAAGCCAATGTAAACGGAGCACCGGCGAAACCAAGTAGCGGAATGTCAGCCGGGAGGTCGCGGCGAATGAGTTTGACCGCTTCGAAAACGAAGCCAAGCGCCTCCATGTCCTCCAACTCGTGGCAACGATCGACATCGGACGGCGACGAGAGCGGATTGTGAATCACGGGGCCTTCGCCCTTGGCGTATTCTAAGTTCAGGCCCATTGGTTCCAGAATCGGGAGCAAGTCGGCAAACAGGATCGCTGCGTCGACTCCTAGGCGTTCCCGGGCGACGAGCGTGACCTCGGCGGCCAAGTCGGGGCGTTTGCACAATTCCAGAAAGGTGACTTTGTTCCGGATGGCCATGTATTCGGGCATGTACCGTCCAGCTTGTCGCATCAGCCAGATGGGGGTCGTGTCGACCGGTTCGCGGCGAGCAGCGCGCATAAACCGGCTATTTTGAAGTTCGGGAGTAGTCAAGATGCGTCAATTCCGCGGCAATTGAGGTCGTTCGTTAGTATCAGCGCGCTGCTTGCTCAATCGTTGCCGCGTTTGGATTCTAGAATCTTCGGCGCGGCTTGAGCGGCGGCTCGCACTAAGTGTCCCATTTTTGGGTGGTCCGGTTCAAGGTCCACGGGCAAACCGACGGAATGCAGGTGCTCACTGGCTGTGGGACCGATGGAGGCGATGACGCAATTCGCCGCAGCGTCCAGCCAATCCTGCTTCAATCCCGCCGTTTCGGCGACTTCCAACGTGTTGTGCAGTTGCTGCGCGCTGGTGAACATCAGCACGTCATGGTCGCCCGCGACGGTCGCGCGGATTGCTGAAAGCAACGGTTCCGTGTCGTCGGGGAGTGCCCATTGATAAACGGTGACGGGCCGAACAGTTGCCCCACGTTGTTCCAAGGCCGCATAAAACTCGGTGCTAGGCCGTCCGTACTCCTGCACGGCAACGACTATGCCGGCAAGGTCCTCGCCGAAAACCGTGAGCAATTCCCGCCACGTGTTCGGTTCCGGGGCTTGTCCGGCAAAGGGGACTTTCCAGCTGCGAAATACGGCGGCCGGCTTCGGGCCGCGGACAATGCAGTGGGTTTGCCGCAGCGCGTCTAGAAACTTCTCGCGGGGATAGCGGGTTTCGATGGCCGCTAAGAGTGCCTTGGCACCAACGCCCGTCATGAAGGCGATGATGTCGATCTGGCCGGCAAATAGCTCTTCGGCAAATTGCAACGCTTCGGGGTTTTCTCCGAGCGGTACTTCTTGCATCGAGGGGGCAATCGTTGCCAGACCGCCGTGCCGTTCGATCAGCGACCGCATTTCATTGCCTTTGCGGCTTTCAAAGGAACAGACGCGTAAGCTTTGGAAACTGGCTGGTTGGTGGGTCTCTGTCTCGGAGGATTCTGCCATTGAGGTTTTTCCCGTCCATTCGCGCGAGGGGGGGAACGACCCTCCGCTGCGGGCGTGAGCGGTGGGCGCATAAAAAAAAGGTAGCCCAGAAGAAGGATAGGCGCTCGCCCGGGCCTGCGTTTAACCGCGGCCCAGCTATCCTCCCGTCTGAGCTACCAAAATATGGTAATGTCTTGTTGTCGTCGTTTGCAAGAAATCAAAAGTCGACCAATCTCTTATCGACCAACTCGACTCATTTCATTCTAGAAAAGCATTAAGAATTTACAAGCAGTAACGATCGTGTACCACAACGAACTACAGGAAATCCCTACTTGGATTGCAGTGATTTGATTGATCATGTGCCTGGGTCATCATTCGCTCCAGAGCATTCGTTGCACACGATGAATGGCATAGTTCTATGGCACTATGCCTGAGGTTGGTTATTATTTTTCTGTCTGGCGAGAACAACTTTGCTGTCGCGATGTTTCACTGCTTGCGCACAAACGTATCTTGATGCATGAGGCACAAAACCGGGGGACTGTGATTTTAGCCGAGTTTTCATCCGCATTGCCAGGTTAGGTTTCGTGGTGGGAAACCGGCGACCGCCTCGCAATATTGGTCTGTTGCTCACACGACAGGGTGTTCAACAGCGGTCCGTTCGGTATCATCCAAATTCCTCTGCTTTTCCCTCCTTCGATTGATATTATGCCGACACTGCCACCTACAAAAACATCAAAATTGACCCTGTTGGGGACCGGAACCAGCCACGGCGTGCCGATGATCGGCTGTCATTGCGAGGTCTGTGAGTCAACGAATCCGCGCAACAAACGCACACGGACGGGCGTTGTGGTGTCGGTCCCGGGCGGGAATTTCCTGATCGACACCCCGCCGGAATTGCGGATGCAACTGTTGCGAGAGCGAGTTGATTTGATTCACGCAGCTCTCTATACGCATAGCCATGCTGATCATCTGTTTGGCTTGGATGATTTGCGGCTGTTCGGCTTTTACCTCAAGGGGCCGGTGCCGCTGTATTGTGAAGCCAATGTCGAGCAGCAGATTCGCAGGTCTTACAATTACGCCTTTGAAGTCCCGCGGAACAATCATCGCGGTGCCGTGCCAGCCTTGGAGTTTCAGCGCATCGAGCTCGAACCGTTTACGCTGTTGGGGCAAACTGTGCAGCCGATTCGTTTGCTGCATGGGAAGTTACCGGTGTTGGGATTTCGAATTGGCGATGTCGCCTTTTGTACCGATGTTAGCCAAATTCCCGATGAGAGTTGGCCGTTGTTGGAGGGCTTGGAGGTTCTGGTCTTAGATGCATTGCGTGAGGAACCGCATCCAACGCACTTGAATATCGAACAGGCATTAGAAGTGGTTGAGCGGGTCAAGCCGCAACGGACCTACTTCACGCATATTGCACACACCCTGGAACACGAAGCGACGAATTCGCGATTGCCTCAGGGGATTGAATTGGCATACGATGGTCTGCAAATCCCGTTTTGATTGATTCGCTGATATGGAGTGGGGGAGCGGTCGTGGTCTTGGCCGCTCATTGTGTTTGGTCTTTATGCCTGTGGCTTCGCCGCGGGGTTTCCTGACAGCGCCCGGCAATTATCATGAATGACGAAGCAGCCATGACGGCATTTGCCCGTCTTGCGGAAGTCTCACAACAGAAACAGCAGTATCCGCAGCGGGATAAATTCCTGTTGCTGACCGGAATTTCCGCATGCCGCGCCGCATGTGTTGATATTGCGGCGCGCTGCCGTGAAATCGTTCTCGCCAACAATCCGCAACATCTGATTCGAAAATACGCCTCCTTGCCCGATGCTCTGCGTTCCGAGGACTTCGAGGTATTCCATGCGCAGTTGGATCGCTTTTGCACGTTTGAAAAGGCGGAATACCTGTTGCATGAATTCGACGACGGCGGATCGGCCGGTGAGCGTGCGATTCGAACGGTCGAGCAGCTTCGCGAGTCGTTGAACTCCACCGACTGGGAAACAGGGTGAACCGCAAAAGTCAGTGCTTAGGGTCTGGCCAGTTGGCGGCATGCGCGCTACAATTGACTGCCTAAAGTGACTTGGACATCTGGAAATCCAGTAACGCAAAAAGTAGGAGAGCTGTCACGATGTTGAATCGAATCCTGGTGCCGACCGACTTCAGCGACAATGGCGCGAACGCATTGAAGTATGCGCAAAATCTTGCTGAAAAGTTTGGTGCGGAAATCCATCTGGTACATGTGATTGCCAATGATACGGCAGTGGCGATGGGTTCGGACGGATTTTTCGCCGTGTCGGACGAAATCATGCAGGACCTGCATAACGCAGTGACCAACAAATTGCAGGAGACGGCTGCGTCGGTGGCGGGCTCAGTCAAGAATGTCGTGCAGGAAATTCGCGAAGGGGCTCCATTTTCGGAGATTATTCAATACGCCAAAGCGAAGGACATCGACCTGATCGTAATGGGAACGCATGGCCGCACCGGGATTTCCCATCTGCTGATCGGAAGTGTCGCCGAAAAAGTCGTCCGCAAAGCCCGCTGCCCGGTATTGACGGTTCCGTCCGACGGACACGAATTTACGATGCCTTAGGCTGGTCGTTAAATCGTAACTATCGAGAGCGCGTGCTGAAAGCTCCTAGGATCTTGTGACGGACTGCATGGTAATTTATAGAACGAGCGCCCCATACAGGGTAACATTCTGACAATGGACCGTGCGTGAGGCCGAAAATCATCGACAGGAAAATCTCTGTTAGGGAAACGGATTGGTGCTCGAAACATTCCAAGAACTTGCCCCGTCGATGCAAATCGGTCTCATCCTGTTGGTTCTGGTCGCATGTGCGTACTTGCTCTTACCACTGGTGATTAAGGCGACTCTGAAGCATAACGCGGATCCGAGTCTCGACATCTTTGATCCTGAAATAACTCCCATCCCGCAAGCCGCAGTTGAATTCTTTGAGTCGACGGCCCGCGAAATGGAGCAAGTCGGTTTTTCCATCGTGGAGTATGTGTTGGTCCCGGATTTGGTTCCGGATGCCATCGCTGTTGTCATGTTGTTCGTGAACCCCATGGAACAAGACCAAGCCATCGCGGCAGTGATCTGGGGTTTTACCGAACAGGAAGACGCCAAAAAGATTTCCGTGCGAAACGATCATGTGGAGTTCAGCACTGAGTTTGATGATGGCAGCGAAATCGGCACTACCAACAACACAGTGGAGGGCGCGTTCGCTCCTGTATCGCACAAAACGCTCCTACAGTTTTCTGATATCAAGCGACCGTCACGCCTCTATCGTGTGCATCAGCGCGCCGTTGAAGAACTCGCAGCCGGCAAAAAGAAGAGACGTCTGCCGCCCACCGAACAACTCGTCGAACAACTCAAACAGGATTTGATCAAGGAATTTTACGATCAGATAGCAACAGGTTTCCTTTATCTGGATTCAACGCAGCAGTACTATCTTCCCACGTTCAAAGGCGCCTATCTGATTTGCTGGAAACAGATGTGGCCCATAACTTCGGTGCGCCGGGCTTTACGCCGGCGACGCGCAACCCGGCTACTCAGAGAATGGGATATCGACTTTTCCGGTATTGGTTCTCCGATGTCGTCGTCAGATGCGTAACGATACATGGAACGAAGGCGTTGCTAAGATCACTTCTGCTTGAAATCGGGGGTGTCCTCGTTTGTTTGTGCGGACATGTGGTACGCCACCCGCCAGACGTGGTATCCAATTCGCCGCAGCCAACGCGCGGCATCCATGTGTTTGATGGCCTCGCTGGGTGTCAATTTTCCGTGCGCGGTGGTGGAGACGGCTTGCTCGCGAAATGTCCGCATATCAGTTTTCAGCTGGTGATTGATGTCGTGGTACGCCTCTGCCTGTTCCGGGGACAGTGGGAATTCTTCTTCGGCGATCCGCTCGCACGCGGTCGCCAATTTGTCCGCCATATTCGACAAGTCCGGTTCCGCGCGACAGGTGCGGAGGCGGGCTTGATCTTGCAGTCGCCGATTCACGCGTCGCAAATGGTCGAGTGTGTGGACACAGGCTAAAAAGGCATGGTCGGTGATTTGATCCTCGGCCTGGACGGGAATTGCCTGCAAGTATTCCTGCGTCTGGTCGAGGGCGTCTTCAATATCCAGTGCGAGTTGTTCGTCCGTGACTGCGGCCGGTTGTCGTAACCAGCGGCTCAATTCGTGGAAGACGACCTGGAGGATGTCATGGATGGTTGCGGAAACGGCATCCAGTGCGGCGACGGGAGTGGATAACTGATTTTTGTCCAGCCGTTTCACCAGGAGATTGCCGCGCTCGGGAAACATTCGCTCGATCAAGTTGGCGAAAGTGCGCGTGAAAGGCAAAATCGCGATCACGCCGATCATATTGAAGAACGTATGAAAACCGACAAGCACCAGTTCCGGAGAATTCGCCTCCGCGCCGGGCCACAAAGCTGCGACCGTATCTAAAAAGGGTGTTAACAGAAAAAAGGCGCCGATAGCGGTCAGCGAATTGAAGGCGACGTGTGCGAAACCGGTTCTCCGCGCTTGGACGTTGCCGCCAACCGTGGCCAACATCGCCGTGAAGGTCGTTCCCAAATTCATGCCGATGACGATGGCGGCGGCTTGGTTGAGCGAAATGGAATTCGCATGCAGTGCCACCAGTGCTGCGGCGACTCCCGCACTGGAGGATTGCGTGACGACGGTGATCACCACGCCGATCAAAACCAGCAGCAGCCGTCCTGGAATCGTGTCGGAGGGAAATATCTCGGGAGTCACAATGCCGCGGAATTCCGCCATGCCCAGTTGCATGGTGCTGATGCCCACAAAGATCAATCCAAATCCCGTAATTGCGGTTCCCGCCGCTTCGCATTTGCCTCGGCCGAATATTTTGAAGATCACGCCCAACAAAACCAGCGGCATCGCAAATTCGTCAAGTTGTAGATTGAACCCCAACAGGGCAACAAACCAACCAGTAATCGTTGTGCCGATATTTGCGCCGAAGATGATTCCCAATGCCTCGGGAAAACTCAAGATGCCGGCGTTGACAAATCCCACTGCTAAGACCGTAATCGCGCTGGATGACTGTACGATGGCTGTGGACAAGCAACCGGTGGCCACTCCTTGCAGCGGATTGCGTGTGGAGCGTTTAATCAGCCAGCGCAATCGATCGTCAGCCGTCGAGCGCAGACCTTGCGTCAACAACTGCATCCCCAACAGGAACAGTCCTAATCCCCCCAAGGCCTGTAAGATTCCGCGGGTCATACGAGTGTCTCTATGGCAGCGTAGCTATAAGCTGGGGTCATTCATACTGAACACGACATCCACAAACGCGATGCTCTTGCGGTCAGGCCAACAAGTCAATTCCATCACCTCGTCCGTCATGAAAGCGGCGCGGCAGTTAACTCATTTGTAATTCTACCATTTCGCGATACCGGCTGCTCTGATCCATGAGACCGTGGTGCGTTCCCGATTCAACGATCCGGCCTTGTTCGAGTACAAAAATGCGGTCGGCGTCGGTGATGGTGCTCAACCGGTGCGCGATGACGAAGCATGTCCGGCCAGCGGTGAGTGTCGCCAAGCTGTCTTGGATCAGGCGTTCGCTTTCGGTATCTAGATTGCTGGTCGCTTCATCCAAAATCAGAATGCGGGGATCGGCTAAGATCGCGCGGGCAATGGCCAGACGTTGCCGTTGTCCCCCGCTGAGCCGTACTCCCCGTTCGCCGATGACCGTGTCATAACCGTCAGGCAGTTCCTGGATAAAGAGATCCGCGTTGGCAGCGCGGGCGGCTTCTTGGATATCCTCGATTGTGGCTGACTTGGCTCCATAGCCGATATTTTCCGCCACTGTCCCGTCGAAGAGAAAGATATCCTGTTCGACGATGCTCAATAATTCGCGATAACTCTCGACGCGAATATCTTTGAGATTCACACCGTCGATATCGATCTCGCCGGACGTGGGGTCGTAAAAGCGGGCGATCAGGTTGCATAGCGTCGTTTTCCCGGCGCCGCTCGGACCGACCAATGCCAACGTTTCGCCAGGTTCGACCTCCAGGTTGATGTCCTTTAACACGGGTGTCTCGGTGCCGGGATAATGAAAACTGACATCGCGGAGCGTCAAACGGCCAGCGACCGTTTGCGGATCGAGTGAGACTGCATGGGGGGCCGGCAGCATTTCTTGGGGATCGGCCATCAGGTCCAGCACGCGATCCAAACCTGCGAGACTGCTTTGGAATTGCGTGGCGCTGTTGGCCAACACTGCGACCGGTTCGAGGAGCATGGCGAGATAAAACAGGAACATCATCAAGTCGCCCAGCGTGATTTCACCCTGCAAGACCTGCAGTCCGCCATAGATCAACAGGCCGGAGGAGGCGAGGGGGATCAGTACGCTCCAAACCGTTTCTACGATCCGCATCCTCCACCAGGCCAACAGTTCTTGCCGCGCCATCAGGTGATTGCCGCGGGTGAAACGACCCGCTTCGCTGCGTTGACGCCCGAAGGTCCGCACCACCCGCATGCCGCCAAAGGCCTCAGTAGCGTGGCTGTCGATTTCCTGACGGCGCCGACGAATATCGCGTTGCAGTGGACGGATCCGGCTGATCCAAGTGCTGTGCGTGATGTAGACCGCCGGCAATAGAATCAACGAGCCGAGCAACAGTCGCCAATCAACCCAGGCCAGCACAGCCAAACTGCCAACCAGTTGAATGATCGCCCGCCAAGGATTGTAGAGCATGCTGAAAATCAATTCGGCCACACCCCCGGCATCCTCCCGCAGAATACTGGTGACCCCGCCCGACTTGAGTTGATAGACCCGATGCAGCGGCAGTCGCACCGCATGATCGAAGACACGTTTGCGGACCGACATCTGCACGAGTTTGGTCGATTTTGTCGCCAACCACCGCCCCCAAACGTGAATCACGATTTCGATGACCGAAATAGAAATGACGGTGACCGCCAGGAGGATCAACAGGTCACGCGGATTGGCGGGGAGGGAGACACGACTCGTGACCGATTCCGGTAGCGGCCGGCCGGTGAAAACGTAGTCGATGGCAATCTTCGTGGCGGCGGGGGGGACGAGTTTGAGAACCGTCGAGATGCTGAGCGTAAACAGCGAAAAGGCGATCATTTTTCGATGACCGGTCAGCAACTTCAGGAATTCCCGCAACAGCGTATAGAAAGATCGATCATGTCGCGGAGTTTCTCGCAGTTTGTCCTGACCTGCGAGCGCAGCATCAGCAGGTGCGGATTTGACACGGATGGCGTCGAGATACTCAGAAAACCGTTGTCGGCTGGAAGTTTGTCGGGGCATGAATTGTATTGTCGCAGTATTCGAACGGTGCTGGGGAGTTTCCGGGGTGTAGCCAGGAGGGGCATCGGTGAATTGTATACGACGAGGTCAATTTGGTCGCCACCTAGCTGGAATTTAGTGTGATGCAAACGTCGGGCCGATACGCTGGGCCACCATAATGGTTGAGGGATCAATCACAGAAAATGCAACGCAGCCATTGTGGATTTTGGCTCTGCATCTAAAAGAAATTAACCACGAAAAAAGCGAAAGACACGAAAAAAGAGTGCCCGCTTTTGGAAAGATTTGGTGATTACTGTGATGTGAGACAAGAGTAGTCGCGGAAACGTTCGGTGATCACGGACGGTTATCAACTGGCATCCTGACCGGCGTCGATAGTCTGGGAAACCTGATAAAATCCATCAAACTGTCGGTAGGCGAGGCGCGGTCAGGGCTGATTTGTGTGGGGTATGCGAGTTTGATTTCCGCATATTCAGCAGAGACTTGGGGGGAACCGTTTGAATATACATTCAGGAATTCAAAATACCTTCAAATTTTAATGCGTGTTAGAACGCAAATACCCCGCAGGGGTGAGACATCGTAGCCCAGGGTAAGCGGCAAAGCCGCGCCACCCTGGGATTGCTTTGACATCAAACATTTGCGAGTATTTTGTCGTTGACGAGATCGCCGGTTGACTGTTGCCCACCTGTGGAACTGCTTACAATCAAGTAAGCAAGTATTGATGCGTCTGGACTCAGTTCCCGGAAGTCATCATGATTTATCCACAATGCGACAACAGGAATCTCCGGCTCATGTCACGCAATACTCCGGCGAGCGGTTTGGACTTATCCGTTTCACGGCGCCGTTTTCTTCAGACTTCGCTTGCCAGTGGACTGGTCTCCCCGTTTCTGGCCAACAGTCTCTACGCCGCACCCGCAAAAAAACGCCCCAAAGTTGCCGTGGTGTACACGGCTTTCGCGCATCGTTGGCATACCCATGTGTTGCTCGAGAATTTTCTGGAGTCGTACATCTTCAACGGGGAATTGACCGACCCCGGGGTGGAGGTTGTCAGTTTGTATGCCGATCAGCATCCTCAGGGCGACATGACGACGGAGATCGCCAAGAATTATGGACTGCCAGTCTATGACTCAATTTCCGACGCGCTCTGTTTGGGGGGCAAGGAGTTGGCGGTCGATGCGGTCCTTTCGATCGGCGAGCATGGCAGCTATCCCAAAAATGATCTGGGACAGGTCGAGTACCCGCGGAAACGGTTTTTCGATGAAATCGCGGCTGTGATGAAACGCTCGCAGCGATTTGTGCCGGTGTTCAACGACAAGCATCTTTCGTATCGCTGGGACTGGGCCAAGGAGATGTATGACACCTCCGTGCAGCACGGGATTCCGTTCATGGCAGGCAGTTCGGTGCCGTTGGCGCAGCGAGCGCCAATGATTGACAATCCGATTGGCGTGGAGATTGAGGAAGCGATCTCCATCCATGGCGGTGGGGTGGAATCGTATGACTTTCACGGTTTGGAAGTGCTCCAGTCGATGGTCGAAGGACGACGCGGCGGCGAGACGGGAATTGCCCGCGTGCAGTTTTTGTCCGGCGATGCGTTAATGGCGACCGCTAACAAGCGTTGGTCGGTCGATCTGGCGGCGGCGGCGATGCAGGCGGAGGCGGACTTTATGGGGCAGCCGGTCATTGATCCCAAAACTGCTTCGCACGGAATTCTGTTGGAATACAAAGACGGTTTACGCGCGACCGTGCTGAAAGTGGGTAATAGCGGCATCCGCTGGAATTTCGCCTGCCGGGTCAAAGGGGAAGCGAAACCGGTCGCTACGTATTTCAATCCCGGCCCGTGGGACAACCGTTGTCTGTTCAAAGCGCTTTCGCATGCGATTCAGAACCACTTCATCCACGGGAAAGCACCGTATCCGGTCGAGCGGACGTTGATGACGACCGGGGTTTTGGACTCCGCAATGCATTCCCGTCACGCGGGCGAAAAGTCACTCGCCACACCGCAATTAGAATTCGCCTATCAAACGCGCGACTACAAAGCAATGCGCGAAACCGGTGCATCCTGGAAGATCATCAAACCGGAGACCCCGCAGCCGATGGGGATTGCTTCGGATGAACAGTACCTTCAGTAGGCTTGAGGCTTGAGGGGACAGGCTTGAGGTAGTAGACGGTAGGCGGTAGGCAGTAGGCAGTAGGCAGTAGGCAGTAGGCAGTAGGCAGAAAAGAAGTGGCCGGTGGCCGGTGGCCAGGATTTTTGGGTGGCGGTTTTCTATAGCCTACGGTCTCAGGCCTACAGCCTATTGAAACGTGATATTGCGAAAAACAGTGCGTCTGGTTGAAATACAGGGGCTTGTCCGTTTGTATTTCCCGGGATGATGGCCGTGTTATGAATCGTCAGCCATTTGAGACGCCGCCGCAGTGGTGGCCGCCAAAGCTTAGTCCGTTTATGATTCGCGTCTGGCGATCGTTGCGGCGGTATCAGCAGATTCGGCAGCATCGGCTGTTGGATATCGATGTTCGCGGTGCGGAACATTTGCAGGCGGCTTTGGCGGCGGGGCAGGGGGTGGTGATAACGCCCAATCATTCGAGCCATGCCGACTCGTATGTGCTGTATCATGCGGCGGAGGTGCTTGCTTGCCCGCTGTATTTCATGACCGCTTGGCAAGTCTTTGGCATGTCCAGCCGGTTGGAAAGTTTGGTGATGCAGCACCACGGTTGCTTTAGCGTCGACCGTGAAGGGACCGACATGCGGGCGTTTAAGCAAGCAGTCGAGATCGTGCAGCAACGGCCGCATCCGTTGGTGATTTTTCCTGAGGGGGAAGTCTATCACCTCAACGAACGGATCACCCCCTTTCGCGAGGGCGCCGCTGCCATCGCCATGACTGCGGCCCGCAAGGCAGAGCGTCCGATTACGGTCGTTCCCTGTGCCATTCACTATAAATACCAAACCGATCCCACGCCGGAGTTGTTGCAGGTGATGCGGCGGTTGGAGGAGCAGATTTCTTGGCGGGTGCGTACGGATCTTTCGTTGCACGACCGGATTTACCGCTTTGCCGACGGCATGATCGCACTCAAAGAGGTGGAATATCTCGGCCGCAGTCGGTCAGGGCCGTTGGCTGAACGCGTGGCCGATTTGTCCGACATTATCTTACAGCGGCTTGCCGAACGGCATGGTGTGGAGGAACCGGAGGGCTTGATCATTCCGGAGCGGGTCAAAAACCTTCGCCGCCAAGTGATCAGCCGGCTCGATGAACTCGACAAGACCGACTCCGCTCGCGAACCCCTGGTGCACGATATGGACGATCTGTTTTTGGTCGTGCAGATGTTTAGCTATCCGGGGAATTACGTCTCCGAGCGGCCATCGATTGAGCGGATCGCGGAGACGATTGACAAGTTCGAAGAGGATTTCCTCAATGCGCCCTCGGCGGGCATCCGTGGGACGCGCAACGCTGTGGTGACATTCGGCGACCCGTTGCCGGTGCCTGTGACGCGCGACCGTGCCACTGGGGCGGAGTTAACGCGGCAGTTGGAAGTCCGTGTTCAGCGGTTGATGGATGAGACGTTGGCGGCGACGCCGGTGGAAATTAGTGGCCAGTGTCCGGTGGCCAGTGGCCAGTAGGCGGTAGGCGGAAAAAAGTGGCCGGTGGTCAGTGGCCAGTGGCCAGTTGGTTTTTTCAATAGGCTCTGTTGTTTGTCCACTCGACAGGGGATTGGTGGGGGGACATAATGGGGACTCCTGCCTCAAATTGTGATTCCTTCCGCGGATGATGTTCATGCCTGCTTTGCGTGCTGTGATTTTCGGCTTCTTTGCCTGCCTGTCTGCGATATCGGTCACATACGGTGACGAGAAGGTTTCGCCGGCTGATGCGGAGTTTTTTGAGAAACGTGTGCGGCCGGTGCTTGCTGAAAAGTGTTATTCCTGCCACGGGGCGGAAAAGCAGGAATTAGGCATTCGTCTCGATTCACGCGATGCTGTGATTGCCGGTGGGGACGCGGGGCCGATTGTTGATAGCGAAGCTCCAAGCGAAAGCCCGCTGTTGGCGGCGATTGCGTATGCCGGGGATGTGCAAATGCCTCCCGACGAGCAATTATCGGCAGACGAGATTGCCGCTCTGACGCGCTGGGTAAAAATTGGGATGCCCTGGCCCGGGAGTTCTACGCCGTCGGTGGAAAAGAACCACGACGCGTACAAACAGCATTGGGCATTTCAACCGATTACCGATCCACCGTTGCCGGAGGTCCAGGATGCCGAATGGTCACGGACGTCGATCGATCGATTTATTCTGGCGCGATTGGAACAAGCTGGATTGACTCCCGCGCCGGAAGCGGATCGGAAAACGTTGATTCGCCGCGCGACGTTTGATTTGATCGGCTTACCCCCGACACCCGCAGAGGTGGCTGCTTTTGAAAACGACCCCTCACTCGACGCCTATGAAAAACTGATCGATCGCTTGTTGGCTTCGCCGCGATATGGCGAGCGGTGGGCGCGGCATTGGTTGGATGTGGCCCGCTATGCGGATAATAAAGGTTACATTTTCTTCGGCGACAAAAAATACCATTGGGCCTACACCTATCGCGATTATGTGATTCGCGCGTTGAACGATGATTTGCCGTACGATCGGTTTGTTGTCGAGCAGTTGGCGGCGGACCAATTGGACCTGGGCGAGGACAAGCGTCCGCTCACAGCGATGGGTTATTTAACGCTCGGCGCTCAGTTTTCCGGCAACATCCATGACATTATCGACGATCGCATTGATGTCGTCACCCGGGGGCTGATGGGGCTGACTGTTTCCTGCGCCCGTTGTCACAATCACAAGTTCGATCCAGTCAGCGCAGCGGATTACTACGGGCTGTACGGCGTGTTTCGTAGTTCGACGGAACCAACGATCCCACCGATGTTCGAAGCCCCGCCCGACACGGAAGAGCATCGTAAGTTTGCTGAGGAGTTGGCTGTCAAACAACAGAAGCTGGATGCGTTTGTAACGGAAAAGCATACGGCACTGGTGACCTCTGCCCGGAAAAGGGCGGCGGAATATCTCATGGCGGCGCATGCCAAACGGAATCAACCGCCCACTGAGGATTTCATGCTGTTGGTTGAAGAAGGGGATCTGAATCCTACGATGATCCAACGTTGGCAATCGTATTTAACGCGGGCCCGCAAGTCGCACGATCCAATTTGGAGCATCTGGCACGCTTGCGCAGAAATTCCCGCTGACGAATTTGCCGCGACCGCAGCAGCGATTGTCGAGCAACACGCGACTGACCCAGCGCAGGCTCATCCAGCAGTTCTCGAAGCCTTAAGCGCAGCGCCGCCGGCCAGCATGTCGGAATTGGCGGAGCGTTATAGCAATGTGTTGAATCAAGTCGACGACCAATGGACGGCTCTGTTGCAGCAAGCGACTGAGGCCAAGCAGCCGCTGCCCACGGAATTGCCCGACGAGTCGGACGAGGCTTTGCGACTCGTGTATTATGGTTCGCAAGCGCCACCCGATGTGCCGGTGCGGACCGGTTGGGGATTCCTGACATTGCTTCCCGATCGTCCTGCTCAGGCAAAATACAAGAAATTGCTGGGCGAGGTTGAGAAGCACATTGCGGAAACAGCCGGTGCGCCGCCGCGGGCGATGGTGTTGTTGGATGCGGAGGAAATGTATGCTCCCAAGGTATTTTTACGGGGCAATCCCAATCGTCCCGGAACCGGCGTGCCGCGGCACTTTCCGGAGTTTCTGACGCACGAAGACGATCAGGTGTTTCAAACCGGCAGCGGTCGGTTGGAATTGGCGCAGGCGATTGTCGATCCGGCGAATCCATTGACCGCGCGGGTGTTGGTCAATCGTGTCTGGTTGAATCATTTCGGGTCCGCGTTGGTCGCGACGCCGAGTGATTTCGGATTGCGGAGTGAAGCGCCCACGCATCCTGCACTGCTGGATCATTTGGCGAGTGAATTCATGCGGGACGGTTGGTCGTTAAAACGTCTGCATCGCCGTGTCATGCTCTCGGCGGTCTATCGGCAGCAAAGCCACGCGCGGGACGAAGCAGTGGCGGTCGATCCCCGCAACCGCTTGTTGTGGCGGATGAATCGTCGCCGACTCGACTTTGAGTCGATGCGGGATTCGCTTTTGGCTGTGACAGACCAATTGGAGCAAACGCTCGGTGGCCCGGCGGTCGATATCGAAAAAACGCCATTCACGCCGCGTCGAACGATTTATGCATTCGTCGATCGCATGGACCTTCCGGAGTTGTTTCGCGCGTTTGATTTTCCCGATCCGGCGGCCACCAGTCCTCAACGGGATGCGACCACGATTGCGCCACAGGCATTGTATTTGATGAACCACAAGTTTGTGGACGAAGTCGTGACGCGGATTGCCGCACGGCCGGACGTCGCCGATGTTGCAGACGCGACGTTGCGCGTCGAGCGGCTGCACAAAATACTTTTCAGCCGCGCGCCGACGGAGCTGGAACGGGAACTGGCGGTCGCGTTTTTGGGAGCGGAACCGTCGCAGCAGCAGTGGCAGGAGTATATTCAGGCGTTGCTGATGACCAACGAGTTTTTGTTTGTGGATTGAAACGTTGCGTGTTTAGCGGGAGTTTGTGAGAGATGCCTAACTTGAGTGGCCCCTGGAATCCGGGTCTGTCCCGCCGTGAATTACTTGCGCGGAGCGGCACCGGGTTGGGGATGTTGGCGCTGTCGAATTTGTTGCGTGATGAGGGCCAATTGGGGGCTGCGGAGTCCGGTGCTGGTCCGCTGGGACCGTTGTCGCCCAAGCAGCCGCACTTTGCGCCGCGGGCGAAGCAGGTAGTGCACCTGTTTATGAACGGCGGGCCGTCGCACATCGATACCTTCGACCCCAAACCCGAGTTGAAACGCCTGCACGGTCAGCCATTGCCGACGGGGAATCTGCGCACCGAACGCAAGACCGGAGCCTTGATGGGCTCGCCGTTTCAATTTCAAAAATATGGCGAATCGGGTATCGAGGTCAGCGAACTCTTTTCGCAGACTGCCCAATGCATCGACGACATCGCCGTGATCCGCTCAATGCATGCGGATGTGCCCAACCACGAACCGTCGTTGATGTTGATGAACTGCGGCGAAGGACGGTTGCCGCGGCCAAGTATGGGGGCCTGGGTGACGTATGGTTTAGGATCGGAAAACCAGAATCTGCCGGGATTTGTCGTGATGTGCCCGGGGGGATATCCGATCGTGGCTACGCGCAACTGGCGGTCGGCGTTTTTGCCGGGAGCCTTTCAAGGCACCTACATCAACAGCCAACAAAAACAGGTCGACAAACTGATTGCGAATATCAAGAACGAAGATTTAACGTTGGACGTGCAGCGCCGCCAATTGGATCTCTTGCGACGGCTGAATGAAAAACATGCGGACGACCGGGAGCGGGATGCGCAGTTGGAGACGCGGATTCAATCCTTCGAGTTGGCGTATCGCATGCAGAGCGAAGCGACGGATGCGTTTGATATTTCCCAGGAAACGAAGGAGATGCAGGAACGTTATGGCACCGGCGACGTCGCGCGGCAATTGTTGATCACGCGGCGGTTGTTGGAGCGTGGGGTGCGTTTCGTACAATTGTGGAGCGGTGCCGGGCAGCCTTGGGACAACCATAGCGACTTGGAGAAACAACATCGCAAACTTTCCGGCGACTGGGACCGACCGATTGCTGCATTTTTAACCGATTTGAAACAGCGTGGGCTGTTGGATTCGACGTTGGTGCTGTGGGGCGGCGAATTCGGACGTACGCCGGTTGCCGAACTCCCACAACTCAACGGCCGGGACCACAATCATTACGGATTCACCTGTTGGCTGGCCGGGGGTGGGATTCGTGGGGGCTATGTGCATGGGGCAACGGACGAATTCGGATTTGCCGCCGCAGAAAAACCGGTGCACGTGCATGACCTACATGCCACGATGTTGCATCTACTGGGCTTTGATCACGAGCAACTCACCTATCGTTACGCCGGCCGCGATTTTCGACTGACCGACGTGCATGGTCATGTGATTCCCGAATTGATTGCGTAAGCGGGCTTTCATTGCGTGAAGCTGCGTAGTCGCTTTTCGATCTCTTGGTGGAATTCCGGAGTCCACCACTCGGAAAACTTCTGCTGTGCTTCCGTGGAAAATTGCTCTTCTTGTTGCATCAGCCGTCGAAAGAAATTCTTTTCCATCTTTTTTGACGCTTCGGTCGCATAGCGGTCGAAACGGGCGGCGGCGGTGCAGTGGTCGTTGATTTCGCCGAGCACTTCTTGCAATTCCCCGAGTCGCGGATACAGCTGCTCGCGATATTCAGCCGGGTAGGCGGGCGCAAGCAATTCCATTGCATAGCGCAGTCCCTTGCCCCGAATGCGGAATTGGTGCAGCTCTTCGAGAGTGTAATCGTCTCCCGGGACGTCTTGGAGAAATTGTTCGACGATTGGCGCGAAGGCTGAGGGAGCCCAGTCTCGAAATTTGTGGTTCCCTAACTTTCGCTGCCGGCTGACTCCGCGCGGTCGGATGCGCACCAAGAGTTTGTTGCAGCGGCGGTGGAAACGTTGATGGTAGGTCAGCCGTTCAAAGATCTCAATAATAGGTTCCTGCGCGGAATCGCGTTGTCGTTTTAGGCGACGCAAGATGCGCTGCGTTTTCGAATCCTCGCCTGCCTCGCTGTTTCCGCTCTCCAATCGCGCGATGAGTACGTCGCAGTCACGGGCTTCGCCGGCAGCTTGTCGAATGCATTTGAGGTCTTTATTGATTCGCCGCGTCCGCTTGGAGGGGAGCAGCTCGTCGTAAAGCGAAAGAGCGGCGCGGACACGGCGGGTGGAGACGCGGAGTTGATGGACGTATTCGACGCTTTCAGCTGCGATTTCTGCAGCCAAGGGCAAAAAATACTCGACCGCTTCGAGACGCATGCTGAGCGTTTTCTCGGCGACGTCGACAATGCGATCGTCGGGCCCCACGTTTTCGATCCATTTGCCCAGTTTTGCCATGCTGTCTCACGTCGCCCAGTCTATGTGATATTTGTTGACGGCTGATCGTTCCGCAGTGCGGACTTCAGGTGCAGGGCTACAGATTTTATCAATTGGAACCTAAAATAGGCGTGGGCACAATCGTGCTGTTACTGTTTTTACCTAGCTTTCCTAGAGTGCTGCGGCGATGCAAGACGAGGCAACCTATTACTGTGACGTTTGCGGGGAGGAAATCGTGATTCCGATCGATCCCTCGGCCGGTCGGGAGCAGGATTACGTGGAGGATTGTCCGGTTTGCTGTCACCCTCATCTGTTGCATGTACAGGTCGAGCGGGATGGAAGTGTGCGGTTGACGAGTCGCACCGAGGATGAATGAAACTTTCAACGCAACTGTCGGCAATCGCTCTATACATTGCACGGCAGCCTGAAATAGACTGTCGCCGAATGATGGAGTATTCGTCGCTATTGAAATCAGCTTGAGGAACGACATGGATTTGCGGAACTGCCTGAGTCAACGTATTTTGCTTCGAGGTTATGGGCGCCGGTGCTGCATGTGGTTAGCAGTCCTCTTTTGCTTAAACGCAACGGCATGGGGGCAAGCGGACCCTGCGACGCCTGTCGAGCCGAAAAAACCGCCGGCGCTGACGGCTGAGATGGTCGACACCCGTCTGAAAGAGGTCGAGGGGACCGAAGGTCTGGACGAGGCGCTGAAAGCCAAGATCGTTGAGTTTTATAACCAAGCGAAAAAATCATTGGCCGCTGCCAAGTCGTGGGGCGAAAAACAGCAAGCGTATCAGCAAAAGCTAGATACCGTTGATCAACGATTGAAGGAGACCCAGGAAAAGCTAGAGCTGGCTAAAAATCCGCCTAAGGAAATCACCGAGTCACCCAAAGGGGATGACACGAAAATGCCCGCCAGCTTGGAAGAAGCTGCCGAAAAGTTATCGCGATTCGAGACGATGCTCAGTTCGGAGCAACAGTTGCTGGACGACCCGCAGACGGGTTTTCGAAAATTGCTGGCCGACATCAAGGTGGAAGGGGCGCGCCGTGAAGCGCGACCGGCGGAGATCGCCGCCTCGAACGCCCAACAGCAACTGGAAAAACTTCGCGAACAACTCAAAGCCCCGCCCAAAGCAGATGATTCGCCTCTGTTAGCCCTTGCACAAAAAACAGCACTAGAAGCCCGGGCCATGGAGTTCGACCAGCAGGTTCAAGCCGAGCGGACGGAAGTGGCGCTGTATAAGGCGGAAGAAAATGCTGGGTTGTTGCGCGTGCGGCGCGATCTGTTGTCACTGCAGGTTTCACAATCTGAGAAGATCGTCAAACTGCTGCAGGAGGATGTGAATAAGTTGCGGCAGCATCAGGCTAAGTTACGCGCGCGACAGATTCGAGCGGATGTCATCTCAGCTGCTCCCGAACTAAAAGAGTTTGCTGAAGAGAATGCACGGCTAGCAGAAAAAAATATCAAAATCACCAATGAGCTTCAATCTGTCGAAAAAGAAACGCAAGTTGTTCAAACCAAGTATAAGGAGTTGGATAGCGAGTTTTTAGATATAAAGAGCATGATCAATACCATTGGTCAGTCCGATGCCATCGGCCAATTGCTACGCAGCCAGCGCGCCACGATACCTAATGCCTCCCACTACGAACAACACATCAATGAGCGTCAGGAGCAGATCAGTACTTTAAGCTTCGAATCATTTCAGTATGAGAAGGACCGCGACGAATTGGTGGACATTGACGCCGCAACCACGCGGGTGTTCAAAGAATTGAAGACCGCCTCTTCTCCGGAACTGGAGACGACCGTCCACGAACTACTGGAAAGCCGTAAGACAGTTTTGGACGAATTGACAAGCAATTCGACAAAACTGAATGGGGCATTGTTGGCGCTCAATCTCAAAGAAGCTGAGATGATGACGGTCACCGATGCCTATGCCAAATACATTGACGAACGTGTGTTGTGGATCCGTAGTACCGAGGCGTTGGGGCCGTCGGCGATGGCCGATGCGATGGATGCGCTGAAATGGGTGTTCAACCCGAGCCAATGGATGGAATTGCTGAGTTCGTTTGTCTCTTGGAAGCCTGAAGATCTGTTGGAAATTGGGTTGTCGACGTTTTTGTTTTTGGTGCTGATCTATTATCGCCGTCGTTTACGTGACGGGATCGCTACAGCCGGTGAAGAAGCCGCGCGCGGGAATTGTCGCGTCTTCCGTCCGACACTGCAGGCCTCAGTATTAACGGTCATTGTGGCGGCGATCTGGCCTTCGATTTTGTGGTATTTCTCCTGGCGGATTTCCGCACAACCGAACAGCACCGTTTTTGCTACGGCTATTTCGCAGGGATTGGCGGCGACTGCTGCGGTTTATCTGCCACTGGAGGTGATTCGCCAATGCTGCGCGTCCAAAGGGCTGGCGGAGATGCATTTCTATTGGGCCAATGCCACCGTGCGGACAATCCGCACGCATTTGCGCTGGGCGACGCCGTTGAGTCTGCCGCTGATGTTCTTGGCGGCCACGATGAGTGCACAACCCAATGAACAATGGCAGGCTTCGTTGGGGCGGGCGAGTGTTGTCTGTTGGTTGATCCTGCTGGCAGTATTTATGCAACGCGTATTGCGGCCTCACACGGGCGTTTTGAAAGAGGTTGTGCGGGGGAATGACGACGGCTGGCGCGTGCAGTTGCGGTACTTGGTCTTCGGCCTGTGCATGCTGGTTCCCGTGGGAATGGGCCTGTTGGCGTTAATGGGATATTACTACACCGTGATGCACTTAGGGACGCGGCTACGGGACACGGTGTGGCTGTCGATCGTCTTACTGTTGGTGCATGCCATGCTCACGCGACTGTTGTTGATCCATCGCCGCGCTTTGGCGATGGAGCGAGCGCGGGCCAAACGGGAACGAGAACGGGAAGAACAAGCCGCCGCCGCTGCTGCTGCCGCTGCCGCCGCAGGAACTGAAGAACCGGTTGCCGCTCCGCTGCAGATCGTTGAAGAACCGGTGATGGATCTCGCCGCCAGTTCCTCGCAGGCACAAAAACTGCTGCGGACGGCGATCGTGATTGTTTCGTTGGCCGGGATGTGGTTGATCTGGGCGGATGTCGTTCCCGCGCTGGGGGTGCTCAATAAATACACGCTGTGGAACACCACGGTCACAGAAATGGTGGAGCACACGGATTCGGAGACGGGGAAAATCACCTCGAGTCTGGAGTCGGTCGTCAAGCCGGTTACGATCGTACAATTTGCATTGGCGGTCTTGGTGGGAATTTTGGCGGTCGTGGCGGCGCAAAATATTCCAGGTCTGATCGAAATGTCATTGTTGCGCGGGTTGCCGTTTGAGCCGGGCTTTCGTTACGCGATTGCGAGTTTGGCCCGCTATGTCATTCTGGTCGTCGGTCTAGCGGTTTCGTTGGGAATTGTGGGGATCGGCTGGGCGCAGATGCAATGGTTGTTCGCTGCCGCCAGTTTGGGGTTGGGTTTTGGACTGCAGGAGATTTTTGCCAACTTCATTTCGGGGATCATCATTTTGTTTGAACGACCGATCCGTGTGGGAGACGTGATTACGATTGGTGATGTCAGCGGTAAGGTCTCAAAGATCCGCATGCGGGCGACCACGATCACCAACTGGGATCGCAAGGAACTGATTGTCCCCAACAAAGAGTTCATCACCGGACGACTGTTGAACTGGACGTTAACGGATCAAGTCAACCGCTTGGTAATCGAGGTGGGTGTGGCCTATGGCAGTGATACGATGTTGGCGCGGGACTTATTGCTCGCCGCGGCGGAGGCGAACGAATTTGTGCTCACCGATCCGGGGCCGCTTGCCACCTTCGAGGGATTTGGCGACAGCACATTGAATTACGTATTGCGGGTCTATTTGCCCGATCTGGACAACCGCTTAGGCGTGATACATGCGCTGCATACCGATATTGATCGCCGATTCCGTGAAGCAAATATCGAGATCGCATTTCCGCAACAGGACATTCATGTTCGCACGCTGCCGGCGAACATCATTGGATCCAAGGAAGAGTCGTCATCACCGTATAGCACCTAATGCTATGCTGCCGCGGTGGCTATTTTGATGTGAGCGGGAAGGAAAAGTCATTTTCCTGGTTGCCTTTGACATTGGCCTTCAACGTGGTCTGGGAAGCGACGGAGTACTTTGCGGGGATACTCTCGATTTTGGACGGTACGTAGTCGGATTCCAAAATCTTTTCTCCAGACTCCCGTTTTGTACGAAGCGCCATTTTTTTGGATTGGTAGTCTTCTTCGGACATCCCGTTGGGGGGGATCATCTTGCTGACGGTGACGCGGTACTCACGGGCCGGTGCACCCGGTTCGATGAATTCGGAATTGAAACGCGTTTTCAATGTAAAGCGTCCGGTTCCGTCAGTTTTTCCGAAGGCGGTGTACTGAGTCCCATCAAAAAAAACCACGTCGGCGTCGGTCAGAGGCGAGCTGTCGAGTGTGACGGTGCCCTTCACTTCGACAGTGGGGGGCACATCTGACAACCCTCCACCACATCCACACAGTAGCCCCGCAACCACAAACAGGCTGAGAAAGCGGGGGGGGAACAGTTTTTGCCTGAATAATAAGGGGCAACTCGCCGCGTTAGAGGGTTTTGAAACCGGCTGTTGAAGAGCGGTTGTACAAAACTGGCGGACCATTAGAGGGTGTCTCCCCATGGGCAATTTGATAAGAGTTTCGAAAACTGCAAGCGCTTGCCACGATTTTGGGCATGCTTTGACTGTTGTTGTCATGATACAGGTAAAATGGCGGAGCTGTCAATTTCCAAGAAAACGTCTTGTTCGATGTTGTTTGTCGTTGCCAGTAAATTCCCCCAGGCCTGCATAATTGGGCGAATTTGATGTTGAAAAGGCTGGCAATTTCAGCGTATTGTGAAGGTGTCCAGTTATTGTCTCGCACAGTATTGCATGTTCGCAATGCTTTTTGTGTTTCAATTGTCGATCCTCCCGGGAGTTCAACAATGCAAAAACGCACGACGTCGGCGCGGTCAGCCGCCGGAAAAGGGTTTACGCTTATCGAGTTATTGGTGGTGATCGCCATCATTGCGATTTTGGTCGCGCTCATCATGCCTGCGGTTCAACATGCCCGCGAGGCGGCACGGCGGACTCAATGCAAAAACAATCTGAAACAACTCGGACTCGCCCTTCATGAATACCACGAAGCGTTCAACGTTTTTCCCTACCTGCAAGGGGGAACAGTGGGCGGAATTATCAACGGTGGTTTCTATGGGGACGGTAACGAATTGCAAGTGAATGGTTTCATTCAACTGCTGCCTTACCTGGATCGTACGCCGCTTTACCGCAGAATTCAGGGCTCTTCGACTCCGCGTCCCGGGGGTGGGTTTTATCCGCCTTGGGGTGGGGCGCCAGACGACATTGCTTATACACCTTGGCAAGCACGCATCCCGGTATTTATTTGTCCGTCCAACCCGACCGGTACGTTCACCTTCAATTCAGGTCAACGTAGCTATGCCATGTGCATGGGAGACACGGTGAATAACGCCGGCTTGGTTCCCAGTTTTGTCGGCAGTAATGCGACGACTCCGGGACCGAATCAAGCGTTCTTAACCGGTGTGATTGGAACGCGCGGCTTGTTTGGATTCATTTCCTCCACAAGCTTTAAAGACATGAGCGACGGGACAAGCAACACGATTGCCATGTCGGAACGGGGAATCTACTCAGCCGGCAGTGGTCGCGACGTGCGGGGTTTGACCGCTAAGAACTACACCACTCAGGTCTTGAATAGCCCGGTGCTGTGCTTGCAATCAGAAATCGGTGGTAAGAAGTACGACGTCGATGTCGATGTGGAGATCGATCAGCATCAAGGTGCGATGTGGCACCGAGGCTCGCCGCAGTCAGCTGGTTTCAACACAATTCTACCGCCCAATAGTCCTTCCTGTATGCCGAACGACGTTGATAATTCCTGGGCACTGGTCAGTGCGGGAAGTTATCACGAAACCAGTGTCAACTGCCTGATGGGCGATGGTTCGGTACGGGGGATCAGCGAAGTCATCAACACCGGAAATTTGGCTGCCCGCCCAGGCGATCCCGTCATCGACCGTCAGTTGGCCGAAGACTTCCCGCTCTATACGGTTGGTCAAAGCAATTACGGTGTGTGGGGTGCTTTGGGCACGACGCAAGGAAGTGAAGACATCAACCAGTATTAGTGGCTGCCATTGCCGTCACTTAAAGTTTGAAAGTTGTTGCTAAAATCGAACAGGCTCTCCTGCGAACCACGCGGGAGGGCCTGTTTTTTCGTTGTGGTTCTCAATAAAGATCCTCTGGCCACGCTTTTCGCAGAGCAGCGGTCTGGAACGCGCCTCAGTAATCCGATAAGATAGACATGCGTGTTTGTTGATATGTTTTGAGTGCCCCCCGATCGGGTGCGTTGTTTTGTGAACGCGATTCCACGGATGCTCTATGAAAGCTGGAAGTCAGGATATTTTCATGAGACGATGTTTGGTGGCCGGCATTCTCGTCGCCTCAATGTGGGCGAGCCCGAATGGAATGGAAGCGGCCGATCCTGTCGCAAAGACAAAACCTCCGACCGCCCGACAGTTGGAGTTTTTTGAGAAAAAAGTCCGCCCGTTGCTTGCGGCGCGGTGCTTCAAATGTCACGGCGAGGAAAAAGTGCAAGGCGGTCTGCGGCTTGATTCACAAGCGGCATTTTTAACCGGAGGGGACTCTGGCGAAATCTTTGACCCAACCGCACCACAAGAAAGCCTGTTTTTAGAAGCGATCAGCTACGATCCCGATGCCATCGTCGAGATGCCGCCCGATGGTCGACTGTCGGACGCGGAGATTGCCCTGCTCACAAAATGGATTGGCGAGGGTGCTCCCTGGCCGCCATCGGCCGGTCCGGCGCCGGTTATGAAAAAAGAGGACGGCCCGCTCTTCACGGAAGAACAAAAGAAATTCTGGGCCTTCCAGCCGATTCATGCCCCCCAAGTTCCCGCTGTGCAACGCGCGGACTGGCCTCGCTTGCCGTTAGACAATTTTGTGTTGGCGCAATTGGAAGCACAGGGATTGTCACCGGCGCCTGAGGCCGAAAAGCGAGTTTGGCTTCGCCGGGTGACGTTCGATCTGTGTGGATTGCCTCCCACACCGCAAGAGATTGCCGATTTCGAAGCAGATGATTCGGCGGATGCTTATGAGCGCGCCGTGGATCGTCTGTTGGCATCGCCCCGATACGGGGAACGGTGGGGACGGCATTGGCTGGATGTCGCGCGGTACGCCGATTCCAACGGCATGGATGAAAATCTGGCCTATGCCAACGCCTTTCGTTACCGCGACTATGTGATTGCCGCGTTCAACAAAGACAAACCGTTCGATCAATTCTTGATTGAACAAATTGCCGGCGATTTGATGCCGGCGGTCGACGATGCTGAGACGACCATCGAACGGCAGGTCGCGACCGGGTTTTTGGCGATCGGGCCGAAGATGTTGGCTGAAGACGACCCGTTGAAAATGCGCGTCGATATCGTCGATGAGCAGGTCGAAACCATCGGCCGTGCGTTTATGGGCATGACGATCGGATGCGCCCGCTGCCACGATCACAAATTCGATCCGGTTCCGCAGGCCGATTATTATTCATTGGCCGGAATTTTCATGAGTACCAAGACGATGGAGAACTACAAAGTCGTCGCCAATTGGTACGAACGCCCACTGGCATCCCCAGCAGCTATCGCCAAAGTGAAACAACAGGAACAACTGGTCAAGGATCAGGAAGCTGCGCTGACGAAAACGACGCGCGTCGCCAATCGCAAACTGGTGGCTGCCGCGCGCAAGCGGGTTGGTGATTACCTGATCGCAGCCACGGAATTGCTGCGTTACCGTACAGCAGATCAGGCACTCGTTTCGATTTTGCAGCCCAATCCCATGCCGTTGCCCGACGGGGGGATTGTTGTCGAAGCTGAGGACTATACGCGGGGCAACCTGAACAAGGATTTTTCGAATTACGGAACAAAGATCGGTGTGTTGGTGAACGGCGGCAAGCTGCCGAATTTTGTGGAATATGAAATCGATGTTCCCGCGCCGGGGCAGACGTATCAGTTTGAGATTCGTCTAGCCGCCGCGCAGTCTCGGCCGATTAAGTTGTCTATCAACGGCAAACCGAGTGCTCGCGGTGTGGCCGAAGAAGTGACAGGGAGTTGGACACCCGACTCGCAAAAATGGCATGCCGAATCGGTGGTTGCCTTGGAGCCGGGGAAGAACGTCATTCGCCTGGAACGTGATGGACCATTTCCGCACATTGACAAAATTGGATTGTTGCCGCTTCAAGCTGAGGGGAACTTCCCGCTCGGCCCGGAGGAGTTGGCCAAGAAGTACGATCTGAAATTGGTATTCCTCAACGGATGGGCGGATTACCTGGAAAAAACGAAGTCGGACAGTTCCTCGGTCTTGGCTCAGTGGCACGCTTTATCGTCGTCGCAAACGGTCAAAGACAACGGCCTGTTCAGCGACTTTCGCAATGAGTCGCGACAACGCTTGGCAACTCGCTATAGCGAATTATTTGCTAAAGCGCAAATGGCATGGCGAGAGTTGAAGGACGGGGACCAAGAGGCCAAGCAACTTCCCGATGCTGAACTGGAAGCGTTTCGTCAGGTCTTGCACGATAAAAAAGGGCCCTTTGCGGTTTCTGAAAAACTCGAAGCCGATTATCCCGCCGAGACGATGGCCGTGGTTCAAAATCTCCGCGACGAGATCAAGGAGCTCAAAGCATCGATCCCAGAATTTCCGCAAGGAATGGGGGTCACTGAAGACGAGATTCAAAATACGCGCATCAATATTCGCGGCAATCATATTAACCTGGGAGACGAGGTCCCGCGACAATTTCTACAAGTGATTGCCGGCGAACAACAGACGCCGATCGGCAAGGAACGCAGTGGTCGCTTGGAACTGGGGAAATGGATGACCAGCCCCGACCATCCGCTGACGAGCCGTGTGATCGTGAATCGCGTCTGGCGGTGGCATTTCGGAAAGGGCATCGTTCCCACTCCCGACAATTTTGGAAGCACCGGAGAACTCCCGGTCAATCAACCGTTGTTGGACCACTTGGCTGCGGAATTTATCGAGCGGGGCTGGGGGCTGAAAGATCTGCATCGCCGGCTTGTGCTCTCAGCGACATATCGCATGAGCACGCAGTACGATGCGGCAGCGGTGGAACAAGACCCGGGGAATGTCTACATGTGGCGGATGAATCGTCGGCGGCTGACAGCTGAGGAACTCCGCGACGCAGTGCTTAGCATTGCCGGAACGATGGACTCGACGATGGGAGGGACGTTGCTGCCCACAAAAAATCACGCGTACGTGGCGAGCACCGCCTCGGTAAACGCGACACCGTATGAATCCACGCGGCGATCAGTTTACTTGCCAGTGATACGCAGCGGGCTGTTTGAAATGTTCCAGGCATTCGATTTCCCCGATCCCAGTACCTCCAACGGCGACCGTGCGACCACCACCGTGGCGCCGCAAGCTTTGTTCTTGCTCAATAGCGATTTTATGGCGGAGCAGACCGAGGCGATGGCTCGGGATCTCTTGAGTCGCGACGGGTTCGATGATGCCGCGCGATTGAACTGGTGTTATCGCCGCACTTTAGGTCGGGCGCCCAGCGCCGAAGAAACCGCACAAACGCTTGAATTTTTAACCAATTATATCGCCGCAATGGAACAAGGCATTCCCGATGCGCAGGACCGCCAACGTCAAGCATGGCAGGGTCTGTGCCGGGTGTTGTTATCGTCGAGCGAGTTTCTTTACGTGGATTGACACGTTCCAATAAAGGGTATTCCATGGCTGGAAGTTGTCATCAATTTACGCCAGTGATCAATCGTCGCGATTTGCTCAAACAATCCGCGGCCGGTTTCGGCATGTTGGCGCTCGCTGATTTGTTGTCCGGTTCGGGAAAAACTGCGCACGGGGCCAATCGTGCTCAAAATCCCCTCTCGCCGCAGGAGCCGCACTTCCCGGCCCGTGCGAAGCGGGTCATCTTCTTGTTCATGCACGGAGGGCCGTCACAGGTCGATACATTCGATTACAAACCCAAACTAGATGAAGACGACAACAAACCGTTGCCGTTTGATAAGCCCCGCGTTTTTTCGAGTCAAACCGGCACGCTGCTCAAGTCTCCCTGGAAATTCAGTCAGCATGGGGAATCGGGAGCATGGGTTAGTTCGCTGTTTCCGCACGTCGCCAAACATGTCGACGATTTGTGCATCATTAACGGTATGCACGGATCGAATTCGCGGCATGGTGGGGCGCTGTTGGAATTGCATACTGGGACCGATACGTTCATTCGTCCCAGCATGGGATCGTGGATCACCTACGGCCTGGGGACCGAAAACCAAGACCTGCCCGGTTTTGTGACCGTCTGTCCTTCCTTAACACACGGCGGGATGAACAACTGGAGTTCCGCATTTTTGCCAGCCGCCTATCAAGGAACGCCGATGGGCAATGCGGGAACGCAGTCCAAAGACGCCAAGATTCCCTACATTACTGGAAAAACGCCTCGCGACTTGCAACGGATGGAGTTGGACTTTTTGCAGCAGATGAACCGTAAACGCTTAGAGGAATCGGGACCGGACGCGGGGTTGGAAGGTCGCATCAACGCCTTCGAACTGGCGTTTCGCATGCAGGCAGCCGCGCCGGAATTGCAGGACGTCTCGTCGGAGTCGGAAGAAACCCTGAAGCTATACGGAATCGATGACAAAACCACTGAAGATTTCGGACGGCAATGTTTGATGGCGCGGCGATTCGCTGAACGGGGCGTGCGATTTGTGCAGGTCTCGCACAGTTACAAATGGGACCAACACGGCGGTTTGCGCAAGGACCATCAACGGAATGCGCAGGAAGTCGATAAACCAATTGCGGGCCTATTAGCCGATATGAAGCGGTTGGGATTGTTGGAAGATACATTGATCCTGTGGGGCGGCGAATTCGGCCGCACACCGGTTTCGCAAGGGGACCGTGACGGCCGTGACCACAATCCGCAAGGCTACACAATGTGGTTGGCCGGCGGCGGTGTGAAGGGGGGCATGCGGTACGGGAAGACCGACGATTACGGTTATTTTGCCGTCGAGGACAAAGTGCACATTCACGACCTGCACGCCACGATGCTGCATCTGTTAGGCCTGAATCACGAAAAGCTGACCTATCGTTACGGCGGGCGCGATTTCCGTTTGACTGACGTACATGGCGAAGTCGTGCATAAGATCCTTTCTTAAAAAAACTCCGGCAACATCCGGCGGTCGGATCCAAGGGGCGGTCGATGCGAATGATTGCATGTCGCGGAAGTTTCGTGTTGGCGATTCTGATTTGTGCGACCGCGGTCGTCGCAGGCGAGTCGAAACGTCTGACCGGGTTCGAGGACCGGTTGATTCCAATGGAGCACGGGCAGTTGTGCTGTGCGCATCGGCCGGGCGACGGACCGACGTTGCTGCTCATTCCCGGCACATTTTCTGACAGTCGTGCCTTTGCCAAGTTGGCGCCGCATTTGGGCAAAGACCTGAATCTGTTCGTCCTGGAAAACCGCGGGTTAGGCCGCAGTTGGCCTCCGCCGCAGGATGGATCTATTGAACAATGCGCACAAGATGCGTTGTTTGTGGCGGAAAAGCTTGGCCTTGAATCGTTTTATATCGGCGGGCATAGCCTGGGGGGGATGATCTCGCTGGAAGTTGGACGCCGTGCGCCGGAGAAGCTGCGCGGTGTGATCTCGCTGGAAGGCTGGACGAGCTGGCATGCGGCGCGTGACGCATTTCGTGGCGATATGAGGGCGACGCTAACCGACGAACAGTTGGCCGAATTGGCGGCCTATCGCAAAGAGGTGTTGTCCAAGTGGAGCGATGAACAGCGTTCGTCGTTTGGCAAGGTGTGGAAGGCTTGGGACGGTCTGTCGTTCTTGGAAGATACGTCCTTGCCCGTGTTGGAAATCTACGGAGACCGTGGCCGCGCACGACCGACACGCGAGATGTTGCGAATTCCAGAGCGGGACAATATCCAACTCAAATGGATCGACAATTCATCGCATTCGCTGCACTACCAACATCCTCGACGGGTGGCCGAAGCGCTCAACCGCTTCATTCGCCAGCAAGAAGTCAAACGAGCCGGCAAATAATATCGGCAACAATTAAGCGGCGTTCGCTCGGTCGTTGATTTGCTGCTCAGGCCGGAATTCGATGCAAGTCTCATGCGGGCCGGCGACGTAATACCGGATGCCCCGCCAGACGATGCGGCGTCCCCCGGCCGATGAGACGACGGCGACCAATTGGAAGATCGCAGTCAGTGGTGCGGCGAATCTTTCGAAACGTGTGACCTCGCGAAACGTAGCGGGGGGGATTTGTAGAAACGGCCGCATGGTGCGCTGACGGAGCGCCGTTCGCATGCTCGAGCACGCATAGTAGATTGCTCCACAGACCAGCGGAACCAAGAACGGCCCACCGGTTATCGCCCAGGTCACGGCCAGGATTGCCGAGCCAAGATACATAACATTGACCAAACCCGCCGCAGCCAGCCCCAGCCACCACCAGCGGGGGGTGTAAATGCGGACTTGGAAGTATTGCCGCCTTGCAAATTCCAACATCGCCGGGAAATCAAAATCGACGGCCGAGGCGACAAGGCAGTGCGGTTCGTAGACGACCTTCAGCCCGGCTTTGCGGACCGCCTGGGTCACGAGTAAGTCATCATTCAAGCAGCCTTGCCACGCATGGGGAAAATTCAGCCTCTCAAAGACCTCTTTGCGCATGGCCCACGATCCGCCCCAGACGAGGTTGAACAGTCGCAGGCCCAAGTTGCCGGCGAGTTGATTGTTCATGGCGGCGACGATGTGGTTGCTCCAAGTCGGTCGAACAGGCACAAACCAACGATAGCCGGTGACCACACCCGTGCGGCTATTCGCGGTGCGGCGTACCATTCTCGCCAACCACAGCGGGCCGGGACAGGCATCGGAATCCGCAAAGGCCAAGACTTCAATGTTGTCGGGAATGTTCGTTGTCGCGACGATCAGGTTGTGCACCTTTTGCCCGCAATCGTTGGCCAGCCCGGCGATTTCGATTCGGCAGGGGACTGCGGGAAACTGCTTTTGGAATTGTTCAATCACTGCCACTGCGGGGTCGTGGATCGATTCGGCGATGAAGCAAAGTTGATAGTTCGCATACTCTTGTGTGAACAACGATTGCAGGTTGCTCTCGAAGTCCAGATCGACCCCTTTGCACGGCACAAACAGCATGACGGGGGGATGCGCAAACGGTTCATCAGTGGCCGCGAGCCGTTTGCTGTGATAACGACGGTGCTCCCACGTTTGAATCAACGTCAGCAGGCAAACCAGTAGGCCGACACTGGCGAGGCTGCAATAGGCGATCAACAGGCCATCCATGGCGATCCGTTTCGTCGGGAAATGTCGTCGGAAAAAGCGGCTGCAGGGGAATATTCAACGGGATTCTTGTGGTTTTGAGAAATCTCGTCAAGAGGGTTTGCCAGGCTCAATCCGCAGGAAACAGTTCTTGCCGCCTCAGCTCTTGCAGACGGGGCAAACCACCGCAACGCAAGAGGTATTCGTGGAAATCGGCGACGTCAAAAATATAATGATGCAGGTACTTTTTGTACTGCACCGGATCGCGTTCGGTGGTCAACCATTCGCACAGATGCGTTTCGTCGGAAAAATATTCATACGGCATATTGGCGGGAAAACTACCGTACGGGACTTCGCAGACCGCATCGACGCAATAAAACGGGATCATCGTGGCGGTCGGGTCGCGGCGAATCTCCTCTGTGTCGATCAGCCGTTCGCAACTGATGATCAATTTCTTGGCGGCGCGGGCGAGATGGTAGTCCGTGACCGAGGTGCCGCGAATGCGGCAATTTCCATAACAATCCGCCTCGTGCACGTGGATCACGGCGACATCCGGCCACAGGGCGGGGATGGCGGCGAGTTTTTTTCCGGTGAAGGGACAGATGACGGTCTGAGCGGCGCTCTGCTGGAATGTATCGGTCCCCAGCATGCTTCTTGCGGGCAAATACGGCAGCCCCATTGCCGCCGCTTGGAATCGCAGGGCGAGCGTGTAATTGGTCCACTCGCACAACTGCACCTCGCCGCTTTCGACGACTCGCCGCGCATGGGGGGAGAGTCCGCGTGCTTCCAGCCCGACGATGTAGGCAGCATCGACGCGACTGAGCAATTGGCCGCGACCGGTTTGATTGCCTGCGCACAGAATCTGAAAATCGTGAGTCGCCGTATGCCCGGCCAGTCCCAGTCCCTGTTTTTGCTGCCGCACAATTTCGTGCAACAGGGCTGTGGCAATGCGGTCCCCGCCGAATCCGCCTGCAGCCAGGTAATCGCCATCGTTGACAAATTGCCGGACGGCTTCGGGAACGGTCATGACTTTGGACTGCAGTTGCTTCGATTTTTCCGCAAACGCATCCCGCGCCGCATCGGGATCGCAATCCAGGAAGAGCGGCCCATTGCCGCGCGGTAGGGGATCGGTTGGTGTCATCGCTATAATTCAGCCTGCTGCGCAATTGTGTCCATGTCGCCGTGAGTCTGCAGCGTAATGAATACGGCGTGAAGAATCCACGAATAGAGCGGTTTAGCAGCCAGCATCGACTACGATTGCGATGAAGGTAAGCTTGTCGATCAAGATCCTTGGAACTACAAATAGATCGGTATCACGACGTCTCTTTGGGATAACGGCAATGACCACACAGATTCTGCAACTTTCCGATTTTCATCTATTAAAGAATCGTGCCGATGAATTACGGGGTGTCCCGACCGCTGACTGTCTGATGGATTTATTAACCCTGGTACGCACGAATTATTCGGCGGCGGATCTGTTTGTTTTCACCGGCGATATTGCCGCCTATGGCGATGTGGAAGCCTATCAGCAGACTCGTGAATTGTTTGCAGATCTGTTGCCGCGGTGCGTGATGATTCCCGGCAACCATGACGATTCGGACCTAATGCGAGAAGTTCTTCCTGAGAGAATCGCCGGTTCATCCGGTCCCGTGACCTTTGCGTGCGACGTAGCTGGGTGGCGGATGATTGGTTTGGATTCGCATGTTGCCGGAGCGGTGCATGGTGAATTGTCCGGCGAACAAATTGCCTGGCTGGCCGATGAATTATCTCAGCACGCCGACCAGCCAACGCTGTTGTTCATGCACCATCCGCCGATTTCCGTAGCGAGCGTCTGGCTGGACCGGATCATGCTTCGCAACGCAAACGAATTGGCGGAGGTACTGCATGCCGCACCGCAGGTTCGCGGAATCTTTTGCGGGCATGTTCACCAAGAATTCAGCGGGATGTTGAGCGCGATCCCCGTACACACCACACCGGCGACGGCGATTCAGTTTTCGCCCCACACCGAAGAGTTAGAATTCGACCACTTGCCCCCGGGCTTCCGCGTGATTGAACTCGACGGCGACGCAATGCATACCCACATCGTCCGCTTGCCGGAGCTAAAGTACCCCGCCACCTAGACCGCCAAAACTCAATGTCACTCCAAAGGGAGCCTCGCTTTCCCGGGGATTATTTTTTGGGGATGCGGTTGAGGGTGTAGTAGGCTTCGGGGTGCAATAACGGTTTGCCATCGGCGCTGCGGATGCCTTTGGCGGTGAGTTCGTGGACAAACAGTTCCCGTAAACCGTCGACCTGCAGATGCACCCGTAAGCCGTCGTCTGAAACGGTCGCTGCGGGGATTGTCAGGTTCTTGTTTTGAATCTCGTCGCTGCCATAAGTGGAGTGATACAGATAGGTGTAGCTCTTGAGGGCGTAAGACGCGACGTTGGCGGCGGTTTCTCGGTCGACCGGTTTGGTGAACAGTAATTCAAACCCATCGGGACGGGCACGCATTTCTTTGATCTCGAAGGGTGTATGGCCGGTCCAAATCAATCGCTGCAGCCCGTACGATGCGGTTCCCAAACTGCTCCAACCGCGATTGGTTAAACCGACGAACATGCTGCCATCGGTGCCTTGCGCCATTCGTAAGACGGCCGAGGCGAATCCGTAACGAAAGGGGAAACAGGCGCCTTGATATTCGCCGTCGACTTTTTCGAGAAACACGCGGGTCATGGCGGCTTGGGTGAATTCGCCGATAAAGAGTTGGCCCGCGAATGGCCCAAACTTGCCGTCGCTATCATCGAGCATGATGTCGGTCGTCGATTGTCCCGCCTTTTTGTAAGGAAACCAAACCGCCGGCGGTTGCAGTTGCGGCAGCAGTCGGACCGCTTCGGGAAAAGGGACGCCGTTGGGGATTTTCTCGATCCCGCTGATCGGCGAGCCGGGGAGATTCATTGAGGCGAGCGCTTCGGCATGATGGAAAAAGACCCCCTCACGCATATGGTGCAGTGAATTCGTGGCGACCCAATTCCCCTGCTGGTCGGTGTAGAACATGTCGCCCTCGGCATTGGCACCCAGTCCACTGGGGGAGCGCATGCCGGCGCAGATGGGGATCAATTCGCCATCGCTGCCGATTTTCATGCCCCAACCGCGCCAACGTCCCTGTCGCAGGTTGAGGGTTGGTTCGTGCACAGTACGCTGCAGCTGTTTTCCCTTGAGCCCCAATCCGATATTGAGCGTGACCCACAGATTGCCGTCGCCGTCGAGTTTGGGGCCGTAGGCGTACTCATGATAATGCCCGGTGACGCCCCAGCCTTTAGCAACTGTCAGATACTCATCGGCCACCTCGTCGCCATCGCTGTCGCGCAGTCGAGTCAGCTCGCTACGCTGCGTCGTATACAACGAATCCCCCAGCTTGAGCAGCCCCAAAGGTTCGTGCAGGGCGGAGGCAAATCGTTTGTAGGTGACGTTTTCGGGAGGATCGTCATACACGCCGCCGAGAATCCAGACTTCTCCTTTACGTATAGCGACAGCGACTCGTTTGTCGTCTAGGACGGCGATGCCGCTCACCTCCATCGCCAAACCGTCAGGCGCCGGACGCCATGTCTTGGATCGCGATTCCGTCGCTGCCGGCGAAGCGACAATGGTTTCCAATCGATAAAAGTCATTCTCGTCAGCCGCGCGCGCGACATTGAGAAGGCACGTGCACGAAACGGCGAACAAAAATAGCAGAAGTCGAACTACCATGCGTATTGCACCTCGATCGTCGTTTTCTTGACGACATCAATGGGAACGATCCATTCGGAGAACTTGTCGGATGTGCGAATTTGGCCCCGGGCGGCCAGTTCTTTTGGCATCGTCACCGTCAGACCATGATCGTTTTTGTAGGCCAACGGTCCTTCTTGTTTGAGCGTATTTCCGAGGTTGGCACGAAACCAAACCGGTGGGGCCGATTTGTCAGGATGGCGATTCACGATCGTCAATTGCCGCCGCAAACCTTGATTGTCACTTGGTACAATGCGGTCTTGAATCTCGAACGGCCCATAGCGGTAGAGGAACGTCGGGATGCCATCGTTGTCTAATTTGTATCCGCCAAATCGATACCGGTTGTCGTCTGCTGCGCCAGTCGGCCAGGGTTGTTTTTCGGTTTTGAGAATCGCCAGCGGCACGCCTGCCGGTAGATTCATGGAGGCATCCCCCAGCGGATGGGCGGGGGGAGCGAAGCGGATGAACCAGGTGCCCAACGCATCCAAGAACCCACCCCGCCAAGCATGCGCGAGGCGGACAGACTCCGCGTCGAACGCAAAATGGACCTGTTCGGGAAAGCCGACGGCAATTGCATGCGTGCCGGCTTCGTCCATAAATGTCCGCAACACAATCGGCCGGTCGCGGGGGATGAGCTCAAAACTCTCTGAGCGGGCTTGGACGATTTTCTCTGGGAGCGGGAGTTTGTCTAGGCCTTTTAAGTAAGTCCACATCGCTGCAATTTGACGTTTGGGATCGCCGCCCAGTAGCTCTTTGTCTTGGCTGGTGCCGCCGGGGAAAAAGGTCGGCATCCGCGTGCGGTTTTTCAACTCGCCGGGATTCAATAAGAATTCGTAAAACCACTGAGGATCGACACGCGTGGTGATCCCCGCCAAGTCGGTGCCGACTGTTCCCGGCAAGGTTTCACCACGAAATTGATGGCATTGCACGCAACCGATATCCATCAAACGGCGGCCCGCCTCAGCGAGGTCTTGTGGCGGACCGAAAACCTCTTTTTCTGATGACGGTTTTGCTTTGTCAGCGCGGGCGAACTGTGCCGGGAGCGATTTCACAGCTGCCGCCGGAAACTTCGGCATGCGAATGTGCATGTGCGACCGTACGTCGCCATTGCCGTTGAGAACTTTCTTCATCCAGTCTTGACGCAATTTGCGGCCGACGCCCGTCAATGGCGGCGGCAGACGGCCTTCGTCTCCCAGATCGACATGTCCCACGGTTTCGAAATAGGGTTTGCGAAACCGACCGACTCCTCCTTGTTCGTTGCGATCGTGGCAGGCGTAGCAATTCAGTTGTAGCATCGCCAACTGCAACGGGTCGGTGGCTGCGGTTTTTCCAGTCGCGAGGACCTCGTGGATGGTGGCCGCCTGCGGAGGGTCGAGGTAATAATGAGGGACTCCGTTCCTTGGCGCGACGAAACAGGAGTGGTCGGCACTACGATCGAGCTTCGCCAGCGGTTTGGCGGGATTGCGGTCGGCTTTGTCGTTTGTGTCATGGCAATTCACGCAGCGCAATTCGCGAAACAATCGACGCCCCTCGGCGATCAACTGCGGATCCTCCACAGGCGGTGTTGGCGGATCGAGTCTGTCTTGATCCTTTAGAAGGTACGCGGCAATGTCAGCCGCTTCGACGGCCTGTAGTTTCAGGCTGGGCATGCGACCGCTCGGGCGAACGGCTTCGGGGTTGAGCAGGAAGAACGCCAAAGATTTCGGCGTATACTTCGCCGGCAAGTCACCGTGCGGAACGGATTCCACGCGGCGTGCGGCGGACGCTAAGCCGAGTTCGGCCAGTTCTTCGGGATCGAGTTGGTCCAGTATTTCATCGATGGCCGAAGGTTTGATTTCGGCGACTTCATAATCCGCATCGGGTTGGTGGCAGGCAACGCAACCCACCTGGTGATACAACTGTTTGCCGCGCTGCGCGTTTCCCTTATTCCAAAACTCGTGCGGAACCGGATTGCCGCCTCCGGCTTTGATTTCCGGAAACGCTTGATGTTGCGTCGCGAGATAGGCGGACAGTGCGGCGATCGCCTGTTGTTTGTCCGCTTGATTGAGTCCCGCCAAGACATCGGGCATCGTCGTTCCCGGTTTGACCGTCTGGGGAGCGGCGAGGAATTGTTTGATCCAATCCGGATCAATGCGATCCGCGATGCCGTTGAGCCGAGGGCCGCGTTTTGGCTGTAGATGGTTGTCTGTCGCAGCATGGCAAGCGGTGCAGCTGAGTTCGCTGAACAAAAGCTGGCTGGCGGTCAGCGGGGTGATGTCACCGTGCCGCGCAAAGCGATCAAACCCCGCAACGAATGGCGGCGCCGGTCCGTCCGTCTCCGCAGCATGGCAGTATGCTGTCGCAGTCGTGAGAACGAACGCCGTTATCGCAACGAAAACGGTCCGTGAATTTCGCATATCCAATTCCGCCGTCACAACTTTAGAGAGAATGATTGGCTAATCCGGGAGGGTGTAGCGCTCGACGAGCCGCTTGTGGATCTTGCTGGTCGGGTGCCACTGCTGGCTTGTCCAGCAGTGCAAACGGTGTGACCGAAAAAACACTGGCGGACAAGCCGCCAGTGGCCCCCTTGTTCCACGTGGTTGTTACAGCAACTTCGCCAGATAATCCCGTGCGCGGTTGATTTCGGCGGTCACTTCGGTGGTGGTTTCTAAGATCGGAATTCCACGCGGGACGGGGTGCATGAAGATTTCTGTCCAACCTTGATAGTCGATCGATTTGAGGGCTGCCATCAATGGGGCGAAGTCGAGTGGGCCTCGCCCCGGCATTTGCATCAACTCTTGTTCTTTAGGCAGTTTCGTCATGCAGCCCATGCCGTGCTCCCAGGCATAAAACATAGCGATGCCGTTGCCCAGTGTGCGGATCAAATCGGCCAGCAGCTTTTCATCTTGTGGCAGATGGTAGGGGGCCAACGCGACCGCCAGATGTTTGCTCGGACGCAATTCAATCAGCCATTTCAACGAATCGGGAGAGTCGATGAGGTTGTTGGCGTGATTCTCAATCGCGATCGTGACGCCGGTTTCCTCGGCCACGGCGAGATGTGGTTTCATTTTTTCCACGAACGCACCAACCGCTGCCTTAAGTTCACTTCCCTTGAGATCCTTCGGGCCGCTGCCGCCAGTGACCATCGTCGGGCAACCGAGTCGCGACGCGAGTCGCATTTCGTCCTGCAAGCCGAACGGGCCGAGTGGGTATTGGGTAATGCAGCCCAAAGTCACATCGTTTTGTTTGAGCAATTCCACGAATTTCTCTTCGCCCAATTCATCAAGTTGTTCGCGCTGGTCGCCGTGCCGCTTGGGCCAAATGTCGATTGCCGTGGCGCCTGTCTTGCGGACCTCGGGCAGGATCTCTGCCAGTTTCGTATAGCCATACATTGAGGACCCAACGATGTACCGCAACTTGAGCGTTTTTTCGGCGGCGTTTGCCAGCGGGGCGCAGGCTAGTCCGGCGGCGGAGAGACCGAGCAGGCTGTTGAATTGTCGGCGGGTGAGCGCGTTGGAATGTGTTGTCATGGTGAGTTCCTTGGGCTTTTGCTTAGCCGCGGCGCAAACGATTGCCGTTTTCTAAAAACGGCACGCCGAGGTGCATCAGTTCTTCGGTTTCGGGGCGATAAAGTGGTTCGGGCGAATATTGTGTGACATAGGCGCGGCGCAAACGGTCGGTCGTGTTCGATCCGCTGCGATGAAACGACAGCGAGCTGAAGACCGCTAAACTTCCGGCGGGGACGACAGCGGGAATACCCGGTTCTTTGCCGAAGTAGCCGACCTTGTCACCCGTTTCCGGATCGCGAATGTGTTCGACCAGCGAGCGGATGCCGACCGTGGAATAGGGCATCACATAGGCCGTGCCATTCTCCAACGTCATGTCGTCGACCGCCGCCCAGACAGTGACGTAAGGCTGGTGCGGAAAACCGAGATACCCGCCGTCCTGGTGCCAGGAAAACTTAATCCCTTGCTCCGCCGCTTTGACGACGTATTGGTCGTAAAACAAATAGGCGGTCTCACCAATCGTCGCTCGGCAGACATCAGCCATCAGGTCACTGAAGACGTATTCCGACAACTGCGGCGGTTGGTCGTATTGTTTGGCAATGTGATACCGTTTGCCGCGATGGCTGATATGAATGTGATCGGTACCGAGCCGGTCCATCTCCTCGTGCATCAGTCCGATCAAGTGGTCGCAGGAGTCGCGGAGAATTTCCAGGTGGTCTGCGGGAATCACATTTTCGAGGATGAAGTAACCTTCGTCTAGATATTGCTGCCGGTGGGCGTCGGTGATTCTGCTCGTGGTGGGCGCTGTCACGATTTCGGCTCCGATGATTTTATTGCGCCGTGCGGCGGTTTGTGGAACGATTCTCTGGAAGAAACTATGATAGCCCAGACGCGCACCCAATGACAATTCCCTCAACGTGCTGGTTTTTGCAAACAGCGAAATTCAAAATGTCAAAAACCAATTCCGGACCGGATAAACCGAGGGGACTTCAAGTGATCCATGGGCTCTGTACCTTGGGCATGTGGATCAGTCTTCCGTTAGCCGTCTTAGGTCCCGATTGGCTGATCCCGATTCGCGACATGGAGATTCGCGTCATTGTCGGTGCAGTCGCATCAATCGCCAACGCATTTTTGTTATGGTTGACGCAAGACCGAGAAAAATCCTGACCCACTGATGAGATGTGACAGTTCGAGTCTATCCAGACTATATAGCGAAATGTTGAGAGAACCATTGAATGTACATTCCATTGCTTAAAGCCTGTCTCGTCTCAGTTTTATCAGTGCTCACTCTAGGGACGTTAACCAACGCAGCGTCCGCCGACGAACCGGTCGCTGAGACGATCGTCCAACAAAAAATTAACAAGAATTTCGAACAACTTGGGAAGTCGAACCAGCCGAGCATGCTCTGGGATGCGACGACAGTTGCCGAGCATGAGGCGTGGCAGACGAAATTCCACGACAAGATGACCCAACTGCTGGGACGCATGCCGCAGCGCGTACCGTTAGATGTCAAATGGGAGACTGAGGAAAAGTTCGAGAAGTTCACGCGGCACAAAATCTATGTCCGTTCCGAAGAATCGTATTGGGTCCCGGTCTATTATTTCGTGCCGCACGAGATTGCCGAAAAGAGACCGGCGATCGTCTGCCTGCATGGGCATAGTGGGATCTATCCCTACATTCGCGAAGGGCAGGATGAGAAAGAGCGGAAAAAGACTGAAGAATTGTCACTCGACTATGCGGTCTATTTGGCCGAGCATGGTTACGTGACCGCGGCGATTGTCGTGCGTGGATGGAACGAGACGCACGGCGACCAGGATCCCGGCGTTAAGCACGTCCAGCGGAGTTGTCGTCAGGTGACGATGAACACGCTACTAATGGGCATGACGCCGCAAGGCCTACGGTGTTGGGATGCGATGCGGGTGATTGACTTTTTGCAAACCCGCGACGAAGTCGATGGCGAACGGATCGGCGTCGCAGGGCTATCGGGCGGCGGAACATTGGCGACCTATCTGCCGATTTTAGATGAGCGGGTGAAGCTGGCGATGATCGCCGGCGCGTTTTCCTCCTACCGTACATCGATCTACGCCATGCCGCACTGCATCTGCAACTGCCTCCCGGGAGTGATGCAATACGGCGACATGACCGAAGTCGTCGCCAGCTACGCCCCCCGCCCGGTGCTACTAATCAACGGCATCCACGACCCGATCTTCCCCGTGGCAGAGGCGCGAGAAGGGTTTGCAAAACTGCAACGCGTTTACAAACTTCTCGGCCACGGAGACCGTATCGACGCCGATTTCTTTGACGGCCCGCATGCTTGGTCGAATAACAAGACGTTGGAGTTTTTAGCGGCGCATTTTGGGGAGTGAAAACGTAGGTCAGGCTCCCACCTGACGCGCATCAGAGTTGACGCCGGATCGTCATTGTATCCGCGAAAACGAAGTATACATTTCCAATGGTACGCCGTTGGGTAGGGGCGTCAGGCGAGAGCCTGACCTACTTGCTTATTTCCTTCCCGCGTACAATTCTTCCAGAATTTCATCGAGTAAATCCGTTTCTTGGCTTCCACCACTTCGAATAGCGGTGCGTTCAAGTCCTGATGGCACATGCACGACACGGATGGCTTCACCACCATTTGTGCGCATGTAATCAACGCGGATGTCGTCCGGGTCATAGATCATGCGACGCAATTCAGCGACAAGTGCATCGCGCATGGCGCCAATGGAATCAGCAGCGACGGACTCCGCCAGTTTCTCGAAACCGGTTGGTTTGTGCGTTGCGCGTACAAAGGGACCGTCATGATTGAATCCGATGTCGATCTTGAAGTCTTTGTCTAAAATCATGGGGTTAGTCAGACCTGGAACAGGTGGCTGAACGACCTGCTTGCTCAAAATACATATGGAGGCAGCGGTCCCTGAAAGTGTTGATGGTTTTTCGTCGTGAAACACCAGTTGAGGAGGTCAGCAATATTACGCCCCATGGTGTTAGCAGTAAATTCAGGGGGGGAGAGCCAAATAGGACGTTCTGTATCGGCTTGGATTTCAGGAAACTCGGGGCCATGAACGACCAAGAGTGGGCCAACGGAATCCGGATCGAACAGCAGATACGAGACGATGAAGCGCTTGTCGACTGATGATATCCGAAGAAAGGTATCGTTGTCGATCCACCACGAAAATTCGCGGCTAGCAAAACGAAAGCGGTTTCGCCCTTTTTTTCGAGTTGCCATAGTTCCAATCCTCGTCGAATAGCTTTGGTCAATCTATAGCTTGAAGCGAATCAGATATCGCGCCGGAAAGTAATTGCATCGATTAGAGATCCAATCCATGATTTCAATGGCACGCCGTTTGGTGGGGGCGTCAGGCGGGAGCCTGACCCACTTTCTCGAAGCAGAGCTTCGAGAAAGTGGGTTCCCAAACGGAGTTTGGGAACCAGGGGAAACACTATCACGCATAAAACTGCCCGATGTCATAAATCCGTAGCGTCACCTCCGAGTCCCGTTTCCATTTCGTCGAGCGGGAATAATAGGCGACGAGGGCCTCGTCGCCGACGAAGGTGACGGATGGGTAGGCGGCGTCTCGGTCTTTGCGGTTGTCGATGTCTTTGTAATGGCTCCAGGTTTTGCCTTCGTCTTTGGATATCGCTGCCGTGAGCGGGGTGCGGGGCCAGTTGGATTTTGAGGCGACGTTGTTCCACAGTACGAGCAGGTCGCCGGTGGTGGGAATGCGTTTGACCAGGGCAGGGGATTCTGGCGATTTCAATTTTGTGGGTACCGGCTGACTCCAGTGGTCGCCGCCATCTTCAGAGACACTTTGATACTGCCGTTGGTTCGTATTGCGGAGCAGGCAGAGGAGGCGGCCCTCTTTGAGTTCGACGATCGTCGGTTCGTGGCAGCCGCGGCCGACGGCGGTCATGCTGTCGCTGCTGCGTTTCCAGGTTTTGAAACCGTCATCGGAATAAAACACAAACGAATGCAAATCGCCCCCCTTGTAAGGAGTGCCGCCAATGTAGTTCTTGGCGTAGGGACCATGCGCGGGGAGCAACACACGGCCGCTACTGAGGCGGATCGCCCGGTCGGCGTTGTTGCAATACCAACCGGGCTCGGAGATCTGGACCTGTTCGCCCCAAGTGCGGCAATTGTCGGTGGAACGCCGCATAAAGACGTTTCGCTGCGCGGGCGAATCCCAACCGACGTAGGAAAACAGTACCTCGTCGGGCGACAGGCGAACCAAGTTGGGATGCTTGACGTTGTGTTTCCAATGATTGGCTTGCATGACCGTACGATCCCCCCACGTCCGTCCGCGGTCATGCGAGACCATTGAGGAGATCTGGCAGGAAACCTCGTCGCCGATGCCCCCCTGTCCAATTTTTGTGGCAGCCGCCGGGTTGTTGGAATAGTATTCGCACCACACCAACAGCAGCCGGTCATCGTCGAGTGGAAAAATCAATTGATGATCGTGACGTGGATACTGTGGCGTCCAAGGGCAGACGATCGAATCGTGGATCGGTTTTAACAAGGGAGGAGACGCTGTATTGTCGGCCTGGGCGAGGGAAGTTCCGGCAACGGTCGACATCGCCGCTGCTGCCAGAAAATCGCGACGGGAGATTGCATTGTGTTTCTTGGTCGACATAGGGATATTTCTCTCGTTGGCAGAATCAATTCGGTGAATAATGATCGCGGCGGGCTTAGCCGGAAAACGTTCCGTGGATATGCAGCCCGTCGGTGCAGTGCACTTGGACGTCGCGCATTTGAACTTCGCCCAAGGGCAACGTCGACAGGGGAACAACGGTCCCTTCGACCCGTTTGAGGTAGGGTGCGGCAAAGCCGGCGATTGTGGAGCCGACTGCCCCTTCCCCCTCGCAACCGACCGAGCGGACGATGGCGTTGAGTTCGTCGTCGATTTCCAACCGGGCGGTGACCAACACGACGCCGTGAATTGTGAGGAAGACTTGCTTGGATAAACCAAGCCGCAATTTTGCGTCCAGCGACCGTCCGCCGGTCGATTGCAGGTGCAGGTCGCTGCTCTCGATGGTGATGCCGTGTCCGGCGACCAGCGGTTGCATTTTTCGCAGCAGCAATGTCTCCAGGTCGGACAGTCCAATCCGGCAGTTGGCATTCCCTTCGTCCGCTCCGGCTAGCACAGCCACCGGCCAGTTGGAGGAGTTGCGATCGAAGTCGAACCGCACCGCGCTGGCCGTGAAGTCGGCGAAGATCTCGGTTTCATGAAAGATCAGTGGATGGCTGACGACCGTGAATTGGCTGACGCGGAATCCGGGTTGTGTCTCGCCGATCCCGATGGGGTGTTGAGTGGAAAGTCCCACATCTGTCTTAGCGCCGGAAAGGTCGATATGCACGCGTTGGTAGTCGGGATGATCTCCGCCGTCGACCTGCACGACGGGCTTCCCCGGATCCGGCAATTTCGCCCAGCGGGTCAAGCCTTCGGTTAAGCCGGCGGCCAAGGTGTGAGCGTCTGCCGGGAGTTCTGATTCGCCTAAAAATAACATCAATCGCTACTCACGTTTATGAAAGGGGCATGCGACCGCCACGCGCGTCGAAAACGCGCTGAAGTGGACGCGAGTCTGCATTTTCGGGCATGGGCGACCATTTGGCAACACAAGTCGGGTGATGCCTAATAGGCGATCGAGAGTCCCAACTGCGACAATGTCGTGGGCGCGTCGTCGTTCAGACCGACATTGTAGCTGCCCCACAGGGCAACGCGGTCTGAGACATACCAAGTCGCGCCGGCGCCGATCATCTCGCCACTGCCGTTACCCGGTCCGGCAATTGCATTGTGATAGCCGTTGAGAAAGATGTTGAAATCATCGGTCAGGTTGCGGCTGAACGACCATTGCACTGTCTCTTGAAACGTTTGACTGCCATCGAATTCCTCAGCCCCGATCACTCCGATGGTTATTTCGACACTGCAGTTCCAAGGCAACGACTTATCGAAGTTCAGGTTGACCGCGGGTTGGAAACCATCGTCAAAGACCTCAGCCGTCGATGTCAAATCGGTCTGCAGCCAGACCTCCAGCGCTGTTGAAGGAACCCAGCCGGTCTTGTCTTCGTCCCACAAATGCACTTTCAAATCAAACGCCGTTGGCGTAAAGCCGGTTGTGTTGTCACCGCTGCCGTAGTTGGATTGAATGCCGGTGCTGAAGATTCGGAACTCCACGTTGTCGGTCACGCCGTAGCGCAAAAGAAATGGAGTCGAGTAGTTACTTGGCGTTCCTGTTTCAGGACCGTTGAGCGTGAACGGCGAGAATTCGAGATACGCCCAACCTTGGGGGAGCGTGTAGGAACCGTTGGGAAAATTTCCCATATCCGGACCGGGCGTCTTGATGTTCGGCGCGGGTTCGACGGGAGTTGCTCTGGGATAATCGACTTCTTGGCTGCGCGCGACCACCGACAGATTGGCAATGACCAACAGTGCAGCGAATAGAATGATCCCAGAACGCATCACGATGCCACGACTCTCTGACAAGTAGATTCAAAACCCTCAGGCGCATCCCACTGGCACGGATTTGCAAGATTCCGAAACCATCGAAATCCGGTTTTGAAATTCGTTCTTGAAAAATCCGGACAGGTTCATTTTGAGACAGCGGGCCAATGTCACTACAGGCGGTTCAGGCAAGGTTATGGGACGACAACGATTCTACCGATTGCCTCTGCAGTATCATCGACCGAATGCAGGGCAAGAGTTCGTCGTATTTAAGGCTCCGCTCGGGATATTTCTAAGGAGCAGCGAGGGGAGTTTGCGTTTTGTTTCTTGCAAAGAGAAACACGAAAAAAGCCCTCCCGCGAATCGCGAAAGGGCTTTTGTGAGATAACCGTGACGGCGCGGGAAAATGCACCGGTTTACTTTGTGAGCAAGTTGTTGATCATTGAGATCGCGGCAGGGCCGACGAGGACTACGAAAATCCCGGGGAAGATGAACAGCACCAACGGGAAGATCATCTGCACAGCGGTCTTGGCCGCACGTTCTTCAGCCAGTTGCGACCGTTTCACTCGCATGCTGTCGGATTGGACCCGCAAAGCTTGGGCGACACTGGAACCGAATTTATCAGCTTGGATCAAAATGGCGGCCAATGCTTTCAGGTCATCCACACCGCTGCGGACACCGAGGTCGTGGAGCACTTCGCGGCGTTGGCGGCCCATTTGCAGTTGTAAGTTACACAAATCGAATTCTGCACACAGATCCGGAGCCGTGTCCTGCAATTCCTCTGAGACGCGCCGCATGGCGGCATCAAGGCCCAGTCCGGCTTCCACACAAACGACCAACAAGTCGAGAGCGTCCGGCAGTGAGAGAAAGATTTTTTGGACCCGACTGTGCGTGATGAACCGGAGAATGAGTTCCGGTAAGAACATGCCGATGCCAGCTCCGACAACCAACGACACGAGTCCGTTGTAATTTAATCCGTATTTGATGACGCCAAATCCGCCGCCGCTTAGAAATCCAGCGATCAGTCCGGCGAATTTGAGAGCCAGAAAAACACTCGGGGCATTCGGCGAGTTGAATCCCGCATTGGCCAGCTTAACGCGGAGTTGATTCTCTTCGAGTTCCGTCTTGGGCTTCATCGCCTTGGACAGCGCCGGTGCGGCCTTGGAGAGCATGTTCCCCACGCCTTGCCCCTCACCATCTAATGAGCGGGGAGCGGGAGTTTTTAATTCATCCAAGCGTTCGCTGGCCCGCGAATCTTTGGACGTCAGCACGTTGAATACGATCCAACTGATGATCGCAAAGCAACCAAAAACAGCGTAGGGGAGTATTGTGGTAAGTTCCATTGCTCTGTTCCTAACCGGCGGAAATGTATGCGTTCGCGTTGAGCGTGCTGGAGGGCACGCCTGTCAGGCGATAATTACCAATCGAGACGTCAGACCTTAATGTTGATGATTTTCTTGATCGTGATGGCACCCAGCACCTGTAGTACGGCTGCGGCAGCGATCATCTTGCGTCCCAACTCGTCCGTGAACAACAACATCACGTACGGCGGGTTCATGTGCCAGACGACGAAGAACAACACAATCGGTAAGGCCATGAGTACGACACCACTGATCCGGCCTTCACCGGTCAGGGCTTGCACCTGTCCGAGGATTTTGAAACGTTCGCGAATAATGTGTCCGATTTTGTCAAGGATTTCCGCCAAGTCACCACCCGTTTGGCGTTGAATGGCAACGGCCGTCACGAAGAATTTCAAGTCGAGGTTAGGCATCCGTTTGAGCATGCTTTTCAAAGCTTGCTCGATCGGAACACCCAAGTTTTGCTCTTCGTGCACCATGCCGAATTCCACCGCGATCGGAGCGGGGAGTTCTTGGACCACCACATGTAGACCGGATGCCAAACTGTGTCCCGCACGCAAGGCACGTGCGACCAGTTCGAGGGCATCGGGAAGTTGCTTGGCGAATTTATTGAATCGTCGTCGTCGTCGCCACAGTAGCCAGCCCAACGGAAGCGACCCGGTCACGACTCCAACCAGGGGAACCAGTGGGAGCGGGGCTTTGGCCAGGAAAGACAAGCCCATGCCGAACAAGGCAACGCCAAAGGTCAGCATAAAGAACGTGTCGGGTTTGATCGGCGAATCGGCCTGTTCAAACAGGGCGCCCATGTTGGTGAACCGACTGGAGATGCGGTGCATCATGCCCGCCAATCCCGACAGCCCTTCGCCGACGCCTTCTTTCAATAGTCCATGCGATTCCAGTTCCGGCGTCTTGAGTCCGGCTAAAACGTCAAGTCGATCCTCAGCAGTACTCGATCCGAAATCCTTCATCACGAACACGATACCGCCGACTAAGGCGGCCATGCCGATGAAGGCAGCGATGGAAATCAAAAGTACAGGACTCATGATACTTTACCATTCATAAATTAAGGGGATTTTGTGGCCCGCATCAGAATTCTATGCGTTAATTTAACCGTCGAGCGGCGAACAGATTACCAGGCAGACGGACGCCTGCTTGTTCCAATCGGTCCATGAACGTAGGCCGCACACCGGTGGCCTCAAAATGGCCGAACGCGCGTCCTTGATCGTCAATGCCATCTTGAACAAACAAGAAGATATCCTGCATGATCACCGTGTCCTGCTCCAGATTGAGCACTTCGGTAATATGCGTCACTTTCCGCGGGCCACCTTGCAGCCGGTTGGATTGAATAATCAAATCTACGGCCGAGGCGAATTGGCTGCGGAGAGCCTTAATGGGCATTTCAATACCGCCCATCATGATCATGGTTTCAATACGCGAACATCCGTCCCGAGGTGAGTTCGCGTGAATCGTGGTCAACGAGCCTTCGTGACCGGTGTTCATGGCTTGCAACATGTCCAGCGTTTCGGGTCCACGACATTCCCCGATGATGATTCGGTCGGGACGCATACGCAGGGCGTTTTTCACCAAGTCGGTCGCGCTGACTTGGCCTTTGCCTTCGATATTGGCCGGCCGTGTTTCCAATCGCAACACGTGTTCCTGTTGCAATTGGAGTTCGGCCGCGTCTTCGATCGTAATTACACGGTGGTCGTTTTGAATAAAACTCGACAGCGTATTCAGCATTGTCGTTTTACCAGAACCGGTACCACCGCTGATGATCGTATTCAGCCGGCCTTTGATAGCACCTTCTAACAACATCACCATCTCAGGCGTAAAGGCATCGAATTTGAGCAAGTCTTCCAGAGCCAGCGGGTTCGAGCCGAACTTACGAATGGAAAGTGAAGCACCATCTAAGGCCAATGGCGGGATGACAGCGTTCAAACGTGAACCGTCCGGCAAGCGAGCATCGACCATGGGGGACGTTTCGTCCACACGACGACCGACTTTAGAAACGATGCGGTCCAAAATCTGCATCAAGTGTTCGTTGTCGCGGAATACGACGGGCGAACGTTGCAAACGACCTGCTTTTTCCACAAAAATGTGCTTGGGACCGTTAATCATAATGTCGCTGACTTCATTGTCTTTCAGCAACAATTCCAACGGACCGAAACCGAATGTTTCGTCGAGAACTTCTTCAATCAGCCGTTCGCGTTCAGAACGGTTGAGCAGTGTGTTTTCGCTGTCGCACAGGTGTTCGACGACGAGCCGGATTTCGCGGCGGAGCGTTTCGCCTTCCAGGTCGCCTAAACGCGACAGGTCGAGTTTATCGACCAATTTTCCATGAATGAGGGTCTTGAGATCTTCAAAGCTGGTGGTACCAGAATCGAATCCGCGCTGCTGCGCTGCTTGGCTGGGGACGGCCATTTCGTCACCTACTCCATCAGAAGGAAAAAATCGTGTGCGACAGAATGAAATTCAAAGGGCCCGGGCAGCAGCAGCACTCCGCAAAAGTGCACACTGCGACCAATGGTTCCTTTGAAAAACGTAGCTCACGATTTGGAGGGTGAGACGGAAATGTGGCCTAAAAACATCAAATAGGGAAAGATCCCCAGGAGGCCGTGGTGCACGCAGGCGGCGCAATGCTCACAACCGCCAAATGGCGACTCTTCGTCAGCGCTGTGTGTAACAGAAATGCCGTATTGCACAGAAAACGGGCGTGCGACTAGGCCTCCGTAATATCAACGTTCTGTGGGCCTTGGATATAAGAGCGAACGCGGTACTTGCTGGCCACGCCGACGAACAGCACGGCAGTGATGAACATTGCGCCGGTGAAGAACCAGTAATAATCTGCCCCGGCCAGTTTGCTGGTGCCGTCGCTGTTTTGGATGAACAAATTGACACCGGCGGTGAATAGGTTGCCGAAAAATACGGTGAGCAAGTACAGCGACATCACAATCGATTTCGCTTCGTTGGGCGCCTGCGTATAGGCGAACTCCAATGCGGTGATCGAAACCATGATTTCAGCAGAGGTTAAAATGACGTACGCCAACAATTGCCAGCCGATGTGTGGCAGCCGGTCGACGGTGTCGCTACGAAATTCGGCGGTGACAACGCCCTTTTGAGGATCAATAGAAAACTGGTCAAACAGCGCCGGATTTGAATTGCGTTCGATCGCATAGCTTGCGCCGCTGCCGGGCGCGAATTCATTGGCGAACAATGCACCCAGGTCACGCACAGTCGACAAGTCCTCTCCCGTCCGCGGCGCTAGGAAGTCCGATTGCTTGCGCTGGGTGGTTCCATCAGCGGCCGTGGCGAGAATTGCCACTTGTGACGAGGATTGTTGTACCGCGGTTTCAATGAAGGCCGAAACGGCAAACGCGGCTGCTGTCACAAAAAAGCCGATGCCGATTTTCCGCAGTGCCGTCAGTCCAAACAGACGATTCAACAGCGGATACAGACCGTAGGAGAACAGGGGAATCAAAATGAGGATCAATGCCGGATTGGCCGCTTGGATTTGCGACTCGGTCGGTTCGATGGATGATGACTCGCTGGCAAACGGTAGCCACGATAGGTCAAAACGTTTGTCCATCTTGCCCGCTTGTTCGACCCACCGCGAAGCTGTTTGATCAAACAGGCTCCAAAATGTGATCAGAAACAAAAATATGAGACACAGGTGGGCCAACGAGCGCCCCGATTCCCCTTGAAACGATTTGGTGAAGGTGGCTAATCCGCGCGCCGGGACATGAATAAACTTCGAGCGCCCCATCCAAAACACGACCGTCGCCAAAAACATGAGGACGCCCGGGACTCCGAATGCCACATGCGGTCCAAAGCGGGGATCCTTGAGAAAATATGGGGTGAGCAATGTCGACAAAAATGCGCCAAAATTGATGGAGAAATAAAACCACGCAAACACCCGCGGCAAGAGATACTGGTTTTTGCTACCAAATTGATCGCCCACATGAGCCGAAACACACGGCTTGATGCCGCCGGCACCGAGCACGATCAACAGCAGTCCACACAGCAAACCGATCCGTGTGTCATCAATCGCCAACACCAGATGTCCCAGGCAGTAGACAACTGACAGCGCCATGATAATTTGATATTTCCCGAAAAAGGCATCCGAGAAAAAACCGCCGATAATCGAGCAGAAATAGGTCGCTGCGACGAAGGTGTGGATGTACGTCGTCGCCTCGGCATCGCTCATCACGTCCGAAACGCCGGCATGATTCACCAGATACTTGGTCATGAACACGAACAAAATCGCCTTCATGCCGTAAAAACTGAACCGTTCCGCCGCCTCGTTCCCCACGATATACGGGATCCCGCCGGGCATCTTATCAGTTTCCGTCGGGGCGGTCAGATACGATTTGCTTGCCATCCGTGTATCCTTTGTGGGGAGATCGGCTTCGTAGAACCAGTTTCAAAACCCGGTTGCGCCTGTTCAGGAATCTATAATACAAGAGATTACGTGACGCGTCAGAGGGTTTTGAAAGTACTTGTAGGAAAAGCGATCGGACGTTCAACTCAGTTGTTACAATGCCAGAGTTGTTGGCTATGCTTGACTAAACCGACGCTAACGACCGGCAACGAATGGTACAAGAGATCAACGCATTCAGGCAAGAACGGTCCAGTCCATCAGTCGCCGGTGCAAATGCTGGGACAATTTCAATTGATAAACGCATCGCGCATTCCTGACTCACCACCGAGACGAAATCCATGAAACCTACTGCTCGCGCCGTCACGTTTCACGGCCCTGGACGTGATCTAGAAACGATTGAATTCGCATTGCCTAAATTGCAGGCGGGCGAGGTCCTTGTGAAGGTCTCCTGCAGCACATTGTGCGGCAGCGATTTGCATACCTACCACGGCGACCGCGGCACCCCCTGTCCTACGATTCTGGGGCACGAGATCCTGGGCATCGTGGCGGAGTTACCCGCCGGGGCTCCGGTCCTGGACCATTTCGGGATGCCGCTCGAAATCGGCGCGCGGGTGACGTGGGGCATCGCGGCGAGTTGTGGGGATTGTTTTTTTTGCCGCCACGAATTGCCACAAAAGTGCGCGACGTTGTTCAAATACGGTCATCAACAAATCACGGACGCGCATCCACTCAGCGGCGGCATGGCTGAATATTGTCATCTGGCAGCGGGGACCCCGGTGTTTCGCGTTCCTGAATCGCTGCCCGACACTGTTGCCTGTCCGGCCAATTGCGCAACGGCCACCGTGGCAGCTGCCTTACGGGTGGCGGGACAACATTCCGAGGGCACACTATTGATCCACGGAGCCGGCATGCTGGGACTGACCGCCGCCGCCATGGCGCGTTGGCAAGGCTACCGTGAGGTGATTGTGGTCGATGTCAATCCGCAGCGATTAAGCCGCGCGACGGAATTTGGCGCTACGCAAGTCGTTGCCGCAGGGGAGGCCGACAGCAGCTTGGACGATGCCGTTGAGGCGGCTACTGCGGGACGGGGAGTCGATGTGGCCATCGACGTCAGTGGTGCCCCCGCGGCGATGCGGCAGGGAATGGAGGCTCTGCGTGTGGGAGGCTGCGCCGTGTGGGTGGGAGCGGTCTTTCCCACCCCGCCTGTGGAGGTGGTTCCCGAGCAGGTTGTACGGAAAATGATCGAAATCCGCGGCCTGCATAACTACGCTCCCCGCGACCTAGCCACAGCCTTGGAATTTCTCGACCAAACGGAGGCTGACTATCCGTTTTCGGGATTGATTGGGGATTCGTATCCCTTGGACCATGCCGCAGCGGCGTTTGCAGCTGCCCGCGAAAGTGTAGCGTTTCGTGTGATGTTACGGCCTTGATCGATTCTACCGGGGGGAGGAATCTGCGACGCGACCGGCGCAAGAGGACCATAAACAGCATTTTTTCTGAGAATTTATCCGGGAGCCTATAATTTGTGAGTTGATTCACACAACGGCACCTAAAGTAGGGGCAGTGAACGTGTGCCATCCAGAGGTTATTTGGGGGCCAGGAACGTCGAGAGTCGATTTTCGGCGAACCCCGGCCCGCTAGGCGTTGTCCTTTTCTGACTTGTAGAACGCACACGTTCCCTATAATCCGTATACCCCGACACGGCACTCCCTCAAAAGAATCAGACCGGCTCCCCCGCCGGAAGGCGCGATGAAAGGATTTCTGACAACTCCACCCAAGCCCGGATCATCCTCCGAGTTGCTGCGCATCGCCGTTCCGCTAGTGATTAGCTCCGGAACGTTGTCGCTGATGCAGGTCTTGGATCGCATGTTCCTGATGTGGTATTCCACAGACGCATTGGCTGCAGCCATGCCGTCTGGGTTGTTGCATTGGTCGTTGATGAGCATTGCCATCGGCACCGCCGGGTATGTCAACACGTTTGTCGCCCAATACGAAGGAGCCGGACGACCGGACCGCGTGGCGGGTGCGATGTGGCAGGGAATCTACTTCTGTATTTTCGCCGCAGCCATCATGCTGTTCTTTCTGCCCTGTACCGAAGGCATCTTCCGTCTGGTCGGCCACGAAAAGGCCGTACAAGATTTAGAATGCACCTATTTCCGCATCCTCTGCGTCGGAACCGCCCCGTTTTTGCTCTCGGCGGTGTTGTCCTGTTTTTACAGTGGGCGCGGCCGGACCATGACCATCATGTGGGTCAACCTAGCAGCGACCGTGATAAACGCCGCCTTGAATTATTGGCTGGTGTTCGGCGGTTGGGGTGTGCCTGCGATGGGGATTGCCGGTGCCGGGTGGGCGACTGTGATTGCCAGTTGCCTGGGCGTCGCTGCCTTTATCGTCTTGTTGCTCCGCAGCGAGGATGCACGGCCGTATCAATTGCTTAAGAACTATCATTTCGATCGAGAAATGTTTGTGCGATTGTTGCGCTACGGACTTCCCAGTGGAGTGCATTTCTTCGTCGATGTCGCCTGCTTTTCGGCATTCATCTTATTGGTCGGGGCGATCGGCAAGGAACAATTGGCGGCCACGAATTTAGCGTTCAATGTCAACTCGCTGTTATTTTTGCCGATGCTCGGTTTCGGAACGGCGGTGATGACGTTGGTTGGAAAACGGATCGGTGAAGGACGTCCGCAAATGGCTGTGCGGACGACATGGATCGCTTTTGGGTTTACCACGGTCTATATGTCCGTCTGGGCTGTGATCTTGATCTTTGCACCGGGGATTGTATTGGCACCTTATGCCGCCCGGAGCAATCCGGCGGAGTTCGCCGCCATTCAGCCGACCATCGTCGTGCTGCTGCAATTTGTCGCGGCTTATACCTTGTTCGATGGGATGAACATCGTGTTCGCTTCAGCCATTCGCGGCGCGGGCGATACGCGGTTTTGCCTGTTGTTTACGTTTTTCTCGAGCCTCTCGCTGATGGTCATCCCCGCGTTTCTTGTACTGCGCGTTTATCACCTGGGCCTCTACGCGGCTTGGGCCTGCGTGATGATCTATATCGTGTTTCTCTCGTTCGGGTTTTTGTTGCGGTTTTTAACCGGCCAATGGAAGTCGATGAGCGTGATCAACGAAACCCCCGCGGTCAGCGCGGACGAACCGCGCTGGGAATGGGACCTTCCCGATCCGGAATCGATTTCGGTCGCGGTGAAATAATCGCCATCCGGACAGGGATTACGACAACCCGTCGAGCAGTGCAGCAACGCGCGCGGAGTCGATGGGGTTCGAGACAATCCCGTCTCGTTTGACAGCGGTTCCGACGATGAAACCATCGGCGTGCTGCGCCATGCTTCCGATGGACTCCGCCGACACGCCACTGCCCACCAGCACCGGTGCACCGTGGGCGGCGGCACGGGCTTGTTGGATCTCCGCCAAATCAGTCGCGGTTCCCGTAGCGGTTCCCGAGACAATCAACGCATCGCCGCCGCCGCGGAGGAGCGTGTCGGCCACCTCGTCGGACAACGAGCGCGGCGCCAAGGCTGCCGAGTGTTTGACGTTCACGTCAGCGAAGATGCGAATGTGCTGAGCACCGAGCGCCGCGCGGTCGCGTAATAAATCATGAGCGATGCCCTGAATGATCCCCTGGTCGGTGACCCGCGCACCGCACAGGACATTCACGCGAATAAACTGCGCGCCGACCGCATGGGCGATCGCCAACGCGCTCCTGCCATCGTTGCGCAACACATTGATGCCCAATGGCAGATTCGACTCTCGCCGTACTTCCATGGCCAGGGAGGTCATGTGGGCGATTGTATGGGGCGGAGCCGAGTCGGGATAAAAAGGCGTATCGCCAAAATTCTCCAACATCAACCCATGGACGCCCCCTGCGGAGAGTGCGTCGGCATCGCGCAGCACATGGTCGCGAATCGCCGCGACATCACCACCGAATTGCGGTGCGCCGGGCAGGGGGGGGATGTGTAGCATGCCGATGATTGGCTTTGGTGCGGCAAACAGTTGTGGCAGTTGAAAAGTGGTCATCGCGGGGAGTGGATTCCTGGTCGGTGTGCGGTGTAAGTCTCTAGAGCATCAAAATGGCGGCAAAATCGCCGAAATCACAAATTTTGAAGTTTATGAATTTTTTGAAAAAAAGTTGTGGATATTCAAAAAATCCGATGGTAGTCTCGAAATTTGGTTAAGGTCCACTTTCATTTTTCTTTTGCGTGAGGATAGGCGGTCATGCCGCAAGGCTCAATTAAAAAACTAACGGACAAAGGGTTTGGGTTCATCGATCTCGGAAACGGAAAGGATTTGTTCTTCCACGCGTCAGCGTTGCAGAATACCTCGTTCGAGGAACTCTACGAAGGTCAACAGGTGGAGTTCACCGAAGGGCAAGGCCCCAAGGGCCCGCGGGCAGAGGATGTCACACCCGCATAAGCTTGCTCGGAAACTTCCGAAACACTCATTTCAGAATCAGCCCGCATGTTACGGCATGCGGGCTGATTGGATTTTTAGCAGGGCCGTAGTGGAAAGATGTCGACCGCCACACCATCGCTAAACAACGCGTGACAATAATCCTCAGTCGGTGTCATCCCCGCCGCCGCAAACAAACTCTCCTCCAGTCGCAATACTTCCGCTTGCCGCAACGGATACGGGCTGTGGTGCACCTGTCCGCGATACAACTGACCCGCGCGATCAATCGAATACAGCAAATAGCGTTCGGCGAGAAAAAACTCCAAGGTTCCCTCCGCGACGCGGCCCTCTTCATCCAGCGGAGTTGTAATCCCATCGCCAATCCTCGCCTCAATGTCGGTCTCTGCCTGTGCCGGTTCGGGCCACAATCTTTGACTGCGATAACGGATCTGATTGCCATCGCGGTTCAACGACATCGTGGCTTTGAAGTAGGGCAGATTCCAAAACCGCCGCGCGATACGGACCGCCAACGACCGCGCTGCTTCGAGGCTAAAAAACCACACTCCAGGGTCTTGTCCCTCGAGATGCACGTAGGTGCGGAGGTTGGTCTCGCAGAAATTCGATATCCCCGGCACCGCCGGCGCCCACCAAGGTCGCACGCTAGACATATAAAACGGCACTAACCCCACCCAGGCGTCGTCTTCCCACGTATCGAGGGTCAGTCGCGGTGGCAACAACGGAGCAATCATCTCCGCCGGGACGCGCCAATGCACAAACAACAGATCCGACCACTGCTGGTATCCGATCGCTTTTTCATCGGGACGTCGCGTGGGACTGATGCGGTCGATGGTAGGTGGATTCGTGAGCATGTTAGCGTGGGCAGCCAAGTAAAAGACGAAAAAGTCTCACGCAAAGCCGCGAAGAGTTCACTGAGGAATCCAACGCTTTCCTTTGCGGCTTGGCGGCTTTGCGTGAGGTCTTCTTAAATTGGGAATGTTTCAATCAATGAACCGCAGGCAACCGCTGCAATTAACAGGGGCTATTCATGAATTGCCAGCGGTCCGTGAAATACTCAACCGCAAATGGCTGCTCTGTTTTTGCCGCGCTACGAAGCCTCACCATTCAACGATTCCAATGGTCCCACCGCCGTGGTGGTCGTTTGGCCCAGCGGATATTCATCCAGCAAACGGCGAATATCGTCGGTGGTGATGCCATCAATGACGTCCAGGTCGTCTTCGACGCTACGGTATTCCCCGCGGTACAACCAGTTGCTGCCCAGTGCGCCGAGGCGGCCCATGGGGCGTTCGCTGCGAAGGACGATGCGGGAACTGACCTTGTTCTTGGCCTGCATCAGTTCTTCTTCCGTGACCCCCTTGACGTTCACCTCGTTAAAGATCGTTTCGATCCGCCGCATGTTCTCAGCGGTTTGATCCGGAGCGCACCCGCAATACATCAGGTACACGCCGCTGCCGTCGTAGTCGTTGTAACTCATCTCGGCTATTTCGGCGTAGCCGGGGTCGACGAGGTCCCAATACATGCGGCTGCCACTGTCATCGCCCACGATCACGCCCAACAATTCCGCCGCATAGCGGTCGGGATGCGCCGAGGGGGGGGCGGGGGTCATTTGCATGATGTGTTGGTGATGGCTGCTGGGGTTGGTGATCACTTCGACGCCACCGGGCGGTTGCGCTTCGGTCACCGTGCGACCGGGATCGCCGGCGGGCCAATTTATGCAATGCTTCTCTGCGAGCGCTAGAACTTCGTCCCAGTCAAAATTTCCCGCGACCGCCAACGTGATATTACCGGCCAAATACCGCTGGTTGAAATACCCCCGCATCTGATCGGCCGTCAATGCGTTGATGCTGTCGACGGTTCCTAAAATGCATTGCCCCAGCGGGTGCCCGGCAAAGTGGGTTTGCATGAGCGTTTCATAGGCGGTGAAAGTCGGCTCATCTTCGTAGCGGCCGATTTCCTCTAGGATGACTTTTTTCTCCATTTCAAAGTCGTCGGTCCGCAAGCTGGGGCGCAGGATCTCGGCCAAGAGGTCAAAGATCCTCGGCAGGTATTCGGGCAAGACCGCTCCGTAGAACAACGTCACTTCCTCGCTGGTCGAGGCGTTGTACTTGGCGCCGATCTCGTCGAAGATGCGGTTCACATCATCGGCTGCGAACCGGTCAGTCCCTTTGAAAACCATGTGCTCCAGAAAATGGCTGACGCCGGAGACCTCTTGGGTCTCATCGCGCGATCCGGTCCGCACGAAGAAGCCGACCGCGACGCTGTGCGCGGCGGGGCTTTGTTCTGCGACGATTTGCAATCCATTGTCCAAAGTAGCCTTATGAAACTCCAAGATTCACCTCCAGCGATTCAGGGCCGAGAGTCAAAACGGTGAAATTGTCCGCCGGGTGTTCGTCGACGTACTTCAGAATACTAGGCACGGTCAGGGCGTCAACTTTTTGATGCACCTCATCCAGCGTCGTGACGCGTCCCAGGTGATACCAATCCCGCGCCACGGCCGAAGCGCGAGACGAGGAGGATTCCTGTTGCATGATCAGCGAACTCTTGGCGCCGGCCTTACAGCGCTCAAGTTCCCCTTCTTTGATTCCCTCGGGCAACCGCTGCAATTCGGCCAACATAACGTCAAGCGTTTCTTGCGCACGCTCATTGGTCGATCCGGCATAACAAAACACCCGGCCTTGATCACGCAGCGCACTCAGGCTGGCATAGACGGAATAACAGAGCCCGCGCTTTTCACGGACTTCGGTGAACAGACGCGAACTCATGCCGCCGCCGAGAATATTGACCGCTGCCCACGCGTTGTAGTAGCCCTCGTCACGGTAGGGCACACTTTCGTAGGCCACGCCGATGTGTGTTTGCGTCGATTCATGCGCGATATGGCTGACGTTCGGCGCCCAGTCACTCACTTCAACAGTCGGGGCCGGTTTGTCTGGCCATTCGCCGAAGCATTCCTCAACGATCTTCTGAATGGCTTGGACATCAAAATTGCCGGCGATGCCCAGAATTGTTTCCGAAGGGCGGAAACAGTTTTCATAATGGGTACGAACGGTGTCAGCGGTGAGCTGGGACAGCCCTTCCAGGTTTCCATCGCTGGGCAGTCCCCAGGGTGAGGGATAACTGCGACGGCGCAATTCCTGCATCGCTTTTTGCCGTGGTTCGTCTTCGATCGAGTGCAGCGACTGTGCGATACCGGCGCGGGCGGCATCGAATTGATCCGCGGGAAGTTGTGGGCGGAGAACGATGTCGGCATAAATCCGCAGCACATCCGGCAGGCGGTCGGCGATGGTCGCACCACTGAGGCCCAGGTGACTTCCGGAGGCCGATTCGCTGCGTTGCAGGCCGAGATTGTCTAAATCGAACGCCAATTGCTGGCTATTGCGATCTCCCGCGCCGCGCGTGATGAGGTCGCTCAGTACAGCGGCGCAACCTTCTTGACCGGGGGGATCGTAAATATTGCCGGCGGGAATCAACATGGAAAACGCGGCCGACCGCACGTCGGGCATCCGCTCCATGACGAGCGTCAGCCCGTTGGGCAATTGGGTTGTCCGTATATCTTGTGCCTGCATGTGTTGGGCAAAATCCTTTGAAATGTCAACGGCCGTGTTTCGACGCCAATGCTTGGTGCGATTGCACCGTGCGAAGACACGATGCCACATAACGCACTCCAGAGCAGCGTTTACACTCTAAATGTCAGGTTGATTGTTGTTTGACGAGCACGAATCCCGCAGAGTTTTGTACGGAATCATTCGATTGCCGCATGGAAATGATAGGGAGGCAGCACTAGGAAACCGACGACGTTTCAACGTCGACTGCTTTATACAGCGTGCGAGTCAGCTTGAATCCGATCGAGCGGTACAATTCGACGGCTGGTTCGTTGTCGGCGGTCACCTCTAAAAAGACGCGACGCATCCGGGCTTCATAAAAACCGCGCAGTGCCTTGAGCACCAAGGCGCGGCCCAGTCCCAATCCACGATGTTGCGGTGCGACGCCGACATTTTGAATCGATCCCATCCGTCCTTGCTGTGCCAAACCTTGGATCGTGCCGCAATCTTGTGTGTCGTGACTGTTGTTGCCTTGCGTCGAAATTAACCAGGTGGCTGTGGGTAAAAATGAATCGCGGCGGGCAATCTCGCGCATCAACCGTTGGCAACCGGCGATATTTCCCAGACAAGGGAAAACGTGAGCATCAATCTCCCGGGAAAAACTGGCATACTTTGCCTGCGCATGCCGGGTGACTAAAGCGGGGTCCCATTCGGACCAGAAAAACCCTTCCGGCAATTCCGGGACCCCTTCTTGTAGCCGCGATAAATCGATCTCCATGCGAAACCGTTTGAAGTATCGATGGGCCATAGATTCGCAGCCTCGCAATAGGGTGCCGCCAAACGGTGGCCAGGATGGTTTGACGCTCGTAAATCTTTGGATGAATGGCTTTGTGAAGAGAAGACCGACCTCTCAGCACCCAGGCAGCCGAAGCCCCATGATAACTGCTCGTCGGTTTCTTGGGGAGTTGTACTGTTGGAAAAATGCAACGAAATCTTAGCAGCCGGAGACCAACTGTCAACGGATTCTGATCCCCGGTGAAGTGAGTAACATGTTTTAGGCAAGGCAGTTGTGGCATTGGCGTGTCTCCCTTAGCATGCCAGGCCTGCGGTTGGCAAAATGGCCCGGGCTGCAAGGACGGGGAACCTCTGCTTGAAATCCAGGCAATTCCGCATGGCGATGCCATTGCCCTCAGTCATACTGTACAATCAATCAAAACGACTACGCTTGCGCTGAATACCTAGGAGAGAAGAATGTTGCGGTTAGTGAATCCTGTGCTCGGAGGACTGGTTTTGATGGCTCTTTGGCAGTTGCACGGGCAACTTTCGGCGGCAGAGCCGGAAGATCCTGCCAGCCGTGTCACAGTGGCCCCAGTCATTTCGCGAGAAATTACGATGCGGCGATCCTTTGTTGGCACGGTTGAACCGCTCCGCACCAGTGTGGTGGGCAGTGCTGTGGATGGTCGCGTGTTGGAGTTTCTTGTCAACGAGGGGGACGCTGTTAAAGCTAAACAACCACTCGCCAAGGTCCGCACGTCGATGCTGGAAATCCGACTCGCTGTTGCGGAGGCGGAATTGCAACTGCGGAAAGAAGAACTGGCGGAGTTGGAGAACGGATCACTCCCCGAAGAAATCATTCAAGCCGAAGCACGGTTGCGAGGAACCAAGGCGGCGTTCGATTATCGCGTCTCCAATTCTGAGCGGGCACTTTCGCTCTTTAAGCAGAATCGCACCGTGACAGACGAACAATTGCGGGAGGCGCAGTCCGAAACGGAACAAGCGGAGCAAATGTATCTCGAAGCCAAGGCGGCACATGCACTGGTTGTGCAAGGCCCGCGGAAGGAGAAGATCGCCCAAGCCCGCGCCCAAGTGCTCATGCAGTCGGAACAAGTGAATTTGATCAAAGAACAGATTCTCCGCCACACCGTCGTGGCACCGTTCGACGGTTACATCACCGCCGAACATACGGAAGTCGGTGAATGGATAGGTGAGGGGGACCCTGTGGTGGAAGTGGTCCAACTGAACGAGGTCGACGTCCGCGCCGGCGTGTTGAGCGAACAGGCTGCACATCTGCGAGTCGGGTCCGAAGTACCTGTGCAGTTTGCCGCCTTACCGGGACAGACGTTGACCGGACATGTTGCGCTGATTATCCCCAGTGCTGATGAATTGTCGCGGGCGATTCCGGTCAAGGTGCGGCTCAAAAACCCAATCGTCAATGGCGGACCGATCTTGAAAGCGGGCATGATGGCCCATGTCCTGCTTCCCACGACTCACACGCAAGCGGTGCTGATGGTTCCCAAGGACTCCCTGGTCCTGGCCAAAGACGAACGCCCGGTGGTATATGTCCTCGAGAAGGACACAAAAAAGTCTGGTCAATTGGTTGTCAAACCAGTGGCCGTAGCCATGGGCGTTTCCGACGGGGAGTGGATCGAAGTCAAGGGGCAGTTGCGGGCCGATCAGCAGGTGGTTGTCAAAGGGAACGAACGCCTGTCTCCCGGCGATCACGTGGAAGTGATCGACACGGTCGAACCAAAATCATCGGCGAAATGAATTAACCAGCGAGTGATCAGTGTTTGCCGCTGGAATCAAATCAGCACATCTTCCAAGGCGGAAAGGCTGACGATTTCCGCACGTCGTACGAGTACCCGCTGGCGGTTGGCGCGGATGCCGTGCCGCCGCGTGTCCACGACATAAAGCTCGCGCGTGGTGGCCGTATCCCGCAGGTCGTGCACATCGGCCGATTCTAAGACCAGATAGCGATGATCTTGCTCGACCAACGTGCCCGCATACACATAGGAACTCGAGACATCGATGACGATCTCCCGCCCCATCAATTTTAATATTAAGTCTGCCGCAGTCTGGTCATCGTTCATAGTCAGTCGAGGTTTTTCGCAGGTGGCTAGTGAGCAGAGGGGGAGGGATAAGAATGGACTGTCGTAGTGGCTGGCGGCTCTCTGGCAGGTTGATTAGACGTTAATCGACGAAGCGGAACGTTCCGCCATGGTCGTCGGCAATACGTTTGAGCGTCTCTTCGCCATCACGCGACATGAAGGCGATCGTGTGAATGGTGGTGCCGCTGCTGCGGTTGTCGTCAATTGCCGCCTGACGCGCGCGTCGCGGTTCGTCAAATTCCCCATCGGAGAGCAGAAAAATGACCTGGGGTCTAAATGACAATGCCAAGCGAATGGCCCCTTCAGGATCGGTGGTTGAAGAGGGAAGCTGACGGTCAATCCAACGTTCGGTTTTCTTCAAATTGGCACGTGTGGCGGTCACCAATTCGGCGCGTGCGTTCGGTTCATACATCGGGATGGTCTCGCTATTAAAAAAGACCACGTGGAATTTTTGATTGGATTTGAGCCGTTTGATCGACCTTCGCAATTCGCGTTTGGCTCGTTCAAATCGAGCACCGGTCATGCTGCCGGAACTGTCGACAATGAAAACAAAGGAATCCCCCACCGCAGATGTTCCGAAAAAGCCCACTTTGCCCCCGGAGGTCTCCCCGGCCATCAAATTGGGAGAGGCCTCTTTGGCATCGCCGGAGGGGAGCAACAGATCGCTGTCTTGAACCACGATCTCTTGTTCCAGCATCATCGACGATGCATCGGGCATTTCCAATTCGGCCGGATTCAGCGACTCATCCAGCAGAGTGTCAAACTCCTCATCCCCGGCGTCTTCGGCGATCACCGTATCGATACTTAGCGACTCAGGGCGCGGTTTGAGGCCAATAATCACGCCGTAAAGACACAGCAACAATGCGCCATGAAACAAAAACGACGCGCCCCAACCCGCTTGGCCCTTGCGGAATTCACGCACATATCCGCCGATGAATTCAGAGACCTGCCCGTAAACCGTTAACTCCTGCGGAGCGTCGGGAACCTCGGGAACAATCAGAGGCTGGACGCGCGGCTTTTTTTTGCGCAGCCGTTGCTGAACAGGATGTTCGCGATTTTGTTGCGGCACGTTTGGCATGTTTTCCTCACGGTGCGCCTAGCGAGGACGCCTGCTCCCAATTCCACCACCGCTTATTGTGCGCGACCGGCCTAGGAATGACAAATCCAATTTCTTCGAAGGCCAGGGTCGACCCGCCTAAACAGGCGGTTCTATTGTCTAGTTGACTCTGTCATTTGTCGATCTGTCGCAATTCAATCGCCCGCAGGTCCAGGATTTCCTCGCCTGGCTGGTTCAATGCCTTGAGTTTCAGTCTTCCGCGACCTTTTTCCAGGTCAATTTCTCCGAGTGTCATTCTCTTAAACGGCTTTTCGTACGATTCTTTACGCTCTGCGCGGTCGGGACTGTCAATCAGCGGAGGATCATACGCCTCGCTGATTTTTCCTTTGACGTGACTATCGCGAAATGACAATTCCAATTCGGTCCCGACAGCGTCCTCAGCGCAGGTGTATTTCAGGATCGCTTCGTACCGACCGGGGTGGATGACGTCGATTTCCCAATAGGGATAATCTGCCCGGTTTGTCCATCCATCCATCCACGAGGCATTGGGCGGCGGAGCACTGTACTGCAATCTCTTGCCGTGGAACTGACCATCTTGTACCGGCAGCATCGTGGGTGGTGTTGGGCGGGCACCGACCGGATAAGGCCGCTGGTCCGCACTGCGAGGGGAGTTGTCGGACCATTGGGCGTTCCATTTTTTCAGTGCGGCCGCTAATTCCCGGTGCAACTGTTTTTTGTCTTTGGCTAGATTATTTCTCTGCTCCGGATCGTCCTGCATGTCGAACAGCGTCTTGGCATCGGCCCGGTATTGCTGTGTTCTCACGCTGGAGCGTCCGCGGAAGTTGGAGAAGAGCATGCGGTCCGGCCAATCCTGACTGTCTCCCATCAGCAACGGCTTAAGGCTCACGCCGTCGAGTGGTTTGGGTGCCTTATCCGATTTGGTGACATCAATCCCCGTCAGGTCGACCAACGTCGGCAGAACGTCGATATGCGCGGCGATGCGGTCACTCTTGGTTCCAGGAGCAATGTGTCCCGGCCAACGTACAAAAAATGGCGAACGAATGCCCCCTTCGTCCACAGCCCCTTTTTTACCCTTCATCCCGCCGTTCCAGCGCCAGGTATTCGGTCCGTTGTCCGACATGTAAATCACGATTGTATTCTCAGCGATTTTGTCTTCTTCCAATTTGTTAAGAATCCGGCCCACGTTCCAGTCGATGTTTTCACACATTGCTAAGGCAGAGATCGTATCGATATCGCGTTCGCGCGATTTATCGCGATTGAACATCGTTAAGCCGCGGGCATTGACGCGATCAAAGAATTCATCCGGCACCTGAAACGGCGTGTGTGGTGTGTTGTAGGCGACGTAACACAGAAACGGGTGATCTTTATTGGCATCGATGAATTTCATTGCCCGCTCGGTGAACTCATCCGTCAAATAGCCTTCGCCGCGGACTTCTTGGCCATTGTGGTCGACGAGCGTGTCGAAATAGTTAGCCCAGTGCCCGCACGTGAAGCCGTAGAATTCATCGAAGCCGCGACCGTTGGGGTGATAAGGATATTGCGAACCGTTATGCCATTTGCCGAATCCCCCCGTCGCATAGCCGGCGGCTTTGAAGAGGTCGGCGAAGGTCACCTCGTCGAGATTCATCCGCTCTTGTCCACGCGAGACACCCACCACACCGGTGCTGGGGTGATAGCGTCCCGTGAGCAGGCTGGCCCGTGTCGGAGCGCAGACGGGCGAGACGTAGAAGCGATCAAACTGAGCGCCTGCTTCGGCCAACGCATCGATATTCGGTGTGCTGATATTTGTGTTGCCGTGCAAACTCAAATCACCCCAGCCCTGGTCGTCGGTGATGATCACCACCACATTGGGAGGACCGTCCGCCGCGTGCACGGCCGGGAAATATCCAAGTAACGTGAGTGCGGTGAAAATCCACAATATCCAGGAGGAGTTTTTCATAACCGATGGTCTTTCCTAATGATGTGGCGCCGGTGTTCGTCTTCGGAGATTGTCGTCGCAAGCATGCCATCGGATCAAGTGTCACCGCCACAAAACGCACAAGTCGGGTGCGGGTCGACCCGCACACGGTTACAATAAAACTCGCCGATATTGTCCCGCCTCTCCCTCCGGGAGAGGGGCCGGGGGTGAGGGCCGCCAACCAAACAGCCAGCCCACAATTATTCAACGCACCCAACCAAACACGCGCATCCATTTGAATTCAACACAACGAGCCACGCACTATGCCCATATTTGCTGCCGAGACAAGCCTGCCCAATGGGGGATTGACCACTTTAGATTTAGTAGTGATCGGCTTGTACTTGGCGGGCATGTTGTGCATGGGGTTTGTGATTGCTATGCGGCAAAAATCGACGGATGACTTTTTCGTCGGCGGCCGCAATCTGCCGGCGTGGGCGGTCGGCGTGAGTATTTTGGCCTCGTTGCTTTCAACCATCACCTACCTGGGCATGCCGGGCGAAATGTTTCGCACGGGAATCGGTTTCCTCACACGACAACTTTCGATTCCGGTCGTACTGGTGGTGGTGTGGTTTCTGTGGATCCCCTTCTTTATGAAATTGCGGCTGACCAGCGCCTATGAATACCTGGAGGTGCGGTTCAATTATGCCGTACGGGCGACGGCGGCTGTGATTTGTATGCTGTTAATCTTCGGGTGGATGGCGGTCGTAGTGCTGACCGCCTCGCGAGCCATGGGCGAGATTGCCAACTTGCAACTCGATCAATACTTCGGCGAATCGGCAGCTGTGGTCGACACGCAGATTGCGACCAGCGATCTGGACCTACATGTGATTATCGCCGCTGTCGGCATGTTTTCGGTATTGTATACCACGCTCGGCGGAATTCGGGCGGTCGTCTGGACCGATGTGATTCAGTTCTTCATCCTGATCGCCGGTGCCTTTGTGGCAATGGGGGTCGTGGCCTCGATGACCGATTCGGGGCTGTCGGATTGGTTTCAGTACTCGCAAGAATACAAGCATGAACAGGTCGAGTGGTTTAGTTGGGACATTGGAAATCGTTCCACCGTGTTTTCAATTGCGATCGGCATGTGTTTCTGGATCATTTGTACGCACGGCTCGAACCAAGTGGCTCTGCAGCGTTATTTTGCCGTTAAGGATATCCGGGCGGCGCGAAAGAGTTATCTTGTCAGCGCGCTTGCCAGTTTTGGACTGAGCCTCGTTTTGGCAGCGGTCGGCATGTCGATTATGTATTTCATCGCCCAGCACGACCTCCCCGCCGAAGTCGGACTGACCTCACCCGAGATGACGACCGTGCGAACCGCGCAGGACAACATGTTTCCGCAATTCATCCGCTATTACATCCCCTCTGGTTTGCGGGGAATGGTGGTGGCAGCCTTGTTCGCGGCGGCAATGTCGACGATCGATTCCGGTTCGAACTCGGTGTCGACAATTCTGACCGTCGACTTTTTTCGCAGGCTCTACCCCGAAGGCCGCACCATTGCCAGTGAACTCAAATTGGCCCGCACCGTGACAGCCACGATGGGCATCATTGTGGTCGTCTGCACGATTGGTTTGTACCACGCGTCCAAGGGAACCGACATCATCAGCCTGTGCCAAAAAGGCTTCAACATGTTCCTCGGTCCGTTGGGAGCGATCTTCGTCCTGGCCATGTTCTCCCGCCGCGCGACTGCCGCAACTGTTTTGCCGGCAGTGGTCGTGGGAGAACTGGTGGGGATTTGCAGTAGCTACAGCAACGAATTGTTCGGAAAAGAGTTTTCGACGCACATGGTGGTCCCGGCATCCTGGGCAGCAACCATCGTCAGTTCGTTGGTATTGTCCACACTGCTACGTACGCTTGCTAACGATAAACAACAACAATGGATGTGGCGCCCCGTTGTTCGCGGGGCAAGGGATCCTAACGTGGTTGAAGCCGGGTAGGAGTGTGGAGCGCGTTGGGTGCTCGAGTGGGCTGTGTGCCGTCCCTACAACATGATTCTGAGGATCTTGTGTCTGCTAGGGCGGTAGTTAATGGCCCGCTTTGGATACTGATCCTGCATTCCGACCAATAGCTGCGCCTATTCCGCCAGCCCAGGCCCCCGCAAAAACCATAGGCACAAATGCGAAAAAAATTTCCCACACCTCGGCGGATTTTGATTCGCTATTTTCAACCAAGGCGAGCATGAATTCGCCTGGGAGAACAAAAAGCCCAAAGCACGTACCGCCCGAAAGCGCTCCTCCAATTACTGCTCCCAAACTCGGTTCGCACGTCCTGCCTGCTAGAGCTCCGATAGGTATGCCGATCAGCGCAGAAATCAATGCGAACCAATAGATTGTCAGCTCGCTGCTCTTCCCAGTTTGACTGCCCCAATGGGTTAAGTAAAAACAGTACCCAATCACTACGAGGAGCCGCGCAATCGCACATAAGCCAGCACCGGCAGCAGCACCGATCATCCGTTTTCTGGACTTCGTCATGGTGTGTTTTCCCTCTGGAACCGACCCCAGATTTGACAGTAGTCTGTTGTGGTCGTTTCTTTTATAGAACTGATTACCCCCCTTGGGGTTGGCAGCCATGAAACGCGGGATTTCAAGTGGCGAATGTAGTCCTCTTAAGCCGAATTTTCAGAAATCTAATACCAAAGTAGACTGCCGATGGCGAAATAGCAAAACAATTCGGCGCCCGATTCAACTGCAGCATAACAAGCTAGCTCGATCCCAGCAGTTCCAATTGAACGCTACTACGCCCACTCGCCAACGACGAACAACAACAATGGATGTGACGCCCCGTTGTTAGCGGGGCAGGGGATCACTCGGTTGGCGAGGATGGGTAGGTGTGCGGAGCGGGGCGGATTTACGTGAGGGGCGGGGACGCTGTGGTTCGATTCAGCACTGGCGGCACTTCCAGTGCATGCTCTTGTTAGCCATCGCTTCGGTGCGGATTACCAAAATCCGGTGCGTTGAAAAACGAGTCCGGCCGTGATGTCAACATAGTAAGTGGCACCACCGCCATCTGCTTCACGGGGACTCTTGTAGACTGTCGCGTTTTCCGGGAATGCCCAGCCAAGTTCACCAAACGTCAGGTCGAACTTTTCTGGATACGCGGGGTCGCCGTTTTTGGCAAACTCACTGGGCTCAAATGGGGGATGTTGACCATGCTCCTGCCAGAGTTCGTCCAAGTAGACTGCGAAATCATCGGCCGAGATCTTGTACCGCGCCAGATACCCGTTGGCGTGCTTCCGTATTTGAATATCAGTGGCAGCCTCCGGCATGTAGCGCTGCGAACGGAAATCCGGAATGTCATCGAACGATGCGTAGCGGAAATCACCGAATCGGACGGCGTCCACCACCATCATTATGCCGGTGCATGATGGAATGAACGCAAGTAACGCGAAGGTCGAGTACCAAGAACACGTCTTGATGCGGCCCCACGACTTGGGAGAAGCGCATGCTGTCAGGACGACAACCACCACAAGTAAGACGCCGAAGGTAATCTGGATCGGCAGGATGATGGGCCACAACATGGGCGCTGAGCAGTTCCGTAATGCTGATCTTTACTGTTGGCTAGAGTGTCCCATCAAGACCGCGCTGGTAGTACTTGTGAGTCACCTCGTCCTGGTGCTCGAGGAGCCAGTCGATGGAAGGTTCGTTGTGCATGGCTTTGTGGATGGCCTGTGCCGTGGCCTTGCGATGAATTTCAAAAAGTGCCTTGTGGTCCAAGTTCTCTTCAGTTGCGGCCCCTGGGTTCAGCCAAACCGAGCAAACGATGCCGAGATCGTTGGCTTTTTCCTTGGGAATGTCTCCCGCTCGGACGGCGTCGAGGACACCGTTGGCAATCGCCGCTTGCACAGTCCCCATTAAGATATTCGTGTAGGCTGTGCTCTTGACCGTCACCTTACTGACCATCAGAGTCACTGGCCGCACCTGAATATCGGTGTCCAAGATTGCAAAGACTTTCGAGTGGCCAGCCGATTGGCCGCCCGTCAAAGTGGCAATCGCTGTTCCGACCGGCCCGTCCAATTCGCCGATGACAACTTCAGGCTCCGCAGCTGTAAACGGTGGTCCGCCAGCAACAAGAGACTCTCCGGTACGCATCACAATTCGATCACTCATGGGGGCCTGTTCCGTTGTCTGTGAAGTTTGTAAGTGAAGTTAATTCAGCTCTAGGGGCCAACAGCGTACTCGCGACAACTGACTCTGTCCACCACCGACGTGTTTCCGTCCGTTTAATCAAAGAGAATAATAAAAACTGATCTTCATGGGAACGACCACGGGCTTCATCGTCGTATGAGTTCCGCCGGTGCGTGCGAAGTCCATAAATAGGTTCGTTCCGTTGCCGAAATCACGACGGACGCGGACCAGCGACGTACATTTTCGAATTGCGATACCGGCCGCGTTCCAGTGTATGTTTTTTATTATCTCGCCTCGTTCATCCGCACTGGAGAACCATCCAAATGTTCTCGAATTTGCGTGACTGAAGACTGTCGTTTGTGATCCAAAAATACAGTCGGCCTAGATCGCCCCACATCCAGCCAGCGTTGTCATCGCTATCGAGCTGAAGCAACAATCGCCAGTCGGCAGCACCAGGTTTAAGCATCGGGACACGAGTATCATCATATCCTTCGAGGTCGCCGCAATTGATACCGTTCGACGCCAACTGACATTCGAGTTGCATTTCACCTTGAATTTCCTGCGGATGCCCAAATAGGTGGTGACGAAGTGAGTCCTCACTGTAGATCAGACGAATGTAGAAATTAAACTCTTCGTCAGTGAGTTTAAGTTTTCGGAAGGTGTCTGATCTCGAGCTGATAGGAGTCATGCAATCGCTGAAGGTTAGCTGGCACGGGGTATACCGTGCGTGATCTGGCAGGCCCGCTGGGAATGTTGCTCGCTGAAGATCAGAATTTGAGGTAAACCGAACAGACCAACTGCCACGATCCTTGGGGTCGAAGCCCCAGGTGGACTGCTCTGGATCATAGAAGAATGAGAGGAGTCCTGTTGGAGGCAACGCGGCCGTGCAGGCATATTGTGTAATGTTTGCGAGGTTGATCTGACCAAGAAAGGACAGCGGTGCGCCGTTCCAGAGTGGCCACTCGAAATCAACGGGTACATCCGGTTGGCCGCCGAACTTGGATGCACCAACAGGGATCGCATAGTCTGCCAGAGGAGCGGTCTGAATGCTGACACTGGGCTCAAGCGCGTCAGTCAGTTGGGATGCGACGCGATCTAGCCCCGCTTCCATCAAGCTTTGCCGAAACGTATCAGTAGTTGTCATGGCTGTTACGGTATCCCTTGCTTTTCTCTATTTGAATCCGCATTGAGACTACCCCCAGCCAGTTTGATCGTCAATCAAAATGTGCAGCGTGAGATAAGCCGAAACGGCTGTGTAAATTCAGCAAGCTCTTGATACACAGGCCACTGGCAGTGACAGCCATCTCTGGAAGAACTCAATATCATCCTGAATCGTTTTCTAAAATCAGCCATTTCGCTGATAATAAGCATTCAGGGGATGGCATCGCGCTCTTACGCGTCATCGACCATTTGAACGGGAGATCCGAACTTTAATTGACCTACCTCTCCACAGCCGATACATTGATAATGGTTGATGGGTTCGCCCGTGACTGTTTGGCCTGCGATTCGTTTTGTCTTTGTAAGGAGCGGTGATGCAAACCCCTGTCTCAATTCAACACGATTGCGGAAACGTATCACGGAGGACGATCCTGCAGGCCGGGTTGACGGGATTGGGGGCGGCGACCTTGCCCGATTTGCTGCGGCAACGCGCTGCTGCCGGACAAGCCTCGCGCAAGACAGCTGTGATCTTTATTGAGCTGGCTGGTGGTCCGACGCAATTCGAAACCTACGATCCCAAACCGCTGGCGCCGGTGGAATATCGCGGACCGATGAGTACCGTGCAGACGAACCAACCGGGCGCGTACTTCAGCGAGACGATGTCGCAGCAAGCCAAGATTCTCGACAAGCTGACGATCATCCGTTCGATCCATCACCGCAAAAACAGTCACGATCCGTCGAGCCATTTGTCGCAGACCGGCTACTACAAGACCGGCCCCAAGGGGGGGCCGAATCAGATGCCTAGCTTCGGCTCGGTGATTCACAAAGTTCGCGGCGCGAACACCGCGGGCTTGCCCGCTTATGTGGCGATCCCCAATACTATGCGTAACGGCGGCTCGGCGCATTTGGGCAAAGGGTGCAATGCGTTTGAAACGATCGAGAACCCATCGAAGAAGAATTTTAAGGTCCGCAACCTCGCCTTGGCCGGCGGAATGGATATGCGACGGCTTGACGATCGGCGCGGATTGCTGAAAGCATTGGATGATGACCGGCGGATGTTGGATCTGGAAGGTTCCTCCGCAGCGATCGATCAGTTCACAACCCAAGCATTCGATATGGTCTCCGGCTCCGCCGCACGCGAGGCGTTTGATATTTCTCGTGAAGACGACAAGCTCCGCGACGCGTATGGTCGCAGCACTGCCGGACAGGGCATGTTGTTGGCGCGGCGGTTAGTCGAAGCGGGAGTCACCTGCGTCACTGTCCGCAGCACCGGTTGGGACCACCACGGAAGTTTGCCCAAACGGATCGTCAAAAACGGCGTCGAGTTCGACCGCGGCATGGCCGCGTTGGTAAACGATCTCTACGACCGCGGACTGCAACAAAACGTCCTGGTAGTCGCCATGGGCGAATTCGGCCGTTCCCCTCGCTTCAACAAAGATGCGGGCCGCGGACACTGGGGAGCCGTAATGAGCGTCGCCCTCGCCGGCGGCGGACTCAAGCCGGGCATTCTGGGAGCCTCGAATTCAAAAGGCGAAATCCCCGCCCAGGCGCCGTACCAGCCGGAAAACGTCCTCGCCATGCTCTACCGTCACCTGGGCATCGACCCCGCCATGACCTTCGACGACCTCGCCGGTCGCCCACGCTACGTGCTGGAACGTCGTGAGTTGATCCGCGAATTGGTGTGATACGGCTGAGCTGCGTCTTCGACGTGTGAATGATATTTTCGGCGTCGATTATACGTCGTGGAATGCTCCTCTCACTTTTCCCGCCCACAAACTGGCCTCGCGCGGCGGTTCGTGTTACCTTACTGGCTTGGGGCGTCTGTGCTTTTCTGTGCAAAAGGTGCGTCGCGACGCATCCTACGGGCGCGCTCCTCATGGAATCACCTAACCACACAAATAACGGAAACTGTACCGTGAGCGGACCTGATTTTTCTAAGGCGGAACTGTTGCCGGTGATTGCTCAAGACGAAGCGACCGGCGATGTGTTGATGTTGGCTTATATGAACGCCGAAGCGTACCAAGAGACGCTGGCGACCGGCCGCGTCTGTTATTTCAGCCGTAGCCGCAATAAACTGTGGCGCAAAGGCGAAGAGAGCGGCAACGTGCAGGAGGTTAAAGCGATCTACTTTGATTGCGACGCCGACACGCTGCTGATCAAGGTCAACCAAATCGGCGGGGCTGCTTGCCACGAAGGTTACCGGAGCTGTTTCTTCCGCCAGGTCACCGACGGGGGGGAAAACTTCCAGACGGTGGGCGAACGCGTATTTGATCCCAAAGAAGTCTACAAGAAGAATTGACGACACCCATGGCTGAAAAGATTTTGAAATTGGGCATCCCCGCCGGCAGTTTGAAGGACGCCACGGGTGAGCTCTTTAAAAAAGCGGGCTACAACATCAAGTTTTCCTCGCGCTCATATTATCCCGAAATCGACGATGTCGAGATCGAATGCCTGTTGATCCGCGCGCAGGAAATGGCGCGGTATGTCGAGCAGGGACTGTTGGACGCGGGTATTACCGGGCACGATTGGGTGGTCGAGAACGAAGCCGATGTCACCGAGGTCTGCGAGCTGATGTTTTCAAAAGTCAGCCGTCGCCCAGTGCGGTGGGTGCTGTGCGTGCCGGAAGATTCGCCCGTGCAAAAACCAGAGGATTTGGAAGGCAAGCGGATTGCGACCGAAGTGGTCGGTTTGACAAAGTCCTTTTTTGCCAAGCACAATACAAACGTGAACGTCGAGTTCTCCTGGGGAGCCACGGAAGTCAAACCGCCCAAATTGGCCGACGCGATCGTCGAGGTCACCGAGACCGGTTCATCGTTGCGGGCAAACGATCTACGGATTGTCGCGGAGGTATTGCAAAGCACTACGCGGTTTATTGCCAACAACGATTCGATCGCCGACCCGTGGAAAAAAGAGAAGATTGACAACATCGCCTTGATGTTGCAGTCCTGCCTCGCTGCCGAGGGGAAAGTGGGCTTGATGATGAACGTCTCGCGGACCGACCTGGAAACAGTGTTGAGTACACTGCCGGCGCTGCAAAAACCAACCGTGGCTTCACTGTCCGACCCGCAATGGGTAGCGGTTTCGACAATTGTGGATGAATCGTTCGTCCGCGAAATCGTGCCAAAGCTGCGCACCGCCGGCGCACAAGGTATTGTGGAAACACCGATCAACAAGATCATCGACTAAGTGAATGACGCGTCACGGGAGGGCGAAGCTCCTGCTGAGCCGTGTTGATATTATCTCCCTCTCCCTTTGGGAGAGGGCCGGGGTGAGGGTTTTGCACAACGGGCAATGACCTATGCTCCATTGAAGCTGCAATGTCTCTGCTGAGGCTTTTGGCGTTGGGTTAATCTTTTGTCCTGTATAGAAAGGTGCGTCGCGACGCACCCTACGTTCTTGATGCCTATCACTGTCTTTAAAATCGGTGGCAGTTTGTTGGAGGTTGCCGGTCTGGCGGACCGGATTGAAGCTTTGATGGCGCAGCGCCCGGAGACGACGGCGGTGTTGGCAGTGGGGGGCGGAGGCGTTGCGGATGTCGTGCGGCGCTGGGATGCTGTGCACGGCTTGGGCGACGAAGCCGCGCATTGGTTGGCGGTCCGGTCACTCAGCATCAACGAAGCTTTGTTGTGCAATGTGCTACCGCAATGCGTGCCGGTTTCTACCCCTGCAGAGGCAGCAGCTCACGCCGAAGCGGGGCAGGTGACGGTTTTGGCCAGTGAAGCATTTTTGCGTCACGACGAAACCAGTTCCGAGGCCTTACCCCACAACTGGGAAGTGACCAGCGACAGCATTGCCGCCCGAGCTGCGGTCTGTTTCGAAGCGGCGGAATTGGTGTTCGCCAAATCGGTGTCGTTACCCAAAAAACGCGACATTGCCGCCGTGCAGTCGCGACGGCTGATCGATAACCACTTTTATCAATTGGCTCAAAGCATTCCCCGTGTGGGCTGGATCAATCTACGCCAACAGCAAGAGATTGAGCCGTGGCTCGAATCGGGGAAACCGGTCGGCTCAAAACGTTCCCTCTAAGAAGTCCGCCATCAGCTTCCACCCGGCGGCATATTGCCTGCCCGAGGCGGCAGCAGTCACTTCGTCATAGGTCGCCGCATCGCCTTGAGCGACGTTTGTCCCCGCGATGGTAAAGGGGACAAAGCCGTGGGCGTGTGTCTTGGTGCGGAGGAACGTGGGGTGATCGGGCGAAACCAAAATGCGGTAGTCGCCGGTCGATTTCAAATACTCGTGTACTGGTCCCACGATATGCCGGTCGATTTGTTCCAAGGCTTCGATTTTGGCAGCGACGTCCCCTTCGTGCGAGGCTTCGTCACTCGCTTCGACGTGGACAACCACGAAATCGACCTCTTCGAGCGTCTCGATGGCGGCGCGGCCCTTGGCGGCGTAGTCCGTATCGAGATAACCGGTGGCGCCCGGGACATCGACAATTCGCCAATCCAACAGTCGGCCAATGCCCCGCAACAAGTCGACGGCTGTGATCACCGCGGCCGATTTTCCGTAACGCTCTTGAAACGGTTCCAGCTGCGGACGGCTGCCTTGGCCCCATAGCCAGATGGAGCTGGCCGGCAATTGCCCAGCGGCTGCGCGGGCGCGGTTTTGTTCGTCTTCCGCAAAGAGCTGTTCGCTTTTTTGCATGAACTGTTGAAGCGTCTCCGCACCGGTACCCGACGGCAGATGTCCAGCCACGGGACCGTCGGTCAGGTCATGCGGCGGGTAGGTGGTCGTGGTGGCGTCGAAGGGTGGAGCATTTCCCTGGCCGCGATAAATCAACAGATTGCGATAGCTGACACCTGTATGAAATTCCCAGTGCTCATCACCGCACGCGTTTTGCATCAAGCCGATTAAATGCGCGCCGAGTGCATTAGGGATTTGTTCGGCTGTGAAGCTGACCATATTCCCATCTTGAATCGTCACCAAATTGCAGCGAACCGCCCAGTCGTGCGGTCCCAAAACAATTCCCTGAGCAGCCGCCTCGAGCGGCGCGCGGCCGGTGTGGTATTTGAGTGCGTCATAACCAAACAGATTCATCGTGGCGACATCACTGCCGGAGGGGAGCGAGGGAGGGACGTTGTCGCTTTGTCCCACGATACCGGTCGCGGCAATGGCGTCCATGTTGGGCGTTGTCGCGGCTTGTAATGGAGTCTGGCCAGAAAGGGAGGGTTGCGCTTCATCGGCGCAGCCATCGGGAATGATCAGGGCGTATTTCATGGAGGCAAGTTTGCAGGCAAGTGAGACTGTTAAAATGGAAATTCGGAGCGACAGTATAGTGGAAACCCCCACGCAAACGAATCCCTGTTGTGAATTGTGCAATTCAAGGCACGACATGCACCAACATCAAGTCGTGCCCGCGCGTCGACCAGTTGGTGCTGGCGATCAGCACGATTTCATCGCCCGATGCAATCACCGAATTGCGGCGGCCCCAATCCGCGACAACTTTCATGATCTTTTGCGGTTGCTTATGGACCACGTCGGTGTGCATCGGCGTGACCCCCCAATACAAGCACATGCACCGCGCGGTCTCGACCCGGTCGCTGAGTCCCAGAATGGCGACTTGCCGGCGTTGCTTGGAAACAGCCATTGCGGTTTTTCCACTGTGTGTGGCGACGACAATCCAGTCTGCGTTGAGATGTTCAGCCGCCGCGCCGGCTCCAGCGGCGACCGCTTCGGTCATGGCCAGCGCCCGGGTTCGTGGTCCGCTCAGTCGATCCGCATTCGCATCGGTGCGGACCAGACGTTCTGCTTCGTGGGCAATGCGGCTCATTGTCGTGACCGCATCAATTGGATATTGACCGATGGCGGTTTCACCGGAGAGCATCAGCGCATCGCTGCCGTCCAAAACGGCATTGGCCACATCGGTCGCTTCAGCACGCGTGGGGCGGTTGCTGCGTTCCATGCTATCCAGCATCTGCGTGGCGGTAATCACCGGAATGCGGTATTGGTTGCAGAGGTTGATAATTCGTTTTTGAAGGACCGGGACCTGCGCAATGTCAACTTCGACCCCCAAATCTCCGCGGGCCACCATTACGGCATCGGTCGCTTCCAGGATTCGATCCAGATCGTCAACCGCTTCCATTTTTTCGATTTTAGCAACGATTTGCGGCGGTGATTTGTCTCCAAAGGCGTTGATTTCGCGTCGCAACAACAAAATGTCCTCGGCACTGCGGACGAAGCTTAAGCCGACAAAGTCAATCTCATGCGAGACGGCCCAGGCTAAGTCGCTGTGGTCTTTGGCCGTTAAACTCGGGGTGCTCAATATTGCGCCGGGAAGATTGATGCCCTGTTTGCTGCGGATGACGCCGGGCAATTCGACGATGCATTCCACTCGTCCTTCTTCAGGATAACATTCGGTCACGACCATCGAGACGGTTCCATCGGCCATCAGAATCGGATCCCCCACGCGGAGATCGTCGACCAATTTCTCGTAGGTACAGGTCAACCGATGCGGATGATCCACGTCCGTTTCACGGGCAAATTCAAAGACTTCGCCTTCGTTGCAATGGATCAAGTCGCCCGGCAACTCGTTGAGACGGATTTTGGGGCCGCACAGGTCTCCCAGAATCCCGATCGGCCGCTGCAACTCGACTTCGATTTGACGAATGCGTTCGACGATCGTCTCCAGCCAGTCAAGGTCGCCGTGCGCGAAATTTAAGCGAAATAAGTCGACCCCCTCAATTGCCAACCGGCGTATCACCGACAGGTCTTCGCTCGCCGGACCGACAGTGGCGATAATCTTGGTCTTCACGGATCGTTTTTTTATCAAAGGACCGTCAAAAGTCACAAGTGTCTCCCTACATCTAAGGCTTCGAACAGCCGACACCTGAGCATAACTCAGTTGAGCACTTCTGCAAAGGTGCACGTTTCGTACCGTTGCCCGTGGATTCGTTGGTTCCTGCGGAAAGTTTTCTTAGCCACAGATTGAACACGGATGAAACACGGATGAAAAAAGACGTAGGTTGGTTCCCAAACAGTATCCGGGAAAGAAACAAACGATCTGGAAATGACCGATGTCTCAGGTTTTTTCCAAGAAACTGCGCGAATTTACGAAGGATTTGCCGGTATAACGACAATAGTCTGTTAAATAACCAACCTTCAACAATAAGCTCGCCGGCAGATGGATTGTGACGAAACCGTTCATCGTGAATCCGTCTTACATCGAGCCGTGTTGGCCGGCGATGAACAGGCGTGGCATGCGCTGTATGACGAGAATTTTGATGCACTTTACCGGTATGTCCAATGGCGCTGCGGCGGGATGTCGTCGCTGGGGGAAGAAACGGTGCAGGAAACCTGGCTGACCGCTGTGCGAAGAATTCGCCGTTTTGATCCGCGGCAAGGCACGTTTCAAGCTTGGGTGCGCGGCATCGCCGCCAATCAGTTACGCAATCAATTTCGCCGGCAACGGGCCGGAGCGGGGGGCTCGGGAGAACTGGATTGGGAACAGGCGATCAGCCTGCCTCCCGAAGCCGCTGCCGAGAACCGCGAACAAGCCGAACAAATCGCCGCAGCACTGGCGGCACTCCCCAACCAATACGAACAAGTCTTGCGGGCCAAATACGTCGACGCCCTCCCGGTCGCCGAAATCGCCCACAGCCTCAGTCAAACCCCCAAAGCAATCGAATCGCTATTGAGCCGAGCCCGTGAAGCATTCCGCCGGGAATGTTTGCAGCGAGACGATTTGTCGCCATGAAATTTCATCGAACACAGCGAGATCGTGCATTCAAACAACAGAAAATCAGGGTGGCACCAGCTCTGCCAGTGTTTTGTAATGAGGGCCGACATTGGAATAGGCACTGGCAAAACCAGTGGCACTCCTTCTGAATCAAACCGTGATACAGCATGCATTATTTTGTGGAGCAGGATTCATGAATCAGGAACATCAACAACCAGCCGCGGCCGATGACCGTGTCCGCGAATTACGGGAGCGACTTCTATCTGAGACGACCGGTGTGATTCGGCGGCGACGGTATTATCGGCGGGCGGGGATGTTTGCGGCTTGTGTCGGCTGCTATTTGGCCGGTCTGCTGACCGTCACGCTGATGGCCGACGGCGCGTCGCCTGAAACCGCGCGCGAGGTCGTTGATCATGAAATCACAGCGCCGAACGCGACGATTGAAGACGACATCGCGACGGAGACCGTTTCGGTTACGGCACCGGTCGTCGCTGTCAAAACCGGGAGTGATGCTGAATTCCAAGATGAGCCTCAGGATCAGCAACGGCCGTCGAATACGCTGCAGCACAAACCACGAAAAAAGAAATCGCGGTTCCTCTCGTTGCGGGACTTGGGGGATCAATATCTGTTGGAACAACAAGATCCGGCCGGGGCGGCGCGGTGTTATCAGATGGCGCTGCGATTTGCTACTGAAGATGAAGTCAATCAACAATCCGACGAGGGCACGTGGCTGTTCCGTGCCTTGAAACTCGACCACCATTGGGAGACCGACGATGCGCGCAATCAAGGATAACTACTCATTCATTAAGGCATTGGCCGCCGTGTTTTGTTGCACGCTGCTAATAACACAATCCGGCCTGCTCTTCGGACAAGAGGCGGAAGAGAAGAGCACTCCGTCCACTCCTGCGGCAGACCCCGAGACGAAGGCTGACGAGCCTGCGAAGACGAAAGAGCCGACTGACTCAAACACTCTTCGTAGTGGGCGTGCCAAGCGACCGGACGACGATGACCGGCGCGGTTTTGGTTTTGGGCGTCGGCGTGGGGTTCGCGCGAAATCGGACGACGACGATGACGACCGGTTTGGGGGACGGCGAGGGAAAGGTAAGCAATCGAACAACGAAGTTGCCAAGGAAAAAACAGAGGACGAAATTCCGCCGCTGGCCGAAATGTTAGCGACCGCGCTGGAAAACAACCCCGACATCGGCGTCGCCGCTAGCCAGGTGACGGCCGCGGAAGCGCAACTGAAGCGGGCACAGTTGAACGTCATGCAGCAAGTCATGGAGTTGCGAGAAGCGTGGCACGCTCAAATCCAGTTGGTTCACCGTAACGTGGCAAAGGTTGAAAACGCACGAATACGGAGTGACGAGATACGTCGCGCTTTTAAGGCAGGTGGCGTTTCAAAGTCTGGACTCGCGGACGCCGAGGCTCCAGAAAAAGAAGCGGAAATGGAGCTCATCCAAGCTCAGGCCAAATTGGCCGAGATCAAAGCGAAGATCCCCTACGTGTTGGGGACACAGAAACCGGTCGTGAGGACGGGGAGTATGTCGGGACGGGGAACTGGTACGATGTTGGGACGGGGTCGCGTTCGTGGTAGGAGAACGGGCAGTAAGAGCCAAGTCGAAGACGGCGCAACGCCGAAAGAGAACGACGATGCGGCTGATGTTAAGACTCGACAACTGCCGGATCTGCGGATCGGTGTGAGTCATGCCGGTGAATCCGCTGTGCTGGCGAAGCTGCGCGAAGCTTTGAATCAAAATACGGAGCTCGATTTCCAAGACCAGCCAATTGACGATATTGTCCTTTTTCTGAATGACCTACACAACCTTTCTATCACCCTGGATAAAAATGCATTGAAAGAAGGCGTTGGCGGCAAGGAAGAGGGCATGGTTCAAATCAGCTGCAATCATACAGGTATTTCCCTAGCGGCCGCTCTACAGGCAATCATGGATCTCCATCCACGAGTGTCATTCGTTGTGCGTGATTACGGGTTGCTGGTCACTGCCAAAGGGAAGGAGCCACTCGGGGCAATTACTGTCTCAGACTTCGTAAAGCGGCATCCAGCACCCGGACCTTTCGGTGGGGTCATTCTTCACTCGCCCGGTGGTGCAGGCGGAGGTCAGTTTTAATCGTTGGGGGGGAAATTGCCGCCGAGCGTTAATCGTTACCCTGCGGTGGATGCGGCCCCGTGCTCGCGGCCGCATCCAACACCGCATGGCCTCCTTGCACCAACCGGCGGGTCATCCAAATCTCCAGGCACAACAGTGCGAAGACCAGCACGACCAACAGTTGCCACAGTTCGGTCCGGGAATCGTCGGTCAGCAATTGGGTCTCCAATTCGTCCGGCGAATCGACAAACGTGATTCGCCCATCGGCGGAAAGCTCTTCGATCTCTGTCACCGAGAGCGGCGTGAGGTCGCGTTCACCGCGATCAAAATTCACCACAAACCGTTTCGCAACGGACGAACGCGTGTCGCCGCGATTTCGGCGGGGTTGCTCCAGCTCATAGACGCCCGGCGCAGACGTGTCGTCAAACCGGACCAACGGAGGTTCGCCCCCAATCGCGGGCGTTGCCGTCGTGCCGTCGGGGCGAGTTACTCGAATTTCCGCTTCCACCACCTCTTCAATCAATGGCTGCAACAATGGCTCACCGACATTGACATTGAGGGGAAATTCCTCCGCTGCGGCCAAATAAAACAACATCTCATGTAGCAAAGCGACATACACGGACTTCGTGGGCAAGGTACTGCTATCGGCATCCGACGGCGTGCTCATCAACATCACGCGTCCGCGACCGACCGGAGAAGACAACAACAGCGGATCCCCCGACACGAACCGCGCCGGGACGTGGGCCTGTTCGTGCGGAGTGATGGTCCAGTACCCGGAAAAACGAGCCGTCTCCAATTCATCGATGGCGGCGGCGCCAATCTGCCAGGGGAGTTGTAATTGCGCCACATCAAAGCGTGCGGCCTCTTCCGGTTCGACAAACTCGATCAAATCCCCCGGCAGCAGATCGCCCAGCAGGGTGCGATAATTCTCCGGCTCCACCAGTCGGCCCGGCGCAATCAACAACCCGCCCCCGGCTTCAACAAATTGCCGCAACATCTCCGCTTGTTCGGTCGACAAGGTCGCCACGTTGGCCAACACAATCACATCCGCTTGGTTGATCGATGAGAGATTCAAGTTCTGCGACGTGACCACACGGCTGTCGACGAAAGGGGTTTGTTCCGCATAGCTCCGGAGTGCTGCTTCGGCGAAGAACGTTTCGCTGCGTGTCGGATCGAGATGCGGAGTGCCGTCGACCAAGATGACTCGCAGCGGTTGTGTTACGGCAATCGCAACATCGGCGCGATTGTCTCCCGAGACAGCGTCGTCATCCAACACCACACTGAGCACATGCGACCCATCTGTGGAAAAGCGGTGTTCAAACTCCACACGGAATTCCCCACCCGATTCCAACAGCGGCGATTTAACGGTCGCATCGCCCAACCGTTGCCCGTCGACCTCGAAATAGACGTTGCATTCGCCCGGTCCAACCTCGCTCGAATAACGCAGGGTTGTCGAAACACGCACGGGAAACCCGACCGGCGCCCGCGCTCGGGAAGCATCCAGACGATCCAGACTGAAATTATTAGGCGTGTCGGCCCCTTGGAAATTGACCACCCAGAGTTGAGGTTTCACAGCAGGTTGGCCGCGCAGTTCATCAATCACCTGCCACTGCGCCGCTTCGGTGGGATGCCAACCGTGGGCTTGTCCATCGGTCAAGACAACCACGTCGCGCCGCACATGACTTGTCGTCCCCAGGATTTGCAAAGCGTCGGCTACTGCGGCGGCAAGGTTCGACGCTCCCGCGGGTGGGGGAAGTGCATCGACAAAGGTCCGCATTCGGTTGGCATCACGGAGTGGGCCATCGCCGACGAAGCGTGTCTGGTCGCGCGCGTCCAATAAGGCAAACGTATCTCCCGGTCGCGCGTGGTTCAGAAGCTTATGGATGACAGCCTGCGCCTGATTGTGCGGCGTGGTTTCGCCGTCGGACCGCCCCATGCTATAGGAACCATCAATCACGAAGACCATGTCGCGGTTGTCGGTCGAGACGAAATTCGCGAAGAATCCACCCGACACGGTTGGCCGCGCGATCGCCAATGCCAACAGCCCCACAATCGCCATCCGCAATAACAGCAGCAGCAGTTCCTCAATACGGACCCGCCGCCGGCGCCGTTTACCCAGGTCCAAAAACTGCATCGCGCCCCACTCGACTACGTCAAACCGCTTTTTGCTGAGCAAATGCGCGACAATCGGCAGCGCCAGGGCGGCCAGACCGAACAGCAAGGCGGGATTTAAGAATTCGAGGGACATTGCAGGCTAAATATGGGGGGGCTCAAAGGGTGTCCCGCCAATCATCGGGAAACCTGCCCGCAACGTCAACGCGTGGATGGCCGGTTTGGCAAAATCTTTGCGTTGCCTGTGCGGCTTTGATAGGCTGCACCTTGTGCGCTTTTGTCGCTTGCCCCTGATTCTGCTTGAGGCGTGAAATGATTTCCGTATTTCGCCTGTTGTTTGCATTTCTGCTGATCGGTTTGCTTGGCAGCGGACACTCCCTGCGAGCCGACGTCTTCACCTATCACGATCGCGACGGTCAGCAAGTCGTCCTGGAAGCCAAACTGATTCGTACGGTCCGTGATACGCATCTTGTGGCTCTCCCCGATGGCGAGTACCGACTGATTCCGCAAGCAGCAGTGACGAACCACGAGGTCAAACCGGGCCCCGCACCTCTCACGCATGACGAGGCGGCCATAAAATTGGAGGATCGATTCGGCAGCGCGCGGTTTCGCAGCTACGTTGAAGAGCCGTTTGTAGTCGGTTTGGTGCTGTCGGACGAACTGCCGAAGTCCTCAGAAATCCGCGTACGAAATTTTCTCCGCAAGACGGCCCGGTTTATGGATAAGGTCTCGGGCAGTTTTAAGCGGTTTCTCGTCGAGTTGCGGGTGCCGGTCAAGGAACCGGAATATCCACTCGTGGTACTCATTTTTGAGTCGGATGGCGACTTTGACAAATACATGGCCGAGACGACGCAAACTGAGGCCTTGCAGGCCAAAAACGTCGCCGGGTTTTATTCGGGGCTGACCAACTTCTTGGCAATTCGCTTAAAAACCTGTAGCACGTTTGAGGTCCCCTTACACGAAGCGATTCACCAGCAGGTGTACAATCGCAACTTTTTTCAACGTCTGGCACCGGTTCCGCATTGGTTCGATGAAGGAATCGCCACCGGGTTCGAAGCCAACGCCGGTCGCATTACCATCGGTCCCACAAAGATCAGCCGCCGGTATGCTCAGCAAGCGCTGGCCGGCGGCCAACTCTCTTGGAAGTCGATGCTCAACGACGACAAGGTGTTTCAAGGTAACGTGCTGGTCGGAGAAGCCTACGGTCACGCCTGGAGTTTGCATTGGTTGTTGGTCACCAAATACAAAGGGGAGTATTTGAAGTACGTCAAACTGCTCGCGGAAAAAGAACCGCTGGAACAAGAACCGGAAGGCCGCCGCGATGCCGACCTGCGCGAAACCTTCGGGCAGGATATTGCCGAGCTGCAAAAAACCTTCAAACAGCAACTCAAAGTCGGCCTCAAACGACAACGGGTGTCGCTGGCCGACACGCGGGTGGCCGGGCAGTCGATCACAGAAGATGGCATGGCCCAGGTCGGTTTGACCGCGATTAACTATGTCGATCTGGGCGGGCAACTCCGGGTGGGTGGCCAGTTGACGAATATCTGCCCCTTCCGAGAACTCGCATTTTATGTCACCGTCGAAACCGATGCGGGCATGTATGCCGACTGGTACTTTCCCAAGGTGGGCATCATGAAAAAAGCGTTGCTCAAAAAACAATACGTGGGCAAAGTCATGCAAGGCGGAGCACGCTCCCCCTCAAACACCTACCACGTCCGCATCCGCTCCGCCCCCCCCGGCAGTCCCGAGGCTGAAAAATGGGCCGCCGGACAATTCCCGGTGCCCGTCTTGGGCAACCGGTAACTCCTCGGGAAATCACGCTTGACGCCTGCCCGGCAATAGTCGAACCTGGACGAATGGCGAGCCTTTTGCACAATTTTTCCGACGAGGCTCTCCTAAAAACATCCTGCATTTTCCACAAAGGCCGCCATGTTCAACGTCGGTAGGCAACGTGCTCAGCATTGCGGAGGCATCTCCCGTCGCGAACTTCTGCGCGCCGGTTCGTTAGCCGCGCTAGGGTTGTCGTTGGGCGACCTGTTACGACTCGAAGCCACAGCCGCACTGCGACCCAACGCTCCGGCCAAATCAGTGATTTTACTTTGGCTGTGGGGCGGGCCGAGCCATCTCGACACGTTCGATCTCAAACCAAAAGCCCCGGTCGAATACCGCGGCCCCTATAGCCCCATCGCCACCAACGTGCCGGGTATCGACATCTGCGAGATGCTGCCGCAACTTGCCCGCCGCGCGGACAAATACGCGATCCTCCGCTCACTGCACTGTGAATCCAACGACCACGGGATCGCCGGGACGATTGGATTGACCGGCGCGCAGAGCGGCGCCATTAGCCTCAGCGGACAAACCATGCCGGGCGACCTCAAACCGGCGCACGGGGCGGTGATATCCAAATTGCTGGGATTCCAACCGACAATGCCTCGCTTCGTCACGCTCGGCGGACACCTGCACCAAGGGCATCGTCGCATTGCGGGCGAAGGAGGCGGACCGCTCGGCACGCTGCACGATCCGTTTCGCCTCGACTACGATCCCGAAGCCGGCGTCAAAATCCCGCAACTCGATTTGATCGACGGCCTGACCCCCGACGGACTAGCCTCGCGCCGTGATCTGCTCAATGCGTTTGACCAACAAACCCGCCGCGTCGAAACCTCCGCCGAAATCTCACAGTTGGACAGCTTTTACCAACAAGCCTTCTCACTGCTCACCTCGCCCGACGCCCGCAAGGTCTTCGATCTGAATCGCGAGCCCGATGCACTGCGGACGCAATACGGCCGCTTCCGCTTCGGGCAATGTTGTTTGCTCTCGCGGCGGTTGATTGAACAAGGGGCGCGCTTCGTACAAGTCAATTGGTCATCGCACGTCGAACCGGTCGAAGACACGGGCGATGGCGGCTGGGATATGCACGACCGCAACTTCAAACAATTCCAGGAACGCCATGCCTGGATGCTGGACCAATCGCTCTCCACACTCTTGGACGACCTCGAACAGCGCGGAATGCTCCGCGACACCATCGTCGTCGCCGTCGGCGAATTCGGGCGCACTCCCAAGATCAACCACAAATCGGGCCGCGACCATTGGCACCACTGCTACTCCGCCCTGGTCGCCGGCGGCGGTTTTCGCGGCGGCAACGTCGTCGGTGCCAGCGATAAACATGCCGAACATCCCCTCAGCAATGCCGTGACTCCCGCCGACCTCTTCACCACCGTCCTGGACCAAATGGGCATTGGCACCACGCAGCTGACCACAACCGGCTTAGCGCCGCTGGGGACGCCGATTGAGGATTTGGTTTGATTTTAGTGGCCGGTGGCCAGAGAAAAGTAGGCAGTAGGCAGTGCGGGGGAGGTAAGCGTTCCCGGTGAGCGGCGCATCCATTCCCCCCTCTCCCTCTGGGAGAGGGGCCGGGGGTGAGGGCCCGCATCACAACAGACATTCTCACTCAAAAAATATCACGGGTTCCCAAACTCCAGTTTGGGAACCCACTTTCTCGAAGCTCCGCTTCGAGTCCGGACAACTACGAGCAACACGATGCGCATCAAACATCTCGTCCACACAGCCATTCCCCTGGTCCTCTGCATCCTGACCGCCGCTTCGCTCACCGCCGCCGAACCGGCCGTCGAGCGACTCACGCAGGATGGTCTCTTCAAACAACGGCCCGTTTGGTCCCCGGATGGAAATTGGCTCTGTTTCGCGCGGCACAAGGGCTCGACGATCTTTCTGTATCTGCTCTCGGCTGACGGCAAAACCGAAAAGCGGCTGACTGATCGCACCGATCCGGAATACGATGCGCACTTCTCGCCCGATGGCAAACGGCTGGTCTTCTCCTTCGACAAAGTCTCGCCCAACCAGGGCGACCTGGAGGTCTATTCGATCGGCATCGACGGCAAAGACCTACAACCGGTTGCCGTCAACGACAAGCTGTCGCACGAGGAATATCCCAGTTGGTCCGCCGACGGAAAGTGGATCGCCTTTACTTCCACGCGCGACGGCAACCAGGAACTCTACATCGTCCGCCCCGACGGCAAGGAGATGCAGCGACTGACCGACCACGCCGCCATCGACGAACACCCCACCTGGTCCCCCGACGGCAAAAAAATCGCCTTCGCCACCAACCGCTGGGGCGATTTCGAGCTAGCGACCTGCGACCTCGCCACCCAAACCATCACCCGCCTCACCGAAAGCCGCGGCCTGGACAACTACCCCGCCTGGTCGGCCGACGGAAAAACCATCGCCTTCACCAGCAACCGCACCGGCGATTTCGAAATCTTCACCATGAACGCCGACGGCACCAATCCGCACAACATCACACAGCAACGCGGAATCGATAATTTCCCCAGTTGGGGCCCGGACGGTCGTTTGACGTGGGTATCGAATCGTGGCGGTGGGTTTGATGTTTATCGGACGGTAGGGGTTGTGGAGTAAGCGCGGATGGTCGAATTAACATACGGAGCGTACCGCGTCACAATTGCTGAGGATCGGGAATACACTTACGGGTCACCGGACAACGTCAATTCATATCAAACCGAATTCCTTTTAGATTGCACCGACAGAGCCAACATCTGCTCGAATTGCGTGATTCGTGTGGCAGATGAGTTCGAGGAGGTGGCGTCCTGCATTCTGCTGGCACGTAGTTACGGAGTGAGCCTGACTGAGCATTCCGTGATCTTGCACGATGATTCCTGTGTTGTCGCCGTCGGCTCTTGCGTCGCTTCAGTATCTTTGCCCAAACTGCAACTCGAATGGTCAGCGATCGTCGACGAGTTCAGATGCGAAGATATTCACGCAGTTGCCAATGGCAAAAACATCATCACGCGCGGCAGCAATCGAATTGCCTGTTTGACATATCGAGGTGAGCTGAAATGGGAAATCAAAGGGGGCTATCAGTACTCAAACGGCTTTCAGATCCGAGATGACTTATTGAAGGTCGTCGACTGGGATGATGTTCCGCGTTTGTTTGATATTTCCACAGGCAAGGAGTTTCCTATTTCACAGCGGGATGAGATGTAACTCAACGAAGAAAGCGATTAGTGACTACAAATGTCATGCAATCGAGGCGGTGGGGGATTAGGGCGGCATGTTGGAATTAACCCATGGCAATATTCGTATCACGGTCTCGAATAATCACACATATTCGGTAGGTTCCGTCGACAATGCTGCGTCTTTCAAGCACGAATACCTTCTTGACCCAAAGTCGGAAGGCCATTATTCATCGAAACATGGTGTTCGCACAGAACGAGATGGAGACGAGATCGCTTCTTGCATTTTGGTTGCCGGTGGTGGAGCTTCGGGCATACATACAAACTCAGCCGTGATTCATGCGAATTCATGCTATATTGCCGTCGGCCCGTTCGTAGCGTCCCTTTCGTTGCCGTTGCTGCAGCTTGAGTGGTACACAGAGTCAGATTGCGCGACTTGTTTTGGAGTTTACTTCTCGCCAAAACACCAATGTTTGATTTCGCATGGCGAATTGGAAGTGGCCCGTTTATCTCTCAAGGGGGAGATTGTGTGGAGTACGGGCGGTGCTGATATTTTTTCGAATGGATTCGAATTGCTTGGTGATTGTGTAAAAGTGATTGATTTTTACGATCAAATATATTTGATCGATATTGAATCTGGCCGCGGACTTATGCGGTGAAATACAGTAAGTAGGGTCCGTTACTCAACACAATTCATCCTGCGACCCACGACGACTATCGGCCGGATAAACCACCCTACAGGAGTCCACCACTCATGGGCTATCGCACAGCTCTGACAATATTGTTTGCCATTCTGATTCTCGGGCCAGATTCCACTCAAGCTGCGGGCATGAGTGATTACTGGCTTGAAATCGCGCCCGGCTACTATATCGTGCGAGCCAATGGGTTTGACATCGGCCTGGGAGACGCAGACGGATCTGTGATCTATTCGCCAGATCGTGGAGGCCAATCCGGGCCGGTCAATGGTTACATTGTCGCTCCCCATCACATCTTTCTCCGCACTACCGGACAAAAAGCACGAAACAATTTTCCTGGTGATGGTTTTCCCCTGGCTGATCCCTCTGTTGAATATTTCTTCGTTGTGGATCGTTCAGACAACGCTTTAGACGGCCCGTTAACGCTCGACGAATTCAACGCCGACCCGAATGTTGCATCGCTTTCAAGCGTTGATTGGAAAATTCCAGCGAACCCCCATCCTGGGAGAATGCCTTGGTTGTTTTATGTCGTCATATTCTTATATTTGGCATTGCCAATACTGCTTTTCATTTTGATCGTCTTGGTGATTTCTAAAGGAATACGCATGCCGATTTCTAAAAGAGCGACCAATCAAGAATCCGAATCTGGCGGATAGCAGTTTGAATCGCTCGACAACCTCATCCGTGTTCAATCCGTGCCACTAACGTTTAACGTTTTGCATCCTGCACAAATTTTTTCTGCGGCGAGGCTGATTGATGTTCAGGTGCACAGGGGCCATTTAGAAAATCGATGGCGGCCGATCCGGTCAAAGTATTTGCGTCGGAAGTCATTCGGTCACTCTGCTTGAAGAGGAACGCCGTGCACGACGGCAAGCCGTCGGTTTGGGACTTTGCGGTTTCACGCCCGCGAATCCGTGTTCAATCTGTGTTTCATCCGTGGCTAAAAAAACCGTCATTCCCCCGTGCCCTCCGTGCCTCCGTGGTGAACCAAACCGACTCACCACGCACCCTTGCCACGCGCGGGGCATTCTGCGACGATCTTCGGCAGCATAGAAAACAGTCCACCGTACTCTCTCAGTTCATCAAAGATCGTCGTGTCCACCACAGCTCCGCCGCCTGTTCAATCAGGCAATATCGCCGCTAAGGTCTCCGCCATTGCCCATCGTTATCCGCATCAGCGGGCGGTGGTGTTTCCTGCTGGGCGCGATGCGCAGGGGCGGGTGATGTATTCGCATCTGACGTTTGCGCAACTCGAACAGGAAACCGATCGCTTGGCGCGGGGGCTGATCGAGATGGGGGTGCAGCCTGGGCACCGCATGGTGTTGTTTGTGCCGCCCAGTTTGGAATTCATTGCCCTCACCTTTGCGCTGTTTAAAGCCGGAGCGGTGGGGGTGTTGATCGATCCGGGGATGGGAATCAAAAATGTCTTTCGCTGTTTGAACCAGGTCGACCCCGACGGTTTCATCGCGGTGTCGCTGGCGCAGGCGGCACGCAAGCTGTTTTCGTCAAAGGTCCCAAACGCGCGATTCAACGTCACCGTCGGCAAACGTTGGTTTTGGAGCGGACCGAATTATAGCGATTTGTTGGGCGGCCCGTGGACACCGCTCGATGCACCCGACACAAAATCGACCGACCCGGCGGCGATCATCTTCACCTCCGGCAGCACCGGCCCGGCCAAGGGCGTGTTGTACGAACACGGCATGTTCGCGGCGCAGGTCGACGACATTCGCGATTTTTACGACATCCAACCGGGCGAAATCGACTTGCCCGGCTTTCCGCTGTTCGCGTTGTTCAACTCAGCAATGGGCGTAACGACGGTCATTCCCGACATGGATCCCTCACGTCCGGCGCAAGTCGATCCGAAAAAAATCATCGAAGCGATCAACGACCAAGGCATCACACAAGCGTTCGGATCGCCGGCAATTTGGAATGCGGTCAGCCGGTATTGCGTGGAGCAGGGGGTACAATTCCCCACGCTCAAACGCGTCCTCTCCGCCGGTGCGCCGGTGCCGATTGCGGTCATCGAACGGATGCACAAAGTCTTCACGTCCGACGATGCCGACATCCACACGCCCTACGGTGCGACCGAATCCTTACCAGTCGCATCGATTTCCGGCCGGCAGGTGCTGGCCGAGACGGCTGAGCAAACGCGCAGCGGCGGCGGGACGTGCGTGGGGGAATTGTTTCCCGGCATCACGGTGCGGGTGATTGAGATTTCCTACGATCCGATTCCGTCCTATGCCGACGTGCAAGAACTACCCACCGGCGAGATCGGCGAAATCATTGTGCAAGGCGCAGTGGCGACGCGTGAATATTTTCAACGCCCCGACGGCACACTGGCAGCGAAGATTCCTGATGGTGAATCATTCTGGCATCGCATGGGCGACGTTGGGTATTTTGATGAACGGGGACGGTTGTGGTTTTGCGGCCGCAAAGCGCACATCGTCGAAACACCAGCCGGTCGCATGTTTTCCGTCCGTTGCGAAGCAATCTTCAACGAACACCCGCGCGTCTTTCGCTCCGCATTGGTCGGCGTGGGCGAACGCCCACAACAAAAGCCAGTGATTGTCATCGAACCCGAAGCGGGGGCGTATCCGGAAGACGAACCAGCCCGAAAAAAATTCACAGCGGAATTGGCCGAGCGTGCCGCCGGGAATCCGCTGACCGAATCGATTGAAACGATTCTGTTTCACCGCGCGCTGCCGGTCGATGTGCGGCACAATGTGAAGATTTCGCGAGAAAAACTCAGCGTCTGGGCGACACAACAATTGCGGGCGACATCATGAAGGCATTGGTCACCGGCGGCGGAGGTTTTCTCGGCCTGTACATCACAGAGCAACTCGTCACTCGTGGGGAAGACGTGCGCGTTTTTTGTCGCGGCGACTATCCACGATTGAATGAGTTGGGCGTCGAAGTGCAGCGCGGAGATATCCGCGATTCCGCAGCAGTCGCCGCCGCTTGTGCGGGAATGGATGTCGTCTTCCACACCGCCGCCATACCGGGTGTGTGGGGACCCTGGTCGCAATATTACGAAATCAACACCCTCGGCACCGAACATGTCATCGCCGGCTGCCAGCAGCAGGGCGTCCCCAAGCTAGTCTACACCAGTTCACCCAGCGTGGTTTTTGGCAGCACGTCTCACGAAAACGCCGACGAATCGTTGCCGTACCCCACCGAGTACGCTTGCCATTATCCGCACACCAAGGCACTTGCCGAACAAGCGGTCTTGGCCGCCAATGGCCAGCGGGGGTTGGCGACCTGCGCGCTGCGACCGCATCTCATATGGGGGCCGCGCGATAATCATCTTGTTCCAAGATTGATCCAACGCGCACGTTCCGGCCGATTGCGGCGCGTGGGAGACGGGAGCAACCTCGTCTCGATGACCTACGTCGAAAACACAGCGCATGCGCACCTGCAAGCGGCCGACGCGCTCAATGCAGACTCCGCCGTCGCTGGGCAAGCGTATTTCATCAACGAGCCGGAGCCGGTGAATTTGTGGCAATGGATCGATCAATTGCTGGCACTGGTAGACCTCCCGCCGGTGAAACGCTCCGTTTCCACAAAAACAGCCCTGCGTATCGGCGGCGCTTTGGAAACGGTCTATCGCCTGCTGCACTTGCCGGGCGAGCCGCCGATGACGCGGTTTTTAGCGGCCCAATTGAGCTGTTCGCACTATTATTCCGTCGAAAAAGCTCGCCGGGACTTCGGCTATGCCCCGCAGGTGACCTTTCCAGAAGCGATGCAGCGGCTGCAACGCGATTTGGCTGCCCGCGCTTAACCGGCGAGGGTGTCACTGCTGGCTCGTCCAGCAGTGTCGTCGCTTCGTTCCGGGTGCTGGAAAATGACCCTCATCTGTGCGCGAAGGGGTAATGGTATCGAGCGCTGCCGTGTTGTCCTCTGATCGGCACTGCTGGGCAAGCCAGCAGTGGCACCCAACTGTTGTTTCAAGATAGCCGCGAGCGGGAATCCGCCCTTTTGCCAGATGCGTCATGCGCATACAATCCCGCCCGCTAATGCGGCGGAAGTGCGCCATTCGTCGCTGTTTCTGGGAGTGCTCAACAATCGCGGAGCAACACAATGCTGCGAAATCTTTGGTCGATCGCTTTTGTTTGCGCCTTCGGAGCGTGCATTTCCACCAGTGCCGTTGCGGAGGAACCAGTCGGTACAATCAATACCGCTGCGCCGCAACCGGCGCCGGTCGAGGAAGACGCACAGCTGCATGATGTGCAGTTTTTGAATGCAAAACTAGGCTGGGCTGTGGGCGAGCATGGCGTGATTTGGCACACGACCGATGGAGGCCAACAGTGGCGACTCCAGCGGAGCGGCGTTTCGTTTGCGTTGCGGTCGGTTTGCTTTTTGACCGACCAAATCGGCTGGGCGGCCGGGGGGGGCACGATCCCATATACACAACAAAGTCGCGGCGTGGTCGTAAAGACGACCGATGGTGGCCAGAACTGGCAGGTGGTTAACGAGTCGGCGATTCCACAGATTTACACAATAAAATTTTTCGGCCTCAAAGCAGGCGTGATTGCGGGGGACACCGATCCGAATTCGCCGGCGGGGATTTCTATCACCGCTGATGGGGGAAAAACCTGGACTGCGGCGACGGGATTGCGCGTCCGTGGTTGGCGTGCGGGCGATTTCCGTGCGGTCGACCGGGGACTGGTCTCCGGAAAGCTCGGGCGCATCGCTGTTGTTACCGAAGGAAATGTCAATCCAAACCTGATGACCGATTTGGGGCTGCCCGGTTTGCATGCCGTCAAATTCGGTGTGGCCAGCCGTGCTTGGGCGGTGGGCGATGGTGGCATGGTGCGGACAACGATTAACGGCGGTGTTTCCTGGAAGGGACCGGCGACACCCCTGCCGGCGGAGATTCGCAATACGTTTGATTTCCGCGCCTTGGCGGTTCGCGGCGACAAGATCTGGATCGCCGGTCGTCCGGGAAGTGTAATTTGGCATTCGCCCGATGGCGGCAAAAGTTGGCAACGGCAACTCACCGGCGAGACGACGCCGATCACGGCGCTCTCCTTCTCATCAGAAACCGACGGGGCCGCTGTCGGCGCACTGGGCATGATACTCACGACCAAGGATGGCGGACAGACGTGGCAAGCCAGTCGCGGCGGGCAACGTCGCGCCGCTTTGTTGTCGCTGTTCACGCGACAGGATCAGATTTCCGTAAACTTCCAAGCGCAACTGGCCGGTGAACAGGGTTATCGCAGTGTCGTTTCGCTGGTCCCACGCGTTGATTCCGGTCCAGGTAGCGAACAAACCGATCTCGATGCCCGCATGCACGAAGCGGTCGTCAAGGCGGGAGGATCGGCTGGTGATATCTATTGGCGGTTGCCGCTTGATGTCCCGGGGCTCGGTAAAAATTCGCGGCGCTTATGGTCCGAATGGATGACGATCACCGAAAACAGACTCCCCGACATTTTGGTCGGACAATTGGTGACGGAATTGCGTATGTGGCGACCCGATGTGGTGGTCATCAACCAACCGGCGGACGACGATGCCGTCGGGCACGTCTTGTACAAGGCCGTCGCCAAAGCAGTCCAAGCGGCGGCCGATCCGACGCTGTTCAGCGCGCAGCGCGAGTTGAACAATCTCCAACCGTGGCAGGTGAAAAAGATCTATGCGCGCTTGCCCGACGGGAGCACCGGCGAAGCCCATATTGATCCGCATCAATTTCTGCCGCAGTTTCGGCAATCAACCCACATGGCGACCGCAGGTGCCTACGGGCGATTGTCGAAAGTGCAAGACCGCAGCGCGCGACGCGAGGCCTATCGGTTGCTCAAAGATTGTGACATTCCCCCGGCTGGCAGCAAGGAAGCAAGGATTCCCCGCGGTGCGTTCTTTGGTGGCATCCACCTCAGTCCTGGAGGACCGGCGCGGCGACAACTCATGGCAACGACGGATGACATGGGAATTGAACGTAAGATCGCGCAAAAACAAAAGCAATCGCGGGCCTATCTCGATCAATTCATGGATGATCCGCGGATGGCGAGTCAGTTGCCGGGCCAATTGAACGATTTTGTCAACGGTCTGACTGATGCGGAAATGGCGCTGCAGTTGGCCGAGTTGATCACGGTTTATCGCAACATGGGAGATTGGGATCTGGCGGAAACCGTAGCGACGGTCCTGGTCGAAAAATTTCCCAACGAACCTCCCGCACACGAAGCGATGCAATGGTTATTACAGTTATGGACCAGTTCGGAAGTCGCCTGGCGCCGCGCCCGTGAGGCGGAAGCAGGGCATGAGCGGATTAGCGGCGACCAGCAGCGCATCGCCGACCAGTTACGGCTTCCGCAACGCAATCGGCAGCGTCAGCGATTTGATCAACTCGATTCGCAATCTAAGCAGAGTGTGCTTTCCGATATTCGCTTGGTGTTGGAGGCGACTCAGGCAAATCACGAACGCTCCGGCAGCCTCTCGCGGGCGCAGACGGTCCGGGGTATGGACGCACGTAAAAACGACTTCGCTGAAAACCTCGTGCGACTGACCACGCGCTTGAATGAACTGGATAATGTTCCCAACGACACTCCGCAACTTCAATTGGCCGGCGGAATTGAGAACGCTGCCGCTGAAGGCGTGCAGCAGGTTCAAAATACGGAATCGCGTGTTTCTCAATTCCGCATGGAGGAACGCATCAAAGAATGGCACACACATGCCACACGGATGGGCAAGTTGATGAGCGAGGCGAATCCCGAATTGTTCAACGATCCGCGTACGCAGTTTCCACTGGCCTCACTGTACCGGCGGCGGGGCTTGCCGGGCGAAGCAGATCGCATCTATCGGCATTTCCGCCAATTGACATCCGACGATCCTTGGTCGCTCAGCGGTGGCAGCGAAATCTGGTTTTCCGCTCCACGCGTGCATCCGCCCAAACCCTATAGTTTATGCGTCTATACCGCCCAGCGTCCGGTGCTGGATGGCGTTCTCGCGGACAGCTGTTGGGAAACCGCTCAGGAAATTCCCCTCAACGATGGGACCGATCGCGACGCACGCAGCGCCGACCGGCCATTTGCCTTGTTGGCCTACGATGCACAATTCCTGTATTTCGCTGCCAGTTTCCCCCGCGAACCGGATACGCCGGATGACCGGCCGGTGAACGAGGGCCGCACGTACGACGCCGATTTGTCGCACTTCGATCGCGTGCAACTGTTGTTGGATGTCGACCGCGATCACGCGACCTATTTCACCTTCGCATTCGATCAACGCGGTTGGACGGCCGATGCGTGTTGGAACGATGCGACTTGGAATCCCAAGTATTTTGTGCAGGCAGGCGGCGACAAGAAAAGTTGGCGCGTCGAAGTCGCCATCCCCTGGACCGAGCTTGTCCCGCAACCGCCGAGTCGCAATGATGTCTGGAACGTGGGGATCATCCGCACCATTCCCGCCGTAGGAATCCACAGTTGGACGCACCCCGCCTCCGACACCCCCCGGCCCGAGACGTTCGGCATGTTAAAATTCGACTAAAAATTTAGCCACGGATGAAACACGGATGTGCGGGTGCAATTTCACAAACGTCTCTATCGACGGTGCAAAACAACATGGGCGTGATCATCGGCATGGATGAAGCCGGGTACGGTCCGAATCTGGGGCCGTTGGTGATTACGGCGACTGTTTGGGATATTCCTCAAAAGCCCGACGATATCAACCTGTGGGAGGCGTTCGCCGACGTCGTCGATCAAGCGGCGCCGACCGCTGAGAAAATTCACGTCGCCGATTCCAAGCAAGTCTATAGCCCCAGCAAAGGCATCTCGCAATTAGAGCGTTCCGTGCATTGCCTGCTCGGCCTGAATGGCGATTCGCCGCGACGCTATACGGAATTGTGCCATCGGCTTCTGGGGTGTGACCTCGATTCGGAAGATTGCGGGCCGTGGTTTGAAAATTGCGATCTGGATCTTCCGCAAAAGATTGAGAGTGAGGCCATTCCGGAGATCAGCGCGCGTTGGCGCAGCTGTTGCCAAACGCACTCCATTGGGTTGCGAACGGTAGTTTCGGATATCGTCACGCCCCGTCGCTTCAATCGTCTGTTGGCCGAATACGGTACCAAGGGAGTCTTGCTCTCCAAGCTCAGCATGCAATTGCTCAGCCGCGTGATTGATTTCGATCATCCTCAGCCAACGCTCGTCATCGCCGACAAACATGGCGGGCGGAATCGGTACGATGAATTGCTGGAAGAGATTGCCGCGGATCGATTCATCGTCCGTGAGACCGAAGGCCGTGCTGCCAGTTCCTATCGCATCGGCACAGCACGGATTCGTTTTCAAACGCGCGCCGAAGAACATCTTCCGGTCGCGGCGGCATCTTTGGTTTGTAAGTACGTCCGCGAATTGTCGATGGAGCTATTCAACCACTACTGGCAAAAGCAGTTGCCGGGCGTGAAACCGACCAAAGGCTACCCGGTCGATGCCAAACGGTTTCGTCAGGAGATTGCGGCGGCGCAAGCAGCTGCGGGCGTCACCGACGAGATGTTGTGGCGCGAGCGTTGATTGGTCCAGCGGATTTGTCAGCAATGAAAAACGAACGCCCCATCCTGCCACACTTGCAAGGACGGGGCGTTATTTCGTTTTTAAAGCGTCGAGTGTCCAGCTAGAAACGAATTATTTCGCTTCTTCTTTCTTTTCAGCGTCCCGTTTGCCGGTCACTTCCAGTTCACCCGTTTGGCCGTTGAAATCGTATTCGATCTCTCCGGCGAGCTTATCGCCGCGGGGTTGCACTTTGTAATTGGCGGTCAATGTCCCTCCGCCAAAATCGCCGCTGATCTTGAAGAACAATTTGCCGTTCTTGACTTTGATGTCAGAAACGTCCAGTTCGGCGGCGTCGCTGGTGTATTCCCCTTTGAGTTCTTTCTTGTCATCGGCGAGCGACAATTTCAATTGGGGCGTCAACACGTTGCCATCCGGCAATTCGATGGACAGCTTCCATGTTCCGACAGTATCGGCCGTTTTCAAACCGCGCTCTGCCGTCCAGGGATAGTCGCGGGCTCCCTCGTCTGATTTCATCGAGACGGTGCCGTCGACTGTGTCCGCTTTGATTTTTCCCACAAAACTGATTTCGATGGTCTGACCTTCATAATCGACATTAAAACCAAACGATAACTTGTCGTTATCGACCTTGCCATCGGTGATTTCAAACGGTCCGCGGCGGCCTTGGTAGGTGCCTGTAACTTTCTTGCCGTCGGAGTTGAGTTTGAGCACGTTCTTAACGGTCTCGCCCCCTTCGTCATGTTCCCACCGCCAGGTACCCGAGGGGTCGACCGCGGTTTTCTCCGCTGCCACAGCGGTGCTCGCCAATAACAAGCCAACGACAGTGAATGTCACACTACAAAAACTTGCGAATCGTTTCATTGTGGAATCCTCATGAGAGAGATTAAAAAAAGAATACTCACAGTAGCCAACCCCCTACGCAAACGATTGTTCGACATGCGCGGGGTGGGGATGTGTGATGGTTAAAAAGTCCATGACTTCGGGTGTTTCAATCGTGTTTGTCACCGACGCTTCCGGTCGTGGCGGGATCTGAAGATGTTTAGCAACAACCGCATACACTACGTTCTGCGTGCTCACTGTGTCGGTAAGATTTGTAGACTTGTTCTATGAAAGGGAAGCCGAGGTCCGGAAAATGTATTGTTAGTTCCGGTGCTTCAACTGAGATAATCAATGAACCGTAGCGATTCCACATTTTAATGGCCCGAAGGCTTTTGAGATCGCTGCTAGAGGTGTGCTTCATCTTACCCGCACACCGGCCGGAAATCACGTCGATTGTCTTCGGAGCGGCAGATTTTTGCAGCGTATCGTTAAGATCCTCACTGCGGCAGCGAATGCCCTTCAGTGACGATCCAGGCGAAGTCGGGGGGAGTGCGTCTCGATTTGCCGATGTGTCCGCTCAGCCGACGTGGAATTGTCCGACTGGGCTGGCTTGAACGGTAGGGGGGCTCTACAATGCCGATGATTGGCGCCCCAGGACCTACCAGGGTCGTTTGCGCGTTGTTGACAAGTCTCATTCGTAGCAGCATTTAGGCAACATGGCCGAAACCCCACAAATTCAGTTGCGAGATCCTCGCGTTGCCGCCATTTTGGCGTTTTTAGTCCCCGGTTTGGGACACTTCTACCAGCGGCGGACCTTTAAGGGCGTGCTCTATTCGGTCTGCATCTTGGGGACGTTTTTTACCGGGATGTACCTGTCCGATTGGACCGTTGTTTACATCAACTGGGGCAAGAAGGACCGCATTATTCCGCAGGCCTGTCAGGTCTGGAACGGACTGGCGTTTTTGCCGGCTGTGATCCAAGCGCGACGCGTAGATAAAATCGCGGATCCCCGGATCTTGAATGAACCGGCAGCAGGGCAATTTTCAGGGAAATTGAGCGACGTCACCAGCAGTGTCGAATTGGATGGGCATATCGCTGGGGAACTACAAATCGAACCGGTGGGAACCGGTTTTGGACGTGGGTACTCCGGAACATTCAAAGGCATGTTTGCCGGCAAGCACCCCATTCAAGGAACGGTGGATGGCGGAAGCATCGACCCCAAGATCGCCCCATTCCGCGAGAGACGGCTCACCTTTGACCTAAAAGGGACCGTCGATTTTGATGGACAGGATTTGGAATTCAATGGGTTGGCCTCAGGCGGATTGAAGCGGTCAATCGCCGATTGGTATGCCGCTCCGCTGCACGATGATAGTCGGATCTATTCTCCCACCGATTTAGAAACGGCAAACAACGAACTCGGCCGGTATTTCGAATTGGGAACTCTCTATACAATGATCGCCGGCTTGCTCAATGTCCTAGCGATTTACGACGCCTACGAAGGCCCTGCCTACGGCGACGGTGAAGACGACGACGAAGAATCTGACAAGGACGTGAAATCGGACAAGGAACCGGAAACCCCCGCGCAAGCGAAGTAGCCGATCACCCTGCCGATTCACCCCTGTACCATTTACAACTCAAAAGCGCGAAACGCGGCCGAAACGCATGTCGAACCTCATTCTCTTCTCGTCGATCAATTTCTTGTGGTACGCCTTTCCACTCGCGGCGGTTGTCAGCCTTGTTTACAGCGCCAGCCGATACGAATCGCCCAAGATCATCCTCCTCCGCTCCGGTCGTTTATTCACAACAATTATTATCTTCATGGCGCTGGTCTTGGGATTTTTGTTTGTTGTGCAGCGTTGAACGCTCGACTGTGCCCGGGGAGGCGTTTCACCCCAGGTGTTTACCAAGCGACGAGGCCACCGTGCGGCAGGTCTCCATCATTTCAGCGAACACGTTCGGCGTGAGCGATTGCGCGCCATCGCTGAGCGCCTTCGACGGCTCGGGATGGACTTCCACCATCAGCCCGTCGCATCCGACCGCAACAGCCGCGGCAGCCATCGGTGGGACTAACGACGCAATCCCGGTTCCATGGCTGGGGTCGATGAGCACCGGCAAATGTGTCCGTTGTTGTAGATAGGGAACGCTGGCCAACGGCAACGTGAAGCGAGTATGCGTCTCGAATGTCCGCACGCCCCGCTCGCACAATACGACTTGCGAGTTCCCACGATCCAAAATGTATTCAGCCGCCAACAAGAATTCGTCCATCGTGGCTGAGGGACCGCGTTTCAATACGACCGGTTTCCCCGCATCGCCGACCGCTTGCAGCAAGTGATAGTTTTGCATATTTCGGGCGCCGATTTGCAGCACGTCGGCATATTTGACTAGCAAATCGATATGCCCGGGCGTCATGATTTCCGTCACCACAGCCAGTCCCGTTTCATCCCGAGCGGCCGCAAGTAACTTTAGGCCGTCTTCTTTCAACCCTTGGAACGCATAGGGACTGGTGCGGGGTTTGAAGGCGCCGCCTCGGAGTCCCGTCGCCCCGGCCGCTTTGACCGCCCGTGCCGAAGTCAGTAATTGTTCTTCGCTTTCCACCGAGCACGGCCCAGCGATCACACCAATGTGGCCGCCCCCAATTTTGAGATCCAACGCGGTGACACAAGTCGGCTCGGCACGCGTTTCGCGACTGGCGACTTTGTACGGAGCCAAAATCGGCACGACTTTGTCGACCTCATCACAGGACTCCAGGGTCTCCTGCTCACCGTCCCGCTTATCCCCAACGGCGGCGATCACTGTCCGTTCGGTTCCGATGATCACGTGAGCTTTGAGCCCGAGGTCTTCGATCCGTCGAGTCATCCGTTCCACCATGGCGGGGGTGGCGCCCATTTTCATGACAACAATCACGGCATTATCCTTTGCTAGTAATGCAAACTGTCAGGCGGCTTAAGTGATTGAACCGTGATTTTTGGGGCCGCCCAACGAAAAAAGCCCTGAAACCACGAGGATTTCAGAGCTTTGAATGTGTTTAATGTCGATGCGTTGTGCGCGACCGTCAGTGCTCCGGAAATCCCATCCCTTGCGGGGTAAAAAAATAAAAACCAAACCACCAACCGCCGTCGACAACGGCAGCAGCTTTGCTCGGGATTTCATTTCTTACGGAACGGGCGGACATTAACGCGAAAACCTTGTCATCAATTCACAAATTTAAGGGGAGGCGCTCAACGCGGCTCTCATGATACGCTCGCTGCGAGTCAGAGTCAACTCGAGAAAATTGGCGTGAGAAGAGAGGGAGTAACGGCAACCGAAACATCCTCAAGCCTGTCCCCTCAAGCCTCAAGCCTCCGTTCAAACGCTCGCCAAGGTTTCTGTGCGGAAATCGTTCCATTCATGATCGTACGTCCCGGAACGGGTCAGCTTCACGCCGTTGGCCACAGCGGAGATCATCGTCTCGGCCAACATGATGGGAGCAGCCACGCCGGGCAGCGGGTCTTTCCAAGAGAACACCACGTCGCTGGCAGCGGTCAGTCCCTGCCAGACCGGCAACGTGCCGTAAGCGTGATTCTTTTTGTTCCAGCCATAAATCGCCATGGCAAAGCCCAACATGCGCGTTTGATTGGCCGAAGCTTCAATCAACGGTCCATCCGGTTCAAGAATAGCGCGGCTGAGCGACGTACCACTGTCTATACCGTTTGCTTCATCCGTGGCATTTAAGAAATGCACACCGCTGGTCGAGCGGGGGTTGCATTCGATCACGTGGAATCGTCCCTGGCGATCGCGAATGAAGTCAAACGAAATGAACCCGGTGAAATCAATATGTTTCACCAACTGTTGGACTTGCCGGAGGATGTCCTTCTCTTGAGCGCTGTTGAACAAGATGCCTGCTCGACCGGCGTAGCAAGTCGGTTGATAGGCGGAGTGCAACCGCAAGTGCCCTTGATGGGCAATGCCGAACGAACAGAACAAATCGCCGTCGAGAAACTCCTGAGCCACCCACGGACATTGCGCCGAGGGAGTGACTTCGGTAAAACGTTTGGCGTCGGGGCCTAAGAGGACTTGTTCTCCGAACCGCGAATAGACAGGTTTGAACACAAATTCCGTCGAGCAGTCGGCAAAGTCTTGTAGAGCCTCCGGCCCATCGAGCAGATACGTATCCGGAACCGACATGCCGGCATTGCGGGCGATATCGATGAAGGTGAATTTGTTATGAATTTCGCGGATCTTCTCAAAGTGATCGCAAAACACACGCGTTGTTCCGTCGAATTCTTCGATGCCTTCTGACAGATGCATGACTTCTTCAAAAGTCGGCAAAACCACATCCACAGATTCCCGCTCAGCCAGTTCGCGGATTTCTCGACGGTAGCGCGCCGGATCGCTTCCCGGTGAGCTTGTTCGGAAGTATTTGCATTTGAGGCGTGAAAACCGCGACAACGGAAATGCACGACTGTCAGTCAGCAATACTTCGTGCCCATGCCGAGTCAGATGACGCATGATGTCCAAAACGACGGGAGCGCGAGCTGCGGTGATGAGGATTCGCATCAGATGGTTTTCCTGGGGAAGGACGCCGTCATCGACGGTGGTTTGGTAGGTGGCCAAATAGGGGCCGATTGGGAGGCACCAATGTTGATAAGTATTCCTCATCAATGTTTCCGAAAGCCCCCCGATGTGCCGATTCCGCAACATTTCGCCAACTTGCCTAATGGGAAAATCGAAAATAACGATTTTGCGCACCGTTTACTGCTCGTGCACCCACCCTAGCGAAAGCAATCAACGCGCATACAAAGCCATTCGCGCCATCAAACGCGCTCTAGTGGGTGGGATCGTGAGGAATCTAACGCTCGCGACGTCAGCGACAAGCCACACGCACGCGGTCAGTTCTCTCAACCGCCCTCACGCAACTGGCACAAATGCCGGGCGATGGCGCGTTTGAGGAGCTTCGAGATCAGCCACAATAGAGGGCGCGTCAGTGCCGACTTGGCATGTAGCTCCATTGTGCGCGTGACTTGGGTCCCGTTGTTGGCGGGAGCGAACTCCCAGAACTCATCGAAATGGCTGGCAATGCGTGAGACGGGGGCGGAGAAATCCTGCATGCGGAGTTGCAACCGCCTGGGTAGGTCCCAGACGATGATCTCTTCGGTGTGGCTCGATCCGTCGCAATTGGTCGCGCGAATACGTGTGCCGACAACTTCCGGCGTACGGATTTCAAACTCCGCCTGCTTGATCCCCGGCAACAGGCCGTATCCAGTGAAATCGGGCCAATTGGACAATTCGAGAATGTGAGCCGCGATTTCGTCAGGCGTGTCCGGCAATACGTTTTTGCATGTAAAACGAATTGGAGAGCTCACGAATCGTCTCCCGGGCATCAATCTCGATCGCTGCGACTTTCAAACTACTGCGCGGTTGATCTCGTCGACTTGTTTGTTCAGCGTCCATAAATCATACAGCCAGCCAAGACCAAACAATCCGCCCGATATCAGGTAGATGATCCCGGTGATCCATTTCTCCATGTAGAACCGGTGCACGCCGAACAGGCCCAGGAATGTGAGGAAAATCCATGCCAGCGTGTAGTCCAGCTTTCCCGACTGAAAACGAAAGTCCGCTTGCCGATCCATACCTGGGATTAGAAACAGGTCGACGATCCAACCGATCAAAAACAGTCCGCCCGTGAAAAACCAGATCGTGCCGGTGATTTGCTTGCCGTAATAAAACCGATGCGCGCCGGTGAATCCAAAAATCCACAGAATGTAGCCAATGGTCTTCAAATGTGTGTCGCCGTGCGTGGCGGGGGTGGACATCGTAGTGCTCCAGTTGAGAATGTGTGGATGGCTGCGGTGCGGCAGGCAGGTTACGCCGACCATTCGTAGCGGTCTTGTTTGCGAAATCCCGTAATCTTGATTGTGCCGTCGCCCGAGAGAGCCATTGTGGAAAACCCGTTATTCTCCGGTCCCGTCCCTTCGACCATGGCGACCATCGTGCAGTAGTGGATCCCGCCGATTTGGTGATAGTCGTTTTTGTGGCTATGCCCCTGAAAGACAGCCAACACTTTTTGGGAGTCTTCAAAAAGCTTGCGGACGGCGACGGCGTTTTTAACGCCATGATTGTTGCTGACATCCAGCCGTTGATGGCCAAACACGATGGTCGGCTTGGTCGTCTTGTCGAGATCCGCTTTGAGCCATTCCAATTCCGCTGCGGGGATATTGGGGTCAGTCCACTTGAAATTATTCCGGCCGTACGGTTCGCCATCACTGCGAAAACAAGCGTCCAGCACAACGAAATGGAAATTCCCCGCATCGAACGAATAGTACGATTTCGGTTGTTCGACCGCCGCCAGGAATTCCTCTTTTTTCAACGTCTGCACGCAGTGATTGCCCAACACGTAGTGCCGTGTCTTGCAGGTTTTTGAAAAATCGCGGTTGATGCGTGTGAGATATCCCAGTTCGGTCTCCACCGAGTCGGCTGCGTCGATCAGATCGCCCAGTTCGACAACAAAATCGAGTTTCTGTTTCTGAAACTCGTCCCCCGCTTCGGCCAATTTGTCTAAGCTCTGCCGATAATATCGCGACCCGGCATGCGGCTTGTCTGCGTAATGCAGATCTGTGACCAATCCGATCCGCAGCGGCTGTGCAGCCTCCGTCTTGTCGGCAAACAGACGACGCGGCAACGCGCCACCGAGACTCGCCCCACACAACAGCAGCGAGCCATCGCGCAGAAATGCCCGTCGCTGGATTTGTGTTTTGCGTGCGGTTTTTTCAATCATGGTTGATCTCGTTGCAGTCAGGGATTGAGGAGAGGTTCATTCTAATGAGAAAAACAGCACAGCGGTAGCAACAACCTGCGACCACATCAGCGACATCGCCTCATCGAAGGGGCATTTGCGAAAATATCTCTCACTGTTATTCGCCGGACATCATGGAGTCTTGGAGAAGGTCTCCAATTGTCCAGCAATGGGTTGCATATCTACCGAAGGCTTGTCCGTTACCTGGTCCTCTTCGATTTCTGTGTGGCAATGACTTGAGCGGTATTGGCCAGACCCACTGGTTGCTGCGTCTGGCGGCAAGGGGCTCTGGGATATAGATCGACTGCAACGCCTACGTTGGAAAGCATTTTCCGAATGCTAGTAGTAATCTCGGGGAACCCTTGAGACGGATCTTTCGCCGCAACAGCGCCCAGGCGATATTCTTCTCTTTCGCTAAAAAACCGAGCCACGTTTTCGCATCAGCGGTGACACGTAAATCCGGTTCTCCGTGATGCCCTTCTTCGGTGAAAATCTTTTTGTCTTGGATCACGATAGTCGCCTTACGGTTTTCATCTCCCGTGAAAGTAAAGTGGTATGTGGCGTTCAGACCGTTTGATTTGCCCGGCTGAAATACAAGCGGCACTCCTTGCAGAAAGCCGCTGATGCTGCCGGGCCGCAGGCTATTCCCGACATACTTGGTTTGTTTCTTCGGGAACCGCTTGGCAACGTACGCTTCAGCGTCAGAGTTCTTCAGGACATAGATTGTTTCTTCTTTTTCTTGGAGTGGTTTTACAATCTCCTTCAGGTGCGTCTTTTTGCTAGCCAAGTACGGACCGATAACATCCTCACCCGCAGGGCAGACGGACAGGCAATACGCCGCTTTGTAGTTCGCACCGAAGGAAAGGCTCTGCCACATCGAGGCAGACTCCGAGTCGTTCACGCGTTTGCGATAATCAAAGCGGTTCTTGCTATCGGCAACTTCTTCCGTCCAGTCGGTGAAGCCACCCATGAATTCCCGGTAGTTATGCGAATAACAGGCCGAGAAATTGAACTCACCTTGCGGTGAGATCGCTCCTACTGGGCAAGCTGCCACGCAAAGTTTGCATTCCAGGCAAGGGTTGAAGTCGATGGGTTGACCGTATTGCGATACCTCGGCATCAATTAAGACTGTTCCCAACAAGATGAAATTGCCGAATTTATGGTGAATGACGTTACGGTGAATGCCCATCATTCCCAGACCCGCAGCGACGGCGATAGGCTTATGCGACACGACCCAAATCTTTCCGGGGAACTTATCCATCTCCATCGGGAAGCCCATGGCCGGATTGAGTGCCCTGATGCCCCGATCTTCCAATGTCCTGACTAGATTACGGCCGATCTCGTTGATTTTGTCACCGACATGGTGGAATTCAAGATTGGCCACGCTACGGGCTGGAGTGCGGAGTGGCTCTCGGTGCATGCGCACGATATAGCTAATGAGGGTCTTCGTGCGGGGAAATGCATTCAGTATGTCATCCCGTTGATCATCGATTTCGTGACGGTCGATCTGGACGAAGCCAACATCATCGGCGCCGGCGTCAAAAGCGAGTTGGCGTAGCCAATCGGCATCAAGTGGCTTGGATTCTTGAGCAATGCGAGGCGTCTGTTGGGAGTGTATCCGCTTGACGGTTGGATGTTCGGAGATCTTCATGACGGGGGGGCTCCATTGTTTGTATATGCAACTAATTGTCCAAAAAAAATCAATGTGAGTGAGTGTCTAATTTCAACCGTTCCGCGGTTTGCCCCAACAACTCGACGAAATCGTCACCGAGTAGAGCAGTAGCTTGATGCTGGGCCTTTTCCCACGCTGGGACTGCTTTCTTTAAAAGTTTCGCTCCTTCGCTTGTGAGACGGAATGGCTGCGCTCTGCCATCCGCGTCTGGAATGACCTCCAGCCAACCCCGCGCCTTCATACGCTCAACATTGCGGCTCAATGTCGACACATCCAAATGTAACCTCGCACAGACCTCCGCCGGCCGAGCGATACCCATCTTGCCAGCGGCAACAAGGATATTCATTTGGCTCACCTTGAGACTTAATGGTCTTAAGGCGACGTCGTAAATCTTCGTTACATCCCGATTGAGCATTCTCATTCGCACGGCGATGCATTCTCCGGCAATGGAGTCAATTGTCGGATGGAGTTGATTGGTATTCATATCGCTTGCTCCTTATTATATTGTATATGCAAGTATCTGCATGGCAACCTAATTCGAGAAGTTTTCTTCATCGATGGCCAAGGACCGACTGACTCGGGAGTCTCGCGATCACAGCGATCCGGCAGAAAATGTTCGTCGGCCTTGGTTTTCAAGGGGGCATTGCATCGATGACTGAAACCATCGGTCGCGCACAAAAAAAGAAAGACCGCACAATACGTTGTGCGGTCTTTCTTTAGGTAGAGTGGACAGGGGGGGGGTCGAACCCCCGACACCAGGATTTTCAGTCCTGTGCTCTACCAACTGAGCTACCTGTCCCGCCGTGACATGCTCCGCACGATGCGCTAAATGCTTGTCGGCGAGGTTTTTTAACAGATTCGCAAGCACCTTTCAACCGGATCGAGGCGAAAAGGAGCACCAAGTTTGGGGGCTTCAGCCGATTTGGTCAGAATGTGACGATTGCCCGGGATGATCCACCGCTGTTTGGCCGCATATCGAGTCGCAATCTTTTTTGGTGCGTGGCTCCGGCTATTGTTCTACAAGCCTGTGCAGACGGACGGGGATGGCTTGCGTTTTTACCGAATGGGTGCAAATATCAGTCACTTGGAATGAGAACTTGCTTCTCGATGCGACAACCTAGATCACGCACTGACTGAAAGACACTGATGGTGGACGAGCCCAGGGCAGCCGATGAAATCCAACCAGAAAACGATGAGGTCCTTCCCGCGTATGCCTCCGGATTGACGGAGGATTGGTGGGCGGTCATTTTGGGCGGAGCGATTCTTGCCGTGGCCTTCACAGCTGTCTATGCCTACGGTCAGCTTGAGGATTCGCCGACAGAATATATGAACCCGCTGGCGGAATGGATCCGCAAACCGGGGAGTTGGACGGACAATCCGGCGGTGTCTTTGGTCAAAGATGGCCAATATTCCGTCCTGCTGGGGACGATTGCTGTCTGTGCCGCAAGTCTGGTGATGTTCGGTATCGGCCAATGCGGAATGGGAGAGTCGTTTTCTCGTTTTGCTTGCGGATTTCTTGTGGTGGCTTTGTTGGCAGTTTTGGCCTTTGTGATGGCGGGGCAGGCGACGGTTAAGTTGTATCATCTGGGATATGCGCTGTGGGCCATTGTGTTGGGATTGCTGATTAGCAACACGATTGGCACACCAGCGTTCATCAAACCGGCTGTCAAAACGGAATTTTATATCAAGACCGGTCTAGTGGTTTTGGGAGCCGAGATTCTGTTCGGCAAATTGTTGGCGTTGGGAAAACCGGGGATCATCATTGCCTGGGTGGTGACTCCCATCGTATTGACCACGACGTATTGGTTCGGCCAACGAATTCTCCGCATGGCGTCGCGAACATTGAATATCACGATCGCCGCCGACATGTCGGTGTGCGGCGTTTCAGCGGCGATTGCGACCGCAGCTGCCTGTCGCGCTAAGAAAGAGGAACTGACGTTGGCAGTCGGGATGTCGATGTTGTTCACCGTGATCATGATGATCATCATGCCGGTGTTTATCACCACAGTCGGGATCGACAAAACCGTGGGCGCTGCCTGGATGGGAGGGACCATCGATGCCACCGGGGCGGTGGCGGCGGCGGGTGAGTTTTTGGGGGATGAGTACACCCCCGTTGCGATGACCGTGAAAATGATTCAGAACATTCTGATCGGCGTGATCGCGTTTGCCGTGTCGGTGTACTGGACGATTTATGTTGATCGCGGCGAGAAATCGCAAAAAGTGAGCCTGTGGGAAATCTGGTATCGCTTTCCGAAATTTATTGTCGGTTTCGTAGGCGCTTCAATTCTCTTTTCGTTCATCCACGAAACGCTGCCGGAAGGGCCGGCGGTACTGGATGCCATGATCGGCGGAACGACGAAAACGCTTCGCGGGTGGTTTTTCTGTTTGGCCTTCGTCAGCATCGGCCTAGAAACAAATTTTCGCGAATTGGGAGCGTCATTGCAGGGAGGCAAGCCGCTGATTCTGTATGTCTGTGGACAGACACTCAACTTGAGCCTGACGTTACTGATGGCTTGGCTGATGTTCAAAGTGGTGTTCCCCGAAGCAGCCACCGCTTTGATCAAATAATGTGCAGCAACGAGAAAATGTCCGCCGCGTTCCGCAGTCGCACGTGTTAGGAATCGCGGCAAGCGTCGGTGAAAAGTTGCTTCATTTCTTCGAGGGTCACGGATTCCAGATCGACATTATGCATCGCGAGTTCTTCCATGATCGCGTCGACCATTGAGACAGCAGCACGACGGGATGTCGGAGCTTGGTCGTCGCTGAGGTGTGCCCCCGGAAGTCCTTCCCGGTAGTCAATTCGCCTCATTCGATTCCCCCGCCTCTTCCGTAAAGACGACTGCAACAACCGCTTCGTGCGGTTTCCTGACACTGCCCATGCCTAGGGGCGGCAAGCGACGTGAACGCGCATCCCCCAATTGACTCCCAGCGGGAGGTTTAATGATCTGCGAGTAGTATTTACGATTCTTAGACCAAGAACAATCCGAATCTCTAGATTTTCACCGATTTTTTGAGGCGACATCGTGGTAAGTCAAACCCAATAAGCTCCTTGACGCTGTTTCACATCTCAAGTATTACGGCCAAAATATCAATTTGTTGGGGAGTTCAGTAAGTTTGTGCCGCACCGGGGAATTCGTCGCCGACTGAATCCTCCAAATCCTGAGAGGGCAGCCTGGGAAGACGCATGATTACACTCTATCCATTTCGGATGCGGCCAATTTTTCGCAATTATCCCTGGGGCGGGAGGCGTTTGGGCTCTGTGCTGGGCAAGCCGATCGGTGAGGGGCCCCATTTTGCCGAGAGCTGGGAAATTGTCGATCATGGCGACGCTCAAAGCGTTGTCGCCAACGGTGCTCTAGCGGGCAAAACGTTATCGCAGGTTGTTGCTGAACATGGCGAGCAATTACTGGGAATTCGCTATGCACAAGCGGAATTTCCACTGCTTTATAAATTTCTGGATGCCCAGCGCACGCTGTCGGTCCAAGTGCATCCCCATGACGACATGGCAGCCCAACTCACTCCGCCTGATATGGGGAAAACTGAAGCTTGGTACGTCTTGGCGGCCGAACCGGACAGTTTGGTCTATGCCGGATTGAAACCGGGAACCGATCGTGACACATTGGCCCGAGCCATTGCCCAAGGAGTCTGCGAGGACTATCTGCATGCGATTCCAGTGACTGCCGGCGATTGCGTGTTCCTCCCGGCGGGAACTGTGCATGCCATTGGCGGGGGATTGCTGGTCGCGGAAATCCAACAGGCGAGCGACACCACGTTTCGCTTGTACGACTGGAATTTTATTGGCGCCGACGGTCAGCCGCGCGAACTGCACGTCGAGCAGGGACTCGCCGCCACCGACTTCACCACAGGCCCGGTCGCCTTGCAAACACCGGTTCCTACGGATCGCTCACACGTCGTGCGGCTTGTGGAATGCGACAAATTTGTGTGGGACCGCTGGACGTTCGACAAGCCGGTGGAATTACAGACCGGCGGTGGGTGTCACATTATTTCCGTGTTAGCCGGAGAATTGAGCGTCGAAGGCGATCCCGCAGCACAGTCAGCGGGATTGGGCCAAACTTGGCTGATTCCAGCGAGTGTGGAGGCCGTCACATTAACACCGCGCGGACCCGTGGTGATGTTAGACGCTTATTTGCCGGATTAGCTGTCCGGCTAATGTGGAAAAAGCGGAGAGAGGGGGATTCGAACCCCCGGTCCCGGTTACCCGAGACACAGCATTTCCAGTGCTGCACAATCGGCCACTCTGTCATCTCTCCTCAACTGTTCCCCGTAGGGAATTTATTCTTCGGCAGCCGCTTCATTGGCGGGGGCCAAGCGGCGTTCCGCCATGGCTTTTTCGCGTTCTTCAATTGTGGCAATGGCTTTGAGCCGTTGGCCAATATCGCGAACGGTGGAGTTCAGACCGCGCCAGATCGTGTCGCGCTTGGTTTCCACGCCTGATTCTTTCAATGTTGCTTCACGGGCCGCAAGGGCTTGCTTGGCATTTTCCAGTTGCCGCTCGGTGGCTGCTCGCTTCTTGGTCATGATCGTAACTATTGTCATCTAAAGGAGATTGAGGCCGTTTCTGTGAAATAGTTCGCGGGATCTTGTAGCAATTTCGCCGCGAGGGGATGCAGTTTAGCTAGGCATTAGCCATTTTGCCAAGGCCGGTGGACGACGAATTCCCGCGAAACCGCCGAAACGACCGCCAAATAGCCCTTTAACGGCCGATATCGACGATTCGCCGAGCGCGAAGACTTGTCTTGATCGATTGAACCGCTGCGTCGTATAAATCCGCCTTCATTCCGCCCGAACCGTCGCTTGCTAAATTGATTGGCGTTCCGTCATGTCGATTGTTGTCCGTAACCTCGTCAAATCCTTTGGGGAAACGCGAGCGGTCAACGGAATCGATTTTGAGATACCGGGGCCGAGGATCGTCGGTCTGATTGGTCCCAATGGAGCGGGTAAAACGACGACATTGCGGATGTTGACTACGTTCCTCGCGCCGACCCATGGATCGGTTTGCATAGCCGGGTTCGATACAGTCGACCGCGCGCAGGAAGCCCGTCGGCAAATTGGATATCTTCCCGAATCGACCGCGATTTATCCAGATGCGCGCGTCAGTGAGTTTTTGGCATTCCGTGCGAAATTGAAAAACGTACCGCGTCGCTCGCGCGGCGGCGAGATCGATCGCTGTTTGCACGCCTGTGGAATCGTCAACTTGCGGCAGCGGATCATCGGCCGCTTGTCGCACGGACAGCGAAGGCGGGTGGCGCTGGCCGATGCATTGTTGAGCGATCCGACCGTGCTGATCCTTGATGAACCGACAGCCGGATTGGATCCGTTGCAGGTCCGGCAATTCCGAGGTCTCGTTGCCGAATTGGCCGCCGAGCACACGGTGCTCCTCTCAACGCATGTCTTAGCCGAAGCCCAGGCCATTTGTGGTCGCGTGTTGGTCATGTCTCAAGGCCGAATCGTGGATGACGTCGATTTAGGAACCGGGACCGAATTTCACCATTGCCGATTGGAAGTCTCCGGGACAGCCGAGGTAATTCGTGCGGCCTTATTGACCATTGACAGTGTTATCGCTGTCGAGCAATCCACATCTGGCGATCACTGGCAACGTTTTGAACTCCGTTGCGGCAAAGACCATGACGTACGTCCACGGGTGGCGGAGATTTGTGTGGAGCAGGGTTGGCCGATCCGTGAACTGTCCAGTTCGCTTCCAGAGCTGGAGACGCGATTCGTCCGGGCCGTGTTTTCTGAACCCAGAAAGGCGGCTTGATGTCCGCAGTTGTTTCTCATCGCGACGATACACAACCTGCCGCACGATCCGGAAGCGTTCTCCGTTTGGCTGGAGGACGTGTTTTGGGGGATGTGTCGACAGTCGTCTCTATTGCAGTCTGGGAAATCCTCGGCCACTTTCGCCGCCCGGCAGCCTATGTGATGTTGTTGGCGGCAACTCTCGTTGCGGGCTGGCACTTCTCGTTGCTGATGACCTTGCTAGCGCAGGGACGCGTCGTGCCGCTGCGTCAGGCGGATGACCCGTTGGCGCAGTTTTTGGGACCGAATGTCTTTTTAGTGTTCTCGCTGATGCTGATTGTTCCCGTGGTGACGATGGGCATGGTCGCGGACGAACGTCGGCGAGGGATTTGGGAAATGCTATTAACGACCCCGGTCCAACCATGGCAGGTTCTCACCGGGAAATTCGCGGCGGCTTGGGTTGCAGTGGTCGTCAATGTCCTGCCTTGGATCTGTTGTTTGCTGGCGCTGCGTTACTGGCCCGGGATTGGTTTGGAATTCGATCGTGGCTATCTGATCGGCGGAGTGATTGGCATCGCTACGATTTCGTTATCACTTTGTGCAGTCGGTATGGTTTGTACGACCCTTTGCAAGGCTCCTTTTGCCGCCAGTGTGGCGACGGTTTCAGCCATGATTGGGCTGTTGCTGCTGAGTCTCGTGCCGCGAGCCATGTTGCATTGGCACATTGGTGAAGCATGGATGTCCGTCGCGGAGCGTTTTGCCTGTTGGGAACATTTGGCGCGATTCAGCACCGGAGCAATTGACCCCAGTGTGATTTGCGGCCACGTCAGCTTCTCCGTGTGCCTGCTGTGGATCGCCTGTCAGGCAACACGAGGCCACGATTGAACAACACGGCAAAACACAGTGAGCAATCCCCATCAAAATACTTGAGAGTGACGGCATGAAATTCTTGGGCCAATACTGGCGGCGGGCACGACGCGGCGTTGCGAGCGGCGTGTGCGTGGTGGTGGCGCTGTTGGCCGCCAATTGGGGAGTTGCTGCCGTCGCGCCGCAAGCGTGGGATGTCACCGCCCAGCGACGGCTCACGCTTTCGCCGCAAACGCAAGACGTGCTGGCTGAACTTCAAGGAGCAGTCACCGTGACCCTGTTTGCCGAAAGCGAGGTTCGCACGGCGCGCGAACGGACCTTTGACGACTCGGCGGCGATGCTCTCGGACTTGCTAAAACGCTACCAACAACATATCGACAAATTTGAAATCGAGCGCGTCACCGCCAACGATTCGGTGGCCGGCCAGCGTTTAAAACAACGCTTTCCCGATATCACCGCACCTTGCGTGGTGATCACATATCAACTGCCGGGCGAAGAACCGCGGCATGAGGTCTTGCAGCATGAGGACTTGGCGGAGTTTCACGGAGCCCCGGCGGGACGCGTCGCGGGAGTCGATTTCTTTGCCGAGCAAACGGTCACCGCGGCTTTGGCCCGATTGGCAGAGGGACAACCGCAGGTGAAAGTGTACTGCCTCTCCGGACATGGAGAAGCGTCGTTGGTCGCCGAAGGTTCCGATAGCACGCGGTCGCTCAGCGAACTGGCCGACTACTTGCAGATGGGGGGCGTCCAGATGGAACGGCTCGACTTGAGTCAAGCCACGCATGTTCCGGCCGACGCCGATGTTGTCTTGCTTGCCGGACCGCAGGCTGAATACGATGCCGCGGACGCAGCCAAGTTGGAGACGTATTTCAAACATGGCGGCAGCGGGTTGTTGCTTTTGGATTTTGTACAAAACCATCGCGACGGCACGGTGCTCCCCACAGGACTGGATCGTTTGTTGCGTAAGTGGGGCGTGTTAATAGGAAACGATTTTGTCGTCACGACCACGGTTGATAAGCAGTTGTCGACGGTGGTGCGGGCCTTGCCGGCGGACGGCGATCATCCGTTGGCACGCTCCATGCCACGTGCCTCGTTGGACTTTATGCAGGCGCGGAGTGTGCGGCTTTTGCCTGTCACAGCTGCGCCAACTGCGGTCTGCACGCCGCTGCTGCTTTCGCCGGACGGTCCGCACTGTTGGGCGGAAACCGATGTCGTCTCCAGAAATATGCCGCAATGGAATGACGGCAGCGACTTGCCCGGCCCTGTCTCCTTAGCCGTTGCGGTCGAACGGACCGATCGCGCCACGCCGGCGCCGATGCTGGTTGTTGTGGGCGACGCCGAGTTCGCGACCAACCGCGGCATGACCGGACCGCGTCAGTATGCCGCAGGGACATTTGTGCTGCGGAGCCTGCATTGGCTCGCGGGAACGAAACGAGCGATGCAGGATATTCCGATGCGCCGCTCTCGTCCCTATCAACTCACCGGCACAGTCCAAACGCAACGGGGGCTGGTTTGGAAAACCATGCTCTTTCTGTCAGCACTGGTCAGCACGGCGGGCGCTACCGTGTGGACGATGCGCCGTCACGGGTGACGATTGAGTCGCCAGCTTGGAATTCAGCATTCAATACTGCGATTTTCTGCTCGATTTTTCGGCAGGACCGGGGTTAGAATAGCGACAGCGTTTCGCAGACGGTCCATCTCACGGTGAGCGAAACGACGCAGCGACGATCATGGTTCGTCGCCTTCCCTTCCTCAATCAGTCGTGGCTGTGAGATTCGTCGATGAGCAATCCGATCAGAGTGGAGTGCACACATTGCTCCAGTACATTCCGTGTGAAAAGCGCCGGGGCCATTGGAAAGACCGTCGACTGCCCCAAGTGCTCTGGCAAATTTGTCATTCAGAAACCAAGGCCAAAATCGAAACCCAAGCCCAAGCCCAAGCCAGCTCCGGAGTTGGCCCCAGACGAGAATGTTTTCGTTCGAGACATCGACGAAAACCGACGTGCCCGCCGCCAACGCCGACGGACCCCGCAAGTGGAAGAAGAGGTTCACGAACCTGAGGAAGTGCCATTGGCATTGGCCCTTCCGCAGTTAAGGCGACTGAAGAAAAAAACGGACCCGTCCGAAGAGTTGGAGGAAGAGACGGGGTGGCTGTCGATGGGAATGGGGGTCCCGGTGTGGATCATCGGCGGATTACTTGGCAGTCTGGTCGGCCTTGGCCTTTGGGCATTTATAGGCTTTCTCATCCCGTTTCCACTTGGTTGGATGGCTGTGGGGATGGGGTTCCTGGTGGGGTTGGGCGTGCGATTTTCCGCCGGGGAGGATGATGGGATTGGACCGGGAATCACAGCGGCTGTCATTACCTTGTTCGCGATCATTCTCGCTAAATTAATTACGGCAATGATCATCGCATCTATGCTCACCGATATTGTAATGGGACCACCAGCGAATGTTGAAGATCTATCGATTCAACAAGTCGCAGATAAAATCGTTGACGAGCGGATGGATGCGGGGCAAGACATTCAATGGCCTGACGATCAGTGGCGTTTGGACGATGTCGGGCAAGACGTTTCGTCTGAGTATCCGGAGGATATCTGGGCCGAAGCAGTCGAACGTTGGGAAGAGATGCCACCCGAAGAGCAACAAGAGTTGCGTGAGAACGCGGAAAAGGATCTGGAACTCGAAGAGGAAGGCCACGAAGAATTCGAAGCTGAGGGGGTTGGATTTATTTTTCTTCTTAGCTTCGGCTTGCTCGATTTTATTTGGATTCCGGTCGCCGTATTTACCGCATTTCAGCTAGGGGCAAACATCGCCGACAATTAACCGCGGCTCGCCAACCCCCAAATCCTCGGCATCTCCAAGTGGTGATGTTTATCAGCCACAGATTGAACACAGTTAAACACAGATTCCAAGGCGTCAAACCTTAAATCCCAAACCGACGGCTTGCCATCGTGCAGAGCAAGCTACGCCAATGAACGCACCACGGTCGAATTCGATTCGAAACATAAGAACGTTGTTTCGTGTCTTTCGTGGTTTTTCTTTTCCTAACAAAGCGGAATCAACTGCGTCACGCAATGTAAACGCGCATACATCACGGGCCATCGTTGCATCCTTTCTGCAAAAGCGCTAAATTCAATGATTCTTCGCGAGTCATTGATAGTTATCCGAGGGAGGAGCGCGACTCTCTCTCTTCACCGCGCGGTGCGTCCGCGTTTTGCTCCAATTTTTCAGCGCTACGCGAAACATTCGAATAGACAAGGTACGGTTGCATGAACACGAAAACGAAATTGCTTTGCGGCGCGGTAACAGTCTTGGCGTTGGGAGCGTCGGTCTATTTGTCTCTTCCCCAAGAAACGCAAGGGCGGGACGAACGGCAGGTGGCGCCGCAACTTGCGAAGGCGCAGGAGACGTATCGACCCAGCGCGGTGCCGGATCGGATTGTGCTGACTTGGAAAAATGATGTCGCTACCACACAAACAGTCACTTGGCGGACCGATACGTCCGTCACGAAACCAGTCGCACAAATCGCTCTGGCAGAGCAGGGGCCTTGGTTTGTGAATAAGGCACTTCAAATCAATGGCACGACACAGGAGTTGGAGTCGGACCTAGGCAAGTCGCATTATCACTCGGCCGAATTCACCGATTTGACGCCCAAGACGCTCTATGTCTATCGCGTGGGAGACGGGGTGAATTGGAGTTCCTGGATCCATTTTCGCACGCCCAGCTCCAAACCGGAACCGTTTACGTTCATCTATTTCGGCGACGCACAGAACTCGTTGAAAGCGCATTGGGCACGGGTCGTTCGTGAAGCGTACGCCGATGCTCCCCGCGCGAAATTTATGTTGCACGCCGGCGATTTGATCAACAATGCGATTCGTGACGAAGAATGGGGCGAGTGGCACGATGCCGGCGGATGGGTCAATGGCATGCTCCCCAGCATCGCCATCCCCGGAAATCACGAGTATGCGAAGGAAGATATCCAGGGCAATACCTACCCCATCGGCCGTCGCCGCCTCGCGCCGCATTGGCGCCCCACGTTTGAGTTTCCCGACAACGGACCGCAAGGACTTGAAGAAACGGTGTATTGGCTCGACTTCCAAGGCGTGCGAATCGTCTGCCTGAACACCAACGACAAAATCAAAGAGCAGGCCGAGTGGATGGACGAAGTACTCGCTGACAATCCCAATCGCTGGACGATCGTTACGCAACACGCGCCGATCTATTCCGCCAGCCGCCGCCGTGACAATCCCGAAATTCGCAATGCTTGGCAGCCGATCTTTGACAAACACCACGTCGATATCGTGCTGCAAGGACATGACCACAGCTACGGCCGCACCGGTTTGATGGTCCACGAAAATGCCGGCACTGGGAAAAACGTGCATGACTCTCGGGCGGGGACGATGTACGTCGTCTCGGTCAGCGGCCCCAAGATGTACGATCGCAACGATTTCGAGTTTGTTCGCCGTGCGGAGGATACGCAGCTGTATCAAATTATCAGCATCGACGGCGACGAATTACGCTACGATGCCAAAACCGCCACCGGCGAATTGTACGATGCCTTCACGCTGAACAAACGGGACGGTCAAGTGAACGAGCTAGTTGAACGCATCCCCAACACCCCAGAGCGACTCCGGCCGGGTTCGTTGGAGTAGCCAATGCGATATCACCTTATGCTTCTAACGATGAGTATTGGTTGAATCTCTGTACGTGAAATTCTCGCAGAACTATACGGGGTTTCTCGCTATGTTCCCTCGAATTGATAAGTCTCGCGTCGCGATCTCATGCTTCGTGGTGCTGCCCATTCTGGTAGGAATAATAGGGTGCAACAGTCACAATCCTCTTTCAGAAGCACAAGCCATGTCAATTCTCGAAGAGCGCGGAGGAAAGTTTTCCGGTCCCGTGGACAAGCCGGATAGCTTGCTCTGGGTGCATGCAGAAATAGATGACGAAGGTCTTCAAGCATTGACTTCGCTGAAGGAATTGCGGGAACTAACCTTGCGGTACTGCACGATAACCCCCAATCAACTTGAGGAACTCAAGTGGCTGACTTCGCTACGTCGCCTTACTCTGGATTCCTGCGGAGTAGATGATGTCGGGCTAGCGGCCTTGTCAAATAATATGACCGTGATTAACGCACTCGACCTGAGCAGTAATGACGGCATCACTAATGAGGGATTGGCATCCCTCGACAAATTCGACCACCTTAGGTCTTTAAAGCTCACATCGCTAGGACTCACCGACGCCGCGCTAAAATACATAACATCTCGAGCCGAATTGGAAGAGTTGGCCCTCGGCTTCAACAAAATATCCGACGCGGGCGTCGAGCAATTAGCGGGGCTCAAGTCGTTGCGTAAATTAGAATTGACGTCGAATGAGATAAGCGACGCTGGCCTGGCAGCGATTCGCTCAATGAAGTCGCTCCAGCATCTGTCGATCGACTACAACAAAGGCATCACGGCGAAAGGGATGGCGCATTTAAAAGAGTTGACGAATCTTCAAGAACTTCACATCGGGAATCTCTATCTCGACGATGCATCGCTGGCACCGATTTCGGCTCTTGAGAATCTACGCATGCTTTGGCTTTCAGAAACTTATCCCATAAGCGATGAAGCGGTAAAACACATTGTCAATTTGAAGTCTCTCACAGAGTTGAGCCTCGAAAACACAAAGGTTTCCGATATCGGAGTCGCAATGTTGAAGGAGTTACCTATTCTGGAGACATTGAACGTAGGCGGCACGCAAATCACCGACAAGGGTTTAGAGCACATCGGTGCGATCAGCACACTAAAATCACTCGGCCTACGAGCCGTGAAACACTCTGATGAGGGCTTGGCTCATTTGAAAGGGCTTTCCAATCTGGAAAGTCTCGACATTAGCGAAAAGCGAATCAACGGCACCGGGCTCAAGTACGTGGCCGAACTGAAGAATCTTCGCAGTCTCGATCTCGGATTCACAAAAGTCACCGATGATACACTTGTTCATCTCCGCGAATTGCCCAAACTTGAACACCTCGGCCTTCAAAAATCTTTTGCTGTTAAGACGTCGGAGATTTCTGATGACGGACTACAGCACCTCGCCGGTCTTTCCGAACTTCGGAGTCTGGACTTAACGGGCACAGCAATTACTGACGAGGGGCTGATGCAACTCAAGGACTTGGTCAAGCTCGAAGCAATTTATGCTGAAAGTACTAGCGTCACCTTAGAAGGGGCCGAGCAACTGGAAGATGCATTGCCGGATTGCGGTATTTATTGCGACTAGTCGTCACGCTCCACGCTCAAACGATCTCCACCCGCTCCCGCCCAGCAGATTTCAGCGCCGCCAGATTCACCTTCAACGTGTGCTCCGCTTCGTCGAGTGTGCAGCGGACTGGTTCTTGGCCGTCTGCGGCGGCGAGGAAGCGGCGGGCTTGTTCGCGGAAGAGGTCGTCGCGTTCCAGTTTCGCCGGCGGATTCCAAGTCCAATCGTCGTCGCCGTGCCGCAGCGTGCCGATGTTTTGTTCGTGGAAGACCAACTTCACGCTCCCGCTGCGGCAATTGAGACGCACGACGGTTTCGTTGGGGGCCATAAACTGATTCAGCGACGCATTGACCATCGTGCGACCGCCGCCCGTTCGTCCGGTAAGGTGCACCGTGTCTTCGACCTCAACCCCTTCGAGCGCCTGATGCCCGGAGTCGCAGAATACCCAATCAAAATCACCGGCGAGATACTGCACCATGTTGAATTGGTGAGTGGCTGCGTCTTGAATCGCGCCGCCGCCTGTTTCGTGTCGCGTGTAATAAATCTCGCGATACGCCGGTCGAAACGTGGGGAAATGTTGCCCGGAAGCGGCAACGACTTCCAGCAGGTCTCCCAATTCACCCGATTCCAAAATCTGCTTTGCTGCTTGCACCAAGGGATTGACCCGCAGCACGTAGGCGATATTCACCACGCGTCCCGCCCAGGCAGCACGCAGTCGGGGAATGTCCTCCAGCGACGTGGACAACGGTTTTTCGATCATGAGTGCGTCTGCATGTTCGGCCAACGCGACTGCATGTGCGACATGTAAATGTGCCGGCGTACATATCACGGCGGCGTCCCAGTGTTGTTGAGTCGCCTCGGACAGATCGGCGAACGTTTTCGCCAAACCGTACCGCTGGGCCAATTGGCTGCGGATTTCTTCGCGGACATCGCACAGTCCGACTTCCGCGTCATTGTCAATATCGCGAAAACAACGCAGATGTCGTTCGCCAATCGAACCGCCGCCGACGATGAGGATTTTTCTAGGAGTGGACTGAGGCATGGAAGCGTCCGTTTTGATTATGTGATAGCCATTTAAAGGTGTATCGCAGAATGCGTGGGCGATAGACCGTCTAGGATTGGGCAGTCAGGAATTCTGTTCTTCGTCTCTTGACCAACATCATGACCAAGAAACTCAGTTGGCATTTGAACGCCGAAGGCGTGAGACATCTTAGCCTAGGGTCGCGAATGTAATGAGCGCACCCTAGGTTAGAGAACAGACATTGGAACGCAACCCTGAAGGGGTTGTTCAATCACTGGTTCATCGCGAAATTATGATTGATTGGGTTGAAAAACCCCTTCTCGGTTTGTGCGAACGAATCAAACCATTCCCCAGGGCGGCGCGGCTTTGCCGCTTGCCCTGGGCTGGCATGTGTTACCCCTTCGGGGTAAATGACACGTCATAAATATCAAATGCAGGTCCAGCCGCCGTCGACCATCAGGTTGTCGCCGGTGATGTAGCTGCTCGCCTCGGAAGCTAAAAAGACGACCGCGCCTTTGATGTCTTCGTTGTCCAGCATGCGGCCGACCGGAACGCGCTTGGTGTAGTTGTCCACAAACGATTGTGGTTGATTGTTGAAGTACCCGCCAGGGCTGATGCAATTGGCCCGCACGCCCTGCTTGCCGTAATAACTCGCCAGATACCGCGTGAAATTGATCATTCCCGCTTTGACGAACGTATAGGTCGGCGGTTGGACCATGTCGGTCCCTTCGTACAATGTGGGGTCATTGGAGACCACGCCGTAGATGCTGGAAATATTGACAATCGATCCGCCACCTTGACGCACCATGTCTTCCACAAAGAGTTGGCAGATATGAAACAACCCGCCCAAATCCCCTTCGCCCGCCTTGCGCCACACGTCCATGTTCTGCGCCTTTAAGTCACCGACGTGCCCGGCGCGTTGCAGTGCGCTATTCACCAACACGTCGAGTTTTCCGAATTGGCTAATGATTTGATCGTGAAGTTGCTGCGTCGATTCGGGATCCCCCAATTCGAATTCCATTCCGTGTGCGTCATACCCTTTTTCTCGCAGCTTTGCCGCGAACTCCTGATTCCGCTCCAGTGATCGCGAAGCCGTAATCACCGTGGCGCCGGCTTCGGCGAGTCCTTCGGAGAGGCTGCTGCCGAATTGCGGTCCCGCTCCGGCGGTCACGAGGGCAACTTTTCCGGCCAGCGAAAAACGGTCTAAGATACTCATGTTGCTCAATTCCATGCGAAGCGATGAATCAAATCGCGGTTGGTTATTCTTATCGGGAAGAGGGATCGGGCCGTCCTGCGCAATTGCGATACGGCGGCTGGCAAAGGCCAGCATCAGCTGAACTCTACCGCCACGTTACTCGATGCCCGGTGGGATGACAATCAATCGAAATTGCGAAACGGACGGTCGAAAATCTTGTATTTCAATCAGTGATCGCATATTGTCACCGGTGCAGCGCTAGTAAACCGTCGTCGTTGGATGATGAATGCAAACTTCAACGAAGCATTCATCGGCCCAATCTCAGCGTGCGTCTCACTGGAATTCGTGCCGTGGTTTATTGCGAGCGGGCATTTTTTGTAAACGGGCATTGTTTGTAAATCAGTACGGGCGATTTTGATCCGGGGCGGGTTTCCGTACGTTGCACTGCTAAGTGCAGTTGTGATTCTGGTTGAAATCGTCAAAAGCGCTGAATGGCGTCAGTCACTGGCGTCCAGGCATCAGCGCTGTTTTTTCCATCCGATTGAGGAGAGCTGTGATGCGTAGATTATTGCTGTTGCCGGGCGTGCTGGCATTGTCGGTCGCTTTTATAGGATGCGGCGGCGGCGAGGATGCCCAAACGCCCGAAAAACCGGCCGAGACTGATGCTGCGGCAGGAACCACCAAAGTGGGTGAACCTGAGGTGGCCGCCACCCCTGAAACCAAAACCGATACACCTGCAAAGACCGAACCGAAGTCCGAGAAGCAGCCCAAAACCGCGGCGACTGGCAAACCGACTTCGATGGCCACGGGCGACAGAGTTGGCGTGGATACCACCTACGTGCTCCCCGAAGCGGTTGCCGTCTTGGTGGTTCATCCGCAGCAATTGCTCAAATCGCCGTTGTTGTCGGAAAACCCCACTGTGGCCGGACAATTGGCCGCAACGTCCCAAAAGTTTGGTGTCGACCCGTCTGACATCGACGAAATCGTCATCAGCGGTGGCCCCCCCACAGGGCCTGAAGGAATCCAGGAACCCGTTTCCATTGTCGCCACATTCTCCAAGCCACACGGTGGCAAGGCGATGCTCGATAAAATGGCGGCCGACAACGATGAGATCGCTGAATTGGTCGATGTCGAGTATGCCGGGACCACCTTTTATCATGCGGTCCCAGCGAAGCCGGCTGAAGGGGATGACGCAGCCGAACCCTCTCCGTTCGAGCCGCCGAAACCGCAGGCTACCGACTCGTACGTGCTGTTAGCCGATGAGACGACCGCCATCGTGGCGCAGGATGAAGCGGTCATCAAAAAGTTGATTGATGGCAAAGGTTCTGTGAAAACACCGTTGACCGAAGCCTTAGCCAAAGTCGACGCTTCGTCTGATCTTGTGTTGTTGGTGAAAGTGAATGACCAATTGCGCGAAATGGCAGCCTCCCAGACGGATCGTGCTGCCGGGACACCCTATGAGAAACTTCCCGAGCAATTGGATATGGCTGTCGTTCGGGCGACAATCTCGCCGGACATCCGCGTGCAATCCACCATTTCGTTGGTCGACGAACAGGCGGCTGGTGAGTTTGCGAAAGCGATCACGCAATCCGTACAGGAGGCGAGCACCGGGTTGGATGCTCAGTTGAAACAAATGGAAGCTGCACCTCCCGGGGGACCCGCCTCAATGATGTTGCCGGTTCTGAAAGAAGTGCAAAAGATGTTGGCCGGTATCAGCACCGAACAAGCCGGTGCTGACGTCGTGATCGACATGGCAGGCTTGAACGACATCAACTATCAAACGTTGATGCAAGCCGCCATGATGATCGCCATGATGCAAGGAATGGGCGGACCCGGTGGCCCGGGACCCGGACCTGGCGACTTTGAACCTCCGGCAGACGACATCATTTTACCGGATCCCGCCGATGAGGCCCCGGCGGATGGCGAAGAGGAAGAAGAAGCCTAAATCAAAGCTGTGGCATCAACCACGAAACGACCACGGCGGTCGCGATTCTCGGAAATCGCGACCGCCGTTTTTTTATTCACTGCAAATCGGGATCGCCCGTTTCACGGCGTAATTCCAGCAACCGCTTTCGCAGCATTTGCACCGTTTGTTCGTGCTCTGGTTGCCCGTAGAGATTGTGCACTTCATCCGGATCGGCTTGCAGGTCATACAACTCGTATTCCTGCGGTTCCGCGAAATAGTGAATGTACTTCCAACGATCGGTCCGGACCCCGCGATGTTTGCGGACACTGTGCGCGCCGGGGAATTCGTAGTATTCGTACAGCCAAGCATCACGCCAGGGGGTCTCCTTGTCTCCGGCGAACAATGGCACTGTGCTGCGGCCGTGCATCGATTCAGGAGTTTTCACGCTGGCCAAATCGAGCACTGTGGGGGCAATGTCGACGTTGGTCACCATACGGTCATCGACGCGGCCCGCTGCTATCTGCTTGGGATAACGGATCAATAGCGGCACGCGGATGGACGGTTCGTGCATCAACCGTTTGTCAAACGCCCGCCATTCTCCGTGGAAAAACCCATTGTCCGAGGTATAGAGAATGGCCGTGTCATCGAGTTCTTTGAGCTCTTTGAGCGCGTCATAGACGCGGCCGACGTTCTCATCGACGGCGACCAACGTTGCGTAGTAGTCCTTAACGAAGCCGTCTAATGAACGAACGTCGTTAAAATCCCCGATACGGTTATCGGCATTGCGAAACGCGTCCGGTTTTCCCGGCATGCCTTTGAGGTCGGCGTCATAGGTGCTTGGTTTGGGGATGGCGACATCTTTGAATAAATCGTGATGCCGCCGCGCCCGCAACCAACTGCGATGCGGGGCTTTGAACCACACAAACAGGCAAAACGGCTTGTCCGAATCGCGCCGCTTCAGCCACTGCACCGCTTTGCCGGTGACCACATCGTCCATGTACCCTTCGCGGGGCAAATCCTCGCCGTCGACCCCCTCGGCGATCACCGGTTTGAGGTAATTTCCCTGTCCTTGGAAGCCGAAGTAGTAATCCCATTTGCGATCACGCAGTGCGCCGCGTACGTGGGATTTTCCGCAGAATGCGACCTCGTAACCCTGCTCGCGGAGGATCTCCGGCAGGATCGGCGTCGTGGCGGGGATCCGTTTTTTCTTGTTGTCGCGCACGCCGTGTGTGTGAGAGTATTGTCCGGTCAACAATGTCGCGCGGCTTGGAGCGCAGAGTGAATTGGTGACGAACATATTCGTGAATCGCAAACCTTCGGCGGCCAAGCGGTCGATGTTAGGGGTTTGCAGAATCGTATTGCCGGCGCAACTCAGCGCGTCAAAGCGTTGGTCGTCAGTCATAAAAATGACAAAGTTAGGCCGCGGCGGCTCGGCGGCTTGGATACGATCGGCCCCCAGCCAAACAGCACCCAGCAGAGACAAGGTCAGGATCATGTGTCGAATGGTCATGTCGATTTTGATTCCCATAGAAGATCATAGGATTGGACTTTCTGGATCGACCTTCAAGATACAACAGGCTGTCCTCAACCGCTACTAGGGGCCGTTTGGTGTTGTCGCGGGAATGGGAGACAGTGATTACAGCGCGCAAAAAAACCGGACTCGATCATCCGCGGTGAGGCGGAAAGATCTGAGTCCGGTTCCATGTCGCAGTTTCGCCGCTCGTTAGAGAACGGCAATTCTGATCAATCGATTAGGCTTCCGGTTTCGGAGCGGGAGCCGGGGCCGGGGCTTCTTCGGCCGGCGGAGCCGGGGCCGGAGGAGCATCTTCGACGTGCGGAGCAGCCGAGGATCCTGCACAGCTGGGCGCTGGGGCACAGCAAGTGGCAGCCGGGGCACAGCAAGTGGCCGGAGCACAGGCGGGCTCGCAGGTCGGTGCCGGAGCACAGCAAGTCGGGGCCGGGGCACATTGAGCCGGAGCACAGCAGCTGGCCGGGGCGCAGCAGGTGTCAACCGGAGCACAGCAGGTGTCTACTGGACCACAGCAGCGGTTCTTACGGTGCTTCTTCTTGAACCAGCTGTGCTTGACTTTCTTGAAGCAGCCTTGCTCTTGGTAGCATCCACAGCTCTTTTTGTGGCCACCGAACAGACCGGCTTCGACTTGATTTCCACCCGTCAGAGCCAGTCCCGCCAGCATGGCGAAAACGGCCGACAATCCCAAAACTTTGCGACTCATCGTAGTCCTCCTGCAGTTCACTCAAATTGGAAAGTTGCTAAACCACTCAAACGAAAATCCAACCCAACTCGGGTTCGCACCAGCCCGCCAACAGGACAGACAGGGATGTTTGCGTAGGTTGCCTGGGATGCAAGGTTCCGGGCAACCAGGATGTACATATAGGATATGGCTGCCTCGCCATATCTCTTGAAAACCCCCAGACCATCTGAAGGCTCCAATGTGTTGATTCGTGTTACGTATATAGATAGGGAAGAAGGCTTAGGATGTCAAAGACAAACAGCCATTTTGGGAAAAATATAGCAAATTTACTTGTTGGGCACCCAACCGGTGCTGGTGGTCGCACGTGCACTAATTGTGCCGGAAAGCGCGGGATGATTCAAAAAGGCGTCACAGCACAGTCGTTACAACTCCACCCACTTTGAACCTGGAGAGTCGCGTCAGCCCAAAGGCAGGCCTATGATGGGCTTTGGGAATTGATTCCCGTTGTCCACAACTGTGTTCCCGACATGCTGTTGATTCTCAAAGGCCGCCCGAAACGTGATGTCTAATTCCCGTACCCCATCTCAGTCACAGATCGCTTGGCAAGTGGGGGAGATACCGATCCCGTTGGGGCGCTTCCCCAAGCTGATGGGGATTGTGAACACCACCCCCGATAGCTTTTCCGATGGCGGGCAGTTTTGCGAAGTCGATGCGGCGGTCGCGCATGCCTTGGAACTCGAAGCGGCGGGCGCGGACTTTTTGGATATTGGCGGCGAATCGACACGACCCGGTGCGGAACCGGTTTCCGCAACTGACGAATTGCGACGCGTGATTCCCGTTGTCTCACGTCTGGCCGGCGAAGTGTCGGTCCCGATTTCAATCGATACCACCAAAGCCGAAGTCGCTCGGCAAGCACTCGCCGCCGGCGCAACAATCGTCAACGACATCTCGGGACTAACTTTCGACCCGCAAATGCCGGCGGTCTGTGCTGCGTCAAACTGTGGCGTGATCGTGATGCACATTCAGGGAACACCCCAGACCATGCAGAACGATCCGCATTATGAAAATGTGATCACTGAAATCTGCGACCACTTCACCGCTCGGCTTGAGGAATTGGCCGCAGCGGGGATTGCTAACGAGCGAATCGTGTTGGATCCGGGAATCGGATTTGGCAAAACGGCGGAGCACAACCTGCAGATCCTGTCACACATCGGCCGGTTTCGAGAATTGGGTTGCCCGGTCTTGATTGGTCATTCCCGCAAACGGTTTTTAGGCAAGGTCCTGGGAAAACCACTCGACGAACGAGTGCATGGCACCGCCGGCGTTGCGATTGCCTTGGCCCAACAAGGGGTCGATATCATTCGCGTCCACGACGTGGCGGCCGTGGGGGATTGCTTGACGGCTTGGCAGGCGGTGATGGAGCGAGTTGAAGGCTGAGGGCGTCTCAACGCCGACACCCATCCGCCCTGGAAAGTCGTCGTCTAATCTGGTCCAATGGAAGAGAATGCTACGTTCTTCTCGCTGCAGGAAAACCGCATGTTTACGTCAAACGGTCTTCGACGTTTCGCCGTGCTGTTGACGGTCGCTCTCTCGATCGGGGGGCAGGCTTGGGGGGACGATGCGGCAACAGCGCAACCGCCACGCATCGACTTTGCGCGCGACGTTCAACCGATCTTCGCCGAGCATTGCCTGGCCTGTCACGGTGAGAAGGTGCAGGAGGCGGAATTTCGCGTCGACGACAAACAGCTTTTCCTGCGCGGCGGCGATTCTGGCAATGTGGTCGTTCCCGGCCAGAGCGGTGAAAGTTTACTGCTGGCACGGATCCTCAGTGACGACCAAGGGGATCGCATGCCGCTGGACGCCGATCCACTGACCGCAGCGCAGATCGCGACGATTCGTGCCTGGATCGACCAGGGCGCCGATTGGCCCGACGATGCAGAAGCCGGCACGATCCGGCATTGGGCATTTGAAAAACCGATTCGTCCGGAACTTCCATCAGTGCATCATCAAGATTGGCCGCTCAATCCGATTGATGCTTTTATATTGGCGAAATTAGAAGCGGACAATCTGCAGCCCTCGCCAGAGGCGAGCAAGGAGCAATTGCTGCGACGCGTTTCGCTGGATCTGATTGGGCTGCCGCCGACGATTGCCGAGATCGATGCGTTTTTGGCCGACGACAGTCCCGATGCCTATGAGAAGGTCGTCGACCGGTTATTGGCGTCGCCACAATACGGCGAGCGTTGGGCGCTGCCTTGGTTAGATGCGGCAAGGTTCGCCGATAGCAATGGGTATCAGCGCGACGGGCGGCGCGAGGCTTGGTCGTATCGCGATTGGGTGATTCGCGCGCTGAACGACAATATGCCGTTTGATCAATTCACGATCGAACAAATCGCCGGCGACTTACTCCCGGAGGCGACGCTGCCGCAACGGATCGCCAGCGGATTTCATCGCAACACGATGGCCAACGTCGAGGCGGGCACCGATGTCGAGGAACAACGTGTGTTATCGGTCTTTGATCGCGTGAACACCACCGGCACGGTCTGGTTGGGGCTCACGGTCCAATGTGCTCAATGCCACGACCATAAATATGACCCGATCTCGCAAGCGGACTATTACCGGCTGTTCGCGTTTTTCAACAATACCGAACCAGAGATCGAAGTCGATAACCGCAATCGCGATTTCGTGGGCCCGAAAATGGAACTGCCCGAACCGCAACAGAAAACGGCGCAGCGACGTTTGGTCGATGCCGAATGGAAAGCGGCCAACGAATCGCTCAAGGTCCTCAAATCGCAACTCGTCAAGAACCTTGCGGCTTGGGAAACCGACCTGCCGTACCTGGAGGAGGGCGGCGATAAAATTCCACAGAACATTCGCGCGATTTTGAACCTAGCTGCGGAGAAACGAGATTCTAAACAGCAAAAGCAACTGACTGAGTTTTACCTGCGGCAATTCGCCTCTTATCAAAAACTGGCGGATCGTCAGCAGGAACTGAAATCACGATCCGAAGAACTGGCGGTGGAGACGACCTTGGTAATGTCCGAGCAGGATCAACCGCGGATGACACACGTGTTCAATCGTGGGAATTTTCTCAATCCCGGTGAAGCGGTCCAGCCAGGCACGCCGTCGGTGCTGCATCCCTTCACGGCCTCCGCCGAACCAAACCGTTTGGACTTGGCCCGCTGGCTGGTCGATCAAGACAATCCGCTTGTCGCCCGCGTGACGGTGAATCGGTTTTGGGCGGAGTTTTTTGGGCAGGGGCTGGTCAATACGCCCGAGGATTTCGGTACGCAGGGCAGCCGCCCCACGCATCCGCAACTGCTCGACTGGCTGGCCACGGAATTCATGGACAGTGGCTGGAACGTGAAGGCGATGCACCGGCTCATCGCCACGTCCGCTACGTACCGTCAAGCCTCAAAAATCACTCCTTCACTGTTAGAGCAAGATCCGTACAATCGACTGTATGCGCGGGGGCCGCGTTTTCGCATGCGGGCGGAATTGATTCGTGACAACGCGCTGGCGGTCTCCGGATTGCTTAGCGACAAAATGCACGGTCCGCCGGTGTTTCCGCAACAACCAGAGGGGATTTGGAATCACATCGGCCGCACAAGCAACTTGTGGAAAACCAGCACGGGCGAAGATCTGTATCGCCGCGGCGTGTATGTCTATTGGCGGCGCACCGTCCCCTATCCCAGTTTCGTTAATTTCGACGCTCCCAGTCGTGAAGCGTGCGTGGTCCAGCGGAGTCGTTCCAACACGCCGCTACAAGCGCTGACGCTGATGAATGATCCGGTATTTGTCGAAGCGGCAGCGGCGCTGTCGCGACGGTTGCTGACCGAACATCCGGAGGCCTCACCCACCCAACGTGTCAATTACGCGTTTCGCCTCGCGACCGGTCGCCGTCCCCATGCTGCGGAAACGGCAATCCTCACGGAGCGGTATGAACGGGAATTGGCACGCTATCAACAGGACACAGCCGCAGCGGAAAAAATAGCGGACACCTGGAACGCCGACGAAAACATCGACCCCGCCGAATTCGCTGCGTGGTTGCATGTTGCCAACATTCTGTTGAATCTGGACGAAGTCATCACCAAGGGTTAACGGCGAAACATTTTTATTATGCACGATCTGTTCCAACAATACGCCACCGCCCTGCGTCGCCGTGAGTTTCTACGGCGGTCGGGGATCGGGATTGGATCGATCGCGCTTTCCGGCTTGCTCGAACAAGAACAGGCGCAGGCAAAAGCGCCGGCCATTCCGCAACCGCATTTTCCGGCAACCGCCAAAAGCCTGATCTATCTGCACATGGTCGGCGCGCCGTCGCAGCTTGAGTTGTTCGACGACAAACCGGTGTTGCGCAAACATCACGGCCAACAATGTCCGCCGGAATTGCTGGAGGGGCAACGGTTCGCATTTTTGCAAAAGGACCCCAAACTGCTCGGCAGTAATTTCAAATTCAAAAAATGGGGAGAGTCGGGATTGGAGATTTCCGAACTCTTGCCGCACTTGGGAAGTGTGGCCGATGAAGTCTCGGTGATCAAAACCTTGAAGACGGAAGAATTCAATCACGGGCCGGCGCAGGTTTATTTGCACACCGGATTTGGCCAACAGGGGCGGCCGAGTCTGGGGTCGTGGTTGACGTACGGGTTGGGGAGTGAGAGCAGCGAATTGCCGGCGTTTGTGGTGTTGGTTACAGGGCTGACGCCCGGCGGAGGGACGTCGCTGTGGGGGAGCGGGTTTTTGCCGTCGGTGCATCAAGGCGTGCAGTTTCGCACCAAGGGCGACCCGGTGCTGTTTGTTTCCAATCCGGAGGGAATTGACACAGCGGCGCGGCGGCGGATTGTGGACGACATTCGTCGCCTCAACGAATTGCAATTGGCCGAAACGGGCGATCCCGAAATTGCCACCCGGATCGCGTCCTACGAAATGGCATTTCGCATGCAGGCCAGCGTTCCAGAACTGATGGATATCACGGGCGAGCCCAAACACATCCAGGAAAGTTACGGCATCAAACCGGGCGCGCCGAGTTTTGCGAACAACTGTTTATTGGCGCGGCGATTGGTCGAGCGAGGCGTGCGGGTGGTGGAATTGTACGATCAAGGCTGGGACCACCACGGCAACGTCGCCGCAGCTCTGCGGAACAAATGCAAACAGGTCGACCAACCCATCGCCGCCATGATTCGCGATTTGCGACAGCGGGGCTTGTTGGATGAAACGTTAATCGTGTGGGGCGGCGAATTCGGCCGTACGCCGATGTTGCAAGGAGACGTGAACAAAAAACCGGGCCGCGACCACCACAAGGACGCCTTCACCATGTGGCTGGCCGGCGGCGGCGTGAAAGGGGGCGTAACGGTCGGCAAGACCGACGATTTGGGTTACCACGCCGTCGAAGACCCCCGCGACATCCACGACCTGCACGCCACGATTTTGCATTTGATGGGCGTCGACCACGAGCGACTAACGTTCAAATTCCAAGGCCGCCGCTATCGTTTAACCGACGTCGCCGGCCGAGTCGTCAAGCCGCTGTTGAGCTAAACCACCGAAAAGTTGTGCGCCGCTCTCCAACGCTGTGCGCGGGTCTCCCGACCCCGCACTCCCCCACCTCTGTTGTGCGCGGGTCTCCTGACCCCGCACCCAACCGACCGTAGGTCTCCCAACGGAGGCATGAGGCTTGAGGGAACAGGCGTGAGGTTGGCAAGGAGAATCAAACTTTGGTGTGCGCAGCGAGCAAATCCCGCGAGAAGCCGCAATGTGTGCGGTCCTTGTCCCGCCAAAATTCCCCGGTATGGCACGTTCAAATTGCGGCTTCTTGTGCCTAACGGCACACGGATTGCCGCTGGCAATCCGTGCTACCCTATGAACCAACCCAATGTTGTGCGCGGGTCTCCTGACCCCGCACCCAGCCGACCGTAGGTCTCCCAACGTAGGCATGAGGCTTGAGGGAACAGGCGTGAGGCTCGCAGACAAAATCAAACGAGCCCCCAAGCCTAGGCTCCCCCCCCCCTATTTTCAGGCCACCGGCCACTCGCCACCGGTCACTCCCCGCCTCTGTTAAGCGCGGGTCTCCTGACCCCGCACGCAAGCGTTACTTCATGGTTTTCAGAATCCTGAGATCACCGGCGACGCGCGTGTAACGCGTGTGGAGTTGAGCCTTGCGGACTTCATCCTTGGTCTTGTCTGCCTGATTCATTTCAAGTTTCAAAGCGTTCAACTCCGCCTCCAGCGACTCCTGGAGGATTTCGGCGATGGTTTGCATTGTTTTTAAGCGTTCCCGCATCGAGGCCAGTTTTTCGGCGGCCTTCTCATACTCCGCTTGTGGGACGACTCCCCTTTCATTGAGCTTTTGAACGCGTTCATAGGCGCGTTTCGCCGAGTCAAGTTCGCTGTGCGTTTGGGAATAATCGGTCGCCAATTTGATCACGTCGTGATGCGTGGAGGGCAAAGGGGGGCTGTCGGGGACAGGTTCGATTTGACCTGGCTTTGTAGGGACTGAGGGTTTGCGGCGAGGAATCGGTATCAGTGTCTGCTTCGCTGACGGGCGCGAGGCGTTGTCTGTCGGTGTATCTGGCTGCGGCGGTTTATACGCTTCGGCGGATTCTGATATTTCACCGGGGACCGGCGTGCCTTGTGGGTATGTGTTGTTTGCCGGCACGATGACCGTCTCTGCCACAAAGCCGGTCTCGTAGACCGTCTCTCCGTCCGGTGTTTCGCGTGCGACTTTGACCGGGACGCGTTTGATCACGGTGCGGGTCCCACGTTTGGGCGGCGTAGCGACGGGGCCTGGCTTCGGCGTTTGGTCGTGCCAACTATGATCTGCGGTCGGTTTTGCTGTTGTGGATGGGGTTTTGGGTGTCCCGTCCCAATATCTTGATACGTCAGAGCCGCCTTGTTGCTTTTGGAGTTCCTTGTCGTTCTTGGCAAGCTCGGCCATGGTTATTTTTAACCCTTCGGTATTGATGGTTGCCGTTTTATAGTTATTAAGCAATACCTCTATGACTTGATTCCAAGTTGCTGCGCCGGGAAAGTCCAATGCTTTTCGCACTGTTTCAGACGCTTTGTCGTCTGGATTTATATTGGCAGGTAGGTTTGTGATTGCTTGGGTCAGTTTTTGAACCTGGCCCTCGAAGTCTGGCAGAAGTGACTCCAGATTCAATGTCAACAACGCGGCGGACGCTGCGTTGTCGAGCATACCCATTGATTCCATCACCCTGAGAATCGAATCCTTACGATTGTCGGAGAGCTTCATGATTTCCTGAACGAGCGGCAATTCGGCTTCATTGATGGGGCGCCGAAGTATGTTTTTATAAAGACGCTCGATTATTTCCCGATCTGATGAGTCTACATCCGTTAACAACTTGCTAATTTCTCGTTCCTTGTCGGTCACTTGCCGGTTGATCAATTGCAGCCGCATGATCAGGATGTCACGGTGCATCGATTTGAGCACTGCAAGCATCTCATCGGGCTTAACCACATCTTCACCCCAACGTCGCCCATTTCGGAAGGGGTTATGCGACCTTTTCTTCGGCAGCGCTGTTCCCGGCTTAGCGACTTTTCCGTCTCCAATACGCAGTAAACCATTCCCCTCGCCACCGAATTCACCGTCATCGTCCGCCCTGCGTCCACCTAAACCGAAAATTTCACGTACGCGGTCGTCTACGGGTTTGGCTGGTGTGGCTCTGGCATCCGGAGTCTCTTCGATGGTGTCGGATTGCTTCTCGCCGACGTCCGGGACATCCACAGAGACCGGTGTTTCGGTGTTTGGTGGATTGGCTTGGGCATCCGGGGCCGCTTCGACCGTCTCGACTGGCTTATCACCATCATCCGGTTCCGCTTGAACCAGACGCACCCCCAGCGTGCTGCTGAGTAGGAGCACCGCGACGGCGGCTGTCAGCGTGGTGAGCAATCGCCAGCGGCGGGTGCAAGTTGTCATCAACGGGGTTTGGCGACGGACGAGCATTTCCATTCTCCTGTAAAATTGGGTGGGCGAGCTAAATATTCCAACCGTGCCGACGTGGGCCATGCCACGGCGGCCTTGTTCTTTGACTAAGGCGATCAGTTCTCCCGCATAGGCGGTTGTCGACGAATGCCCTGCCGCCCAGTCGTCGGCGACCAGTTCGGCTGCCAGATACGTGCGGCTGCGGATCCACCAGTACAGCGGATGGACGTACAGCAAGGGCAGGGCGAGGTTAAACAGCACGCGGCCCCGTTGGTCTCCCTGCTGGAGGTGGGCCAATTCGTGTAGCAGAATCTGCCGCAACTGGTCCGCGCGGCTTTCTTCACAACATTCCAACGGCAACACTATCGTCGGCCGCCACCATCCACACGAAAAAGCGCGGCGGCATTTTGAGGAGACCAACAAACGCGGCAGCGGGTCGCTCGATAGCGAGGTATACAGATCCTGCAACCAGCCGTGCGGCGAAATCGCCAGCCGGGTCAGACGAAACAACAACAACCATCCCAGCACGACCCACGCCACACAAAGTGCCGCGCCGCCCAGATAGAGAGCTGCTACGATTTGCCGCCACGAAAACCCTTCGACAGCGAGCGCCGCGCCGGGGGATGATGGTGCAATCATCGGTGCCGCCACGACGGCAACGTTTGCCTCGAATGTTGGTGGTGAATCTTTCAGCGGGAGATCGCTGTCGACCAAGGGAAGCACCGGATGTTCGGCATCGAGCTGCGCCAACTGCTCAAGAATCTCCGCTGTTTCATGAATCCGCGCGGCCTCGTCGGCCAATCGTTCTTGCGCGATGGCTGCTGGGATCGGGGGATCGGCAATCGTCGCTTCCTCTGGAATTTGTGTCGCAATTGTTGGGAGCGGTGTTTGCGGGAGCAATTCGCTCGTCGAGAAGCGTGGCAAGGGGATGCAGGCGATGATCATCCAGGCCATGACCGCCACAATTGTCAACTCGCCGGCGCGTTGCCGATTGATCGGTGCGCGATGCAGCAAGAGGGCTACGCCGCCGACGGCCAATAACGCCGATGCACCAGTGATCAACATGCCGCCGTGGATCTCCAGAAAATGCAAGGTCTCGTTCACGATCGTTCCCCTTTCTGCGAATTCTGGTTGGCGTTTTGTTTGGCCGTCTGCAGCAACTCTTCCAAGCGAGCGATTTCCGCTGTGGTCGGCTGTTGGGCGGAAATGACCGACTGCACCATCTGGTCGATGGCGCCGTCGAAGACACGGTCCAGCAGATTCGTGGCCAAGTTGCGATTCGTCTGGTCCCGTTTGACCAGCGGGCGATAGATGAACGAGCGGCCAGCGACGCGATGGGTGACGAGCTGTTTCTCTTCCATCGTTCGCAAAAACGCCTGGACGGTGTTTTGCACGATCGGAGCCGAGCGACTCATCTCCTCGTAAACCTCGCGGACGGTTGCTTCGCCGCGAGCCCATAGGATTTTGAGGATTTCCAGTTCCCGCTCCGTAGGTGTTCGATGGTCGACCATGCCGATGGTCCTCTCCTGGACAGTAGTCTCATTAAGCTTATTCGGCTAAGCTTAACCGGGCTGTCGTAGTTTGCAAGACCAATATCAAGACATCTCGCGAAAAAATCCGATTCGGGATAAGATCCCCGCCATGTGGAAACAACTGACAATCTGTGGCGTGACGGCAGCCATCGCGGCGGCGTTGTTCGTGAAATCGAGTGACACAGGCTGCGGAGTGCTGCGCGGGCATACGCACGAGGTGTTCACCTTGGCATTCGCTCCCGACGGCAAAACCCTCGCCTCGGGCAGCGGCGATTTTCATCTAGATCCTGAAACCGAACAGTTGCTCGAATATGGCGAGTTGAAGTTCTGGAACATGGACTTACGGACCGAAATGGCAGCCATCGAGTCCACGGCTCGGTTTTGGGCGGTCGCGTTTTCTCCCGATGGCCAATGGGCCGTCACCGGCGGCGGGGTGCAAGGCCAACGGGCGGGGGTGATTCAGGTGTGGGATTGGCAAAACAAAAAACAACTGGCCGCCGTCACACAAGATTGGTTGGTGCAGTCACTGGCGATCTCGCCGGACGGCAAGCGACTGGTAACGGTCAGTTACGGCTCGCAAGCGATACTGTGGGATTTACCCGGCCTGGAAAATCCGGTGGTGCTTGAAGGGCATACAGACGACGTCAAATCGGTCGCGTTTTCTCCCGACGGTTGGTCAGTGGCGACGGGGAGTTGGGATGGCACGGTGAAACTGTGGGACGTCGAAACAGCGCGTTGCACCTCCACGCTCCAAATGGATGGGACTGCGCGTTCGGTCTCCACGGTCGCGTTTTCGCCCGATGGCGAAACCATTGCTGCTGGCTGTGGGACCATCAATCAACGCAATGCCCAGCAGTGCGGAGCAGTGACCTGTTGGGAAATCGCCTCCGGCACCCAAACCGTCACGCTGCCGCACAACGAATACATCACATCGCTGGTCTTTTCACCCGATCGACGCACATTGATCTCGGGCAGTCGCGACGGTGTTGTCCGACTGTGGGATTATCGTGCGGGAACCGAGTTAAAAACGATTCCACATGCCGGGCCGATCGAATCGATCGCGATATCAAACGACGCAAAACTTCTAGCAACCGCCGGCCGCGAACGAGAATGCGCGATTCGGTTGTGGAATCTAGAGCGTCTAGTTGGCAAAGTTCGCGCGACGCCGCCCGTTGCGATGGTGCCAACTGGCGACAGCAAACGCCGTTAAAGCGATCAGCGCCAAGTTGAGTGAAACTCTCCCGTTCATTCGCATCCGGTGAGTAGGGTGCTGTCACCAATGTCGAGCGAAAACCCTCACCCCGGCCCTCTCCCAGAGGGAGAGGGAGGTTGTTTAGACGCCAGCGAAAGGTGCGTCACGACGCACGCTACACGTTGCATCACGCCCAGCGACCAACGGGAGCGGCCTATGCCATTTCGAGCGGAAGCTCGCACCCAGCGGCTGTGCCGCATGCTTAGGCCCAGAATTTGTCGCCGTGCCAGTTCATGGGGGGGCAGGTTTCGACTTCGATGTCGCCGTTAACGGTGGTTTGGCAGGCGAGTCGCATTTCGTCTTCGTGGCCGATTTTGGCCATGGCCATCAACGGGTTGTGCAGCGGCGTCATCCGCTCCAGGATGCCCTCTTTGCTTGTGTTCTCCATCCCCTTTTTGATCAACACGCGGCAGGAACCACAGAAGGAGAATCCGTGGCAATTGAGCAGCGCGTGTTTATGAACTCCAGGATAGAGTTCAACGCCAGCCTTCAAGGCTTCTTTGCGTAAGTTAGAACCAGCGGGGACTTCGAGAGTCCGTTTTTCTTTGATGAATTTGATCGTGGGCATCGGGAGATTTCTTCCGCTGACGGCGGTGTCGGTTGGAACTTACGTGTCGAAATGGTGCCGAAACCATTCTCCACAGCTTCGTGCTCCCCGATGATAAATAGTCCCCGCCACAAATTCCAGTGAAGCCACAGCGAGGAGCACACATTCTTTCGGGGCAGTTACTTACTTTCGACTTCCGCTTTGGGAGCAATCTTGCGGGTCCCCTCACCTTGGCGGGCTTTGAGGTCGAAAAGTCCAAAAATTTCGGACGCATTCAGACTCAGCGAGGCAATCGTGCTATCCCCGTCGCCCAGGACACGGGCGAAAATTTGGCGTTTTTCGTTGAGCACGCGGTCGATTCGCTCTTCGATCGTGTTGTTGCAGATGAATTTAGTGACGATCACCTGGCTTTTTTGACCAACGCGGTGCGCCCGGTTGATCGCCTGGTCCTCCACCGCAGGATTCCACCAGCGATCGTAGAGAAACACGTAGCCTGCGAATTGTAGATTCAGGCCGACGGCGCCGGTCCCGTAGCTCATGAGCAACAACGGGCAATTGGGATCCTCTTTGAATTGGCTGAGGATCGGTTCCCGTTTTTTAGTGGGGACTTTGCCGTGATAGACCAGCGGATTGAAGCGTTTTAGCTTTTCATCGAGCCAGTCAATGCACTTGGTCCATTGGCTGAACAAAATGGCTTTGCCGCCGGAGTTGGAAATTTCTTCCATGTCGGCTTCCAAGCGATCCAGTTTCGCGCTATCGCCGGTGAGTGGATCGAAATTGGTGATTTGTTTTAGCCGCAGCACCAACTCGAAGACGTGTTGGACGGAAATTGATTCGCCCATTTCGTTGAGTTGGATCACACCGTCACGTTCGGCCGTGTCGTAGGCGTGTTGTTGTGCGGGGTTGAGATCCAGGTGGGCATCACGATCCAGGCGGGGAGGCAGATCGGACATGACGAGGTCTTTGGTCCGCCGCAGGATGTAGTGATCCGCCAGTTGCGTGAGCCCCTTCATGTCAGGGTTGCTGCGGGGCGGGATGACCTCCATGAATTCAAACAGCGATGCCAATTCCTCAGGCCGGTTTTCAATCGGCGTACCAGTCAGCGTCCAACTGCGGCGGCGGGGAATGCTGCGAATCATCGCTGCTGTGCGTGAGTCACGGTTTTTGATCCGCTGCGCTTCATCCAAAATAACGAGATCATACTTGGGAGGATCGTCGCCAAACGCTTCGAAGTCGCGGACGACGACTTCGTAGTTGGCCAACAGAATCGGAACGCCGGGCATATTCCAGAGCATGTTGCGGCGGGCGGAGTCCCCTTCCAACGTGGTGATCGGCAGTTCCTCGGCCCACAATTTGAATTCACGCTGCCAGTTGGGAATCAGCGGCTTGGGGCAGACCAACAGCACGCGGCGGACTTGTCCGCTGCGGAGCAACAGCCGAATCGCAGTGATGGTTTGCATGGTTTTACCCAGCCCCATCTCGTCGGCCAACAGGGCCGCCTTCTGCGAGAACATCCAGCCGATTCCCTCGTATTGGTAGGGGAACGGCTCAAACGGCATGATCAATTCCTGCCCGGCCAACCAGGTTTCCAGTGGCGGTTGCAGGACGTAGAACAATCGGTCTTCGAGCGAGAGTGCGTCGCTGGGAGGTTTGATGCGTGTCGGTTTTGGTTTTTCGCGTTCCGAACCGCCCCGCGCCTTCGGGGGTTTAATACGTTTGAGGTTCTCGGATTCCTCGGGGGATTTCGGCGGAGGGAGAAACTCCATACCGTCGGGGAACGTCAACTTGGTCGTTCGCACGCCGCTTGAAGTGGGTCGCCATCGGGGGCTGAAGGTGACACGCCCTAAGAGCGGAACATTTTCACATTCCAACTTTGGCGTCCGCCGCAGCGCGCCGTTGAGTCCGGAGGCGAAGACATTGGCCGCGATGTCCAGCGGCATGGTGGTGATCTGCGGCGCAGCAATGGCCGATTGCGCATCGTGTTTTCCGTCGATGCGCACGATCCCGTTTGTGCCTGCAGACGCAGGACGAATGATCGAAGTGGATGGAGTGGACGATTCAGAGGGCGGCGATGTATTCGGCAACGCTTCCCATGTCTTGACATCCGTTTCAGGCATTGGGCGATTGGGCGTTGAAGGATTCACGCTGCGGCTGTGCCTCCGGTCGCTTGACGGAGCGCTTCTTCGACGCGCTCAAATGGTTCCAACAGATCGACATCATCAGGCAATGCGGTCAGTTTGTTTTCGAGTTGACTGCGGTCGCTGCCATAATCTGCATGCGTGATTAAGGTTTGTCGCCCGAAGGCAAAACCGTTTTTAGCGGACTCGTGGTCGTGGACTACAACCATGGCCAAACTCGCGGTGATGTGTTCGCGAAGTTCAAGTAGTGCTGCTTCGGTGATGAACACGATATGCGGTTTCACGCCTGCTTTTTCCAGCAACGTTTTCCCGATGAGCTCCGCCAAAACAAACGGCTGCAATGTCGGCCCGTAGAGTACTTCCTGTGTGCGATTGGGTTTAACGGGGTTGGTGCATTGGAATTCCAGCGGTCGTCCCAGATGGTTCGTCACCAGTAGGCCTCCCATGAAGCCTTGTTGCGGCACTTGGATGGCTGTCAAAAAACCCAGCCGCAGTTTGTCCTGCCGATCGGCTGCCGTCATGAATGGTTATCCTTGGTTGTCATGCAGTGTCAGAAATTCTTGGTCTGCAGCTCCGTCACTTTGCCAACTGCTGCCGGGACGCACCGTTATCCCAAAACCGGTTGTCAATCATTCCGGTATGGAAGTCATCGTCGTCTCTTGGATGCCGACTTGAGGAGTTGTCGGGGTTGTGAGATGGGACGGTCGGTCAACGCGCGTGATGCGTGGTTTAAGAGGGGGGATTTGCGTCACCAGTGGCGTCTTTGTCGGGAAGTGTTAACGACGTCAACGTTGAGTTTTCGGTCGAGGACTGTTGATCCTCGTCCACCCAGGGCAACAATTCGTCACTGGGATCTTCTTCAAGATAGACTTCATGGAACGGGTTGGCGTCGACGCTGCGGCGAAGTAGGAAATAAATCATGGTTGCAGCGCTCCAGAAATAACTGTGCGCAAATGCGACGACAAAGGTTTCCAACACGCTCATCCAACCCGCCGCGAGTTTGTTTTGCAGGATTTTGTTAGACCCCATGCCCCAGGTAACTCCCCAGTCGGCCATATACGCAGCGAAACCGGCGAGATGGAAGACAAGAAATGTTGCCACAACCCCGCTCAGGACCGCGATCGCCACCAGCAGAACGTAATAGACCGGCTTGGCGAACACATAACCGTAAGCACGCGTCAATCCATCAGGAGCATCACTCCCCTCGACGCTAATGGTGGCAAACATCAACGGCCAACCGACAGCCAGCCCGACCAACGTCAACGCCATCAAAAACCCCAGTAGCAATACGATGCCCCAACAGGCGCCCACAATCCACGGACCGGCGGTGGGAATTCGCCCCACAAGTCCGGCGAGCAGGCAGAGTCCCCACAACAGGCCGATGCCGCTCAAGGGAATTAAGGGAGTCGAGAAATACGATAAAAACCGGCGGACTGAAAACTTGAGTGCGTCCATGAGCCCCGTATTGCGATCCGTGCCGATTTGCACTGCAGCAATGCGAGTGATCGCACCGGCAAAGACGGCCCAGACAGCTAACGTCCATAACAATTGAGTCCACGACAATGCCAGTTGCGACCATGACGCATCGGAGCGAAAGAGAATTTGCACTGGGCGCACGACAGTATCCAGCGGACTCAATACGCGGGTCCAAGATTTCCAATCCGCGCCGAACGGCTTACCGAATGCAGCAGCTTGTTGCGCTGGGGGCAGCTCGGTGGGATCGGCTGATCCGAACGTGAAAATTTTCGACTGGGGATGAATGGCTTCGGGGGTGGCGAAGGGCAATTTGAGGATGCACCAATTTCCGCCCCATAGCAGTAGCAGGGCAGCGACGGCCAGCAGTAGCTTTTGCAAATCCACGGCAATCCGAAAGATTTCAAACATCCGCAGCCAAGGGCAGAGCTGTCGAAAATGGACCGTGTCGACGGCCATGCTGGTAGACTGCGGAATCGTCGGAGGATCCGAAGACGTGGGGGCGGGCACAACTAAACTTTCGGGAATGAGTGGAGCGATTCGTTGAGAAGCATCAGGTTGAGATTAAACTTTGTTCCCCGCTTGGCGACAAGCCCGCTTGTCGAGTTTGACCAACTCCTGGGCCATGTTCCGGAAGGTCTCGCTCCAGGGAGCATCGGTTTCGCGTCGAAACAGTCGCAAAGACTCATACCAATAACTGTTCGTGCCGGATGTCCCCCAACGCCAATCGGCGGAGTCGGGAAGTGCCACCCAAGTGGGGACTCCCAATCCACCCGCCATGTGCACGGTCGAATTGTCGACGGAAATCACCAGATCGAGTGCGGCGATCTGGGCGGCGAAATGATCGAGATCCACAAGCGGATTCGCGTCGTCCCAGTCGTGCACCACGAAGCCGTATTGTTGCCGTAATGTTTCTAGTTCGTCACGGCAATCGCCGTATTGCAGATTGATGAAGGCAATGTCGCGTTGCACCAATAACGGTTGCCAGAGCGCCAACGTCGTGGAGCGCCGCTGACGATCATTGGCCGCAGCCCCGCCTCGCCAGGAGATGCCCACACGGAGTTGGGCATTCAATTGCTCAAACCGATCACTCCAGTTGCGGACCTGAGCAGCGTCGGGCCGCAGATAGGCGGTCGATGCAAGGCCGTCTCCCAGGCTCGTGGCTGAATACCGAGGCAATTCACCGGCGGCCGTTTGGAAATCAACCGGGCCGATACGGCCGCTGGCGAGAAACGACTCTGCATCGCGTGTGGCAATGACCGTGGTGCCGGGGAACGAACGCGCGAACAATTCTACTAACCGAGTTTCACAAACCAGCACGCAGGCCTTCGCTTGCCCAATGACCTCTGCGAAGCGCGAGGCCAACATCAATTCGTCACCGACACCTTGTTCGCCATAGACCAGCAATGTCTTACCGCCTAACGCTTCACCTTGCCATTCGGGGATGGATAATTGGGGTTTTCTCGCGCCGCTGCGCTGCCAGCGCCATTGGTAGTCAGGCCAGGCGGCCTCGAATTGTCCGCGGCGAAAATTCGCCAGTGCGCGGTTGTAATGTGTCTCGACATGTTGCGGGTTCAGTGCGATGCATTGGCCAAAACGCGCGGCTGCTTCATCGTCGCGATTCAGTGCGTACAGGGCGGTGCCCAGATTATTGTGTCCCTCAGCAAAATTGGGCGACAGATTGACGGCTTGTTGGAAAAACGCACGGGCTCGTTCGGCCGCGCCACGGCGCAGCGCGATCTGCCCTCCGTTGGAGAGAGTGGGGACATGGCACGGATCGATGATCAGCGCAGCGCGGCAGGATTGTTCGGCTTCCTCAAGTTTTTCCGCGGCCAGATAGGCGTGCGCCAAATTGCTCAGCACATCCGCCGATCTGGGAAGTCCGCGTCGCGCGATGCGGAATGCTTCAATGGCCGCTTCGGGTTCGCTCAGTTTATTGAGCGCCAAGCCGAGATTGTTAGCCGCTTGCGGAAATTCGGGATTGACTTTCAAGGCCGCGCGAAAACATTCCGCTGCTTCGCTGTTTCGTTCATCGGCCAGTAACAGTAATCCCAAACCGTTCCAGATTGTGGTATTCGGAGCCGCATGGGCGAGTGCTGCCCGGTAGGTCGCTTCGGCGTCCGCGGTTTGCCCCAGTTTTTCATGAACGGCCGCCAATTCGGTATAACTCTCGACGCTCTGAGGCGCTAATTCAGTGGCCCGTTGGAACGATATGGCGGCATTTGAAAAATCTCCCAGCGCTTTGCGGACGCGTCCCAAGCTGTGGTGTGCGAAGGCGAAACCGGGATGATGCTCTAAGGCGGTCTGCAGTAACTGTGCCGCGTCGTCGAGTCGCCCGTCCTGAATGGCAATGTGCGCCAAACCGACCAGGGCGGTTGGATGGACCGGCGCGAATTTTAGGATGCGGCGGTAATCGGCGGCGGCATCATGCACGCGGCCGTTGATATGCAACAGCTTAGCTCGCCCCAAATGTCCATTGAGATGTTGAGCATCGATGCGAATCACTTCGCCGTAATGCGCCAAGGCTTCGACAGTCCGGCCTTGAGTTTCACAGGTTTGTGCCAACTGAAATCTCGCATCGGCATTGCGTTGAATAAGGGCCGATGTATCAAGATGAGTATTTTCGGCGACCGCGTGTTGTTCGTCGCGATTCAGCTGCGTTGCCTGCGAAAATGCTGGGGTTTGGCTTTCCATGATCCATCCCAAAAGTACAAATAGGCCCGGTTTCACCCGTGTCGAACGTCGGGGGAGATTGGTGAAAGCACTCTTTAGCAAGAATCGGCTTTTTTAGGCACCTCAATACACGTGAGCCGGCAACCTTGTTTTGCATTTTCAATCAGGCGTATTGCTTTTTATGCCTCCGTTTTGAGATGTGGCGGCGAGTGGCTTCGTCTATTCGGTTTTTACGTTGTTTGTTAACATCCGTTCTCTTTCCAGAATTTTTCTGACACGACGTTTCAAAACCCTCTGATGCGTTCCGCTGAAACAGATCTGCAAGTTTCTGAAATCACCGCAACTGGGTTTTGAAATTCGTCTTAGTCCCTATCCCTTTCCACAGGAATTGCCTCTCCCGTGGCGGTTCGATTCCAGACTGACGGAATGTCTCCCAGGCTGTTCGCACGACAGTCCGATTGGTGGAATTGCGCGCTGATAGCGTTGATGATCATTGGGCTGGGCGGTTGTCGTTGGATGCGCAATCTCGTGCCGGGCAACAGAGCGCGCGAATCACAAATCGCTGCGGATGATTTGTCGCGTTCGAAACGTGGCGACGGAACGGCAAATTTCGCGTCAATGCATTCGGACAATCCTGACACCTATGTGCGTTCGGCAGAACAGGCGATGCAGCGGCAGCAATTTGACGAGGCTGCGCAGCACGTCGCCCGGGCTTTGGAGTTAAATCCGAACAGCAGCGCGGCCTGGGCGCTCAAAGGGCAACTCGAAGAACACTCGGGGCAGGATGCGGAAGCCATCAGCGCGTATCATCGTGCGGTGTCGTGCGACGTGCAGAATTCAGAGGCCGCGTTGCGATTGGCCGCGATTCAGATCGACCATGGCCGCGCAGCCCGTTCGGCGCCGGTCCTGCGAGAGGTTATCCTTTGCCCCTTGTCGACTGAGGAACAAAAGTCGCGCGCACAATGGCTGTTGGGTGTGGCCTATGTACGGACGGCCCGCTGGAAGCAGGCGATCCCCGCGCTGGATGCTGGAGCGCGGACGCGGGACATGTCTTCCGATGATTGGTATCTCGTCGCGATGGCGCGGTTTCGCGCGGGAGATTTCAACGGAGCCCGCCGAGACATTGAAAGGCAATTGGCATTACATCCCGGTCACAACGGATTTGCATCGCTGCTGGCCGATTTGAACTATACCGAAGCGAATCGCGGGGAAATCCTTCCGGCCACCAATTTCGAGGTGCCGGAAGAATCGCCCGCGATATCCGCGCCTCCCGTGTTGCCTTGAATCAAACACGGGGTGCATCGCTATTTGACCCGTTTCAACACGTACTTGCGAGTCGGCGGAACATTGGCAGCAAAGATTTGCTCCTCAATCTCCTGTGCAGCCTTCTCGTGAGCCACGACGCGTTCTTCCATTCCGGCGACCTTGGCTTCGATCCCGGCGACCAGTTTGGCCAGTTTTTCATTGTCCGGATCAGCCTTCAACGCGCGTTGCTGGCGATCGAGTTGTTGAAACTTGCTCCATTCTCCGCGCAATGAGCGGACGGGACCTTCGTTGCGCTTTTTGTTCAACATGGCGACTTCCAGTGCCTGTTGATACTGCGGCGTTTTGTCATTGGCTTGCAGTTCAATGTGCCGCGCTAGCCCTTGGCTGCGATAGCTGCCGACGACTTCTCCATCGATCGACAATTCATATTTTCCCGACGGCAGACCGTGCACGGCCAAGGCTTCGCGGCTCATACGGTGACCCAATTTGAGCAGCTTGACGGCAACTTCTGCGTCGGAGGGCAGGACCCAGGGTAGACTATTGGCGGTCCACTCGAAGGAGAGCGTGTCATCGGCGAACTCGAGGTTGGCGACTTCCCCGCCGACCGCTCTGGCCTTGGCTTTGCCTTTGGGATTGATGTTGATGTTGATATTGGAGACACCCTTCTTCGCGTTCATGTCACTCAGAATCGCGTAGGCCATCACCAACTGTCCCGCTGGGCCGGGATGAACGGCGTCGGGGATCATTGTGAAGTTGGGATCCGTGTCGCGCTGCTGCAGCGTGAGGTTATTCAGCGGGCTCCACATATCCACAAATCCGTCGCCATTTTTCACGGCGATTTCGCGCAACCATGTGCCGTAATAGGCGAGCACTGAGTTGTACAATTCCAATCGTTCCGCCGGGGTGGCTTCGAGCCGTTTGGGATTGAGTCGGACGGCGCGGGAATCAAACATGGTGGGGGTCATGAGGATCGGCGTCGCACCCGTATCGCGAATCTGCTGGACGACCTCCTGCATGTCTTTGCGATAGGTCTGAAAAATTTCTTCGTTGTAGGGGACGTATCTGCCATCGTTCATACCGAGCAATACGGTGACATATTTGGGTTTGTAAGCGGCAACGTCCCGGTCAAAACGGGCCAATGCATCGAGGGCTTTGGCTCCCCCGACGCCGGCATTGTGGAATTTGATTCGCAGCTTGGGGTAACGGGTGTAGAAATAATCTTCGACGTACTGCGTGTACAAACATTGGTGCGTGATGCTGTCACCCAGAAACACCAGCGTGTCCCCATCCTGTAGATCGAGCTTAGTCACCGGAGCCGGTAACTCATCGGCCATTGCCGGAAGGCAGGGCGCAAACAGTGCTGCCATCAGCATCATCAAAAACAGTCGCGGGAATCGTTTCATAGCTGTCGTCCTCATTGAAGTGGAAAAAGTGAAAGTTGTTTCTTAACCAGCGGGGGCCTGATCCTTTGTCGAACGCGGTCCCTCAATCCTGCAGTCGCTTACGCATGGCATCGATGCCGTCACTATAGACGTCCAATACGCGCGACCGTTCTTGGGGGTCGGCAAAGTTGGATTGCTTGTCGATTTGTGCGCGGATTTCGGTCATCTCCTGGATCATCCCTTCAGCGACTTTCCGATCCACATACCGCCGACCGTTGCGAACAATGTGGATTGCGCTGGTATGGGCGAAGAGGTCTTTGCCAAACTCATTTGTGTTCACCGGTTCTGTTAATTCGGTATCCCCTGCCAAAGGTGGAGCCGGTGTTCTGAGGGCCAACCAGCAGGGTTGATCCGTTTCGAGAGTTACGTTGAGTCGGGCGACGAAATGGTTATTCTGCCGCTCGGCGGGTGCGGAATCAACCACGTTGCCGTTTTTGATCAATTCCAGCCGTTTGAAGTCATGTCGGCCCCAACCACGGGCTTCGATCTTGAGTGGCTTTCCGTTGTCGATGTCGATCGTACTTCCTGGGCCGTGGCCGTTGACGGTAAATTCCAACAGCGGACCGTTGGTGATATACGTCTTTCCCGAAGAGAGTGCTGCCAGCCACCCGGCGGGGGTCACATATTTTCCTGCAGCCACGTAGACGCGGGAGAAGTCGTAAATAAACCAATCGGTGCCGGTTGAAAATGGCACGTCGATACCGGCATTCAAGTAGCGGTAGAAACTCTGTTTGTAACTGGAATGGATGCCGCCATCGAAGATGTTTTGCGCATCGATGCGGTCGGTGGCCCAATTCGCAAGGTCCTCCAGCCCCCAATCGTTGTGGCACCAAACGACCGTTGCCCCATCGCCGCGTGCGGTGTCGATGCCGCGCTGAATGGGCAGTCCATCGGTGCCGAGTTTCATGATTCCCGGACCGATGCTGACCGGTTGGATCAACTCTTTGATGTTCAAGAACATCACATGGCCGTATCCCTCGCCCCCGCCGCCGTAATTGTGACGATGCTCTTCGCCGTTGCCAAATCCCGTTCCCGACGCTTTTGATAAACTCGCCAAATCGTCGGCAGTATAGCTGTTCGAGGTGTACTCGTGGTCGGCGCCTGCGCGTTCCAGATAGGAGAGGAACACGATGTCCAATCCGTCCGCGCGGGGGATCTCAGTGAGGTAGCGGTCCACCTCGGCGCGGCTGAGTTTCATGAGATGCAGATGCGTATTGGCCGAGCGAAACCCGCGGTCAGCGGCGTTGTAAAACCGATGCAACGGAATAGAAAGTGTGTGCTTGGTCTTGTCGCGCAGATCGACCTCGATCCGTGTGGTTTCGGTTTCGAGTCCGGAAAACGCTTCGATCGTCAAGAGTTGTGCGGGAAGTGTGAGCGTTGTCGATTTGGTGAGCACAGCCCAATGTTGGATCGGTTCCCCTGCCTTTAATCCGAGTCCTCGGGAGAGCAACTCGTGGACGTTGACCACCTCTCCGGTCGCGGTCGTGACCTTGATTTGTCCCGCAAGCGGAGCACCGGTTTGCGCGTCGATCAGCGAAATGTCGAGTGCGCATGTTTGTTCAGCTCGACGTGCGGCGATGAGGGAGACTGCGATCATCAACACGCAACTGACGGCAAGCGGAAGCCGCATTCCTACGCTCCTTTTCACAATTCGACGCTCGCGGACCATTAAAAACCTGATTGGTTATCCTAAAGTTCACTAGCAGGACGCACAACGTGCGGCGTAAAATTCCCAGGGCACTCCACGGGATCGAATCACTAGCATTGACTTTTAAAGAAAATGTAAGGATGACGCGATGGCACAGGCAATGGATGAACTGCAGCAAAAGCAAATTCGGCAAGCGGAGGAATTGTTGTTCTCCGGACCGCAGAAGGTCGGCTTTTGCAAAGAGTTGTTTTTCGGGCGTTTCTTCACCGACGCCATCATGCCTTATCCCCAACTCTCCGCCGAACAAAAAGCCATCGGAGACAAGGCTGTCATCGAAGTGCGGGAGTATCTCGAAGAGCATCTCGACGCGGCCGAAGTCGATCGCAATTCTGACATCCCGCCGGAGGTGATTCGCGGACTGGCCGATGTCGGTGTTTTGGGAATGACCATCGCACCGGAGTTGGGTGGTCGCGGGTTGTCACAGCAGAACTATTGTCGTGTGATGGAAGTCATCGGCGGGCATTGCGCTGCGACGGGGGTGTTCGTCAATGCGCACCACTCGATCGGTGTACGCGGTTTGGATTTGTTTGGCACCGAAGAACAAAAGGCGCGGTGGATGAAACCGATGGCCAGTGGGGAGGTCTTAGCCGCCTTTGCGCTTACTGAACCCGAAGCTGGGTCGGATGCTTCGAACGTGCAAACACGGGCGACGCCCGATCCGGATCGTGGCGGATATGTCATCAACGGCGAGAAACGCTATATCACCAACGGCGCGATCGCCGGTGTTTTAACGGTCATGGCTCGTACCCCCGATCCCGACGAACCGGACGGCAAGGTCACCGCTTTTCTCGTCACGCCCGACATGCCGGGATTTGAAGTGGTCGAAGCGCGGATGGATAAGTGCGGGATTCGCGGCACGGCGACGGCGCGGCTGGCCTTTAAGGATATGTTTGTCCCGGCCGAAAACATGCTCGGCAAAGAAGGCAAGGGCTTGCGGTTGGCGCTGACCGTTTTGGATTTCGGCCGCGTGACGTTCGGTGCCTGTTGCACGGGTGGAGCCAAGGTCTGTTTGGAAAAGGCGACCGACTATGCCAACCGGCGGCGACAGTTTGGAAAGAACATCGGGCAATTTGAGTTGGTGAAGGAAAAAATCGCCATCGCTGCCGCAGATACGTTTGCTATGGAGAGCGCTGTTTATCACACCGCTGCGCTGATCGATAGCGATGCTGAAGATTACATGTTGGAAACGGCCATGCTCAAGGTTTTTGCCAGTGAGCGACTATGGACGATCGTCAACGACACGCTGCAGCTTTACGGTGGGGCGGGATATTTCACCACCGAGCCGTTGGAGCGAATGATGCGTGACGCACGGATCAATCAAATTGGCGAAGGGGCCAACGATGTGTTGCGGTCGTTCATCGCCATGGTCGGTCTGCGCGGCGTGGGGATGAATCTGCAAGAAGTGCAACAAGCCGCCAAGAACCCGTTCACCGGAGCGGGAAAATTGTGGGGCTTCGCTGCATCGACGACCAGCCGCGTCTGGTCCACGGCGCAACTACCGGTTCCACATGCCCGTTTGCAACCGGCGGCTAAGGCACTCGGACGCCAGATCGTACAATTCGGTCGCGCCTGCCAAGGCTTATTGATGACGCATCGTGAAGCGATTCTCGATCGACAGTACCATCACGGTCGGATTGGCGATATCGGCACGGAGTTGTTTATGGCGAGCTGTGTCTATTCGCGGTTGGTGCAATTGGTTTCGCAGAACGATCCGACGACCGAACGCGATCTGCAGACCGGGTTGCTGTATCTGAAAATTGCCGACCGCCGCAACCAAGCACGTCTCGCCGCCATTAACGACAATGACGACGCGGCCTATACGAAGGTTGCCGATGCCTGGATGGGAAACGACGAGCACTAAACGTTTGAAGTCAGTGAAAACTTTAGCTTAGCCGGTACTCTTCACTCGGCGGACGGGGTTGCCGAGTGTCGTTATACCGACCGCGCCGATTGTAACGCCGGTGACTATCTCGTATCTGGCATCCGGTGCGTCCCGCTGAAGCCGGGCTGCTGATTGTTCCGAAATTAAGATGTAACCGGCCTAGAAACCGTTCTTAGGTTTGGTTTCATTGGAGCGAACAGGATGGTTTTGAGACGCGGCAAGGTTCGTGGCTTCCCCCCCTGTTTTCTCGGACGATTCAGTTTTTGCTTGGCTATATGGAGATGCTGACCGTGACTGATTTGCTGCAGAACGCAACTTATGATCAGATCGTGCTTTCAATTTGCTTTGCCGCCGTGGTGGTAACCGGTTCGATGATGCACCTCAGCGCGCACGTCGGAAACATGACGCGTGGAAAACGGCTCGGTAGCGACGAGCGGACGCAACGCTTGAAGCTGCAAACGATTTCTGAGAACGAAGCCCCCATTCGTGAGAAGGCCGCATGAACCTCCCCGTGTCGTGGCTGCGCGAGACAGGGCATTCGTCGTAGCAGGATTCATTGCTAAAATCCGCGCGAACGGAAAACCCTGCGGTGCGCGGGCCTCGACGCTTCGGGAAAACTTCCTGTTCAGGGCGTGTGGGCGATTTCGGCCCCGTTCACATGCTATAGATGAGAACAACCTGATATTCCTGTGATGATTGACTGGGGTAGAAGAGGACTCTCATGAACAGCACACAAACCAGCGGACCGATCTTTTCCGATTTTGCCGACGATCCCGATTTTGAGGATCTGTTGGAGATGTTTGCCGAGACTGTTGGCGAACGGCGCGTGCTGTTGCAACAACAGTTTCGCGCAGGCAATGTCGATGATATGCGCGTCACTGCCCACCAACTGAAAGGGGCAGGCGGCGGGTACGGTTTTGATGGGCTCAGTTCCGTAGCTGCCGAATTAGAACAGGCCTGCAAGGAGAACGACATCGATCGTGTCGGCCAGTCTCTCGATACGGTGCTGGAATATATGGGGCGGATTCAGGCATAATCGTCGGCGAACGCCGATGGATCGCCGGGGGAGGCCCAGCAGCAGGCTTGGTCGCTGCGGAATGTCGCATTGGCGCGACTGCGCGCGTCCAACGCCCACAGATTGCTTTCAATTCCCTGGTTTTAGCCTTGAAACCTCCTGCAATTCCGTTCAGGATGGATGTGGGGCTCGCCGTGTCGGTCAGCTTTGTTTTTAGCCGGTAACGCTCCCCTTGCGAATTCTCATCGCACACCGTTACCATATTGCCCACTAGCTGATTGTGATGTCTCCCTGCCGGATGATGGCTTACCGGCGTAATGCGAAATACGTGCAACCGGAAATTCAGGAGTTCAAAATGCGGAAAAGTGCCTCTCTATTGTTTGCATTCTCGCTGCTTGCGGTGGGGTATCTTCTCGGTTCGACAAATTCACTCTCCCCGGCATCGCTGTGGGCTCAAGATGATGGCAATGCAACCAACGCCGTTTCGCAAGACACATTAGACAAAATCGCCGCGGCGCGAAATGCATTGCAGGACGCGCACGATGCGTTGGTCTCAGAGGGACTTTATAAACCGGCGACCAAGGGGTTGAATCCCATTGATATTTTAGCCGGTGGCGTGAACGCCCAAGCCGATTTGGAAGCGGGTGTCGGTGTCGATCCCGGCACATTCGCCGCGTTATACGCCGGTTTAGCCATCGACGAAGTGGCCGAACAACTCGGCCGTGATGCTGAAGGGCGGTTGACCTACAAAAAACGGCTGATCCAGATGTATCCGGTCACCCGCATCCAAAAACTGTATCAAGCCGCCGGTGTTGTGACTGAGCAGAATCAATTTTAAGAGCTGCGTTGTCCGTTCAGACGGGCACCTTGGCCATCGCGCTTACGAACGGCCCCCGATTCCAATGAATCGCGGGGCCGTTTCCATGCGCTACTTGCGACCGTCACCCACAAGTTATCACAGCGAATAGTCGTTTCGCTGAGCCGGATCGCCTGAGGCATACTCAACGAACTCCCACTCGATTCCGTCAGCATCGAAAAAGTATTTCCGGCGACGATGCGGATGCTCAGGTGCAATAAATCCTTCACGATAACCCGCTTCCAGCAAGCGGCTGACAACGGCATTCACGTCGTCGACCGCAAAACCGAGATGATTCAGCGGTCCAGTTTCCGAAAACCCGTCGGACGATTCATTGAGCGCAATGTAAGAGTCGTCGCTGCCGACATGCAACCAACGATCCCCGTTTTGGATTCCCTCGCCCCGTACGATGAATTCCGGAAATGCGGTTCTCAGAAACCGGACCGTTGCGTCGATGTCTCGCACTGTGAGATTTGCGTGCTCTAAGCGATTCGCTATGAGATTTCCCTCCAAAACTTGGGCTTGGCGATGTTGTCCAACATGCGACATTGTCTCAAGCTGCAAGTGGTTGTCAAATTTCGTGTCCTGGTTACCATGTTTGGAGATCTAACTATAAACTGCTCCAAAGCCGAAAGGTCCCGGCGTGACGAAGATTTTTGTTGACGGCGATGCCTGTCCGGTCAAAGAGGAGGTCTATCGCGTCGCGAAGCGGTACAAACTGTCGGTGACCTTGGTTGCCAATGCGCCAATGCGGGTGCCGACGGCGGACTGGTTGACGTTGGTTGTTGTCAAAGGACACTACGAAGCGGCCGATGATTGGATTGCCGAGCAGGTCGCCGGCGACGATATCGTCATCACCGCTGACATTCCGCTCGCCTCGCGCTGTTTAGAAAAACAGGCCCACGTGCTCGATTCCCGTGGCGGCAAATTTTCCGCCGAGTCGATCGGCAGCGCACTCGCCAGCCGAGAGTTGATGACGCAACTCCGCGACCTCGGCACTATCACCGGCGGCCCACCCCCATTTAGCAAACAAGACCGCTCGCAATTCTTGCAGACCTTGGACCAGACAATTCAAAAACTGCGACGCAAGAAATAACCTGAGCGCGGCGGATCCGAAAACATTTATGACCGCTACTTTCTTAGCCACAGATTGAACACAGATGAACACGGATGTCCCGAGCGTGACTCTCAAAATCCCAAACCGACCGCTTGCGGTCGCATTGTGCGAACAGTGACCGAGACGCGCCGGCGCAATTTGTGATTTAAGCAACATTTAAAGTTTGAGCTGGAGGGCGATTTACCCGCGCCAGTGAATCCGCAAAGACCATGGAAGTTTCTGGACAAAATCCACGCACGGTGAAAACACCGCCTCCTTTTCTCTGTGACCTCGGTGAACTCTGTGGCTAAATTCTTTACGCCCAAGCGTACGCAGCTCATTGGTTCGTCGGGAGAATCCGCTATCCTACGCGCGAAAGGTGCGTCGTGACGCACCCTACATTGTGATCAGCTGTTGATGAACCAGCGGATGGCGTGGTGGGTGGTTGATTTTTGGAATTGGAGCGTTTGCGGGTCGCACAACCAACGTGCCACGTGACCGTCTGTGCGGGGCATCAGCCAACCGAAGTCCCATGCGCCACTGGCATAGCCGAGTGGAATAGCGGCGCGGGTCCGGACGACCGGGTTGGCGGAGGCCATCATTTGCCGCGTTTCGGTGTAATAGTAACAGGCTCCCAAGTGCAGGAAGACTTCGTGCTCCATCGCTGTGTCGCCGGCAGGCGTTAGGTCGTCGCACAATCCACGCACAGCGATTTTGACCTCGCTGCCTTGGCGAACCGCTTCGGTGAGACTATCCAAATCGCCGGAGATCACCCGCCCGTCGGCATCGTGGGCGAAGACCTCGCGCCAACAATCGCGGACGTGGTATTCGAAGTATTCAAAATCGTAGATGAAATTGCTGCTGGGAGCATTCGTCTCTGCGTCCCAATTCGCCAGCTCGTGATACTTGGGCATGTCCGCGTGGTCGTTGAGCGGAGCGGGGCCGAGGGTGCCGTTCGTGGGTTTGCCATCGAGAAACGGGCGGCCAATCCCTTGATGCCCGTCTTGGTTGTAGAGAAAGAACGACATCGAGGCTCGCGGACCAAATCCGTCAGGCAATTCAATCGGCATCCGCAAGTTTTGGATCCCCGCCGCCCAACGATCCTCAAGCAAATAGGTCACGCGAAAGTCCATGACTTCACGGATCAATTCGTTGTTGGCCGACGTGACGTCGATGTGTTCGTTGTGACGAAAAGCAGTCCCGATGCGTAGATCCGCGCCGCGACGAATAGCGTCGCACAACGCGTCGGCGCTGCCGGCAACCACCTCGCGGTTGTTGTTCAGTTTGAGTGCATGCGACCAACTGGGCATCAGGTTACGGCCTTTTCCACCACTCAAACGCTGGGTTTGCCTTGTCGGGCCAGTTTTTTGAGTAACTCAACACCGCGCTCTAAAACGGCATCTTCGGCCGCGTAGGATATCCGAAAGTGTGTGTCGGAGGGGCTAAAGACGTTGCCGGGGATGATCAACAAGTTGTTCTTGATCGCTTCGGTCACGAATTCCGTTCCCGTGCCCCAGGGGGCTTGGGGAAATAAGTAGAAGGCTCCGTCGGCGCCGTGGATTTCAAAGTCGTTCCGCAATTCCGAAATCATGAAATCCCGTTTGCGGCGGTATTGTTCGACGTACTCGGAAACATCGTAGTCCCAGGCGGCTAAACCGGCCCATTGCACCGGGTGCGGAGCGCAGACGAAGGTGAATTGTTGCAGCTTCAACATTTGCTGCATCAATGCCGACGGTCCGTGCATATAACCCAACCGCCAACCGGTCATCGAGTGCGATTTGCTGAAACCATCGATGACGATCGTTTGGTCATTCCATTGCGCCGGCGATTGAAATTCCTGATCGTAGCAATACGACTTGTAGATTTCGTCGCTCAAAAAGGCGATGTCTTTTTCCGCCGCCAATTCGGCCAAATCTTTGAGTTGCTCGCTGCTGGCGACACAACCAGTTGGATTGGCCGGGCTGTTGCAGAGGATCACCTTGGTTCGGTCGGTGATCGCATCGCGGACCTTGTTGACGTCGATTTGGAAATCGGGATACGTATCGATCTCCACCACTGTGCCCCCGGCCAAGGTGACCAGGTGTTTGTACATCACAAACCAAGGGGCGAAGACGATGACTTCGTCGCCCGGATTGACCAGTCCGCACAGTGCCAACATCAACCCACCGCTCGTTCCACTGGTGATGAACACCTGACGATCGGTCTGCCCCAATGTCTTGTCAACATGGTCCTGAATGGTTTTCAGCAAGGGGGCGATGCCCTGTGTCTGACTATAGCCGTTGTGCCCGTCGGCCGTTGCTTGCGCTAATGCGTCCTTGATCGGCTGCGGGGTATCGAAATGGGGTTGCCCGATGCTCAGGTTCACCGGATCGGCCAGTTTGGCCGCCAGATCAAAGACCTTACGAATGCCCGAAGCGTCGATGCGATGCATGCGGTCGGCAATCCATTCTTCGCTCATATCTCGTCTCGAATCCTATGCCGTTTCTAGGGAATGATTCTCATGAGGCCGTCGGCTGCGTCTTGGCCTGCGGCGGTGGGCTTATCATAACACCTCGATTTCATGTGGCCCACCAATCGAGCCATGATTGTCCGATTCCGGTGGATTTCCGGGGGAATAAGGTCTCACTTTTGATCCGCCGGGCAACTCGCTACGATGTTCGCAGCAGCACACTGTTTTTGGCTGTCGGTCTTTAAATTAGGCACCCACGAGGCAGGAAATACGAGCGATGAGCGAATTTCGTACCGAACACGATTCCATGGGCGATGTCCAGGTCCCTGCAAAAGCATATTACGGGGCACAAACCCAACGGGCCGTTGATAATTTTCCTATTTCCGGATGGGCCTTACCTACGGATCTGATTCATGCGATGGGGCTGGTCAAATACGCGGCTGCCATTGCCAATCGCGATGTGGGCAAGCTGACCGGGACCGGCAAAAAGCCGCTGAATGACAAACAAGTCGAGGCACTACTCGCTGCGTGCCGTGAAGTGTCTGAGGGAAAATTCGATAGCGAATTCCCAGTCGACGTCTTCCAAACCGGTTCGGGTACCTCTAGCAACATGAACGTCAACGAGGTGATCAGCAACCGCGCAGTCGAGATCCTGGGCGATGATCGCTTCAGCCCAGAAAAATCGGTGCATCCCAACGACCATGTGAATATGGGGCAAAGCACCAACGACACATTTCCGACATCGATTCACGTCGCCGTCGCGGTCAGTATTCAGGAAAACCTATTCCCCGCACTGGAAAAATTCGCCGGTTCGCTCGCCAAAAAGGCGGCCGAGTGGGACAAGATCATCAAAATCGGCCGCACACACCTTGCCGATGCGACACCGTTACGATTGGGACAGGAAATCGGCGGACTGGCGCGGCAGATTGAATTGTCGATTGGCCGGGCCGAACGGGCACGGGATGCCGTGTTGGAATTGCCAGTCGGTGGGACGGCCGTCGGTTCGGGGATCAACACGCATCCCGAATTCGGCAGCCGCGTCGCTAAGGTCTTGGCCGATGAAACGGGCATCGGCTTTATCGAAGCGGTCAATCACTTCGAAGCCAACGCCCAACGCGACGGTCTGGTGGAGTGCCACGGGCAGCTGCGGGCAATTGCCTCGACATTGTTCAATGTCTCTAATAATCTTCGCTGGCTCAGTTCCGGGCCGCGATGCGGTTTCGGCGAAGTCGTACTGCCTGACCGACAACCGGGCAGCTCGATTATGCCGGGCAAAGTCAATCCTGTGATGTGCGAAAGCATGATGCAAGTCGCTGCCCGCGTGATGGGGAACGACCAAGCCATCGCTATCAGCGGAGCGACAGGGGGGCAATTCCAATTAAACATTATGATGCCCATGATGGGGCAAACGACGCTGGAAAGCATCACACTGTTGGCCAATGTGACCGATGCATTTGTCGAGTTTTGTTCCGATGACATGCAGGCGCATCCGGATCATTGCGAAGCCGCCGTGGAGAAGAGCCTTTCGATGGTCACCAGCTTGAATCCCTATATCGGCTACGAAAAAGCATCCGCGCTGGCCAAAGAAGCTTTCAAAACCGGTAAAACAATCCGCGAACTTTGCACGGAACAAAATGTCCTTCCCGAAGAGGAATTGAACAAAGCGCTCGACCCGATGAGCATGACCGAACCACAGGCGTGACTTAACCAATTAGCCACAGATGAAACACGGATAAAACACAGATCAAAAAATGACCGACGGGTGCCACTGCTGGCTTGTCCAGCAGTGTTTATTTTCTGGTTCCCAAGCTCTGCCTGGGGACGCGTTCCAGCGAAGCTCCGCTTCGCAGACGTTATGATAAATTAAGTGCCCGCCATTGATTTCCGACCGAAGCAGAGCTTCGGGAAGGTGGGTTCCCAAGCAGAGCTTGGGAACCAGGACCTTATTGATTCGTGTTCAATCCGTGGCCCCATAAACCGCAAAACAACGAACGAACTCCCTCGATGACCACACGACAAATTCTTGTCACCGCTGCTCTGCCGTATGCCAATGGGCACATTCACATTGGGCATTTGGTGGAATATCTGCAGACCGATATTTGGGTGCGGTTTCAAAAACTGTACGGAAATCGCTGCTTGTATATGTGCTCCGACGACACGCACGGCACGGCAATCATGCTGCGTGCGCGGCAAGAAGGGCGGAGCGAAGAAGCGTTGATCGCTGAAATGAAACAGGCCCACGAAGACGATTTTGCGGGCTTCGGCATCGAGTTTGATAACTACGGCAGCACCAACAGTCCTGAAAACCAAAAGTTTTGCAATGAGTTCTGGGCGGCATTTCGCAAGGCCGGTCTCGTTTCCGAGCGGGATGTGACGCAATTGTACGATCCGGAGGCGGGCACGTTTCTGGCCGACCGATTCGTCCGCGGCACCTGTCCCCGCTGCAAATCCGATGGGCAATACGGCGACAACTGCGATAGTTGTGGCGTGACCTACAGCCCTGCGGATTTGATCGATCCGATTAGTACCGTGAGCGGAGCGACGCCGGAAGTTCGCAGTTCGCTACATCTATTTGTGAATATCGAGGAACTGCACGAGTTTCTGGAAGAGTGGACGCAGTCGGGTGAGCATCTGCAGGATGAAGTGGCCAATTACCTCAAGGGGCATTTCCTGCACGAGCCGCTCCGCGATTGGGACATCTCCCGCCCCGCTCCCTATTTTGGTTTCGAAATCCCGGACAGCCCCGGCAATTATTGGTACGTCTGGTTCGATGCGCCGATCGGCTACATGGCCTCGACGCAGCAATGGTGCGACCGGAACGGCGAGGATTTCAACGATTGGTGGCGGAACGAAAAGACCGAAATTCACCATTTCATCGGCAAGGACATTACCTATTTCCATACGCTGTTTTGGCCGGCAATGCTCAAAACGGCCGGCTATAACCTCCCCTCCAAAGTGCACATCCACGGTTTTTTGACCGTGGGTGGGGAGAAAATGTCCAAGAGCAAAGGGACATTCATACGAGCATCGACCTATCTGAATCACCTCGACCCGGCTTACCTGCGGTATTATTTCGCGACAAAGTTGGGGCCGCGGTTGGATGATTTGGATTTGAACCTCGAAGAATTCGTCGCCAAGGTGAACTCCGATTTAGTCGGCAAAGTCGTCAATCTGGCCAGCCGGTCTGCTAAGTTCGTCAAGGAACTAGGCCTCTCGGCTGAATACCCCGAAGATGGTGGACTCTTTGCTGCCGCTGCCGAAGCTGGAGAACAGATCGCGGCGAATTACGAGAACTGCGACTACAACGCCGCCATGCGGCACATCATGGCGCTGGCCGACAAGGCGAACAAGTTTGTCGAAGATGCCGAGCCGTGGAAACTCCGCAAAGAACCGGACAAGCAGCAGCAATTGCAGGACGTCTGTACAATCGCCTTGAACCTGTTTCGGCAATTGGCCATCTATTTGGCACCGGTGCTGCCGCGCTTGGCAGAACAAACCGGCGAACTATTAAGCACGCCGATCCAACAGTGGAATGAATCACAACGGCCGCTCGTCGGCACGTCGGTCAATAAATTTCAGCATATGCTAACCCGAGTCGAAGAAAGTCAGGTACACGCGATGATCGAAGAAAGTCAAGAAGAAGCCGCTCCCGAAGAAGCAGAGAACCAATACAACGACGGTCCCGAAGCTCTGGCCAATGAGCCGCTGGCCGAAGAATGCACCTACGACGAGTTTGTCAAAGTCGACATGCGCGTCGCCCGCGTGATTGCCGCTCAAGAGGTCGAAAAGGCGGATAAGTTGCTGCAACTCACACTTAGTTTGGGCGGCGACGTGACCCGGAATGTGTTCGCGGGGATCAAAGGAGTCTACGAGCCGGAGAAACTGGTCGGGCGACTGGTGATCTGTTGCGCGAATCTGGCCCCCCGCAAAATGCGATTCGGCGTCAGCGAAGGCATGGTCCTCGCCGCCGGCCCCGGAGGCAAGGACATCTTCGTCCTCAGCCCCGACGAAGGTGCGAAGCCAGGGCAACGGGTGCATTAGCAGTAACGGTGATCCAACCGCTCTCGGGGCATCGCAACACGCTTTTCAGCATTGTCCTGGGGGGCGACAAGGGGGGGGCGGAGTGAAGCCAGAGCATCGCCAATCCCCTTTCTAAGCAGGGAAACCGCAAAAAATAGTGGACGAATCGGCGACGTGAAACCACGGAAGTTCGCGCATCTTTTTACAAACTTCACGCACTGCGGTTCACAGAACGCGTCAAGTTCCCTAAAATTGCTCGATGCGCGATTTTTCCGTAATCTCGCGAATTTGTCTGCGCTTTATCAGGGAGGCTGACACGCCGGAATGGGTATTACGACGTTGATGGAACCGAAGTTTCGTGGCGATATTCGTTATCGCGGCGCTGCTTATATCAAGGCGGAACGAGTCACAATTACGCACGTCACCGTGGACCGCATCTCGGCGGTTGTGAGTGACGGGGTCGGATTTGAAACGCATATCGATCGCAGTAACGGCGAAGAACTGCAGATGTATTGCACTTGTTTCAGCGGTGAAAAACCGTTGATGCACTGCAAGCATTTGTGGGCGACCATTCTAGCGGTCGAGTCCGAGGGGCTAATTGGCGGAACGGTCAAGCCGGGGCACATTCCTCCGTTTGCTGCCGATCCTTCTCCCTCGTTGAGTTTCGATGCGGATTGGGACGAGGACTGGGACGATAGTGAAGTCTACGGGACCGGTTCGAGTCGTAGCACCAAGACGGTGGTCAAAGTCGAAAAGGAATTGCCGGCCTGGGCGCAGAAACTGCAAGCCGTCAGTGACGCCATGCAGGTGGGCGGCTCGGTGCAGGGGACTTCCGCCAAGGACCGGGAAATCTTTTTCGAAATCGACATCGCTGCGAGCGATGAAGCCAACCAATTGGTCATCCAAACATCCCAGCGCGAGCGGCGTGCCAACGGCCAATGGGGCAAACTAAAACCCTTAAAGTTGCGTCCCGGCCAACTCGACGACGTCGAGGATGAGGAGGATCGCAAGATTCTGGCCTATCTGGCAGGCAGCACGGCGGACCGCGGAAATTGGCATGCGCGGCAAGCGGAAACACAATCGACATCATTTCGCTATTTGGTCCCTTATGAATTGTGCGGGTTGGTGCTGCCGATGATCTGCGCATCGGGGCATGGGCGCTATTTGCACGGTTCAGAAAAACATCCTGTACCGTTGGCGTGGGATGAGGAACCGGCTTGGGAACTGTGCCTCAACGTAAAGTTTTACGACGAGTTCGACCAATGGCGGGTCGACGGGTCGTTTCAGCGGGAAGGGGACGAAATGCAAGTCCGTGAACCGCAATTGATCGTGCCGGGGGGATATATCTTCACGGAGACGCACATCAGTCAATTCCGGGACTACGGCGTTTTTGAATGGGCTCGACAGCTGCGGGGTGGCGATCCCATTTCAGTTCCCAACGGTGAAGAGAACGAACTGGTCGATCGACTGTTCGATATGCCGCTGCTACCCAAGATGATTCTTCCCGAGGCATTGCAGTTGGAAGAGGTCCGCTGTACCCCCAAACCGCGATTAATTCTCCGCTCCCCGCGGGGCTTGAAGTGGCAATCGCGTAAGTTGCAAGGGGAAGTGTTTTTCAATTACGACGGAACAAATATCCGCGCGACCAGTCCGCAAGGGGCGGTTGTGCAACGCAGCGAGCGGCGGTGTATTCCCCGCGATCGAGCGGTTGAGGAACGCGACTGGAAGTTGCTGAGCGAAAACGGTTTTCAGCGGCTACTGGACCATCGGCGGCGCAACGCCGATGTGGAAATCAACGCCCGCAACCTTGGCCCTGGCGTCCGTTCGTTGGTCGGTGAAGGTTGGATTGTCGAAGCGGACGGCAGTCGCATTCACCAACCACTGCATATGGGCTTTCAGATCAAGTCGGGCATCGACTGGTTTGAATTGCACGCGGATGTCGACTTTGATGGACGCAGCATCGATTTTCCGGATCTCTTATCGGCCTTATCCCGCGGCGACAGCACCGTGCGTTTAGATGACGGTTCGCTAGGGATCTTGCCGGAGGAATGGATCGCTCAATACGGTTTGCTGGCCGGTTTGGGAACAGCGGAAGAGGATCACGTTCGCTTTTCGCAAAACCAAGTCGGCTTGCTCGATGCGTTGTTGTCAGCTCAGGACGATTTCAAATTCGACCAAAAATTCGACGACATGCGCACGCAGTTGCGAGATTTTTCCGGCATTGATGACATCAATGAACCGGATGGCTTTAAAGGCGAATTGCGGTCCTATCAACGCGAAGGATTGGGTTGGCTCCGCTTTCTGCAAGAGTTTTCATTCGGCGGCTGTCTTGCGGACGACATGGGTTTGGGAAAAACGATTCAGTTTCTCGCGCTACTGCAGGACCGCAAGCGGCTGAGTCCACACGGGCCGCTGCCTTCGTTGGTGGTCGTCCCCAAATCGCTGATTTTCAACTGGAAAGAAGAGGCCAAGCGGTTTACTCCCGATTTGTCCATCATCGAATATGTTGGACTGGAACGGGCCGAACAGCGAGAAAAATTCGCGGAAACTGATTTGATCCTGACGACTTATGGCACGCTCCGTCGCGATATTTTGGAATTGAAAGACGTTCAGTTCGACTATGTTGTCCTGGATGAAGCCCAAGCCATTAAGAATGCCGGGTCGCAAATTGCCAAAGCATCGCGACTGTTGCGGGCACATCAACGGTTGGCTCTGAGTGGTACTCCGATTGAAAACCATGTTGGTGATTTGTGGTCGATTTTTGAATTCCTCAATCCCGGCATGTTAGGCCGGGCCTCTGTGTTCAAATTACACGCTGCGGATTCCCAAGACGCCCACTCACGCAAAACACTGTCACAGGCGCTCAAACCGTTTATCCTGCGGCGCACGAAGAAAGAAGTTGCCAAGGAACTGCCGGACAAATTCGAGCAGACCATTCACTGCGACATGGGCACCGAGCAACGCAAACTGTACGACGAATTGCGTGAGCATTATCGTGCCTCGTTGCTCGGCGCAATCTCGCGGGATGGGCTGGGCAAATCGAAAATGCACGTGTTGGAAGCATTGCTGCGACTGCGGCAGGCCGCCTGCCATCCGGCGCTGCTTGATCGCGGCCGCGTTGAGGATTCCAGTGCCAAGTTGGATGCGTTGTTCCTGCACTTGGACGAATTGCTGGATGAAGGGCACAAGGCACTGGTGTTTTCGCAATTCACGAGCATGCTCTCGATTGTGCGCGACCATCTCGATCGCCGTGGTGTCGTCTACGAATATCTGGATGGGCAAACACGCAATCGGCAGAAATGCGTCGATCGATTCCAGAACGACCCCGATTGCCCGCTGTTTTTAATCAGCCTCAAAGCGGGTGGTTTTGGTTTGAACCTCACAGCGGCTGACTATGTCTTTCTGTTGGACCCCTGGTGGAATCCCGCCGTGGAGTCACAGGCCATTGACCGGACGCATCGAATCGGCCAAACCAAACAGGTGTTTGCTTACCGGTTGATTTGCCGTGATACGGTCGAAGAAAAGATTGCCGAACTGCAGAGCAAGAAACGAGATTTGGCCGACGCCATTTTGCAAGCGGATAATAACATCATCAAGACATTGACAGTCGAAGATCTGACAATGCTGTTGTCGTAGTGCGGTCGGCATCCGTTCAGGATGTCGATTGCCTTGCGGGCGTTCGTGTCGGACTGCTCGGTTTCGAGGTGTTTTCCTGGATCATGCCACAGACATTCACTCATCCCCAGCCACCGACGCGTCCCCCGCTGAAGTACGGTGATTTGGAATTGCCGTCGCGGTTTTTGCTGTCTCCCTTGGCCGGTTATACCAATCTGCCGTTTCGTCGCATTGTGCGAGAAATCGGCGGCCTTGGTTTGGGGACGACCGATTTGGTCAATGCGCGGGGCTTGTTGGCCGGGAATGCCAAAACGCGCGACCTGATCGCGACCTGCGAAGAGGATTCGCCGTTTGCCGTGCAAATCTTCGGCAGCGAGATTCCTGCCATGACAGAAGCAGCGCAGTTTCTCGAAGCCCGCGGTGTCGATTCGATTGACATCAACATGGGCTGCCCGGTGCATCGGATCACCAAAGGGGGCGCCGGTTCGGCCATGATGCGACAGGCCGATGAAACCGTGCAACTGGTCGAAGCCGTCGTCAAATCGGTCGCGATTCCCGTATCGGTCAAGATGCGGCTGGGCTGGGATGACCAAAGCATCACCGCTCCGGAGTTTGCCCGCGCTTTCGAACAGGTGGGCGTGGTCGCCATTGCAATCCATGGACGCACGCGGGAACAAGGTTTCAGCGGCCAAGTCAGCCGCGAGGGGATTCGGCAGGTAGTCGAAGCCGTGCAATCGATTCCGGTGGTTGGGAACGGAGACATTCGAAATGTGGCCGATGCGGCGACAATGTTCGACGAGACCGGCTGCGATGCCATTTCGGTCGGGCGCGGCGCGTTGGCCAATCCTTGGATCTTTCGACAATTGGTCCAATGGGAACAGACCGGGCAATACGCGCCTGCCGGCAACTTCGAAGACCGTATGCAATTGCTCAAACGGCAGTTCGGTTATCTTGTCGAGCAGCGTGGTTTGGAACGAGCGATTTCATCGTTTCGGAAAATGGGGCATTGGTATTTAAAATCAATGAACGTACGAGCGGTGCTGCGCAACGATTTCCAACAAGCCCGTACCGGGGAAGCACTGCAGGCGGCTTTGGATCGTATTTCTGAAGCGGGGCCGGCGGTTGGGACAAAAACCGGCGAACTTCCCGCGTACCACATTCCCGTCCCTAGCGGGCCCATTGCGAATTGGTAGCGGGACGGCAGCAAGGGCAGGGGATGGAGCGATCAGCCGGCGTCTGCCTCAGCGGCGACGGATGGTTCGATTTCAATCTGTAGTCGGACAATTTTGCGTTTGTCCGCTTCCAGAATCGTGAACTGCGCCTGTTCCCACGCGAATGATTCGCCGGCGGTGGGAATGTGCCCCAGCACGGAGAATGCGAAGCCGCCGATCGTGTCGTAATCGCGATCATCGGGCAGGGCGAGCTTCAACCGCTCATTGACATCATCAACATGTACGCGAGCGTCGACTTCGGTGACCGCCTCAGAAATCTGGCGAAACGGCTCGGTTTCCGCGCTGTCGAACTCATCGACGATTTCGCCGACGATCTCTTCCAGAATATCCTCCATGGTGGCCAAACCAGCGACGCCGCCATATTCATCCAGCACGATCGCCAAATGCACCCGTTGGGTTTTCATCATTTGCAATAGTGTGTCGATGCCGGTGCTTTCGGGAACATAAAACGGCTGCCGCACGATGTCTCGTAATTCGGCCGTTGAGTTGCCGTCAGAATTCAGAAAGTTGAGTAGATCCTTGGCATACAGCACACCAATAATATCGTCGGGACTTTCTCCGATAATCGGCACGCGGGAATGTCCCGCTTCGAGCAGTTTTTCCCGCGCAGCTTGCAGTGGAGACTCCACGTGAATGCAGGTCATGTCGGTGCGCGGAACCATGATGTCGGCGACATCCGCTTCTTGCAACTCCATCACGCGATGGATCATCGTCCCGGCTTCTAACTCCAAGACTCCTTCGCGCTGCCCTTCGTCGACGACCGTTAGAATCTCTTCGGTGATGTTCGTCGCATCGCCGTTTTCCGGTTCCTGCCGCCCCGCCAACCGGTGCACGATCGTATCGACCCAGCCGGTCAGCCAAATAACGGGTTTGAAAAGCAACAGCAGTCCACGCGTCATAGACCACGTGAAACAGATGAACGACTCACCCGCCACGCGCGATATCGCCCAGGGGAAGATTACGGCTGAGAAGAACAACGTACCGCCCAGCAGTACAGCACTCCCGACATCGGCGAGAGTCCAGTCACCTGTGTCGGAAAGCGAAAACCCGCAACTTCGGGCGCCGCTGATCAGCGCAGCGACAAAACTGAGCAGCGAGACCAACTGCCAGCCCAATACGGCTTGCTCGTAATGGCGGAGGATCATGCCGAACCGGTCGTTTAGACCGCGGCGACGGCAGATTTCTTCTAACCGGCGGCGGGAAAAATCGGAAAAGCTATAAGCTGCCAATGCGCTGAAAAATAAGAGCGCGATCGAAATTCCCGTGAACAGCAGCGGAATCATACTTTATGCGCCTCGCATGTTTCCGGAAGGTGATTTCGCAAACACAACTGGATCAAGAATCGCTCCTCGATAAATCGACCTCGTCGCGGGGTACGATGTTCCATTGGCTAAGCACCGCACGCTCCCGTGACCGCATGAGCGTCCGTTGCTCGTCGGTGTGATCATCATAGCCACAAAGGTGTAGCAATCCATGGACGAGATACAGCAACAACTCTTTGTCCGCTTCCCAGCCAAACTCCGCAGCGCGGTCGGCGGCCATCTCGGCACTAATGATCACCTCGCCGCTGAGGGTTTTACCCCGTCCCAGCGGAGGGGCAGTCGTGCCATCGTCGGCCAACTCACCGTCGCACTCCAGTAGAAAACTCAACACGTCGGTGGCATAGTCGTGTTCTAGGAATTGCCGGTTCAGTTCTTGGATTTTGTCATTGTCGATGACAGCAACGCTAATCTCGGCGGCGCGGACTTCTTCCAATGCCAACGTTCTTTGCACGGCTTCTCGAAGGAACTCCTCGTCGACCGTCCAACAACTTTGGGAGTTGGCGACATCAATTTCGTAGGCGGGATTTTCGTAAGCAGACAATTATGCAGTCTTCTGTTCGGGGTATTTGATGCGGCCATGATAGATGGCCGTGAGTGATTTTACCAATGATTCTTCAATACGATTGATTTCGCTCAACGTCAGCCCACATTCCTCGAATTGCCCGTCCAAGAGACGCTTCATCGTGATGTCGTGAACCAAGCTTTCGATGCGGGCCGGTGTCGGTTCGCTGAGTGTCCGGCTGGCGCTTTCCACAGCATCGGAGAGCATCATCACTCCCAATTCACGCGACTGAGGTTTGGGGCCGGGATAACGAAACGAGGACTCTTCCACTTCTGTTTTATTTTCGGGATGTTCCCCCGCTTGTTTGGTCGCTGCGCGATAAAAATATTCCACCAACGTCGTGCCGTGATGTTGCTCGATGAAATCAATCAACGATTTGGGCAAATTGTGTTGCCGAGCCAAATCAACCCCGTCCTTCACATGGCCGATGATGATCAACGTGCTCATCGCCGGGGCCAGATGATCGTGCCGTGATTCCGCACCCAGCATCATGTTCTCGATGAAATATTGCGGTTTGAGCATTTTCCCCACATCGTGGAAATAGGCACCCACCCGCACCAAGCGTCCGTTGGCTCCAATACTTTCAGCGGCCGTTTCACCGATCGTCGCCACGGAAATCGAATGGTTGTAGGTCCCCGGGGCACGGCGGACTAATTCTTGCAACAGTGGGTGCGATACGTCGCTTAATTCCAGCAAACTAATGTTGGTGACAATGCCAAACATCGATTCAATAAACGGCAGGCTTCCTGCGACGAGAAAACCGGCGACCAAGCACCAAGCGAACCCACGCAGGCCATCCCACCAGAATTCCGATTCCATCCACGGATTGGTCGCGAGATGGTTGCTCAAAACCCCCATGCCGGTCGATACCAACAGATAGGTGATCCCGGCCCACAAGCCAACGATAATCAACGTGGAGCGTGAGTTAACGCTCGGCAACAAGATGACCGACACCGCACAGACGCTGGTGAAGATCACAAATTGATCCACACCCGCTCCGGTGGACAGTGTGAGGATCAGTCCCAGCGAAAACGCTGTAATAATCGCGAGCACTTGGTTATATGCGATTGCCAAGATCATCACGGCAGCCAGCAACGGTACGACTTGCATGCGCCACGGATCGAACGACAACAAACGCGAAGCGGCAATTGTCCCGACAATCAGTGCCAAGTAGACGCTCAACCGGCCCAGACTCCCGACCAAAACCGGTTCGTTTTTGGCCAAGTAGTAGCCGTTGAGCCCCCCCACAACCAACAACAAGGCAATCACGGTCGCAATACGAATTCCACGGTCGCTCACAGTCGCCTGTGCTTCTAGTGCAGCGTTTTCCGTTTGCAATAGGCTTAGTTTTTCTTCATCGATCACGTCACCGGGCAAGACCAATTCGCGACCTTTGATATAGGGGTCGAAAACATCCAGCGTTTCCTCTTGTCGTTTTCTTTTTGCTTCGCGCGTCAAGTCCGGGTCGTATCTGATGAATTGCAGGGCCGCAGGAGGACGGCTGCGGATCCAATTGGACAGCATTTCACGTAATGGAACGAGCGCGGGAAAATGCGACCAGCGACTGCCCAGGCTACCGTCGGTTGCCAATACGGCGCGCAACTCAATCGCCGCCACTTCAACGTCGCGGCGGGTGTGGTTGGGAAAGATAATCGTAATCCGGTCACTAGGCGCGGGAACATCGTCGGGCAAGCTGCCGACAAGTAGGCCGGAGTCTTCCAGCGGCAACAGAAATTCCGCGAATTCACTGATCAGAATGTTGAGGCTTTCGGCCGTGGCGACTGCATTTTTCAAACGCCCAAAACGCTCGACCAGTAGCTCTTGCTGTGCGGGAATATCGGCTTCGGCAGTCCCTTCCGGGATGACCAATTGAAATGCCGAACGCAATTCCGGCGTCGTCGCCTCGACCGAGGGGGCTTCGGCGAGTTGCCGCAGTTGGGCACGCAGTTGGCTAGGCAGTTCGCGCAGGGGAGCGGAATCGCTGACGAACACGTAGGGAACCGCGTCGGCTGCCTCTTCTTTGGCGCGACGCGTTGCTGAGGGATTGACCTTTCTAAAGTCCGTCTGCGCAATCACACCGACAGCAGGCCGCTGGCCCAAGCGATAGGGAAACGGCGTCTCCCAAGCTTTGACAGCAACCATCAATACCAGCAGCGCCACGAAACAGGCGACGAGTTTGGCCACGACATAGCGGTTGGAAAAGCTATGCAGCCAAGACACCGATCGCAATTCCGCTGACTTTTGCGTCCGCGCGCGCTTATTGCCGAATAAAAACATCGTCAATCTCGCAGCCTTTGCGATCGTTTGGGTGAGAATTCCGGCCGCCCGGGACTCGGAGGTTCATCCGTTTCATCGCCCGCGGCGAGATCGGTTGTTTTTTGCTTCCGCATCGTAGGCCTTCACTATCTCTCGTACCAATGGATGCCGGACAATATCGCGTCCTGTCAGACGCACCGTCTTAACACCCTCAATCGTCGATAACCGTTTGGTGGCATCCGCCATGCCACTTTGCACGTGATCGGGGAGATCCGTTTGGGTCGTGTCCCCTGTGACCACGATTTTTGACTCCATTCCCATTCGCGTCAAAAACATTTTCATCTGCGTCGCGGTCGTATTCTGTCCTTCGTCCAAGATAATAAACGTATCGTTGAGCGTCCGGCCTCGCATAAATGCTAAGGGCACAATCTCAATCACATCTCGTTCCAAATACCGCGTGACCTGATCAAAACTCAAAATATCATTGAGTGCATCCAGCAATGGACGCAGATAAGGATTGACCTTGGCCAACATATCGCCCGGCAGAAAACCGAGCCGTTCACCCGCTTCGACAGCCGGCCGGACCAAGACGATTTTTCGCACCAACTCCTGGCGAAGCGCGTTCACAGCCATGGCCACTGCAAGATAGGTCTTGCCGCAACCAGCCGGGCCGGTACAAAACACGACGTCGTGGTCACGAATCGCAGTGATGTAGTCCGCCTGCCCTTTGGTTCGGGGGACGACGCTGCGTGCCTGCTCAAGCAGGTCGATCTCTTCGTGTTTTTCCGAGTCCCCGTTGGTTTCGCCAAGAACTTCGGAAACATCCGAGGCGTCCAAGTGGCCCTTAGTCGCGATGATTTCCCGCAGTTCCCCAAAAGTCGCGAGACCTCGACGGATCTGCTCTTCGGTTCCCTTGAGATGGATTTCATCCCCTTGAACGGTCACCTCGACGCCGGTCGATTCCCGCACACGGCGGAGGTGTTGATCGCGCGCTCCGAACAAAACCAGTATTTGGCTCGGATCGAGAAACGATATGGTCGTTTCGGTCATGCTTCCCTACCAAGAGGCTTTCTAATCCATCGCGACGGTGCGCGAACCTATGAACATTTTACTTTGCGAATACCCAGGGGGAAAGTGTGGAACCACGTCCTGCCCCCGAATACAAGCAATTGGCACGATACGACCCAATGATGAAATATGCGCAAAGTTTTCCAACCAAGTAACTTACGCCGACTTGTCAGACACGCACAGCGGTCAACAAGTTCGCCGTTTGCCCGGAATTTGTTGATTTCGAGCCACTTAGAGACCCTTTCTTATCACCGAACTCAGAGAATTCCACCGCTGGAACCCCGATCCTCACTTGGGCGGTAGGCGGTAGGCGGTAGGCGGTAGGCGGGAGGCGGTAGGCGGTAGGCGGTAGGCAGTAGGCAGTAGGCAGTAGGCAGTAGGCAGTACCGTTTGGGCGACTCGCGATTTGGTTCGAGTTGATACGCCTGAAATCGCGGATCGTTGTTGTTTTCGCGGACAGGCATGGCCATTATGCTTCGATCCTACTCGGATCACAGCACGACGAGTCACCATTCCCGTATCCAGTCTGAAATCGATGTGAATCACTATGTTTGACAATTGCAAAATGATCGACCTCAGTGTCCCTTTGGAACACAACGCCTCGAGCGAACCGTTGCCGGCGCAGATTCACTATGTCGATCATGCGGGCGAGGGCTTGGCGCAGATGCAGCAGTTCTTCGGCATCCAACCAGAGGACCTCGTCTATTCCGAGGGGCAGGGCTGGGCCGTGGAACAGGTGCAGGCCATCACTCATACCGGAACGCACGTCGATGCCCCCTATCACTACGGCGCAAAATCGGCAGGCCAACCGGCGCGGACGATCGACGATGTCCCGCTTGAGTGGTGTTTCGGCCCCGGAGTCGTTCTTGACGTGCGCAATGTGCCCGCAGGTGAAGAGATTACCGTCGAATATTTAAAAGCAGAGCTGGAGCGAATTGATTACACAATCAAGCCGCTGGATATCGTGATGCTTCGCACCGATGCGGACAAACGGATCGACTCAGCTGCCTATTTCCAGCAACCCGGTTTGGGACGCAAGGGAGTGCTCTGGTTGGTGGAGCAGGGGGTACGGGTGATCGGTATCGACGCCTACACACTCGACCGTCCTTTTGCCGACATGGTCGCAGACTACAAAAAAACGGGCGACGGCCGACACATCTGGCCAGCGCATTTCGCCGGCATTACCGCGGAATATTGCCAAATCGAAAAACTGGCCAATCTCGATCAACTCCCCCAGCCGCACGGGTTCTACGTCTCCTGCCTCCCCATAAAAATCAAAGCCGCCAGCGCCGGCTGGTGCCGCGCCGTGGCGTTGGTGCCTTCGTAATAAAAGAATGGCGCGCAGAGACGCAGAGACGCAGAGACGCGGAGGCGCAGAGAAGCAAAGAGCAAACGAGTAAAATTTCGAGCGAAACGTAGTGGATCAATTTCTGGGGTTTTATTATGCCTGAGATGATGGAGAACAAGATTACTGCGTTGGTTGTTGATGCGGCGGTTTGCGTACATTCGACTCTGGGCCCGGGACTTTTTGAGGTCGTTTACGAAGCGTGTCTAGAGCATGAGCTGAAAAAACGCGGGTTAACCGTACAGCGACAGGTGCCGATTAGCGTTGTTTATGATTCAATGCGTCTGGAAAATGCCTTTGTGGCCGACCTCATTGTCAACGACAAAGTCATTGTGGAATTGAAATCCATAGAAACGCTCAGTCCGGTCCACAAAAAACAATTACTGACCTACCTTAAACTCACGGACAAACGCCTTGGCCTCCTCTTAAACTTCGGTGCCCCACTAATGAAAGACGGCATTGTCCGCCTCGCAAACGATCTCAAGGATTAACCCAAAACGCGTGCAAAACATTTTGTGATTTCCCTTTTTTCTATTTTCTCTTTTTACTTCTCTCTGCGCCTTTGCGTCTCTGCGCGAGATATTTTTCCAAAGCACCAACCATGACCACAAAAACCTACACACCCATCGAACAAATGATCTGCACAGCGGCTGGATTGCTCGAAGATGGTGCCTTAGTGGTTGTGGGGACTGGAGCGCCGTGTGCGGCGGCGATGCTGGCGCAATTGACGACCGCTCCCAAATTGGCGTTGATGTTCGAAGCGGGGGGCGTTGGGCCGCGATTGCCGCGGATGCCGATCAGCGTGGGGGATTCTCGCACGTTTTATCAAGGTCTGATGGCAACCAGCATGGCGGACATTATGGAGACCTGCCAACGGGGGATGGTCGACTATACGTTTTTGGGCGGCGCGCAGATCGACCGTTACGGCAATCTCAATTCCACCGTCATCGGCGATTACGATACGCCGGCGGTACGGTTGCCGGGCAGCGGCGGCGCCAATGATCTTGGTTCGCTGTGCCGCAAAACGTTGGTGATTACGCCGCACGATCCTCGACGATTCGTGGAGCGAGTCGATTATGTGACGACTGCCGGTTACCTCGACGGCCCGGGAGCCCGCGAAGCGGCCGGACTGCCACCGGGGACCGGGCCGCACAAAGTCATCACCGACTTGGCCATCCTCGGTTTTCACCCGGACACAAAGCGGATGCAAGTCGAATCGCTGCACCCAGGGGTGACTTTAGAGGCGGTCCGCAGCAGAACGTCGTTTGATATCGATGTTGCTGATCAACTGGCAACGACTGCTCTGCCTACGAGCGATCAACTCGACGCTTTGCGGAAACAGGTGGATCCGCACGGATATATCATCGGTCGCTCGCTCTGAATGCCGGTTGTCGCCGCTGTATGAGGATCAACTTGCCGCATCCGCACCCCGTTGAGCGGGACTTCAGCAATAAGAGCGAACTTTCCCAGAAAAAAGAAGAAGCGTTCTTATCGCTGCATTCGTGCATAATCAGGGGCGATGCGAACTTGAAGAGGGAGCAATTTTCAAAGTTCCTGCGCAGTTTCTCTTCTGAAGAGTTCCGTGATGCTGTAGGATGCGGCGGTGGAGTCGTTGAGTCCAAAATTTGGGGTGCGAATGCACCATCAACGCTCCCGCTTAGTCCCCCAACAACACTTCCTTTCGACGTTTGTCGGCATCCAATGTAGCGTTAACGTTGCAAGGTTCCGTTCGCATGGAACGGCTAAAACATAGTGTTGTGTGACCCGGTATGGGCAGGTTTGCTCTAGTGCGAACCTGAAATACCAAACCGCTTTGGCGCCAGACTAAATGGCTCCAAATGCGCCCATTTTGCAGTATTGGCGAGGAAAGTCTGAATAACGCTCGCGTGCTGCAGGCAGAATGATTTAGAGAACAATTTTGGAGTATTGATGTTACAGTTTTTTTCGAAGCACACTGCTTCGGTCAAGGATGATATTTTATCGGGTTTGACGGTTGCGTTGGCATTAGTCCCCGAAGCTGTCGCGTTCGCCTTTGTTGCTGGAATTCCCCCAACCGTGGGATTGTATTCCGCTTTCTTCATCGGCTTGGTTACTTCATTGGCCGGCGGGCGGCCGGGAATGATTTCCGGAGCCACGGGAGCGATGGCAGTCGTGGTTGTCTCGCTTGTCGCCCTGCATGGCATCGAATACCTGTTTCCCGCTGTCATTCTCTGCGGATTGTTGCAGGTTACTGTTGGAGTGCTCCGCCTAGGAAAACTGATTCGGCTCGTCCCGCATTCAGTCATGTTGGGCTTCGTCAATGGTTTAGCGATTGTGATTGGTCTCGCTCAACTCGGTAGTTTCAAGACACTGGGCACCGACGGGGCGATGACGTATCTGCAAGGCGCACCCTTGATGATCATGATCGGGCTCGTGGTCTTGACGATGGCAATGATCGTCTTGCTCCCCAAATTGACCAAGGCAGTCCCCAGTTCATTGGCTGCCATTGTGGTCGTCTCTATGATTTCCGTCGGCATCAATCAATACGCGCCGCAAGACTGGTTGCCCACCGGACAGACCCATGCGGTTCAGACGGTTGACGACCTGATGATGAACAATTTGAAGGCGAAAGCCGTTCATGAGGCTGCGGTGGAAGTCCACAGCCAAAACGCGACTGTTGCTGACGTGGACGCGCACGCGGTTGCTCCCCTGTCGGTTTTGAGCCCTGAGCAGGTTGAGGCGACGATTGCATCGGTCAAGCCCACAGCAGAGCCGTTGCCGATGTTGTTTTTTCTCGATTCTCGCTATGTGCTTGCTCCCATGACATGGGAAACACTCATTATCATCCTGCCATTTTCGCTGATTCTGGCCGGGGTGGGGTTGATCGAATCGTTGATGACGCTCACCTTGATCGATGAAATCACTGACACGCGCGGCTATGGAAATCGCGAATGCATCGGGCAGGGCGCCGCTAATATCGTCTGTGGACTGTTTGGCGGCATGGGAGGCTGTGCGATGATTGGTCAATCTTTGATCAACGTCAATTCCGGGGGCCGCGGTCGGTTGTCCGGTGTTGTGGCTGCAATCGGCTTGATGACGATGGTCGTGGTTTTGAAACCGGTGATCTCCCTGGTGCCCATGGCAGCCCTCGTGGGCGTGATGTTTATGGTCGTGATTGGCACGTTTGAATGGAGTACGCTGCACACCTGGAATCGGATTCCCAAAAGCGATGTGCTGGTCATGGTGCTCGTGGCGGGCTACACGGTCCTGTTTCACAACTTGGCGATTGCCGTGTTACTGGGGATTGTCGTGCAAGCACTCATTTTTGCCTGGCATCATGCGACGCACTTGATGGCTGATATTCACTTTGAAGATGACAAAAAAGTCTACCAACTGCACGGTCCGCTCTTCTTCGCCTCGGTCACCAGCCTCCGCGAAATCGTCGATCCAGCGAGCGACCCCGATGTGGTCGCCATCGATTTCTACTTCTCACGCGTTTACGATCAGTCTGCGATGGAAGCCATCCACAAGCTGGCTGAACGCTATCGCCAGGAAAACAAATGTCTGCTGCTGCGGAATCTGAATGCTGATTGCAAACGCATGATTGAAAAAGCAGGCAATCTGGCAGAAGTTGAGATTTCAGAAGACCGTCACTATCACATCACCGAGATTATCTGAGAATCGGGCACGCGATCGCCGGTGGCATCAAGCGGCTGTCTGCCCCGCTAAACCTAAGAGTCAGCGGCAACGAGTAAGTCAAAAAACTCCTCAATGCCAAAAGAAAGCTGGAAGGTCTCCGTGAAGGTGCGCAGATAGATCGACCCATTGTCCTCAGGACTAGTATCCAGCAAAATTAGATAGTTCTTTGTTGTGTTTCCAATTGGCACAATAACAGGTGGAGAGCCTGGGACATTGTCGTCAAACGTCAGGATGTCTCCTAGCAATCCTATTTCTGCGAAATTGTGGGGCGCACGGATACCGTACATAGATTCCAGCCAACTATTTGGCCATGTCTTTTCCGGGGGAGTAATGAGTGGTTCATCGAAGTACCCACCATTAAACTCTAACAAGTATTTGCGATAATCTTTTGGCAATGCAACACCGATCTCGTCCTCAAGATATGTCACGTCTTTCTCTGTGATGTTTGGAAACCGGGTTGTACAAAACTTCTCGTATGCGTTGGATATTGACATTCGACGCTCCAATTTTCGCAGATACGTAAATGGTTCATCACCAGTCCGCGCGTTCAGTGACCACCACGATGCTTTGCCCGACTCCACCGGTTCGAGTGGCAGTTGCTCGGCAGACGGGCGACTAGGATGCACTATTCCTGGGGAGGTTCCACGTTGACGGTTCTTACGACGTCGGAATTGTCTCCAGTTCCGTCAATTTCACCGTCGGCCCCCAGAGAGCGGATGTGGTATAACGAATCGCTCTCGCGTATGTATTCGATCGGATGTCCCCACCCATCGCTCAGGTCGTTCGATTTTTCGGGTCGAAGTGGCAAGCTGTTGAGGTCCGGCGGCAGAGTTCCATGGCTACTGTGATAACTTCGGATCCTCTGCTCTAGGCCTGTGAGAGTCGTCGCGGTCATTTCATTCGGTGGAATAATGGTTGCACCCATTTGTCGCAAACAGCCACCGCAGCTTGCGATCAAGATGCCCACCACAATTCGACGTACCCAACTCGGACACGTCAAATTCGTTGTGTCGATCGTCATAATTGTCCGCCGGTAAGAAGATGCGCAACTCTGTTCACGGCGAAAAGCTAATAGAATGCCGGGTGCCGCTGCTGACTGGTCCTGCAGTGGCACCCGAACGACTATTTCTCGACCCACTCCACTGGTTGTGGCTGCATTTCTTCGGTTGGGACATGCCCGGCATCGGCGCGGCCGCTGCCTTCCAGGCGGCTGATGGCCCGCACGCTCATGTCGTGATCGCACAAAATTTGGCAACTGAGCCGTGCGTCGGTCAAATCTCGTGCTTGCAACGTTTGTTTCTCAGCGGCCGTCATGCGGTCCGGTTCGCCGGAAATAAACTCGACCCGGCAGGTCGTGCAGCGGGAATTTCCGCCGCAGGCATGCAGTTGATCCACACCCGCCTCGTCGGTCAGTGCCAACACGAGCCGCTTGCCTTCGGGAACTTCAAACTCTCCCACACCTTCTACTGTTAACTTTGGCATCATTTCATCCTTTAGTCGTTAAGTGGCTCAAATTGAGCGTCATTCCGTTTTTATCGTGATATCATCTGAAAGACTGCGGCTGCATTGGGGGCTCCCACAAAGGGGGAAGCCCCACCGATAAGCAGACATCTCTCAGACGTTTATTACTTCGAATCGCCGGCGGCTTTGAGGAACTGTTGGTAGGTCGCGGCGACATTTGCCGATGCGGTTGTGCCCGGATGGACGTACAGTCCGTAACGCAGCCGTAGTGTTTTGCCTTTGAGAATCGTCACCGGGTCGTCCGGTCGTTTCTTATTGGTATAAGCGTGGGGGCCGAACGGACTGATGGAAAACAGGCCGTAGTTGCGGACGTGATATCGCGAGGGGCGAAAGTTCAGGGGATGGTCAAAGATGGCGGCGCCGTACGTTTTGCCGTTGACCGGGCCGTAGTAGTCGACCCAATCGGAAACCTTTCCCCAACATTCGCCGCTTCCTTTAAGGCCTTCCGCATTTTCTACGTGTCCCCCTTCTTTTTCACGAATCGTATTCGCCAGGCGGATACCGAACAGCCCTTCCTTGGTGTCTTCGAACGTCACGTTTTCTGACAGGGCAGTGAAATTGATGTCATAGACCATCAGCCCGTTGGGAAAGATGGAAATTGTGGTCTTCTCTTCCAGCAAGGGCTGCGAATCCGCATTGAGCCAATGGTTCACAGCTTCCATGACTGCAGGCGCGCCTTTCGCTTTGAGGATTTTCACGGAAGCGTTTTGGATTTTCGCGCGTTCGGCCCAGAATCTCAGACCGTTCACCTCATCGACCGAGACCCAGACCCCTTTATGGTGGGGATGATCTTCGGGATCTTTCAGTCCGCGGGTAATGATTGCGCCATCAGCGGCACGGATCGGAGAGAAAAACGGTTTGGGCAGGTCGTGTCCGAAATTGTAGACGGCGAAAGGGGCTCCATTGATCGAAACATCAACGGTGTCGGATTTTTTGTCCAGTTTCACCACGCCCTCGGCAGCAGAGGCATAAGTCGGCAACAAGGCCAACGCGGCGATCAAAAGATAGTGCTTCACGGATAGTGCTCCTGGTGAGTCGAGGTCAATAATCGGGGCTGATCCCCGTCGCCTTAGCAGTGTTTGCGATGGAATCGGCTTGAAAACGATTTTTCGGTTGCTTGAGCCCATGGTAATCCGGTGGCGCTCGCTGGTAAACCGCGTCGATCGTCGAAAAGTGGGAATTGGGAAACGGTGTTACGCTTCCGCTAATCGGCAATCTCAGGCCTTCAGCCCGGCTCAGCGGAGGCGCAGCAGGCTGCTACTAGGCAGAACCGTTGCAGGGGAACAAGTCGCCCATGGCTTACCTATCTCTCCTGACAGCCACAGATTTGGCAAGATATAGGCATTGTACCGAAAGGCCTGCCCGCAAAGTCCGGTCCAGTTTGACTAAGCGTCACCGTTGCGCAACTCACGCATGAAATTGCCCTAAGTTTTTACCAGTTTATAACTTCGAGAGTCTCAAGCATGTGTGAGCGATGGACCGATATTTTGGACCAGTCTTGTTGTGACGGCCAATTGGTTTGGACGTCAGAACCGATGGCCGATTGTTGGCTCCGATTTACAGAATCACCCAACTCCGGCCGGGGAAGTCACAAATCTCATTGAGAAAAACCGAGTGCGAAATGTTGTCACTCTGTTCGAGATTGCGATTTTAATCAGCCACAAGAGTGCGACGCGCGTCGCAGGCCGCGAAATTCCAATGACCACCCGGAATCAAGCTGCTGATACGAAACTCTGGACGGCGCAATCCCCACACGAGTGATAAAGAACTTCAATCCCAAGGGAAGGAGATGTTGTTCCATGAAATGGATCAAGGTATGCACCGCGATGGTTGCACTGATGGGTTTGGCGAACACGGCTCAAGCCGGTTTGTTCGGCGGACACCACGGAAGTAGTGACTGTTGTGGAGCCGCGAAAAGCTGTGATTGTGCGTTGGCCTGTCCGCGCATCTGTTGTAAACCAGTCATCTGTCGTCCGACCTGTCACAAGGTCTTTAACTACCAACGGTCGTGCTGCAAGCCGACCTGCTGCGACACTTGTGCTCCGACTGATTGTTGCGCCCCCAAGGCGTGCTGTGCTCCTGCCGACCCGTGCTGTGCCCCCGCCGCAAACAGCTGTGCCCCCGCTGGAAACGCATGTTGCGCTCCCGCTGGTGACGCTTGCTGTGCCCCGGCTGGCAACAGCTGCTGTGCTCCGGCTGCGAACAGCTGCTGTGGCCCGGCGTCCTGCTGTGCCCCGGCTCCTTGTTGCCAACCTCGCGTTGTTTGCGTTCCCAAGTGCTGCCCCAAGCCGTGCTGGAATCCTTGCAAATGCTGCGAGCAACTGTGCGACAACAAATGCTGTGACAACGCTGGATGTGCCCCCGCTGGCAACGCCTGCTGTGCCCCCGCTGGCAACGCCTGCTGTGCCCCGGCTGGTGATGCTTGCTGTGCTCCGGCCGGCAACAACTGCTGTGCTCCGTCCTCCTGCTGCGACACTGGTTGCGGTGGTGGATGCTGCGACTGCGAGCAAATCTGCTGCGACGATGATCCGTGCGAAATCGCACACTACATCTACAAATCGCAAACAGCTTGCTACGCCAAAGATCGTGCCCGTGCGATCAAGAAGCTGAAGAAGTTCAAGTGCGTCTGCAACCCGGAAATCATGTGTGCCTTGGTTGTGGGATTGAATGACTGCGACGAGCGGGTCCGGAAGGCTTCTGCCGATGGAATCCGTCACCAAGTGAAGAAGTTCCCTTGCTGCTGCTGCAAAAACGTGGTTTGTGCTTTGGCCTGTGCCTTGGCCGACTGCGATCGGGGTGTTCGCCGTGCTGCGGAGAAAGCCTTGAAAGAATGTGGCTACGAAGTTGACGATTGCTGCAACTGCAACAGCTGTGGCCAAACTTGCTGCAACACCTGTGCCCCGGCTGCCTGTGGTGCCGCTGGTGCCGCCCCCGCCCCGGCTCCGGCCGAAGGTGGCGACGAAGCAGCTCCGGCTCCGGCTCCTCCGGCCGAACCGGAAGCGTACTTCCCCTCGCGGATTCGCAACCAACAAACGCAAAAATCGCACCGCGGTTTGAGCAACTTGTTCGGTCTGATTCGCTAGTCGAAAGACGTCTGTCTTAAAGTTCTGAAGAGTTGTGATACGGGCGGCCTCGATGGATCAAACCATCGGGGCCGCCTTCTTTTTATGCGCTTTTGAGGTCTGGTCGAGCGAATCAAATTCCGTTTCCAACTGCGGAATTGAGCCTGAATTCACGGTTCCCCCTTGCGAGAAGGCCCGCTGTCAGCGAAAATAAACATTCGTTGATGCGTCGAGCCCACCTAATCGATCCCGCCACCCACCTACAATTTACAAACATCGACTATGCCACGATATCTGCCGATTCTCCTGATGGCCGTTTGTGGAGCCAATCTCACAACGTTCGCATTCGCTGCCGAACAACCAACCTTCGAAAAGGACGTGCGTCCGATTCTCAAGACACATTGCTTTGCCTGTCATGGCGAAGCGGGTGAAATGGAAGGCGGGCTCGACCTTCGACTGCGCAGGCTCATGGTTGCGGGAGGGGACAGCGGTCCAGCAATTACGCCGGGTGATCTCGAAGACAGTGTGCTGCTGGACAAAGTCATCGAGCAGGAAATGCCGCCGGGTGACACCAAGTTGTCGGACAAAGAGATCGATGTCCTCCGCCGTTGGATTTCCGCGGGAGCGAAAACGGCACGTCCGGAACCTGAGAACCTCGACCCGGCCTCATTGATCACCGAAGAGGAACGCAATTTCTGGGCCTTCCAACCGATACGTGATCCCCAAGTGCCTGTCGTGCAACATGCCGACGACGTGCAAACCCCGATCGACGCGTTTTTGTTGCGACGTTTGGAGGAGAAAAACCTCGCATTTGCTCCTGCCGCAGACAAACAGACGCTGATTCGGCGGGCTTATTTCGATCTGATTGGTCTGCCCCCAGCTCCGCAGCAGGTGCAAAACTTCATCAATGATGCCTCTCCCGATGCGTACGAAAAAGTTTTAGACGAGCTATTGGCCTCCCCGCACTACGGCGAACGTTGGGGACGACATTGGCTGGACGTGGCTGGTTACGCCGACTCCGAAGGTTTTGCCGAAGTCGACCAAGTGCGTGATCATGCCTACAAATACCGCGATTACGTCATTCGCGCATTCAACGCCGACAAACCGTTTGACAGGTTGATTGTGGAACAACTCGCCGGAGATGAACTGGTCCCCATGCCGCACAGGAACTTGACGCCGGAGCAGATCGACATCTTGACCGCTACGGGTTTTCTGCGGATGGCACCCGACGGCACAGGTTCAGGCGGCGTCGATCAGCCGGTTGCCCGCAATCAGGTGATTGCCGATACGATTAAGATCGTCTCGACATCGCTGATGGGCATGTCGGTCGGTTGTGCGGAATGCCACGACCACCGGTACGATCCCATCCCGCAAACTGACTACTACCGTATGCGATCGATCTTCGAACCGGCTTATGACTGGAAAAAATGGCGGTCACCCCGAGGTCGCCTGTTGAGCTTGTATACCGATGACGATCGCAAACAGGCTGCCGACATTGAAGCGAAAGCCAAAGTCATCGACGCTCAGCGAACCAAGAAACAGAATGAATTTATTCAAGCCACATTAGAGTCGGAGTTGGCCAAGCTGCCCGAGGAGTTGCGAGAAACGGTGCGTGCAGCTCGCGAAACACCGGCAGCCAAACGAACTCCCGAACAACAAAAGTTGCTCAAAGAGCATCCCAGTGTCAACGTCTCGGCCGGTTCGCTGTATCTCTACGATCGCAAGGCTGCTGATGAGTTGAAGAAAATGGCAGCCGAAGCGGCCAAGATCCGAGCCACGAAGCCCAAGGAAGAATTTGTAAGAATCCTCTCTGAACGACCGGGGCAGGTTCCGTCGACGCATTTGTTTTATCGCGGCGAATATGCGCAACCGAAAGAAGCATTAGCTCCGGCGGGACTGACGGTCATTAGTTGGATGACACCCACGAAGATTCCCGTCAATGACACAACTCGGCCAACTACCGGACGGCGGCTGGCGTTTGCCGAGCAATTGACCGATGGAAATCATCCCCTCACGGCCCGCGTATTGATCAATCGCGTGTGGGCACATCATTTTGGTCGCGGCATCGTCGGCAGCCTCGGGGATTTTGGAGTTTTGGGTGATCGCCCCACGCATCCCGATCTACTGGATTGGTTGGCCAGCGATTTCATGCAGGGGGGCTGGAAATTAAAACGGATGCACAAAATGATGATGCTCTCGACCGCTTATCGCCAATCCTCAAAACGCCGTAGCGAAATCGAGATGGCTGATCCCGATAATCTGTTGTACGGACGGATGTCGATTCGCAGGCTTGAAGCAGAAGTCTTGCGCGATTCGATGTTGGCGGTCAGCGGAAAACTCAATACCGAGCAATTCGGTCCGCCGGTCCCGGTTCGTGAAGATGAAGTCGGCCAAATTGTGGTCGGCATTGATACGACCGATTCGGCCGGACGCCCCACAGGGAAGGCTGTCGATCTAAAAGGGAAGGAATTTCGCCGCAGCGTTTATATTCAAGTCCGCCGCAGCCAACCCTTGGCTGTCTTAGATGCGTTTGACGCGCCGATCATGGAACCCAACTGCGAAGCCCGCACACCATCGACGGTTGCACCGCAAGCTTTGATGCTGATGAACAGCAATTTCACGATTTCGCTTGCCGAGCACTTTGCACAGCGGATTGCAGCAGATGCCGGCGCCGAGCCAACCAAACGGGCGGCGCTCGCTTGGCGACTTGCATTTGGCGTTGAGCCTTCGGAGTCGGAACAACAAGCGGCGGTTGACTTTTTGAATGACCAAGCCGAACACTTCAAAAGTCATAAGATTAAGGACGATAAGACTTCGCCGGAAGACCATGCATTGGCCGTTTTCTGTCAAGCGCTGTTTAGTACGAATCGTTTTCTGTACGTCGATTGAAATTCATTTGCGGCTCCGTTTCTTGTAGAGGAGCAATGACCATCATGGCTACCACAATTCTGATCACAGCCGAGGAGTATCTGCTGCAAGCAGAGAGCGACCGCCCGACGGAACTTGTCAAGGGAGTCATTTACACAATGAACCCACCCGGATTTCGACACGGACAGATTTGTTCACGAATTGCATTTTTGTTGCAAGGCTTTTTGGAGGAGAATCCAACCGGAACAGTTGTATGCAACGATTCCGGTGTCATCACGCAGCGCAACCCCGATACAGTGCGCGGAGCCGACGTGGCTTATTACAGCTATCAGACCGTTCCGCGCGGACAAGCCCCTGAAGGGTACCCGCCTGGGCCACCCGATATTGTTTTTGAAGTGCTCTCACCCAATGATCAAGTCGCAAACATCAAGCAAAAGACCAGCGAGTATCTGCGGGTGGGCGTCGCCGTTGTTTGTGTTGTGGATGATCGTCAGCGAAGCATTACGACGTATCGTGCCAGGGATCAGACGGATGTTCTTGACGAAACGGATGAATTGACCTTCCCCAATGAAATGCCCGGTTTTGTAGTGCCGGTCGCGAAAATATTCGCCTAAATTACGAGCGCACCTTCTTTCAAATTGTTGACGACAAGGCAACGGCCATGGCCACCACGACGACATTCATGACCGCGGACGAGTATCTGCACCTGCCCGATAGCGGACAGCCGACCGAACTCGTGCGAGGAGACGTGCTCACAATGAATCCCCCCGCATCCAGACACGGACAGATTTGCTCACAAGTTGTTTATGTTTTGCGACAGTTTTTAGAACACAATGACTTGGGGCACGTGCTCAGTAACGACTCCGGAGTCATCACCGAGCGTAATCCCGATACGGTTCGCGGTGCCGATGTTGCATTTTATAGCTATGAAAAAGTTCCTCGTGGGCCGTTACCGCCGGGATATTTGCCGGTTCCGCCTGATTTGGTCTTCGAAGTGCTTTCGCCCAGCGAACGACGGACGGCGGTGCTTGCCAAAGTCGCCGAATATCTGGAAGCGGGCGTTCAAGTGGTCTGTGTTTTAGACGACGAACCGCAACGCGCTGACCTCTATTATGCCGACAAACCGTTCGATACGTTAAACGCCGATGATCAGCTGGCGATTCCTGACGTGTTGGGCGATTTCCAAGTCCTCGTCGGCAAGTTTTTTGAATAATCTACCTACGGATAGTATCGCCGCATATCATGATTGATCCAACCAGACCACAATCCACCCGTCGCCACTTCCTGGCTGCTAATGCCATGGGCATTGGCTCCTTGGCGCTGGCGCATCTGCTCCACGAAGAAGACGTTCGCGCCGAGGCGATCAAACCGGACGTGGGACCACGGAGTTTTGATCTCACCCCCAAGCAGCCGCATCATCCCCCCCGCGCCACGGCGATGATCTCGTTGTTCATGCAGGGGGGCCCCAGCCACATCGATATGTTCGATCCCAAGCCTGAAATGGCCAAATGGGACGGCAAGAAGTTTCCTGGCACCGTGAAATACGACAATGCCGCCCAGGCCAGTTCCAAGGTGTTGCACTCCCCTTGGAAATTTCAGGCACACGGCGAATGTGGCATGGAGCTCTCTGAGTTGTTGCCGCATCTGTCGAATGTTGTTGACGACATCACGCTCGTTCGTTCGACACGTACCGGTGTGAACAATCATGTCCAATCGATTTATGCATTAAACAACGGCCGCATTCAAAGAGGCCGCCCGGCGCTGGGAAGTTGGTTGACGTACGGATTGGGTAACCCGTCGCAGGAACTGCCCGCTTATGTGGCGATGACCGATCCGGCCGGTTTGCCGGTGGCAGGGGTCCAAAACTGGTCGAACGGTTGGCTGCCGTCGTTGTATCAAGGAACCGTTGTTCGTCCGCAAGAACCGCGGATCCTCAACCTCAATGCGCCGACGCATCTTCGCGGGACCGCGCAACGACGTTATCTGGATTACGTCGATGCGCTCAATCAAAAACATATTGAAGACCGCCCGGGCGAATTAGATCTGCAGGCGCGGATTGCCAGTTACCAACTTGCGGCCCGCATGCAAACTGCCGCTACCGAAGCACTCGATCTCTCACAAGAAACCAAAGCCACGCAAACGATGTACGGCATGGACGACCCGGCGACAAAGGATTATGGCAGCCGTTGCCTGATCGCCCGCCGGTTGGTCGAGCGAGGCGTAAGGTTTGTGCAGGTTTTTACACAAAACCAATACTGGGATCATCACGGAAATATTAAAAACTCACTCCCCAAAGCCTGCAAAAAGACCGACCAACCCTCTGCGGCACTGGTCGCCGACCTCAAACAGCGCGGATTGCTCGATAGCACCGTGGTGCATTGGGGGGGCGAAATGGGGCGGTTGCCGGTGATTCAAAACGAAAAGAACATTGGCCGCGACCACAACACCTATGGCTTTAGCATGTGGTTGGCCGGCGGCGGCTTCAAAGGGGGCTGCGTGCATGGCGAAACCGACGACTTCGGCCACCATGCTGTCACCGATGTCGTCAATCATTACGACTACCACGCCACGCTGCTGCACCTATTCGGTCTCGATCCCGAAAAACTCTCCTACAAACGCAACGCCCGCGAACAAACCCTCCTCGACGGCCAACCAGGCCGCGTGGTGGAGCAACTACTGGCGTAGCTTAGAAGGCGTGAGGCTTGAGGTGACAGGCTTGAGGGCAGGCTAGCGCTAGTCAGTCGCAGGTCGATTACCGAAGAGGGCGTCGAGTTGATATTACAGCGGGATCAACCAGCCCTGTAGCCTCAAGCCTGTAGCCTCGAGCCTCCGCCCATTTGCGTCGGACTCCGCCGTCGTGTACCGTGCAGGCAAGCCTGTGAATTTGGCGTTCACGTAGGAGTCTTCAGTATGCATGTGTTGTTTGTTCATAACAATTTTCCCGCTCAGTTCGGGCATATCGCCCGGCATCTGGTGCAGAATAAAGGGTTTGAATGTTCGTTCGTTTGCGAACATCCTTCTGCCGATGTCGATGGGGTGCGGCGGATTCAGTATCAGGCCAAAGGGGGGGCGACCAAGGCGACGCACTATTGCAGTCGCACATTTGAAAATGCGACTTGGCATGCTTGGGGTGTCTACGAAGCGATGAAAGCGCACCCTGAAATCAAACCCGATCTGATCGTCGGGCACAGCGGATTCGGTTCGACGTTGTGGCTGGCCGATTTGTACGATCGTCCGATTATCAACTACTTCGAATACTATTACCGCGGTCACGGCTCCGATCTCGACTATCGACCGGAGTACCCGGCCAACGAAATGAGCATTTTGCGGTCGCGGGCTCGCAATGCCATGATCCTACTCGACCTGCAAACCTGCACGCGGGGTTATTCGCCCACGAACTGGCAACGCGAACTCTTCCCGGACGAGTATCAGCCCAAACTGGAAACGATCTTCGACGGCATCGACACCGACCTGTGGCATCGCCGCGACGTCCCTCGCAAAATCGCCAACCGCGAAATTCCCGCCGATACCAAAATCGTGACCTATGTCTCCCGTGGCTTCGAATCGATGCGGGGCTTTGACATTTTTATGAAGGTCGCCAAACGCATTTGCGATACACGGAGCGACGTCGTGTTTGTTGTGGTGGGTAGTGACCGCGTCGCTTATGGCGGGGACTTAAACCATATCGAGGAGCAATCGTTCCGCGAACATGTTCTCAAACAGGACAATTACGACCTCAGCCGCTTCATTTTCACTGGCCGTATTCCCACGCCGGATCTCGTGAATGTCCTGAGCCTCAGTGATTTGCACATTTACTTGACTGTTCCATTTGTGTTGAGTTGGTCGTTGATGAATGCGCTGTCGGTGGGCTGCACGGTCTTGGCCTCCGATACGGCTCCGGTTCAAGAGATGATTGAGCACGAACAAAACGGCCTCCTCGCCGGATTCGCCGATGTCGATGCGCTGACCGCCGAGGCGATGAAAGTCCTCGACGACCCCGCAGCCTTCCGCCACCTCGGCCAAGCAGGCATGGAGATGATCCAGGAACACTACAGCCTGGAGAAGAAGACGCCGCAACTGCTTGATCTATTTGAGCGGACGGTGAATGAGGCGTCCCGGTCGTAATCGTGTGAATTCTGCTGTCGGCTGTTCGTATAGACAATTGTCATGACGCGATAACCAGTCGCACCACCTGCTCCCTTTAGGAGCGATCCGCGAGTACGACTCGTGATACTATTGAAACGTGGACCAACAGACCGAGGAGGTGACCTGCATGGCGCGTTCTGCACCTTTCAAACCTACGGTGTTGATCGTCGTGGTGTGCATTGTGGCCGCTATTGTGGTGGGTGCTTTGGACGGTGTGCAGGAGACACGCGATACCGACGTTGAGACCGAACAGGCTCCGATGTCACTGACCGCCAGTCAGCTTCGCCAGGCACTTGATCGGCAGGTTGACGTCGACATCGACGGGTTGCCGTTGAAGCGCGCGATTGAATTGACCGCCACAGAGCAGGGGATTCTGGTCCGTTTTGACGAAACCGCATTCAACGACGACATTTTCACCGAACCGGTCACCATGCATTTGAAACAAATTGCCCTGCGTGACGTGTTGTCGTTATTGCTCGTGCCACGCGGCGGCGCGTACGTGGAGAATCGCGGCACGCTGTTGGTGACCTCCGAAAGTTCCGCCGCTCACATGCTGGAAACGCATTTCTATCGGTTGCCGGATTTGGTGGACGGTGATGGACCAGTTGATGCAGAATCCATGACTTATTTGATCCTAAGGAATGTAGCTCGCGATAGTTGGGGGCAACCGTTCGGTCAGGGCACAATCACCGATGTCGAGAATGGCCTCTGGGTACGCCAAACTCAAGCGGTGCACCGTGAACTCCAGAACCTCTACAGGCAACTCGACCGTTTTTACGGCCATCCGGGTGGCTGTGATTATCCTGCGCAACCGGGAGCCCCCGCCTCCGCTCAAGATCTTGCGATCAGCCTGCGCCTCGAACAGCCGATTCAGGTGGATTTTGTAGATAAGCCATTGGTGGATGCGCTGCATGAGCTGGCGAACCGTTGTCGCATCAATATCTGGCTGGACGAACAGAGTCTCTCAGACGAAGGCATTAGCCCGGATTCTCCGATCAATGATGACATCGAAGAGATTTCGTTGAAGGCCGCGCTGCACACAATGTTTTTGCCGTGGCAATTGACGTTTGTCGTTGAACATGGGGTATTAGTTGTGACGACGCCACGGATCGCCGAGGAAAAAGAAATTGCACGAATTTATGATGTCCGCCGAATCATTGTTGGAGAAGATTACGATTCAATTTGCAATTTGATCGGGACAACAGTGGCCCCCGATTCGTGGCCAGCAAGCACGGGACCTGTACAAATTGGAGTCCTCCCCGGAATGCTCGTGGTCTCTCAGACGCAAAGCGTTCACGCCGAAATCGCCCAACTGCTGTTCGACATCCAGCGCATCCGCACCACGCCGCGCATTCAGCGCCCGGCGCCGATGCCGAGCAATCGTCAGCGGCGAGCGGAGGCCCGGATTCAGCAGTCGTTATCGGAAAACGTCAACCTCGTCCTCAATGACGAGCCGTTGTTCGGCGTGCTGAAAACGCTGGCGAAGATGCACGATATTCTACTCTGGTTGGACAAGGTGACGCTATTTGACGAAGGCATCAGTCCTGATTCACCGGTTAGCATCACAGCCTCGGGTGTCACACTAGAATCATGCTTGCAAACAATCCTAAAGCCTTTGGATTTGGTGGCAATTTACGACAACGAGCAACTTCGCATCACCACGCGGCGAATCGCTGAAGAGGAATGCACGATTCGGGTCTATGATGTTGTGGATCTCGCTGAGAAGATCGAGCCTGACCCCGCTGCTCATCGCCAACGACACAATCACCAACGTCAAGGTGGCGGATTTCAAGGCGATGGATTTCGGGGGCAGGGACAGTTTCAAGTCGGCCCCGATGATTTTCAGGGAGGCCGGTACGTCCGCCCCGTGCCGGTTGTTGATCCGCCTATTGATCCGGCGGTTCAGGAGCGATATCGGATTGCCGATGCGACTCAGCAGATAGCGGACACTCTCAGGTCCGACCTCGCCATCGAGACGTGGGACGGCACCGGTGGTCCCGGTTCAATCGATGCGTTCCAGGATGTGCTCGTTGTGCGTCAGACCGAGGCGGTCCACAAAAAAATCGCCCGCCGTCTCCAGGAGATGCGACGGACGCTCGTGGATGGTCCTTGATTTGGCTGACTAGCAAGCTCCGGACGTCTTAATACAACGCCCCCGCGTGTTTCGCAGACGCGGAACAACTTCCGCTGCTGCAACTGCCTTGGCTAGCTTGGCAGCTTCCGTTGGTACAGTTGGCTGGTGAAGCGGAGCAACTGCCGTTGGCACAAGCGGCACCGGACTCGGCAAATTCGTGGGCGGGCATCTGATGGCCGGCCGTTGCGCAGCCGGTGAGCAACAGGCATCCGCACATGACCGCTCCGTACAACCCGATTGAAATCCGTTTCATTGTGTTGTTCCTTTTCACAGAATCCGTTCCCAGCGATTGACAACCGGCGGTCTCAAAACCCCGCAGAGCGGTGACGGAATATCAGTTTCACATCCAATGGCGATATCCGGAGATGCCTCGATAAAAAGGGTATCGACGTTTGCGGGAGCGGACTTTGTGAGGCAGGCAACACTTGGAGAAATGCAGCTACGCGGGATACCTGGGCCACAGGCTCATCGCAACGCTTGCTGCGATAGAAGGGGCGTCTTTCCGTGCGTAAGAATCATCGCGATGCCAATAGCACCTAGCGAGATGATACATCCACAGCGAGATACACAAGATGAGGCCGCCGCCGGGCGAGCGCGGCGGCGGCAGCCACACCGAGTCTCAATCGGCTCAGTTGCCGGGTTTGACACTGCTGAGCCTGAAATGTTCACTTCTCCTGAGGAGGGCCATGATCCTGTTCCCAGCGATCGAGCATCTCGCGGAGTTCTTGGATTTCGTTGGCCGAGATGTCTCGTTCTGAAATCAAATGTTGCACCAACGGCAGTGTGGCCCCATCGAAGAGCCGCTGCAGAAAATCATCGACCGTTTCGCGAATGACTTGCCTGGGCCGGACTTTGGGGGAGTACACCTTGCTGCGGCCGTCTTGCTGGGTGTTCAGATATCCTTTGGCTTCTAGTCGGCGGAGATAGGTTTGCACGGTTTTGAAATCGAGTTCCCGCGACGGATCGACCTGTTCAAAGACCTGTCGCACGGTGGCGTTGCCCAAATCCCAGACGATGCGGGCGATCTCCAATTCTGCTTTGGATGCCGGTTGTCGTTTTCCCATGCTGTGCCTCCTTCCCGTTAACTTACGAATGAAAGTCATTGTAGCGTACTTTTGTAAGCCGTCAACCCCGTCACTGGCCTTTTTGGGCGACCGTCGGTGATATTTCTCTCTCTGAAGAGCAGGCGAACCGTCATTCATTGGAGTCGGTCGGCCCGTGGCTGTATACTCGTTGACTGCACGAAACGTTCAGCCTGCCCGACCTAATTTGATGGATGCTATGCCTAAATCTTTAGACGAGTACGCCGAGTGGCTCGCGAATCGCGATCTGTTATGGCCGATGCCCCCGGCGCCGGTTGCGGCCAAGGCAACACCGTACCTGAAACCGTTGCCCAATATTCGGGGCGTGGTCTGGAATCTCTACGGGACGTTGTTGACGATTTCTGAAGGGCAGTTGTTGCACCGTCATCCCCAGCAACTCCCCATGCAGATTGCCTTGGACAAGACCATCAAAGAGTTCAACATGTGGAATTCCATGAGCCGCAAACCGGGCGCGCCGTGGGAATACTTTCTGCACAAATACGACGAAACGGTGGACCGGTTCGCGATGGGGGGCACGAAGAAGCGGGGGCAGGCCCCGGAAGTGAATAGCACCGAGATTTGGCGGACGATGATCGGTCGGTTGCAGCAGAAAGACTATCAATTCGACGCCTCGTTTTACGGCAGTTTGGACGATTTTTGCGAAAAGGTCGCCTATTTTTTCCATTCCTGTCTACAGGGGACCGCCGCCGCTCCGGGTGCCTCACAGGCGCTGGAGGCTGTTTCGGAATCGGGGCGGACGCAAGGGCTGCTTTCCGACGCGCAGTCCTTTAGCTACACACAAATGTTGCGAGCACTGCGGTTGCAAGGTAAACTACGCGCGCCTGAGAATTTGTTTGCGCCAAATTGTCTTGCGTTGTCTTATCGCGTGGGATTTCGGAAACCGTCTCAGGTCTTGTTTGACACGAGCGTGCAACAATTTGAGAAGCTGGGGATTCCCGCCAAGAACGTTTTGTACATCAGTTCACGCATCCGCGATGATTTGGGTGTCGCAAAAAAGCTGGGAATGAAGACCGCGCTGTTTGCCGGCGACAAATCGAGTCTGGACGCCTCAGCGGAGGATCTCAAAGACAGTGCAATCAAACCGGATCGGCTGATTGTCGAACTCTCGCAGATTGAGAAAATCTTGTCGATTTCTTAAAACCCACCACAAAGCCCAACGCGATGTCTTTTTTCAAGGCCCCGGAACGGGCACTGTGAAGACGTGTCGGTTGGTTTTGAATTCAGTTGGCGTGGGGAACAGTTTCCCCAGGTCAATTGCCCACCTTATTGAAAAATGAGCAGAGCCCATGCCCCCACCACTGTTATATGATTTGAACCAGATCGACTTCAGCAAGCCGATTTTTGATATCGATGCCATTCGTCGGATCAACCCACAACGCAATCAAATGGAGCATTTGACGGCGATTGTGCACGTTGATCGCGATAATCACGGCGTCGTCGGCTATTTGGATGTCACCGAAGAAGAGTTTTGGGTGGCGGGCCATATGCCCGGATTTCCGTTGATGCCGGGAGTCATCATTTGCGAAGCGGCCGCCCAATTGGCCGGTTTTTATGCGCGCAAGTATGACCTGTTGGGCGGGGATTTTCTGGGATTTGGCGGCATGGATGAGATTCGCTTCCGTGCTCCGGTGTATCCCGGCAGTCGTCTGATTCTCATGGCTCGTTGCACGAAATTACGTCCCAATATCCGTGCTGTGAATACGGTGCAGGGGGTTGTCGACGGGAAAATGGTCTTTAGCGGCACGATTATCGGTGTGCCGATTAAACGAGAAACCAAATCGAGCTAGTTGTCACACAACGTCTGCGAATTCCGTAGATGTTAGAGATCATGGCGGTTGGGGACGGATGCCGTTTGTCCATCGTGTGTGTAGCACGGGGATCTCAAACGACCTGGGGGCGAGTTGGCACTCGTCTCCAGCCACCCAGCCTGAATCATGAATCATGACAGACCAGAAGCGGCAGAACCGTAAGCGGATGCTGCCGCTGCAAAGTTTTCAACGGGTATTCAACAAGTTTTCAACATCGACTTTTAGTGACGACCGAATCGACACTTATGGCTTTAGCACCCCAGATTGACCTTCGTCCGTACTTTCAGATTCTCGCCGATATCGAAGGCCCGTTTGACTGGCAGGAATACTTTGGCAACGACCATCCGGTGGAAGTCGAAGTCGGTGCGGGTCGCGGTTTGTTTCTGTTCAATGAGGGACGTCGTCGTCCTGAGTCAAATTTCTTGGGAATTGAGATCAACTATCGCGAGGGGCGGCGGGCGGCTTTGCGGGTTGCTAAACGCGAGATGTCCAATGTTCGATTTTTGGGCGGTGATGCGAAAGTTGTGCTGGGCGAGCGAATTGCTTCAGCCAGTGTGGCGGGAGTTCACGTTTATTTTCCGGACCCGTGGTGGAAACGACGGCACAAACCGCGCCGTGTCTTTGACGATTTTCTAGTGGAGCACATTCGGCGGATTTTGATTCCAGGAGGCAAACTGCATTTTTGGACAGATGTCGAAGAATACTTCGATGTGGCGGTGAAAATGGTCGACGAACACCCCGCATTTGGCCCGCGGACGACTCCCCCAGAGCGTTCGCCGGAAAACGACATGGATTACCACACAAGTTTTGAGCGGAAGAAACGGAAGCTGGGTTTGCCGATTTTCCGTGCGGAATGGTGTAAACTAGAAGAGTAGCGAAACAGATCGGCAGTTGGGGACGCTTGAATTTCAAACGAACCGAACTGGGGTATGTTTCACAACCCGTTTATATGAAGAGGGTTATGGCTCCTCGCTGAAGGGGCCGTCTAGGCGACGCAATAGTTCGCCATTACTTTCCAACAGCAATGACCTCACGCACGTAGTTAACGACGAACGGCGTGAAGGGAATTGCTTATGATCTTAATGTCAAAAAACGAGGCCGGTACAACCGATCTTGAGGAATCCGGGGTTACGCTCAGTGATGCCCGTCTGGTGGAAGATGTGCGCCGTGGCGATAAGGATGCTTATGGCGGGCTGGTGACGCGGTACGAACGGCGGCTGATTGGGGTGATTCTGCGATTCGTGCATGACACGGAGTTATCGCGTGACTTGGCACAGGAAACGTTTCTCCGCGCATTTGAACGGTTGGACCAGTTTGATCCCTCACGTCGATTTGGCCCGTGGTTGTTCCGCATTGGCGTGAATTTGGCATTGGATTATTTGCGACGCAGGAAACGTCGCGGTTGGACGTCGCTTTTCTCTGAAAGTGCCTCAGAAAAGTCACCCGATCCGTCGACCGACGACCCGCGTCAAGAGATTGACCTGCGGCAAGAAGTGCAGCACGTTTTAGAGCAGATTCCCGAGAAGTACCGCAAAGTGCTGGTTTTACGGGATTTGGAGAACTTCTCTACTTCGGAAATTGCCGCAATAGAAAACCGCAAGGAAGCCACGATTCGATGGCGATTGGCGGAAGCCCGGACGCGCTTTCAAAAGCTCTGGGAAAAGCGGAATTTGGATCAAGACGTTGTCGATACATTTTTAGGGGGCGAGGAATTCACCGATGAGTTGTCATGATTTTCAACATAAGTTGGCCCTGTTGGTCGGCGATGAATTGGAAGTCAACGAGGCGGTCGCCGCCCGTAGGCATATCGCTCAGTGTCCCGCTTGCCGTGAGGCATTGCAGGGTCTCACCGACAGCCGGACGATCATGCGTGTCGTAAGCGAAACTCCCACTGAGATTCGTGGGGACTCCCTGTGGCCGCGGTTACGTGCCCAAATTTCTCCGGCCACCGTTTTACAGACGCGGCGCGGCTATCCAAGTTGGATGCCGACAGCGACGTTGGCAGCAGCTTGTGTGGCGCTCTTGATTTTTGTGGGGTCAACCCCCATGATCGATGGCCAAAGCGAACCTGTTTCGTTTGTCGATTCGAGTTTTGGGTCTCAAGCTGCCCCAGCGGAAAATGCGTCGCAATACGGTGATTTTCGCCGCATGCACCGCGGTGGGGCTGGTTTTGAGTCCAATATGCTTGGTGTGGGAAATCCTCTTGGTAATCAATCACCGCGACAACAGCAGGTGAAGCAGGTCCCGTATTTCGAACCGATTCACGAACTTTAAAGCGAAGGCGCATTTTTGCCATGCCGATATTTGAGTACGCTTGCTCGGCTTGTCAGCATGAGTTTGAACTTCTTGTGCGTAACGGGGAACAGGTAAAGTGCCCCGATTGTGGGGCGGGTGAGTTAGAGAAGTTGCTCAGCGCTCCAGCGGCACACGCCACCCGCACCGCGGGTGGTTTGCCGATCTCGAACGCCTGTCCCCCGAGCGATGCTCCTCCTTGCAGCCCAGGTTGCTGCCGCATGTAAGCCGCTCTTTCTGACGGTGCAACGACTGCGATTGAAATCCAGACCTGAGCGGCGTATTCTGCAGACAACCCGCTGCTCAACGCGATAGGCGGCTGGTGATTCCTGATTGCTTTGGTTGCGGGGACGTTGTCGGTTTTCCAAGCTGCGTTTTGCATTTTGGCGGCTCGTCGCTTCTCCCCTCTCCCCAGATCTTGCCGGTTGTGCATTGAGTATGCGCCGATCAATATTTCATGCGGATTGCCCAGCCATGGCCGCAGTGGACACTTGCGGCCATAGGGGGGGAGTATGATTACCGTCCGTCCCGCCGTCGGCCCAGAAGTTGAATCCGCCGTCCGATTGCTGATGCAGCAGGTTCCACAAGCGGATCGGCAGCAACACGTCGCAAACGCCTTAGCCTCTGCCGCGCATGGCGAGTTGGTCCTGGACGACCTGCTGATCGGCTACCGTGACGCTGAACCGGTCGGCGCGATCCTTACAGTCATCCAACCGGGGCAAACGGCATCCATCTGGCCGCCCGAAGTTGCGAATGCGGATGACGAAATGGCCGATGCACTCGTCGCCGCGTCTGTCCGGCATTTGGAGGCAGCCGGTGTCACGATCATTCAGTCCATTTTAGAACCAGATGACCATTCGGGGCGGCAGCTTCTCACGCGCAACGGCATCGGGTATTTGACCGATCTGTTGTTTATGGAGCGGAATTTAGATCACCATTGGCCGCAAGACACGCGTCCGCCGCTCAAGTCGGTTGTCTACAGCACGGAGACGCACGATCGATTTGTAGCGCTCTTAGAGCAGACCTACCAGGCGACGTTGGATTGCCCCGAACTGGACGGGATTCGCACCGCGGAGCAAGCACTCGCGTCGCACCAAGCGGCGGGACGCTTTGCGGCAGAGACGTGGCGATTGTATTGCATTGATGGCGTCGATGCGGGGGTTTTGTTGCTGTCGGAGCATCCGGATCAACGGGCCTGGGAACTGGTTTATATGGGGGTGGGACCGTCCTGCCGAGGACAAGGACTCGGCTGGCGGATGCTGTTGGATGCGTTGCCCAAGCTGCCGCGAACCGCAGCGGACACGGTCTTTTTAGCGGTCGATTGCCGAAACCGGTATGCGTCCGCAACTTACGAACGGTTGGGTTTTTCGGCATTGGCATCGCGAGCGCTGCACTTGTATTTGACGCGGTGAGTTGCGCGGCAAACAGTCGACAGGTTGTTCACATGGCTGTTGGCGGGCCATGTTTTTTTGTCCGCGTCGGTTCCGAAAAATGAAGGGGAGTTTCCGGCTTTTCGTAGTCATATTTGAAATCGACTTGAGAAGATTCGCTTTTTGGTTTGACAGCGGCGCCCGTCCGGATAGGATCGTTTCACCGAGTAAGTTTCCATAAGCGTGACGGCGAATCGAATGGTGCATGATTCGCCGTGACAGTCTTCACATCCAGCAGCAACACTGCGCTCCTATCGCAACACGATAGAGGGTCTGGCAACGGATGCCGTCGTTTAGAACCTCCTAAGGAGGCGAGGATCGCAGTACGTGCGCGTTTGGGGGTAGCACGATGCAGCCCGATACGATCGCGTTCGCGCCGATGTTCACATCGGCCGAAGAGCAAATTCTGCGCGCGTTGGCGACAGCCGTCGGCGACCATGCCTATCAGCAATGGTTCTCCGACAAGACGTCGCTAACGGTCCAGGACGATGAAATCACGATCGGCGTGGCTAGTCCGTTTTTAGCGGACTGGTTTCAAAAGAAATATCGTTCCACCGTACGGCAAGCCGCCCAATCGGTGTTGGGCCCCTCTGTACGGGTTCGGTTCGAAGTCGATCCGGATGTCGCCGGCGCTCAAATTCAAAATAGCGGCAGCGGCGAAGACGTCGACGGCGAGCAGCCTGCGACGCCCAAGCCGAAGCGCGAATCGAAAACGAAGGCTCCGACGGAACGCCGACGCGGTCGACGGTTTTCCGATTTGAGTGATTTCGTCAAAGGTCCCTGCAATGAATTGGCACTGACCGCCGCGCATCAGATTTGTGATTCGGCCGATGCCAATTTCAATCCGCTGCTATTCCACGGACCGGTGGGAACGGGCAAGACGCATTTGTTGGAGGGGATCTACCGCCGCTTGCGGCGTGAGAATCGGGAATTGCAAGTTGTTTACCTTACCTCTGAGGCGTTTGCGAATTATTTCACCGAGGCGCTCCGCAACCACACGCTGCCGAGTTTTCGCCAACGTTTTCGTTCGGTGGATATTCTGTTGGTGGATGACGTGGATTTCTTTGAAGGCAAACGGGTCATCCAAGAGGAGTTTTTACACACATTCAAACAACTCGTCAGCCACGGCCGGCAAGTCGTGCTGACCGGCAACAAACATCCGCGGTTGTCGACCAAGCTCAGTGACGAATTGAAGACACGATTTCTGTCCGGGATGGTGTGCCGTATGGAGGCGCCCGATGCAGCGACCCGCAAGGAAATTGTGTTTCAAAAAGCACGGCGTTTGTCAGGGCAGTTTTCTGATGAAGCCTTAAATTTCGTGGCGGATCGATTTCGCAACAACGTCCGCGAACTCGAAGGGGCTTTGAATTGCCTGCAAACCTATTATTGCATGACGGGCAAACGGGTGCGATTGGGGGCTGCCCAACAGGTGCTGGCCGATTTGGAGCGTGATTGCATTCGGGTGATCCGTATGGCAGATGTGGAAGAGGCGGTCTGTAATTTGTTTGGCATTGAAGCGGCTTGTCTCAAATCGTCGAAGCGAGGCCGCACTGTGAGCCAGCCTCGTATGTTGGCGATGTACCTGGCGCGAAAGCATACTCACGCAGCGTATAGCGAAATTGGGGGTTACTTCGGAGGTCGCAACCACAGCACAGTGATATCGGCGGAAAAACGGGTCGATGCGTTGGTCACCGGGTCAGCGACCATCCAAGTCGCTGCGCAGAACTGGCGGGTGCAGGATATTCTGGACACTTTAGAGCAACAATTGCGAGTGAGTTGACTTTGCCGGGGTATTGATCTTGCCCTGTCGCGATGCGAAAATTCCTGCAAACTTTGCCAATTTGGACATCACATCGAGGCAATGTGGGGTATCATACAGATCGAAGTTTCGGGATGGCCGATGATACGTAAACTGGGTTTGCGTGACAGGCGGGGCGATGCGACTGCCTCACCGAGACCAGGGAGAAATCATCATCGTTTTAGCAGACGCACTTGAGCGGCTGCATTTAATCAGCAGATGCAGTACAAAAGTAATTCCATGAGTGAGAATCAGTCCAACGCGAATGAGTGGCAAGCCTGCCCGCAAGGTGAAGTGGGACAACTCGTGGTGGGACTGCGCGGAAAACGCCGTACGCGGCGATCGATGGTGATTGGCGGAACCGCCTCGGCTGTGATCGTGTTGCTCTTGGTGGGGAATTTTGCCATCAACAAGATGCAATCGCCCGAGATCGCGGCGCTGAAGTGCCATGATGTCGAGTCGATGGCTGACAATTATGTCGCTGGGAAACTCGCTCCTGCTGAGACGGAGCACGTTCGGCTGCACTTAGAAAATTGCCGCCGATGTCGTGAGAAAATCGCAGAATTGCAGAAACTCAAGGCCAACGGTGATGTTGCTCAACGTCGCACACGTCTGCTGAAGCAGCATGAGTCGCAGGCTTTTGCCGCGCTTTGATGTGAAAACCGGCGGTTAGGGCCGATTTCGCGATTGAAGCGGCAGGGCATCCGGCAGAGTCGCTATTGAGGCGATTCACCCTCTTGCGGTAAAATCCCCCCTCTCAGCACGCGGAAATGGGTCCGTGTGATGCCAACGGAGTGGCCCCAACCGTGAGTGAAATGGACAATCCGCCAGCCGACGAGTTCTCGGACGAACTGGATATTTCCGCAGAGGAAATTGACGCCCAGTACCTCCGCGCCGTTGAAGCGATGGATGATGCCGATTGGGGAATTGAAGTTCCCGAGGCCGTGCCAGAAGCCACCGTGGAGGGAGATGGGGAAGCGGAAACCTCTCCCGGTGAGGAGACGATCGCCGCCGGTGCGAGTGCGAGTGAGGCGGAATCGTCGTCGGCAGATGACGATGACGAACAGGAGGATCAGTCCCCCCGTTTTACGCCGCCGCAGATCTTGGAAGCGGCGCTGTTTGTCGGAGGCAAACCGCTCACCTCAAAAAAACTCGCCGGGCTGTTGGGGGACAGCTTCAACAGTAGCGCGGTGCAGAGCCTCGCCGATGAGATGAATCAAACGTATGCGGCAGAAAACCGTCCCTACGAGATTCGGTTGGGGGAGGGGGGATACACTCTCGCACTGCGTGAGTCGTTTTCGCGTGTCCGCAATCGCGTCTTCGGGGTTGGTCCGCGGGAAGTCAAGCTCTCACAAGATGCGCTGGGGATTTTAGCGTTGGTTGCTTATCAACAGCCAATCACCCGTGAGGATGCCGAGGCGACCGGTCGTAAAAACGCCGGTGGACTGCTGAGTCAATTGGTGCGCCGTCAATTGATCGAAATTCACCGCGACGAGGAAAATCCCAAAGAGGTCACCTATCACACCACGCCGCGCTTCTTGTCGGTCTTCGGCATTGGTAGCCTTGACGAATTGCCCATGGCGGACGTGCTGGATAAAAAGTGACGCTTAGGGTTGATCATCCGGCGTTAATTGTTGCGCAAGCAACTCGATGGGATGCAACGCTTGCGTCCCTGTGCCGTCGGCGAGTTGGTGCCGGCAGGAGAAGCCTGGCGCGAGCACCGGTCCAGTGGTGTGTGTCTTGGCTGCGGGAAACAACACGCGTTCGCCGATGGCCATGCTCACATCGTAATGCTCATAGCCGAACGAACCGGCCATGCCGCAACAGCCGGAATTGACTTCGGTCACGTTCAATTGCGGGATGAGTTTCAACGCATCAATCGTGCCGGACGTGCCGACGAGTGCTTTTTGTTGGCAGTGGCCATGTAACAGGGCGGATTGGTCTAAGGGATCAAATTTCAGGTCGCACCTTCCAGCGGCGGATTGTTCGGCCAGCCAGGCATCGAGTGTAAAACTTCGCGAACGGACGTGTTGGGCCGCATCGGTGGGAACGAGGTCGGGATATTCGTCGACCAACGACAGCAGGCAACTCGGTTCGCAACCTAAAATCGGCACATCCTCGGCGGAGAGTTTGTCCAAGGTCGCAATGTTCTTTTCGACCAAGGATTTGCCCTGCGCGATCAGCCCCTTGGAGAAATACGGCCGGCCGCAACATTGGAGTCCCGCCAATTCGACGGTATATCCTGCGCGTTCGAGCAATTGCACAGCAGCGCGATTGATGTTTGGTTCGCAAAAGCTGGTCAAACAATCATCTAACAGAATGACTTTACCGTTCTGTCCGGCTCCGGGGTGCGGCGTGTGGCGACTGAACCAGCGGCCGAAATGGTCGTGCTGGAATGTGGGTAATTGGCGGCGACGGTCGACGCCGAACAGTTTTTCCGTCAGGTAGGCAGCGCCGGGCAGACGGGCTAACCAATTTGAGACCGGGGCCAGCGCCGAACCGATGCGATTGAGACGTCCCGTGTGGGCCATTACGACTGTGCCGAGAGAGGGGCGATGCGTTTGGTAATATTGAGCAAGGAATTCGACTTTGAGTTTGGCGACATCGACGTTCGACGGGCATTCCGCTTTGCATCCCTTGCACATCAAGCACAGGTCCATCACGTCGTACATCCGTTGTGACGTTAACGCATCATCCGCCAATTGTCCCGACAGAGCGAGTCGCAGTGCATTTGCGCGGCCGCGGGTGGAATGTTCTTCGTCGCGCGTCGCCATGAACGAAGGGCACATCGTGCCGGTGTTGGTTTTGCGACAGACCCCCGAGCCATTGCACATCTCCGTCGCTGCCAGAAATCCGTTTCCCGTTGTACCGGCGCTGGCTGCTTCGCCGCTGAAATCGAGAAACGTTTTGATATCACGTCCGCGATACTCCGTACCATAGCGCAGATTTTCGACGGGTGAGACATCGCTGACCACCTTGCCAGGATTCATCAAGCCACGGGGATCGAATAGGCGTTTGACCTCTTCAAAGGCTGCGTACAACTTCTCGCCGAACAGGTCGCGATTGTGGTAACTGCGGGCCAGTCCATCGCCATGTTCGCCCGACATGGAACCGTGGAATTCGCCGATTAGAGCGGCAACTTCGTCGGAAATTTCTTTGAGTGCGGTCAAATCCTCGGCGGTTTTCGTATCGAGCATCGGCCGGATGTGCAGGCAACCGACGGAGGCATGCCCATAAAACGATCCGGCGACGCCACGGCGGTCGAGGATTTCACGAAAGCGCCGGGCGAATTCCGCCGCCTGTCCCGGAGCGACGGCGGGATCCTCGACAAAGGCAATTGGCTTGCGGGCACCGGGGATGCTGAGGAGTAAAGGCGCACTCGCTTTGCGGCAATTCCAAATGCGGTCCCGTTGCGCGGGGTCGACTGCTGGGATGTATTTTTCTAGGCCCTCCCAATCGGCGAGGATTTGCTCCAGTTGGTCAAGTTTGTCTTGAACAAACTCCAAGGTGTCGCCGCTGTATTCGACAATCAACAGCGCCTCGGGCGTCCCTTCGACGAAATCTAAGTAGCTGCGGTATTCCAAGTTGGTGCGCGACAGTTCGATGATGTACTTGTCGAGCATTTCGATGGCTGACGGCTCTGTCTTCAGGATTGTTGTCACAGATTTGAGCGCCGCATCGATTGTGCGAAACTGTAGACAGGCGACGCCGCGTTGTTGGGGGAGCGGCACGGCATGGAGGACCGCTTCGGTGATGGTTCCCAACGTCCCTTCTGCGCCGACAATAATTTTAGCGAGATTGAACTCGCCGCGATCGGGCCATTGGGCATTCAGCTCTGCTGAGGTGGCGGCGATGGGTAACTCGGTTTGCAGTTCCGGCACGAAGGCATCGAGGTTGTATCCACTTACGCGGCGGAGGATGCGTGGGTAGCGGGCGATGATTTCATCGCGAACCGCGTCAACGATCGCCGGCAATCGGCGATAGATCTCACCTTCGGTTGTCTCCAACGACTGGCGTTGGGCAATTGCATCGGCGTCGAGTGGTTCGCATTGCAATTCGGTGCCGTCGGCCAAGAGCACGTGCAAATCGCGGACATGGTCGATGGTTTTGCCGTGTCGCACCGAACGGGAACCGGCGGAATTGTTGCCGATCATGCCGCCCAGTGCGGCGCGGTTGCTGGTGGAGACATCGGGGCCGAATTGCAGGCCGTGCGGCTTGAGGGCGGTGTTGAGTTGATCCAGCACGACCCCCGGTTCGATACGTACCAGACCGCGCTCGGCATCGATTTCTAGAATGCGGTTCATGTACTTGGAGAAATCAATCACGATCGCCGCCGCCACCGTCTGCCCCGACAGACTGGTGCCGCCCCCACGTGGCAGAATCGGCACGCCATGCGCCGCTGCGACCTGAACAGCGGCGCGGACGTCCGCTTTTGATTTGGGTAACACGACGCCAATGGGCGGGATTTGATAGATGCTGGCATCGGTGCTATACAGTCCGCGGCTGACGTCGTCGAAGAGCACGTCGCCTGCAATTTGTTGTCGCAATTCGGTTTCAAGTGGTAAGGGCATGTTGTATTTTCAATTCGTGCGAAGGTGCGGTCGCTGTGTGACGTGGTGATTATAAGTCAACCAGCCCGTATGACACACCCTTCGGCAGTCAGGTATACGTTTGGACGTTGAACGGATTGCGACCGCAAGTGGTCCGTTTGGGGAAGGACATGGTCGATGGCGGCGTTAATCGGTATCGCCGTAGGCTTCGCGTTCGAAGGGGTTGTCGCGATAGGGATCTTTGCCTTGGAACCATAAGACGGTTGAGAAATACAAATAGGCCGGGATGAACAGCGGTCCCCAGCGGGCGTATTGGCGGACGTGGACCCATTCGTGGTCGCGGGTGATGTCGAGCGCTGCATCGGTGAGTCCCAGAATGGTGTGTCCCATGGTCATCGCCATCGGACTATTGGGACAGTGCCGCAAAAACCAGGTGACGGCTCCGCCGTGGAATTCCAAAGCCATTCCCACGCGTCGGGCACGGCCACCGGTCAATAATCCCAGCAGACCAGCGAAGATCCCCAGCAACGACCAAGGGGAGGCCCAAAGGATCGTTAATAAAGTCAAAACAATACGCACGCTTCGCCACCTTGAACGAGCTCGGCGGACTAGGTTTTTGCACCGATCAGTTTTCGTTTTTTGTCAGCCTGAGACGACGGGACCGTCGTGGGACGCAACACCAATTGTGTTAATTCCGGTAAGCAATTGTACCGGAGCGGTTCCTTGCCTGATATACCCCGGGTGACGTACAGCAGGGTTGGCTGTCGGTAAAAAGTCCCTGCGGAATACCGTGTTCCGTAGAGACTGGGGGTATAGATCGGTCCGATGCCGGGAACACAAATTTGTCCGCCGTGATTGTGGCCCGAGAGCATCAAATCAAAATTTGCGCGGCGGGCCCAGGGGTAGTTGTCGGGGGTGTGGCTCAACAACAAACGGAAGTCGACCTCTTCGGCGGATGTGATGTCGGGATTGTTTCCCATCCAGGGGTATTCCGAACCGGCGATCAACATTTTTTTCTCAGCGTGCTCAACAGTCGTAAATCGGTCGGCGACGTCGATCCAGCCCAACTCGCGAAAACATTTTCGTGTCGCATCGGGGTCGAGGTCCCAGTCGTGGTTGCCGAGGATGAAATAACAGCCCAAGGGGGCGCTGAGTTGTCCCAGCGTTTCTGGAAGCCAATCGGTCAGATGTTGTTCGTCGAGCAAGTCGCCGGTAAAGACCACCATCTCGGATCCCAACTCCTGGCCGCGGCGGAGGACTTCTGCGAAATAATCGCGGGTGATGGTGCCGATGAAATGCAGATCGGAGACATGCAGGATCGATAAACCATCCCAGGCTGGGGGCAAGCCGGGGAGTTGGATCTCCTTGGTGCCGATTTCGACTTTGAAGATTTCATTGCCCGGTAATTTTGCCAAGCTGTGATACCGTCCGGCGGCCAACGGTTGTTTGCCGAGCACTGCAGCTACGTCGATGACTTCACTGTGACTGGAGAGCAGAGCTGTTGGGGGGCGGTAGAACCAACGGCGGACGACGATCACTGCGGCGAATATCGCTGAGATTCCGCATGCTGCGAAATAGAGTAAATAAATCGGCGCGATGTCCAACCAACTTCCGTCGAACAGTAATCGCGGGCGGCCGAAGCCTCCTTGGTAGATCAATGCTAAGGTGAAGCCAATGATGAACAATGCATGGCTGCGACGAATGATGGAGAGTGTACTCAAGTGCACGCGCGCGGTGCTGATACGGTTGAGCACGGCCACGACAATCGCGAGATTGCCGAGTGAAAGGACTGCCATCAATAGTAGGTTCAGCCAATTCATGGTGCGTGATGCCGGAAACGGGGCGATTGCAGTTTCAGTTGCCGATCGCCAGGAGGAGCACTGTTAACAATAACCCGTTATGAATGCCATGTGCGATCATCGACGGAATCAAAGTCCCCCGCCACTCGCGGGCTAAAGTCAGCCCGAAGGCAATCGCCATCAGCGCGGGAACCGCGACAAGGCCTTGCGGGTGGATCACCGCAAAGATAAACGAGTTGATCAGCGCTGAAAATAGGAAACTGAGCAGGAAGCCCCAACGGTGGCTGCATTCGCGCAGATGGCGATACATCACGCCGCGAAACATGGTTTCTTCGACGACCGGCGCGCCGATCGCGGCCACAAGATACAACTGAAACACCATGAACCAATCGGCGGTGGCCACAGTCGAGACGATTGGGTGGCTGGGTAAGCTTGTCGGCGAGAATTCATCCCCTCCGCCGCCAACCGGTTCCACAAGACCGGTGACGAACATCAAAATGACAGAGGCCAGAAATCCCACGAATAAAAATGGAATGGTCATGATATAGCTGCCGACGCCGATGGCTGGTTCCGCTAGTGGGCGCTTGCCGGCTGTCCAACCAATGTCACTGCGAATTTGCCGCCATGGAATCCCCCGCAACCGGGGCCATGCCAAGGCGAATAGGCTGCCAAACATCGCGGCTGCCATGGCCAGCGTGCGATAGCGGTCATCTTGGACCAGATATGACGCACTCTGCGTGAGCACGAAAAACAGGAGCAGCCAGAAGGCAAAGGTTTCCGGGTAGATCCCCGCGTGGTTGCTGTGGCCGCAGTGAATCGCCGATTGCACACTGCCGGTGACATAGGCGGCGGTGAACAGGACTAATACCATGATCCCAACCATCAAAAACAAACAAAACAACCCTGCTGAACCCAGTAAGGCGATCGCGGTTTGTTGGGCTGAGCGGATGATCGCGGAACGAGCTGCTTCGTTGGCACCCTGTTTGGGCGCCAACGCTAAGTCGCCGAACCAGCCGAGTTGGTCTTTGATGAGTTGTCGCTGATGCGGAGTGACTGTCGGCGCGGTCCATTCCTCAGCAGCATAGTCGGTCATGAGCGCCGTCAATGCGTCGCGCAATTCGAGTTGCTGATTGTTGAGTTCAAAACCGCTGGTTTCAACGCGATCGTTGATGTCCGACAGCACCGAGAGTGCTTCCTCGGCGCCGGCCAACTCTTCGGCGACGATGGCGAATTTCAACCGCTGTTCGATGGTCCCTTGGTTTAAAGGGGCCGCCTGCTCGTACAGCTTGTGGGCTGTCAGCTTGTCTTGATCTTGCCATAATGAAGCGGCGCCGACCAAATATCGGGATTGCAGCAACATGATGATATCTTGCGGGGCGGACTCTTCGTCTTCTAGTGGGTGCGGCTCACCCCTCCCGCCGTTTTGCATATAGGTCACGAAACCGACCATTGCAAGAATCACCAGCCAAGCGATGCGAGGAAATCCCCGGCGAACTGGGATGTCGGTGTTGTCCTCATCTTCGAATATCAACGCAGCAGGTTCTTCGTTGTGCATGGAATCAGATGGCCCGAGTCTTGAGTTGGAAGCGGCGAATGCTGCGTCAGGGTTACGGTTGTTCGACTTCCTGTTTCATGCACCGCCCAATTTGTCGGACCGCCTGCCGGAGTCGTTGTTCGTTTTCGACGATCGCCATCCGCAGGTAGCCTTCGCCCTCTTCGCCGAAGCCACGACCCGGGCTGACCGCCACGCCGACTTCGTCCAGCAATTTCATGGCAAAGTCAATTGATCCCATCTGTGCCCAAGGCTCGGGGATTTTTGCCCAGATGAACATGCCCGCGCGAGGACGTTCGATCTCCCACCCGAGACGTTCCAGACCATCACACAGGACATCCCGGCGGCGATGGTACTCTTCGGCAATGCTCTCCACAGCGGCGTCGCAATTGCGCATGGCGACAATGGCAGCGATTTGGACCGGCTGGAAGATGCCGTAATCGTAATAGCCTTTGATCGTCGCCAGAGCGCGGCACATTTCGGCGTTGCCGGCACAAAAGCCGATTCGCCAGCCCGCCATGCTGTAGCCTTTGCTCATGGTGGTGAATTCGACTCCGACCTCGAATGCGCCGGGCGTGGCTAGAAAGCTGGGCGCCTGATAACCTTCGAAACAGATGTCCGCATAGGCGAAGTCGCTGATGACCAAAAACCCATGTTTTTTGGCCAGCCGCACCAACTCGACATAGAAATCTTGTTCGATCACCGTGGCTGAGGGATTGTGCGGAAAATTGACGATGACCAGCTTCGGCTTGGGATACAAATGGGTGCAGGTGTAGTCGATGTTGGCGAGGAATTGTTCCGGATCGCGAACGTCCAGCGCGATGACATTCCCCGAGGCCAGCGCGACAGCATAGACGTGGACTGGAAATGACGGGGCGGGGACGATTGCCGTGTCTCCCGGTCCCATTAACGCCAAGCAGAGGTGGCTGAATCCTTCCTTGGAGCCGATGCAGGCGACAACTTCGTCGTTGGGGTCAATCCGCACGCCGTAGCGCTTCCAATACCGTTTTCCGACTTCGCGGCGGAGGTTCTCAACGCCGGTCGAGACGGAATAGCGGTGATTTCGAGGGTCGGCGACCGCTTCCGTCAGTTTTTCGATGATCATCGGGTCGGGAGGATCCGTGGGATTTCCCATCCCCAGGTCAATGACGTCGACCCCTGCGACCCGCTTCTTGTGTTTCAGCGCGTTGATCTTGCCAAACAAATAGGGAGGCAACCGCAAAACGCGTGTGGCCACCGGAATGGTGAAGGGGTTGTCCGACTCCGGTTGTTCTGATTCGCTTCGCATCTGATTGTTTCTCTGGCTGCCGAGCCGTCTTGTGGGGTTCTTTGGTCTCAAACGTGTCCGTCTGAACGGAAGTTATGCAGTGGCATCAATTGTAGCACGTCGCATCTGGAAGCAAAGAGACCTATGGGGGGCACCTGGTTCGCTGCGCAAATAAAACGGCACGCGAGATACCAAATTGTCTCGCGTGCCGGTGTCTCTTTCCGTCGTGTTTTCGCACTTCTGTGCGTTGGGGGCTAAGGACGCTGGGGTGCCGTCCGTGTGCCGCCGACTTGTTGGATATTTGAATCTTGTTTGGTGCGGGCGGTTGAACGTTTGCTGCTGCCGGTCGTAACGCCGGTCAGATAGTTGTCGACACGCGCCTTCGATTCCAGTGTGTTGAACGTCTTGTTGACCAAGAGTTGCACTTTTTCGTCGCGGAGTTCTTCCTCAAGAATGGAACGTACATCGGCCATCGAGACGCCGCTGACTGGTTCGGTACGGCCTTCGCATTTAATGATCACCCAGTGCTTATTCTCAGGGATTTGAATGACTCCAGAAATTTCGCCGTCGGCCAATGAGAAGGCGGCTTTTTCGATTTCGCTGCTTCCCGAGAAACGACGAATCGGCGGGACTTTCCCTTCCAATGCGCGGCTGGAGGAATCGATGGAATACTCCATTGCCAATCGGCCGAAGTTTTCAGGATTATTCTTCGCTTTTTCCCAGACTTCTTGGGCTTGGCGAATCCGATCCAGAATAATGACCCGCGCCCGCACCCGTTCGCCATAATTGCGCTGGTAGGCTTCTTCGAGTTCCTTTTGCGTGATCTTCACATCGTGTCCGGCCAATTTTTTTAGCGCCAACATGGGCCAGATGACGTCGCGGCGATACTGGTCGGGAGTCATTTCTTGTTGCGAGTGCATCATCTCCAGCCACTGCGCGGTATCCAAATTGAATTTTTTGGCGATCGAGCGGATTTCTTTTTCGATGTCCTGTGCGGTGGGGGCATCGGCTTTGCCTTCAAAGGCCTGTTGAATCATTGTGCGGTTAATGATGCCTTCCAGCACTTTGTTCCCATAACGCGCGACGCATTCTTCGGCCAGTTGGTCGTAGGAGATCAATTGACCATTCACGCGAGCGACGCTTCGTTTGCGGCTTTGTCCTGTGGAGCTTGCAGCTTGATTGCTGCGCGGACTCCGCTCACCGCGTGCGGCGGCTTTGCCCGTTTCGGGCTGCATGACTTGGAACAGCAGTCCCGCGACGAGCACGGTTAATGCGGTTCCTCCGACAATAAACATCCATTTTTGCGTCGTTTTGGGTTTGGTCGACATGGGCATCCAATCCTTTGAGCCAGTCTGTAGGGAGGGATCTGCGAGGAGATTGACCCGAACGGGCATCGTCCCACGGGGATTTTACGGGATGCAATTGCACAACGTGAAAACGTGGGGTTGGTAATTGCGGCGGGAATATACGCCAGTTCTCAAAACCGGTCAACCGCATTTGAGAAAGGAGCGGATGGGGGTTGGATTGAGTGCTTCACGGCCCTCTCAAAACCCTTGGCCGTTTCAGAACGCTGGTGCGGATTTGCGTTCTGCCGGTTCGGGAATCGTCGGGGGCGGGCTATCGACGGCTGCGGCCAAGCGCGGCATGTTGGTAATCAGAATTTGCCGGCGGCGAATCATCAGGCTGCCTTCGTCCTGCAATTCTCCCAGCAGGACGGTCACGGTTTCCCGTGTGCTGCCAATCACATTGGCCAGTTCTTGGTGCGACAACTTGATGCTCAGTTGAATTCCCTCGGGCGTGCGTTGGCCGTATTTTTCAACCAGTTCCAGCAACAGATGCACGAGGCGTTCGCGGTTCGAGCGGAACAGAAGTGATTTCAACCGGCGTTCCAGGCGTCGCCGCCGCAGGCCCATTAGCTTGGTGATGCCCAGTGAAACGTGCGTGTGCGCATCCATAACGGCTTGCAGTTGCTCACGGGGAATTGAGATGACGGCGGACTTCTCCATCGCTTCGGCGAATTCCTCTCGCTCGCCCCCGTCGAAGACCGACAGTTCGCCGAACAGTTCCCCAGGCTCCATAAAGCCCAGTAGCGCCTGTTTGCCGTCACTGGTAATGTGATACAGCTTGATGCGGCCGGAGGCGACCAACAGCACCGTGGTGCCGGGATCGCTGGGCAGGTAGACCAATTCGCCACGACCAAATGTCCGTACCTGAGCGCGGCTCTCAAGTTGAGAAACTTGTTCATCGGTGAGCCGTTCAAACAACTGACAGCTTTTTAGGTGCCAGAATTTTTCGGACATGGAGTCAAATCCCTAGCCGGACTGGTTCGCAAATCTCCGTCACTTACAGCGAACGGTGGCGTTCGAGTCTCCTGCGTTGTGCAATTGCAAGTCCCCAATCGGCGGCACATTCCGCCCCCCACGCTATCTGTCAGGATACCGCGTGCGCGGTATTCGGGCAAGACACTGGGGTGTGTCTGTGTCTGGGCGATATGCGTTACCTTAGGCGGTGTAGCGGGTTGTGATGAATCATGTGTCCTCGATCCAATCAGGAAAACCTTTAGGACTCAATGATTGTTGCTCCCAGACTGATGGACTGCAATCCCTCAGAGTGCGGTGGTATGATCCATAGGTCGGATGGTCTGGAGAGCGCGATCCGTGTCCCAGCAAATTGATCGATCCGTGGTGATTGCATTTCAGGTTTCAAACTGCCACGTGGCAATGCAAGTCTTACTTCAATGAGCAATAGCGAGCCACTGCACAACCCTGAACATCGTGTCCGAAGCAGGGGATTGTCTCGATTGTGGGGCAGACCGGTTCTGGTTTGCACAATCGTGCTAATCATCTTGTGTGTCGTTCGGTGGTGGCCACATGTGATGTGGAAATATGCTGAGGCACGTCTGGATTCTGACGAAGTTCACGCGATTCCAGTATCAGAGATGCCGCAAACGGCCATCCCGGATGATTGGGCATCCGTCCGCGTTGATGGTATGGAGTTCCGATTACCTTCCGACGTTGTTGAAACGCAGGACCAACCCAGTCCGGACCTAGTCATATTTCAAAACGGTGTTGGCGTTATGGTGATGGTGGCGAGACCGGCGGATAATGGCGAACTTTACGAAATGTTTGACGTAGCCAAAATTCGCCCGGAGCTGAAGGGGGTGACGCTACCTAAGCTAAGGTGGTACTGTTGCCAAGCCGGTTCCAGTGATTTTCGTTGGTCGATGACACATGGCGAAGTGCGCTGGCATGCATTCTGCATGACAGCGGGCCAACTATTTCGGTTCAGAAATTTCGGTCGAGTCGAAACTATGTTCAGCGATGACATTGAAGGCATGATTCACTTTGATGGCAAATTCGCGTCTTTTTCCTGGGAAGACAAGCAGAGCAAGCAGGGGGGCTACATTAATTTTCGCGGGGCCTCCTCCACAATCGATGCGAACTTCGTTCGTGGTGTTTGCGAAAGCTTTAAGTTTTCGGTGGAGCCGCATGCAGAAGTGGATGCAAATTGAACCCGTCGTGCACGAATTAATAGTTGCGGGTGGCCAGGAGACATTTGATTTGGTCTACTCGCTTTTGAATAGGACCAACAAGCAAAAAATAATTGGAACAATAGAATGCCAAATCTCCGAATCTTTGGGTTGGTGGCGGGAGGAGTGTTACTTTTGATGACGATGCAATCGAGTGCGCAAGAACGACAGATTACACACGGCAGTGCGCAGAACCATGAGTTGGATAACAACGACAATTTCTCGCCGGACGACCGGTTTTTGGTGTTCGATACGCGGTCTGGTCCCGACTTGTCTCAAGCGCGGGTGATTGCCAAAGTCGAAATTGCTACGGGGGAGATTACGCAGCTGTATACTCCCCAGCATCCCAACGCCTTTGGCCCGGGCGTGTTGGCGGCCAGCTATGCCCCGGATCGTGACGAGGTGATCTTCATTCACGGACCACTGCAGCCGACCGGTGCGGAAGACCAATACGAAAAACACCGCCGGATTGGTGGCATCGTGAGTGGAGATGGCGACGGGACTATTCGGTTTGCCGACGCCCGCGATACGCAAGCGCCTTACACTCCGGGAGCGCTGCGCGGCGGAACGCACCGGCATGAATTCTCTGGGGATGGGAAGTGGGTTGGTTTTACGTACAACGATGCGGTCGTCCGCGCGCACGGTTTGAAGACCGGGAAACATCTCGATCTGCGGACGATTGGTGTGACGAAATTGGGGCATCCCGTTCAAGTCCCGGCGTCGCCGCAATTTTTGTCGCATGGCGAAGGCTATTCGGTGTTAGTTGTCGTTGTCACTCCCGATCCCAAGCCGGGCAGCGACGAAATCTCGCACGCCGCTGCGGATAGTTGGGTGGGCCAAAACGGATATCGTCGTGACGATGGTGGCAGGCAATTGGCCCGCGCGTTTATCGGCACGACGCGCGACAAGCATGGGGAACCGCTGGACGAGTTGTATATTGTCGATATTCCCGAAGAGGTCACCAAACCAGGACCGTTGGGACCGCTGGAAGGGACCGACACGCATTTTCCGATGCCGCCGGCCGGTGCGGTGCAACGGCGGTTGACGCACACCGCTGAGGCCAAGTTTCCCGGTTGCGAAGGAATCGCCCGCAGTTCCCACGATGGTTCGCAAATCTCGTTTCGGATGCGCGATGCTCAAGGCGACTGGCAGATTTTTCTGATATCGCCAACCGGAGGAGAACCGCAACAGGCGACCTTTGTCAAAGGGGGCGTCGATACCGATGCGCGTTGGCATCCCTCGGGCAAATTCATTGCGTTTGTTGCCGGGGACAAGGTTCTCGTCGCCGACGTAAAGCCCGGCGCGGACTTTGGCAAAAGTCATGTGCTGAGCGATGGTGACACGGCAGCGTACGCGTTGGTGTGGAGTCACGACGGTGAGACATTGGCTTATAACCGCAGTGTCGCGACGGATGGTAAGAATGTTACGCAGATCTTTGCAGTTGATTTCAATCAGAGCGCTCCGTAGCGCAGACCGTTTGTGATGGGAGTCTCTCGATGAATAGTTGCGCTGAGTTGAAGCAGCACCTTACCCATGAAATTGATGCGCGCCGCGAGACGGTTGTGGGTATCGGCGAAGCGATCATGGATGCGCCGGAGCTTGGTTTTAAGGAGTTTCGCACAGCGGATTTAGTTAAAGAGTCTTTCACGGACTTCGGGTTGTCATTCGATGATCAATTGGCAATCACTGGCGTGAAGGCGGTTTTGCGGGGCGGAAAGCCGGGGCCGACGGTGGCGTTGATGGGGGAACTGGATGCGCTGCAGGTGCCGGATCATCCCCGCGCTTGCGCTGAAACCGGGGCCGCACACGCGTGTGGTCACAATGCGCAAATCGCCGGCATGTTGGGAGCAGCGCTGGGGCTAACACAATCGGGCGTGGCGGAACAACTGGCCGGCACGATCGTGTTTTTCGCTGTCCCGGCTGAGGAGTATGTCGAGATTGGTTACCGGCTAGGATTGGTCAAGGAAGGCCGCACTTCGTTTCTGACCGGTAAACAGGAATTGATTCGATTGGGGCTGTTTGACGATGTGGACATGGCGGTGATGATTCACTCGACTAGTCCCGACGTCCATGAGGGCCGGATGGGATTGGCGCCGTCGTCGAACGGTTTTCTAGCCAAGAATATTCGGTTTTTGGGGAAGGCATCCCATGCCGGAGGTTTTCCCGAACGGGGCGTCAACGCGCTGAATGCCGCCCAATTGGCGCTGAGTGCCATCAACGCGCAGCGGGAGACATTTCGCGACGAAGACTGTGTACGGGTGCATCCGATTATCACCAAGGGGGGCGATTTGGTGAACATTGTGCCGGCCGAGGTCTGTCTGGAGACATACGTTCGCGGTAAAACACCCGCGGCGATTCTCGATGCGTCGGCCAAGGTCGATCGCGCGTTGCGCGGCGCCGCCATGGCGATGGGCTGCCGGGTGGAAATCGAAACGGTCCCGGGCAATTTGCCATTGCGAAATGACCCTGAGTTGGCGGAGCTATTCCGCAACAATGCCGGAGCGATTTTGGGGAGCGATGGCTATCGCGACTATCCACACGCAGGCGGTTCGACCGATGCCGGTGACCTGAGTCAAATTATGCCTGTGCTGCATCCAATGATGACCGGTGCCAGCGGTTCGCATCATCAAATCGATTGGCATATTTCCGATGCGGATGCGGGCTACTTAGCGCCTGCCAAGACGTTGGCAACGATGGCGGTCGATCTGCTCCATGGCGACGCGGCGAACGCTCAGCGAGTGATGGCGAATCACGAAGTTGCGATGACTAAAGAGGAATATCTGGATTGCCAACGAGCGGTTTTTCAAACCGAGACTTTCGATGGCAATCAATAACAGGCGATCAGCGGCCACGCATGGTATGATGCGAGGCACGTATTGGGCCTGTCCGCAGCGCGTCTGAGATGACTCTGGCGTGACGAATTCTTTGAATATATCCACTTCATAGGAAGACAACATGAAAATTGTTACATCATTTTTTATGGTCCTGATGACCGCGACGACTATTTTGCAAGCGGCGGAGAAACCGAAGCAAGACGCGCCGACGGCAGCTGATGTCTCATATGGTCCATTCGCGGAGAACGTGCTCGACTTCTGGCAGGCGGAAGGGGAAGGGCCGCGACCGTTGTTGGTTTATATTCACGGCGGCGGTTGGACGGGTGGGGATAAGAAACAAAAGCAGGCACGATTCCAACCGTTTCTAGACAAGGGGATTTCCTACGCGGCGATCAATTATCGGCATACGGGAAAGTATCCCTTACCGGCTCCCGTGCATGATGCGGCGCGGGCGATTCAGTTTTTGCGGACCAAAGCGGATGACTGGAACATCGATACCAAACACATTGCCCTAACCGGCGGCAGCGCGGGAGCCTGTACATCGATGTGGTTGCTATTGCACGATGATCTGGCCGACCCGGATGCAAAAGACCCGGTGTTGCGCGAATCGACGCGGGTCTGTGCCGCTGCCGTTGGGGGAGGACAGGTTTCGATCGATCCTAAAGTCATCGAACCATGGCTGGGACCAAATGTGCTTAAGCACCGAATGATCAACATGGCGGTCGGGGAGCCAACCATGGAAGGCGCGCTCAAAAACTATGACAAACACGAAGCCCTCTACAAGGAATTCTCGCCGTACAATCATCTGGATGGCAATGACCCGCCGCTGCTGATGACCTATGGCAACAACATGAAACTCCCCTCGGAGAGCGCCGGGCACGGCATTCATCATCCGGTCTACGGAGTGAAGATGAAGGAGAAAGCGGACGCTCAAAAGCACGAGTGCTATTTGTTGATCAAAGGCGTTTCAAAATCCGACAAATATGCGAATTCGCAGGAATTCCTAATGGACAAATTGCTCGCGCCGTAAAGGAACGCACAAAAAAATAGCCCCGCCAATTGGCGGGGCTTGGTGTGTGGGTTGTCAGACCTTAAAACCAGCGGTCCTCACTCCCATTGAAATCGTGTGGACGGACGCCGGTGATCGGAAACAATCGTTCGGACCAGATGATTTCCCATTCCCGGGCGATGCGATCGGAACCGGCTCCGCCGATTGTGTAGTCGAAGCCGGAACCACCGGTGAGTGTGTCGTTGCCTTCCTGGCCGAAGAGGAAGTCAACTCCTGCTTGCCCAAAGAGTTCATCGTTGCCTGCTTCGCCGTGGAGTCGATCGTTACCGTCTCCGCCCTTCAAAAGATCATCGCCCTGCTTGCCGAATAGTTCGTCATCTCCATAAGAGCCGAAAATCGTATCGTTGCCATCGCCGCCGGAAAGCGTGTCATTTCCTCGCCCGCCATTGAGCACGTCATGGCCGTTCTCAACGTAGCGCAATGGCGTGCTGAGATCGTCATGGTAGTCGCCCCAAATCGTATCCGCGCCGTAGCCACCGTTTAGGGTGTCGTTGCCACTGCCGCCGATAATGTTGTCGTTGCCGCTCCCCCCGTCGATTTTGTCGTTCCCGAATCCACCGTAGAGTTCATCGCTGCCGCTGCCGCCAATTAACGTATCATTGCCGTGATCAAATCCGTCAGTCTCATGATAGGCAACGTAACTTGACGATTCTGCATATAATAAGCTCCCGCCGGCGATTTCATCATTTCCGTAGCGGCCGTTTAGGTAGTCGTTTCCATGGGAACCGATGAGAATATCGTTTGCGGCACCGCCGTAGATCGTGTCATCGCCGGTGCCGCCATTGGCAGCCATGCGGTAGAGTGTGTTATTGATAATCGTATCGTTTCCGCCGCCTCCATAAACTTCGATTTGTTCGAAGTCCTCAGAGTTATAGACATTTTGAATCAGGACATTACCGTCAGCGTCGCGGATGGTAGCTTGGACCCGTGTGACTCCTGCCTGCCGTGAAAGGTAGGAAATTTCGATATGGTCGTCACCGTCTGATCCGGTGATGAACAGTTGCTGATTTCGGGCAGGCAAGAATCCTCCCCCCACCGCGACCGACTCGCCAATCTCCATGTTGGCGGTCATCAATTTGCGGTCTTCGAGAGATTCGATTCTCAATTTTCGTTGATGTTTGTTGTTCAGCATTATCGCGTGGCTTTCAGGTTTTTATTCGTGTGTGATGTTTGTGTTGTCCTCTAAACTGAAATGCCCAAGCATGGCAGCGACACGCCAACGATTTCTAAAAATGTTGGAAAATCACACGAAAAACTTGTAACACTTGGGAAGTCTTTGATCTGCCGCCTTAATTCTGAAAGCGTTACGCGTTACTGATAGGGCGTTTGAAGCGAAAACGTGTGAATGCCATAATGCAGCCAATGGAATCACCCACCTGATGCTGAACCACAGGGAGTAACCGATATGTTTCGCCTATCCTCGCGGATCACCGTTTTCGTGATCGCAGTGATCTCAATCAGTCATGCCGGAGTTGCTGCGCCGCCGCCGAATATTGTGCTGATTGTCAGCGACGACCAGGGCTATCGCGATCTGGGTTGCTTCGGCAGCGATGAAGTCAAGACGCCGCACTTGGATCAGTTGGCGAAACAAGGGGTGCGTTGCACGGATTTTTATGTGACATGGCCCGCCTGTACGCCATCGCGGGGAAGTATTCTGACTGGGCGTTATCCACAGCGGAACGGCCTGTACGATATGATCCGCAACGATGTGGCCGACTACGGCAAAACCTTCACGGCTGAGGAATACGCTGTGACCCCGGAACGCGTGTTGGGGATGGATGTGCAGGAGGTGATGATATCCGAGGTACTCAAGCAGTCCGGCTATGCGACGGCGGTGTTTGGCAAATGGGACGGCGGACAGTTGCGGCGGTTTTTGCCACTCCAAAACGGCTTCGACCGGTATTACGGATTTGCCAATACAGGGATCGATTATTTTACACATGAGCGGTACGGCGTGCCGTCGATGTTCCGTGACAATCAACCGACCACGGCGGAGCAGGGGACGTATTGCACCTATTTGTTTCAAACCGAAGCGGCTCGGTTTGTCAAAGAGCACAAGGATCAGCCGTTTTTCCTTTACCTGCCGTTCAATGCCCCGCACGGAGCATCGAATCTTGATCCCAAAATCCGCGGTGCCGCACAAGCCCCGGAGCGGTACAAGAAGATGTATCCGCAGTACAGAGACAATTTGGTCAAAGGAAAACGATACGGTCAAGAAGCGCTTGTGCCGAGCAAGCAGAAGGCGCGGTTGGAATATCTGGCATCGATCACCTGTATGGATGATGCCATCGGCGAAGTGCTGGGCCTGTTGGAGGAATATGAACTGGCCGACAACACATTGGTGATCTTTTTTTCCGACAACGGTGGCAGCGGCATTGCTGACAATTCTCCGCTGCGTGGTCGCAAAGGGCTGATGTTCGAAGGGGGCATCCGCGTTCCATTCATCGCACGGTATCCCGGACGGATTCCCGCCGACAGTGTCTCGAATGAATTTCTGACAGCATTGGAGCTGTTTCCGATGTTCGCGCGATTGGCCGGTGCGAAACTGCCCGAGGATATTGTCTATGACGGGTTTGACATGCTGCCGGTGTTGACTGGTGAGAAAAAATCGGAGCGGACAGAAATGTTTTGGGAGCGACGAGGCGACCGGGCGGCGCGTGTGGGAAACTACAAATGGGTCCAATCGCAGCGCGGCACCGGGCTGTACGATCTGTCGAGCGATATCGGCGAAAAACACGATTTGTCGGCGGAGAATCCGGAAATGTTGGCCCAATTGCAGACGCGTTTTGCCCAATGGAAGAAGGAGATGGCAGCTGCGGAACCGCGGGGGCCGTTTCGTGACTTTTAGGTAACTCGTCGGGCCTGTGCGACGTGTTTTGGACGTCGAACGGAGAGATTTCGAACTTTGAGGGTTGGCGAACAGGGTTCCTAAGGGTATACTGTTTCAGCACTTCGGGTTTTCGGAAATCCGAAGCAATCCGACCGGGAATAAGCGAGCACCGCTGTCTTGTGTGAATGAGACGCGTTTTTCCGGTCGAACGGGGATTTCTGGCAGAGCTGGAGGCTACTGCAGACCCGTTGAAACTTATCGTGCCGGCACGCAAGCCGCATGATTCCGCTGCTGACCAGGGGTTGTGTTGACCGTTTTGGAAGGCCGCCTGCGTTCTGTTGAGAACGCACCGAATTCGTACGATCAACATTTGACCATCCACAATTCGCTCGCAAGATGATGCGTTAGGCTAGGTGCAAACCTGAGACTGCAGCCACTGAATCGGCTGCGGCGGGACTGATTTTGTTTGTCCAGAGTTCCCGTAAGCGCGAATGCGAGTTGATAGGTGAAGTCGGTCCGACCTGCTGCACTTGGGCAAACATCTAAGGATCCGGTGAACTGTTTTCCCCGGTTCCCGCGCACCACGTTTGTGAGTGTGCCCTTGTTGTTGAGCGAACCAACAACCACGCCGTGGTTGATCGCGCGCAACTCCCATGAAGCCCTCTGACGACCACTGTCCAGGCTGCGGAACCGTTCCAGCCAGACTGCATCGCCGGAATAGGTAGAGACGATAGCAAGAATCCGCTTCGTAGATGCCGGGCGAAAAAGTAACACAGATTGAGGAAAACCTTTTGAAGACGTTTCAGGAAATTGATTTGATTGCGCCCGTGCAACGTGCATTGGCTGACGAGAAATACGAAACCCCCACGCCGATCCAGGCGCAAACCATTCCCGCCACAATGCAGGGACGGGATGTGTTGGGGTGCGCTCAAACTGGGACTGGAAAAACAGCGGCTTTCGCCGTGCCGATTCTCAACCAACTCGGACAAGGAAATCGCAAGTCGACTCCCAAACGCCCGTTGGTATTGGCCTTGGCCCCGACGCGGGAGTTGGCGATCCAGATTGGCGCCAGTTTTGCGGTCTATGGGCGGCATTTAAAACTGCGGCAAGCATTGGTCTACGGTGGTGTGAATCAAGGCAAGCAGGTCCGGGCGATGAATCGGGGAGCCCACATCTTGGTGGCGACACCGGGACGTTTGCTCGACTTGATGAACCAAGGGCACATCAAACTGGATCAGTTGGAAATGTTCGTTTTGGACGAAGCGGATCGCATGCTCGACATGGGTTTTTTGCCGGACCTAAAACGGATCATCAGCCATTTGCCCGAGAAACGGCAATCGCTGTTCTTTTCCGCCACCTTGCCGCCGAGCATCATTAAGTTGTCGCAAAGCCTGCTGCACAAGCCGGTCAGCGTCAACGTAACGCCCGAAACGACGAGCGTGGAACGCATTGAACAACGGTTGTTGTATGTCGACCGGGCTGAGAAAAAGACGCTGCTTAAGTCAATTCTTACCAGTGAAGGTGTCGATCGCGCCTTGGTGTTCACCAAGACCAAGCGGACCGCCAACTTACTGGAAAAGCAATTACTCAAAGATGGCATAGCTGCGACAGCCATTCATGGCGACAAATCGCAAAACGCACGGCAACGGGCGTTAGAGGCGTTTCGCCGCAAACAAGTGAAAGTGCTTGTGGCGACCGACGTCGCTGCTCGTGGTATCGACATTGATAACATCACGCATGTCGTCAACTTCGATCTGCCGATCGAGCCGGAAAACTACGTGCATCGGATTGGACGCACGGGACGCGCCGGTGCCGAAGGGATCGCCCTGTCGTTTTGCTGTGGGGACGAACGTCGTGAATTGCGATCGATCGAGCGTCTAATCGGGCAAAAAGTACCGATTGATCCCGAGCTATCTTTACCCGAACCTGCTGAATTCAAATCGGGCGGTTCATCGCATCGTCGCCGGGATGCCGGTTCAAAACGTTCGAAGTTCAAACGGTCTGCTTCCAAGCGTTCGGGGGCGAAAAACTCCGGTCCCAAAGGGCCAGGTGCAAAAGGTTCTGGAGCCAAAAGTTCCGGTGCGAAAAGCTCTGGTGGCAAAGGGGCGGGCAAATACCGCAAGGTTGAAGCCGCGGGCGGTCCCAGTGCATCGAAGCCGAAACGGCGACCCGGTCGCAAGCCGAAAAAAGCGGGTCAACGCCCCGCGCATACGGCCTAAGAATGAATGAATGATCAAGTGCCACTGGCGAACCAAGCGCCAGTGGCACTTTTTTTATTGTCTGTCGGTTACGCCAACAACGGGTCGATCACGTGTCCGTGAACATCGGTCAGGCGCCGGTCGAGGCCGTTGTGGTACCACGTTAATTTGGTGTGGTCGTAGCCCAGCAAGTGCAGCACCGTGGCGTAAAAGTCCCAAACTGTGGTGATGTTTTCAGCGGCGCGGCGGCCAAATTCGTCAGTTGCGCCGTAGCTGATGCCCCCTTTCACGCCGGCCCCCATCATCCAACAGGTGAATCCATCGGGATTGTGGTCGCGTCCCGTCGTACCGGCTTGATGTGTGGGCATGCGGCCGAATTCCGTCGTCCACAGCACCAAGGTATCCTCCAGTAGACCGGACTTTTTCAAGTCGCTCAGCAGAGCCGCCGTCGGTTGATCGAACACCGGGCCATGCCGCTCGTAGTCGGGCTTGAGTGTTTTGTGCGCATCCCAATTGAGTAACCCATCGACGCCCGAGGCGCGGGATGCGCAGTAGAGGTTAACGTACCGCACTCCTCGTTCCAGTAATCGCCGGGTTAACAAGCAATTGCGAGCATAGCCCGCTTTCAGCTTGTTGGTATCGCCAGTCCCGTACATTTTATGCACGGCGGCTGACTCGGACGCTAAGTCCGAAACTTCCGGGGCAGACAGTTGCATGCGTGCCGCCAGTTCATAGGCCGAAATCCGCGCGAGCAGTTCTGATTGGCCGGGGTTGGCCTCGGCATGCCGTTGATTCAGTTGTTCCAACAGTTTGCGCGATGCGCTCTCTTCATCAGCCGAAATAGTACTCGGACGCTGCAGATTGCGAATCGGCTGTTGCGAGCTCATCATGATCGCTTGGTGTCGGGCGGGAAGGAAGCCGTTGCTCCAATTGGCCTTGCCATTGGGCGGTTCGCCACGAATGTCAGGGATGGCGACATAAGTCGGGAGATTATCATTCGCGCTGCCCAGCGCATAACTCATCCAAGCACCGGTGCTGGGGAAGCCTTCCGTGGTATGGCCGGTGTTCATGAACACACAACCGGGGCCGTGCGTGTTGGTTTTAGACGTCATCGAATGGACGAAGGCGATGTCGTCGACATGCTGGCTCATGTGCGGCAGCAGGCTGGTGAACATCTTTCCGCTTTCGCCGGCGGGAGCGAAAGCCCAAGGGCTTTTCATCAGTGCTCCGTTTTTGCCCTGGAAACTGACCAGGTTTTCTTCGCCGGGCAGCGGTTGGCCATGCATTTTATCTAGTGCTGGTTTGTGCTCCCACAGATCCATGTGAGACGCAGCCCCCGGGCAGAAAATCTGCAGGACGCGGCGGGCTTTGGGGGGAAAATGCGTTTTGCCTTGGCCCGGCGCCCAAGCGGCATCGCTGGCGAACAGATCGCGCCCGGACAGATGTCCCAGGCCGATCCCGGCCAGCGCCGTATAGACATTACCGAGGAAGCCGCGGCGATCGAATAACGAGGGAGAAAACATACGGGTTCCTCAATTCAAATAAATGAACTCGTTTGAGTTCAACAGGACACGGCACAGCGCCGGCAAACCATGTTGTTTCACAAGTGCCGAGCAAGCGTTTGTCTCGTCGTCGGTCGGTGCACGGCAGAAACAGAGTTCAAACGCACGTCCGACCTGTGCAGCGGGTGAGGGCGAATCGGGTAGTTCGCTCCCGATACGGTCCGCCAGTGCGGCGGCCATGTCGAGTGTGAATTTGTGGTTCATCAACGTCAGCGCTTGCAGCGGTGAAGTGGTTGATGAGCGGCGTGGCGTCGCGAACGCGCAGTCGGGGCTATCGAAATCGGTCATCAAGTCGATCCGTGAAGCACGGGCATTTTGGTGATAGACGCTACGGCGGTATGTCTCCGGTCCAAAATCATCCAGCGGGACATAGGTGGCGACATTGTCCTGCAAATAACGGTACAGGCGAAATCCCGGTCCCCCCGCGCGACGATCCAGTTTTCCGCCGGCCATTAACATCGCGTCGCGGATTTCCTCAGCCGTCAATCGTCGTGGTGGAAATCGCCACAGGTAACGGCTATCGGCATCGACTTTGGCAAAATCCTCACGATAGGTCGACGACTGCCGGTACGCTTGCGACATCACAATCTGTTTATGCAGCGGCTTGAGCTGCCAGCCGTTTTCCTGCAATTGTCTCGCTAACCAATCCAACAACTGCGGATGAGTGGGCGGGACACCCATGAAGCCAAAGTCGCTGGGCGTGGCGACGATGCCGGTCCCGAAATGGTAATGCCACAGACGGTTGGCCAACACACGGGCGGGTAGAGGATTGTCATCGGCGATGAGCCATTTGGCCAGAGACAGACGCCGCTCGCCTTCCGGGGATTTGTTGGAAAGTTGATATTCCCGGGCGACTTTGCTCAAGGTCGACAGACTTGCCGGAACGACCGTGCGTCCGGGACGCTGAGGACTGCCTCCCAAAAAGACGTGAAACGGCCCATTGGCCGCTGAGAATGTACCCGCCCACCAAGCGGGCAGCGGCGCAATTTTTGATTGTTGTTGGCGGACTTCAGCCAGTTGGCGACCCAAGTCGGCGAGCTGTTTCTTCTCCGCTGCCGTGATGACGGCATCCATCAACCGCTTACGGCGGTGGGCTGCGCTCACCGGTTTGCGATCGGCCGTCGAGGCGACTTCGGTCCATGTTTCACCATCAAGAGAGACACTGAGACGATATTCGCAAACGAACGTTGCTATCGTCTGGCTGCCGGCTTGACCGGCGCGATCGCTGGAAAACAAAACGCGCTCGATCGTTTGCGGCTCGGCAAATTCGATTGTCAATTCCGGTCCGGTGGCGATCCACCGAGCACCGAATCGACCATCGATGGTTTGCATGGCGTTATACGCATCGAAGTCTTTTGCCGTGCGGCTACGTCCGGTCGCTTTGCCGCCGTTTTTGGCGGCGGCGACATTTTGGCTCTGCGGTCCGGCGGTCCAGGCTTCGAATTCTTCGATTCTGTAACCGGTACGGGCCTGAGGATTGTTATCGACACCCTCGACGGTCAGTCGGATGAATTTGGCGGGGACCGGCGGGAAGGTTTCCTCGGCGCCGGTTCGCCGGACTGCTTCCCGTGTCCAAGCGGATTCAAAGTCGGCGGCTTTTTCTTCGCCCCGTTTGTTGATCTCGTTTTCGAGTTCGCCCCGTTGTTTTTCCAGTTGTTTTTGAGTTTCTTGGAGCGGTTGCAAGGCAGCGGCGTGTTGTTGTTTTTGCTCCGCTGTGGCGATAACCCGCACGCCGTGATGCACACCGGCGAAGGTCGCGTATAGGCTGTAGTAGTCGTCTTGCGTGACCGGATCGAATTTGTGATTGTGGCAGCGTGAGCAGCCGACGGTCAGGCCTAGGAATGCTTCGCTGGTAGCGCGGATGATTTCGTCGATTGTGTTCGCACGGATTTGGGCCGCCTGCGCCGCATCTTGATTGCCGACATCGTCGTACGGGCCGCTGACCAGAAATGTGGTGGCGATCTCCACATCGGGATCACCCTCGCCGATCACATCGCCGGCGAGATGTTCCAGGACCATTTGGTCAAACGGTTTGTCTTCGTTGAACGAGCGTATGACATAATCGCGAAACGGCCAAGCGTTGTTGATGATCTCGTTACGCTCGAAACCTCGGCTTTCCCCAAAGCGAATCACGTCCAACCAATGCCGGCCCCATTGTTCGCCGTAATGTGGCGATGCCAGTAAGCGATCAACGACCCGTTCGTAAGCATCAGGGGAATCGTCGTTGACAAAATCGTCGACCTCTTCCGGCGTGGGGGGCAAGCCGATCAGGTCGTAGGTGATGCGGCGCAGCAGTTGGCGTCGCTGCGCGGGGGCTGAGGGTTGCAGTTGCTTTTCGACCAGTTTGGCGAAGACAAAACGGTCGATCGGGTTTTCATTCCAGGCGGCGGGAATTCCATCCGGCGTGGGTGGCGAGACCTCTGCCAGCGGTCGTAACGACCACCAGTCGTACCCCGCTCGCGTGTCGGTCGACGTGGCGAACTGATTCAGAGGTTCAGAGGGAAAATAGGCGCCGCTTTCGATCCACTGTTTGAGCGCCGCCATTTCGTCGTCGGAGAGAGGTTTCTTAGGCGGCATTTCTTCGTTGACGACATAGTCGTAAAGCAGGCTCGAATCGACGTCTCCCGGTTCGATGACTGATCCGCTCTCGCCCCCTTTCAGCGCGGTCGCTTTGCTGCGAAGGTCCAGTTCGCCCTTGTGTTCCGAACCGTGACATTCCAGGCAGCGACCGACGAGAATCGGTGCAACCTTCTGCTGGAAAAATACCTTCTGGGCGTTGGCGTCGCCGGGATCATCCGCCGCGAGCAATAACGGCGAAAAGCCCACCAACACAAGTGGTGCAGCCAATACAGCATGTATCCAAAATGACAATCGAGTCATGCAATCGTCTCCAGCCCAATGGGCGAGTCGTTCTTGTTGGGCATCTAAATGCGTCGACCAGCTGATCCTGTGCGTACTGCTCTGTTGGGAGAACCAGACAGAGGAATAAGGCAAAAACTCAAGGGCGACACATCGGCAATTACTGCCTGAAGGTGTTGAGCAGCGATTACTTAGGATACCCCGATCCATCATCTTGCGACAAGAGATCGTACTGTTTCGGTGGAATGGATTTGCGCATCACTCACAGATTTCAGGTGAGGAACCAGAATAGATAACGCCATTTTGTAAATACCGTTGAAATAATAGGCGGCGGGTTGTAGATTGGTAAGTCGATCAAATTCCGGCGATCTCCAAACGCGAAGGTGCTAATCAAAAATGGCTTCCTCCTTCTCTCGCTGCTCGTCCTGGGCGTGGTTGTTATTGGTCCTGTTGGCGAACGCAACGCATGCAGCGGATCAGGCTCCCGATTTTGAAGCTGAAATCGCTCCGCTGTTGATCAAACGCTGCGTGGAATGCCACCAAGGCAGCAATCCCTCCGGGAATTTGGTTTTGACGGGCGAAGCGGGCTTGCGCAAAGGGGGAGACAACGGTGCGGTGATCGATGGGGAATCGCCTGAGGAGAGCTTTCTGCTTCTGCGCGTTCATGAAGGAGAAATGCCGCCGGCCATCAAGGGAATCCCACAGAAACTCCCGGCCGAGGAAGTGCAACTGCTTGAGCGTTGGGTTGCCGCTAAGGCGCCTTGGCCGAAAGGACGGACGTTGGATTGGTTTGAACGGACCAACGAGGTCCGTGCGGGGCGTGACTGGTGGTCGCTACAGCCGATCCGCCGTCCGGATGTGCCACAGTTAAAAACAGAACCGCAACCGGCAAATCCCATCGATGCGTTTGTTCGGGCACGACTGGAACAGGCGGATATGGTGCCCGCTCCCCCAGCGGACAAACGAACGCTATTGCGGCGACTGTACTACGACCTGATCGGTCTGCCGCCCACGCAAGCGCAGATTGAAAAATTTGAAGCGGATGATTCATCGACAGCATGGGAAGCGGCCGTCGATGAACTTCTGGCTTCGCCGCATTACGGGGAACGCTGGGCACGGTATTGGTTGGATTTGGCTCGCTATGCCGACACGAGTGGCTATGAGCGCGATCAGGAAAAGCCGTTTGCGTGGAAGTATCGCGACTGGGTTGTCGATGCGCTCAATCACGATATGCCGTATCACCAGTTTGTCGTCGAACAATTGGCGGGGGACGAACTGCCTGATCGCAACGAACAGTCGGTGATTGCGACGGGGTTTCTTCGCTTGGGGACTTGGAACGATGAACCGAACGAGCCGCTCGATTATCAGTATGACCGGTTGGAGGACATGGTCCATACGACCTCCTCGGCATTTCTGGGGATGACGGTGAAATGTGCTCGTTGCCATTCCCACAAGTTCGATCCGATCACGCAGCTAGACTACTACCGCATGGGCGCAGCGTTCTGGGCCGGGCCGATTGCCGCACGGGATCGTAAGTTGGTGGGGGGGCCGAGTCCCGAGGAATTGGAAGTGAACGACGTACTGGGGTGGACCGATTTGGGAACGAAGCCGCGTCCGCTGCATCGTCTGCTGAAAGGGGAACGGGAGCAGCCGCTGGAGGAAGTGACGCCGGCATCGTTGTCGATGGTTGAAGAGCTGGAATATGATTTTGATCCGCCCGCAGCTGATGCCAAAACAACCGGTCGCCGATTGCAATTGGCGCGTTGGATCACGCACCCCGACCATCCGTTGACGGCTCGGGTGCTGGTCAATCGGTTGTGGTTGCATCACTTCGGAGAAGGAATTGTCCGTTCGCCCAACAACTTTGGCTTTTTGGCTGATCCGCCGACGCATCCGCAACTGTTGGATTGGTTGGCGGCGGAGTTTCAAAGCGGCGGTTGGACGATCAAACGCATGCACCGCTTGATCCTCACGTCCCAAACTTGGCAGCAATCGTCGCTGCATCCCGAGTATGCCGACTACGAAGTTCGAGATAGCGGCAATCGCCTGTGGTGGCGCGCGGAGCGGCAGCGGTTGGATGCGGAGGCGCTACGGGATTCGATGTTGGCGACGACTGGGGAGTTGGACCTGCGTTTGGGCGGCCCTGGTTTTCGGCCATCGGTCAGCAGTGAGGCCTTGGAAGGCTTATCGATGAAATCGAGCGCCTGGCAAGCCTCGTCGCAACAGGAACAACTGCGGCGCAGCTTGTACATGTTCTCGAAACGTGGCCTGCTGCCGCCGATGATGACGACGTTTGATTTTTGTGATGTGACCCAATCCTGCGGACAACGCGACGTCACGACCGTGCCGACGCAGGCGTTGGCGCTGATGAATAATCGGTTTGTTCATGATCGCAGTGAAACGTTAGCGCGGTCGATTGCAACCGAGACGAATGATCCCAGCGAACAGGCGCAGCAGCTGTGGTCGCGCGTTTTAGAACGCGATCCGTCGAAAGCAGAAATGAAAATGGCAGTACAGCATCTCGCAGATCAGTCGCGACGTTTCGCAGAGTTGCGACGTGAAGAGGTAGAACAGGCCAAGCAGAAGAAGCTGACACAGGCCGGTGATTTACGAGAATCATTGGTGTTGCACTTAAAGGCCGACAGCGGCATGACCATCGACGCGGAGGGACGCGTTTCGCAATGGAAGGACCAGTCGGGACACGAACATCATGCGGTGGCGACTGAGAAGGACCAACAACCCCGCTTGGAGAGTGAAGGGTTTGTCGGTCGCCCCGTCGTGGCGTTTGACGGTCAGGGGAGATTTTTCAAGCTCAGCGGAGCGATCTTAGACTGGCAAGAATTCACAATCCTTGCGGTGGTCAATGATCAGGGGGAAACCGGGCATCGGGAAATTATCTCCAATTGGAACGGCGCCGCAGGCAACGCGGGGACGTCGGTGTTTTTGGGACTGACGGGGCAGGACACCGTACGCTTTTGTGATGTGTATTCCATTGCTGGGAAAATCGGCGATCAGCGTAATCCGTTCGTGCTCACCGCGCTCAATGGAGAGGACCGGTCGGCGGTCTTTTTTAATGGCGGCGAAATCGTCTCGCACGATAGTGCTTTACCGCCGCGAAATCTCTCGACCGCGTGGGTGATTGGCCAGCAGGGGAACATTAACGGTGAATACTGGAACGGCGGGATTGCGGAAATCCGTGTTTATGCGCGGGCGTTGTCCGACGCGGAACGGTTGTCTGTCGAACGTGCGATGCTGGCGGAGTATAAAATTCCCTCGGCCATACCGGCTGCGAAAAAGTTGCTCCCCCCGGAAACGCTGGCGCTCGCATCGCTGGCACATGTGCTGTTGAACTCCAACGAATTCCTCTATGTCGATTGAGGCTGTAAATGTCGAATCAAAAAATGTTCCCTTGCGGCAAGAGCCGTCGCGAATTCGTGTGGGAGATGGGGGGCGGGTTCGCCGGTTTGGCGCTGGCGAATTTGTTGTCCAGTGATGGATTCTCCCCAAACCGCGCGCGTGCTGCCGAAGCGACTGCCAATCCGACAGCCGTTAAGGAGCCGCAGTTTCCGGCGCGGGCAAAGGCGTGCATTTTTTTGATGATGAATGGGGCGCCATCGCAGGTCGACACGTTTGACTACAAGCCGGAATTGGAGAAGTTCGCCGGCAAGCAATTGCCCGCTGACAAAAAGTTCATCAACTCCGGCGGGCGGCGCATGGGATATTTGACACCCGCGTGGAGAAAATTTCGCCCCGGTGGGGAAAGCGGGTTGTTGGTCTCGGACTATTTCCCCAAGGTCCGCGAACACGCCGATAAACTGTGCGTGATCAATTCCTGCCATACCGACAGCCACGCGCACGGCTCCGCGCTGGTGGCGATGAACACCGGCAAGACATTGATCGGTCGGCCGTCGCTGGGGAGTTGGAGCGTGTATGGTCTCGGCTCGGAGAACGAAAGCTTGCCGGGGTATGTGGTGATTCTCGACAAACGGGGCGGGCCGATTGGTGGGCAGCCGAATTGGTCGAGCGGATTCATGCCAGCGACTTATGCGGGGACGCTGTTTCGACCGGTAGGCGATCCGATCTTGGATCTGAAAGGTCCCGGGCACATTACGTCGGCCGTGCAGCGAGAACAGCTTGATTTGTTGGCCAAGATCAATCAACGTCATCTTGATGCGCGGCCCGGTGGGCGCGAGTTATCGGCCCGCATCAGCAGTTACGAACTCGCCTATCGCATGCAGTCGGCGACTCCCGAAGCGGTTGATTTGTCACAGGAAAACGAACAGACGCTTGAGATGTATGGCGTGGGCAAAAAACCGACCGACGAATATGGCCGCAACTGTTTGATTGCCCGGCGTCTGGTCGAACGGGGCGTGCGGTTTATTCAGCTTTATTCGGGGGGCGGCCATCTTGAAGAGACGTGGGATGCGCACGAAAGCATTGAAAAGAATCACGGCAGACACGGTGCGGAGGTTGACCAACCGATTGCGGCATTATTGACCGATCTAAAACAACGAGGGTTGTTGGATGAGACGTTGGTCGTCTGGGGCGGTGAATTTGGGCGCATGCCGTTTAGCGAAGGCAAAGATGCTCCGGGCCGCAATCACAATCCTTATGGATTCAGCATGTGGCTGGCCGGTGGGGGTGTCAAAGGGGGCACGACCTATGGCGAGACCGATGAGTTTGGTTTTGAAGCGGTGAAAAACAAAGTGCATTTGCACGATTTGCACGCGACAATTTTGCATGCGATGGGGCTGGACCATGAAATGTTGTCCTACTTCCATCAGGGGCGTGACGAGACTTTGACCGATGTGGGCGGCCAAGTGATCCACGACGTTTTTGCCTGAAATCGTAACAACCGTTTTGAGGTAGCCGGGACCGAAGGAACCGTATGAAAAGCTTTGTGTCATCCCAACCGCAATTGCTCAGCCAGATGAATGAGCGGATGGTGTTACGGGTCTTGCAGGCCAATGGGCCGCGCTCGCGGGCGGAGGTGGCGCGGTTGGCGGGTGTGACGGCGCCGACGGTGTCAAAAGCGGTTTCGTCGTTGTTGCGCTCGGGGATGTTGGAGGAGTTTGACAGCAGCGAAACGATGCGTGGCCGGCCCGCCAAACGACTGCGGTTGGCCGAAGATACGGCACAGGTCGTGGGTGTGGTGATTGATTCTCCCACCTGCCGTATTGTGACGACCGGTCTGGATGGCCGCGTTGGTTCGGGAACGCACGCGGAGTTTAAGACGCCGCGAACCTACGGGCAGTTGGTCGAGGATATTGTCGAAAAAATATCGGCGATGCAATTATTTGGCGGAGTGAAGACGCTAGGCATCGGGATTAGTATGCCGGGGCTGTTTGATTCGCGCGAGGGGCGTTCGATTCTTTCGCCCAATGTGCCGATCACCAACGACAGTTGTCTGGGGCAGGATTTGACCGAACGTCTAGGCTTGGAATGCGTCGTGCTGCAGGAGTCCGATGCGCTCTGTCTGGCGGAACGGCATTACGGTCTTGCCCGCGGGGTAGACGACTTTGCGATGCTCGATGCCAGTACGGGGATCGGTTTGGGTGTGTTAATTGGCGGACGTTTGCTGAAGGGCAAAAGCGGTCTGGCGGGTGAGATTGGTCATTTGCCAATGGTGGAGGATGGTCTGGAATGCGGTTGCGGGCGGCGGGGCTGTTTGGAGACCATTGCAAGTGACCGAGCATTAGCGCGGCTGGTTTCGCAACGGGTCGGCCGGGAAATGAGTATCGAGCAAATCGTCGAACAAGTCCGCACCGGAGGTCTGGATGTCACGGCCGAATGGGAGGCTGTTGAGCGGTCGCTGGCCTTCGCGCTGGTCACGACGATCAATTTGTTCAACCCGCAAACGCTGTTTGTGCACAGTCGCATGCTGGATATCGACGACGCGTTTTTTGAACGGTTGATTCAGCGGACGGCGTCGATGGCGCTGGCGCCGTCGTTTGCGGATTGCCGGATTGAACGGGCGCGCGGTAGCAAGCGCGAAGGGGCGGTCGCCGGAATCATTGAGCACCTGACCGACGCGCGCGTTTCGGAATCGCACGCACATTCGGTCAATGTGCTTTAAGAAACGTTGTCGTGTCGCCGCTATTTTTTCTTGCGGAACACGTGCGTTGCATTTCCCATCAGGCCTTCGGCGGCTTCCATGATGGTTTCGGACATGGTGGGATGGGCGTGGATCGTTTCAGCGACATCCCGGACCTTGGCGGCCATTTCGATGGCCAGTACACCTTCGGCAATCATTTCGCCGGCACCGACGCCGACAATTCCGACGCCCAGTATGCGATCGGTTTCCGGGTCGGAGATCAACTTGGTGATCCCTTCAGTGCGGGCTAAGGTTTGCGCACGGCCGGAGGCGGCCCAGGGGAAGCGGAAGGTGTTCACCTCGCGGCCCTCGGCTTTGGCTTCAGCTTCGGTGAGTCCGCACCAGGCCAATTCGGGATCTGTGAAGACCACCGCGGGAATCGCATAGGGATGGTAAGCGGCTGGTTCACCGGCCAATGCCTCCACGACGACTTTGGCCTCATAGGTCGCCTTGTGGGCCAACATCGGGTCGCCGGCGACGTCACCGATGGCCATGAGGCTGGGGTCGGTCGTGCGACGTTTGTCGTCGACTTTAAGAAAGCCCCGCTCAGTGATTTCGACTTTGGTGTTTTCCAAGCCCAAATTGCGGCTATTGGGCGAACGGCCGACGGAGATTAAGACGCGATCGAAAAGCTGCGATTTCTCTTCGACTTCGCCCGATAGTTCGACGGTAATGCCATCTTTGCCGGGGACCAGCTTTTCGACCTTGGTGTTGAGCAGTACGGAATGGAATTGAGAATCGATTCGCTTGGCCAATGGCCGCACGAGATCGCGGTCGGCACCCGGCAACAGTCCGTCGGTCATTTCTACAACGGTGACTTTGGAACCGAGGGCGGCGTAAACCGTGCCCATTTCCAGGCCGATGTATCCTCCGCCGACGACCAACAGTCGCTGGGGAATGTCTTCCAGCGCCAAGGCGCCGGTGGAATCCATGATGCGGGGGTCATCAATCCGCAAGGGACCGGGAATGACCGGGGAAGACCCGGTGGAGATAATCGCCTTGTCGAAGGTGAGCTTGCTCGTCTCGCCTTCTTCGGTTTTGAGTTCCAACGTATTGGAGTCGAGGAACGTTCCCCGCGCGCGAACGAGTTCGACGCCCCGCGCTTTGCAAAGTCCTTCGATGCCGCCGGTGAGTTGGCCAACGACGCGATTTTTCCAATCGCGGATTTTGTCGATATCGATCTCCGGAGGTTGAAACGTCACACCCCAGTCGGCCGACTCCTTTGATTCGTTGATTAGCCGTGCCACGTGCAACAGGGCTTTGGAGGGGATGCAGCCACGATTGAGGCAGACTCCGCCCGGTTTGACGCCTTCGTCAACCAAGGTGACTTTCATTCCGGCATCGGCCGCCGCAAATGCAGCGGGGTAACCGCCGGGGCCGCCGCCCAAAACGACGAGTTCCGTATCAGACATATCGTATTTCTCTTGTGGTCGTTACAGTTGTGCTCAAGAAAAGTCTCAAAACCCGCCCGGTGCGCTCGTTCAAAGGAAGGTGCTGATAACAGTCCGCTCCAAGCGATTGGCGTTTAGACGTTTGCCAACAGGCCGAAGGGCTGCGCGAGTAAGGCCGAGAGACGCACGACAAACTTTGCCGCGTCGGCTCCGTTAATCACGCGGTGGTCGTAGGACAACGACATTGGCATCATCATCCGTTCTTCTAATTTGCCATCGACGAGCGCCGGTTGGGGTTGAGCGCGCGATAATCCCAAAATCGCCACCTCCGGGTAATTCACGATCGGAGTAAACGCCGTGCCCCCGATGCTTCCCAAGTTGGTGATGGTAAAGGTGGCCCCTTGCATTTCGGCCAAGACCAACTTGCGCTCCCGCGCTTTTTCAGCGAGTTGGGCGAGTTCGTCCGCAATTTCCATGATCGACTTGCGGTCCGCATTTTGAATCACAGGGACGACCAAGCCGTGATCGGTGTCGACCGCAACGCCGATGTGATAGTACTGCTTGAGGATCAATTCCCCCGATTCCATATCCAGGCTGCTATTGACGTGCGGCATTTCGGTGAGGATTTGCACGCAAGCTTTGAGAGCGATGGCCGTCATCGTGATTTTCGGGCCATTCTTGCCGCTGGTCGACATAAACTGTTTGCGGACTTTCTCCAATTCCGTGATGTTGGCCAAATCATGTTGCGTCACATGCGGAATCACCTGCCACGACGTGCTGAGTTGGTCGGCTGCGGTACGATTGAGTTTGCTCAACCGTTTGCGTTCGATCGGACCAAATTGTGAAAAGTCGGGCAGGGGAGGGGCGGTTCGCAAACCACCGGTCGCAGCGGAGTTTTGCAGACGCGATTTCACGTAGCCTTCAACATCCTCCTGGACGATACGTCCGCCCGGTCCGGTACCGTTGATTTCGTGCAGATCGACGCCCAGTTTTCGAGCAAAACGGCGGGTGGCGGGGCCTGCTGGAGGCGGTGGACGGTGATCGGGCGCGGTTGCCTCCATCGCCGGCTGAACCGTTGGTGTGTGAGAGGCGGCCGCGACGGGGGCTGCTTCTTTTGGGGCCGGTGCCGATTCGGTTTTGGCGGCAGCCGGTTCAGGCTCAGCTTGTTCTTTCTCGGCGGCGGCAGTTTCGTCCTGTTTCGTCTCGGATTCATCACCGGAGGGCGCTGCGGCCTCTTCGTCGATCGTTAGAATCACCGAGCCCACGGAGACGCTGTCCCCTTCGCTAAAGTGAATTTTTTTCACTACGCCAGCGTGTGGACAAGGTAACTCAAGGACCGCTTTTTCGGTTTCCAATTCCATGACCGACTGTTCGGCTTCGATTCGGTCCCCTTCCTTGACCAGCAATTCGGCAACCTCAGCTTCGGCAATATTTTCTCCCAATTCGGGGAGACGAAATTCAATCGACATAGTGTTATTTCGTTAAAATTTAGTCGTATGTTGAATCTACGTGTACAGGCAGATGTCCGCTGGTCCGCTGGTTCCACCATAAGTCATCGGCGACGTGCGGACAATTCTCACGCGCAAGCCGGGTTAACCTGTTCCGGATCAATTCCCAGCGCTTTGATCGCTTCGGACAGTCGGGACTTGTCAAAGTGGCCGTCGGCCGCCAATGCCGAAAGCGTTGCGAACGCGATATTTTCAGCATTCATTTCAAAATGCCTTCTCAATGCTTCCCGCGAGGCGCTGCGGCCGAAACCGTCGGTGCCCAAGGTCACGTAGCGACCCGGAATCCATTGCCGGATTTGTTCGGGTACCAAACGGACATTGTCGCTGGCGGCGATAAATGGCCCGGAGTGATTGCTGAGTGACGTCTCCAGAAAACTGTGTTGCGGTTTTTCGTCAGGATGCAGATGATTCCAACGTTCGACCGCTTGTGCATCGCGGGAGAGTTCGCTGTAACTGGTCACACTCCAGACGTCGCATTCAATGTCGTACTTCTCGCTGAGAATGGCTTGTGCGCGGTGCGATTCGCGTAGAATCGGCCCGCTGCCAAAGAGTTGCGGTCGTTGCGAGGACGACTTGTCGGCCGGTTTTGGGGAAAGGGGATGCAGTCCTTTCAGAATCCCCTCTTCCGCCCCTTCGGGCATCGCCGGCATGTCGTACACTTCGTTGTAGACCGACATGTAGTAGAAGATTTCCTCTCCTTCGCCGTACATTCTCCGTAGCCCGTCTTGAACGATCACGGCGACTTCATAAGAGTAGGCGGGATCATATGCTCGCAAATTGGGGACGGTCGTGGCATACAGTTGGCTTTGGCCATCCTGGTGTTGTAACCCTTCACCATTGAGCGTCGTCCGACCGGAGGTTCCCCCCACGAGGAAACCTTTGGTGCGGGAATCCGCCGCGGCCCAGATCAAATCGCCAACGCGTTGGAAGCCGAACATCGAGTAGTAGATGTAAAACGGAACCATGTTCACGCCGAGGTTGCTGTAGGCGGTCCCGGCAGCGATGAAGGACGAGATTGCTCCCGCTTCGTTAATTCCCTCTTCGAGAATTTGGCCGTCTTTGGCTTCCTTGTAGTAGAGCACCTGATCGGCATCGACCGGTTCGTACAGCTGTCCCTTGCTAGAATAAATTCCGCATTGGCGGAAGAGCGCTTCCATACCAAAGGTGCGGGCTTCATCGGGAATGATCGGGACGATCCGTTTGCCGATGTTCTTATCCTTGAGTAAGTCGCTGATGATCCGACCGAAGGCCATGGTGGTCGCCATTTCGACGCCACCGTGCAACACCTTCTTGTCGAATTTATCGAGCGGCGGAATCTCCAAACGGTCGGTGGTGGGCGTCCGGGCGGGGAGAAATCCACCCAGCGCTTCCCGTCGTTTCAAGAGATACTCCATCTCCGGACTGTCATCGGCGGGCCGATGCAACGGAGCTTTGGCGACCTCTTCGTCGCCGATCGGAATGGCGAATCGTGAGCGGAATTCGCGCAGTTCCTCTTCGTTCAATTTTTTCTGTTGGTGTGTAATGTTGCGGCCTTCACCCGCTTCGCCCAGTCCATAACCTTTGATGGTTTTGGCCAGGATAACCGTCGGTGCGCCGACGTGGTTGACCGCTGCGTGGTAGGCAGCAAAGACCTTTTCGGGGTCGTGTCCGCCGCGATTGAGTTTTTGCAACTGTTCGTCCGACAGGTGGTCGACCAGATCGTGCAACTCTTTGTTTTCGCCAAAGAAGTGATCGCGGATATAGGCGCCCCCTTCGACCACATATTTCTGGTATTGGCCGTCAACGACTTCACCCATGCGTTTGACTAACAAGCCGTCTTCGTCGTCTTCCAACAGCGGATCCCAGTCGCTGCCCCAGATGACTTTGAGGCAATTCCAGCCAGCACCACGAAAGGCGGCTTCTAGTTCTTGGATGATTTTTCCATTCCCACGGACCGGTCCATCCAGACGTTGCAAGTTGCAGTTGATCACAAAGATCAGATTGTCGAGATGCTCGCGGGAGGCCAAAGTAATGGCTCCCAGCGTTTCTGGCTCGTCGACTTCACCGTCACCGACGTAACACCACACATGTGATTTTGACGTGTCGGCCAGTCCACGATGTTCCAAATACCGCAAAAACCGCGCGTGATAAATCGCGGAAATCGGTCCCAGGCCCATCGAAACCGTGGGGAATTGCCAAAAATCAGGCATCAGCCAGGGATGCGGATAGGAGGAAAGTCCCGAGCCACGGGGGATTTCTTGCCGGAATTGGATCAACTGTTCTTCGGTCAACCGGCCTTCCAGAAATGCGCGGGCGTAGATTCCGGGCGCGGCATGACCTTGGAAGTAGACGAAATCGCCGAATTGATCTTCGTTGCGGGCCTGGAAAAAGTGATTGAAACCGATTTCCAGCAGCGTCGCAGCGGAGGCGTAGGTGGAAATATGCCCGCCGATGCCCGAACTGGCAGCGTTGGCGCGAACGACCATGGCCATCGCATTCCAGCGAATCAGACTCTTAATCCGGCGTTCGATGGCCCGGTTGCCGGGGAAACGAGGCTGCTGATCGTGGCGAATTGTATTGATATATGGGGTGTTGGCCGTAAAGGGCATGGCCACACCGTTTTGGTAGGCTCGCTCTTGCAAAACCGACATCATCTGACGTACGCCGTCGGGTCCGTGGCGGTGTAACAGATCGTCGAGCGATTCAAACCACTCGTCTAATTCGCCCGCATCGATCGCCTGAGGTGTTTCGTCCATCACTGGTTGAGTCTCGTAGGAAGTAGGGTAGGTTTGCTTCGCGACTTGGAAATCCATCGCTTCGTCCAATCATCTCTTCGCCATTTTAGGGGATGAAATTAATGTTCGTAGTCTCAACGAAGGATTTCCGCGTATTTTTATGGCCATAACGGCGATTTCGCCCGCAACGATATTTTCCCAAACACGGTAAATTTCGAGAATCCGCGAACGGAATTGCCTTCTCTGGCCGATTTGGCAGGGGAACAGGCCGCAACTGTACGGTTTATGGGGCTGAATCCGCATTATTTGCGAGAATCGAGCGCTTTTTTAAACGAAAATTTGCGAAAAATCAGGAGATCAGATCGCAGATTATCGTTTTTGGGAATGTGGCGCCTCCGTTTTTTTCATGCGGTTATTCAGTTTTTTGAAGCGGAGGAGGTGCCCCAGCCTGATTTCGACTTGTTGCGTATCAGCCGATCGGCAAAATCCACAGTGCATGGACTGTTCAGCGATTGAGACGTCCGAACGGCCTTTCGGCGGACATCACGGCTTACTCTCGCCAACAACGACCTGCGATACCGCATTTTATTAAGGGTGAAATTCTCAAATCGGCCGAATTGCAGCGGATTGTCTTGTCAAAATGGTGCTGTGAAGACAAATTCAGTTCCGCCGGGCAATCCTGCTAGCGCGTTCGCTGCCACCGCACCCGACGACGTGAAAAGAACCCAGTTGGTTGCAAGAACAGCACAGTTGGTCGTGCCATGCTGTCAGCCACGGACTAACACTTGCGACGTCGAGAAGTGTTGGTGCCTTGGGTTGCCGACTCGTAGTAAGAGATGAATTTCTTCACCGAGACCCGTTTGATCGCTTGGCCGATCACCTTGAGTGGCAGGTCCTCCAGTTTTTTGAACCGCACGCACGATTTGCCCATGTTCAGTTTCTTCCCGGTTTTGGCCCACGCTTCGCGGAACCAAGTTTCTTGTCCCGGATCGCTATATGTACACATCAGGTAGAGCGACATGTAGTTCTTTTGCGAAGCTAGGGATGCGAAGGGCAATGGTTCTTGAGGATTGCAATGATAGCCTGCGGGATAAAGGCTGTGCGGCACGAAGTAACCAATCATGCCGTATTGCATACCTTCCTCGTAACCGCTGGGCAAGTTTTTGAGAATGACCGCGCGGACAGCCTCAATCGCTTTGCGACGGTCGTCCGGCAATTCGGCCAGGTATTGTTCAACAGTTGTGGCTGTGCTTTTGATGGCTCGCTCTCCCGGTAGTCGTTTGCGAATTCCGCCTGAGATGATTCTCTCGTGATCTTCCTCTGTTCGCTAGTCCAGAGCGCGCTCCGTCGCCTCCCCCCCCCCGTAAAACTTGCGCCGCTTCGCTACTCGCCTCAGTTTCGTTGATCGATGTGATCCTGGCGACCGTTGTGAGTCCTCTAATGAGATAGCGGCTCGGGGTTTTCTGCTGCGCTGGGCGGGGGTTCTTGCCGAAGCTTTATCAATGATGCCTCGTCATTATGTTTCGCCCCTGATCCGTTTTTGCAGCGGGTGGCGACGAGGGCATGTCTTCTCGGCCGGCTGAAATGGGGGGTGCAGAAATGAGTTCGCGCTGTTTGACTTCGTTGCGAATTTGGCAATTGACCGTTGCGGTTTGCGTCTGTGCGACGACCGGCGATGCGTTGTTGGCCGCGGGGTATCCTCAGGCGCGCGGGCAGCGACCGGGGACCTTGGCGGCGCATTTTCAGACGCGGCCCGACAGCCCGTTTGCTGCTGTGCAGGCCAACTATCAAGCCGGCGGTTATCCCTGTGCGCCTCAAGCTTCGTGTGCGCCGAGCGCTCCTTACACCGCTCCCGAAACGCCGCCGCAACCGCTGAGCAACACCGCTCCGCCGGCAGCGCCGCAATACAACTTCAGCAACGCGCCGAGCGGATTGGTTCCCAGCGCGCGGACCGTGGCTGCCAACGGCGGATACATCGATCCGGCGATCGTGGAGACGCAACTTCGCTTCCGTTACGACTCGGCTTACGGCTTCAACCGCGCCGACCGCGCCGAATATTTTTATAGCACCTGGACCGTCTTCGGCGGCAAAACGCCTCCCCGCGACATGGGACCCAACGACAATATCGATGCTCAGTTTTTCAAACTGTATTACGAACAACTTGTCATGGATGATCTGTCGTTGTTCATCGAAGCGCCGATCATTTTGAACAACCCCTCAGGCGTGCCCGGTCCCGGCCCCAACACCAGCGGCTTCGGCGACCTCAACGCCGGTTTCAAATGGGCGTTGTATGAAACCGACACGACGATTTTGACGTTCCAATTGAAAAACTACATCGCCGTCGGCGACCCCGACAAATGGCTCACCGCCGGCCACGCCAGCATTGAACCAGGCTTGTTGTTTTTGACACAACCGGCCGATCGTTGGACGATTGAAGCGGAACTCAAAGATTGGATTCCGATTCAAGGCGGAGTCAATCCGCGAAACGGCCGCGACTTTGCCGGCAACGTGCTCAGCTACGGCATTGGTGCTGCATACGCGGTCGTGGACAACTCCAGTTTGAGCGTCGCCCCGGTGGCCGAGTTCGTCGGTTGGTCGGTGTTGGATGGACAAAAAACGGACTACGCGTCCTCGGGACGCCTCATCGGCCCGGTCGATGCCAGCGGCGACACCATCGTCAACGGCAAATTCGGCGTCCGCATCGGTTTTGGCAAAGACACATGTGATCCAACGAAGCAACGCGATTCGATCTACATCGGCTACGGCCGCGCCCTGACCGGCGAACGCTGGTACCAAGACATCCTGCGAGCGGAATACCGCATGTTCTTTTAACAGCACGCGGTGTTGAAGAAATTAAAAAAGCGACCGACGAGTGATTCGCCGGTCGCTTTTTTTGTTGAAATATGGGTTTACGATAAGTCACTCATAAAGACGAGTCGGCGGAGTTCGAAATCCTCTGGAAGGTAAGTTCGCAAGACGTACGGTTCGCGAATTTGTGGCTGCAATTGGTCGAGATGTTTGGTCGACTCGTATTGCCGTGTCCAGTCGACCTTGCGCTTGCTATTGGTTAAGACGTTGGTCCAGACGCTAGGTTCTTCGCGGTTTGTTTGTTGCAACGTTGTGGATTGCTCTGATCCCACGCCGTTTAGTTGCAGGCTGGTTTGCCCTGTTGTGGTGGGGGATTGCTCCTGTCCAATCGGTATCGGCATGAGTGACGTGCTCGTGCGAGAATGGGAACGCTCGCGTGAACGTTCGCCGTGCACATTTCCCGCGAATTGGACCGCGCGTGTTTCACCGCTGGTGCGTTCCTCTTGAACGCGCTCTTTGAATGCTCGCTCCTTTTGTTCTTTTAAAGCCAACTGCTCCGTGTATTGCTTGAGTACACCATCCCGGGCTTCGGTATAAGTGATCCATGAATGGCTCGGCAGCGCCGCTTGTAATTCAGCTTCCCAGGCCGTCAAGTCGACGGTCGTGCGAGCTTTGTTTTCGGCGGGGCCTTTTATGAAGCCCATGATGCGGCCGACGAAGTCGACGTTCATGTCGATGGTGGCCGCGGCTTGGTCTCCCAATTCATCCGCATCGGCGAAGCTGATCACGGCTTGAGCCAAGTGAAGTGAATCACGCACAGCTGGGGCGAATTCGTCGTTCAAAGCTCGATGGCGGATGACCTCACGCAATGGCGCGAATAAGGGAATCCGATGCTTCAACGATTGCTCGGCCGAGATTTCGAATTGGGCGAGTGCTTCGCGACTCCGATTGTTTTTTGACAACAGCAGACCATGGGCATAATACGCCCAAGGTGCGTGTCGGTTGATGTTTCTAGCAGCACGGAAATGGCCGTCCGCAATCTCACACGCTTCGCGGAAGTTTTTGGTCTCCCACGCATCGTTGAGAATGCCATGCACGTGCGACAAGTAGACGTCGCGGTCGTTTCCGTCGCTGATGAGTTGCGGCGCGTAGGTGGCAAAGTCGGCAGCGACTTCGCGTTGGAACGTACGCGTCTCGGGCTGCGGTTCCGGCGCAGCGGGTGGTTGCGGCTCCACCAGTGGTTGCACTTCGGTCTTAGCCAGAACCTTGGGTTCATCTTTTTGTGGTAACTCGATTTTAGGTTTCTTGGGAGCCGAAGGTTTGGCCGGCGTTTTCTTGGGAAGCGCGGCTAACTCAAAATGCAGGCGGAGGTCTTCGTTGCTCGATTCGACTTTGACCGTTTTTTCCGTAGGCGCGAATCCGGCCATCTCGGCGCGAATTTTGTAGGTGCCCGGTTTGAGTTCAATTTTTCCAGGCGCGGCAATCCCCAACGGTTTCCCATCCAGCAGAACCTGAGCGCCGGCGGGAGTCGATTTGAGAGCGACCGCGATCGTATTCGCCGAACGTTTTTTCCCGGAGCTGCTCGTCATTAACAGCGGGAACATCAGCAGTACGATGACGGCCAGCACTGGGTAAAGGACTTTGGGGTTTTTGCTTTGTTTTTTGAGGAACTCCGGGTCGGTCAGTTGCGCAAATCGAGCGGACCAGGTTTTGTTTTTGGATGCCTGGTCTTGGCTCGGCCAGGGAGTAGCGCTGAGATTGGGCCGCGCGCCGATTTGCACCGGAGCCGGATTGTGTTCGCGACGCGCATTCGTATCAGCCGCCTGCGGAACGTCGACGAGAATGATTGGTTTTTCTTCCAAGTCCTTCAATGCCTCTTCGGCCGAGCCATACCGGGCAGAGACAGGTTTCGCGAGCATGCGCGAGAGGGTCTTCGCCAAGTCTTGCGGCAATTTGGGAATGAGTTGTTCCAGCTCCGGCAGTGTTTCGCTGGACGAACAGTGCCAGCGCATCCAAGCCAGATCGTCGCTGACATCTTGGACGCCTTTGAAGGCCGTGGAAAAGTTATCGCCCATTAACAATTCCAAAGCGGTGAGACCTAAGCAGTAGAAATCGACACCCGGGCCGACGTCGCCGAAGACCTCGGGACGTAGCAATTCGGGGGCAACGTATTTTTGTGTCCCGCTGGGGCGACGAAACTCACCGCCGATAGAAAATCCTGCGGAGGCGCTGAGTTTGATGCATCCGTCATCGAGCAGCAATTTCGACGGTTTGATTTCGCCGTGGAGTTTGCCTTGTCCGTGCAGATACTTCAGACCCTGCAACGCTTGGCGCAGAATGCTTCTGACTAAATCGCTGGGCAAGGGACCTTCGGCCAGTCGTTGGTCGAGGCTGCCGTTCATCATCTCCATGACGATCCAGGCTTGCTGTTCATCAACGGAATAAACGCGGCAGACGTTTTCGTGGACCAAACTGGCCAGAAAACGAGCTTCGTGCCAAAACAGTTCGCTTTGCCGCGGATCGGCGCGGAGTTGTTCGTTGAGTTGTTTGATCGCGACATAGCGGCGCAGGGAACGGTCATAGGCCTCATAGACCACGGCCGAATCGCTACGACTGAGTTCGCGGAGGATTTCGTAATCCGCGTGGCTAGGAAGCGGCGCGCCGACTGCCGGTTGTGGAGTGGGTTGAGCAGCAGCGATAGGTGCTTTGTCAGCCTGCGGCTTTTGGGTTTGCTTCATCGAACGCGTCAGTTGTTCGATCATTTGATTGGCATGATCGATGGGGCGGATTTCAGGCGCAGCATGAGACACGGATGAAGCTGACAGGATCGACGAAGACGAGGCGGGAGTATCATTCTGCCCAACGTCGTTTGGATACTGTTGGAATTGGCCATGGAGCGACGACTCGCCCTGCTTGCGAGTGTGATAGGACTCGCGAGTTTCGGGCCGTAGCAATTCGGCGATCGAAGAGTGTGTGCTGTCTCCCAACGCTCCACTTTCGCCGTTTAGCTGTCGAGAGATTGAGTCATCGGCCGCGAATGAGGCGTCGAGTTTCCGCGCCGAGCGCGACGATTTGCTGTTATCTCGCATGTTGAACCCTTATTAGCCGTGCTTTGAATTTCGGGCGATCAATTTTCCACCGCAGTCATGCCGTTCGGTGGAGCCCTTCAATAGGGAATCACAATTGCTCGCAAAAACCGGACAGACAATCAGGGGAATTCGCTGCAGTGTCGGCGAAGGAGGGATTTCCGACTGGATGTAAGTCGTGCAGCTAACAGGCTTAACAGGGCGGCCACGAAAGAAAATCTGCGGAGAGATGTCCGCTTTTTTTGAGAAACTCCGATCCAAGGGGTAACGCAAACCACCTTAGGAGAGACCTTTCGATGCAAACTATCAAAACACAGGCTGCAGCGTTCCCACACGAAGCGGCTTCATTGGATAAACATTCGGCACGACGGTCAGCGTCGCGTGGACGTTGGGCGTCGTTATTGGGCGACATGTGTGGCTATCGTCTTCGCAGCGTAAAATCACGCGGCTTGGGGCAAACCGTCTATCGGGCACACGATCCGGAAGGCCGCCGGGTGGCACTGAAGGTGATCACCGGTCGTGACGAGAAGTCACGGGATTGGGCCGAACAGTTGCAACGCGAGTCGAAAATCGCCATGCAGATCAAGCACCCGCATTTGGCCGAGGTGTTTGACGTCATGAATTCCGGCGAATGCGATTTGGTCGCGATGGAATACGTCAGCGGCCAACCGCTGTCGCGATTTATCAAGAAGAAGAAAAAGATCAGCGAAAAACGAGCGGTGAAGATGGTGTTGCATCTCGCCGACGCGCTGACCGCATGCCATGCCGCTGGACTGGTGCACCGCAACATCCATCCGGAGAACGTGCTGGTCACCTCCGAAGGCAAGGCCAAGTTGATCAGCTTTGGTTTTTCTTCGTCGCCTGAATTGGATGACCAATCGTCGCCGTCGACGGCCGAGACAAAAATCGCTCGGTACCTTGCGCCGGAGCAACTACGCCGGTCAAACAAAGCGGACGTCCGTTCCGACGTCTATGCGTTGGGGGCTCTGTTGTACACCATGGTGAGCGGCGACGCCCCCTTTGCCTGTGCGGGACGGCTGTCGTTGATGCAGAACAAACGGGCCAACAACTACCGCGGCTCTGCGGAGTTTGCGGCGGAGTTGTCTCCCGCGGTGGCGGACGTGATTGATCGCTCCTTGTCGGCCGATCCGGCGGAGCGTCCGCAGTCAATGGAAGAATTTGTGCAATTGCTGCGAGGTTTTTCGGACCGTATCGGCGACTATCAATTGATCTCCAAGGTCGGCCGCGGCGCCATGGGACACGTCCATCGCGCCCGCGCCGCTGATGGGTCGATTGTCGCCATCAAGATTCTGCATGACCATTTGGTCGCGAATGAGCGGATTCTGGTGCGGTTTTATCAAGAAGCGAAATTGGCGATGGAGATGTCGCACCCCAATCTCGTTCCAGCGTATGAAGTGGGCTGTGACAATGGGAAACACTTCATTGCCATGGAATATATTGCCGGCAAGGACTTAAAGGAAACTCTTCGCACGGAAGGACGACTGCCTGAGTCGCAGGCTTTGCGGATTGTCTATGATGTGGCGAAAGCGTTGGATGCTTTGCATGGCAAGGGCCTGCTGCATCGCGACGTCAAGCCGGGGAACATCCTGTTCGATAGCCAGGGCAATGCCCGTCTCACCGATCTGGGTTTGGCCAAACAGGAAGAGTTGGATTATGAACTGACGCAAGCGGGCCACGCATTGGGGACCATGCAATACGCTCCGCCGGAACAGTTTCGCGATGCCAAGACGGTGAGTAAAACGGCCGATATTTATGCATTGGGAGTGACGCTGTACCAGATGGTCACCGGCGCGTCGCCGTTTCAAGGGAAATCCGCGATTGATCAATTGATCCGCAAATCGCGCAATGACTATGTGCCGCCGGAGAAAATCGTTCCGGGACTCAGCCAGCAGACGCGGGATTTGATTCGGGCAGCGATGCATGAGGATTCCGCCAAACGTCCGAGTAGTGCGAAAGCCTTTGCGAAGGCAACTGTCGGTTATTTGCGTTGTGAGAGCGACGCGGACGTCCAACCACAACCACAGCAAGATGCGTTGTGGAAGGTTGTATTCCTGGGGGATGACGGCAATGTGCAGCGGATTTCCGGGACCACTGAGCAGATCCGTCAATTGATTCGTGCTGGACAAATTGGGGCGGACGGACGCGCGGCACGTGAAAACGAAACGTCGTTTCGGCCGTTGGCAAATATCGCGGAATTGAACAGTTCGGAGAAAAAAGCAAAACCCAGCAGCCCCACGAAATCGACGCCCGCCTCGGGCAAGTCGGGTGGGTTGTTTCGGCGGACATTGCGGCCGTTTCTGACGGCGGCTAATCGGTTTGCCGCTTCGATGGTTGGGATCATCACTTAACGTTCGGTTGGGGCATTTGGAGGCCAGGATGGCTCTTCGCTCTGCTCCAGGGCTGATGGTTGTTTGCACTGGCGGACAAGCCGCCAGTGGCACCCGAGCTGTTAGTGGCACCCGATTCGCCAGTGGCACCTGATGCGTGCAGCTACTTTGTGAAACCACATGACCAATGGGGGCGAATCCCCAGGGAAAACTATGGAAACTGTTGAAATCTATCGTGAAACCTTGCGGCACTTTTTGGCGCCGATTCAGCCGTTGTTGGACGATCCAGCGGTTTCGGAAGTGATGGTTGTGGGGTACGACACCGTCTATTTTGAAACTGCGGGGCGGATTCAACAGGCCGAGAGTGGATTTGAGGATGAACCCTCCTTGATGGCGGCGGTTCAGAATATTGCGGAGTTTGTGGGGCGGCGGCTGGATGCGGATAACCACAGCATGGACGCGCGGCTGCCGGACGGTTCGCGGGTTCACGTGATCATTCCACCCAGTTCGCGGCGGGGTGTCTGTCTGACGATTCGTAAATTTCAGCCAGCGACATTCACATTGCCGTCGTTGGTCGATCGAGGTTCGATGAGCGACATGGCGGCGGAGTTTCTGGCCACCAGTGTGCTGCTCCACAAAAACATCATCATTTCCGGGGGAACGGGTACGGGGAAGACGTCGATGCTGAATGCACTTTCGGCGGCCGTACCGGACGAAGAGCGGATTGTCGTCATCGAAGACACCTCGGAGCTGCAGTTGAATCAACCGCATACGGTCTACTTGGAAGCACAACCGCCGCGGCCCAGCGGACGGGGCGGGGTTACGATTCGCGACCTGTTTGTGGACTCTCTGCGGATGCGGCCCGATCGTATTATCGTGGGTGAAGTCCGCCGCGGCGAAGCTTTGGAATTGATCCAGTCGATGCTTTCGGGGCACTCCGGGTCATTGACGACGGTGCATGCCAACACGCCGCGAGACGCAGCCAGTCGCTTGGAGACATTGTGCTTGATGAACGACACGGGACTTCCTGTTCATGTTGCACGGGCGCAAGTCGCCTCGGCGATTCACCTGGTTGTGCAGATTTCTCGTCTGGCGGACGGCTCGCGACGGGTGCAGACGATCAGTGAAGCCATTGGTTTGGACGACAGCGACAAATACCAATGGCGGGATCTGTTTCAATTCCAGGCACAGGGGCGTGACAAAGACGACCGGATCCAAGGCGAACTGCTGCCGACCGGTCTGCGTCCGACCTATGCCGATGAGCCGGCGGCCATGGGTTTTGAGGACCGTATTCAATTGACGGAAGGGTTGTTTGCAAGGTCACCGGAATTTGCGCGCAGCTCGCGTAGCAATGGATCTCACAAAACGGAAAAAAATACAAAATCGTGAGCGGCAGGATGTCCGGTTATTCGACGGAATTGCGATCTAGCTAACGAAGGGGGGCGACAGGTGTGAGGGTCGCCAAAGGGTCGCCAGTTGCGAGACCAATCGCTGCGGCGACATTTACTAGCCATACGAAATGGTGAAATCAAATCTGGCTGAATCATTCGGCTGGGGAATCACAAGGACTCCATCTTAAAGGGAACGAAACTATGAAGGCTTTCTCAAAAAACAGTCAGCTGCGGAAAATTGTGGGCAAGTTCAACAACGATGAAGGGGGCATGGAAACCCTGCAGGTCGTGGTGATTGTCGCGATCGCCGCATTGATCGTATTGATGATTAACACCTGGGTGGGCAACGCGGGTGACGGTGCTGGTGACAACACGGTCGGGGGGTGGGTGAACGACCTGTTGGGCCGGATCTTCGATGTCGATTTCGGCGGAACCGACGGCTAATCCTGTGGGGGATGTTGCCGCCGTTCGGTCCGACTTGCGTGGGGCCGAACGGGCGGCATTTTTCTTGATGCAGACTTGGTGCACAACAAATCAACAAAACATACAAACGGAACTCGGAAAATCAGTGGGAGCAATGACGTGACGATTACGGCTCAATTCGAACGCACCATCTGTTCCCCCGCCGGTAGCGGGGAGCGGCGACGGGCTTGGCAGCTGGCCGCGGCCGCGCCGTTGGTTGTGGGTTTAGTCATTGCCTTGTCGCAGTCAGTGGTCGCATGGGGGACGGCATTGGCGTCCATCAATGCCGCTGTGCTTGTGCTGCTCTTGGCGGTTTCGAGTTTTACGGACAGCCACTGGAGAAAGATTCCCAACTGGGCGACCTACTCGGCCCTGGGTTGGGCATTGGCGGTCAATTTGGTTGCCTCGGCGACAATGAGCAGTGAGGCGATTGGGGCCTCGCGTGCAATCGTGCCGCCGATTGGAATCGGAGCGTCGTTGTTGGGAGCGGCGGTCTGTTTTGCGACGATGCTCGTCGTGTTTCAATTGGCCGGCAGTGGAGCCGGCGATGTGAAATTGGCGGCGGCGCTGGGGGCAATCCTGGGAACCGGACAGGGGCTCACAGTCATTCTGTGGTGCCACATTGCGGCGGGAGTCGTGATGGTCGGCATGTTGGTCTGGCAGCTCGGCCCGTTGAAACTTCTGTCTACACTTTTGCGTTACGTCGGCTCGGTGTTGTTGCCTAGCCGGATTGCGAAGCCCGGATTGGGCGCGCAAGCCATCCTCCAACGTCCTGTGCCGTTGGCCGCATTCTTCGCGGTCGGCACAATCCTCTCGTACTTTCAGGGGCTGACGCTATGAAAATCATTCGCCGAAGACCATCGCGCATTGCTGTGCGCAAGCGTCGCGGACTGGCCATGTTGGAATTGGTACTGACATTAGGGACAGTCTTCGTCTTCACGGTCGCGCTCTACAGAATGGCTGTTATGTCTTGCCACAATCTCTTCCAGGTGATCGGCGGTATGGTCGGTTCGCCTTACATGTAACAGATCATCGGTATTTCTTACGACCTGCATGCACTTCGCAGCATACGATTCTCACTCGGCACTTCTGCACAACGATTCCATTTCTACGAACGACAACTTCGCCCTTAGGGGGAAACCGAAATGATCACAATTCAATCACTGATGGATTCCGTAGCGGATGTTTGGCTGGTGTGGATTCTCTCCGCCGCTGCGCTCGTTTATTTGACTCGCGGAGCGATTTTGCGACTGCGGCGCTGGAACGTTCGCGAATTGGCCGGCGGCGAAGAGGGGGCGTCCTATACGCTGTCGCTGGTGCTTGTCATGCCGGTCTATATTTTTCTGGTGTGTCTGATCGTGGAGTGCACGCTCATGTTGGTTGTGAAGACCGGCACGATGTATGCCGCATATGCGGCGGGGCGGTCGGCGATTGTTTGGGTGCCGGCTGAGCCACAGGACGACGACGCCTCGCAGGCGAAGGTCAAAAAAGCAGCCGTGCAAGCGATGACGCCGTTTGCGTCGGGGCGCGATGTGCATCGCCGGGGGACGCCTCTGGAATTTCTGCCGCGATCGGCGTCGATCGACGGACTGCTGTATCACGAAGCCTACCAGTTTTACACCAAGGGCAACGCGCCGCAGGACTATATTGTTGGCAAATACCAGTTCGCCGATATTGCCACGCAGATCACAATCGAGCCACAAGGCAACGAGCCGAACAGCGAATTGAAAGTCAGTGTCGAATATGAAATGCCGATCAACGTGCCGGGCATCGGTCGCTTTTTAGGGAACCAAGCATCATGGCCGACGGCACCGTTTTTTACGCGAAAAATTAGCTCATCGGTCATCCTCGAGCAGGAGGGGCCGCAGTCGTCTAATCAACTGTTGGGGATCGAATATGACTCAGCCATCTAAAACATCGAGCACAATCACCGCATTGCATTCGTCCGAAGCGGGTTTTATCTCGGTCGTGAATGTGGTCGCGATCTTGTTATGCACCATTTTGATGGGTCTGGTGGTCAATGCCGGCAATATTGTGCGGCACAAGGTCGAGGTACAAAACTCAGCCGACGCGACCGCCTATACTGCCGCACTGTGGCATGCCCGCGGGATGAATGCGGTGACGATGGCCAATCATGTCATGGGCGAGATCAACGCATTTGTCGTGCTGCATGAGGCGATTGGTGGTGAGGATTTGGATGACACCAATCAGAAAGAAGCGACGCAGGCAGAAGATGCGGCGTTGGAGATTGCGTACAACTTGGCCCAGAGTGCGGCAATTGCTCCGCAGGACGAAGTCTACGACACGGTTCGCCAAGAAGATGGAATCGAAGCCGAGCGGACGCTGTTGGATTCAAAAACTCAACTGAAAATTATTCTAACGGTGGCCTACGGCGGGAAGGCGGTTGCGGCTGTCTTGGAAGCGATTCCCTATACGTACGCGGTTGGTATCGCCCTGGACATTGCTGCCACTGCGGTCGAGTTGAAAGTCTATCAAGAGTACATGGTCTTGAAGGGTATTCACTTAATCGCGTCGGGGCTCAAACCGGTTTCGCAGGCACTGCAAAAAGTCGTTTTGCCGGCAGTGAAGGGGTACACCGTTGTTGTTCAGGCTGGAATACCGGCCGTCGGATTGGCAGCGGCGAAAGAGGTCGCTGAGCGGAACGACACGACTGGTTTTGTCGCACTGCCGAATTTGATGCTGCCGTTGGAGGCGGATCCGGTGGGTGAGGATCTGACCAGTGATAGCTCGGATGCGGATGTTGCGAAAACCCAATTCGTCCGTGCGACGTACCCTTGGGTGACATTCCATCGCAAACCGATTCTCGATTTCATGCGAAACTGGCTCACGTTTTCCGGGGCGCAAGGATTTTATGAGACACACACAAACGAATGCACGATCGTCGTCAGTCGGCGGCTGCAAGTCGACGGGATTATGGAACTGTTGATGATGGCCGATGTGAAAGATCCCGACAAAGGGCACGAAGACTGGACGACCGATTCCCAAGCAGCAGACAACATGTTCACCATGGTGGGCTTTGCGCATCGCGAACGGCCGCCGGTCATTTCACCGGTCGTTTATACACAATCGCAGGAGGATGGCATGGTGAACTTTGCCCAGGCAATGTTCTACAACGCGAATCCTCAAGAACCGCTTCAAAGCGTTCAAAGCCGTCAAGCGGCACTGGGGTGGGATACGTTGAACTGGCAAGATCGACCAGTGGAATGCCCGACTGATGAACGGAGCACGGGATTTCCGACGATCAGACTGAATTGGCAGGCAAAACTCGTCCCGGTGACGAACAATCGCATGCTGACCGCTCAACCGACAGCCATGGTCCAGGAGCCGTTTCGCAGTGTGTTGGAACGGACTGTCAGCGCCTCGCCGATGGTTCATCATTAAACGTGGATAAAGCAACCGACATCGGGTTGTATCAAATGGCTCATTTGGGGTGCGGACTTTCGTAGAGGGCATTTTTAATAACACTTGGCGAGGCCAAGGCAAACATAAATTGCGCGGGTGATCACAATGAAAAACAACCGTAAACAAAAACTCGCCACATCGCGCCGTCGTGGGGCGGCTCCGATTGAATTGGTCCTGTGCCTTCCCTTTTTAGTGGGGGCGTTGGCGGTGATCTTCACGCTGGCTAGCGCGGGGCTGACGAAGTCGCAAAGTGCCGTCACCGCGCGGCATAATGCGTGGCGGGAACGGAACAATGAATGGCAAGACTCACCAACCTACTCTCAAACCAATAGTAATGTGGCCGGCACGGGGGCTTTGGGTGTGATCCTGGCGCTGGGGCCGGGGTATGCGACTAACGCCGGTCTGTTGGAAGGCAACGACAGTCGCTCCGTGGCCGTGGCGCATCCGGGGTACGAGTCCCAAAATCTGACGACCGACGCCAATCATTTTGTGTTGGGAGGAGCATGGGATCACCGGCGCGTGCCGAGCACTGATCGGGGGCGGTTGGTTCCGTCGAACCTTTTCACTTCGCTGGATCTGGGAGATATTTCGATGCCCGATATGTCCGGTTTCGCCGACCTGTTGAGCGCTGATCTGATTGCCAACGTCGGTTCACTGCTCGATGGCAGTGATGTTGTGGATGCACTCACCCAGGGGAAAGCGGATGCGGTGAAGAAGATTGCAGAGCTAAATGAAAAAATCGAGGACCTCAAAGAGCAAATCGAAGAATTGAAAGACGCCGATCCGCCGGATTGGGGACAGATCCAGGCACTGCAGCAGCAAATTCAAGAACTGTATAATCAGATCAGCGAAATTCAGGACGCGATGGGTGAACTGGACAACTTTGGCAACCAGCTACCAATCTGAGCTTGGCGGTGGGGATCGAGTTGCATTGACGGCATGGGACCCTGCCACACGCAGCCCGGTCCCCTCGCATTCAGATCGCCTGGATGCGGTGACAGGGCCATGATTTAGGCTGTGTCTTAACTGTATATAAATAAAGCAGTTAGGGAAGTTGGTTTTGTTGGAGGCGTCGCGAAAGGTGTCTGCGGCAATTTCCTGAAAGAATCTGTGCTGCAGATGTCCGGTTTTTACGCGAGTTTGTGATCAACTAGGTAGCCGCAGGGGCGAACGTCGGGTTCGCCTCGCGGTTTTCCTCATCACAAATTGGCGGGAAACATGTCGAGCCTTTCCGAAAAAACTCGCCCCACAGAAGAGAAAAGCGGGGCGGCAAAAATCGCGACCCGGGCGGGACGGATTCTGATTATCGTCCTGCTGATCTGGGCGGGGATTACAACGGGCGGCGCGCTGAAGACCTTGTTTTCCAGCGAAGCAGCCCAAGCTCCTCAGGTCGTTGAGAACGATGCGTTCCCACAAATGCCGGCGGTGACGATTGAGATGCTCCGCGGGCGGTGGGAAGTCACCGGAATGCCGGTCAGCATCGAGTTATTGCAAACAGATGAAAGCCGCGTCGATGCGATTTTATCCCAAGCTCCGGCTGCTAACGAGATCCCGTTTTCCGTCGCCAACGACTTGTCGGTGATGATCAATCAATTCAAGTCGCGCATGGCTGAGCTGGCAACCGACCAGGACGTTCACGTGTACGGCATGGACGAACCCTCTGTACGCGTTCGCATGTACTTTCGTAACGGGGGCGGGACCGACCACTTTCTGGGGGGAAATGTGGCGGTCCCGCGTGGGGACGGCCACTGGATGGTCGTCATGCTCCGGGGATGTGTGCCGCAAGCATTGACGGTGGACCACCAAGAGTTCCTGACGACTTTGCCGAACGGTTCACAGCGAGTCGCGGCCCGTCGCAATGCGGATGGCACTTTGCAATGCGAAATTGTGCAACTGCACGGCGGACTGGAGCAAGCGTCCCTGGCTTGGCAACACGCCGGTTGGAAGGTGAACGCGTTGCCCGTCGCGAAGACCGATCCCAATTCCTTTCAGTTGACGCGCGGCTCGGAGATTGTGCAGGTCCATGTCTTGGCCGCTCCGGGTACCCCCTCGGACTATGTGCTGTTCGTTCGCAGTCCTCAAGTGATTCGCTGAATCTGACTTTTCTAACTCACAAGGTGTTTTATGAATCATTTAACAAAACTCGCATTGCCGATCGGCTTAGGCTTGGTCGCAGCATTTTTGAACTACAAGACGGTGAGTGCTCGGATCCAGCCGCAGTATTTTGTGCGCGTGAGCGAGGACTTGAAAGCGGGCGAAAGCTTTTCGGGCGACAACCTCACCAAGGTCTCCTTGCAAGGCGAACGGTCGGACTTATCAAAGACATTCGTGCCTTGGAAAGAACGGGCAGTGCTTTATCAACGTCCGGTGCCACGCAACTTGCAGGCGGGGGATATCGTGTTTTGGCGGGATGCCACGGCTCCCACGTTGAAGCTTTCAGCGGAACCGGGCGAATTGGAGTTTCACGTCGCCTTTCGTGATCTGCAGGCTGTGCCGAAAGACATCCGCGCGGGGCAGCAAGTCAGTTTTCGTGTGGGAACCGACACGACCAAATTGCGAGGCGACGCTCGCACCAATTATGTGGCGAATGCGACGACTGATCAGAAGATCGGCCCGTTCCGCGTCTTGGAAGTCGGCGGGTTCGACGTTTCTGGTGAAGAAGATGCGGCTCGGTCGAATGGATACATCAAAGTTGCCGTCAAATGGGACGACGAGCGGATGGAGCGGCTGTCGCAAGCCATGGAAACGCATTCCGTCGAACGTGTGTTAGGTGTGTTTTTGGACGGCTGAATAGGACCGGCGACAATTTGACACAACGGACATCACAGCTGACAGAACGACGAATTTCTTCCCTAAAACCAGTTTTTAAAACCCGGTTGAGCTAGTTCTGAAAACTTGCGGATCATAGTCAGTGAGACGCATCAGAGGGTTTTAAAACGACTTGTAATAGTAAGCCGCAGTCATTATGAAAATTTGGTACAACAACGCACTGGAATCCGAACGATTCATTACCGACGTGGTCGGAAATCGTGTCCGCATTGGACGCGGTGTCGGGAATGATATTGTCTTGAAAAGCCCCTACGTCGCTGAGGAAGCTGCTGTGCTATCGCGGCGGGGCGACCGGTGGGAACTGATTGCCTTGGGGTTGAATGGCTGCGAAGTCAACGATTCGCCGTTATGGCAAGGGGACCGGATCGCACTCGACGGTTCGGAAAAGATCAAACTGTTTCCGTTCACGCTCACGTTGGAGCCGGAAAAAAACAAAGTCAGCACTCCGGAAGAGCGGCATCGTGCCGGCGATGTTCAGACGTCGGAATTGATCCGCGACATGCATGTCCAATTGCTGTCGCACATGGATTTGGGTGATGCCGATGACCCGCGGAATAACAGCGACGAATACCTGATGTCGCTAGAGCGAAACATTGATGAAATCGCGCGGCTGAACGGAATCACCGCTCCCGACAAGGTGGAGCTGGTCACGCACATTGCCGGACAAGCGGTCCGCAATCTACTCATTGAGCGTTTGATTGATCAGTGCAAAAAAGAAGATGCGGCCAATCCGCTGTGTGAGTCGCACGACTGGGCACGTTTGGTTTCCGCCGTTCCGGACCGGGAACGCGAGTTGGACCAAGTGATCGATCGCATGTTTCGCAATCTAGAACTGGAAGCGGTGTCCGACATCAGTGAGCAAATGGCCTTGGTGGAGACAAAGTTTTGGACTGCCTGGGATGGCCTGAGCGGAGACGTATTTGAGGAGTTCCGACTTTATACGGCACTGCGGCACTTGAAGAAGCAAATCAAAGACATTGTCTTCGGCTACGGACCCTTGGAAGATTTGTTGCGGACACCGACGGTCAGCGAAATTATGGTGGTCAGCCGGGATCAGATTTACGTCGAAAAAAACGGCGTTGTGGAAAATTCGGGACGGCGTTTTATCTCGGATGAAGTCACGCTGACAATTATCGAGCGGATCGTGGGGAAAGTGGGGCGACGGATCGATAAGTCGCAACCCCTGGTCGACGCCCGTTTGCTGGACGGCAGCCGTGTGAACGCGGTGATTCCGCCACTGGCAGTCAGTGGACCCTGTCTGACGATTCGCAAATTCCCCGCATCACGGCTGATGATCGACGACTTGATCGCCATGGGGGCGATGAGCGACACGGTAGCGGCGTTCCTGCGGGCGGCCGTTATTGCACGCAAGAATATTTTAATCTCCGGCGGAACGGGCACGGGAAAAACCACCTTGCTGAATTGCCTCAGCGACTTCATTCCGGACAAAGAACGGATTGTCACGATCGAAGATACGGCCGAATTACAACTCAACAAAGAACATGTTGTGCGGTTGGAAACAAAGAAGGCCAACACCGAGGGAACCGGGGCATATTCGATTCACGATTTGGTGAAAAACTCGTTACGGATGCGACCCGAGCGGATTGTCGTCGGGGAATGCCGAGGGGCAGAAGCGTTGGACATGTTGCAGGCGATGAACACGGGCCACGATGGTTCGTTGACGACGATTCACGCCAATAATTCTGCCGACGTAGTGCTTCGATTAGAAATCATGGTGCAATCAGCGGTCGCATTGCCGGTGGATTCGATTCATCGCCAGATTTCTTCGGCAATCGACTTGGTGGTCCAACTGAATCGAGCGAAGGATGGACGTCGCCGCATTTCGCAAGTTACGGAAATCGACGGCATCGACGAAGTGCACGGCGGCGTGCGAACGAAGGATATTTTTGCTCTCGAAAAAATGGGGAAGACGTTGGAGTTGATGCCGACCGGGAGACTGCCGAGTTTTATGGACGAACTGATTGATGGGGATTTGATCGAACTCGATGGCTTTTACCGCTAATCACACATTGAAATCCGTGTGTCCGGTAAAAAACACTGCTGGACAAGCCAGCAGTGGCACCCGACTCTTGAATATTTTTTTAACGTACCGCTAACCCCGCACTGTAGGAACTTGGAACTCACGATGTTTGCCACAATGACCACAACTGATATGACGCTGGTGCTCGGATCGGCCTCGCTGTTCGCCGCTGTGGCCTGGGGCGTTGCCCGGGCGGGAGCGGTTTGGGATAGCATTGCCGGGGCGCAATGGTCGCAACAAACGGAGATGTTTCAGCGTCTCGGTTTGAAAACCAGCCGACTGCGGCTTGGGTTGCGGTTGTGGGGGGCGACTATGATCGGGTCGGTGTTTTTCTTGTGGGCTGTGTGCGGGATGTTTCCCGTGGCCTTGATGACCGGCGTGATGGTTTACGTCGCGCCGCGATACATCTTGCACTACCTTGTCGAACGCCGCCGCACACTCATTCGAGACCAAATGGTGTCGGCCACCATGGGGCTGGCCAACGCAGTCAAAGCGGGATTGTCGCTGCCGCAGGGATTAACGTCGATTTGTGAAGAAGTTCCCGAGCCGCTGGTTTCGGAGTTACGGAGGATTGAATTTGAATACCACCGCGGCCGCCCGCTGCGGGATGCCATTGAGGAAGTTCGCCAACGTCTCGACATCGACGCGTTTACATTGTTCGCCCTAGCCATCGAAGTCTCGTTGGACCGCGGTGGAAATGTTGGCGAAGCCTTGAACCGCATCAGTGTCAGTTTGCAGGAAAATCAACGTATCGAACGCAAGTTGGAAGCCGACACGGCCAGTGGACGACAGATCGTACAAATCCTCGCTGTGTTCCCACTGTTTTTTATCGGTTTCTTCTACTTTGTTGATCCCCATGCCGGAGCGTTGTTGTTCGGTACATTGGCGGGGCAATTGGTGGTGTGTGTGGTGGCCATACTGGTCTATCTGGGTGTCGCCTGGGCCAATCGTATTATGCGATGCGATGTCTAGTGCCGCGGAGCACTTTCCAGTGGCGGCTGATACTTGATAACGAAAAAGACAACTGTTTTAAACTTCGGAGTGGAACTGATGGTCACTGCTTTCTTGAGTACAACGGAACCGGCTGCGGTGCCGCCGAATACGTCGCTCGTTTTGGGCGGTGTGTTGTGCGGAGTTGCGGTTGCGTGGTTGGCCTACCAGATATTTGCGTTGATTTATCGCCCGTACCGCATGGCAGCTGAGTCGTGGGAGTTCGAGGAAAATCGTCGCATTCAACTCCGTACGGCCAGCCGCACGTATCGTTGGTTGGAACCGCTCGTTGAAGAAATCAAAGGCTCGTCCCTGTTGGGCTGGCTGGGAGGGACGGCGCGGGTTGAGAACGCGTTGCGATTGCGGGGGACAACGGTTCCGTGGACGGCTGAGGAATATTTGGCTGTTCGGGCGCTGGAGTCCGTCGGCGTGGGAGTCGGTGCGTGGTTCCTGGTGAGCAATTTTGCCGGAATGTTCGTCACAGGCTTCATCGCCGTCTTTGCAGCCTTTTGCTATCTGCGTATCGGTGTCCAAAAATTGTCGGGCACCGCCACGATGCGGATGGCGCGGTTCAAACAACGCCTGCCTTTTTCCGTCGACTTGTTGGCCTTGATGATGCAAGCCGGCGGCGGGTTTCGTGAGAGTTTGCGAACCGTGGTCAATGAGAGCGATGGCCACCCGGTCGGAGAGGAATTCGCCGGTGTGCTCCGTAGCCTGGCACGGGGGCAGTCGATGCGGGCCTCACTTGAGGAGTTTCAAAATCGGTTAGGCGATGGGGATGTTGACGAATTGGTCTTCGCTGTTGTGAAAGCTGAAGAACTGGGGACGCCGCTCAGCAAGATCTTTTTGACGATGGCCGATCAAATTCGACTGAAGCGATCACAGTGGGCCGAAGTCGCAGCCGGTAAAGCGCAAACCATGATTACCTTTCCGGGGCTGGTTGTCATGTTGGCTTGCCTGTTGATTGTGGTCGCTCCCTTCGTGATTGATGCCATTGAAAATTCGCCTTTCTAATAAATTAATCCTGTACACAAACAGAATTTAACTACCGGAGTCTTCAGATGACCGCCAAAATATTTGCAAAAACATCAGATGCCGCCCTCACCGAATTTTGGGTCAATGACGATGTGATTCGAGTCGGCAGCGATGCGGGTTGCGAGTTGCCGCTCCCAGGAATCGCGCCGCATGCGTTGACGGTTCAACATCGCGGCGGCCGGTATTATGTCTTCAATCGGTGCACAGCACCAATCCGCATCGCCGGGCAGATAGTCCCCGAAGGGGCATCGAATCCCTGGGACCTGGGGCAGGAATTGGAGATCGGCGGAGAGGCGGCGCTGATGCTGCAGTCGGCTGAAGAGGCACTGAAGCAAGCTCCATCGACGGAACGGTACGACGACGATGATGAGCAATCGACGGACGAACCGACTGAAAAAAAAGGTAACAAAAATACGACGTCGCTGATCATCCTGGGGGCATGTGCGGTCGGAATTCTGTTTCTGTTGACCTTCGGAGCCAAACAGAGTTCCGCAAAGAGCACGACCGTCCAATTTGAAGAGGTCGTTGAAGATTACACGTGGGAACATGGAGAGAACGATCCGACGGCACGGCGCGTTTTGGATGGTGTCCAACGGGCGCGCATTGCCGAACTGCGGAAGGATTTTGCATCAGCTCGGGAGAAATATGGTGAGGCCAAAGACCTGCTGTGGACGAAAAAGCAGTCTGCGAACGGCGGGTTGTCGGATGTGGATGAGCGAATGCTGAGTTTCATTACCGAGCGATTGCCTCGCGTGCAGTAGGAACCTGCACGTGTTGCTGAATGCGGAGACGCGCTGGTCTGAATGGCTTGTTGAAGAGAATTGGAGTTTCCGGGGTGACAATTTTGCTGCCACCAGTTACTCTAATATATCGATTGCCGTTGATGTGTTTGTTCTGTGTCGTTTGGAAGAGTGGCGTAAATTACGGCCATTCTGAACGCACAAGTGAAAACCGTAATCGATTGGACTCGTCACCTTCCCAGGCCGTTTCTTTGGATTTCGTGATTTGTCAACTTTCCGATATCCCAGAGTGAAATCGTTCATCGTTTGCGCGATGGGGCTGATTCTCTGGGCATCGGGCGGGACAGCGGCGCAAGCGGACGGGCCGGCAGTTGTGCTGAATCATGTTTTTCCCGCTGGCGGTCAAGTGGGGACGCACTTTGAGGTCGATGTGGCGGGAACCGGTTTAGACGGCCTGACAACCCTGCAGTGCAGCCACCCCGGTATCGGCTTTGAGCAGGTTGCCGGGAACAAATTTCGGGTCACCATTCCCGACAGCGTACTGCCAGGGCAATACGACCTTCGCACGGTGGGGCTAAACGGCCTCAGTTCGCCAAGGACGTTCTGCTGCGGCACGTATGCCGAACTCAATGAAGCAGAGCCAAATGACACCCTGGCGTCGCCGCAAAAAATTGCTGCGGTCCAAACGGTGAATGGTCGCATAGGCGCAGCGGGCGATCAGGATCATTTTCGGTTCACCGCCCAACGGGGTGAGCGGATTGTGATTGAATGCTGGGCGGAACGCATTGATTCTCCACTGCGGGCTGTCTTGGAAGTATATGACAGTCGGGGGCGACGTTTGCGCGTCAATCGGGGTTACTTCGGTATCGATCCGCTGATTGATTTTGTCGTTCCCGAGGATGGCGATTATATTGTACGGGTGTTCGACCTCGTCTATACGGGGAGCGAGGATGCTGTCTATCGTTTGGAGATCGGCAACCATCCGCGCGTCGCGTTTGCTGTGCCGGCAATTGTGGAACGGGACCAACCGACCACCGTTGCGCTGTATGGTTGGAATTTGAATCCCCCTATTTCCCGCGAGGGTGTGGCTGGTGACGGTTCGCAGGTGAGTTTCGTTGCAGAGACGCGCGGCGACTGGGATCGTCGTGATGTGGAAGTGAATATCCCCGGTGATACGGAAACATCGGCACGGTCGTTGCGACTGCGGCCGTCGCAAGCGACGCTCGATCCGATTGCCTATCATCTTGCCGACAGCCATGTTCCCGTAATGCTGGCTGTGACCGATATGCCGGTCGTTCAGGAAAGCGACGGGCAAGTTGGGAACGCTTCACACCCGTCAGTACCGATTCCGTGTGCGATCAGCGGACAATTGTTAGCGGGGGACGAACGCGACGTTTTCGCGTTTGAGGCGCGGCGGGGTGAGGTGCTTTGGTTTGAAGGTTTTGGGGAACGTCTCGGTTCACCGGTCGATCTGGATTTGAGTATTCTCTCCGCCGATGGCGAAACGGAGTTCGCGCGATTCAGCGATGACGTGCGAAATCTTGGCGACGTTCGATTTCCATCCGGGCACCTGGATCCGGCAGGCTCGTGGGTGGTTCCGGCTGATGGGCGATATTTGATTCTGGTACGAAATCTGATCGGCGGTTTGGATGCCGATCCGCGTCGAGTTTACGCGCTGACCATCCGCCGCCAGGAACCGGGATTTCATGTCGTCGTTATTCCTCGCGCGGAACGACCGGAGTCATTGAATGTCCAACCGGGGGGACGGACGCTGCTTGATGTGTTGGCTTTTCGCCAGCGCGGTATGAGCGGTCCGATTCGCGTGTCGGCCCGCAATCTTCCGCCCGGTTTGGAATGCCCGCCGATTTGGTTGGGGCCTGGAGTTGATTCCGCACCGTTGGTGATCACAGCAATGCGGGGTGCTGCGCCGGGGATTGCGTCACTCGATTTGGTGGCGGATGCTCCATCGGTCGAAGCGCGTTCTGTCCAATCGGGGACGATGGTGCGCAACGGACGACCCAACGGATGGGGGCGGCTTACGGCCGATCATCCGGTGGCGGTTTCTGGTATGCCGTCACCCTTACGGATTATCGCTGAAGCTCACGAACCACGGTTGCATGAATTGTATGGGGAATTGAAAGTCCGGCATGCTTCTGGTGGGATCGTGGATGTGGCAGTGCATGTCGAACGGGCGGGAGCGGATCATCAGGCGGAAGTGAAACTCATCGGCACCGGACTGCCGCCAATGATCGGAAACCAGACAGCCACCATTCCGCCGGGGCGAAATAAAGGATACATCAGCTTCTACCTTCCACCGACACTGGAGTTGGGCCATTACTCGCTCGCCATCCGTGCGGAAACGACTGTGCCTGATCCTCAAAACGAGGGCAAACCCAAATCGGTCGCCGTGATCAGCAATGCGGTTTCCTTTGAAGTGCATCGCCCGGCATTTGTTGTTGAAATTGATCCCTACGCCCCGAATACAATTCGTCGTGGTGAAGTCATTAAAATTAATTATACGGCCCGCCGGGTCAATGGGTTTATTAGCAAAATTCATACGGAACTGGCTGCACCGGTCAAGGTCGCCGGGATTCGCGGGCGGGGGGTGACGTTTGTGGGGCAGACCGATTCGGGTACGATACAAATCATCGCCAACGACGATGCGGAATTGGGCCAACAACCCTTCTTGCGGTTGTACGGCATCGGCACGGTGGAAGATCAACCGATCTATCACGGGAGCTGCTTTTTGAATTTGGAAGTCGTGGAGTAACGTTGTCGAGTCAAATGGGAACCACCTGAAAGATTACGGCGGGACCATGAGGATTGTTTTTTCAAACTATCGACGTTTGTCCGTGTCGCTGATTGCGGTCGCATGGCTCGCGTCTGCTTTGGATGCCGCTGAAGTGGCGGCGCCCGATTTTCGGAATGACGTGATTCCGCTGCTGACAAAATTAAGTTGCAATAGCGGCGGTTGTCATGGGAAATCGACGGGGCAGGGAGGGTTGAAGATTTCGCTTTTCGGATTTCATCCCGAAAGTGATCATGCAGCCTTGGTGCAGGAGGGGAGAAGTCGGCGCATACTGCCGGCGGCACCGGAGCGAAGTCTGTTGTTGCGCAAAGCGACCGGACAGATTCCTCATGGCGGTGGGCGGCGACTGGCGGCGGAGTCTGACGAGTACCGCGTGCTCTATCGCTGGATTGCATCGGGCGGGATTGGATCGCGCTCTGATAGTCCCGTGCTGGAAAAATTGACGATTTCGCCCGACCGCAAAGTGTTAGCAGCAGAGACGCAGCAACAATTGACGGTCACGGCGCATTTCTCGGATGGTACTCAGCGCGACGTGACCCGCCGGGCGGTTTTTGAATCCAACGAAGCGGAAATTGCTGATGTTGACGCGAATGGACTGATTGCGACGCAATCGGGCGGCGGGCTGTTTGCGGTGATGGTCCGCTTCGGCGACAAAATTGCCGCCTTCGAAGGGACGATTCCGTATGATCGTGCATCGATCGGCGGCACTGCGCCAAGCCGTCCCGCTGGAGAATTGTCGACGATTGATGAGCAACTCTGGCGGCAATGGGAACGATTGGGGATCGAGCCATCCCCACCGGCGACCGACGCGGAGTTGATTCGCCGTGCGACTGTGGATATTTGTGGCACGCTGCCCACGACTGCGGAAGTCCAAGCCTATCTCGCCGACGAACGGCCGAACAAACAGGCGCTGCTAATCGACCGGTTGTTGGAGCGTCCGGAGTACGCCGGGTATTTTGCGCAGAAATGGGCCGCGATCTTGAAAAACCGCGGGGGCGGATATGCCACGAGTAAGCAACGCGCGGGGACGGCACTGTTCTCGGCCTGGATACGTGACTCGATCGCTGAGAACAAGCCGTATGACCGGTTTGTGGCGGAAATTCTCACAGCGACCGGCAGCCAACAGCAGAATCCTCCCACGATTTGGTACCGCTCGATCCGTACGCCGCAAGAATATGTCGAATCGATCGCACAAGCATTTCTGGGGGTCCGCATCCAATGTGCGCAATGCCATCATCATCCCGCTGAGCGGTGGAGCCAAACGGACTATTACGGATTGGCGGCCGTGTTTGCCCGGATCGGTCGCAAGCAAGGTTTTGCCGACTCGGAAGTTCCCACCAACGAAATTATTTTCGTGAAACGTGAAGGAACGGTGCGGCATCCGCGGACGAATGCGGTGATCGCGCCCCGCGCTTTGGGGGGACCGGTGTTTGCGAATTCTCGATTCGACGATCCTCGGCGAGGCTTCACAGCCTGGATGACTTCGGCGAACAACCCGTTTTTTGCCCGCACGATGGTCAACCGGATGTGGGGGCATTTTATGGGGCGAGGGATTATTCATCCGATCGACGATGCCCGCAGTACGAATCCTCCCAGCAATCCCGAACTCCTTGAGGCTTTGGCGACCGGGTTTGTTGAAAGCGGATACGACGTCAAGCAGTTAATCCGCACGATCACAGCATCCCGCGCGTACCGGCATAGTTCGACGCCGTTGCCGGGGAATCGCGGGGACAAACAAAACTTTGCGCGGTTTTATCCCAAACGCTTAACTGCGGAAGTCTTACTGGATGGGATGAGTCAGGTGCTCGACGTGCCGACGGTTTTTGTGGGAACGCCCGGCAAGTTTCCGCTCGGAACACGAGCTATCGATTTACCGGACGAAAACGTGCCGCTGAATTTCTTGGACGTCTTCGGCCGCCCGGGGCGGACCTCGGCGTGTGAATGCGAGCGTTCCGACGAACCGGCACTGGCACAAGCCTTGGAAATTGTCAATTCAGCCGAGATCCAACGAAAGCTGACGGCCGAAACCGGCTATGCCGCCCAGTTGGCTGCGAGCGACGCATCTCATCGCGAGAACGTCCAAGAGATATTTCTCCGCACCTTTGCCCGCCCACCGCGCGGCGAAGAGTTGGTTGCCGCGGTGGATTTTCTGGAGGCTACCGAGGATCGCGGGGAAGCATATCGAACGCTGTTGTGGTCGCTGTTGGCGACGGGCGAGTTTATGTTCAATCATTAACGTCTCAAAGATGAGATTGATGCAATGCTGAAAGTCTCCGGTTCATCCTATCGATGCTGCGACGGAATTCCCCGCCGTACATTTCTGCAAATTGGCGCGCCGCTTTTGGGGTTGGGGCTGACGGATCTGTTTCGTGCGCAAGGGCGCGCGGCTGATCAAGGAGAATCGTCCAATGCAAAATCATTGATCGTCTTCTGGACGCATGGCGGGATGAGTCAGCAAGATACGTATGATATGAAGCCCGATGCGCCGGCGGAGTATCGGGGGATGTACGAGCCGATTGCGACCTCCGCACAGGGGATTTCGGTCTGCGAACGATTCCCGCAGCACGCCAAGGTGATGGACCGACTCTCTTTAATCCGGTCGGTGCATCATGAGAACGGAATTCATGCTCCGTCCGCGCATTGGATGCAAACCGGTTATTTTGGGCCGACGCTTGCGCGAAATGCGGCGCAACATCCCTCGTTTGGTTCAGTGATTGCCCGCACCTGCCCTGCGCGGACACCGCAACTGCCGACTTATGTCACCGTGCCGAAATCGGAGGCGTTTGGCTATCAGGGAGCCGTCTATCTCGGCAAAGCGTATAACCCGTTCGAGGTCGGTGCCAATCCCAATGCGAAGGACTTCAAGGTTCCGAATCTCGCTTTGCCCGATGGTTTGGAATTGAAAAGTATTGAATCGCGGAAAAAACTGTTATCAACATTCGATACATTGCGGCGCGACATTGACGGTTCCGGAGTGCTGGAGGGACTCGATACATTCAAAGCTCAGGCACTGGATATGGTTTCCGGAGATCGCGTCCGCCAAGCGTTTGATCTGGCTTCCGAATCGCCGGAGTTGCGGGAACGTTATGGCCGGCATCAATACGGCCAAAGCGCGTTGCTCGCACGGCGGTTGGTCGAAGCGGGCAGCCGTTGTGTGACGATCAATACTGGCTATTGGGATCATCACGACAATATCGAGCCGGGGCTCGAAGAACATCTCCCTCCCCTGGATCGTGCACTCGGCACGCTGGTCGAGGACCTTGATGAACGAGGGATGCTGGACGATGTGCTGATTTATTGTGCGGGTGAATTCGGGCGAACGCCGTTGATGAACGGGCATGCGGGCCGCGACCATTGGTCCAACTGTTTTACCGTTTTATTGGGCGGCGGCGGTTTGCAGGGGGGACAGGTCGTTGGCGCGAGTGAAAAGCATGGCGGTGGCGTGCGGGAGCGGCAGGTGATTCCGCTGGATGTGCTGGCGACGATTTATAAAACCATGGGGATTCCGCTCGGCACCCATTTCGAAGACGCCGCCGGCCGCCCGGTGAGTATTGTTGGCACGGGCAAACCGATTCATGAATTGCTGTGACGGGGCGAACGGTTGGATTGTCGGGGCTTGATTCGCTCTACGCTTGCCCAAAGAATTCCTGGGCGAAGCGTCCCATTTATGTAAATCTTGGGAGAATTCGTCCACCGGGGCCATGGCGCAAAGGGTGATAAATGCCGCCGGGACTTCGTACAATAAGTGGACGGTTCTCTGGGAACGCGCTCTCATGGAAATCCCGATAAAAAACTACGATTCTGCTGACGAAAATCGTACTGAATGTTATCGGGGAATGCAGTGTGTCATGGTATGGAGTGGCGGAAGAAAATGTTTGTCAAAGCAAGTGGTATTAATAAAATCACCTTGTGGGCCATTTTGGCGCTAGCCTTGGTGGCAACACCGGCAGTCCAAGCGGCCGACAGTCCGGTCGATTATAACCGCGACATACTTCCGATGTTTGCGGCCAAATGTTACGCCTGCCATGGTCCGGATGAGGAGCATCGTGAGGCGGATTTGCGATTCGATGACCGCAAGGCGACCTTAGAGTTGGGGGCGATTGTTCCCGGAAAACTGGATGAAAGCGAATTGATCGCGCGGATCGAATCGGATGATCCTGATCTGCGCATGCCGCCGCCGCAGTCTAATGACACGTTGAGCGACGAACAAAAAGAATTGTTTCGCCGCTGGATCAGTCAGGGGGCTGAATACGACGAACACTGGGCTTTTGTCCCGCCAAAACGGCCGCCGGTTCCTTCGGTTGAGGATGCGAGGTGGCCCCGCAATCCGATCGACAATTTCGTATTGGCCCGACTCGAAGCTGAAGGCTTAAGTCCGACTCGCAAAGCGGATCGTTATGCGCTGGTTCGCCGGGTCTATTTGGACTTGATCGGTTTGCCGCCGACACCGGAGGAAGCGGACGCGTTTGCGACCAACGAAGATCCGGCGGCCTACGAAAAACTGGTGGATCAGTTGCTGGAATCGCCGCATTATGGGGAGCGGTGGGCGCGGGACTGGCTGGACTTGGCGCGGTACGCCGACACGAATGGATATGAAAAGGATCGCGACCGCTCCATTTGGCCGTATCGCGATTGGGTGATTCGCGCGCTCAATGCCGACATGCCGTTTGATCAATTCACCATTGAACAACTCGCCGGCGACATGCTGCCGGGGGCGAGGACGGATCAGATCATCGCGACGGGGTTTCACCGCAATACGATGCTCAACGAAGAGGGGGGCATCGATCCGTTGGAATATCGTTTTTATGCAATGGTGGATCGCGTTGCGACGACCGGGACGGTGTGGTTGGGGCTAACCACAGGCTGCGCCCAATGCCATACCCATAAGTATGACCCGATCACACACACCGACTACTATCGTTTTATGGCATTGTTGGACAATGCGGATGAGCCGGATTTGATTCTAAAAACGCCGGATGTTCAACAACGCCGCGAGGAATTGGAATTACAAATTGCGGCTCTGGAAGCGGATTTGCCAAACCAGTTTCCGATCACCGATGAGGAGAAACCTGACGAGGACCCTGAAGCAGATCCTAATGCGGAACCCGCCGCGGAACCTGACGCGAAACCTGACGCGAAACCTGACGCGAAACCTGACGCGAAACCTGACGCGAAACCTGACGCGAAACCTGACGCGAAACCTGACGCGAAACCTGAAGCAAAACCTGACGCAAAACCTGATGCAAAACCTAAACCGGAATCCGACGCGGAACCTGAAGCAGAACCTGACGAGAAACCCAAAGCGAAACCTGACGTGGAGCTATCTAGGCAACGCTTTAAGGTCAAGTTTGAGGAATGGTTGCAGAAGGCACAGTCGGAAGCGGTCGACTGGACGGTTTTGCGACCTGTGCAATTCAAGTCGAACCTCCCCAAGCTGGAACGGCTTGATGATCATTCGATTTTTTCAAGTGGCGACATTACGAAACGAGATGTCTTTCACCTCACTTTTCAAATCGACGAGGCGGCGCTGCCCGTTACGGCGCTTCGCTTGGAAGTGCTGCCCGATGATCGACTGCCCGCCGGAGGTCCGGGACGGGCTTATTACGAAGGCCGCAAGGGGGACTTTTTCCTCAGCGAACTGTCCGCCAAGTTCGGTGGTGCGGCGGTTGAATTCGTCGCTGCGTCGCAGAGTTATGGAAAGCTTGCCTTCGCCAGTAAAGTCGATAGCGTGAATGCCAACGCTGAGAATGTGTACGACGGCGACGGGTCGACCGGATGGTCAACCTCACAGCGGGAAGGGGAGCCGCATCAACTCGTGTTGAATCTGTCCCAACCGATCACGCAGGTGGGCGAACTGCAAGTTATGATGTTATTCGAGCGGCACTACGCCGCTAGTCTGGGGCGGTTTCGATTTTCGGCCGGTGCTGCGGATAGGCAGATAGCTGCCAAGCAAATGCCAGTCGCCATGGAAAAACTTTTGACCGCAGGGGCAGATCAATGGTCGGACGAAGATTTAGCGAGGATCAAGCGGCATTATTCGCTCAGCGCACCGGAGTTGGCTGAGGCCCGTAAACCGATCGATGAATTGCGTGAAAAGTTACCGGCTTATCCCACGACGTTGGTGATGCAGGAACGTCCGCACGACAATCCTCGTCCCACCCACCGGCACCATCGTGGTGAATTCCTCAGCCCCAAAGAAGCGGTTACGCCGGGGATTCCCGAATTTCTGCTCACCACAACCGACGGAACTCATGGACCGTCCGACCGGTTGTCACTCGCCCGTTGGTTGGTTAGCCGCGATAATCCATTGATCGGACGGGTGACGGTCAATCGCGCCTGGCAGGCGTTTTTCGGAACGGGACTAGTAAAAACCAGTAGCGACTTCGGCACCCAGGGAGATCCCCCGACACATCCCGAATTGCTGGACTGGTTGGCGACAGAATTCGTTGAACAGGGTTGGTCGCTGAAAAAGCTGCACCGGCTGATTGTGACGAGCGCGACCTATCGTCAGCGGAGCCAGTTTACCCCCGAATTACTCGAGCGCGACCCGCACAACGCGTTGTTAGCCCGCGGACCGCGGCAGCGTGTGAATGCGGAGACCGTTCGTGACATCATGCTCCGCATCAGCGGTTTATTGTCCCCCAAACTCTACGGTCGTAGCGTCTATCCGCCGCAGCCTGACAGCGTGAGCGCATTGGCATACGGAGGTGCGAGTTGGCCGGTTTCGACCGGTGAGGACCGTTACCGACGATCACTGTACACGTTTAGTAAACGGACGGCTCCCTTTGCGGCCTTCACGGTCTTTGATGCGCCGACTGGAGAGACCTGCATCGCCCGTCGCAATCGCAGCAACACTCCGCTACAAGCGCTAACGTTGTTGAACGATGAAATGTATCTCGAAATGTCTCGGGCGCTCGCGAAACGGATCATGGATCGGGCATCTTCCCCAAAGGTAAGGGCGGGTCTGTTGCTGCGACAGTTATTGACGCGGCCCGTCGAAGTCGAAGAGATCGATGCAGTCGTCAAATATCAACGGGCGCAACTAGCACGGTTAGAAACAGGCGAATTGAATACTGCTGAAATCGCGGGGAACGAAGAGGCGACTCCTCAGCAAGCAGCCTGGGCGATGGCGGCCCGAGCGCTGATGAACCTGGATGAAGTGATTACAAAACCATAATGCAACCAACGAACGACATCATGAATCCAATTCAACTTCAACAACAGACGCGGCGGCATTTCTTTCACGATTGCGGAGTCGGCGTGGGGAAAATTGCTTTGGCGTCGCTACTGGCCGAGGGATTAGTCCCCTCCTCAGCGGCGGCGGGTGAATCGGCGAGTCCGTTTGCGCCGCGCGCTACACATTTTCCTGCTACGGCCAAGCGGGTGATCTTCTTGTTTATGGCAGGCGCGCCGAGCCAGTTGGACCTGTTCGACTACAAACCAAAATTGGCGGAACTGGAAGGCAAGCCGATCCCGCCGTCGGTGATCCAAGGACAACGGTACGCCTTCATCCAGCCTGACGCAGCGGTGCTGGGGCCGCGGTTTTCTTTTTCTAAGCATGGGAAATGCGGGGCGGAGATTGCTGATGTGATGCCGCACTTGGCCCAGGTGGTGGATGAGCTTGCCATCGTGCGTTCCGTGCATACGGACTTGTTTAATCATTCACCCGCGCAATTGTTTGTGAATACAGGCAGCGGCGTTCCGGGGCGACCAGGGATGGGGGCATGGCTGAGTTATGGATTGGGCAGCGAGGCGAATGATCTGCCGTCGTTCGTTGTGCTCAAAAGTGGGGGCAGCCTGAGTGGCGGAGCGGCGATGTGGAGCAGTGGATTTTTGCCGTCGGTGCATCAAGGAGTCCCGTTCCGCAGCCAAGGAGATCCGATTTTGCATGTCGCCAACCCAGCGGGATACGATGCCCGTGCGCAGCGCGAATCGTTGGACTTGATTCGGTCGTTGAATGCGAACCAATATAGCGCCATTGGCGATCCCGAAATCGAAACCCGCATCAATGCCTATGAAATGGCCTACCGTATGCAGTCCCGTGCTCCCGAATTGATGGAGTTTTCTCAAGAGGGACAGGAGACGCTGGATCTCTACGGTGCGCAACCGGGAGAGCCCTCGGCGGTCTTCGCCAATAATTGCTTACTCGCGCGGCGGCTTGCGGAGCGGGGTGTGCGGTTTGTGCAGATCTATCACGCCGGTTGGGATCATCACAGCAATGTCGAAGGGGGCGTCCGTAGCCAGTGCGCCAAAACCGACCAAGCCTGTGCGGCATTGATTGTGGATTTGAAACGCCGCGGGATGCTGGATGATACGCTCGTGGTTTGGGGCGGAGAGTTCGGGCGGACGCCCATGGTCGAAGCCAGCGCGGCGCTGGGCCGCAGTATGGGGCGCGACCATCATCCACAGGCCTTTACGATGTGGTTTGCCGGCGGGGGCATCAAGCCGGGAATCGCCTACGGTCGCACCGATGAGCTTGGGTTTCATGCCCAGGAGAATCCGGTGCATGTGCACGATGTTCAAGCCACGATCCTACGCTGTTTGGGGCTGGATCACTCGCGCCTGACGTTTCGCTCGCAAGGCCTCAATTTCCGCCTGACCGGTGTGGAAGAACATGAGCCGGTTCACGCGTTGCTTTCCTAAGACACGACGGCGGCCGAATTCTGGAATGCATCCGGCGGCCTGGAAGGCACAGCCGCGACTCCTCGTGTCTTATTTTGGCTGGTGAGGCAACCGCGTCTGTCTCACAAGAAAGCTACAGCGATTTTGCGGATTTGCGCGATTGTCCTCAGAATCACTGGAGGATCGATGGCAACGGACGTTGAACGGTTGTAGCTCGGCAGCGAGACACGTCGAAAAAGAAACATGTCATTCCACCAGACAAGGAGGTCGCCAGGTATGTCATGCATTAAACCATTTGAGATACGGTGGTTCCCTGCTATTCTCGGCCTGTTGGTCGGAGTGACTGGGATCGGCACGCAGACGCACTGCGCGCGTGCTGATGACCTGAGCACTCCCGCGGTGGAAAGCATTCCCGCAGAGGACGGTTTTGGATTCGTCTCGCAATTCCCCGAAGATGTACTGACGCCGACGCCCGTTCAGGAAGATGTCGGTTTTGTACCGATCACCGCATTGAGCGTGAACATTCTCCCCAAATCACGCGATGAACAAGGGCGCGCGTTGATGATGGCGCCGGATAGCGCGAGTGAATACTTCGCCGCCAATGGGGATCACTTGGTGCCGATCGAACAGGTGCGACTGTGGGGCCTGATGAATTACCAATGGGAGGCGCCGGCGTTTTGTTACAACCCGCTGTACTTCGAGGAAGTCAATGCGGAGCGGTATGGCAATACGTTTGGATGTTGGCAGCCGTGGGTCTCTGCCGGACATTATTACGCTTCCATCGGATTATTGCCGCTGAAGATGTTGATCGAACCACCCCACGACTGCGAATACTATCTGGGCCATTATCGTCCCGGTCGCTGCGTCCCGTTCGAGTGGCATTGCCGGACCGTCGGCAAGGCATACGAATGTTGTCGCTGATTCGCCGGTGGGAATTAGCTTAGAATTCCATGCGAAACGTGCGCGTCACATAATCGGCCAGTCGCAGCGCAAGCGAACGTGGGGCGACGCGAATGCGGGCTGCGCCCGAACTGCCGGAAATGATCCGTTGCGGCTGGTCTTCAAACTTGACGCGAGCCAAATAAACCGTCTCCATCGGCCGCGCTCCATTGTCGGTTTGATCACGCACCGGAATCTGCACCTGTTTGGCCAACATGGGAGGCAGCACGTCGGTGTCTGCTTCGGCCACTTCAACGATCTTGCCAGTCATCAAATGGTTCTGAAGCGCGCCGAAATACAACTTCACGCTTTGGCCAGGCTGCACCAACGGAATATCGTTACGATCGATGAGCAACATCGCTTCACCTTGATCGGGATCACCGATGAGACAGAGTTGAGTTCCCGATTCGAGAAAACATCCCCGGTTCTTGGCATCGTGCAGACTGCCTGACCAGGCCATCAATTCGCCTTCCGCAGCCTGCGATTGGTCGTTGGGCACGGCGATGACCGTGCCGTTGCGTGGGGCGATGATCGAAAGTGCCTGCAGATCGGTGAGCCGCTGCTGCAATTGGTCCTGCAAATCCTTGATCCGTTCGATGACAGCGGGAATTTGCAATTCGACATCCGGTTCTTGAATGCGTCGTTTCCGCAAATTGTCGAGATGGCGTTGCTCTTGATTTAGCAAGCCTTGCGATTCAGCGACATCCCGCCGCAATAGGGGGCTTTCCAATTCCGCCAACACATCCTCTTGCCGCACGACGGTTCCTTCGGCAACTATCGACTTCAATTCCCCCGGGACGGTGACATACACTCGCCGTGCATCTTGGGATTCGAGAACCGCCGGTGCCGAAACCGTTCTGGGGAGTGGAACGAAAATGATCACGCCTAAGATTGCGGCGACAACTATTGTTCGAAACAAGAACCGAAACCAGTGCACATGTCCGCCGCTCGCCAGTCCGCCGAAGAATCGCATCGAGCGCCATAAGGGAAGCAAGAATGCGGTTGCAATCGTTAATCCGCCGAGGATTTGAGGGAAGACCTGTAGTTGGTATGGCTCAAGCAATTTGTAATAGAACCACAAAATCGCGGCGAGAATGAACAGCTTGTAAAGCATGGAGGCGATGGCGTAAGCAGCTAGCCAGCCGGTATGGGACCGCTGTCCGAACTCAGTCCGGGGCAACTTCACGCCGAGAAAAAACTTTGCCAGTACTGCACGGAGCGCCTCCGTTGCGCGCTGCTGCAAATTGGGGACATTCACGAGATCGGACAAAATATAGTAACCGTCGTAACGCAACAGCGGATTTCCGTTGAATAGCAACGTGGCCACCGAGCAGACCACCAATTGATTCAGGCACAAGGAGTTGAACAGACCGGGGTGGCTGAACCACCAGCCGAATACACAAAGGGCGGCCAAAACCACTTCGACGAACATGCCCGCGGCGCTAATGAGAATCCGTTCGCGGCGATGGCGGAGCATCCAGGAATCGGTGACGTTGCAGTACAGGCAGGGGGTGAAGACCAACAGCATGAATCCCATTTCATGGCACTGCGCTCCAAAATGGCGGCAGGTTAAAGCGTGGGCCAATTCATGCAGGACTTTCGCACCGGCCACCGCCGCCATCAGATAGACGAGATTTATCACGGTGAAAAACGCGTGAAAATCAGGCAGGCGCACGAGGAAAGTGCGGGCCTGGACCGCCAATAGCAGCGCCGCTGCTATGATCACCAGGAGGCAAGCGGCGACAAACGTGCGCGTAAACATCCACCGGCAACGCGGTGACAGCCAGTCCAACAAACGCGTTGGATCAAATCCAGGAAAACGGATCGCCAACAGGTTGGTCATGGCGGCCCGCGCGCCGCTCGCTCGTGCCCGTCGCCGTCGAACCAGCATCCGCTGCCCTTCGCCTTCGGCATCGGTGATGATCAAGCTGTTCTCGTGCAGATAGGCCATGAAGGTCTGCAACCGCATTGTTGTCAAATTCTCAGCTGGGAATTCCCGTATAAACTCCCGCCGAATATCTTCCAAGGAGCGTGTTCCATCCAACCGTTGCAGGACAAAAAACTCTTCGCGGCGAAAATGAAAGTAACGCAAGGAGATGGGATCTTTGACCACCCACCGTGTGGCGGAGTCGGTGCCCACTTGTTGAATGATCAAGTCATCGCGCAGACGCAATGGCATGGCGCGGGGTGTTGCCTGCCGAAGTGGTTGAACGGGCGTGAGGGAAATCATGACGTTTATTCCCCCGGTGGCTCGTTGTCTTTGTGGGGCTTGGACGTCACGGTCATTGTGGCGGTCAACCCGGGACGCAACGTCAAGCTGGGGTTTTCGATTTCGGCCCAAACGCGGACTTGTCCGTTGAAGCGATTCACCTCGGGGCTGACGAATACCAATTTGCCGGAGTACGTTTGCGATTTTTCGCCTGGTTGATCAATCGTCAAAGTGACAGGTTGGCCGGCTTGGCGGCGTTGCATGAGACGCGCATCGGCGAATCCTTCGGCGCGGAGTAGATCGACGCGAAGGATGCGCAGCACAGTTTCTCCTGGTTCGACCCACTCGCCGGGGCTTTTGCTGACTTGCACGACAATGCCGGAAATTGGGGCGCTGATTGTACGTCGGTGCACGGCTTCATCGGCGAGGCGCAATTCTTGTTCTTTCACCCGCGTTTCCAATTCCGCCTCCCGTTGCTCGCGCCGCGCTTGCTCCACTTCCAGTGTCGATTTCTCGGTGGAAAGCCGTAGGCGGTCCATTTCGGTCTGCGAAATCGCTTTGCTGAATTTGTCGACCGACTCCTGAGCCCGTTTTAATTCTGCGCGCGTCACGGCTTCGGCCTTTTCAGAAAAACGAATCCGCACATCGTTTGTGGAACGCTGCTTGGCCAAATCGAGTTCAGCGTTCACGCGGTCCCGCTCGAGTTGAGGAACCTTATCATCCAGCCCACCCAGAATCTGGCCTGCACGAACCAGATCCCCTTCACGAATATTGAGCTTTGCCAGCAACCCCGCTTCTCGCGCCGGTACGTCAGCTTTTTCTAGCACGGTGACCAGCACGGAATCAATCACAATGGTCTGTGGTTCATCCGCCGGTAAGGACTGCGCCGTCAGCAATACACCGGCTGTCAGGATTATGAAAATTCGCATCGTTTTATTCAGGTCCATGATTCTCATGTCACTTGGCACCTTAAAACAACAACCAGCGCTGCACAGCGGCATACAAATCGTGTAGGCAAACAAACGCGAGTGAGCGTTCCCCTCCCGCGATTTTGGCGCGGACACGGGCGCCGGGGCGGAGGGGGATTTGTTGACCTTCGTCGATGACGATGGTGACTGCCATACCGGCTGCGTCCCATTCGTCGAAGCTGGTCGAGAGACTGGTGGTTTCGAGTCTTCCGGTATAGGTGACGCTGGGGTCCGATTCGAGCAGAAAGCTCACCGGCAATTCCGCACCGAGTTCATCTTGAGCGGCGATCAGATAGCCCACGTCTTCTTCAGAAACGTGCAATTCAACGCGCCACGGACCGTTGAGGTTGGCGACCGTCAAAAGTGCTTGGCCCTGACGGACCGGTCGTGCTTGCAGTAATTGTTCGGCGTCCCAGGTCAGTACGCGTCCGTCGAGCGGGCTGCGGATTTCTAACCGCTGTTTTTGATCCAACAGGATCTGGTACTGCTTGTTGAGGCTATCGATTTTCTCTTGGAGTTCTTGTTCTTCGGCCGTGAGTTCTTCGTACCGCTGGTTGGATTGCGTCAGCGAACGGTCAATGCCCAAATAGGCGGCGCGGACGGATGTGAGGCGCGTGCGCGTGGTCTGTAATTCGCCGCCGACCTGTTTGAGATCGAAATCGAGTTGCGAGTTAGTCATGGTGACTAACAATTCACCGACAGCGCAATCATCTCCATGTTGGACATGCAGTTTTTCGACTTCGCCATCGGAGACGGCAAAGATACGCTGCTCATTTCGCGGTTGAAGTTCACCCAATCCGGAAACCGTAAAGGGCCGGGGGAGCATGCCCAGCAACGTCAATCCGGTGATTAATATTGCGGCGAAAAAGAGTCTTTTGAACCAGCGCCGTGGTGTCGCTAGAGTCGTTTTCCGTCGTCGCAGTAACCAACCGGAGAATGGCAACCCGCGCAGCATTAGTGCCCGTGCCAATGCTGATTCGCAGACGTGGGCCACGCGGAGCGATCGCTTGCGAGCGACGTCGTCTAAGTCGTGTGCTCGTTTCCATTCGACAACAATCGCTGCAAACGCGGGGGCCGTATTGGTCTCGGACGATTCGCGAGCTTGAAACATCGGGATCACGGCGAGTTGCCGCATGTGCGCTTCGTTGAGGTAGTCCTCGAGCGGACGTTCAATTTGTGGCGGCAACGGGTCGCCGTTTTCGGTGTACCACAGCGGTTCTCTGGTGGCGATGGCCGCTTCGGCGAGTGACTCTAGCCGTCGTACGGAAAGTGAGCGGCTTTCGATTTGATCCACACCCGAGACGCTGAGGAGACGACAGCGACCGCCACGCCGTTGGAGCACGCTCACACGGTCGCACTCCAATAATGGTCGGCTACCGTTGGTGATGGCGTAGGCGGTTTCGTCGACGGAGAGGCCTTGGTGGACATCGATCGAGAGACGGTAGAGTTCTTGCCAACGCTCCTCGTTGCCGCGAAGTGTTCGCAATTCAGCGTGTCGATGAAAGTCGGCGGCAATCTCGCTGACGGCGGAGAGAAATCGCAGATGTCCTTGTTGTGCAGAAGGCGAGATTGTACGTCGCAGGACAAGTTCAACGATCCATTTCGAATCTATGTCCACGGGAACCGGACACAGCAACAGGAGATAATCGGGGGAATGCGGGGCATCGCCTGAATCAGGTGCTGTCGTCGAGTAGGGGAGACCTTGCGGTTCGCCCGTGCGGCAAACCTCGGCCAGCTGTCCTGCATGCGCTTCTTCAGATTGAAAGTCGTTGAACAGCGTCGGGGGGAAATTCAGCTCGCGGACTGTCTTAAAGAAGCCGGAGTCCACATCTTGATACCAGACCGCCCCGCCAATCGCAGCGGTCGCTTGGACACAGTTCTCTAGCAGGGTGTCGTAAAACACCTCGGTCGTGGCATCGCCTTCCCCGGTATGGGCGATCGTGGCGATCAACTCGTGGATTTCGCGCAGTGCCGCCGCGGCGGCATCCGGCGGATCACTGAGTGGAGAAGGAGGCATCGAAGGCTCGGAAAAAAGAACAGGGGCGGCAATTGATATGATGTTTTGTACGGGCGGTGATTCATTCTAAACCGCTACCGAACAGCTGTCTGCGCGGCTTGATGGCGGATCTGTTCGCTGGGCGAGGCTATCTGCACGTGCCTCTCATATGGCAGACTGGGGCAATTGAATGGGAAATATGGAATTTCCGGCTTGTATCAATAGTACCGGTCATGCCGATCGCGTGGATTGCCGATACTTCGTATTGGTACGTCCACATCAATGTCTAGGGTCCGCTCACGGATGATCGCCTAACGCTTAGTCTTAGGTCGTGGCGGTCGAGCGTTGGTGCGGTGCCGCTGGGGCAAAGTTGTCGATCTCAATTTCCAAAAAGTCGAGATAACCTCCGTGTATTACACCCGTTCACCTGCAACACGAGCGGTCTGGTTAGCAGCCATGATTTTCATGGCTGTGGCGTACACGGGTTGTAGCAGCACGAATTCCTACGTGCCGTTCTCGCCTGATTTGAGTGATTATCAGATCGCCTCGACTGAAATCGAAGAACCACTTGTCGATGAGGGGCCGGATCTCGATGCGTCCATCACGCCGGCACCCTTGACCGTTGAAGATGTTGACATCGCCGAGTTTACGGACCTGACGTTGGAACAAACCGTCAAGACGGCGCTCTCGAATTCCCGCGTACTGCGGGATCTGGGCGGACGAGTCTTGGATGCCCCACAAGTCGTAGCCACAACCTACGATCCAGCCATCACCGAGACTGATCCACGATTTGGTGTGGAAGGAGCGTTGAGCGCCTTTGATCCCAATTTTTATGCCAATGGCTTCCATCAGAAGAATGACCGGGCCGTCAATAACGCGGTCACCGCATTCGGCACGCAGATGCTGCAACAAGACGCCGCATTTATGCAATATGGATTGGACAAACGAGCGGTGACTGGGGCCGAGTTAGGCATTCGGCAAATCACCGGTTACGACGCGAACAACGCTCCGGGCAACCGATTTCCCAGTGCATGGGATACGCGGATCGAGGCCAATGTCCGCCAACCGTTGCTATTGGGAGCCGGTGTGGAATTCAACCGCATCGCCGGTCCGCAATTTCCTCCCGGTACCGGCAGCACGGCAACGTTACCGCGATTGCCCTACGGATCGCGATTTAACGGCGTGATGCTGGCACGTATTGATGAAGATGTCAGTCTGGCGGACTTTGAAGAAAGTGTGATCAAATTCATCAGTAACGTAGAAAACGCGTATTGGGACCTCTACTTTTCGTACCGCAATTTGCATTCACGTATCGCTGCCCGCGACGCCGCTTTAGAAACATGGCGGCGCGTTAAGGCGCTCAATCTTGCCGGACGCGTGGGTGGTGAAGAAGAAAACGAAGCGCAGGCTCAAGAACAATACTATCGATTTGAAGAGGCGGTGCAGGACGCGCTCTCCGGCAGATTGGTCGAAGGGACGCGGGACAACAACGGCAGTCGCGGTGGTACGTTTCGCGGACTGGAAGGAATTCAGGTCGCTGAGCGGCGGATGCGGCTGTTGATGGGGCTGCCACTCTCGGATGGGACGCTACTGCGCCCGATCGACGAACCCCCTGTAGCGGAAGTGATTTTCGATTGGGAGACGATCAAATCCGAAGCCTTAGCACGCCGCGTCGAATTGCGCCGGCAACGATGGCAAGTCAAACGCCGGATGTTGGAGTTGGAAGCCACGAACAAATTCCTGCTGCCGCGATTAGATGCCTTGGGGACCTACCGGTTCCGCGGATTCGGTAAGGACCTGATGGGGCAACATGCCGGCGTCAACGGCCAGTTTAATAATGCCTGGGGAAATCTCGGGAGCGGCGACTACCAAGAATGGGAATTGGGGATGGAATTCGCGGTGCCGTTGGGCCATCGACGTGCGAATGCTGCGGTGAAAAACGCGGAATTGGCCTTGGCCCGCGACCGAGCAATTTTGCACGAGCAAGAACGGGAAGTGGTCCACGATTTGAGTAATAGCGTGGGCGAGGTGAAGCGGTCACAGGCCTCGGTGAAGACGACATTCAATCGACGTTTGGCAGCCAAGCGGGAATTTGAAGTGTTACAGGACAAATTCGAGAAGGAAAACATCACCGATCTTGACCGCGTTCTCGACGCACAACGACGGTTTGCCGAAGCAGATAGCGCCCACTACAAAGCCCGCGTCGAATATGCGCTGGGACTAAAAAATCTGTTCTATGCTGAAGGGACTTTGCTGGAGCATAATCAGATTTATCTATCCGAAGGCCCCTGGCCGCAAGCCGCTTATTGCGATGCGGAAGAACGATTGCAATCACGGATTCATAATCTCGAGGATCTGCAAAAGACCTATTCCGATCCGGTGGTCAGCCGCGGCCCTTACGGGCAGGTGAGCCGATTCGCCGAGGTCTTGCCGGAAGATTGCGAACCGGAAATCTCAGAACCCGTCGCTGTGCCTCCTGCCCCCGACGATAACGATGGAGCGGAAGCGTGGTTTGATGATGAGTTCGATGGGGAGAGCGAAGACGCGGTTGGTTTATTCGATGTGAACTGATCGTAGGCAAATACTACAGCGTTTCGACATGACTTCTCCGTTCACGTTTGTCGGCGCGCTGGAGGCTTGCAGTACGCATGTTGTTTGTCGTCGATTGGCATGGAGAATATGCTCTTCCATCGCACTGGCGGACAAGCCGCCAGTGGCACCCCAGGCGGTTATGTGAACTGATCGAGACGCTTGCTTTCTCTACGATCTTGCAAACCATGCTGAGTGTACCGATGCGGATCAGACGGAGCTTCGCCCTTCCGGGGACGCGGTCTCTGTTCGACGTAGCAACCCGTCGACACGGGTAACCTGTTTAAGAAAGCGCGATGGACGCGTCCTCTTCGACTTCTAAAAACGGATCGAGTCCCAATTGTTCAAGCTGGTCTTGTCGGCGCAGTGCGGACTGAATCAATTGCCGCCGCTGACCTGCGTGTCGCTTTTCGACTTGGTGCTGCGCGGATCGAAAGAGACTGGCTAAGCCGCGTGTGTCTTTGCGCTTCTGGGCAGCTGCTCGCAGTTTGGCGGATTGTTCCTTTCCAAAACCTGCTTCGAGGATTTCATCGTCCAGTGAAAGAAACATCCGGTCACTTCCAGGATCTCCTTGGCGTGCGGCGCGGCCGCTGAGTTGGCGATCGATCCGTGGAGATTCGTGCAATTCCGTGCCGATCACGTGCAGACCGCCTAATTCAGCTGCTCCCGGTCCCAAACCAATGTCCGTGCCGCGACCGGCCATGTTCGTGGCGACGGTGACTTGTCCCTGCTGCCCGGCACTGGCAATGCGTTCGGCTTCGCTACGAACGTGCAGCGCGTTGAGGACTTGGTGCGAGATGCCCGCTTGGTCGAGTAATTGGGAGAGGTGTGCTGATTTCTCAATCGACCGCGTTCCGACCAAGACGGGACGGCCTTGCTGGCTGACGGTGCGTATCTCTTCGACGATCGCCGTCCATTTCTCGGCGGCCGTTAAAAAGACCTGATCGGGCCAATGGCTCCGCTGGCAGGGACGGTTGAGAGGGACGGCGACGGTGGGCCGGTGATAGACGCTGTTGATTTCCCTTGCGGCGGGTAGAAGCGTGCCCGACATGCCGGCCCAACAGTTGTAGCGAAGAAATAACTCCTGCGTGGTGAGTTGTGCTGCGGATGACGAGACGGGAGAAATTGCCAAACCTTCACGGGCCTCGATCGCTTGATGCAAACCGTTGCGCCAGCGGCGTCCATTGGCGATACGTCCGTTGAATTCATCGACAATCACGACTTCGCCGTCTTGAATCACATATTGTTGTTCGCGGCGAAATCGCTGGTGCACCAAGATCGCTTGTTCGACGCTGTGGTAAAGGTCGCTGACTGGGATGCCCGCCAAGGTCGACGGTTTGGGAAATCGGCGGATCAATTCTCGACCGGCGGGGGTGAGGCGAAATGTCGAGATTTCCGGATCCAGCACAAAGTCTGTCGTCTGTTCTAAACGGCCGACGATGTCAGCGGCCCATTTTGAGACTGCGGTCAGTTTTGCGGATGATGCGGACTCAAACTGACTGATGATCAAGGGGATACGAGCTTCGTCGATCAAAATGCTGTCAGCCTCATCGACCAGCGCGTAGTTCAAGTCGCGTTGTACGAACTGTGCGGCGCGGTGTTCGCCGTGATTGTGGAATCCGGTATTGAGGAGACCATGTTCGCTTCCTAGCAACCGATCTCGCAAAAAGTCAAAGCCGAACTCCTTAGCTGTCCCGTAGGTGACATCGCAGGCATACGCCGCGCGCCGCTGATCGGGGAGCATGTCGGATTGAATCACGCCGACGGAAAGCCCCAATGCCGCAAAAATCGGCCGCATCCATTCGGCATCGCGATTCGCTAGGTAGTCGTTGGCGGTCGCCAAATGCGCGCCGTTGCCGGATAAAGCGTGCAAGTATAACGGTAATGCGGCGGACAATGTCTTGCCTTCGCCGGTTGCCATCTCGGCTAAACATCCGCGTGCTAATAAGGTTCCCGCGATAATTTGCACGTCGTAATGCCGCATGCCCAATTGCCGACCGGCGGTTTCGCGCACCAGAGCAAAGGCGCGGGGCAGTAATGCATCTAAGGCGTCTCCGCACTTGGCGCGATACCGTAGCGAGGAGCTTTCCCGGAGTAATTGCTCGTCGGTGAAACTGCCCAGGTCTCGTTCGGCGATTGTCACACGGCGCAGCGCGGCTTGAGCGCGGTTGAATTCGCCGCGGGCCGAGACCATTCCGAATTGTGACAAGATGCCCCACATGTCGAGAGAGGTGTCTCCAGGTTCTGCTTACGGTGCTGACCAGTCGACGGATTTCCAAACAATCGCCCGACCGTCGCGGCTGGCTGAGAGAATGCGGCGGCCGTCGTTGGAAAACGCTACTGATGTCACCGTACGATCATGTTCGGTCAAGGTCAGGATCTCGGTCGCATTCAACATTCCTCCGGTCCCGTCGTCCTGGTCACGGCTGGAATTGACTGTGGTGTCCCACAGCTTGACGCTGTTGTCCCGACTGGAAGTGATGGCACGGACGGCGTTGGTTTCACCGGGATCCCACTGGCCGTTGTTGTTTTTGTCCTGCGGCGGCGAAAATGCGACGCAGGTGACGCTTGAAGTATGTCCGTCCAATAGCAAGCTGGGAGCGGCCTTTATACTGCCGTCCTCTTGGATATCGAGGTCCCAGACACGGGCTGTATTGTCGGCGCTGCCGGTGATGACCCGTGTCCCGTCGGCCGAAGCGGCGATGCAGAGGACTTCCCATTCATGCCCCCGTAATACGCAGGCGGGTTGGATTTGCTGTTCGTCTGCGCCGGAGGTTGCGGGTGCCGATGTTTCATACAGGGCAGCTGTTTTGTCGTCCGAAGCGGTCAGGACCCAGCGTCCGTCGGGAGAGAATGTTGCAAATCCCACGCGAGCGGTGTGTCCGGCATAGGTGCGTACCACGCGGCCTATACGGACATCGACTTCAGCGGCGTCTGGAGAGACTTTGTGCCGTTGGGTGACAATCTCCCAAAGTTTAGCAGTTCCGTCGTCGCTGGAGGTGAGGACAAATCGGCCTTCGGCATCGGGCGAGAAAACACAACTATTGATGGCGCCGGCATGTGCCCCTTCCAATTTGGCCAGCACACGTCCGTTGACCGCATCCCAGATACGTGCCGAACTATCCCAACTGCCCGTCACTAGGCGATTGCCATCGGGCGAGAAGTTCGCGGAGGCGACCGCTCCGTGCGGGCCGAACGCCATCGCGACTTGTCCGGTAGCCGCTTCGAGCAAATGCGTCTGATTTCCACCGACAACGGCCAGCCGTGAGCCTTGCGCCTGCGGGTCAAACGCCGCCGACCAAATCAAAAATGGATACTCTTGATTAAGGACTTCACGTCCCGAGGCTACTTCCCACACGCGGACTTTCCCGTCGGCCGCATAGGTTGCCGCTGCCATCCCAGCCGGGGAAAGGCTCACCGAAACCGGGACCGATTCATGTAGTTTTGTCGTTGCAACATCAAACGCTTTGGCCAACTGATCAATCGTGGCTGCTTCAACTACCGCCTTGCCGGAAAATAGTTTGTCGATCTCTTCCTCACGAACGTGACTTTGCCGGCTTAGATCAGCCACAGACCAGGCACGTTCTTCCATCAGCGACCGCAAGTTATCAGAAACAGCGCCACTCCCACCCACATCTACGAACGAGTGCAACAGCTTTCCACTTTGAATATCCCAATATCGGACCGTACCGTCGAGACAACCGGTTAAGGCAAACCCACCTTCCGGCGCGAGGGCCATTGCCGTGACGGCTGCGGGATGTTTTAAAACGCGGTCAACCAACTCCTCACCAGTCTCCACATCCCATTGGGCGACGGTACGGTCGTTGCTGGCCGTTAATGCGCGGCGTCCGTCGATGGTGAACGCGGCCGCGACGATGCGTCCGGAATGTCCTCCTAGTTTTCCGGTCAGTCTCCGAATTTGCTTTCCAGTACTGGCATCCCATAACCAGCAGCGGCCAGCTTCATCTCCAGAGAGTACTAATCCTCCCTTGGCCGTGCTCATGGCAACGGCGGTGACTTCATGTGCATGACCGGTGAATTCTCGCACCAGTTTTCCGTTGGCGGCGTCCCATAGCTTTACGGTCGCTTGATCGCTGCCGGTCACAATCCAATCTCCATCAGGCGAGGCGGCCACAGCCGCTTTGCGCCCCGTCCCCAACAGCGAGAATTCCTCCGTTCCCGAAGCCAAATCCCACACACGCGCCGTATTATCCATGGCGCTGGTGATCAGTCGCCGTCCGTCGGGCAAGAATACGACCGAGGAGGAAAGAAACTGATGTCCTTCGAAGAACGCGCGTGTGACGTCGCCGGATTCGGCCGACCATGATTTGGCATAGCGGTCCTGACTGGCGGTTACCACCTGTTGGCCGTCGGGTGAAAAACTGGCGCCCAACACGGCGTTAGTATGCCCAGCAAGCCGGCGACCTTGCAGCGTTTGGATTTCGTCGTCGCCGTCCAGACTCCAACGTTTGGCTTGCCCATCGCCTCCGGCAGAGAGGATCCAGCGTCCATCAGCGGAAAAATCGGCCGCCGCGACCGCACTGCCGTGCCCGCGAAATGTCCGGATCAATTTCTCGGAGCCAATGTCCCACACGCGGACGGTATTATCGCGACCGCTGGAGACGATCAACGATCCGTCTTGTGAGAAGCGAATCGACCGCACGGTGTCCGTGTGGCCGGTCAATTCTTGAAATGTGGTTTCAGTGGGCGCTAATCCTTCGGCCAGATTGCGGAAATCGAATTCGACAATCGCTTCGGGTTCCCAGATCAAAATGCGGCGGTCATAACCTCCCGAGACTACGTGTTTGCCATCGGGAGTGAAGCGGGCGCAAAACACGGGGCCTTTGTGACCTCGAAACGGAATGCCTTGTCGGATCTGAGTGTCATCGGTCCATTGACCGGTTTCGTCCGACCAGACGATGGCTGTACCATCCTGCCCGGTCGTGACAATTCGTTTTTCATCAACTGCTTGGCCTTGGGCATCCTGTTCGCGACGAAAGGTTGCCGACCAGACCCACCAATTGTGACCGAAAAGACGTTGTATCTGTTTCCCGGACTCGACGTCCCACAAGCGTGCTGTGCCATCCAGCGATGCGGTGAGCAACCGGCGGCCGTCATGTGAAAACTGGACGCTGGTCACAGTTTGCGTATGGCCGGTTTCAAAGGCGTCTTCGGAAGCGGGGGGGCCGAATTGCCGTTCGATCGGTTGTCCGGTCTTTGCATCCCAGATCTTGATGAGACTGTTCGTATCATCACCGCCGGTGGCCAGCAGTCGTCCATCGGGAGAAAACGCGACCGCGTGGATCACATCGCCCACGTGCCGGCATTCGTGCAGAAGCTTTCCATCTTGCGCGTTCCATATCCGGGCGGTACCGCTGGGGCCGCCGGTAACAAATGTTTGATTATCCGGCGCCAGTGCTAAACAACTCGCCGGTTCCCGCACATCAAAACTCTTCTCGGACTGGCTGCACAGATACATCAACCGGCCCCATTCCCATTGGCGAAACTTGGGGTCGCAATCTTCGAGCAATACACGCGCTGAATCAAAAGCATTCTCATCGATCTTAGCGGCCGCCAAACCGATGCGGGCAATGTAGGCTTCGTATTCCTCCGCTTCTTTGGCTGCGATGGCGGCGACACGCGCTTCGTCGGCACGTAGCCGTTCCTCTTCGGCCAATTTGCGGGCTTTTGTTTCCTTTTCTTTGGCCTCAGTTTCCTTTTGTTTGGCTTCTTCTTCCGCTTTCCAGGCTAGGACCGCAGCCTTCCTGGCAGCCTCTTCGGCAGCGAGGGCTTTCTTCGCTTTGGCCGTTGCCTCTTTTTCTAAAATGGTCGCTTTCTCAGCCACGACTCTTGCCAAGGATTCCTTTTCCGCTGCTTCATTGGCGCGGAGTGTTTCCGATTCCGCGAGTTGCCGTTGTTGTTCCGCGACGTCGCGTTCGCGGCGGGCGGTTTTTTCGGCTTTCATGACTAGCAGCAGGCCGATGCTGACCACGGCCAAAACGATTGCGACCAGTCCGCGGACCAGTAGTTTGGCTCTGCGTAATCGTCGTTTATGAGCGGCACGCTCTTGTTTTTTTGTGATGACTTGTTGCAGGAGTTCAGTATGGTCGGGATTATCGGCGTCGAGCAGCGACTCCGACAAATCGAAGTCGGCTTTCTCCAAAGCCGTCTGCGCATATTCCAACCGGGCTGCGGCAGCGCCCCGTTTGGCGGAGGTGTTTCCTTCCCACAGCGACGATGCTTCCTCGAAGGCGAACAAGGCGCGCGAGAAACCTTCATACTCATCTGTTTCCCGAGATTTTCTTAGATACTCTTCAGCCACACCGGAGAGGGCGACCGATTCGATATGTGATTGGTAATCGCGAATGTCATTTTGGAAATCCCGCACGCTGGGATAACGATCTTCCGGATTGGTCGCCATCGCCCGCATGGCAATTTCAGTGAGTTCGTTTGTTTCCTCGGGCGGCTTGACGATGTTTTTGCCCGCATAGACCAATGCCTGCGAGACGTTCGAGGCAGTGTGAGGTGGTTTGCCGGTCAGAATTTCATACAGAATCGCGCCCAATAGATAGGTATCGCTGGCTGGTCCAATGGACTCCACCGGACCGAGCACCATCTCCGGAGCCATATAGGACGGAGTACCGCCCAGGGATCTGATATTGGCCACCGTGTTTTTTTTGCGGAAGGTTTCTGTAGGTTGCGCCAGACCCCAGTCCATCACCAAAACTTCGCCAAATTCTCCCAGCATGACGTTATCGGGCTTGAGGTCGCGGTGTACGATTCCGCGGGAATGCGCAAAAGCGACCGCATCAGCAACACGCAGCAGGATGTCGAGATTCTCGGCCTGCGAGTTGTCCTTGATGACCTTGCTCCAAGGAGTTCCTTGGACTTTCTTCATCGAATAGAACAGGGAGCCACGATCATTCACGCCCACGTCGTAGATGGGTACAACGTTGGGATGGTCCAGTTCGCCAGTGACGACGGCTTCGGCGAGAAACTTTTGCTGGTTTTGCGCACCGGACTTTGTTTTTTCTCCCAGCATTTTGACGGCGACAGACCGATCGATCGACGTTTGCCGTGCTTCATAGACGACCCCCATGCCGCCTTTTCCCAGAATGCCGAGAATTTCGTATTCCGCTTCGTCTGTCTCGGTGGGGATGGTTGTGGACTGCACGGCGCGGGGTTTGATGACCAACGAGGAATTGGAAGAAGGTTCGAATCGTTCCTTGGCCCGGATCGACGTAGTGGGAGCATCGTCGTTCTTGATCGCGATCGACCAATCGTCGGCCATCGAACGATCCAGGTTGGCAGTGATGTCGACATCTTCAGTCACAAAAGTGCGATCGATCGCAGCGGCTTGATCGGAACCTGGACCCTGATCCGGATCATTGGCGATGGTGCGATCTGCATCGAATTCGTCGGAGACAAACGTTTGTTCCGTGGCGGCGATGTGACCGGAATCGGCGATGGTTTGGTTGCCATCAGAGGGCGCTTCGAAAGTGCCGGAATCGACAACGATCGTTTTATCACTTTCGGTATCACGCGGTGAATCGGATGATTCGGTATTCGCAATTGTTTTCGCAGATGTCTGGTCGTCGTCCAGGACATTCGTCACGAAAGTCTCGTCGGTTTCCGCAGACTTGGCCGCATCGACGTCGGCGACTGTGGGAGTTTCGGCGGTCGTCGCATCGGCAGCTTCGTCGGGGTTATCGGCTATAGTTCGATCGGTCCCCAGCGAAGACTCGCTATTGGATGGTACTAATACGGCGCCGCAATGCGGACAGGCGTCTAACTCCAAGTCCGACGTTTTTAACGTGGTTCGGCAGTGCGGACAATTTAACATGGTATGGCAGTCTTACAGAAACAATTGGCTTAGAAAGTTGAAGTGGAGCGCCGTGCCGACCACGGGACTTGGGACGAACTTTCGGGAAACTTGGACATCGCCGAGTCGACCGTTGCTTCCCAGTTAGGATGATCGATGTGAGCGCTGGTCGATTCGCCTTGATCCGCGGCATCAATTCGCAGGGCACTCGCCTGCGCCGGTAATTCGCCGTCATTTGTGGGGGTTTGTGAAACGTTTTGTTGTTGCGTTTTCAACAAATCTCCCGGATCAATAATTTGTCCGCCTCTGACATGAACATCCATAATCAGACGCTGAGCTTCAGGCGTCTTGAAGTAAAAGCGATAATGACCGTCGGGCAATTTTCGAATATATTCGGGAAGATCCACCAGAATGGTCTTGGGAAGATTCTGGTGTCGAATCCTCTTTCCCTCAGGAGACAGCAGTTCAATCACAACCACTTCTTCCTGAGAACCGCGATTTTCCATGGCCTTCACCGGTCGGTCGCTGGTATTGCCTTCGAAGGGAATTGATGTTGTCGGATTGGGGGAGACCGTGGTCGTAATGTTTTCGCGAGACGACTTAATCACGACGCCAGCGACATACCCACCGCTGGGGGCATTCGCCACCGTCGCTTGAGGGAACTCGGTGACAATCAGTTGTGTTTCCAGGCTGACATCGGCTGAAAATCTTGAAACGGCTGTCGCACCATCATCGTCCCGCAGCGTAGCCGTAATCGCAAAGGCTCCTTCGGACTCAAACACATGCGAGGCAATAAAGTTTTGTGCTCCACCCGTGTACTGAATCACTGAGGGCGCCGATCCATCACCCCAGTCGACTGTCAGCGTATGGTCGTCCAGTGAACCGGCATCTGAAAACTTACCGGATACCACGAATTCCGCATCGACCTCCGGAATCGCTGTTAATGCAGCACTGTCGATAATCGGAGCGACGTTCTGCACGGTGACGGGAAGTTGTTGTTGGCTGCCGCTATTTTCGTTGTCGACGACGGAGACAGTGACGGGGTAGATGTCCTGCGGTGTGCCGGTGGGATTGTCGTCGAGGTAACGGTGCGTGGCGGTGAAGGTGGTCTCGCCGGCGGCGAGTTGGATGAGTGACGCTGCGCTACCGTCGCCCCAATTGACGCGGACGATGTGCGTGTCCAAACTTCCCGCATCGACGACGCGCCCGCTGACGGTGGCGAGGCCGTTCTCTAATATTGGCGAATTGATCGTCAGGTCGGCCAGCGTAGGAATCGCGTTCCCAATCGTAACGTCGATTTGCGAGGTACTGCTACCGCCGTCATCGTCGGTGAGCGTGACGGAGATGGTGTAGACACCCGAATCAACGTAGGTATGTTCGCCACTGAAGATCCCGCCGCTAGCGGCCACGTTACTGCTGGTGCCGTCGCCCCAGTTGATCGTGGCGGTGTGTGTGTCGCGGCTGCCGACATCGTTGAACGTTCCGTTCAGCACCAGAGGTGAGCCTTCTTCGACGGCGTCCGGTTTGGTGGTGAGTGTTGTGATCTGCGGCGCGACGTTTTGCACGGTGACGTCGAGTTGCTGTTGGCTGCCGCTATTTTCGTTGTCGACGACAGAGACGGTGACGGGGTAGATGTCCTGTGGCGTACCGGTCGGGTTGTCGTCGAGGTAACGGTGCGTGGCGGTGAAGGTCGTCTCCCCGGCGGCGAGTTGGATGAGTGACGCTGTGCTACCGTCGCCCCAGTTGACGCTGACGGTATGCGTGTCGCGGCTGCCGGCATCTACGACGCGTCCCGTAACGGTGGCGATGTCGTTCTCGAAGATGGGCGAGGTGATCGTCAGATCGGTCAGCGTGGGGATCGCGTTGCCGATGGTAACGTCGATTTGCGAGGTACTGCTACCGCCGTCATCGTCGGTGAGCGTGACGGCGATAGTGTAGGTTCCCGAGTCGACGTAGGTGTGCTCACCACTGAAGATTCCGCCGCCGGCAGCGACGTTGCTGGTCGTGCCGTCGCCCCAATCGATGGTGGCGCTGTGCGTGTCGCGGGAACCAATGTCACTGAACGTGCCGTCGAGCACGAGGGGGGAACCTTCTTCGACGGCGTCCGGTTTGGTGGCCAGCGTGGTGATCTGTGGAGCGACGTTTTGCACGGTGACGTCGAGTTGCTGTTGGCTGCCGCTGTTTTCGTTGTCGACGACGGAGACTGTGACGGGATAGATGTCCTGTGGCGTGCCGGTCGGGTTGTCGTCGAGGTAACGGTGCGTGGCGGTGAAGGTGGTTTCCCGGGCGGCGAGTTGAATGATCGACGCAGCGCTGCCGTCGCCCCAGTTGACGCTGACGGTATGCGTGTCGCGGCTGCCCGCATCGACGACGCGTCCCGTAACGGTGGCGAAGCCGTTCTCGAAGATGGGCGAAGTGATTGTCAGATCGTTGAGTGTGGGGATCGCGTTGCCGATGGTGACGTTGATTTGTGAGGTACTGCTACCGCCATCGTCATCGGTGAGCGTAACCGCAATGGTATAGGTTCCCGAATCGACGTAGGTGTGCTCGCCACTGAAGATCCCGCCGCCGGCCGATACGTTGCTGCTGGTGCCGTCGCCCCAGTCAATCGTGGCGGTGTGCGTATCGCGGCTGCCGACATCACTGAAGGTGCCGTCGAGCGCGAGGGGTGAGCCTTCTTCAACGGCGTCCGGTTTGGTGGTGAGTGACGTGATCTGCGGTGCGACGTTTTGCACGGTGACGTTGAGTTGCTGTTGGCTGCCGCTGTTTTCGTTATCGACGACAGAGACCGTGACGGGATAGATGTCCTGTGGCGTGCCGGTCGGGTTGTCGTCGAGGTAACGGTGCGTGGCGGTGAAGGTGGTTTTCCGGGCGGCGAGTTGGATGATCGACGCTGCGCTGCCGTCGCCCCAATTGACGCTGACGGTGTGCGTGTCGCGGATGCCAACATCGACGACGCGTCCGGTGACCGTGGCGATGTCGTTCTCGAAGATGGGCGAGGTGATCGTCAGATCGGTCAGCGTGGGGATCGCGTTGCCGATGGTGACGTTGATTTGTGAGGTACTGCTACCGCCATCGTCATCGGTGAGGGTGACGGCGATAGTGTAGGTTCCCGAGTCGACGTAGGTGTGCTCGCCACTGAAGATCCCGCCGCCGGCGGCGACACTGCTGCTGGTGCCGTCGCCCCAGTTAATGGTGGCGCTGTGCGTGTCGCGGGAACCAATGTCACTGAACGTGCCGTCGAGCACGAGGGGTGAGCCTTCTTCGACGGCATCCGGTTTGGTGGCCAGCGTGGTGATCTGCGGTGCGACGTTTTGCACGGTAACGTCGAGTTGTTGTTGGCTGCCGCTGTTTTCGTTGTCGACGACGGAGACGGTAACGGGATAGATGTCCTGTGGCGTGCCGGTGGGGTTATCATCGAGATAGCGGTGCGTCGCGGTGAAAGTGGTCTCGCCGGCGGCGAGTTGGATGATCGACGCTGCACTACCGTCGCCCCAATTGACGCTGACGGTATGCGTGTCGCGGATGCCCGCATCGACGACCCTTCCCGTAACGGTGGCGAGGCCGTTTTCAAAGATGGGCGAAGTGATTGTCAGATCGTTGAGTGTGGGGATCGAGTTGCCGATGGTGACGTTGATTTGCGACGTACTGCTACCGCCGTCGTCGTCGGTGAGGGTGACGGCGATAGTGTAGGTTCCCGAGTCGACGTAGGTATGCTCACCGTTGAAGATTCCGCCGCCGGCCAACACGTTGCTGGTCCTGCCATCGCCCCAGTTGATGGTGACGCTGTGTGTGTCGCGACTGCCGACGTCACTGAACGTTCCGTCGAGGACCAGGAGCGAGCCTTCTTCGACGGCATCCGGTTTGGTGGCCAGCGTGGTGATCTGCGGTGCGACGTTTTGGACGGTGACGGCGAGTTGCTGTTGGCTGCCGCTGTTTTCGTTGTCGACGACAGAGACGGTGACGGGGTAGATGTCCTGTGGCGTACCGGTCGGGTTGTCGTCGAGGTAACGGTGCGTGGCGGTGAAGGTGGTTTCCCGGGCGGCGAGTTGGATGATCGTCGCTTCGCTACCGTCTCCCCAATTGACGCTGACGATGTGCGTGTCGCGGATGCCCGCATCGACGACCCTTCCTGTGACGGTGGCGAGGCCGTTTTCCAGCACGGGTGAAGTGATGGTGAGGTCCGTCAGTGTGGGAATTGAATTGCCGATGATAACGTTGATCTGTGAGGTACTACTGCCGCCATCATCATCGGTGAGGGTCACGGAGATGGTGTAGACACCCGAATCAACGTAGGTGTGCTCGCCGCTGAAGATCCCGCCGCCGGCGGCGACACTGCTGCTGGTGCCGTCGCCCCAGTTAATGGTGGCGCTGTGCGTGTCGCGGGAACCAATGTCACTGAACGTGCCGTCGAGCACGAGGGGTGAGCCTTCTTCGACGGCATCCGGTTTGGTGGCCAGCGTGGTGATCTGTGGAGCGACGTTTTGCACGGTGACGTCGAGTTGTTGTTGGCTGCCGCTGTTTTCGTTGTCTACGACGGAGACGGTGACGGGATAGATGTCTTGCGGTGTGCCGGTGGGGTTGTCGTCGAGGTAGCGGTGCGTGGCGGTGAAGGTGGTTTCCCGGGCGGCGAGTTGGATGATCGACGCTGCGCTGCCGTCTCCCCAATTGACGCTGACGGTGTGCGTGTCGCGGATGCCGGCAGCGACGACGCGTCCGCTGACGGTGGCGAAGTCGTTCTCCAGCACGGGCGAGGTGATGGTCAAATCCGCTAGGGTGGGGATCGTGTTGTTGACGCTGACGTGGGTTTGTGCAGTGTCACTGCCGTTACTTGCGTCGGTTATGATGACGGTGATTGTGTATTGACTTTGCGAAGAGCCGCCGGTCGGTGCGTTCTGGTAGATGTGGGTTGCGGTGAATTCGCGGTTGGCTCCGGACGTTGATCCGCTAAAGTCACCTGTCAGTTCACTGGTTTGTCCGTCTCCCCAATTGATCAGGATGTGGTGATCGGCCTCGCCGGGTGGGGCATCTTGGAATTTTCCGCTGAGAGTGACCGTCTCACCTTCGTCGACAACCGTGGGAGTGACATCAAGGGCAGTGATCACCGGATTGCTGTCTAAGAGACGGCGTTCCTCAAGCCGTAGCGGCTGCAGGATCGTCGAATCGTCGAGAAGTCGCGGGTGACGTAGGGCCGTTAGGCAGTTAGCTACCGAAAGCCGCGTCAGCCAATAGGTGCGAAAAAGCATGCGAAAAAACTCGGTCAACTTGGAGAAAACAGTCTGTTGGTCGCTTCCTGAAGAGGGAGAGGCCACCGACTGTGCGCAATGGTCCCACATCAATTATGACGATCGGTCGTTACGTGGGTCTAGAGAAAGGTGGCGGAATTGTGCTGAAATAGGCTGAAACTCCTATGGTTTAGCAGGTTTCTGACGCCCGAATTGGTCCTGGGGCCGGCCAGATTAATTCTGGGATCGTTGGGAAATACGTGATTATGCGATTGAAGCCCAAGCGGAAATTGGCAGAATAACGAAACGAAGGCTGTCTCTATTTCACGTCTATGTCTGTTTCATGCAGACTCAGCAAGGGGAAGAAAACGATGTCGATGAGAAATCTGAGTGAGCGTGGTATCGCACGTCCGGCAAATCTTTGGGTCGTTTCCACGCTTGTGTGTTCGATGTTGGCGATTGTGAATCTCGGTTGCTCGCAAGAAGCCGGGGATGCACTGGACAAGGCGGGAGAGGCTGTGACAGATGCCGCTGAAGAAACCGGTGGTGCGGTCAAAGAAGCAGCTGAAGATGCTGGTGAGGCGGTGGGTGAGGCCTCAGAGTCTGCTGGCGAACTTGCAAAAGAGGCTGGCGACAAACTGAGTGCAGGCTTTTCGGCGGCCGCCGAAAAGGCGGCGAGCGCTTTAGAAGGTGTTGACGGTGGGAGTGAGTTGTTAACACAGGTCAAAGAATTCTTTGGCTCGGCCCAAGAGACACTCAAGGGAATCACAAACAAGGAATCAGCCGAAGCCGCAGTCTCGAAGTTAGGCGATCTGGACGGTGCGATCGCCAAGATTGGCGACATGGTCGGCAAGTTACCCGAAAGTGCCCAAGCATCGATCGGGCCCATGATCGCTGCGGGGACCGCTCAATTGAAAGCGCTGATTGAGAAGGTCGAAGCGATTCCCGGAGTCCGCGATGTGATTCAACCCAAGTTGGCGGAGTTGATGGACAAGTTGAAATCAATGTCTGGCAATTAAACAGGTAGAGTGTACAGTCGGGCCACACGCGTTTGATCAGCGGTGGATCTATTCATCCGCCGCTGCTCTCGTGGCCCCAATGAGCCATTGGGGATCGGGTAATCACGATGGCGGTGAATCCTTCAATTAGGAAGAAAGGGAACTGGGATGAAGTTTTGTCTACGGATGTTTTGCAGGTCGGGGGCTCTGGCCATTGCTCTTGTTCTGCCCTGGATGCCGAGCTTACTTCAAGCCGCAGAAGAAGCTGCCGCACCACCAGAACCGACTACGACGAGCAATGTCGAGATTACCGTTGATCAGTTGGAGTTACTTGTCAAACCGTTGACACGCGAAGAATTGGCTGTGGAAGCAGCGGGTTGGCGCGAACTGCTCAAGGAAAAGGTGGAAGAATCCAGCCAACTGCAAGTTAGCGCAAAACAGCAAACCCAAGCGAGCGAAGAGGGCGCGGAGGAAGCGCCGGGGGACGCGGGTGCCGATGCCGACGGAAAAGATCTGAAGGCGGAATTGGTTGAGAAACTTCCCCAATTGCAGGAACAGCGGACACAATTGATCGATCGACTCAATGTGGTGCTCGATGCTTGGGAGTTAAAGGGGGGAGAGGATGAAGAGTATCGACAATATGTGTCAGCGGTGGGTGGTCTGGAAATTGACGTGACCGATGCCAGTACCACTTGGGCGGCGTTGCAAGGTTGGGCGATGTCGGAGCAGGGGGGACAGCGATGGTTTTGGAATATATTGAAATTCGTGCTCATTCTTGGGGCGTTTTATATTTTGGCGAGCATTATTAGCAATCTTGTCGTGCGGGCATCATCGCGTACCAAGGGTTCGTCGGAGTTATTAAAAAAATTCCTGGGAACCTTTGTCAAACAAGTCGTGCTGTTGATCGGCTTGGTGATCGCCGCTTCGGCATTAGAAATCAACATTTCGCCGTTGCTGGCTGCCATCGGCGGTGCGGCTTTTGTGATCGGTTTGGCGCTGCAGGGGACGTTGAGTAATTTTGCCAGCGGGTTGATTATCCTGGGGTATCGTCCTTTTGATGTGGGTGATGTGATCGAAGCGGCAGGGATTACCGGCATCGTCGATTCGATGAATCTGATCTCGACAAAAATTCGCACCTTCGACAACAAGGTGATGATTGTCCCCAACAACAAGATCGCCACGGACACGATTACCAATGCAACGGCCAGCGACACGCGGCGCGTGGATATGATGTTTGGAATCGGCTATGACGACGATGTGGAGAAGTCTCGGGGAATCTTGGAATCGATTGTCAACAACCACGAACTGGTCCTTCAGGATCCCCCCGCTGTCATTCAGCTCAACGAGTTGGGGGATTCGTCGGTCAATTTCATTTGTCGGCCTTGGACCAAAGCGGGTGATTATTGGACCGTCTTTTGGGACGTGACCCGTCAAGTCAAAGAGGAATTCGACCGCAACGGCATCTCGATTCCATTTCCACAACGCGATGTGCATGTGTATCATGAGAACGTTGCCGGAGATGGCCAGCCACTCGCGGACGCAACCAACGATTAACCGTTTTCTTGGCGGCCGTTCATCTTGTTGAGAATCCAGCCCGTCCGCAGTTGGGCTGCTTGTTGCCTTGTTCAAACATCCAAGTTCCAGATTGACATGAGGGTACGATACGATGCGTTGGAAAGGTAGACGGGGAAGCGACAATGTCGAGGACCGGCGGTCCGCTCGCGGTCCGGCGGTCGCCGGTGGCGGGATCATCGGCATCGTCATCGTGATTATTGTGATTGTGATGGGGGGCGATCCGGCTCAGCTGTTGCAACAGATGCAACAAAATCAGCCGGCGCAACCAGGGGCTCCGGCTCGCAACGATCCGGCACAAGACGAATTGGCGCAAATGGTCTCGGTGGTGTTGGCCGACACTGAGGAAGTGTGGGACGAACTGTTACGAGAAGACGGGAAACAATATCGGGATCCCAAACTCATTTTGTTTCGCGATTCAGTCCGTTCCGCCTGCGGCTTTCAAAATGCGGCCACGGGGCCGTTTTATTGTCCACTCGACGAGCAAGTGTACATTGATCTGAGTTTCTTCGACGACATGAAAAGCCAGTTGGGCGCGCCGGGCGATTTCGCACAAGCTTACGTTGTCGCTCATGAAGTCGGACATCATGTGCAGAAAATATTGGGCACCAACGAACGCGTGCACAACCGGCAACGCCAAGTCAGCAAAGAGGAAGCCAACCAATTGTCGGTGCGGCTGGAATTGCAGGCCGATTTTTATGCTGGCGTCTGGGCCCATCATGCGCAACAGAACTGGCGGATTTTAGAAGAAGGAGATATCGAAGAAGCCCTACGTGCAGCGACTGCGATCGGCGATGACCGTTTGCAGAAACAATCACGCGGCTACGTCGTTCCCGAATCATTCACCCACGGCACATCCGAACAACGCGCTCGCTGGTTTATGCGCGGCCTCAAAGGGGGCGACGTAAACGATGGGGATACGTTTTCGATTCCGTATAGTCAGCTGTGAGCGCGGCGGTTTCGATGCGTCAGTTACGCTTTCGAGTCGGAGCAAACTTGCCGAGCGGGAGACTTGTGAAGCATTACGGGCGGAATTCGTCATCAGATTGAACGACTTGCTTTGGCTTTCGAGATGGGGTTATCCACGACACAAGGGCAATGGTGGCAGAAACGATAACCAACAATTCCAGAATTAGTCGCGTGAAGTCGATGCGACAAGAGACCTCTTGGTAAGAAATCGACGCGTCGACTCCAGAATTTACGTTTATGACTTGAGGGACATTGGCTCGATAGAGATCCCCAAACAAGAAGCCACGACCAACGGGTGTGGAATTTCCTGTAACTCGGGGTGGGAAGAGCGACACAGCGCAGAGAAGAGTTGACGAAAGGATTACGGTGAACTTGACTCCTGGTGTCATTTGTCTCTCCGTTTTACAAGTGCCAGAACAAGAATCCTAAGACGCTTCGCCGCACACTGCCTCTCACGATCAAAATATGCTGCCCATCCCGCGAATCACATGCTTCTTGCTGCCCCACCGTCAACGCAAGTCTCGCAGCTTGCATCATCTTATAGCCGGACTATTGGAATTTCCAGCTTCTGCAGTGACGCGCTGCACCCCATATTCGTGTGACGAGGCTTTTTGAGGATCTGGTGCATAGTGGCCATTTAAAAAACGATGCAGAACGATCCGACAGGTTGTTTTACGTCGGAAATCATTCGGCCACCGTGCCCGACAAGGATCGCCGTGCACGACGGCAAGCCGTCGGTTTGGGACTTTGCGGTTTCACGCACGCGAATCTGTGTTTGATCTGTGTTTGATCTGTGGCTAAAAATAATCGTCGTTTGGGTTGCGGCTCTGCTGCGCTGGGCTGGGCTACTTCGTGCGTCAATTCACGACTGTCCGGGATGCTGGGTTCTGAGATGGGCCTTGGGGGCTACCCGGTCATTGGCTTTCTGGGAGCGACGGGTTCTACGGGATTTGGCTCGGAATTGGACTGTTTCTGGCATTCCATACAGACTTCATCTCTTCGCGCCTGGGCAAACATCCCGATATCTCGATTTGACGGGAGATGACTTTCTTGTTTGCAGCACCTATCCGGCAGAGGCGAAAGACATGTCTCATGCCAGATCTCGGGTACAGCAAACCATTCAAGTTGGTCGACTATACGTCTTCTCCCCTTGCAGCCAGCCTCCGGGATGAATCCAACAAGGAAAGTTGTACCCATGCGCGAACAAGAGACCCAGCCAGAGGACCAGGAGACCAGTGAGCAAAGCCGCCGCGATTTTCTAAAGGGAGGGGGCATTGTTGCGGGCGGGCTTGCCGCGGCAACCGTTCCCGGTTTGGCAGAGGCCGACGCGGCGGATTCGCAAGCTTCCTATTCCCCATCAGATGCTCCATCCAAAAATCCGTATGGAAAACGCCCGGGTGGGGGCATCAGTCTCCCGGAGTACTACAAACCTTGGCCGGCGATTAAAAACCGCAATATGTACCTCCCCGGCACAGAAACGCTGCCCAAAAACGAGATGCGGATCACATTCCTGGGAAGCTCGCCCTGGCCGCCGAATCGGCTGCAAAAAGGGACCTCGATGCTGGTCGAACTGGGAAACGGGACGTCCCAACCACGGCGGTTTTTCTTTGATCTGGGCAACGGCAGCGTTGGAAATGCCATTGCGCTGCAAGTCCCTGCGCCGTTCATCAACGACATCTTCATCAGCCATCTCCACTCAGATCACTTTGCTGATCTGCCTTACATGTATCCCTTCCGCGCGTTTTCGGGCGGATTTACCCCTCTACGGGTGTATGGACCCTCGGGAAGGACACCCGAGTTGGGGATCAAGCATATGATCAAACATATGCGGGAGATGAATCGCTGGCACGAAGAAAACTTCCATGCCTGCCCCGTCGGTGATGGGATGGAGATCGAAGTCACCGAATTTGACTGGAAGGAACGAAACGGAATCTGCTACGACAAAGACGGTGTGAAGGTACGTCACTGGCCACGCTCGCATGTGAAGGACGGCGCGTCTGCTTATCGACTTGATTGGGAAGATGCCGGCCTGTCGTTTGTCTGGACCGGGGACGGCCGCCCCGACGAACTCTCCGCCGAATACGGCAAGGGAGCAGACGTGTTCGTTTCGGAAGGCACGATCGACGTTCCAACTCTTTCGGCAATGAAGCTTGGGTCGCCCGCCGAACTCTGGGAGTATACGATCGACATCTTCCACACGATGTACTATGCAGCCGGTTACCTGTTCAAGCAGGCCCAGCCCCGCATGGCTGCTATCTGCCATTTCGAATGGTCAGGCGATCAACTGGCCGCCGAATCGGTGGCGGAGGTTCGGTCGAACTGGGACGGGCTATTTATGTTTGGCCTGGATCTCCAGGTAATCAACGTCACCAAAGATGCGATTTGGTCGCGGGAAGCAGTGGTTGCCGATGGAGCTGCTCCGGCGAACATGGACCCACGCTGGTTTTTGAAGCCTGGTGAAAAACTGCCTGATGAAATCGAGTTGCCAACGCCAACGATGCCGCGTGAAGTGCAGCAAGAGCAATTCGTGCGCGATTTAGAAATCGACCCTAAGAAATACTACCCGCCGGATGTCTATCGCAAGCCGGTTCAGAAGTGGCCCGGCGTGGTGCTGAACCCGCGCGAGATGCTCAAGGCAAAGGGAATCGACGTGGGCGACGACAAATAGATTACTTCAGGCTCCAGAGCACATCACGATTGAGTCGGTGATTTGCCTTATTTTCTTCACAAGGAATATCATGACCGAGCATCTTGCCCCCCCGATTCTTGCTCCGGCCCCTAGAACCGAACCTCTCGTTATACCGGGGCGCGATCCGGTCCCGGTCACGCTTCTAACTGGATTCCTCGGTGCTGGAAAAACGACGCTTCTCAACCGAATTCTCAACGGTCAGCATGGACTGCGGGTGGGCGTGCTTGTGAACGACTTTGGTGCCATCAATATTGACGCTGAACTGATAGACGGCATTGAGGAAAATACGATCAACCTCACCAACGGCTGTGTCTGCTGCGAAATTCGCGATGACCTTGTGAACTCGCTTGAGCAGCTTCTCACACGGACCGAAACGATCGATTACGTGATCTTGGAAGCGAGCGGCGTGGCTGACCCGGAAGGTATTGTGATGACTTTCTTGGATCAGAGGTACGAAAAGTTGCTGCGGCTTGACAGCATCACGTGCCTTGTCGATGCCGAGGGGATTTTTGCGGATGGTGACAATGAAGCGCTGAATATGCTCAAGTTGCGCCAGATTGGTTTCGCGGATTTGGTCGTGCTGAACAAGGTTGATCTTATTGGTGCTGAGCACCTTGAGGTTGTCAAGGAGTGGATCAATCACCATTTGCATCGGATACGGATCATCGACGCCACACGTTGCGATGTCCCGCTGGAAGTTCTGCTTGCGGTTGGACGTTTCGACCCCGCACACGTTGTGGCACAATACAAACGTGAAGGCGAAAACCAGGAACACCTTCATGGACATGGAACCGTTGGCAACATATTCAATACTTGGAGCTACGAGACCGACCGGCCATTTTCGTTAGAAGCTCTGCGAGAGATGGTGCGGAGGGAGCTTCCAGCATCGATTTATCGTTGCAAAGGCGTCGTGTTTGCCGCCGACTCACCGGATAAGCGGATCGCCCTGCAGATTGTCGGACGTCGTACGGAGATCGCGGAATTAGATGCGTGGGGTGATCGAACGCCGCGGACACAAATCGTCGCCATCGGCTCGTCGTTCGACAGGCAGGAATTGACCAACAAGTTTGACGCTAGTCTCGCGCATGCAGAAGCGCAGATGCATCCATCTTCCGGCATCGATTATTCGTGATGCCTGACACGGACTAAAAACCGACCGCATCCGGTTCAAGCATGTTTATCGTTGCGGGGCAAAGCTTGACGTTGAGTACGTCACCGTATAGCGTTGTGGTTATCGTCCCGTCTCAAATGCTGGATTCAGACTGCCTTTCCCGGGCCTTGCGGAATACTGCCGTAGCGTTTTCTACTTCATCACATCGAATGCATTGGAGTCTGCCATGATCATTGGAATCATCAGTTGGTGTGTGTTTGGGCTCATCATCGGCGCCATCGCTCGCTTTTTGATGCCGGGCACGCAGAGTATGGGGCTGATCATGACAATTCTGCTTGGCGTGGTGGGGTCCTTCACCGGTGGGTTTATCTCAACACTCATCTTCGGCGGGGGCGACGGGGCAGCGATGCACCCCGGGGGATGGATTATGTCCACCATTGGCGCGTGCCTGGTGCTGTTTATTGCCTCCAAAATGGCGGCTTCCAAGTAGCGGTACCCACGAGACTGTCTCGAAGGATTGCCATCGTGCCTGAATCTAGCGCTGATAAATTGGAACCAGCAAAGCCATCGCGTCCGGGTGGTCAGTTTCGCTGGTTGATCGATAACGAACCGCGGCGGATGTTGTTGCCGCTGACCGGTGTGTGGGTCCTCGGCTTGGACTGGCTGCTGTTTGGGTCAAACAGTTTGATGGGGGGATTGGCGACACCCATCATCATGGTCATAGGGTTTCTGCTGGGCGGCGCGGGTACGTTGTTCTTTCAAAAACAATTTGCGAAAGACCCGCTCTGGAAGGCTATCTTAAAGGCGTTGGTGATCGGCGTTGTGGTGGGCACACCTGCGCCGGTGGCCGGTACGCTCATCGGCGGTTGGATTTTGGTTGCGGCGGGAATTGGCAAGTCCGTCAGCGACATCTTTCGCAAATAACGTGGCCCAACGTCGCTGATTAACTTGGGTGCACCAGTTCCCGTTGCGGGGCGGGTGTTTGTGGCGGTTCGGGCGGTGAAGTTGTCTCTGGAATTCGTTCCCCAACAAACAACCGCACAAACCGTGTTCTGGCATCGAGCATGAGGCTGAACAGCGTGGGAACCAAAACCAACGTAAAGACGGTCGAGACCAGCAAGCCGCCCAAGACAACGCTTCCCAATCCGCGATAAAGTTCGCTCCCCGCTCCGGGAAACAGCACCAACGGCAGCAAGCCCAACACGGTGGTGAGCGTCGTCATAAAGATCGGCCGGATCCGCGTGCGAATACTTTCCAAAATCGCATCGCGGGGGAGCATGCCATCTTCACGCATATGATTCAACGATTGGTGCACGATCAGAATCGGATTATTCACGACGGTACCGATCAAAATTACGAAACCAAGCATGGTCAGCACGTCCAATTGTTGTGTGATCTGACCGGTGGCAACCAGATAGACGTTGAGCAAATTGAGCCCCAAGATGCCTCCCACAGCACCCAACGGCACGGTGAGAATAATCACCAGGGGATACAACCACGATTCGAACAATGCCGCCATCAAGAGATACGTGATCAGCACGACGAGCACAAATTGGCTGGTAAATACGCTGGTGAGACTGTCTACGTTCCAGCCGGTCCACCGGCCGAAAAAGGTGTCTTGCATTTTGCTCAGTTTATCGGCAGTCCCCGCAAGGTTGATTTGATAACCTCCATCCAGTTGCCCGCTTTGCATGATCGGACCGACGATACGCTCTTTGATTTGAATCATCGCATCTTCTAGAGCGGTCCCCTGCGGGGGCGAGACTTCGATGGTGATCGCCCGGACCCGTTCGCGGTGATTGACTTGTTCCGGTCCGCTGGACATGGTCACATGAGCCAACGACGACAGCGGGACAAGCTGCCCACTGGGCGTCGCCACGGGCAATGCTTCGATTTCATGTGTCGTATCGGCGTAGTGCTCTCGTCCGACGATCGACAAGTCGATTTTCTTTCCGTCCAAGTAGTAGTCACCGGCATAAGCACCGTCGATCAAGGAGTTGGCTGCAAATCCTAGGTCGCGGCTGCTGACCTCCATTTCGGCTGCTTGGACGAGTTTGGGGTCGATGTGCAATTCGGGCGTGGATAAGTCCAGACTGGGGACGGGACGTGCTTGGGCTGCGGGCATAATCTGCGAGACTTGCCCCAAGATCTGTCCACCCAATGCGACAAGTTTCTTCAGGTCTGGACCGGTGATTTCGATATCAATCGTCCGACCTGCCGATAGACCTTGTTCGAACAGGCTTGATTGTTTTGCGATGGCGAATGCACCGGGGATTTTAGATCCGACCTGTTGCACCAACGGGACGAGTTCTCCCACCCGCTGCCCGTCGTAGGCACGAATTCCCATGAAGACTTGCCGTCCGCGGGCTACGAAGAAGAAGTCGCTAATGACAGGGTAATCCAGAGCTTGGGCTTCAGGGCTGTCGACGTCGACGTCCCAATAGGGCCGCAATTCTGTTTCGACGGTCTGTCCCAATTTTGTCAACTGGTCAAGGTTGTACCCCGGCGGTGGTAGCACGATCCCGAAGACCAAGTTGCGGTTCCCGGTTGGCAGGTATTCAATTTTAGGCCAGAGTGCCCAACTGACTCCGACCGCTAAGCCGAATAGTGCCGTGACAACGGCGAGACGACGCAACACTCCGCGTTGGATCCAACGGTTGAAGCCGACGATCGCTGAGACAAATAAGTTGCCGAAAATTGTCAAAGGGGCAACGATGATTTGTGCGAATTTGCCCAAACGTGTACTCGGGGCGGGCGTGGTTTCCGGTGCGGATTGATTCCGTTGCGTGCCATTCTTTCCAGCGGATCGGTGGAACAAGCGGTGCAAGACGGACGGCTTACGGGGAGTCGCGTCTTCGTCGTCAGAGTGAAACAGTCGGGATGCGGCGGTGGGAATTACGGTCATGGAGACGACCAGCGATAACGCAACCGCGGCGCTAATTGCCAGTGCGATATCGCGGAACAACTGGCCAGCTTCTTCTTGCACAAACACAACCGGGAGGAACACGGCGACTGTCGTAATAGTTGAAGCGGCGACGGCTCCTAAAACTTCCTGCGTCCCCCGGACGGCGGCTTCAAATGGACCTTCGCCCAAATCGTGGCGACGATAGATATTTTCCAGAACGACCACGGCATTATCGACCAGCATCCCCACGGCGAATGCCAATCCGGCCAAGCTGATGACGTTGAGTGATCGTCCGAGGATCCCCATGACGAGGAACGAAGCAATCAAACTGGTGGGAATCGCCAACGCGACAACCAACGCACCGCGGGCAAACCAAAATCCCGAGGCGACGATGACTGCGACACAGACGACAAAATATATCGGGGAGATGTAGGCGGCGGCCCAGGCGCTGGCCACAATCAGCGGCACAGCCAACAAGGTGCGGATCCCGAGATGCAAGAACAACATCAACACAATCATGGTTAGCGCACCACCGATGAAGATGTTTTGTTGCACGAGATTGATGGAAGAGTTGATGTAGTCCGTTTCGTCGTAGACTTGTACCAGTTGCAGACCACGGGGCTTCAGGATGTCCTCATCCACCTCGGCGACTGCGGCGCGTAAACCATCCATCACGTCCAACACATTGGCCCCGGTTTCCCGCAGGCAGTTGATGGCGATACTGGATTCGCCGAACCGCCGCACCAAACCGTCCGGTTTTTTGTATCCCAACTGGACCTCTGCCACGTCTCGCACAAAAACGGGGGCGCCGTTCACAACGGCCAACGGTTGATCCTCGACTTGTTTGGGATCACGAAACTGTCCTAGAGCACGGACGACCCACCGTCGTTTGCCTTCCCAGAAGTCGCCCGCTGACGTATCGGAGTTTTGAGCCTGCAGGACGTTACGAACGTCTGTGAGAGTCAATTGCCGAGCGGCGAGTCTTTCCGGATCGACGACGACTTGCAGTTCGTCTTCGAGTCCGCCAATCACATTCGATTGCGATACGCCTGAGACGCGTTCAAAGCGGGCCTCGATTTCATCTTCAGCAAAACGCCGCATCTTGGTCACATCCAGATCGTCCGGCGGTAATAACTCCTTGAGCTCGGGATGTTCCTTGGACAGCAAGCGGAGTCGCAGCATTCCCAACCCGACGTTGTTGGCCCGCCGCGCCGGAGCGATCAATTCGACCAATTCGGGATACTTGGCTTCGAATGCATCGTATTGCTCATTTGAGGGAGCACGCGAACTAAGAATAAACCAGGCAATCGGCCGGTCTGAGGAGTTCGCGGTCGAGATGACCGGTTCGTCGGCATCTTCGGGGTATTCGCGTACCTGTTGCAAGCGGCTATTGACCTTGAGCAGCGATTCTCCCATGTCGATGCCGACTTGGAATTCGAGCGTGATGGTTCCCTTGGAGTCGGCGCTTTCGGAGGTCATTTTCGTGATCCCCTCGACGCTTTTGAGCTGCTCCTCCTGCTCCAACACGATTTCCTGTTCGACTTCCTGCGGACTGGCCCCGGGCCAGAGCGTTTCGATGGTAATCGTGGGCGTCTGCACTTCGGGCGTGAGTTGCATCGGCATTCGCGTCAGGGCTACCAGACCGAAGAGGGCGACCAAGAGCGCGCCGACACTCACTTTGACGGGATTGCGAACGAACGATTCTATGAGCTGCATGACTGGGTACCATCAAACCTGCGAATTTGCGTGCGACTGGTTTCAATCCCCGCGGATGGATCGTGAACGATGCTCGAGTTGAGGAGCAATTCCCATGCAGACACGGGGCGGGATGTTTTGTTTTTCAGTTCTCCGTTCTCGGAGATGTTGAAATTGTGCCGTAACGTATCTCAGTTAGTTCTTGGCCGCGGCCGTTGACGGGATCTTCTTGACAATCACGACATTCTGACCGGGGCGCAGACGTTCGTTCCCTTCGACAACAACCGATTCCCCCACTTGAATCGGTCCTTTGACTTGAATCAAATTCTTTGTGGCGACTCCCAGTTCCACCGGGACTGCTTTGACAGTGCCGGATTGATCCTTTCCCACTTCGACGATATAGACCAATGGCTTGGGGCCACCCAGGACCAATGCGTCTTTGGGGACCATGACAGCTTGTTGCATTGAGCCGGTTGGTAATTCGACACGTGCATACATGCCCCATTTCAATATGGGCCCTGCTTCGGTAATTTCGTTCTTCACCCGGACGCGAATCGGAACGGTTCTGGCCCGTGCATCGGCCTGCGGAATAATGGCACTGACAAATCCGGTAAAGAGTCGGTCGGGTAATGCAGGAATTTCCACGCGGACAGTCATGTCGGGTTTTACAAAGGCGGCGTGATTTTCGGTCACAAACGCCTGCACTTCGACATAATCCAGCGCGACCAATTCCATCACAGGATCGCCCGACGAGACCCAGGCTCCCTCTTCTGTTTTTTTACCGATGACATATCCATCAAAACGCGAAATCATCGTATGCTTTTTGATGCGTAATTTCAGTTCGTCGACCAACGCTTGTTGGATAGCGGCTTTCGCGCGGGCTTGCGCAATTTTTTCCGGCCGCGGGCCTTCGACAGCCAATTCGTACGCGGACTTGAATTCATAATAATCTTGTTCGGCATGCGTTGCCGCTGCTTCAGCCTCTTCAATCAACTCCTGTGTCGCTGCCCGCGCATCGCGCAGGTTTTGAAGTCGGTTGCGCCGCGTGGTGGTATAGGCCATGTTGGCCTTGGCTCCCAGCATTTTGGCTTGCGCTTGCTCGATGTCTTGTTTCCGCGTCCCGTTCTCCAACTCCAACAACTCCTGCCGCCGCAATTCCAACTCAGCTTCGGCGGCCACCAGTTGCAGTTCGATTGTTTCGGTGAGCAGTTGAACCAGCGGCTGCATCTTTGTGACGCGCTGGCCGTCGCGCGCCAAAATCTTGACGACACGCCCATCAACGGCGCTGCCGACGATGGCGCGCTTGATCGGCAGGACTGTGGCGACAAAGGATTGTCCGGACGCCATCTCTTTGGCAACCACTTTTTCGACAACGACACGCGCGGGGGGCCGGGGCGGCTTTTGGGCATGTGCTGTGTGATCACACACTAAAAGCAGTAAAGCGGCCAAAGCAATTTTTATGACATGTGACGAGCTCATTATGTACTCCCAGAACACTCTGTTCAGCGAAACGCTACGCTTGATCAGATCGACGCTTTTGTTCTCGTGATGCGAAACGATCGCTTTCAGCGTTTTGTTTCGCGGTGGTTGCGGGCCATCTCCCGCCCAAACACTCAACTCCATTCGCTCCATGCCCGCTGTGGATTTGAGCTTCGGTTCGTTAGCTAACTAATGAGAGTACCATGCCCATTAACCTTTGGATACCTCGTTCTGCCAACATGCGGCTAGTAAATCTTATCCAGATTGCGGCTATCACTTGCTATTAAAGGGGATCCGAACTGGCTTAGAACGCTCTGAGTATGGGCCGGAGTGGTATCGCAAGCCACATGAAGTTGCCGTAGATTCGCGACTCGCAATGGGCGATTTCGAGGTGGAACGATAACTATTGCTGCGAAAAGGGCAGGGCATCAAACCGCACGAAATCGATCCGATCGTACCGTTTTTGTCCCGCATCGCCCGCTTCGAACAAAACGCCGAATTCGCCTGGCTGTAACCGCACCATGTCGCTGTAGGCGGCTGGGCCGGTGTGGATCAATGGACCATCGTGCCAGGTGGCGGTTTCGTCGGTCGAATAGCGAATCCGCAGATCGCTGCGGCCTTTGCCTGAGGGGCCATTTTCATCGGGGCCGGAGAAGAGGATTAAATTCGTCTCGTCGCCGAGTTGGGTCGAAAGACCGCGGAGTAAGGCACATTGGACGACGGGGGGATCGAGGAGCGCGGCTTCCGGTGCGAACCATTTGTAGGCGGTCTCATTTGAAGGATCGAACGTTTCGCCGCCGTCGCTGCTATAAGCACCGCCGCGCGTCCCCTGGGCTTTGCCGTTTTGATCACGCGTATTGAAATACAACCGGCCGTCGTTCAGTTCCACGACGGTGGTCTCATTGGCATTCAAACCATCCTCGTAGGTGTCGTCGATGGCGCCGAGTCGCCATGTTTTCCCATGATCATCGCTAAGAATAGCCTGCGCGCCGTTCCCTCCACGGTCTGCGCCATCGTCGCCGAGGCGGTGATCCGCGGGGATGACTAACCGGCCACGATGTTTGCCATGTTGTAGTTGGATCGAATGGACTGGACCGGTCGCATACCAGCCCCATGCTTCCGGTTTCACATCCGCAGTGATGTTGCGGGGCGGTGCCCAAGTCTGGCCGTGATCGTCGCTGTAGGTCACAAACACGAGATCGTTTTCGACGTTAAACGGCAACCAGATACGTCCGGGGTGTTTTTCATCTAGCAGATCGACAACCGGGGCGGGATTGCCGACGGTGATCGGCCGGGGATCGTCCTTGTACAAATCGCGAAAATCTTTGTTGTGTTGCACAACTTGAAGTTTTTCCCATGTCGCCCCGCCATCGGTGGAGCGTTTCGACACCAAGTCAATCTGACTGGCGTCTCCCCCTTCGCGAGCCTCGCAAAATGCCAAGAGATCACCGTTGGCTGCTTTAATGATGGCCGGGATACGAAATATCTTGTAGCCATCCTGGCCGTTTTGAAAAACGGTCACCGGTGAAAAATCGGCTGCGGTTGCAGGCAGGATGGATAAACCGACGATGGCGATAACAACGGCACTGCGTGAAAGCATTCTTCTCATGGTGTCCTCTTTTGTTTAGTTCGTTACCGTTTATGCGGGCAATGAACGGCTGGAGAGTCAATCTTCGATTCTCAATGTACAGTATGATGCGGGGGCGGGATTTCCCTCTGGTGGATGAAGCAGCAATCCTATGCTGAGTTGCCGACAACCATTGCTTGAGACTGCGCTTGTCGGACGCCCCTGATGCTAATCCGTCAGCCAGTAAGAGAAAAGGCTGGCATTGCGGAGTTTGAATCGGAGCGACACCGTCTGATTCTGCAGTGCATCCAGGTCGCCCTGTATCCATTGCAATTGCTTGCGGGGGGAATCCTCGGCGACATTTTTCGCGGCAGCGACGACTTCGCCTTGTGGGTTTAAAACCTCAACCCGCACTTGACCATTGCGAGCGTCGGCGTTGATCATCAGGTTTTTGCCGGACCATTTAAAGGGTTGGGTCACGATCTGGCCTTCTTCGTCCCCTGCATCCAGTGAGACAAAACCATCACGCCGGAGTACAGCCAAACAGATTCCGCCTCCATCGCGATCGCGGCCGGGAATCAGTTCAGTCCGCCCGTCGGGGTAGGTTCCGATGTAATGGAAATTGCTGCGCCATTTCAGTCCGGTGTAGTAGAACCACAATTCATCGTCGTGAACAATCGGTGCGGAGGGGGGCAGCAGTTGTGTGAGGTCATAGGCGCCGGAGTCGATGTGTGAGGGGCCGATGAACGTTTCCCGGTTGCCCAGCCGTTGCCAGTTTTTCAGATCGCGGCTACATGCCAGTTGAATCAATTGAAAGCCGTCGGTGTTGGGATAATTCGGAACGGGCCCGACTGCGTGATACAGGGCCGGCAGGCCGATATACAATCCTTCGTAGCGAAACACGCCCATGTTGTAGACATCGACATTATAGAAACTGGGGTCGTTGTATAACGGTTGCTGCAAAGTGGCGTCGGCCAACCGATCCGCGATGTGTTGCTTTCCGCGTTTTTGATCCAGTTCATCGGTCTGGAACACGACACCGTGATCGTCCCAGGTCTTAAAATCCTTGCTGGTAGCCAGCGCAAGCGCGCGGCCGTGCGGACCGCCGCGTTTGACGGTATGGATGAACAGACCGTTTTCGGCATCAAAGCTAAAATTCCCTTCGTCAGAACTGGGGACCGCCTTGAGATCAAGTTGTTTCCAGGTAATTCCGTCGGGCGAGACGGCGAAACCGCGGTTTAAGAGCGGCGCTTTGAACCGCCGCGCAGGATCGGGGTCAAGTGGATCATAAACCGCTAGCATGATCGGCATGTTGGTCTTCGGTCCGGGCGTCCAGTTCAGACCATCTCGGCTTTGCCACAGATTGTCGTCAACGGTGATGACCCACGTCTTGTAAAGCCCCGCTTTCTCGTCCCAGACCGGCGCTGTGCGTGTCTGAATGGATTTATTTGGCTGCGGACTGCGGATCACTGCTCCGCGTTTTTCCGGTTGATGCATCTGGCGCCGTAAGTTGTTTTGCTGAGCGATGCCATGATCGTCGAGGAACAATTGTCGCTGGCCAACCGGGACTTGAAAACCGGTCGGTGGATTTTCCGCCGCGTGGGCCGTACGTGGGACAAACAGAAGCTGTCCTGCCAAGGCCATCATACACGCGACCATCAGTCGCAACGTAATTCGATCGACGCTAGGCACTTAGGTCACCTTTTGCATTTTCGGAGTGGAAGTCGTTGAATGAGTTCGTTCAAGATAGGTCGAGTTCCACAACGAATCAATGCGCCCGCATGATTCGGATGCACTGAAATTACGTGCAACAAAGGTGCTTGGGGAAGCTAATTGTCTTGGGATTGGCCAGTCGTGCTGTTGAACCGTTCCGGGATTTGGTGCCAGTTTGTTTTGCGGCCGCCAACGCCATGCGACAAACCCGGTGCTGATTGGGAGTTCCCGCGCAAGCGAGAATTGCAGCCAGGCGCTCATCAGCACGATCTTGTTGATGAGCACGCCATGTTTCCTATTCTCTGTTTCTGCACTCTTGCAGCGAGAGGGGGTTGACGGCAAGAATACCGCGACAAGAATTTTCGGAGCACGAATATCGTGCGCCCGTGTTTCAAGGAATGAAATATAGAGACTGAGGACCGTTCGACATGAAGATTGTTATCGTAGGAGGCGTAGCTGGAGGCGCTTCAGCGGCTGCCCGTGCCCGTCGGCTTTCGGAGGAATCCGAGATCGTGCTTGTGGAACGGGGCCCCGACGTCTCCTTTGCCAACTGTGGACTGCCTTATTACTTGGGCGGGACTATCGTCGATCGGCAGAAACTGTTGGTTGTGACGCCTGAGCGGTTGGAGGCCCGCATGCGGCTGGATGTGCGGGTTCGTTCCTCCGTCGAATCGATTGACCGTCAGGCAAAGACCGTAAGGATTCATGATCTGGAATCGGGGCGGATTTACGACGAGGCCTATGACAAATTGATCCTGGCGCCGGGGGCTGCGCCGTTGCGACCATCGATTCCGGGGATCGACTCGCCCGGTGTGTTCACGCTGCGCAATCTTCAGGACACCGACCGTATCAAAGCCATGCTTGATACCAACATCCAGCAGGCAGTCGTGGTGGGAGCGGGGTTTATCGGTCTGGAGTTGGTTGAGAATCTGTTGCAACTTGGCATCGACACGACAATTGTCGAATTGCAGGATCAGGTGCTGCCGCCGTTTGATAAGGAGATGTCGACGCCGCTTGCAGAACTGCTCACGCGCCGGGGTGTCAAACTGCTGCTGGGAGAATCGGCCGACCGATTTGAAACGACGGAGACGGGAGTTGTCGTCCATACCAAATCCGGCCGCGCGCTACCGGCGCAGCTGGTTGCATTGGGGATTGGAGTGCGACCGGAGAACAAGCTAGCTGTCGACGCTGGTTTGGAGGTCGGTCCGCGTGGCGGGATTCAGGTGAACGATTCTCTGCAAACCAGCGATCCCGACATCTATGCCGTCGGCGACGCCATTGAGGTCCAGGACTTCGTTTCCGGCGAACCAACTCAAATCCCACTGGCCGGTCCGGCGAATCGGCAAGGGCGCATTGCCGCTGATAATGTCTTTGGCAGGGAGGTGCATTACCGCGGGACGCAGGGAACGGCCATCTTGGGATTGTTTGATCAGACGGCAGCCATGACCGGTGCGTCGGAAAAGTCGCTGCAACGAAGCGGAATCGCATTTCGGAAGATCTATGTTCATCCTGCGAACCACGCCGGATACTACCCTGGCGCCGAACAGATGACGCTCAAGTTGCTGTTCGATCCCGAATCGGGACGGATACTGGGCGCGCAGGGCATCGGCGGCGCGGGTGTGGATAAACGCATCGACGTACTGGCGATCGCGATTCAGGCAGGGATGACAGTTTTTGATCTCGAAGAAGTGGAACTCGCCTACGCACCACAATACGGTTCCGCTAAGGACCCGGTGAACATGGCGGGTTTTGTGGCTGCGGGACTGTTGCGCGGCGATCATCCGCAGATTGATGTCGCAACGCTCATGGAGCAGTCGCCCGAGGAACGTCCGCTGCTGTTGGATGTCCGCACAGCGGAGGAGTATGCAGCTGGGCATTTCCCAGACGCGGTGAACATTTCGATTGACGAGTTGCGATCGCGGCTGGATGAATTGCCAACTGATCGACGGATTGCCACCTATTGCCAAGTGGGGCAGCGGGGGTACTTGGCGACGCGGGTGCTGTTGCAAGCCGGATATGATGTTGTGAATGTCAGCGGCGGCTACAAAACCTTCCGGCTGTTTAATCCGGAAAAAGATTCCGCTGGGAACTAATCGGGGACAGGGCACAGCGTTGGCAGCGCATTCTTCCTAAAGCGGGATTGCGCGCTGTTGGCTACGCTTTAGATCGGTTTGCGGCCCCGATGCGGATGAATGAGCCGGTCCGAGGCGTCTCGCGTCAGGTGTCTGCAGCGCGTCAGGCGGTCAGAAAAGGCTTCAATCGCAAACAAATCGATTGAATCGGGGGTAACGGTCCGGTAGCATTGGTAAGATGCGCTGGCTTTCCGTGGGCGACTATTAATCGTTCCCACGTCATTTGATTTGCTGATTGTTGTGCGCAGTTTGCGCAAACATTTGAGAAACGTAAACCAAGCACCGGAATCTGCAACACGCTAAGGCGTCTCCAAGAGGGATTGGGAAATGACCAAACGGGCCAACAGTAAAGCTGCACGACATTTCTTTAAAACGAATCGTTCATCCGCACTTTCAGCTAGCGGGCGAGGAAATCCCTTCAATCGAACGCTGTTGATCGAAAATCTCGAAGATCGACTGGTCCTTTCCGCGGCGCCGCCGATTATCATTGATGGGGACTTCACTGACTGGGAAGAAGACGACCTTGTCTATGTCGGGGGAACCGACGGGCAAGACGACCAGCATGACACCGATCCCAAAGGGGAAAATGATGAGCCTGATTATGTCTATCACCCGGACGTCGATCTACGAGAGTTTCGCGTCACTCATGATGCGGAGAACCTGTACTTCTACTTCCGCTCTGAGGGAGTAATCGGACGGACGCAGGATTCTTCGGGCGGCGGGCAGGCGGGGCGGTATTATGTGATCGTGACCATCGATGTCGACAACGATGTAAATACGGGATACCCTTTGCATCAAGGTGGATATTATCCCACAACCTCCGGCTACGACATGAACGCCGAGATCGAATTTTATGATGGCGAGTTCAATACGGGGCATTATCTGAGTCACGGCGCACTTGACGAGGAAGAGCTGTATCAGGCTTTTCTGGACCAGACATCGGGTGAATTCACTGGAGACATCGACGACGTTACTGGTGAACTCCCTGAAGATGTCGTTGGTCCCTATACGCCTGGATTCGTGGATGTACGGCCAGGCGTTTACGAGCATTATACGCAATGGGTTTATCAAGAAGTCCCGCTGGAAGGAGGAGGCGTCAAAGATCAGATCATCCTCGTTCAAGACAAAGGGCCGGTTTATGAAAGCATCATCACCCAAATGCGTTCGGCGGATGGGCATGAATTGGAGATGAAGGTCCCGCTCAAGGGCTTTTTGGTCGATCCAGATGGCAATCCGATTATTAGCGCGGACAGCATTCTTAATCTCTCGTTTTCTTTGGAAGCGAGCGGCGAGTTGGCCAATGGGACTCCGCAGAATCCTAACGGAGAGTGGGCGTCTGATACGGCCGATCCGATTGTCGGGTATTCGATGTTCTACAACGCGCCGCCGATGGTCGAGTTGGAGAACAGGGTCACTGATTTGTTCGACGGGACCGATACCACCTCCCGCGTGAAAGTGGCCGACATCGTAATTACCGACGATGCAGAGGGAACCAACGAGTTGACGCTCACCGGAGCGGATGCAGATCTTTTCGAGATCATCGGCGATGAATTGTTCCTGAAGGCCGGCACGGTTCTTGATAGCGGCACCAACCCGGTTCTGAACGTCGCGGTCAATGTCGACGATGGCACGGTAGGCAGCACGCCCGATGACAGTGCGGCGATGGTGATTACCGTCAACGACGATGTCAACGACCCGCCGATGGTCGCCTTGGAAAACACGGTCACGATCCTGCCAGAGAACACCGATACAACGTCTCGCGTTAAAGTGGCCGATATTGTCGTGACCGATGACCCGTTGGGAACGAACGTGCTTTCGCTGACTGGAGCGGACGCGGACCTGTTTGAGATCGACGGCGATGAGCTATTCCTGAAAGCTGGCACGGTTCTTGATATCGGCTCGAATCCTGTTTTGGATGTCGTTGTTAATGTCGATGATGACACTGTCGGAGCCACGCCGGACGATACCGCAGCTTTGGCCATTCAACTGGCTGAAGTCAATAACCCGCCGATTGTCGGATTGGGCAATGCGGTCACGACTCTCCTGGAAAATACCGATACGACGTTCCGCCTCAAAGTCGCTGACATCGCCGTCAGCGACGACGGGCTGGGCGTGAATGTTCTTTATCTGACAGGAGCGGACGCGAATCTCTTCGAGATCATTGGTGATGAACTGTTCCTCAAGGCCGGCACGATCTTAAATCACGACAGCAATCCCATTTTAAACGTTGTCGTCAACGTTGATGACGCGTCGGTAGGGAGCACGCCCGACGACAGTGTGCCGCTTTCCATTTTTATCGTCGACGTGAACGATCCGCCGCTGGTCACGTTAGATAACACGGTCGACAGTCTACCGGAGAAAATCGACACGACGTTCCGCATTAAAGTGGCGGACATTGTGGTCACCGATGATACGTTGGGTGACAACGAACTCGCGCTCACCGGAGCGGACGCGAATCTATTTGAGATCATTGGCGCCGAATTATTTCTGAAAGCCGGCGCGGTTCTCGATAGCGACTCGAATCCGGTTTTGAACGTGACGGTCACCGTAGACGATGTGACTGTCGGTACGACTCCTGATGCCACTGTCAGCTTGGTGATTATCGTCATTCCCTTCGTCAACACCCGCCCTGTTGCCGATGCCGGGGGGCCTTATGTGTTGGGCAATCGTGATCGGATCCGGCTGGATGGCAGCGGCAGCTACGATGTCGATCAACCTGCGAATACGCTGACCTATCTGTGGGATTACGGCAACGATGGGACCTTCGATGCCGAGGGGGTACGACCCTACATCACTGCTGCCGACTTAAACGGAAAAAGCAATATCGTCGTGCGATTGACGGTGGTCGATGATGAAGGCGCCAAGCGATCCAACCTTGTACGCGTGTTTGGCGAGGACACTGCGGTGCTGCGGATTCGCGGCGATTACGATGGGGTGGTCGGGCAGCGACGAGTCGTTTCGCTCAAACTTTACGGCAGAACCGTGACGGACAGCCAATACACTTATACCGTCGATTGGGGCGATGGCAGCAAGCCGCGGGTTGTTACAGGCATCTCTGGGTTGTCGATCAGCAAAATCTACAACAAACCTGGGACCTACACCATCAGTGCCACGGCGGTGAGCAACGAGACCGGCTTGAATACATCTTATTCACGCCGCATTCGCATCGGGACGTCGCAACGGCAAGGGGATGACTTTGCCATTTCCGGCACAAACGCCCGCGACGAATTCCGCGTGGTGACACTTGCCGGCACCGATCGCGTGGAAATATTCCATAACCGGATTTCGTTGGGCGTGCATACCGTGCCTGGTACGATCTATGCCATGGGCATGGGGGGCGACGATTGGTTCCGCGGTGACCATGGAGACTATGATGTCTACTTCGATGGGGGGCGCGGCAATAATGTTTCCTATACCTACTACGGCAACGATACGATCCTGGGGCGTGACGGCCGAGATCGCGTTTACGACTACGGCGGGGACAATTACGTCTCGGTGGGCGACGGCAACAACGTAATCAAAACCAATATCGGCGACGATTACGTCAAGTCGGGTAACGGCGATGACAAGATCACTGACTTTGGCGGCAACAACATGATCGATGCCGGCGATGGAAACAACGACATCAATGTCCGCAAGGGGAACGATGTGATCATCACCGGCTCGGGCCAGGATCACGTCAACGACCTAGGGGGCCACAACCATATTGATGTTGGAGACGGCAGCAACGTGGTCCGCACCGGTATCGGCAACGACACAATCCTCGGCGGTGCGCACGACGATAGTATTCGCGACGACGGCGGGTTCAATACCATCTACACCTTCGCCGGGAACGATTTCATCGTGGCTTTCGGCAGCAGCTTTATCGACTCCGGTTTGGGAGACGACTTTGTTTTCGGCCAGTTCCGTCTGTTGGATGACGACGACGATCTGTTCACTCTCTTGGCCCGCTCCCGCTAATCAAAGGGGCGACCAAGAGACTGGCTGGCCGGCGAATCAAGTTGCCGTTTTTTCGTAACCGTGAGGGTGGCTTCGAAACCATTCCCACGCCGTTGCCACGTTGTCCTCCAGATTGGCAAATTTCGGTTCCCAGCCGAATTCTTGACGAATGCGATCACCGTTGGCCCACAGTTCCGGCGGATCACCCGGACGACGGGCACCGTACTCAAGCGGTACCTCGCGGCCGGTGACACGGATCACAGCGTCAATTGTCTCGCGCACCGAATGGCCGCGGCCAATTCCCACATTGAGAAATTCGGCACATCCTGGTTGCAGGTGCTCCAGTGCCAGCAGATGCGCGTCGGCGAGGTCATCGACATGCACATAGTCGCGAATGCAGGTTCCGTCCGGCGTGGGGTAATCGTTCCCAAAGACCGTGATTGATTCACGCTGCCCCAATGCTGTCTGCAGCAAGAGCGGAATCAGGTGCGTTTCCGGAGTGTGGTCTTCGCCGAGACTCCCATCATCGGCGCAACCGGCGACATTGAAGTACCGCAAACCGATGCACGCAAATTTGGGGTCAGCGGCTGCCTTGTCTTTGAGAATCTGCTCAACAAACAGTTTTGACCAACCGTAGGGATTGATGGGGACCTGCCGTGTCGACTCGTTCAGTGGTAACTGTTCCGGCACGCCGTACGTCGCGCAGGTCGAACTGAAGATCAAACGGTGCACGTCGGCCGCCTGCATGGCTTCTAACAGACTCAACGTCCCGGCGGTGTTGTTGCGATAGTATTGCAGCGGAGAGGTAACCGATTCGCCGACATAGGCCAAGGCCGCGAAGTGCAAAACCGCCGTCACTTCATTCTTGCGCATGATCCGGGATAACTCGTCGGTTGCCGCGAGATCGAGTTCCACAAATGTTGCGTCGGGATGGACAGCGGCACGGTGGCCGCGGAATAGATTGTCGACGACGACGACGCGATGGTCATTGTGAATCAACTTCCGGACCGCATGTGATCCGATATACCCTGCGCCGCCCGTCACCAAAACAGTCATGGCCCGCCTATCCTTTGTTGTTCAAACGGTAGATCCAAACGCAAACTTGCGGGAAGTATGACAAGGATCTCACCGGCAAACAACGGTAAACGGAATAGACAACATCGGGTTTTTAATACGAGGAGAATGGTCTGGAGAAATTTCGAGCGTTCGGGAAACACCAAAGCGCTGAGGAGGCGAGTTCTAGCTGAAATCGGTCAGTATCGATTAGGATTTGGGGTTCGCACGTAGCACGGCGTGCACGACATAATTTTGTGGCTCGATGCGCAGTCGTTGCTCGCATCGCGGGCATTTGCCTTTGCGATTGAGCATCCGCGGGCGGATTTTTAATTTCACTCCGCAGCTAGGACAACAGATTTTTAACATTCTTCACAATCCTCGTGGCAGATGAAGGGCAGGGAAGTCTGTCCCTTAATTCGCTTGGTTGCCACCGACAAACACCCCTTTGATCGTGCAGGCGGGGAGTGCGGCTTGCAGTGCGGCGATGCCGTTGGCCGTGACAGCGGTATCCTTCAAGTTCAACGTGCGGAGCGTTTTTAAAGAGTAGAGGTGTTTCAAGCCGTCGTCGGTGACGCGTGTCCTGCCAATATTTAGGTGCTTCAATTTGGTTGATTTCGTCAGGTGCACCAATCCGTTGTCGCTGATATTGGTGCCATCGAGATTCAGGTCATCTAGCGCCGTGAGTCGGCTGATGTGACCTAGCCCTTCATCAGTCGTTTTCGTCTCCCAAATCCAGAGAAGGTGCAGCTTTTTGAGGTGCGTCAGTTTCGCCAATCCAGCATCGGTAATGTTAGTGGTCGGGAGGTGCAGTTGATGCAAGTTCGCAAGGGTGGCAATGCCCTCGAAGCAACCGTCCCCAAGACCTGTCCGGCTCAGGTACAAACGTTGTATATCAGGCAGCTTTGCCAAAACTTGCATGCTTTTATCTGACAGCTGAACGTCGTTGAGATTCAATTGCACAATCTCCGATAATTTCTCCAGGCGAAATAAGTCGTTGGGCTGAAACATTCCATTGCTCGACAAGTTTACGTTTGTGACACGAAACGGACGCTGTGGAAGTTTGGTGGGGTGATCGAGGTTCTGGTTCCAACCCCCTTCGCCACGAACGTGCAGCTCGCCACCGTTGTCGAGAACCCACTGTGCAGCGGTTCGTGCGGACAGGGCTCTTGGCAGTGGTTGTGTTTGTGGTTGTGCTGGTTTCGAATTGGTTGCTGTCTTTTGGCCGAGTTCCCGGATTTGCAGTTTGCGAATTTCGATCGTGTTGTCGAGTACACAAAATCTGATCGCGCCGGACGTTTTATTCAGGCGATCAAATTGGCTGGACTTCGGTTTGTTCTGGAATTTTTTGTACTTGGACGTCTGGTCGATCTGCCTATTGACGATTCGTTTACCGTTGAGCGTGACGATCACATGCAGCCCTTCGACTGCGATGGTCATCTCGTTCCATTTCCCGGCCGGAAGGCCGTTTCGATCCCAGATCGCCATCCCCGGTGAAAGTACCGGCGGAGTCATGGTCAAGAGGGCCCCGTTTTTTCGTTGGGGGGGCACCCGTCGCGTTCTGTTTCCGAAATAGAACTGGGCGTCGTCGTCAATCAATTGAATTTGAGCACCTTCATCGTGGGGATCGCCGGGCAGACCACGATTGGAACGTAAGAGGACCCGTGCCCGGCTTCCCTTGGCCAAACGGTATTGGAAGGAGAATTCGTAATCATCGTAGTCGTGATCGGACGTGAGAGCGGACCAACTTTTCCCGCCCGCCGGCGCATCGCCTTGGATTGCCCCGGCTAGAACCTTCCACTGTTTGGTATTGCTGGGCGTCCAGCCGTCGAGGTTTTTGCCGTTGAATAAATCGTCCCACTCGGATGTGGGGGCGGTGTGTTCTTTTGTCGAGGTTGAATCGAATTGCCGGCCTGTGTGAATCCGCAGATTGCGAAATAAGACTCGCGATTTCTGACCCATCAGTGCGATGTGCCCGCTTCGTCGCTGAAGGCCCGGATGAGCCTTGCCGTCGGGCGTGATCACGGTTCCCGTTTGGTCGAGTTTTGTATCGAGGATCGTGACCCCATTCAGTTTGACTCTTAGCTGATTGCCGATGCAGACGATTTCCTGTGTATTCCATTCACCCACAGGCTTTAAATGCCCCGATTTGGCCGCTGCAACGCCATACAGGGAGCCGTGGCGACTTTCGGCTGTAATCTGTTGGAAGCGTTTTGCCGAATTGTCGAGAATCTGGACTTCAAAACCATCATAGGCTGGATTTCCGGTCAAGGGCGTTCGTAAGCCAATGCCATTGTTGGCTCCCGCTGTGAGTTGAAATTCAAACCTCAAAGTAAAGTCGGTGTATTCGCTCGCTGTGTACAAGTTGCCTTTCTTATTGGGGAGACTGACCAGATTCCCATTTTGCACCGCGAAGGCCGACTCATCTCCCACCCATCCATCTAGGTTTTTGCCATTGAACAGCGGTTGAAATTGCGACTCGTCCGCGTCAGTCGGTTGACCGATTGGCGTTGTCACATGCGCTGTGACGGTTTGCTTGATGGCTCCATGTGGGCGGGAAGGCCCGTTTGTCAGATCCATGATCTGCAGGTTACGAAAGCCGGCCATAGACTTCGTTTCCCCGATTTGAGGAAATCCAACCGCATGAATAGAATCGCGGTGATCGATGATATTTTCACCATCGACATAGACCAATAAGCGGTCACCAATGGCTGCGAGTGTCCATTGAAAATAGTCGCGATGGTCTTGTTTAGTGAATTGGACTTTCAGATCTTTCCAACGCTCTCCTGAAACGTTTTTACCCAGGCCAAAGCGTTTGAATTTGTCTAAATACGCGGTGTAGACCCCTTTTAGGTTCGACCGCAAAGACATCGTAGGATGCCATCCACCAATTTTCTTGATCTCAGCACGGATGATCACATCACGATAGGGCCGACTGCCGAGGAGCACATTACCTTGGGGGCGAAACGTAGGAACGCCGTCGGGCTTCGTTAACTCGCCACCGGTCGTAGGGAACGGAATCTGTTGCCAATAGCCGGTCAATAAATCGTCGTAGTCGGTCGGTTTGCGCATTGCGGTGGGGCCGCCCAATGCGGCCAGCGAACCGAATACGATCGATTTGGTTTCGGTCACAGATTGCGAACTTGAGCTGCCGTTTCCGAACTTTCCGACCAACCTCGGCACAGCCAGGTCCTCAGTGGGGATCGGGCTTTCCCCGTTTTTCGGCGTCGGGGTGAGCAGTCCGGTCCCCTCAATTTTCAATTGTTCGTCGATGTACAACCAAAACCGATCGCGGAGTACTTCTAGACGATAGGTGTGAAATCCGTCCGTCGTGTCGAATTTGATGTCACTGATGACAGTTCGATCGTCATGATCCATCACAAATACGCGGTCCTGCCAAGCATAGACCGTCGCCCCTCCAACAGATTGGGGAGTGACTTCATTGATTTCCACCACGTTGATGCCACGGCGGGGATTGGTATGTTGTTCATCATTGACCTTGAGGGTTCGTTCCATGAATACCCCAGCGCCCGTCGGAGCGCTCCCGGCGGGCAGCGATGTGGTCCAGAAGCTCCGTGTGGTTTTGGACGAATCATGGATTAGAATTCCGTCACGAATCTCCGCTTCAGCTGCGCCCGCTTCGCTGCTGTAATTCCAACCCGCTGACTTCGGTAATTCGTTTTGACCGGCGTCATAGACGGTGACTAGCGGATTCATGTTTGCCGGATAGCGCGGGTTCTCAAATTTATTGATCTCCCGAAGCACAGTCGGTCCGCCCTCGTCTGCCAGTTCGCCAAAGGAGACTTGTTGATATTCCACCCGAGAACTCGAAGTTGCTGCGAAGGTGTCTCCGAATCTTGCTGTGATTTGCGAAATCCCGTTCATCCCTTGAATGGGGCGCACCAATTGCGGAGCTGATGCGAACTCTTTCAGCTCCCCGTCGATGAACAGCCAGAATGTGTCGTCGGCAAGTTCGAGGCGATAGGTGTGGACGCGGTCCGTCGTCTTCATGGAGACTGTCTTCAAAATGTTATGATGACTGTCCCGAAGCAACAACATATTATCCTGGGCCAACAACGAGGCGGCCAAGATTCCGCCGGTCACTGGTCGAGAAATATCCAGTAGCGTGACGCCGGCGGAGGTCGATGTGTGGCTTTCTTCGATAATCTTAGCGGACGTTTCCATATAGACGCCAGGTGTTGCACTCTCCGATACCGGCCGCGCTGCTGTCCAGAAACTGCTACCTTTACCCGTGGCGTCATGGACCAACCTGTTGGATTGCACTTGCGCAGTTCCTCCCAGATTGTCCTGTTGGAAAGTCCAGCCGGCATCCTGTGGTAGGCCGCCCCGTGCGGCAATATAATGGCCCGACTTTGTCGATAGGCTGTTGTTCTTTGGGGGACTTGTAATATGCGTGAGACGGCCCTCTGCCTTCTTGCCTTCGGGGCCATCGTCCGCCTGCGCCAACGGCGCGGCATCGGGCATTCGCCAAATGCGGATGTCGCCTCCGGTGAAGTGATCTTTGTCAAAGCGCATGGTGGCCGCAGCGAGATGGCGTCCGTCGGGCGAAGACGCCAACCCGGCTACGTGCGCTCGCTCGTGATGGAGCACGAATTTTTGTGTTCGAGTTGCTGCGTCGAGCAATTGAATGCTTCCATGGTGGTGCCCTGCAGCAATCCAACGCCCATCGGCAGAATACGCTACCTGCGACACGTCCGAATGACCTTTTTCGCATTCGCCCAATTTCTGACCGGTATCCAGATCGTAGACATAGGCTTGAGCATGAAAGGTGCAAGTGACGAATTGTCGGCCGTCGGGGGAGATCGCCATGTCGGGGCCGCCTGCTGAGTCCGGACCAAGATCGTACTCAGTTTTCAATGTCCCGGAGTGTGCGTCAAAAACCTGCACGCGAGAATGGCTGCCCTTGACCAAAAGTCTGTTCCCATCTGGCGTGAAGTAGATGGAGCAACCACCGTTCTTGGGCGCTTTGATGGGAAACTTGTGTAGTTCTTGGCCGGTTGTGGTTTCCCAAATCCTCCCGAATCCGTCCAAACAACTCGCGGCAATCCACTTTCCATCGGGGGAGTAATCGATTCCCATCAGCATACCGGGATTTCCAAAATTGCTCTTGAGTTGAAGGACCTTTGAACCATTGTTGAGGTCCCAAATCCAGGCTTTCGCCGCCACGCCACAATAGGCGACATAACGGCTATCCGGTGAGACGGCCAAGGCGCGACCAGCCCTGGGCGTCTTAATTGATGAGATGAGTTGTCCACTCTCAACGTCCCAAATGCGAAGTTGCTGGTCTTGGTTGCCCGTGATGAGTTTCTTGCCGTCCGGGGTGAAGGTCAGGGCGTAGGTGTCTGTGTTTTGGCCGATTACTTTGAGGCGGTGGATTTCTACCGGCTCAGACCATTCCCGTTCCCCGGAGGTGAGGGGTTCGAGGGGCGTTTCAGGTCCTTGCTTCTCCCGCGTGATTGTCAACAGATTCTCACCACCTCGCACCACGGTAAATTCGCCGTTGCCCCGGATGATTTCTTCGCCGCGCCGCACTTCATAGTTGTACGTACCCGGTTTCAAGGTGATGCCGAGCCCATCGAGGCCGATTTCATATTCTTCTCCATCGGTCTTGAGGGTGACCGCTCCATCCGCCAAAAGCTCGTCACTCAATTCGACGCGATACGTTACGCCTCCCGAACGCCAAAAAATCACAATCCCCAGCAAAACGAAAAACACGACTCCGCCCGCAGCCACAATCCTGCGGTCCAGCGTTTTCCACCATGGCGGTTCATCACTCGATGATTGGGACCGCTGGGGGAGTGTCGCGAACTCGTCAAAGTCATCGTCGACCTCGACGGCCACGGCAATCTGTTCCACGGAACTTTCGGCAGTGACAAGTTCGTCCCTCAACTGCGCATCATAGGCGGTCTTCTTTTCCTCGTTCAGTAGACACAACCGCGCAGTAGCCAACTCGTTCAGTAACCGTTGCGAGTCCGCCAAGTGCGGGCCGGCGGCGATTTGGTGTAGGTAGCTCATTTGCCGTTCGGCGGCTGCATCGATGACGTCGGCGTCATCTTCAAACGGTTTGAGGCCCAGTAAGCGATAATGATTGGCGGGTTGTTCCTCGGGAGAAATGCCCAGCCATTTGTGATAAGGATCAAATTCACCGGCAGCGCGCTTGGTGCGTTTGGCTTTTCGCTTTGGTCGGGATTTCTTCGGCACCGGAACCGGTCCGCTATCGGCCATGGACGCAAAGGCACCCATTTCCTGCGAATCGCTTGGTGCTCCCGAACTGCTGTCGCGTTTTGCCCGCAAATATTCAGTCAGCGACTCGGCCAAACCCTCCATCGAGGAATACCGTTCCTCCGGTTTCTTGGCCATCGCCTTCAGGCAGATCGCTTCGAGTTGGGGATCGACATCCGGTTTGTGCGACGAGGGAGGTGGCGGCTCTTTGTAAAGAATTGCTGCCAACACTTCTGCCACGGCGCCGCGAAAGGGGCGCTGGCCGCACAACAGCTCATAGAGAATCACCCCCAGACTATAAACGTCGGACGTTGGTCCCACTTCTTTGGACTGACCGCGGGCTTGTTCGGGCGGCATATAAGCGGGCGTTCCCAGGATGGCCCCACTGTGCGTCAATTGCGCTTCGTCGCCGGAGACCTTTCGTGCCAACCCGAAATCCATCACAACCGGCTCGCCCCGTTTGTCGATCATGATGTTCGAGGGTTTTAAATCGCGATGCACGACGTGATTTTTGTGGGCTTCGCCTAAAGCGAGCGCAATTTTACGGACGGCGGCGGCGATTTTTCGAGGCGAGATCTTCTTCGATTTTGCCAGTACTTCTGAGAGCGGTTGGCCTTTGATATAGGCCATAACGATGAAATAGTGATCGCCGATTTTCCCGAAATCATAGATGGGACAGATGTGCGGTTGTCGCAACGTCGCAGCTGCGCGGGCCTCTTGTAGGAACCGGTCGACGTCCTCTTGCGTCTCCAGGACGCCGGCGCGAGGGACTTTTAAGGCAACTTCACGATGCAGTTGCGGATCAGTCGCGCGATAGACCGTACCGAATGCTCCTTCGCCGAGCACTTCCATGATTTCAAAACGGCCGATGGACTCCGGTGTCGATTTTCGATTTCTGGCGACAGTGGTTTTTCCCACTCGCGATGTGTCAATCGAAGCATCCCGCAGACTCACTGTGGGAGCTTTCCGGGTGACGTTTTCTCCAAAATCTTTGGGAGAAGAGGCCTGAACCGAATCCATGACATCGGAGATGAGGTCCGCATATTCAGAAAAGCGAGCGACGAATGATTCGGCGGAAATGGGTTGTCCGTCCCGCCGCAATAGTTCCAATTCGACTTGCAGCAATGACTTCAGAAATTCCCGCGCGTGTGGTGCTTCGGCATGGTCCAGATAATCTTCGATCCGTGGGTGTTTTCCGGATTTCCACTCACTTTCAAATTTGTCACAAGCAGTGTCGATCTGCTGCACTACCGAAAGTGGGATGGCATCGCCTGTCATCGTCCGGCCTCATTTCCAAACAGATATCTTCCAAGGAGTGCGTCGCAACACGATTTCGATGTCGAGGCGTTGCCTGCGTTCCCCATTAGTACATTCCCAACGCCATCTGAAATCCGACACAAAAAAACAGGATTCTTAAAAAAACTCGTCGGTCTTCGAATTTCGAGACAGCATTAAGACTGTATTGCCATTCAGTCCGCTGTCTCATTTTGCCAAATTAATCGTATGAGTTGCAATTTCCGTTCGACTTTTCGCTCGGTGCAATCGTGGATTTTGGCGATTTCGCGGTTTTTGTAGCCCATCAGACGCATGAGCGCGAAGGCACGCGGCTCATCGTCCAGTTGCATCAACAGTTCTTCACAAATGAGGTCGAACTCCTCAGACGGCACCGCTCCGAACTGTTGGTCCAGACCAAAAGTCCCCCCTTGGGCGTGGGCCATGGCTGCCAAGGAGGATTCGGCGTGTACGCGGCCGCCGCCCCGTTTTTGGGCCTTTTCCCGTTCGATTTGCTTCAGCGCCTTCCGAACGGTGATGGTTGAGAGCAGTTTCCAGATTTCATTGCGGTCCAGATCGCCGCCAAAATCCCCCCGTTCGGCCCGCTGCCAAAAACTGGCAAAGGCACTTTGCGCAGCATCCTGCTCATCAGCCACTTGACGCGGATTGCCGTCCAAAGTTTTGCGTGCCAGCCCTACGAGACGTGGAAAAAACTGATTCAACAGTTTGCCAGCCGCATTTGGGTTGCCGCGGCGCATCTGGCCGAAAACGTGTGTGATAGAGCCGTCAACGGGGTCTTCCATGAATTCATTTCAACGAGGGGCCGCTTGCCAGGAAAGAGTGGGGGCCTGCCGCCCAAACACCCAACGTCTACACAAAAGCTACGATAATGCGTCTGCGCGAGAACATCCAACAAAAAAGCATGGATTTCTTGTCGGGTTACGGTTCTGGTTTCGGATATCGTACTAGGTGGTCGGAGTGATTGTCTTAGGACTTTGGCATTCTTGGACCGTTCCATACAAATCGAATTGCCATCCACATCCGTTCGTTTTATGCTATTTCAAGGAAAACGTGGCATAATGCTCGTTTGCGAACCATTGATAAAAAACGCCAACAAAGCCGCCTGGATGTCGAATACCAACCAAATCGCCGTCGGGATTGATCTCGGCACCACCTTTTCAGCGGTGGCGTATCTTGACGCGTCGCGCCGCCCCTGCATGATCGTCAATAGCGAAGGGGATCGGGTTACTCCCAGCGTGGTGTTATTTGACGAGTCCTCGGTGATTGTCGGCAAAGAAGCAGTCAAAGCGGCTGCCATGGAACCGGACCGGATCGCCGACTACGTCAAACGCGACATCGGCAGCCCGCACTTCTCGCGCCCGATCTTGGGAGAGCAGGTTCCGCCCGAAGTGATTCAATCGCTCATTCTTGAAAAGCTTAAGAATGATACGGAAAAGACACTGGGGCCGATCAAAGACGTGGTGGTCACCGTCCCTGCCTTTTTCAATGAGCCGCGCCGCAAAGCCACGCAAGATGCCGGACGATTGGCGGGGCTGAATGTGCTGGACGTAATCAACGAGCCAACCGCCGCAGCCATTGCCTATGGCTATCAACAGGGATTTCTGGATGATGCCGGGGCTGCGCGGAAAATGGAACGTGTGTTGGTCTACGATCTGGGAGGAGGCACGTTCGACGTCACGCTGATGGAGATCGATGGCAAGAACTACAACACGGTAGCAACGGCAGGGGACGTGTATCTGGGCGGACTGGATTGGGACCGGCGTCTTGTGGACTTCATTGCCGAGAAGTACCAAGAAAAATATCGTGGCCTCGACCCACGACAAAATCCTTCCGGTATGCAGAAGCTGCTCCGCGAAGCCGAAGATGCGAAACGAACATTAACGGCGCGTGACCAAGCGACGATTAGTTTCGAGCATGCTGGTGAAGGGATTCGCGTTACGATTACGCGTGAGGAATTTGAAAGCTTAACGGCCGATTTAGTCGAACGCACGCTGTTCACCATGCGAAAGGTTCTCAAAGATGCCGGCGTCGGGTGGGGCGATGTCACGCGGCTATTGCTCGTGGGAGGCTCGAGCCGCATGCCGATGATTCGCCGCGCGGTGGAGCAAGCGTCCGGTCTCAACTCAGTGCATTCAGCATCGGAAGACGAGGCGGTTGCTCAAGGGGCGGCAATCTATGCGGGTTTATTGTTGGCTGTCCGTGACGGCGAACCACCTTCGATGCAAATTAAGAACGTCAATTCACACAGCCTGGGAGTGTTGGCCCAAGACCCCGAAACCCGTCGGCCCCGCAACTCGGTGATTATCACACAAAACACAGTGCTGCCCGTCACCAAGGGAAAGCGTTTTCGTACCTCCAAATCGGCACAAAAGAATATTGCCGTCAAGGTGATTGAAGGGGGCGATTCGAGTGGTAACAACGCAACGCCTATCGGACAATGCCTGATTGACAATTTACCCGACGATCTACCCGCGGGGACAACGGTCGAGGTGATCTTTCAGTACGCTGCCAACGGTCGCCTAAAGGTGCGGGCACGTGTGCCGTTGATCGATCGCGAAGTCGCGATGACCATCAAACGCGATTCCGGCTTGACCGAAGCCACGTTTCGCCAGTGGCACGAAAGACTTTCCAACACAGCTGGGCCGCTCGGATTTCAAAACCAAACTAATCGTGGACCAAACGGGGAAACGTCATGAAACGATGCAAACAGTTCAGCCGCGGTCTTCGCTGCCTGCTATTGGCAAGTGTTGCGGTATTGAGTGCCGCTGCCCCGGCTTATTCCCAAATCGAACCAGCCGGACGCCGGTATCCTGGTTTTCGTTCCGCTTGGGGATGGCGACACTATTACGGTCCGGCCGACGCCATTTCAAATCGGATTCGCGCTCAGGCGGACTTGGTTCGCAGCATCGGTGATAATGCTGTCTTGCAGGCCGATGCGCGGAATCGGCGCGCTGAAGCCTATAGCAAGGAAATCGCTAACTCCGTCGAATACGCGAAGGCCTACTGGGAGAAGAAAGAGATTTATCGCGCCCAAAAATTGCGGCTGTACACGGCACCTTTAGATGCCGCTGAACAGCGGAATGCTAAAACGTGGCGCCGCTTGAAGGACTTTCCGGAACTGAACGACAATGAGATCAATAACGGTGTCGCGCTGAACTTTTTATTGCATCGTTTGTCGGGGCCAATTTTAGCGACGCAGTACGGGTTAACCAATGCGGACCCAGGGCTAAGTGCGCAACTGCAGCTCTCGCCGGAAACGCTATCCAAACTCCGCGTGCGTGAAGATCTCTCTGGTGGCAAACAACGTGTGTTTCGTGTGAACTCCAAAGAATCGCTCAACATCGAAAAGTGGCCGCTTGCCTTACAGGATGATCGTTTCGAATCGCAGCGCAATGACTTTGAGAAAGCCCGGGCTGAACTGGCTCAAACCTCGCCGAGCGACAAAAAAGCTGTCAACGACCGGATGAAGGTGCTCATGGAAGCCCACGATCGGCTGTTTACTACGTTCATCGAATATTACACCCAGGAGCGGCGCACGGAATCAGGCGGCCGGAATTTTTTCCGGTTTTTGGCCTCTCGACGTTTCTTGGAAAGCCTGGCTGGCGAAATGGCGCGCTTGCAAGAGTTAGGTAGTACGGTGGTCCTCGAAGACTCCGCGCAATTCCAGGGCGATAACCTGCTTGCGTTGGTCACGCACATGTCGCGGCACGGATTAGAATTTGCACCGGCGCTCAACGGTGATGAATCCGCCTATCGCGAAACATTTTTCATCATGCGTGACCTTTATCGAACTGTCGAGGACGACGATTCCGTCACTCAATAATCGGTTTCTCTCCGCACTGAGAATCGAAGAATCTACACCCAGCGGCTGGTGCCGCCAACCAAACGCTTCAATCGAGTTGGAAACCTATGGCATTTCGAGTAGCGACCGAGGCGGGGGCAATCATCGAAATCGAAGGCACGTCGGCTGTGATCGGTCGCGACCGCTTTTGTGCAATCGCTTTTCCCGACGACGAACGACTGTGCGGTCAGCACGCTACAATCAAACGTGTTGCGGGACGCTGGATGATTGAAAGCCAAGGGGATCATTTGCTCACCGCCGGAAATGCGGCGCCGGCCAGGGTGCACTGGTTGCAACCGGGCGAGTCGATTGGCCTCACCGAAACGGGTCCCAAACTCGTTTTTGAACCTGCGCAACCCGCAGCCCCCCCGTTGGCTTCTGCCGTTCCAGTCGCTGCGACTGATGCTGCGCATGACAATGCCGTAACGGCAGACACTCCCATTTCCCCCGAGACTACGGGAGCTTCGCAGGCTGCCGATGAGAACCGCGCATTTTCGCCGAAGCAACTCGCCGTTTGGGGCGTGGGAGGATTGGCAGTAGTGCTCGTCGTTGCGTTCACTCTGCTCAGTGGGAATTCCGGTGGCGGTGATGAACGTGTTATGATTTCAGAAACACCTGACAAGACGGCTGAGGAACCGCTGCCGCCGGTGGTTGCTGAACCAGACCGCGAGCCAATTGACAAGCCCGGGCCAGAAAATTCGCCTTCTCCTCTTCCGAAAACTCCAGCACCACCGCCAGCAACCCAGGCGTTGTATGCGATTGTGATTAAGTCGCCTGGGGGACAGATGAATCAACTGGGGACTGCGTTTGCAATTTCTCCGCATCGGCTTGCCACCACGGCCAGCGCGATTGAAGCGGCACGGAAACTCTGCACGCCCGAATCTGAGATGACGGCACTTCTGATTTCACCGATGACCAAACGTGAGATCTTGATCGACTTTGACAAGACGAAGGTGCATCCCGAATTCGCAAACGCTATGACGCAGTTGGGGCAACTCATCCCCCAACTTGAGGCGTTGGACGAGAAAAAGGAACAAGCGGCTGACGCATCGGAGCGCAACACCATTGATGAACAAATGAAGCCTTTGGAGGAAAAGGCATTTCAGATCTCGGAAGAAGGCTTTTATTTTGACATTGGCGCGATCGAAGTCACCGACGACTTGGAGAGTTATCTGAGCCTGGTTGAGACTGGCGATCGCCCCAGCACCAGTTCGAAGATTGTGCTACAAGGGTGTCCTGTGAAAACAGCAGATTTTATGTGGGACCCAGAGGAACCACCGGTTCCGAGTCAAAGTGCAGGCCGTATTCTTGTGCTGTTGCCCCAAGCTGCTTCGGCACCTGTCGAGCGACTGGTGCTCAAGTGTGAAGGTGATTTTTCTGGATTCGAGTGGTTCGGCAGTCCGGTATTGGCCAAGGATGGAAAAGTGATCGGCGTATACGTACGCCGTACACCACTCCCACCAGGTACGACTGGAACGGATCAATCAAAGGTCACGCACGACGCGGTTGGCATTGGGCAGTTGAACGACTTATAAACGGCGGCTATGCCGGGTCTGTTGTTGCCCCAAGTCTTCCAAACGCGCCCCTTAAAGTGGATCTGGGGCAATTCGTGATCCAATTTCACCCGCTGGACGTTTGGAAACTGAGATCACGCCGTGCCGGTGATTCCGCGAGTTGTGATTCCGACTGTCGGTCGGTAATATCGCAACGGTTACCCTGGCTCGGTTGACCCAGTGGAGAGTGGGGCCATCCCGATATCACCGTTCCCTGACTCGCCGTGGTAAGGGTGTAAGAGGGGGGCGAAACCAGCGAATGTCTCAAGGCGGGGCATTTGGCAGTCGTCGTAGTCGCTGAATTCAAACAACTGTGGACGAGACATGGAAGAGATAATCAAAGGCTTCATTAACGATCTGCCGTGGGATACCACGCCTGCACTGGCGTGGACCGTATTGCTGGGCATGATTGCGGTGAATCTGGCGGTCCTCGCCAAAGGAGCCGATTGGCTGGTTGAAGAAGCGGTCGTGCTTTCTGAACGGTCCGGGCTTTCTAAGGTTGTCATCGGCGCCACTGTGGTGAGTTTGGGGACAACGATGCCTGAAGTGGCAGTCTCTGTTTTTGCAGCTGTCAACGGGGTACCCGGTCTCGCCCTAGGAAATGCAGTCGGGTCGGTGATTTGCGATACCGGCTTGATTCTGGGGATTGCTTGTCTGATCGCTCCCCTACCGCTGCACAAAAAGATCGTCAATCGCCAAGGCTGGGTGCAGTTGGGGTCCGGAATTTTATTAGTCGCAGTCAGTTGGCCATGGAACGCGCCCGGAACGGCTTTTACCGACGGAGGCCATATCGCACAAATCACAGGCTTTGCGTTCCTGGCAATCTTGGCGTGGTATATTTGGCAATCGGTTCGCTGGGCGCGTGAAGAGAAGAATGGCACCTCGTTGGAAGACTTCGAAGGCGATGCCAAAGCCTCAACGGCTTGGATTCTCACCAAGTTAGCATTTGCTGTCATTTTGGTTGTCGGAGCTTCACATATACTCATTCCGTGCGTTGAGGAAGCGGCGATTCGTATGAGTATTCCCGAGGCCTTGATTGCGGCAACGCTTGTCGCGTTTGGTACATCCCTGCCGGAATTGGTCACCTGCGTGACCGCTGCCCGGCATGGGCACGGCGATCTCGCGGTCGGAAATGTCATCGGAGCAGATATCCTCAACGTGCTGTTCGTGACCGGCGCGGCAGCAGCTGTTACGCCGCAAGGATTAGAGGCGGGGCCCCAATTCTTCCATGTGCTTTTTCCAGCAATGCTCACCGTGCTGATTGTGTTTCGGGTGGGGATTTTGTTCTCGGGCAGTCACATGAAACGCGGGTTCGGCTTAGTGTTGCTCGGTGCATACCTGTTGGTGAACGCGGTAATCTTCTTATAGCTCGATGAGCTGATTCTGCCCCAAGCCTGTGGTTCGAGCTGCGCGGATATGAATAGCGCCGCGCGGTATTGGGAATTGCCCCCGCTGAGACGATTTTTCCGATCCGATCTTGCGTTGCCTACTGTTTGTAGGTAATATGCGGTCAGTTGAATACGGGTTCACCGTTTCGAGGGGCCGCGGATGGCAAAATCAAATTCTTCTCCGCTGACCGATGCACAGCGCGAAATCATGGAAATCGTGTGGGAGCGCCATGAGGTGACTGTCAGCGAAGTCCGCGATGCGCTCTCCGCGCGGCGACAGCTGGCGCGGAACACGGTGCAGACGATGATTGTCCGCCTGGAGGATAAAGGCTGGCTGAAACATCGCGAACAAGGGCGAACTTTCGTGTATTCTGCGAATCGACCGCGCACGGTGTCACTGGGGGCAAAGGTCGCTCAAATGGTCGACCGATTCTTTGCAGGTTCCCCGGAAGAAATGGTCACCGCGCTGATCGAATACCGCGGTTTGACTGCGGACGAAGCAGAACGCATTCGCGACATGATTGACGAGGCAGAATCCAGCAAACGATAACGATCCAAACTGCGGGAGTGAAACCAATGATCGCATCGATTTTCACAGATCCGAGTGACCAACTTCTGGTGTGGGCCGTAAATGTCCTACTGCAGGTCACGCTAGTCACCGCGGTTGCCTTGGTCGTGATTGCCTTCGTGCGTCGCCGTCCAGCGGTGCGTTATTGGGTGCTCTGTGCCTCCTTGATGTTCATGTTAATGAGCCCGGTTATTGCCTGGGTGATGCAGTCTTCAGGCAGGAGCTTGATCTCTGTGTCACTCGTCGCTGAACCGGTTGCGGCGCCGGTTGCTCCCACGCCGCACGCTCCAACGGTGATGCCGACTACTCCAGAAGTGACTCCAACAACGCCGCGGTTGCCGAAACAATTTGTGATCGTCCCGCCGCGTAATGCCGATGCAGCGGAAAACCTTCCGGAATCAGAGCCGGTTGCGGTGGCAGAGTCCCAAAGTGCTGAGATAGTCGCTGTGTTGCCAGAGGGAGAGCCGAATGAAGCGACCGTTGTTTCACCGCTGCCCACGGATTCCGGCTCGGCCCAGGCACAAACCGTCCCTGTGGTTCCCGTAGCTCAGGAGACGATGACTTGGTATGGCCGTTTGCTGCGCGTGTCAATGCAGGGCGTGTTTGTTGTATGGGCTGCTGGTACGTTATTTTTCTTGGTACGGCTGGCCTGGGGTTGGGCTCGGCTGATTTCGATTCTCCGTTTGGCTGTACCGAACACGGATGCAAAATTAGCGACAGCGTTTCAGCAGGTTGTGCAAAAACTCAAGTTAGAACAGACGCCGGAAGTTGTGCGTTCGCGCGTGATTGTTGGGCCGGTTGCCACTGGTTTTTTGCGGCCGCGGGTGGTGATTCCCGAAGGAATGGTCGAACGAGTTACGCCTACGCAATTAAATGATATTTTGATCCATGAGTTGGCCCACATTGTGCGTCGTGATCAAGTGGTGGTGCTGTTTCAGCAAGTCGCATCCTGCATTTTCTGGCTGCATCCATTTGCAATTGCGGTCAATCAACAACTGGCCCGCGCTCGTGAAGAAGTTTGCGATAACTATGTGCTGGCCAACACCGATCCGCACTCCTATGGCCGCACACTGTTGACGCTTGCAGAACTGATACACGCTTCGCGTCCGCTTCCGGGGACGGTCGGGTTGTTCACATCGCGTTGGAAGCTGGAACGCCGCGTGGCCGGATTGCTTGACGAACGGCGAAGCCACATGATTAGACTGACGGCACGCGGAACAACGTTGGTCGTGATGATGTCAATCGTGATGGCGATCGTCGCTGTCTGCGGCACAATTACATTAGCTGACGGCGCTGGCGATGCCCCGAAAACTGCTGCCAAGGAATCTGTCAATGAACCATCGAAAGCGACGCCCGACTCGGCGAGTCCTACTAAAAATACAGAGGCGGTCGCGGAGAAATCTGGACGCTGGCAGCCTGGAACTGCCGGGACGACCTTGCCGGGCCTGATTCCCGCGCCGGCCGAAATTCCTGGATTAGGTCGCTGGCAGGCGATGATGGTGCCGGTCGGTGGTTATGTCGAAGCAGCCGTGCACAGTCCCGACGGAAAATCAATCGCATTCGGCGAGGGGACCTATGTTCGGATCCATGACGCCGAAACGTTAGATCTACAGCGGGTACTGGTTGGGCACAGCAGCAACATACGTGCTATCGGTTGGTCTCCGGATGGAAAGTGGATTACGACAGGCGCCGATGATGCTACGGTGCGGATTTGGAGTGCGGAGGGCGTGCCCGGTCCCGTATTAAAAGATCATCTCGCTCCAGTTCGAAGTATCGCTTGGCATCCGAACAGTCAATCCTTTGCGACAGCTGCGATGGATGGCACGATTCGTACCTGGGGAATTGACGGGACGCCCGGAATTGTCATCGAAGGACACGAAGCACCGGTCAATACGATTGCCTGGAATCCAGAAGGGACGGTGCTGGCCGCTGGAGATGACAACCGCGTGGTCCGTCTCTGGAAAGCAGATGGCCAGCCAGGAGCGGTTTTGGAAGGCCATCACGGCGGCATGACCCGCGTACGCTGGAGCCCCGACGGCAAGTGGTTGGCTTCCAGTAGTATGGGATTGATCCCGACCGAACCGGGACAACAAGCCATTGCCACCGTACGACTTTGGAAAGCTGACGGAACACCCGGCCCGACGCTACGCGGCCACAGTCGATCGATTCGCGGACTCGCCTGGAGTCCGGACAGTACCCAGTTGATCACGGCAGCCGAAGACCGCCAAATCTTACTGTGGTCGGTCGAGGGGCATTTGATCCGTCGGCTGGAACGAACGAATTTCAATTACGGCGATGTCTTTACACTAGATTGGAACCCGAAGACAAACCGCATTCTTGCCGGTGGCCGCTTTTCCGTGCGATTTTTTACAACCGACGGTCCTGCTGGTTCCCGAAAGTTAATTCGCCCCAGTGGTGCAAAACTGATGAACTTGGATTGGCATCCTTCGCGCGATCAAATTGCAATTGCCGCCGAAGATTCTGCAGTGCATCTTTGGTCAGGGAACTTCGAGAAGGAACTGACCATTGACGAATTCCAAAACTTTGTCGGCAGCGTCAAATGGAGCCCTGATGGGGAGAAATTCGCGGCGAATGAAGCTTTCCAGCGGGTGGGCCTCTACAGCGCCGAAGGCGAATTGCTCAATGAACTGAGCGGAGGTCGCGGGATCCCCCGTGGGATGGCTTGGTCGCCCGATGGCAAGCGTTTGGTCGTCACGCGGCGCGGCGGATCGCTGGACATTTTCGATATGGAAGGAGATGTCAAGTCGTCCAACATGCATGCCCAGGGAGCAACAGGAGCCGTGTTCAGTCCCGATGGAAAACAGTTGGCGACGAGTGGCCTGGATGCAAACGTGCGGGTCTCACAGGTTGAAGATCCAACGGCTCCCCCCAAAGAGTTGAAAGTAATGCAGGCTTACGACGGAGACGTGGATAGCATCGATTGGAGTCCGGATGGCGAGTGGATTGTTTCGGGGCACAACACCAGTCTGCGGTTTTGGCGACCGGATGGAACGCCGGGGCCGGTCGTGCCGGGATTTGAAGCCTCGATCATGGGCGTGAATTGGAGTCCGGACAGCAAGACGGTTGCTACGGGCTGTTGGGATACATCGGTACTCCTTTGGAAATCCGATGGCACATTTCTGAGAGAGTTCCCCAATCATGCGGCTCCCTGTACGGGCGTCGCGTATAGCCCCGATGGTACAAAGTTAGCAACGTGCGGTTGGGATGGGATGGCCCGGATTGTGGATGTCGAGACAGGCGAAATCTTAGCAATGGCGATCTATGTCGCCGGTCTCGAACCCCCTGCCGAAGATTCATCAATACCGCATCATGTCGGCATTGCCTTCAATCGGGCGGGGCAAGTCACCTCCGGCGATCCAGAAGTCCTGGAAGAACGAGTCGTGTACCTTGTCGAACAACCCAATGGGTCATTCGATGTGTTGAAACCATCGGAATTTCAGTCAAAGGCTGACGGCGCCATCCTCGAGTTCACTAAATGACCTCCAGCGGTTACCACCGTGGAAAGCGCTTTTTTACGGAGAGCAAAATGAGCATTCGACATTTGCTATGGATCATCGTCACAGTCATCTCCACGTCTCTCGCTGCGACCCCGCTTTGGGCTGACGATGTCGCGTCAGACGACGTCGCTCAATTGGCAGCCACGATCGATCGTCACATTGCCGCTGCGTGGGAGACGCAAGGGGTTGTTCCAGCTCCCCAGGCCGATGATGCCGAATTTATGCGCCGTACTTATTTAAATATTGCCGGACGGATTCCACCGGTTTCCGAGGTGCGAGAATTCTTGGCAGATACCGATCCCAACAAGCGCCGCCAATTGGTGGATCGACTGCTCGATCACCCGGGCTATGTCAACCACTTCGCGCATACATGGCGAATGTTGATGATTCCTGAAGCCGATGTGGACCAGCAAGCGCGGGTCTTGGCGCCGAGTTTTGAAGGGTGGCTGCGCGACAAATTCATCGACAATGTGGCGTACGACGAGATGGCCCGCGAGTTGATTGCGTGCCGGATCTCGGGCAACGAGCGTGAAGGAGCGGTCGCCTTTTATCGGGCCAAAGAGGTCAAACCGGAAAGCGTGGCCTCCAGCATCAGCCGGTTATTTTTGGGGGTGCAATTGGATTGTGCCCAATGCCACAATCATCCCTTTGCCAAATGGCAGCAGGAAGAATTTTGGGGGTTCACCGCTTTTTTTGCGGGGATAGACGGTGACCGGTTTGGTAGCTTGAGTGACGATGCCTCGCGTCGCGAAATCGGTCTCGACGGCAGTCAGACGCTGGTCCAAGCGCGATTTATTGATGAAACGTCCCCTGACTGGTCGGGTGAGGCACGAACGCGAGACGTGTTGGCTGATTGGATCACCAGCAAGGAGAATCCTTATTTCGCCCGAACGGGCGCCAATCGCATTTGGGCACACTTTTTTGGTGTGGGGATCGTCGACCCGCCCGATGGCTTTGATGAAGCCAATCCACCCACGCATCCGGAATTACTCAACGACCTGGCTCGCTCATTCGCGGCGCACGATTTCGACTTCAAGTTTTTAATCCGCGCCATCACCGCTAGCAAAACCTATCAACTCTCCAGCCATCGCACGGACGACAGTCAGGATGAGCAGCGTTGGATCGGACGCATGCCGGTCAAAGGGATGAGTCCGCGACAACTTGCCGACTGTTTGATTCAGGCGACCGGGGGATTTGAGACTTCCAATCCTCGCAATCAGTTTTTGGGGGGACGGCAAGTCGACACACAGATACAGGCGTTGTTTGAGAACCAACGTGATTCCAACGTCGACCCACAATCGACCATTTTGCAAGCACTGGCGCTAATGAATTGCCAATTTATCACGCAGCAAACCGAGTCGGCTTCCAGCAACACACTTTCCGCCATCTTGCAGAGTCCGTTCCTCGATACGGACGGCAAGATCGAAACGATGTATCTGACGACCTTGAATCGCCAACCACGCGAAGCCGAACTGAGCCGATTGCGGACCTATGTCGAGACCAAGTCAGAGGAACCCGCCCCACGACTCTCTTTTCTTGAAGCCGCGCGTTCTCTCATTCAGCCTGTCGCAGAAAAAAATAACGCCAATGAGGAGAAGGCGTTGGCGGATATATTCTGGGCTCTGCTCAATAGCAGTGAGTTTATCTTCAATCACTAATCCACGTGTGTGGATGACGATTTCTCACAATAGCCATTTCTCTGGAGTAAGCGCGATGACCAGACGGCAAAAATCACAGCCACCGCAGTCCGCTACCAGGCATGTTTCGCGTCGAACGCTGTTGCAGGCAACGCTCGGCTGCGCGGCGAGTGCAATCTCATCGAATTGGTTCCCAGCATTCGCTGCCGAAACCGCTGACAAACCGCGTCGCCCCGGGGCGTGCATCCTGCTATGGATGTCGGGCGGGCCCAGTCAGATTGATACGTTTGACCCCAAGCCGGAACATAAAAACGGTGGCGGACGATTATCGATCGAGACTTCAGTGCCGGGCATCCGGATTAGCGAAAACCTACCACAAGTCGCCAAATGGATGAAGAGAATGGCGATTGTCCGCTCGATGAGTACCAAAGAGGGGGACCACTCGCGGGGCACGTATGTGATGCGGACTGGCTATCGTCCGCAGGGGCCCATTCAGTATCCCGCGATTGGCGCGTTGTATTCCAAGGAGTTGGCCAACGAACACGCCGACTTACCCGGCTACGTCAGCATTTCTCCCTTCCGTGGATTTAATGCGTCCGCCTATGGCCCAGGTTTTTTGGGACCGCGGTACGCGCCACTCGTTGTCGGCAACGGCGGTACGGTCCGCGTCAACGGTAAACCGTCCAGTTCCTTGAAGGTGGAGAACCTCAGTTTGCCGGGCACCGTCGATGTGGCGCGACATGACGATCGCCTCTCGATTCTCTCAGGTTTGGAAGATGATTTTTCCGGCAGTCGTCCGGGAAACGCTGTCGACGGACATCGGACGGCTTACAAAAATGCGATTCGCATGATGCGCTCCGAATCGATCGCCGCATTCGAGTTGGACGGTGAACCGGATGCGTTGAAACAAAAATATGGGCTGACAGAATTCGGCATGGGATGCCTGTTGGCCCGACGGCTGGTCGAACGGGGCGTTCCCTTTATTGAGGTGTCGCTCAACAATGCTGCCGGAAACGGCGGTAGTTTCGGCTGGGACACGCATCAAGAAAACCTGGACCGCGTCGCTTCGTTGTGCCAGGTCCTCGACCCCGCCTGGGCGACCTTGATGGAGGATCTCGATGAGCGGGGACTGCTCGATTCGACGACCATCATCTGGATGGGAGAATTCGGCCGGACTCCTCGAATTAATAGCAACGCGGGCCGGGACCATTTTCCCGCAGCCTGGTCGTCGGTCCTCGCCGGCGGTGGTGTCAAAGGGGGGCGTATTGTGGGACAAACCAGTCCCGATGGAATGAAGGTTGTCGACCGACCGGTGAACGCACAAGATTTTCTGGGGACTATTTGCGGTTGCTTGGGAATCGACTCGCAGGCCGAAAATATCTCTAACGTGGGTCGCCCCATCTCAGTCGTCGATCCGGAAGCCAAGCCAATTCAGGAGGTGATCGCATGACGGGACCACATTGCTTACAAGTGGATCAATTCTACAAGACTATCGGTAGACTGTTCAGCGCGCTGCTCTGTTTTGCAGCGGTCATGATTTTTCCCGCGACTCACGTTTTTGCTGAAGAGACGGCGGCCAGTGGGCCTGACCATGAAACGTTAGATCTCATTTATTTGGCGCCCCGCGCTCCGATCTTTGTGCGATTCCGTGTCCGCAGCGAAGGCCAGGGCTTCTTCACACAGCGTGAAGCCTATTCGGCCAAACTCTTCGACGAACTCGACGCATCCGGTGACGGCGTCCTAAAAGAGGAAGAACTGGAGAAGATTCCCCCCGTCGGTCATCTGGTGCCTGTTGGTGGTCAAAACACCGCAGGAGCGGGCAATTCTGGTTCGGCGGATTCGGATGCTGACGGGCAAGTCACACGCGAAGAGTTCAATGCTTACCTCCTGGCTGCTACCGGCTCGCCGTTTCAGATAAACAGTGAAGTCCAATCCTTATCGCCCGGCCAATCAGTCAATTTGTTTGATCGCTTGGATCGCGATCATGACAATCGACTCAGCGACGACGAATTGACACAAGCCGCCCGCCGGTTGCGATTGATGGATTTCAACCTGGACGAACAAATTACGGCCGGAGAGATTCCCCTGCCAACTGTATTCGGTGTCGCGCAGCAGAGTGCCGATACCCCCGAGGGACAGGCGGCCGCCTCCCTGTCGTTATTGAAACCGATCCATCGCAACCATGTCGACGACGCACTCATCCGTCGGCTGATACAACTATATGACAAACTCAGTCGCGGGCCGACCGCGCGCCGCTTCGTCAAGGATGGGCGACTCAGTGCCAAGGAATTGGGACTGGCTGCTGAAATCGTGTCTCCCTTTGATCACAACCAGGATAAGCTCCTCGATCAACAGGAACTCCGCGATTTTCTGGCCAATCCGCAGCCGATCATCGAAATTCAAATACAGTTCGGCGACGAATCCACTACGCCTGTAATTAAAACCGTGGTCAATGCGGAATCGCCACCAACGGCGCCGCTGCAATTTGTCACACATGAGAACGGCGACGTATTCGTGCGGCTGAACAACGTCGAATTTAAGCTGGTTGCTTCTCCGAAACGGCCGGAAGTCCGCGCTAAGCAGTATCGAACCTTCGTTCGGTCTGACAATGACAAGAACGAATACCTCGATGAAAATGAGTTTGGCTCAGCGATCCGACGGTTCGACAGGAATCAATTCCAACTCGTCGATACTGATGGGGACGGCATGATCGTCCAAGAGGAATATACCTCGTTCGTAACACAGCAGTTGGAACTTCAGAAGCACGTATTGAACCTCAATCTAGCCAGCAAGAGTGCGTCGCTGTTTAGTGTTGTCGATACGACCGCTGACAACCAATTGGACGCTAAAGAATTAGCAGAACTCAAATCGAAAATTCTAGCGTTGGATCGCAACGGAGATGGCAACATAGACCGGGATGAACTGTCCGGCGGGTTGGAGATGATTCTGGCACGCGGGGATGCTAATCTTCAGCAAATGCGAAACAGAGTCTCCCCGACGCAAGCTACCTGGGGAGGGGTATCCAGGGGTCGGGTCGTCACAGGCGATCGTTGGTTTCACAAAATGGACCGCAATCGCGATCGAAGGCTTACCAAGCGGGAATTTCTCGGTCCGCTGGATGTCTTTAAGAAATTGGATACTGACGGGAATGGTTGGCTCGATACAACAGAAGCCGACAAATAGATACCCACAATGTCAGGCCATTTCTGTCTCTAATTGAGCTTTGAGTTGCCCCCGCAGAGGGCGTGAATCGGGGAGGGGCTCTTCACCAAGCCGAGCCAGTAGTCGAGGACCGCGCAGAACGTATGATGGAAAACATGCGTGTCGGCTGTTACTCTACTCAGTGCAGAGCCGAAGTACGCGGGCGCATTGTCCGCGTGGCTGACTGCGCACCAAGACTCCTCGGGTCTGACCTCGACTTATTCCCTCGAAATTGTATCGATGCCTGAAATTATCCTGGCGACACTCAATGCACGCTATTGGCATGCCGCCTTTGGACTGCGTTATCTGTTGGCCAACATGGGGCCGCTCCAAGACAAAACAGAAATCCTGGAGTTCGGCATCAATGATGACAGCATTGAGATGCTCTCCCGGATTCTGGCCGACAACCCGCGGATTGTGGGGCTGGGCGTTTATATCTGGAATGTCGAGCCGTTGACCCGACTGGTGGCTGAACTCAAACGCGTGCGACCCGAGACAATCGTCGTGCTAGGCGGGCCGGAAGTCAGCTATGAAGCCCAGGGGCAGGCGATCGTCGAATTGGCGGATCATGTCATCAGCGGCGAAGCGGACTTAGCTTTCCCCAGGTTGTGTACTGAACTGCTGAGCGGCACAAGCCAGCCGGAGAAGTTCATTGCAGCAGCGGTGCCGCCGCTGGACCAAATCAAGCTGCCCTACGATCTGTATACCGACGAAGATATCACTCAGCGTGTGATCTATGTTGAGGCATCGCGCGGTTGCCCATTCACCTGTGAATTTTGTCTGTCCGCCCTCGAAATCCCGGTGCGGACGTTCGCGGTGGAAGATTTTCTCGCCGCAATGCAGCAATTGCTGGATCGCGGCGTCCGGCAGTTTAAATTTGTGGATCGCACATTCAATTTGAATTTGCGATTCAGCCAGGCAATTTTACAGTTTTTCCTCGATCGATATGATCCGGCGCTGTTTCTGCATTTCGAAATGATTCCGGACCGGTTGCCGGACTCCTTGCGGGAATTGATTCAACAGTTTCCACCCGGGGCTTTGCAGTTCGAGATCGGAGTTCAAACATTCAATGACGATGTGGGCGAGTTGATCAGCCGGCGGCAGGACAACGACAAATTGGCGAAGAACTTTCGTTTTCTGCGCGAGGAGACGGGAGTCCATGTCCACGCGGATCTGATCGTTGGGCTTCCGGGCGAGAGCGTAGAAAGTTTCGCCGCCGGATTCGACCGGTTGGTCGCGCTTGATCCGCAGGAAATTCAAGTCGGATTACTCAAGCGACTACGCGGAACTCCGATCGTGCGGCACGACGAGCCTTACGACATGGTGTATAGCCCGCACGCGCCGTACGAAATTCTGTCGACCGGCCTCATCGATTTTGAAGAAATCCATCAATTACGGCGTTTTTCGCGGTACTGGGATTTGGTCTCCAACAGCGGCAACTTTGTGCAAACGCGCAAGCTGCTATGGAGTGACGGGCAATCTCCTTATCAAGTATTTCGCCAATTGTCAGAATGGTTGTTTGCCACGGAAAATCGCGCTCACGGCATTTCCTTGCAGAGATTGGCCGAGTTGTTGTTCCAGTTTTTGACCGAAGAGCTGGGACGCCCGGAGGATGTCGTCGCTCAGAACATCTGGGCGGACTACACGCGCGGCGGCCGGAGCGATCGTCCGGCATTTCTGCGACGATTTGACCTGCCGTCCGTCGGCAAAAAACGCGGTCGATCCTCGGCGCTCCCTTCGCGGCAATCAAGGCATGTGGAGGTTTGAGGCTCTGGGCGAGTTGTGGTCTAAGCAATTTCAGAGTGCGGCTAACAACTGAACCGGTGATTCACTTCGAAGCTTTCAAGAATGTAATCAGGTCGACCAGTTGTTGTGGCGTGAGTTGTTTGTCGAGGCCGTCGGGCATGATGGAGACTGTCCCCTCGACGCGTTCGTCGACATCATCAATGGGAATGTGAAGAGCTTTCTCCGCATCGACTTGCAACACCAACTCAGTTGAGGATTCGTTGATAATAATCCCGCTGTGAACTTTGCCGTCGACCGTGGCAATCGCAGTTGGCTCGAAGCTGCGCACGAAGCTGGCGCTGGGGAACAGGACCGACTCCAGCAAATCCCGCTCGCTACGGATGCCGCCGATCCGTGTCAGGTCAGGCCCCACACGGCCGCCGAGATACCCCATTGCATGACAGGCGATGCAAGAGACTTTGGAACTGTGGAACACCTTTTGACCGCGACGGATGTCGCCTTGGTCGAGCTTGCCCAGGATTGACTCCAGTTTTTGATATTTTTGTTGGTTCTCACGTTCAATCCGTGCCAGTAAGGGGAGCGAACGGGTGAGGACCTCCCCGCCAAACACCGCAAACTGCTTGCGGAGTTCATCGGGAGACAACGAAGAGACCGACGCGGAGTTCGCGAGGGCATTGACCAACCGCGTCCCGACCTGCGGGGCGCCGGATTTTGTGAACAGTTCCATGAGACGTTTGAGTTCCATAGGGCCGGTCGTCTCTGTTGCGTCGGCGACGACTTGCAACTGTTCGCTATTAAGCGGCGTGCTGAGCAGAATATCCGTGGCGAGCGACCGTAGCGAGATTCCGTTTTCAATATCCAAATTCTCGCAGAGGAATGCCAACAAATCGCGGTCCAATTTCCGGTCCTTTGCCGGCAGTGCGACCAGCGCCTGTAGGCGAATTTGCGCCGGGAGCGTGGCATCGTTGACGATGTTTCGCAATTGAGTCGCCGTTGCGGCGGATGGTTTGCCATTGGATAGCGTGCTGACCGCTTTGACGGTTTTTTCTAGCAAGGCGGGATTGGTTGCGGAGAGGTGTTTCTGTAGCGGCGCGGACCAAGTAGCCGGCATTGTTTTGAGGCCGCTGAAAATCATCGCATTCAACACCGCTGCCTGGACTTCGGGCTTGATGGATGGATCCGTCAATGCGGTCGCCATCACCGCTTGTACCCCGGGATCTTTGACGAAACGTTCCAAACGCCCGGATAAGGCCGTGAGTTGTTCGGGGTCTGTTTGTGGGCGGCGCACCGCCTTTTCAAACACTGACGCCATTTCGCCCGCCCACTCCGGATGACTTTCCGCAATCCACCACGCTGTTTCTCGTAGCGGCGTCTCTGGCGACTCCAACAAACCGACCACATCGGCCGCCTGCAGTCCGCCGCCTGGCATCTGGTCGAGCGCGATCAAAGCCGCTCGGTGCACTAAGGGGTTGGCATGCGCCAATGCCCGTCGCGTCTGCGCCGGATCGCCAATTTCAATCGCCGCATAAATCAGTGAATGCTCCAGCGCGCGGTCTTGTAACGTTGTTTCATCTACCGCGGCGAGTAGCTTGTCGACCGTTTCGGCCGAGCCGATTCGCCCCAATGCTTCGGCGGCGGCGCGGCGATTGCTGGGTGAAGAATTGCCGAGCATCGCAATCAGCGATTGTTCTGCCTCGGCATCGCGCCACAAGCTGATTGAATGTAGCGCCGCTTGACGCACGGTTTCATCGCTATCCGACAGAGCAGCACGGACAGCGGCGCGTGCCGTAGGCGCATCAATGCGCGTGAGTGTCCAAACACTGTTGAGCCGCTGTTGAGGATTTTGCGACGTTTTTAACAGGTCGCTTAACAGCGCGACTGCTGCGTCGCCTTGCTTTCCCAACTGCTCGATCGCCCGCTGCGCAACCGCTGGTCGCGGATCGCCCAAAAGGGCCGCCAACTGCGGGTTGGTGATCTCTTTCCAGTTGATCTCCAGTCCTCGCGGGTCGCTGATTTCGTGAGCTCCGGTGCGGCGAATGCGATAGACGGCTCCTAAAATGTCGGGTTTGTGTAACTGCGATGTCGGACAGCAGAGCTTGTACCATCCGCCCGTGTCGATCACCAACAGGCTGCCGTCGGCATCTTCGATGATATCCGTGGGGTGAAAGTCCAAGTTGTCGCTGACCAAAAAATCTTCGTCTTGCGTTTTAAATGAGGCCCCGTGGGGAACGAGCACATGGCGGGTGACTTTGTGCATGTTGAACAAGCAGGTCATGATGCTGTCCCGATACCCTTCGCCCAACTCGTCGGATTTCAAACGCACTAATCCGCAGGGGGCAGCGGCGCCGAGATGGGTGAGCACCGGCATGAGCCCGCCGGTTCGCGGATGGTTGTCGAGGACGCTGTGCTCTTTTCCATAGACGCCGCCGTAAATGGCATGAATCAAACCATCGCGCAGCCCTCCTGCTGGATGTTGAAAAAACGTCGTGGAGAAAATTCGCTCGCCGCCGGGCGTGAAGACGACTTCCACAGGATTGTCCATCCCGCCGGTCATCACCGATTCCACCGGCCCGCCGTCGGGGTGTCGACGAAAGATATGCGAAGCCTTGGTGACCAAATCGGGCCGCCCTGGTTGCGGGTGGGTCTGTTCGGCGAAAGCTCCTTTGCACCAGTAGATCCAACCGTCCTGTCCGAGGTAAGGACCATGCAGGTCATTGGCGCAACCGGTCAGCGTCTTCGCATCGAACCAAACCTCGCGCTCATCGGCGAACCCATCATCGTTCCTGTCGGTCAGTTTCCAGATTTCAGGCGGAGCCGCCACATAAACCGATCCCTCGTGCCACAGCACCCCTTCGGGAAACATCATCTTGTCGGCGAAAACAGTGCTCTTGTCGAAATGGCCATCGCCATCGATATCATCCAGACGAAGCAGACGATGCGGGCGCTTCTCCAGTTGCACTTGGATCTTTTCGTTGGATCCACTCGAATCCGAGACATAGAACCGGCCCTGTTCGTCAAAATCTCCGCTGATCGGGCGATCAACAACAGGAGGCCCGGCGACCTGTTCGATCGTAAACCCTGCCGGCAACGTAAACGTATGCCCGTTGAGTTTGAATTCATCCGCCCGAGCCCACGTACCGGGCGTCGCTACGATCATGATGAGCAAGGCCCAAAACGACGCGCTGGAAGCAGAGATGGATTTCGCGAAGTTCTGTTTCGCAATACGGACAGGATTGTGCATTGTCGATACGCCCTTGAGGAGTCATTTTCCCGGTTCTGAATTCGTTCCATCGTAACGGAACCTTGCTGCCACTTAATTTTAGACCAATGGCTAGTTACCTACCAGAGCGCCGGTTGGGGCCAGTCTACGAATCGCGGGCGCGGAATTGCCGTGGTCAGAGGTCGGGGGGAGATTATCGTTCGTCGTGGAGTCGGTAACGCGTTGCCACCAGCTAGTGATTGCGGTCACTGGTTGGTTTCTAAAAAAGCCTCACGCAAAGCCGCGAAGCTCGCAAAGAAAATGCAAAGTCAATTTGTTGTGTCGCGGTCTACCTAGATCGAATTCAACTTGCCAGGGCTATATTTGCTTTCAAAAACAAGATCCCCGCGCCGTAGCGGTGATTCCAGAAGGTGGCGATCCCAATGATTCCTTGGCGGCCTTTGCGGCTTTGCGTGAGGCTTTTTTCCTAAGCTTGGGAGTTGAACGCCGGGCCCCCTTTGACGGATCATCTGTCGATTGGGCGAAGCTTACTCTTCTATGGAGCGGACTTCGTAGTTGCCGCGACTTTCGTCGTAATCGAGTTCAATCAGCCCCTTGGCGGCGATGCCCTGCAGTAACTGGGAGAAACTTGAGTAGCCGTAATAACCTTCGTTAAATCCCGGATACACGCGTCGCAGCGCTTGTTTGAGTGCGGAACCCCAGACGATGTCATAGTCCTGTTCCACGGAATGTAAGACTTCCAGGAGTTGGTCGGCGACTTCCTGCTTTTTGTCGGGCTTGGCCTTGTCCTTTTTAGGCGCGCGACTTTTCGTAGCTGCGCGGATCAAGTCGTCATAGTAGATGAACTCGTCGCAATTGGCGATCAACAGATCAGAGGTGGAGCTTTTCACCCCGCAGCCGATCACGCGCTTGTTGTTTTCCTTCAACTTGGAAACCAACGGTGAGAAATCGCTGTCGCCTGAAATCAAGGCAAAGGCATCGATGTGCTGCTTTGAGTAACACAGATCGAGCGCATCGACCACCATATGAATGTCCGCACTGTTTTTGCCGCTCATTTTGGTCTGCGGAATATCGATCAGCTCGATGCCTTGTGCGTGGAACTTTCGCACATCATCGGCATAATTTCGCCAATCGCAGTAGGCGCGCTTGAAGACAATGCGCCCTTTCTCCAGCAACCGCTTGAGGATCAACCGCATCTCGAAATTGCCCGCCTTCATATCACGCACGCCGATTGCCAAGTTTTCAAAATCGACAAACACTGCAATCAAGGGTTCAGCTGACATCTATGATTTGATCCGTATCTGTAAGGAGGCTGGTGATTCAGAAGGTTCACTCCCGTGTCGCGTAGAGGGAGCAAATTCGACCCTACATTCTCTCGTGCGTGGTGAGAATGTGCAAGTTCCTCGGCGGTCAAAGCGTGATGAGCAAAATTGTCGAACTGAATGGAGACAGCGATCACTTTCGAGCTGTGAAGAGAAAAAAGGAGGTGCCTGGCAAAAAAGGTCAGAGCACCTTCAGGACTTTCACCAACGTGCCACGCTGCCAGTTAAACCGACCGCTACGGTGAGGCAGGAGAAACTAAACGGCCGACGATGATGAGCCTGGGCAGAGATTTATGGAGTCCGTGCATTCCTGATTTTGTGACTTGTGTGTCCGCCAGGATAATTCCCTTCAGATTAGTCATTCCGTAAAGATGCTTTATTCCGGCATCGCTTACTTGAGTTTCAGTGAGCGATAGTTGCTCAAGTTGAGTCAATGTTTTCATCTGCTTCATACCTTCGTCGTCAATTTTGGTAGACGCGAGGGATAAATACGAGAGACTCGAAATTTGCTGGATATACTCCAGCCCAATATTGGTTATCTTAGTACCGAAGAGGGACAAATATTCAAGCTTCGTCAATTTGCAAAGCCGTTCCAGTCCCGCATCGCTTATTTGTGTGTTCATGAGATCTAGGCGTGCAAGATGGGGCAATCCGCTGAGAGACTCAAGTGTTGCATTGTTGGCAGGGGTGTTGGCTAAATTGACTTCGTTAACTCTCTCGAACACTTTCAAGTATTCATCGTCCACTGCATCTGGAATCCAGAAAGGACGCTGAATCACTGATACTGTTCTCCCACCGAGTCGTTCAACCTCAGCTACTACTTGCTGCTCTTTCTGATACGGTAGCCATACCAAGATCACGCCACCGCCGATAAGTAGAACCGCCGCAATGAGCAACAGCATTCCCGGCCGGGGCCAAAGAGATTTATGATTTTCCGTTTCGGACATGGTGAACGCTCCTTGCTGACAGAGAGTGTCTCTGTGGAATCGGATCTCTTTTAACGTGATCGATATTTTACCATTGTTCCGCTTGCCTCGTCACCGAACAGATTTTGCTGCTCCCCAATTCGTGACCTGAACTCCTATGGCCCCAACACAATTTCGCGTTGACGCATTTGGCCGAATGAGATAAAGAACCTCGCTACGCCACTTTGGGGCCAGGAAAATGAGTGTTTCTGCTGTGTAACGGGCGAAATATCGCTTCGTATTGTGCCAAATTGCAGACCTAGAGCCCGCAAAAGACCAGATGAATGCTGGGATTGGATTGAAGGCCCGTACGCGGTCGCAGGTTTGTTTTTTCGAGGGAGCAATGATTATCGGCAGTGCTGATCGCCCAAGCAGCTCTTGGATTCGCTCGTCGAATTCCATGATTCTGGTCGCCATTCTTACGATTTTCGCCGTCCGTCTGGCGACGCTGGGCACGCTTGCCGTTACCGATAATACTGAAGCGCGTCATGCCGAAATTGGTTGGCATATGTATCGCACGGGCAATTGGGTGACACCCACGTTTTATCTCCGGGGGCAACTCAAACCCTTCTCTGGCAAACCTCCGCTTTCATTCTGGATGACTGCTGCTGCGTATCAGATTTTTGGAGTCTCGGAGTGGGCGGCGCGTTTTTCTAGTTGGCTGCTCGGCGGAGCGATCGTCTTGATGACGGTCCTGTTCGGCCGCCGGTTTTGGAGCGCGCAGGTGGGATTGCTGGCGGGATTGGTGCTGGCTTCATCCGGCTTATTCTTTGTGCTCAGTGGAGCGTGCATTCTTGATATGGCGCTCGCCGCTACGGTCTGTTTGGCCATGCTGTCTTTTGCGTTCTTTGTAGCCGGCGACACAAATTCGATTTGGTGGGGGCGGGCCTTTTTCCTTGCCTTGGGACTGGGATGTTTGGCCAAAGGGCCAGTGTCAGTTGTGCTCGTGGGGATTGCGCTCCTGGGCTGGTTGGCCATAACACATCAGTGGAAGGTGCTGAAGCGTCTGCCGTGGATTTCCGGGACAGCGATTGCCATTGCCGTAGCCGCTCCGTGGTACGTGCTGGCGGAGCGGGCGAATCCGGGGTTTCTTCGCTACTTTCTGATCAACGAACACATTTTACGATACCTGAAACACGACTACGGCGATCGATACGGCGGCGGACATACTCAGCCTTATGGCGCGAGTTGGGTGATGCTGGTGGTCGCGTTTCTGCCATGGACACCGCTGTTGATTCGCTTTGCCATTGAATCGTGGCGCGGTCGCCGTAGTGCCGCGGCGGAGCCGCGCGATCTGTGGTTGACGTACGCGATTGTGTGGGGAGTGACACCGGCCATCTTTTTCACGCTGTGCCGACAAATTCTGGTTACCTACGTGGTGCCTGGATTTGCGGGACTGGCATTGGCAGCGGCGGTTGTCCTTGTGCGTTGGCTGCAGTCGACGGAAAAAGCAGAATTGCTGAGGTTACTGCGCGTGAGTACCGTCTGCAGTACATTTCTGTTACTGGTCGCATTTACCGGCGAACTGATTTATCCCGTTACGCCTGTGGAATTCGTCGGCTTTCTGGCAGCGGCCAGTTTGTGCTTTGCAGCCGCTTGGTTTGGCCACCAGCGTGGTGATGGGATGTTTCTCTCGTCAGCCGTGGGCATGGGAATTCCGCTGTTTATGACAATGGTTTTGTCGTCCGGGAGCACGTTGATTAACGATACTTATTCCACAAAAACGATCGTTGCGAAAGTTGCCGGCCTGACCGAGGCGCGCGGATGGCCGATTGTGCTGCCTATGGGAGACGAGAATTCGGCAAACTTCTACGTCGAGGCCTGCCATAACGGGCAGATCGTTCGGCATACGGATCGCGGTGCCTCTTGCGTATTGGAGAGAGTCGAGCAATCGCCGCAGGAAATCTTGGTGTTCAAACGAAAACATTGGCGGTCGTTGAATCCGGAGGTTCGCCGCGGGCTTTATCCGGTGACCGAGACAGGGCATTGGGTGGCATTCAGCACTCAAAACCCAGCACCGCAAGCCCCTACCGTTGCCTATAATGATGACGAGCAGGGTCCACAGTAGCGGAGCGGCGCTGACGCATTCTCTGAAATGTGGCGCTCTCTGAGGTGTAACTCTCCGCAAGGGGAGGGGGCGGCTTCTGCCGCGCTGTGATGAACCCTTCGGCTTGTCTTGGCCATGGAAATCTTCCATTTTCACTCACGAAACGCCTTGTTGTGGCTCAGCGGGAGCTTCACCCTCCCGGGATGCTGAAACGCAGTTAGACCGGCGACCGGAGTGACAATGGCAGGATCAGAGCGTAGAATGGCAGGACCATGACAGCCAAGCCATCAAACCGTAACCGTGTTCGCCAACTTCGCACTGCCGCTGGATTGACGCAGGCGGAGCTGGGACAGCTGGCGGCGATATCCCGCACGGCAGTGACCGCTATTGAGGGCGAGCGGCTTGTTCCCTCTGTCTCAGCAGCATTGGCATTGGCGTTGGCGCTGGAAACGACTGTGGAAGTGTTGTTTGGGCCGAAGGACGCCTCAGAACAATCTCCCACGTGGGCCTGGGAGCCGCAGACGACAAAGCAGTCTTACTGGCAAGCCGAAGTTGGGGGACGACATTGGTTGTATCCGGCCGAGACAGCCCCGATGTATACGCTGCTGCCTGATGGGAGCGGGGCTTCCGAAGTGTCGACGACAGCTGGCTCGCAACGGCTTCTCAGCAAAACCCTGGTGATTGCCTGCTGTGATCCCGCTGCCGGATTGTTGGCGAGCGAATTTGCACAAGCCACCGGCCAGCGGATGTTGATTTTGTCTCACTCGAGTCGCGAAGCTCTTAAATTGTTGCAAGAAGGCAAAGTGCATCTCGCCGGGTTACACCTTTCCACAGCGGACGAGTCGGAAGGTAATGCTCAAGTGGTGCGCGAGGTCCTGGGGAGCGATTATCAATTGTTGCGCATTGCTCGCTGGCAAGAGGGGATCGCTGTGGCCTCCAGTTCCCGCATCAAGTCCGTGCGCGGGGCATTACGCTCAAAACTGAGATGGGTCGGCCGCGAACCGGGATCTGGGGCCCGGCAATGTCTGGATCGTTTGCTGGGCAATCGCAGCGGCCCCCGCCGTGTCGCTCACAATCATCGCGGTGTGGCAGATGCCGTACATTCCGGTTGGGCGGATGCCGGAGTTTGTGTGGAACTGACCAGCTCCGAGGCGGGACTGGTTTTCCTGCCTGTGCAACTCGAAGCCTATGACCTATGCATACCCAATGCATTCATCAACGACCCGCGCATCCAAGCTTTGCTCAAGGTCGTCCGTTCGAAAAATTATCGCCGGTTATTGGACTCATTGCCGGGATACGAAGCGAGCACGACAGGCGAATTGAGCGCGTGCTGATGAGTCTGCTCCTCAGCTCGATGTAGAGTCGGCCACCCGGCGGCCGCTCGGGTTTAATCTGTCGATTTCAGCAGCTTAGTCAATGCGTCGCGGCTGGCTTGGAAGTAGTTCAAGACTTGTTCGCGTTGCGGAAATTCACGGCTACGTTGAAAGGCGATGCGTTCGTCCACCTGATTCAGTAGCCACAAAATACTCGCTTCATTCCGGACGGGGCGCTCGCCCAGGCTGACATAGACGGGATTCGTGTGGGCTTCGGAGTCATCCCGGCCGCTGGCGCTTTTGGAAAAGGCACGCACCGCAACCCATGTGGAATCCTGGACGGTTACAGCCTCAGTCCAGTCCACCGGATCGGTGCGCTGTGCACCTTCCAACCGCTTTCGGGAAATGATTTCTCCTCCCACGATTATTTGAATCTCATCGACAGGGCTGAGTAAGCTCTGCATGCGCACCCGTACTGATAATTCGTGTTCGCCATCGGGAAGAGCGAGGGTATCCCCCGGGGGTTTGTCGTTGACGGTAACTCGCAATAACGGTCCGGTCGTGAAGAAGCTACGACCGGCAGCGGCGGCGGCATTCCAGTTTTCAAACGTTGGTGCAGCCGTCAGGTGGACGTAGGTCCGGCAGTCTCCTAATGCGCGACAATACGGATAGTCCGACGCGCCGACACCGGGAAAGTGATAGCCCGCGTTGAGGATGTGATACCAACCCTCCAACGAGATGCCGCGGTACTCGGCAAATTGCAGTAACTCTACGCCGTTAGTCGCCCGCTGCGCGAAGTCGATGTAGATCTCTTTGGAATATCCGCCATGGGCATGGAAGGCGAATCCACCCAGCCCGTGTAGTTCGTCGGCCACCATGCCGAACGGCGGCCAATTGTTGGGATCTGTTTTTAAGCCATCCGCATCGACTAGGCGGCTTCCGCCAATCAAGCAAATATGACCGAACGTCCCACAGCGGTATTCCTGGCCGGACGAAATCTGGTAAGCGCCGCGGCGCCGAACGGACTTCTTTCCCATGCCGTTGAGTTGGTGCCAGATCTGCTGATCCATCACCGGTCGGTACGAACGTGTGTCATTCATGCAGAGAATGTGGCCGAAACGAATATCCTCAGCGGCCAGCAAATCAAGTGCTCGTTGATCTTCTTCCTCACTGCGGCGATCGAGATGAATGTGCGTATCGCCCGAATACCACCCCTCAGCCGCCAGGTCGATCGTTCGCTTGAGCGGAACGTCTACTGCGGTCGATTGCCCAACCGCGACCTCTGCTTTGACAACGACTGGACGATACTCAAAGCCCTTCCAGACTTCGATCCGCGTCTCACCGGCCGGCACGACCACTTCGCACTGGCCGTCGCAATAGAAAAACCATCCGTAATAACGAAATGGACCTTTCCCCTGGCGATTCCCTAAACGCGACAGGCTCCAGGGGGCCAGGAGATTGTCGGCCGGTTCGTAATAGTTTCCATCGGCCCCCACGACATTCACGCGACAGAAGACCGGTCGGCCAGCCTCGGTTACTGACAACTGGATGCGCCCACTGCTCTGGAGAGATGCCTTCGCCGGTTTCCCCGTTTTTCTCGTTCCGGGAATTTGGTGGATCTCAGCCTCACCAAGCGTATCGATATCACTCAACGCCGAGCGTCCCCACCAGGCCGCTGCTAACAATATCAAGGCAGTCAAAACGGCCGTGTTGAGCTTTGAGAGTGAATTCATAAACAGACATCCGAACAAACTTCACGGCCATATTTCCTCAGGTCCATTCAGGTTAACAAACCGTTCTCTACCGGGAAACGGTTAGAACGCACCATTTGCTTGATGGCACTGCGTAGGTTGCAGATGCAGTAGCCTAGTTAAACAGATGCTCGCTATGTGGGAAATGACCGGGGAAAACTCGCGCTCTTGCAACGCAAACATCTTCGAGCAGCCTGCATTGAAATTCAACCAGACTTGCCCATTGGGTAGGCAGGCGGGGAGATTGAAAGAGCTTCAGCCTCAAACCGGTGACATTGCTTGGTTTGTCTTAAAACTGGTGGGGAAACAACTCTTTTCGCAAAGTGAGAATTCGCAGTTGTGGCTCGTCGATCGGAGTGTGGCACATAAATTGCTTCTAGTCTGTCTGAGGAAGAGGTTTGATCATTAAACAAACTCAGACATTCAATCGTCGGGAGCGTCATTCGACAAGTTCGCAGAGGTTGTCTTCACAGATCGAACCGCTGCAATGAATTTCACCTCCTGCCTCGGAGACCCATCCGAGACCGTTTGTTTACCTCTGTAAAGACCACCCCAACAAACGCTGTTTCCGAATGGTTTTGGTGAGCAGCGATTCGCGAAAGCGATATCGCTCTGCGTAGAGATTGCGCGCTGCTGGAGGCATTGCGAGCCTGATCGACAAATACACTCTTACAGGTTTTTGATTCATGGAACTGAAAAACAAAGCCACTCGGTTTGGTCCGCGTGAAATCTTTAATTTCAAACTTCTGGGGACGCCGCAGATGCGGGCGTTTCATATGAGTTGGTTTGCATTTTTCCTTTGCTTCTTCGCTTGGTTTGGCATTGCGCCGTTGATGAAGATCGTGGCAAAGGAGATGAGCCTCACTAAATCGCAAATCGGCTGGTGCATCATCGGCTCGGTGGCCATCACGGTCCTCGCCCGTCTGTTTATTGGTTGGTTGTGTGATCGCGTTGGTCCGCGACTGGCTTACACATGGCTACTCCTGCTCGGTTCGATTCCGGTGATGTGCATCGGCTTTGCGCACGACTTTACGACGTTCCTGATTTTCCGAATTGCGATCGGAGCCATCGGGGCTTCATTTGTGATCACGCAATACCACACCTCAGTGATGTTCGCCCCGAACTGTGTGGGGACGGCCAATGCCACCAGCGCCGGATGGGGTAATCTCGGCGGGGGCGTGACACAAATGGTGATGCCCCTTGTATTTGCCGGATTCGTCACGCTACTGGGTTTCAGCGAATCAATCGGTTGGCGGGCCTCGATGTTTGTCGCCGGGTTGATGTGCGCATTGACCGGCGTGGCCTACTATCTCTTCACGCAGGATGCGCCGGATGGCAATTTTAGTGAACTACGCGCCAAGGGTTTGCTCCCTAAAAAAGAGGAAAGCAAAGGGACGTTTCTCGAAGCCGCGAAGGACTACCGGGTGTGGGCATTGTTCATTATCTACGGGACCTGTTTCGGTATTGAGCTGACGATCAACAACGTGGCCACTTTGTATTTCCTCAATCACTTCGACTACTTCCAAGAAATGGATAGCGTCAAAGCGCTCAGTATCGCCGGATTGATTGCCGGTTCCTTTGGCTTGATGAACCTGTTTGCTCGGACGCTGGGTGGGCACTTCGGCGATAAATTTGGAGCGAAATGGGGACTGTCGGGCCGCGTGAAATGGTTATTCGTGGTGCTGTTCTGTGAAGGTTTGGCCCTGATGCTGTTTTCACAGATGAGTGTCTTGCTGTTGGCGATTCCGGCTTTGATCTTGTTTAGCCTGTTTGTGCAAATGTCCGAAGGCGCGACCTTTTCCGTGGTGCCGTTCATCAACAAACGGGCCTTGGGTTCGGTCTCGGGCATCGTAGGGGCCGGTGGAAACGCAGGGGCTGTTGCGGCGGGCTTTCTCTTCAAAGCCGAGTCGCTCACCTGGCCGACGGCACTATTTGTCCTTGGCTCGATTGTCACATGCTGCTCGTTCTTTTGTTTCGCGGTGAACTTCAGCGAGGCCGCCGAAACCGAAGCTCGGCTCCACACCGATGCGGTCGGTGTCGGCCTTTCCGGGCCGTTGGAATTGGAACCCGCCCCGGCGACATCTTAAAGAAACTTGCTGTACAGAATTCACGCTCGACTAGTTCTCACGGATAGAAGAAAAAACAACATGGCCAACCCTGTTGAAGATTGGAAAGCGGAAAAACATTCGTTCGAGGTCTGGGAGGACTGTGAGAAATACGCCGCCACCCGCACGCCCATGAAGGAGATCCCCCAACCTGATTTGGAACGCATGAAATGGTACGGCTTCTTCTACCGGAAACGGGACGGTTCAGGCCGGTACATGAACCGGATCCGGATTACTGCCGGGGAAATGAACGCCGAACAGGCACGAGAAATCGCGCACTTGGCCTATGAATATGGGCATGGAATTGTCGATGTCACAACCCGCGCGAATGTTCAAGTGCAAGGGCTGGAAATTGAGCATCTTCCCAAATTTGCCGCTCGGCTGGACAAGGTGGGTGTCACTTCCAAACAAACAGGGCACGATAACATCCGCAATGTGTTCGCGCATCCTTTTAGCGGATTGATTCCTGACGAACTGATCGACACGCGGCAACTGTGCCACGACGTCACGGCACTGTTTGTTGATAGCCGTGAATATTCTGACCTGCCGCGGAAGATGAATATTTGTCTCAACGGTACCGATCAACATTCGGCGCATTTTTGGACGCAGGACATTAGCTTTCTGGCAACGCACAACGACGATGGCGAAGTAGTCTTTCAGCCGCTCATCGGCGGCACCCAGGGACAAAACCCCCGCTTAGCGTCGCACTTGCCGGTGCTGATCTATCCGGAACAGGTTGTCGATGTGACGCGGTCGATATTGGATCTATTTCGTGCGAAAGGCTCGCGGGTCAAACGCAATGCGGCGCGCTTTCGGTTTCTCGTCGACGAAATTGGTGTCAGCGGGGTGCTGCAATGGTTGGAGGAGACGCTGCCGTTTCCTTTGCAACCGGGAATCAGCGAACCGACTCCCGCGTCCAGTCACGACGAACTGGTGGGCTGGTTTCGCCAAACAAATCCAAAATTGTGGACAATGGGACTCTCGGTTCCGTTGGGCCGCATGACGTGGCAACAACTCGAAGGACTGGGCCGCCTCAGTAAAAAATGGGGCGATGGCCAACTGCGGGTGACGCACGAGCAGGGGATCGCCGTGATCAACATCCCTTCGGGGTTTAAGGATGCGGCGGCAACCGATGCGGCGGCTTTGGGGCTCGGCGTGCATGCCGACCCGTTTGACCTAAACACCATGGCCTGCACGGGAAGCCAGTTCTGCAACATTGCTGTGACCGAAACCAAAGGGCAGATGTTGCAACTGGTCGAAAAGTTGCGAAAACGCGCTCTCAAACTGCACGGTATTCGCATTCACATGAGCGGTTGCCCGTCGAGTTGCGCTCAACATTTTACGGCCGACATCGGACTCAAAGGGGTCCGCGTACGACGGTTGATCGGCACCCGCGAAGGCTTCGACGTGTTTCTTGGCGGAGGAATTGCCGGACAGGTCCACATGGGCATGCCCTATCGATTGGGCGTCGATGTCGACCAGTTGCCGACGCTGATTGAAGACGTTGTCGGAGAATATTACCTGTTGCACAAGCCGGGACAGACATTCAGTGCGTATTGGCGCGAGAAACTTCAAGCCGCCAAAGCGGACAAGGTTGGTGATGAGGAGTATCAACCGCCGGTCTGGTTGTGCGAAAGCTGTGATCATCGCCACATCGGTGAAGACCCGCCGGTCTTTTGCCCCAGCTGTGCGGGATTGCGGCGTCATTTCGCCCGCTTAGACAATGAGACTTCGCCAACCGAAACCGTAGTGGAAGCGCGGGATCCATCACCGGTGCGTTCCGATGGATTCAACTTTGCCGCCAAGTTGGAAAAACTGTCAGCTGCCGGAAGCCTTACGGTCGAAGTCCAAGGGCGCGAGTACGCACTATTTGAAGTCGATGGCAAAATCACCTGCACCGATGCCGCGTGTCCTCACGAAGGGGCACCACTAGCCGAGGGCGAAGTCACCGACGGGGTCGTCACCTGCCCTTGGCATCAATGGGAGTTTGACGTCTGTACCGGATGCAGTGTGACCCCCGCTGGCCATACCATCAAAACGTACGAGACTTTGATTGAAGGGGGCGACGTATTTATTAAAACAGCGAGCAATGCGGGGGGGATTGATATACCGGACCTGTCGCCGGCGACAGCGGTCAAAGCGGCTGAAGTTTCTCTACGTGTGTTGGATGTCATCGCCGAAACTCCCAACGTCCGTACCTTTCGTTTGGACAACTCGCAAACGGTCCTGCCGCAGGATTTCCCCGGCAAATTCGCACAGGTCTGCATACCAGTCGAAGAGGGGGAACTGTGGCGCAGTTTCACGATTAGCTCTTCACCGACAGACAGTCAGCACATCGATCTGACCGTTAAGTTGAATCCCGACGGAATTGCCACCAACTACTTATTTGAAAACATACAGCCGGGTAGCAAGCTTCGCATTAAGGGAGCGTTGGGGGGCTTTTGCTTTGATCCGGACCGTCACCGGGAGCCGTTGGTTTTGATCTCCGCCGGTAGCGGAATCACCCCCATGATGGCGATCACGCGGTTTTTGAAGGACACCGGCCGCTCCAATCCGTGCACCCTGTTATACGGGGCACGTACCCAATCCGACATCATCTTTCACGAGGAATGTCGTAGCCTGGTAACGGATGGCGGGGCGTTTCAATATGTCGTTTCGCTCACACAGCCTGATGATTCTTGGACCGGTGAAGTGGGGCGTATTGATTTTGAACGTGTGCAACGATTCGTTTCGAACGTAGCGGGAAGTCGCTACTTCTTGTGTGGGCCAAACGAGTTTATGGATGAGTTGCGGGCTGCGCTGACCGAGGCGGGTGTGCCTGAGGACCGGGTGCATACCGAACAGTTTCACGCGACCCCGGCACCTGCGACGGTTTGACGGACGGAATCATGGACACCCTGCACAAAAAAAACGGCAACCCAACCAGCGTTGCCGATGGGGGCACAGACTCCTCGCTCCCCATACTGGGCGTCCCTCCAGACGGTCCCACGTTGATCGAACGTCTATTGAACGATCAACAACAAATGACCGCTGTGGAGCAATTTTCCCGCGCCCATGATCTGGGTGGCCTGCCTGCACAGTCCCGCTATTATTCGAAACTCGTGCCCACCTCCGCCCCCGGTCCGGGACAACAGTACGCCTTCGAAGTCGATCTCGATCGCTGTTCGGGCTGCAAAGCCTGTGTCACCGCCTGTCATACACTTAACGGTTTGGATGAAGAGGAAGCGTGGCGCGACGTCGGATTGCTGGTGGGGGGGACGGCTGCCAACCCGATGATGCAGCACGTGACCACCGCCTGTCACCACTGCCTCGAACCGGCTTGCATGTCCGCCTGCCCGGTCGATGCCTACGAGAAAGACCCAGAAACGGGGATCGTCAAACATCTCGATGATCAATGTTTTGGCTGTCAATACTGCACGTTGGCCTGTCCCTATGACGTTCCCAAATACCACAGCGGTAAGGGAATCGTCCGCAAGTGTGACATGTGTAGCGATCGGTTGGCCGATGGAGAAGCTCCCGCGTGCGTGCAAGCCTGTCCGCACGAGGCAATCGCCATCACGGTCGTCGACGTTCAGCAGGTGATCGAAGATTCCGAAGCAGACAACTTCCTGCCCGCCGCTCCCGAACCCCACATTACCTTGCCCACAACGCGCTATAAGACATCGCGCGTCTATCCCCGCAACATGTTGCCCGCCGATTATTACGCCACCAATCCGCAGCATCCACACTGGCCGTTAATTGTGATGTTGGTCCTCACACAATTGTCCGTTGGGGCATTTGTGGTTGGGAGCGTTCTGGAAACCCGCTTGGACGCCAACGACATGATTGCCTTTCGGCAATTGCACGCGGCGAGTGCCCTCGGCTTTGGTTTGTTGGCGCTGACCGCCAGCACCTTTCACCTGGGGCGGCCACAATACGCGTTTCGCGCTATCGTCGGCTTAAAGCATTCCTGGCTGAGTCGTGAAATCGTAGCATTCGGGGTCTTCGCCGGAGCTGCATGCGTTTACGCCGCTGCGGCTTGGATTCCCGGCATTCCTGATGCTGTCGTTGTGTCTTTGAGTTGGGGAGTCGCGGCTATTGGTGTTGTGGCAGTCTTCTGTTCGGTCATGATTTACGTCTTCACAAAACGCGAATTCTGGAGTTTTACACAGACCGTGACCAAATTTTATCTGACCTCTGCAATATTAGGGATCGCCGCCACGTGGTTGTCGATTTTGTTGTTGGGCGCAGTCTTCAACAATCCGGCCGCACAGCAGTTGTCGCGCGACGTGGGCGATACCTTGCTACAGGCGTTGATTGTCACCAGTGGTTGTAAATTCGTGTTTGAATTGTCGATGCTGAGCCATCTGGCAGCACGACGGGTGAGTCCGTTGAAACGGTCTGCGCAACTGCTCGTCGGGCCACTCTCGAATCAGACGTTTGCGCGGTTTGCCTTGGGGGTCCTGGGCGGCGTCGTGATGCCCGTGTTTTTAATGTCGCAACAGCGGACCTCCGAAGTCGCCACGATTATTATTGTCGTCATGCTATTCGTCGCCTGTTTGGCGGGGGAACTGCTGGAACGCTACCAGTATTTCGCCGCGGTCTCCGCACCACGCATGCCGGGAGGGCTGCGCTCATGAGTACCACCGCCGATCCGACACGGATGGACCAGTTGCAATCGTTATTACATCAACGCACCGGCCCGCTCACGCGGGAATTGCTGTTGAAGCCGGGCGAGTTTGGGCTGGGAAAAGTTCCCGCTCGGCAACTGCCCGATGCAACGACAAATATGGTTTGCGGCTATTGTTCGACTGGTTGTGGGCTCAATGTCCATCTGCAGGAAGGAACCGCAGTCGCACTTACGCCGACCACCGACTATCCGGTGAACTTAGGCATGGCGTGTCCCAAAGGTTGGGAAGCGCTGACGGTCCTCGATTCGCCGGACCGCGCAACGGTTCCGATGTTGCGCAATGCTTCGGGTAAGTTAGAGCCGGTCACCTGGGACACGGCGATGCAGACGTTCGTCGAGCGGTTACAAGGAATACAAAAACAGCACGGTGCGGAGTCGGTCGCATTTCTCAGCACCGGGCAAATTCCCACAGAAGAAATGGCGCTGCTCGGCGCGCTGACCAAATTCGGCATGGGGATTGTGCACGGAGACGGCAATACACGGCAATGCATGGCCACTGCCGTCGTCGCCTACAAACAGGCATTCGGTTTCGACGCCCCGCCTTATACGTATGCCGATTTTGAGGAATCGGATGTCATCGTATTAATCGGCAGCAATATTTGTATCGCGCATCCCATTATGTGGGAGCGGGTGATGCGCAATCCGCATGACCCCGAAATCATCGTCGTCGATCCTCGCATGACCGAAACGGCGATGAATGCGTCGCTGCATTTGCCATTGGCTCCCAAATCGGATCAGACGTTGTTGTACGGCATTGCTCGTATTCTGATCGAGAACAATTGGGTCGACCACGATTATATTGATCAGCACACAAACGACTTTCAGGAATTTCGAGAGTACGTTGCACAATTCTCGCTGGAGCGTGTCGCGCGTGAAAGCGGGTTGTCGGAACAACAGATTCAGCGTTTCGCCGAATTGATCCACGACGGAAAACGGGTCTCGTTCTGGTGGACGATGGGAGTCAATCAAAGCCACCAAGGGGTCCGCACCGCGCAGGCGATTATTAATCTCGCACTCATGACCGGCAACATCGGCCGGCCCGGCACGGGGGCGAATTCTATTACCGGACAAGCCAACGCGATGGGCTCGCGGTTGTTCTCAAACACTACGAATTTGCTGGGCGGACATGACTTTGCCAATCCCGAGCACCGCGAAAAAATTGCCGGCATACTGGGCATCAATAGCGAGGTGATCCCGACCCAAAACAGTTGGGCGTACGACGAAATCATCGAAGGCATATTGCGGGGGAAAATCAAAGGCCTGTGGGTGATTTGCACCAACCCGGCGCATTCCTGGATCAACCAAACCCAGTGCCGCGACATTTTAGATCGCCTCGACTTTTTGGTTGTGCAAGATATGTACGGCAATACCGAAACCGTCCAGATGGCTGATTTGGTGTTACCCGCCGCCGGCTGGGGAGAAAAGGAAGGAACGCAGATCAATTCCGAACGGCGGATTGGACTCGTCAAAAAACTGCGGCCCGCCCCGGGACAAGCACTCGCCGATTTTTCGATCTTCAAACTCGTCGCCGAGTACTGGGGCTGCGGAGACATGTTTGCGCAATGGGAGTCCCCCGAGGCGGTGTTTCAATTGCTCAAGGAATGCTCGCGAGGAACGCCGTGTGATTTTTCGGGAATCGACGATTATGAAATGATCGACAAGGCGGGGGGAATTCAATGGCCTTATCCGGAGAAGAGGGCTGACAATGCTGGGGAGCGACGGTTGTTCGCCGATGGGGAGTTTTTTCATGCCGATGGCAAAGCCAAGTTCCTCTTCGAGGATCCACGACCGCTCACCGAAAAGCCGACTCACCGTTATCCCTTTATTCTACTGACCGGGCGCGGAACGGTAGCCCAATGGCACACGCAAACCCGCACCCGCCAATCGGCGGTGCTCCGTAAATTGTATCCGGAAAATCCGTTCGTCGAGATCAATCCCGCCGATGCCCGCGCGCTGAATATCCGTCCGGGCGAATGGACCATCGTCGAATCCCAACGCGGGCGCCTGCGGGCCAAGGCGATGGTGACACACGCTATCAAGGCCGGTCAATTGTTCATCCCCATGCACTACGAACCCACCAACCGCCTCACCGACCCGGTCTTCGATCCCTATTCCCGGCAACCCTCCTACAAATCCTGCGCCGTCAACATCAGCCGCGAAGGGTTTTGAACATTGCATCTGTCGGCTATCTCGCCATGCGTAACGAAGTGACGATGTCCGCGCGGGCGGCGTGGGTGGCGGGGGCGATTCCGGCGATGATGCCGATTACGCACGACGTGATCGCTGCATAGATGGCCATGTTCCATGTCGGCACAATCGCAATGCTCACCGCCTCGGCTCCTAATGACAGTCCTGATTCGAAGAGGAAGACGGTTGCCAACGCGGTGCCCAAGCAGCCGCCGAGGACACTGAGTAGAACCGCCTCGGACATCACCAGTCGAAAGACGCGAAATGTCGTAAACCCCAACGTTTGCAGAACCGCATGCTCTCCGATGCGATCTTCGACGGTCATGATCGTGGTCGTTCCCAGCAAAACCGCCATTAATAAGAGGCAGGCCCAACCCAGGTAATGGGACAGATCGATCAGGTGGACAAGATCGGCGATGCTGGACGACTGGAAGGCGCCTTTGGTTCGTGTGTCGGTCTCGATCTGCCCGGATTTCAATTGGGCATCGATGGCAACGGCGGTCTGGTCGGGGTCGGCGGAATTGTCGAGCCAGACTTCTTGCTGGGTGACGGTGCCGACCAGATCGAGTCCGTGCGTCCGTTGTAGAAAATCGAGGTGGCAGTAGACGTAATCCTCTTCCGCTCGGTTATCACTGGTATAGATCCCCGCAACGGCCACCGTGACATCGCCTATGGAAAACTTCTCTCCCACCGAAATACCACGCCGCGTCGCCAACGCGCGTCCCACGATGGCCGCGTCTTGGTGGCCTTCAAAATCCGTCCAGCTGCCGGTCACAAGTTCGAAATTCCTCAGCCTGCGGATTTTCTCAACTTCGGTTCCATAAAAGACAACGACATCCAGGCTGGCGCGGCAATTGTTCGTGAAGACTTGAATCGGCAGCACATCCCGCACGCCGGGCATTTCCTCGATGATACGATCATAATCTTGCGGAAGATGGCTGGTGGCGGGACAAAATTTATTCGCCTGAAACACGACCAGCACCGAATTGTCTTGATGTGTGAGTCGCTCAAGCCCTTGCTGAACGGATAGGACAAAACAAAACACAAACAGAGCGACCGCCGATCCACTGACCGTCAACAGCGTCCGCACGCGATGCCGCCACAAAGTCTTAAACAGATACGGTGCAAACTTAAACATCAGGAGGCCTCCGGATGCACTGAGACCATAGCGCGCTCACCCACTTCAATGAGCTGCCCCCGGTCGAGTTTCAATTGACGTCCAGCCATTGCCGCAGCTTCGGAGTCGTGCGTCGCCATGAGAAACGTGGTTCCCAGTTCGACATTGAGCCGCTGCAATAAATCCAAAATCTGGGACGAGGTCTCAGAATCAAGATCGCCGGTTGGTTCGTCCGCGACAACGACCGTGGGATCGGTCACAATCGCCCGGGCGATTCCCACCCGCTGTTCCTGACCGCCGGAAAGTTGGCGAGGATAATGATTGGCGCGGTTCAACAGATCGACAGCCGTTAACGCGAGTTCAACGCGGCGCTGCCGTTCGGATCGATTCATCGGCAAAAGTAACAACGGGAGCTCGATATTTTCGTAGGCCGTTAGGACCGGGATCAGGTTGTGCGTCTGGAACACATAACCAATATTACGAGCCCGCCACGTCGCCAGCTTGGTCCGTGACATCCCGGTGATGTCGACGTTGTCCACGATGATGTGCCCGGAGGTGGGCCGATCAATCCCGGCAATCAGGTTCAGCAAGGTCGACTTACCGGTGCCGCTGGCTCCCATGAGCGAAACGAATTCTCCGCGCTCAATCAGCAACTCGGCGTTGTCCAGCGGCGTGATCTTTTCATCTCCCTTGTGGAAGAATTTGCTGACCTGCTTAATATGGATAAGCGACATGCGAAAGTTCCTCGCTGTTAATTGTGTGCCTTGTCCGGAAAACGTTGGGGGTGGGAGGCAGAGGTTGTCTCTTCGTCAAAAATGTTTGCCTCGTCGGTAATCCGGATTCGGTCGCCGTCATTCAATTCTTCGTAGCCCGAGGCAATGATACGACTGGCAGCGGTAAGCCCACCCGTGACTTCGATGAACGTGCCGGACGCTTGATCGCTGACCGTCACTGGCTGTCGTCGTGCGACCTGATTGGCAACATCAGCCACCCAAACAAAGCTTGCTTCGCCGTCCTGCGCAACGAGTGCACCGGGAATGAAGAGCCGATACTCCTCGGTGTTTTCCTCAGCCGGTGCTTCCGTATCGGGCGCCAGAAATGTGACATCCACCAGCATTTCCGGCTTCAACACCGCCGGCGGATTCTCGATGCTGACTTTCACCTCCAAGGTGTTTTTCTGAATGTTGGCAAAGCCTGTCAGGAACAAAACTGTCCCCGTCAGTGGTTCCGCAATGGCGGGGCTACGAATTTCCACCGGTTGTCCCCGCCCAGTCTTAGGCAGGTCCTCAAACCGCACATCGACGCGGACCTGGAGTTGGTCGGGCGAATACATTTTGACGACCGTGCTGCGGTCCTCTCCTTGCATCGAACCGGCGCTGCCCATCAAATGCGACCCCGGTTGTGTGACAAGATTGAGAATCCGCCCCTCGACCGGTGCGTGAATTGTCATGCGTGCGAGTCGCAACTCCGCTTCGGCAACAGCGACCTCTGCTTGCTTTAAGCGAGAACGGGCTGCCATGAGTTGCGCTTTGGCCGCTTTGAATGCGTGCTGTTCATCGGTCTTCAGTTCCAACCGCTTAGCGGCCGCCGCCACTTGTCGGCGCAGTGCCCGCTGATGCTGGACAAGCACCGCGCGTCGATTGGTCAATTCCACCACGCCGGCTGCGGCAGCATCTTGTTCGCTCTGTGCTTGTTCGATGCTTGTTTGCGTGGCGACATCGCCGAGAGCTTGCTTGGTTTTCAAATCATAGGTGGCAAATCGCAGCCGCGCTTCCGCTTGTTTGATTTGGTGTGGCAGATTGGATAGTTCCGTCTCAATGGCTGCCAAGGCAGCTTCCGCCTCGGCAACGGGAAGTTCGAGGTGAGCGGGGATGTCAAAATTAACCCGCGCCGCCTCCACACCCGCCTCGGCTTCCTGAATCTCCGCTTTCCGCAATTCAAGCGTCGCCTGGGCTTGCTCTAGTGATAAAGTCGCATCGTCATCGACTAAGCGCGCAATCGGCTCACCTGCGGTGACGAACTGGTCCTCCACGACAAGTAACTCTTCCACCACCCCCGACGCCAACGCCGCCACGCGCGTCGGCGTGGGGCGCGGCTCAACCCAGCCCGCCGCGTTATACAGCGGCGTCCCTTGGGCCTGGAGTTCCGACAGACTCATCCGCACTGGAATGACTGTGACGGACGTTCGCGGCATGTAGACGTCACGCGCCGCCCACGCCAAGACCGAAAGAAAACTGACGATCATCAGCGCCGGCAAAACCACGCGGGAGACGATCCGCCGCTTGGGCGCGATCCGCGGCCGATCCTCCTGGTCACGCTGAATGGCCAGTTCTTTCACATTGACCTTTGAGGTCGTGCTCATGACTCACCTTTGGTGTCAGAATGCGCGTCCTTGTCGTCGTCGTGGTCATGTTCTTTATCATGATCGTGATCGTGTCCATGGTCGTGATCATGGTCATGTGCATGCTCTGGGGTCTCTCCGGGATTGCCGCGTTTGACTTGACCGGGATTGGCAGGGTCGACATAGACCTTACGGGCCAGGATCGTCACATTGCCGGCATCGTCCTTGCTGGCTTTGCCGGTTACAATCACGGTCTGCAATTCCGTCAGCCCCAGGAGTTCGCGGGCATCTGTGGAAATGACCTGGTCTTTGTCGTCCACGATTTTTACCAAGGTCGTGGAACCGGGCAATTTGTCGGTCGCACAGCAATAGTCCCAGGGAGTCGGGCATTTGTCGCCCGGGATATCCGTGCAGGCTGGCAACGAACGATCAACGATCGAAAACGCGGCCATTCCATTGACCCAAGGTTCATGACTGCCGCCGATGCGCCCGACAACCACCACGTCCTCATCCCCTTCAACGCTCTCGCGCATCGGAATGATGTCCAACGGGGAGCCGGGTGCTGTGGTGGTCAGATAGGCTGCTCCTTCAGTAGAAGCTTGCCTTGCTGTTTCCGCTTTATCGCTCGCATTTTCAGTGGAGCAGCCGGTCACTGCTGCGATTGTGATTAAAGTTCCGACCAACTTGAAGTTGTGTAGCATTCGTAAATCCTTTTCGTAGAGTGTTAAATTGCCCTGAGTCCGTCCACGACGGAGAGGCGGAAAATTCGAATCGCCGGCGGAAGTGAGCCGACGATTCCTAAAAACAATGCAATTCCATATCCGATCAACAATGTGGTCGTGTCGATTTGCAACTCGAAGGCGCCCATCGTGAATCGGACCGCTGCTTTATGAACCAATCCATACGCCACAACAGAAGCCAGCAAGGCAGAGGTCATGGCGAGGATGGTCCCTTCTTGCATGATGCTCAAAATGGCCGCCCTGCGTGAAAAGCCGATCGTTTGCAGTGTTGCCAATTCGGGAATCCGGCCGATGACCGCTCCGTACATCGTATTCAAGCCGATGAACACCCCCGCACTGGAGACGAGCGCTACGACCAGCCAGGACAACAAACGGACGGGACGATAGTCCTTTTGCAGGGAAGCGAAGTAATCGGTCTGACGAATCGCCTGCAGTTCCAAATCGAGTCGTTCCTTGCAGAACAGATCAACGTCCTGAAACGTGCCTGCGGGTCCCAAATTCAAAGCAACAAGGCTCAGATCCTGACGCTTCATCGCCTGTTGCAAATCGCCGAGCCGGCACCACACTTCGGATTCATAGGTGGCACCCGCTGCGGCAAAGGTTCCGCTGATGGTCCATTCCCGGCCCTCAAAAAATAGCGTCCGTCCCGGTTGGATCTCTGCGGCGGTCAGTCCCAATTTGGTGGCCGCCATCCGACCGACCAAGATTTCGTTCACCCGCGGCCAATTTCCCTGTGTGATTTCGACATTTTCGTGCACCAACAGTGCTGTCGGCGTGACTCCTCGCACCAGCCCCATTTCCGGCTCGGCTTCTAATGCGCGATTGACCTTCGTACCGAGATAAAGTTCGGGCGAGGAAGACTTCTTTCCATAGCGTTCGCGAATACCCGGAATCGACGCCGCCAGCAGATCGGCTGTTCGCATGGGAACCGAGGAGTATTCTAAGTTTTCCCCCATACCCAATGAGAAGACGATCACCGTTTGAGGTTGGCCTCCGGTGGTGAGTGAGCGGTCCAAACCGCGCACGAAACCCAGCACAACCATCACCAGTAAGGTGACGATGGTCAGGGCAACGAGTGTCAGCGCCGTGCGCAACGGCCGGCGCAATAGATTGCGTATGCCGTACTCCCACGGCAGCGGTCGAAAGAAGACCATGGGCATCCAAGTGCTAAATTGAAGAATACGTCGATTCAAAGCACGTCATCAAACGTGCGAGACGTCAGTCCGCCATCAAAGATGGGCGGAACGCATTCATCAGCACAACAGCGAGCGCAGCGCGATTCGCAAGCCGCTGCTAGACAGAGAACTCGCTTCTCCGCGATGGTCAAATGCTGTCGGCAGTGCCGACTTACCGTCTGGAACTACCGGCAATTGGATTAGGCTCGGGCTCAGCGGAGGGAGCCCAGAAATGGCGCTGCCACAAATGGCGGCCTTGCAAAAACACGATTTTGTGCAGTCTTCGTGTTCCGGCGCTTCTTGTTTCTCGTGGCAAGGATCAGAATTCGTTTGGCAATCATGACAGCAATCGACACTGGCTTCGACTTGTGTCGGAGAACAGCATATCGATGCGGCGCGACATACGATGGGGCATGTCAACACCGTCAGAATACCGATAATAGCTGTTATGCGATGCAACACGAATAAACTCCGCTTCTTGTAAAGTCTCCATGTACTCTAAGATGCAGGCTCTACAAGGTCAACCGGAATCCGCGAACGCGACCCGTAAGCGTGATTCTGGCAGCCGGGAAAGGTTCGCCCACTGAGTTGTGCCATGCCCTCCATGCAACCCAGCTAACTTGTCGGGTGTTGCTTGCGAGTGGGCATCGTTCAACCAGACATGTGTCGCAACGAGAAATTCAAAAACTTCAGTCACTATGTCTGAGTTGGCGTCTCAGTTGGCAAAAGCCCAGGACGCCGCACGACGCGTCTGGGAACGAAACTTGACGTCGGCTTCGGGTGGCATCGTAATCCCCACGGAGTTGAGCTGTACCGGTTCTTCGGAGCTCCGGTCTGCTAAGGACGTCCAAAGAATCAGCTTTCTGGTCGCGTGTCGTAGTAGTAGGTGGCGGAGCGGATTGACGCTTCTGCTTGCATGCGAATCACCCGAGAAGTGAGTTGACACTGAGACTCAGTCTCGTTATTTTGAGTTTCGCGTTCGTACGCCCGCCAGCCAATTGCCTTCTCTCCAAGGTCATCCTAGCCAGCCAAGTTGACGTCGCGCTGGACTTTGCCTGAACAGATGACCTAGGAGACCTTTGATGCACCTTGCACCTCAGCGTGCCCGGCGACGTGCCTTTACGCTCATTGAATTACTCGTCGTGATCGCCATCATTGCGATCCTAATTGCCCTCCTGCTTCCAGCCGTCCAACAAGCGCGCGAAGCGGCCCGCCGCGTCCAATGCCGGAATAATCTCAAGCAGATTGGGCTCGCTTTACACAACTACATGGATGTCTTTGCCACGACTCTGCCGAGTGCGGGGAATCCATTGGAGTCCGGCTATCCGGACGACTTTTCTCCCCTGTCGCGTCTGCTCCCTTATTGCGATCAGGCGAACCTGCAAAACCTAATGGACTTCAATTTGAAGCTGGGGCACCCGGCAATTCAACCACTTCCCACTGAAATGCAACCGGTTGCCAAGACGGTCGTTTCGATGTTCCTGTGTCCCAGTGATCCAGCGGTCACGAACGCCATCGAGCCTTATCAAGATTTATATGAGTATGCGGGGTGCAACTATGCAGCCAACCAGGGTGATGGCATAGATTACGACAACGGCAGTGCTTATCCTCCGATTCACCCGCTCGGTAAGGGGAACGGCCTTTTTTGGGCGGGAGCCAGCACCAAGATCCGTGACTGTATCGATGGGACGACGAATACCATTGCCTTTGCCGAGTCGACGCGTGGACCGGGCTCCGATACGACCGGGACGGACAACGATGTGAAAAGGTATCGTATGGAAGGGGGCTACGCTGAAGTTGCCGCTGCACCTCCCTATGCGAATACGGAAGGTTTTCGGTTAACCTCTTGGCTGCGGGGGACTGTTCCCTTTGGTCCGGTGATGAACGGATACTTAACGCCGAATAGCCAGATCCCCGATGCTTTCTCCAGTTCGTCGAAGCTGACCGCTGCCCGCAGCTATCACTCCGGCATTGCCAATGTCCTGTTGATGGATGGGAGCGTCCGTGGAGCGGGAGATTCGATTGACGAGACACTCTATCGCGCGCTCTGGACTCGCTCGGGTGGCGAAATCATCGGCGAGTTCTAAACGGCACGCTGCCGGATCGATTTCAGGGTGTGTTAGTACGACAGCGCTCCATCAAGTACATGGTCATCCCAATATGGGGTGCCACTGGCGGCTTGCCCGCCAGTGAACGATGCGACGTTTTAAACCGGTCTGCGAAATTCCCACCGCAGACCGGTGTCTATACGGCTAACGACCGACAAGCTTTTCTCCTAGATGAGTTCTGCTCCCATGACGGATACTTCGTTGGATGCTCACGATGTGCAGCACGATGGCTCTGCACAGGATTCTCCGCAACTGGAGGCCCCCGCGCTCGAGAGGGAAGGCAATTCGCAAAACGATGCAGCCGCCTCCCCCAAACCGGCCGCGTCTGGGAATCTGTATGCGAATGTCTGGCGCTGGCATTTTTATGCCGGTTTACTCACCGCTCCGATATTGTGGATCGTTACCATCACTGGGGCGCTCTACGTCTTTCGCACGGAGCTGACCGAGTTTCGCGATCACGATTTGCTGCGCGTGACGCCGGCGGAACAACGAATGAGTTACGAAGAACTCAAACAGGTGGCCGTCACCGCCCATGGTTCCAGCGACCTGGAAGCACTCATCGTCTATCCGGACAGCACGCGTTCGATTCAGTTTGTCGGCCATCACGGCGAAGAAGGGGAGCATGGTCCCGAGGAGCACAAGCTCATTCACATTGATCCCTATTCGGGGGCGCTGCTGGGAACGCAGATTGCCGAGCACGATTTTTTTCATATTGTTCTCGAACTGCATCGCAATCTATTACTCGGCACGACTGGCCGCTTTGTCACAGAACTGACAACGTGTTGGGGTATTATTTTGTTAGCGACCGGGGTCTTTCTATGGTGGCCTCGCAGCAAAAAAAATGTGGGGGTCTGGGTGCCCCGGGTTCGGGGAAAGCTTTATGCGATCCTGCGCGATTGGCATGCGGTGACGGGGATCTACGTGGTCCCGCTGCTATTGATCGTCACCGCCACGGGTTTGTTTTTCTCACCGCTGATGGGAAACGCATTTAATACCACGGCGAAAAAAGCAGGGCATTGGCCGATTAAGGAATGGTTCATTCCTCCTCAATCGAAACCGGTTGCTGAGGGCACGCCGGTGGCAACGTTGGATGAAATTGTGCCGACATTTCTTGCCCAATCACGACCCAACGATGCTGTCAGAATTCGTTTTGCAGAATCGCCCGAACATGCGCATCGCGCGTTTCTAATACAGGACGAAGACAAAAACTCCTACCGTTCAGTCGATGTCGATCAATACACCGGTGAGTTGCTGAACGTTGTCGATGGCAGCGACCTGAAATTACTCTACCGGGTCCGTTTGTGGGCTGTCTCCATACATATGGGGCAAATATTTGGAACACCCACCAAGATCCTGGCCCTGATCGCTGCGGTCGTCATGTTGGCGCTGTCGATCACCGGCCTGTGGATGTGGTGGATGCGGAAGCCGAGTGGCCGTACCGGTTTCCCACGACGTCCTGCGCGTTCGCTCCCCAATTGGGGTTGGGGAATCGTGGTCCTCTGCGCACTGGTCCTGCCTGTCGCAGGCGTTTCCATTCTTCTGGTGGGCATCTTCGATCAGCTATGGGGCCGCTTCTACAACGCTCCCCCGCCAACCACCTGAGGTTGATTGGTTACGCGGATATACGGCGGCCCTTTTTAGCAGTCGCCTTGCAGATATGATTCCCCTAATGATCTATCGCTGAACCGACAGACTCTCACCCAATACACCGGTTGCGGCGGATTCACTTGGCGGTCGTTGGTCCAAGCGGGTAATACGCATCTTCCAATACAGTGAATCGCCGATGTCTCTTTCCTGGTAGACCCCAGCATGCAGTCTCCCTTCGGCCGCGACATCCGAGTCGAACACGATGCCCGTTTTCATCAAATCGTGGATCTGTTCGGCAGCTTTCCAGGTCATTGTTTTAGGGCGGATGGCCCGAATCGTAGCGTCCAGGCCGATCAGTTGCTTAACACACAATAAAAATCGCGACAGCCACATTTCGACATTCTGCAGATTCCACTCCGTTTCCGGGATGACATCCGCCGCAATGCCGAGCATCGAGATTCCTAAACCGGAGCGATGACCGTCATCATCCTGATCGGATGTGACGGCCATCACTTGCCGGATATTGGTGAGGTCAGTGGGGTCGCCGTCAAACCAACCGAATAGCTCCGGGTGTTTTTCGGCTTCCTGTTTGCACTGCAACCAGTGTTGAAATTGATCAAAGCGGAGCGCGCTATAACGCTCATCCATAAGCCGCATGATCTCCGCAAATCTCGCGTGTTCTTCCTCACAGACGAGTTTTTGCCAAGACATGGTGCACATCCGCCTTTCATACCGATAACTGGTTTCAAAACCCTCTGATGCGTCGCGCTCGCACTTGTATTTTAGATTCTCGAACAGGCGCAACCGGGTTTTGAAACTGGTTCTAGGGATGTCTAGATTCGCCTGCAATTTCTAAGAACTCAAGATTATCGTTTCCGAGTCAGTATCATACCCACAAGTGGGATGTGTCCCTTCCACCGTTAACTCAACGATTTGCCCAGGATCTCCCGTAATCTTAACGCTACTCGATCCGTCGGTTCCATTATCGATAAACACGGAGTCCGTGGTTTTACTCAATTCAGGATCGTCTCCGCTGCCGGTCGCCTCGCATGTATAGTCGAGTGTGACTGTCCCTTTGCACCCTCCCCCGGATACAACCTCAGTTGTCACGACAGCCTCTCCCCCCGTTAACGCTTTAAGTGCTTCTGGTGGCGGCCATAAAATTGTTACGGTGAAATATCCTGCCATTGTATAGTTTCCCTTTCATGTGTAGAAAGTCGTGAATTCAATTTGGCAATTACATTTGTCGTTTATGGCCGAGTGAGTTCCAACGTCCAGTTGGTCGGAGGGGTGTTTTTGGTAAAGCTGACTCCATCCATAGTGTCTTGATTGCTTGCCAAATATCGTAACATCTTCGACAGGAAAGATTTGTCTTTCATTAAGGCGGTGGGGATGTCGGGAAAGGTTAGGGTGGGAATTCCAATATCTTCTCTGTGCTCCTGGAGATCCGCGATAATCTCTTCGATAGTCTCTCGCACTTTTCTTCTAGCGTCACGCGATACACTACCGACCGCCAAAAAGTGACAAGTTCTAGGTGCATTTTCCTCGTAAGAATATGCATACACATAGCTCAGTTTATTCTTTTGATCGAATTCGCTGTCTTTATAAAAACCACGGATGCGATGGCCTGGGATTCTGGTTCCATTCTCGTCAAAAACAAATCGAATGAGGTTGCCTTTGGTGAAATATTTAAAAACCTTTGGGGATGAACGTTTAATGAGACGCACCGCTCTAGAGAAATGTCCCTCAACAACATCGTCCTCTTTCCAAGCGCCGACAATTACTCTTGCAACTGTTTCCTTCTGTTCCTGTAATGCGGCTGCCGCCTGTCCCTGAGCCAGTGCCGCTGTTACACCAACTGCCGAGGCAGCCGTGAGCATTTCTCTGCGAGTAACTTCCATTGCAATCTCCATCTCAGGTAAGAAAAGGGGTAGGATCGCGGTTCGCGATTCATTGTCACATGGAAATGAATCGCGCGTCAAATTTATTGGGCAGGGCTGCGGAATTTGTTCCACAAATTATGAAGCTCAGTCGGCGTCAGCGGCATGGCGTCGGACAGTTTGTCGATCCGCTGGCTTGAGAGCAATTTGGTGTGTTGTATGATGGTGTCGACATCGCGGGTATCTTTGGGCAGTTCATGCAGACTCAACGAGTGCAGCGTATCTTCGGCGGGATCTTTGCCATGCAAGAGCAGGATTGACTGATCGCTGTTGGCAAAACCTGCAGCTAAAATCGGGGCGTTCGATGACAACGGTGGCAGAGCTAATTCACTGGTGTCCACACCCCACACATAGGCTGCGTCGGGGCTCTTTCCTACGGTCAATAGCAGCTTGCCATCCTGACTAAACATTAAAGAACTTGTCGCTGTTGACGATGCTGATAGGACGAAGTGCGGAAGACGCTTCGTGAGCGGAGTTGTGGTGCCAACATCCCATACTCGTGCCGAATTTTCTCCGGAGACCGTCGTGGTATCGTAGGCGAGAGTGGCGACTCGTGTTCCCGTGGGGTCGAACATGCCATAAATAACCGAGGCGGTATGGACGAGCGGGTTTCCCACTGGTTTTCCGGAGGAAACATTCCACAGCCGCGCTGTCTTGTCATCGCTGCACGTTAGCAACAGTTGTCCATTAGGGGAAAACTGACAGTGTCGCATTCGGTGGTTGTGTGTGATCTTCACGCCAGTGGAGATTCCCGTAAGGGCGTTTAGTATCAGTGTTTCATTTCCATTCGCAACTGCGACTTGAGTCCCCTTGCGACTGAACGTGGCATGTGCAATCGCCCCATCGAGTGACCAGAGGGGCTCGTCAGAGTTTTGGGTATCCCAACACGTGACAGTCTGCTCTTTCGCGCCATTGCGACAGCGGACAAGGAGGAGTTTCCCGTCGTCGCTCAATTCAATGGTTTGGACTGCTCCGTCATGCGCCAGCAGTGCCGAGACGGGGTTTGCATTGACTAGGTCCCAAGTGGTCACGTAACCTTCGGTGAAACCGGCAGCTAAATATTTTGCATCTGCGCTCAGTGTTGCGCAGGATGTGTGCAGTGCGATCCCATCGATTTCAATGTTCACTGGAATTGTCTGCGTGTTTAGTTCTCCTTCGTCAGTGATTTGAACAGTCATCAGCGAGTTTTGATTGCCCTTGTTCGTCATCACGTACCAATTGCTTTGCGGGCAGCTCGCAAAACAATTCACTGGAGACATATGCGGCAAAGGGAGCCTTCTCGGCTTAGTGGCCAATTCCCAGAGTCGTGCGGTTCCGTCGGTGCAGCTTGTCAGCAATTTGAGCTTTTGGTCCCGGCCCGGCAAAAACTCCACATGCGAGACGCTTCCGCTGTGGGGGATCAGTGGTGTGGCGGGGCTGCCGGTTGTGGTATCCCAAATACGCACCGTGCCATCCTCGCTTGCTGTCGCCAGCAAGCGACTGTCATCGCTAAACGCCACCGAGTTCGTACGAAATTGGTGCACAAACGGCTCGCTATGTAGAGTGTATCCGTCTGCGACGCGCCACAGACGAGCCGTTCTGTCATGGCTGGCTGTCGCAAACAGTTTACCGTCGGGGCTACAGGTGATGTGGGCAATCAAGCCATTGTGTACATTTTGTTCTGAGTCGACCTCTTCCGCGGTTGCGACGTCCCATAGATAAACGTCTCCGCTGTTTGTCCCCGTAATCATCGTTTGATCGTTGTGCGTGATCGCCATCACCGAGATCGCATTATCGTGATGGAGGACCTTGGGATTTTCTCCTCCCTCCTCAATTGGTTTTCGCCAATTCCAAATTCGTGCGGTCTCATCCCCACTCGCAGTAAACAAATTACGACCTGTCGAGTCAAAAACCACGTCTGAGACGGGGCCATCATGTGACAATTGGGCAAGCTGCTCACCCGTTCGCCCGTCCCACACAGTCGCTGTGTGATCAAAACTAGCCGTTGCGATAATAAGTTGCTCAGGCTGAGCTGGATCGGGTGGGCAAATCCGCACACAAGATACGAAAGCTGGCAGATTCGGGTTGTTTTTACGATTCCCATGCTTGATGCGGGCCAATTGCTTGCCGGTGGAAATTTCCCAGACGTACGCCGTTCCGTCGTTGCAGGCAGTTGCAATGTATTTTCCGTCGTGACTGAATTCAGCGTGACGAATTCGGTCTGTGTGTACGAAAGGCTCAGTTACCGGCAGCCCGGTGGTCACATTCCATACCCGGGCGGTTTTGTCGACACCAGCGGTCAAAACCATTTGTCCATCCGGGCTGATGGTGGTGAAGCCAATTCCGCCGGTGTGAAACCACATCTGCTCTAATGACGGGCTGGATTGGAGCGCGGCTGCCACGCGCATGCGGCTGATCGGTTCTCGCTGCGGGTTCCCTTCGTCGAGCGCCAGTGCCGCTGCCAACCAAGTGAGGCCGCGCATCAGAGCGTTCGAATCCTGCAATTCAGCTTCCTTGACGTACATCTGCGAAAGCACTTCTTTAGTGCTATACAGGGCAGCCGCTTCACGCACGTACATTGCTGACGACACGGCGGTCCCGCAGGCAAACGTGCTAATCACCGCCACGATCAGTGCGGCGATAGCGCGGTTGCGTTTGCACCACCGCCAGGTCTTGGCGACCGGCCCGACCGGACGGGCGTGAATCGGTTTTCCTTCAATGAAACGTCGCAGTTCGGCGGCAACTTCTTGGGCCGATTGGTACCGTTTGGCGGGATCCTTCTCGAGACATTTTAAACAAATCGTCTCCATATCCACTGGAATGTGAGCATGAAGTTTGCGCGGACTGGGAGGTTCTTCGGCCGTGATTTGCACGATCAACATCAGCATGTCGCCCCGAAACGGCAAGTTGCCGGTGAGAAGCTCGTACAGCACGACGCCTAGTGAATAGACATCACTCCGGCTATCCGCCTTGTGGCTATTTCCTTCTGCCTGTTCGGGCGACATATAGGCCGGCGTACCGAGAATCTGGCCGTCGAGAGTCATCTGGATTTCACCAGCGTCGCGTTTGGCGAGCCCAAAATCCATGATATGTGGCGTACCGGTCAGGTCGAGCATAATGTTGCTCGGTTTGATGTCTCGGTGGGTTACGCCGGCCTCATGAGCATGCTGCAGTCCGTTAGCTAGTTGCTCACACAGCTCGGCAATCTGTGTCATGTCCAACTGTTTGCCGTTGAGCCATTCGCGTAATGTGGCTCCTTGAATATATTCGCTAACGATGTAGACCGTGTCGTTGTCACGCCCCACTTCATGGATCGGGACAATGTTCGGGTGATTCAGTTGGGCAACAGTCCGTGCTTCTTTAAAAAAGTTGGCCGACTCAGTGGTACTCAACGCCCCTTTGCGGGGAATCTTTACGGCGACCATCCGTTCCAAGTCCTTGTCGCGCGCTTTCCAGACTGTACCAAAATGACCGGTGCCGAGTCGGCTGATTAACTCAAAGTGGCCCAATGTGCGACACAAATCTTGTGCGAGCGTCTCAGTCGCTTGGCTGCCCAATAGGCTGATGCCGCTTCCACACGCATCGCAAATAATCTCCTCTAACTTCGTTTCATCCGCGATATTAATATGGTTTTGACAATGGGGGCATCGCGTCTGGATCGGTAGCTCGCCGACATTTGCCTGTCGAGTTGAGTACTTGCTTGGTGTTCTATCAAAGAGCTCCTCTTCCACACGCTTGACTGAGCTGAGCCAGGCCGCACGTTTGAGCCGGAAACGCTTCAGGTAGTCTTCTTCCCGAGGATGTTCGCCGCATAACCGCCGCACGCGGTACTCTTCAGCTACCAGATCGACCGGTAATTGTTCCACTGGGGCAAGTTGCCTATAAATGCGCGCGTAGTCATCGAGCCGTGGCCGCTCGGGCAAGGTGCTTCCAGCAGTGCGTGGATTGGTATCGCGCCAACGGCGCTCTAGGTCGATCTTTACCAACTCGACAAGCAGGTCCCAACGTTCCTCATCCGGCACCGCCTGCAGGGCTTGGTCGATCATTGGAGGCGTTCCAGCTTCCCAAGCCTCTTCAAAATCTTCGAGTTGCTGTTCAAAAACAGCCGAGTGGTCGTGCATGAGGAATCCTTCGGCAAACGTCTCGCGCAAAATCGTGCTTGGATTTCACAGTACGGCAGTCGCGTTGAGAATTCAATAAAAATGTCGCTCTACACGCCACTGCCCCCAACTAATCCAGGGCTGGGAGTTGCATAGCAACTGAAATTGATTTCAAAACGTTTTCACACCGATCGCAATTGACCGGATGCATTGACATCCGCGTGATATTGCAATTCGCGATATCGTGCCCGCAATCGATCGCAAACTGCACCCAGAACACCAGCATGACAATAAAGCTGCGCATATACCTAATCCACGGCTGCTTGATCGTTTCCGACGAGCAACCATGGCGATGCATTCAACGCGATACGAGTCTCTGCCCAGAATTCGACGACCTGACTCTCCTCCAACAAGCGGTCAGGTCGGGATCAACCAGCGCTACTTGTCGACTGGACTTCCCTTTCCCTAAGGGGTAATCAGGAAAACGCTGGGAAAACGACATGCGGAAGGTGGGAATTCTGAAAAAATTGAAGAAAGTCCACAAATATCGCGTTTCGCTTTGGGGCAGGGGGCGCTCATTCGGCGTGAATGGCAAGACGCGGCTCACAAACCTGCACGTTGCAGGAATGAATGGCTTGATGGCGGTATCGCTTGGCTACGCCTTAGTCACTTCCTGACGAGCGCCAAGTGATGAATCCTCAAATAGCCGCATTTCGAGGTCCTTTCGGATACCCTGCATCACGCGCTGGACCGTGCGTGTTGTGCGACCTGTCGCGGCGGCAATGTCTTCCACCGATTCCCCTTTCAGCCGCAACTCAAGAATAACTTGATACTTAGGCCTCAACTGCCGCATCAGGTCCTCAAGCTCTTCCGCGATGGCCAGCGCTTCTTCCGGCGAAGGATCTCGGGCAATGATTTCGGGGCGAATACTCCAGCTGGATCCCCCAATGCTTCGCACGGCTCCAATCGACCGTTTTTGTGCCTGGTGAAACTCCACCTGACGGAGCACTTTGTGGACCGTAATGGCCGCTAGCAACCGCCATAAATCGCCGCCTCGACTGAGCGTATAGCTTCTTTGGCCCGCATTGCAAAAGAAAGTGCGATAAGCAGATTGTACTACGTCTTCTGGATCGACAACGGTTTGAATCTCGTTGGACAACCGTGACCGCGCCAGGGCTGTCAATCGCAACAAATAACGCTCGAAGATTTCATCGGCCGCTTTTTCATCACCTTGCTCCCAGCGTGCGAGTAAAGCAATTGATTCGTCATCGGCCATGACTTGTTGCCTTTTGAACTTGGTAATTAGAGTCACCATTCACACATTATACGCAATTTGAAGACTAATCGATGGCAAATGGCTCGCGCCGGGCAAAAAACCAAACTTGAGACGAAACATGCAGTCGCATTTGTTCCGCAAATCGAGAGTGTGATCGAGCGATTTCCATGATTTGTCCCGACGTTTGAATACAGACCGAGCGCTGCAAAATAACGCCGGGGTCCTTGCAAACGCCTTGTGAGTGCTTTCTCTGTGATGCATGACTCCGTTCTCGATTTTACGACCACCACTTCGGATGACCGCAGTACGGGTTGGGGAAATACGGCCGTTTGTCGAACGGGGCTTGGCCGCGTGTTGCGGTAAGTGGTTGCCGTTTTGAATTCCCCAACCTACGGCTTGAAAGTGTACATGCGAACACATATCCTGGCAACATGAAAACCCATGAATTAATTGGCCACGTCGATTCTGATTGCTTTTATGTCTCGGCAGAGCGTGTCCGCCATGAGCACTTGCGGCACATTCCGGTGGGGGTGCTGGGGAACCAGGGCGCCTGCGTGATTGCCAAATCCTACGAGCTGAAAGCCCGCGGTGTGAAGACCGGCATGCCGATTTGGGATGCTGCGCCGCTCTGTCCCGACGCGGTGTTTGTCAAACGCGACTTTCGTTGGTACGAGGTGCTCTCGCGCAAACTGCTGGGTGTCATTCGCAGCGTGAGTCCACAAGTCGAATATTACTCGATCGACGAAATGTTTTTTGATGCGTCGGCGCTGCGCGAGCCGGCGGAGAATTTGCAGCAACGCATCCTCCAGGAAGTCGGCATTCCGGTGAGTATTGGCATCTCACGGTCTCGTACGTTGGCCAAATTGATGAGCGATGTGCGTAAGCCGTTCGGATGTTGCACGATCACCGAGAAGGACGCGATTGAGAATTTTATTCATCTACAACCGGTCGAAGAACTGTGCGGCATCGGATCTCGTAGCACGCGCAAGCTGCACCAACACGGCATCCGGACTTGCTGGCAATTCACGCAAGCCAACCGGCATTTCATTCGCAAGTTGCTCACGATCAAAGGCGAAGCCTTGTGGTGGGAACTTCAAGGAGAAGCGGTGATTCCGATCTTAACGGAGCGAAAAAAGCATAAGGCGATCGCGCGGGGAGGCAGTATTGGACGGCCATCGACCGATAGGGAGCGGTTGTGGGCCTGGACCGTTCGCGATGCGGAACGGCTGATTGAGGAACTCGACTTTCACCGCGTGTTGGTGGGCGAGTTGGTGATGAAGCTCTCGTACAAGACAGCGGGAGATTGGTCACGGTCGGTGCGGTTTGCATCTCCGACCTGCGACTTCGACAAGCTGCTTGAGGCGGCTCATCGTCTGCATCTTGTGGCTTGCCTGGAGCTGCAAGGACAGGCGGTCACACACATCGATCTGATCGCTGAACGGCTTTGTGATCGGGGGGCCGAACAGCGCAGTTTGTTTGAGGCTGACGAAGGCAACTCCAGCATTGCGCAGCTGAAGCGTGCAACCAACGAGAAGCTCGGCCGCTTCGCACTGAGGAGTGCCGCTACATTGCCGCTCACCGATATCTACAACGACGAGGCTTTTAACTACGACGTTTGCGACATCCGCGACAAGACGTGCTTTTGAGGAACACCATGTGTGACGGCGTAGCATTATCATGGCGGGAGATTCCGGACGAACTGATTGGCAAGCATGGTTTGCAACGCCGTCTCGTGAAACGGGGCGAAGAGGCCGATCGTGAAGTCCAGTTTCTGCAGCGCGACAGGCAGCCTGTGCTACCGGTCTGGGCCGGCGGACAACTGTGGGTCTGGACCTGGGGGCCGGGGGCACAATCACGGTTGCCCACGAATTGTTGCTGCAACAACGAAAGCCTCGAAGCGGGCCGATGGTCTTGGTTAGAGCCGCAGCCGGTCGAGATTCCGGCCAGCTACGTTTGGCACAAAGGAGTCTGGTACCAAACGGTCGGCGGCATTCGAGGAATCCTCGTATACGATGCGCTGGGCATTCCGCACGTTTATGTGCTCACGCAGCCGGCCAGTCATTATTACAAGGTGATGACCCGTAGCGACCGCATGCCGGTCTTTTTAGGCGACGGTATCTGACTCGGCGACGCACGTCATCAGTTGTTCCTCGAAGGGGATAAACAAATCCTCCAACCGGCCGCGATCTTTCACATCAGGATCGAGCCAGCGGGCGTAGGATTCCTCTCCCGAGAGTATCACCGGCATTCGTTTGCGCGGATGGTACTGTTCGACCAGCGGATTCGCTGCTGTGGTGACCACGGTGCAGGTTTCCAGTTTGTCTTCGCCGAGTTGCCAAGATTCCCACAGACCCGCCAGGGCAAACAACTCATGATCTTTGAGGCCGAAGAAGTGTCCGCCTTCATAAAAAGCAGTCACCGGAATCAAAGCCCGCCGCTGCTTAAACGCATCGCGAAAAGAGGGCTTCTCATGAATCGTTTCACTGCGACTATTGAACGTCATGCGTTGAAATGATTGCGGAGAGTGAAACTTAGCAGAGGGCTTCCACCAGCGCGGCAGCAGTCCCCAGTTGAGGAGTTTTACCTGGCGTTCCCGGTCAGGATCCAAATGGATCGCCACCACATCGCTTCCCGGAAAGCGATCTCCCGTTGGGAACGGCAAGGTCTCCTGTTGTGTGAGGGCAAACTCCTCCACAAGAGCTTTTAATCGCAGTTTGGCTTGGAATCGATGGCACATGACTGCATTGTGACTTTGCCGGCACTGAAAATCTACCTCCGAGCAAGCGCAGCGTGAAACGTTTCTGATTTGAAACCACAACTGCCGCGAACTACGATGGTTGCCATTCCAAGGTTCCGCCACGCGTTTCATAGGCGAACCGCTTTTTCGGCTTCTAGCCAGCATTGATTGAGGCTGCTCGTCATGGACCAGTTGATCGGATTCGTCCTGGGGAATTTTACGCTGACCTTTCTGGTCATCGGTTTGATCTGTTCGCTGATTGTGCTGGCAATCCAGCCCAAGCCGCTCAAGAGCCCGGTCGTCAACGAGGCGTTTTTCTCCTACTTTTTGCTATTCAGCATTGGTGTCAGTTTTATCTACAACTTTGTGATGCACGTCTTTTTTGCGGACATGGCGGCTGCGTTCATCGGCTGGAAGAACAGCCCGTTTCAGTATGAAGTCGGATTTGCCAGCCTGGGATTTGGAATCGTGGGACTACTGGCGTTTCGACAGAAACTCGGTTTCCGGACTGCGGCAGTCTTGGGACCGACCTGTTTTCTGTGGGGCGCTGCCGGCGGACACGTTTACCAAATGGTCACGGCGCACAATTTCGCACCGGGAAACGCAGGGATCATGTTCTGGTCGGACGTTTTCCTGCCGATCATCGGCTTGCTGCTGCTGTTCAACCAATACCGGTATGAGACGCGCGCAGGGGGATCATTATCCGCTACGCAATGATTCCCTGGACGACGTCCCCGGCGACATCGGTCAGGCGGAAGTCGCGACCGGCGTGGCGGTGGGTGAGTCGCAGGTGATCGAGACCCAATAGGTGCAGCAGTGTGGCGTGTAAGTCGTGGATGTGCACCTTGTCGACCGCCGCGTAGTAGCCATAATCGTCGGTCGCCCCGTATTGGATTCCAGTGCGGACTCCGCCGCCGGCCAGCCACATCGTAAATCCTTCTGGATTGTGGTCCCGGCCATCGTGTCCTTTGCCCTGGCAGGTGGGCGTACGGCCGAACTCGCCGCCCCACAACACCAGTGTGTCGTCCAGCAGGCCGCGTGATTTTAGGTCGCGGAGCAGGCCCGCGATCGGTTTGTCAACTTCGGCGGCATTCTGCACGTGGCCTTTGCGAAGATCACCATGTTGGTCCCATTGGACCTCGGAATTGCTATGTGTCACCTGTACAAACCGGACACCCCGTTCGGCGAACCGCCGCGCCATCAGGCACTGTCGCGCAAAATCCGCAGTCACTGGATCATCGGTCCCGTAGGACGCGTGCGTCGCGCGGCTTTCTTGGGATAGCTCTAACGCTTCGGGCATCTCGGTCTGCATGCGAAACGCCAATTCAAACGATTTGATCCGAGCCTCTAGGGCAAGATCCGGTCCCGTTGTATCGAGGAATTTGTTGTTGAAGGACTGGATCAGATCGAGTTGAAGCCGTTGCGAATTGCGGCTGAGCAGCGCGTTGTGGATATATTTGACGCGTGCTTGCTCTGAGGACTGACTCGCATTTCCCAACGGCGTTCCGGAATAGTTGGCAGGCAGAAATGCTGAACTCCAATTCTTGGTCCCACCGTGAGCCAGCGTCGGACAAATGGTGATGAAGCCGGGGAGGTTCTGGTTCTCAGTACCCAAACCATACGTCACCCAGGAGCCCATGCTGGGACGGACAAAGGAGTCGCTGCCGGTATGGAGTTTCAAGCTGGCTCCCCCATGCGCCGGGTTTGTGCCGTGCATGGAGTTGATGATGCACAGGTCATTGACACACTCAGCAACATGGGGAAACAACTCGCTGACAGCGATGCCGCTTTCGCCATATCGCTTGAATTTCCAAGGCGACGCAAGCAATTCGCCGGTGGGGGCGAACTGGACGCGCGGTTTGTCGAATGGCAGCTGTTTGTGGTCGTCTTTCTGGAGTTGCGGTTTGTAATCAAATGTGTCCATGTGCGACGGGCCGCCTTTCATGAACAAAAAGATGACGCGTTTCGCCTTCGCCGGAAAGTGAGGCAGGTGGGTCTCGGCAGGGTCCTGTGCATGACTTGGCGCCGCAATCGCGTCATCGGCCAACAGCGAGGCCAACGCGAGCGATCCGAATCCGGCACTGCATTGTTGGAGGAGTTGTCGTCGTGAAATCGTCATGTTTGGGTTCCGCTGAATCTCGATGATTGCTTTTTGAACGTTGCGATCATCAATTATCGTACGTAGATAAACTCACTGGATGAAATGACCGACTGACACAAAGCTTGCCATGCCTGCTGTGTTGTGTCTGCATCGCCTTGCGGATCTTCTTTTTCTTGTGCCGTCAATTCCACAAATTGCGTCAGGAAAAGATCAGCACGAGTTAACTCATCTTCTGTCGGCGGTCGGCCATAGGCTTCCAGGAATAGTTGTGTGACGCGTTCCTTACGGGTTCCCTCGGCATCCAACAACCGGTCGGCCATAGCGGTCGTGAGGTCGATGACTAGCTTGGAGTTCATCAGAAATAGCGCTTGTGGAGCGATCGTACTGGTGTTGCGATTACCATTGAGCACGCTGGCGTCGGTATAGTCAAAGAGCTGAAACATGTCGTACAAGTGATTGCGGATCACCGGCACGTAGATCGAACGCCGACGTATGTCATAGCTCGACTTGTCTTGCGACGTGTGATCGAACAGGTAGTCGCGGTTCTTCACCGCCAGCAGGTTTCCACCAAGCGTGCGATCGAGTGTCCCGCTGGTTGCCAACAGCGCATCGCGGATCGTCTCCGCTTCGAGTCGCCGGACATCAAACCGCCAATAATATTGATTGACCGGATCGACTTTGGCGCAGTGTGAATCGAAACCACTGCTTCGCTGATACGCAGCCGATTGCATGATGAGACGATGCATCGCCTTGATCGACCAGCCTTCTTCGACGAATCGAACGGCGAGCCAGTCCAGCAGCTTCGGGTGCGTCGGTGGTTGCCCTTGTAGCCCAAAGTTATCAACAGTCGACACCAGGCCCTTGCCGAAATGCCACCGCCAAATGCGATTGACCATCACGCGTGCGGTTAACGGGTGGCCCGGGGTCGTCAGCCAACGCGCATATTCTAGGCGACCGCTACTGCCACTCGGCAAACTCGGTGGGGTGTCACTGCACAGAACTCTGGGAAAACGACGGGGGACCACATCGCCCAAAGTGAGATGGCTGCCGCGCAGGTGCACGGCAGCATCTGCAATGTCTCCATCAACGACTCCCATGGCGGTGGGCAATACTGGCACCGATTTCTCAAGCTTCTTGAGTTCGTCGCGCAGTTGCTTCAATTCGTCTTGCGTTTCCTGTGGAAAACGTTTCTCCAAGTCCTCTGGCACTGTCTCGCCCGTGGGAGGAGCCAACTTACCTTTCGCCATCGCGATCCGATCTTCGATCTGCGATTTTTTCTCAGAGATTCGTTGCTCGTGTTTCTCCTTACGGGCCAATTCCTCTGGCAGCGCGATGAGATTCTCTTGCCATTTGGCGACCTTTTTAAAACTCTCCATGGTACGGGTGCTCTTAAAGATTCCCGCCAGCCCGTAATAGTCGTCCTGCCCGATCGGATCGAACTTGTGGTCATGGCAGCGCGCGCAGCCGAGTGTCAGTCCCATCAGGCTGCGGCCAATGGTGTCGACTTGTTCGTCGACAATATCCATTTCCATTTTCGCTTCATCAACTTCCGCGAGCACTTTCGGACCGAGCGCCAGAAAACCGGTGGCGATCAGTCGTTCGTTTCGGAGAGAGACGTCCGTTCCGGAGTCCAGTTGATCGCCGGCAAGTTGTTCAACCACAAACTCGTCATACGGTTTGTCTTGATTCAGCGACTGGACGACATAATCGCGATACCGCCATGCATTCCCGTGGGCGACATTTTCATCCAGCCCATTCGAATCGGCATAGCGGGCAATATCGAGCCAGTGACGCCCCCACCGCTCGCCGTAGTGCGGCGAATCAAGTAACCGATCCACCACCCGGCCAAACGCATCGTCCGACTCGTCAGCCAGAAAGGCGTCGATCTCTGCGGGAGTGGGGGGGAGGCCAATGAGGTCGAAGGTCGCACGACGGATCAAAGTCCGTTTGTCGGCAGGACCGAGCGGTTGGAGTCCCTGCTCTGTTTGTGCCGCGCTAAGAAACGCATCGATCGGATTCTTAATGGATTCAACAGGACCGCCGCGCGGAACATTTGGTTTTGACGGGGTTTGAAACGCCCAGTGTGTACGTCCCTTGGCAATGTCCAAGGTCGTACGTGGAGCAACTTTTACGGTGCCACTATCCGGATGCGGGGCACCCATCTCGACCCAACGCGTCAAGTCGGCAATTTGACGATCGGATAGCTTCTCATCGGGTGGCATTTGCAACTCATTGTCGCGGTAGCCTATCGCGGTTATGAGCAGGCTTTGCTGCGGTTTGCCAGGATTGATCGAGGCTCCCGCATTACCGCCGGTCAGTATTCCTGCCAGCGTATCGAGCCGCAACTCCGATTCCTGTACGTCAGCTCCGTGACAGTCGTAACAATATGTTGCTAAGAGCGGCCGGATCGTATTCTCGAAGAACCGAATTTGCTCGGCATTGGGGCGATTGCTTTTTTGCGGAGTCTCGTCCGCCGACAACACTGCAGTGCCGACAGAAACCAGGATCGCCAGGGACGTCGCCATTGGCAAGAGACGTCTGCTGAAGAACTGGACCAACCGGGGTCGTCGTCTTGGAGTGAGCATGGGGAGTTTGTTTGACATAAAATCAGGTAGGACACTGATGTCGTTGATAAGAGGTTTTCAACTTGGACGTTTGCAGTTCCGCCAGAACTTCCAACCTCGCATGCTGTATGAGGGCGGAATTTAACGCTCGATCCAGGGCTGCTTGTGTGGTGGGCAAAAGTTGTGGGCGAGGTCTAGTATAGCATCGCGCGGGGGGAGAATGGGAGTGCGAAAGAGACGACGACCGGTAACCCCTTGGTGCCGCTGGACACAGCACGACGGATTCGCTGGCAATTTCTGAGCGCAGAAAGGGATCCACCCCATCTCGGCACATGATTTCCTGTGTGGAAAGACAAAGAATTGGGGAGTCGAGCAATGGAACAATTAACGGAAACACCTCCCAATGTGCAGGTGCCAGCCATTTTCGGTACAATGCACAATCGATTCAGCGGGCAACAGAAATAACAGGGAATTCAAATGAAATCAGTTTGCATGAGACAACCCAAAACAATGATTAGCATCTTCTGGTCGTTCTGCTTTGCCCTGATTCTCACGTCCCACAGCCTTGTTTCAAGTGCTGAAGAATCTGTTGCCATCGAGCACAAGATCGCCGCAATCGAAGAGGACCGTTTTCATGGTTGGCCTGCGAACAACGGTGTGTGGCAATGGGGCGACGAGTTTCTGGTGGGCTTTACGCAGGGTGATTTTGAACTGAAGTCGGGGCACAACATTGCGGGACGCCAAGATAGCTTGTTGGCTCGCAGCCAAGATGGCGGGCTGACGTGGCAGATGTTCGATCCACCGAGTTTTCTCGATGACGAAAACGCACAATATCTCGGCGAGGGCAAAACAAAGTTAACGCAGCCGCTCGATTTCCGGCATTCTGGATTTGCGCTACGAATCTTCGCTGATGGCTACCATGGCAACCATGATCCGGAAGGTGGATTTTTTTATTCCAACAACCGCGGTGCAAATTGGAACGGCCCCTATGCACTGACAGGATTAAAAGATCATCCGGAGATGAAAGACAAACTTCTTTCTCCGCGAACCGATTATCTGGTTCAAAGCCCTGGTCATTGCATGGTTTTCATTTCCACGCATGTCGACGATCCAAAGCTCAAGAGGATCGCTTGCATTCAGACGACCGACGGTGGGCAGACATTCGAATTTGTCTCATGGGTGACGCCCGAGTCTGAGGAGGCGAGTGCGATCATGAGCCAAACGGTTCAGCTGTCCGACCAGGAATTTGTGTTGGCCTATCGAAAAATCTACCGCAATCCCGGCAAACAGGATGAAATCGAAGCTTACCACTCGTCGGACGGGGGTAAGACTTGGCAGCGTCTCAGCACGATTAAGGAAATGCCGACGCATTCCAATCCGCCCGCCTTATTGAAACTGAGCGACGGCAGGCTTTGCTGTGTTTATGGAGATCGCCACGTTGGTGAGATTCGCGGGCGATACAGCCGTGATCGCGGTAAGACCTGGGGCCCGGAATTGGTGATTCGCGATGATTTCCAAGCTTTGCCGGACGATCCCGACTCCAGCACCGGCCTCAACACGGACATCGGTTATCCCCGCTTGGTGCAGCGATCGGATGGCAAGCTTGTCGCCATTTATTACTGGGCCACAGCTGAAAACCCACAACAGCATATCGCTGTGTCCATCTGGAGTCCGTAATTCCCGGTTTTCTAAACGCGTTACGCGTTCATCGATCGCCGAAGGAGCGGGCCTAGGTATCGCGGGTTCTGCCATAGCGAGCTGGGCTTGGAAACGGCTTAAGGAATACCAGCTTTGAGGAGTTGACCGTAGCCAGCTTTGAGTGGGCGCACATCGTAGCCCAGCTCCTTGAATAGTGGCGAAGCAGCTAAAACCCGCGCACCGGACTGGCAATGGCAGTAGATGATTTTTCCAAGCGGGAGTGTCTTCATCAGCTGTTCGGCAAATTTCTGGTTGGCTGCATTAAGTTTGAGTTCGCTAAGCGGCACCAACACTGCGGTCTCCAGGTGCCCTGCGTCCCATTCTCCTCGTTCCCGCACATCGACCAGAACGGCCGATTTGTCGGCCAACCGCTCATGGACCGTCTCGAGTGAATCGGTTGTGTGTCCTGAAGGATGAAAGGTGGCTGCCTGTTTGCCTGCATGGGGCTTTGGCTTGTCCTGTTCATCATTCCAATTGTTGGCCAGCAGGCGTGTGGCTTCCTTCAGGACGAACTCCGCATCCATAAACGGTTCGTAACTGATGTCTTGCCAGAGCACCATGCCGTCGCCATCGATGATGAACGTCCCATGCAATGGTTGATTCTCGAAATCGTCATAAACTCGATAGGCCTTGAACACGTCGAGATCTGCATTGCTGACCAACGGAATGGGCATCCCTTTTTTGTCGTAGTTATCAATCGAAACTTTCAACCCTTTTTGGTCGTCGGTACTGATGGCAACCATCGCTAAGCCGGCGGCTTCGAATTCGCTCACTTTCGGCGCAAAGGCTTGAAGTTGTTTTGCGCAGTGTAAGCATCCAGAGCCGAGATAAAAGATCACGATGTGTGGTTTGCCTTTGAACTCAGCAGAAGAACGAATCTTGCCCTCGGCATCTTTGAGTTCCCACTCCTGCGACGGGGAGGGGCGCCAGCGGAATGGGCCGAGCGAATCGAGCGGTGGGCGTTGGCCAATATCCATGGCAGGCTTTGCGGCGACGCGCCAATCCGCTGGGTATCCGAGTTCTTCGGCGATGGGCGTCAGCCGCGCAAACACAGGAACGTCGAGATCAATCGCGGAGGAAAGACTTTGTAGTTCTTCAAATACTTCGCGCGCCTCTTTCTTCTTTTCTGACTGCCATAAGGTCTCAATAAGGATCGCAAGTGGATGAACTTCGTTTTTATTGGACTTCACTTCCTTGCGAATTGATTTCTCTGCTTTTTCTTTGTCGCCGGATAGCCACTGCACCTTTGCCAGATAGAGCGGATCCACGTCGTCGGCTTTCTTCAATAACTTATATGCCTGTTGGTATTCCGCTTGGGAAACGGCTTCGTATCCTTTCAAGGCATCTAAGGTGCTTTTTAGCTCTTTGATTTCTGAAGAGAATTGACTCCGCGCTTTGGCGACAGCATCGTCGTTGTCTGTTTTTTTATCGGATTTTTCCGGTTTCGATTTCTCGTCGTCTGCAGCTTTCGATGCTTGTTTTTCTGCGTCTGCTGTTTTGGACTTTTCTTCGGCGGCGGCCACCGCATCTTTCTGTTCCTGCAGCTTGGCATCGAGTCGACTTTGGACTGCTGCGATCTGTGCACGGCCTTGAATCACATCTCCGGTTAAAAAGTAAGCCATTCCCAAATGTCGCAGTCGTTGAATCTGCTCTTCGTCGACATCCGTCGGTTCAAGATACGGCGTTTGCGACAAGGCAATGATTTCGTCCCACAGTTCATAGGTTCGCAAGACCTGGAAGAGTCTCTGACGCCCGTATTTGCTGCTCCCTTTTTTCTCGAATGAGTTGTAACGCGGATGACGCGGCAACTCCGTCATGTTTTTGGCCAAGTCGACAGCATCGTGAACGCGGCCGACATGAATCAGGTTGCGGATGAACCATTCGTTGTTGTGGGCAAAGTTTTCAATCTGATCCGGCATCACGCGATCACGCATCATGTGTGCATGATCGACCCGCGCTGAGGCTTCCTGTTGCCATGCCGCATCGTGGTAGCGTTTCAATCGCGAGAAAATATGCCCCGGCATATGCCACATATGGGCGATACTGGGAGAGGTTTGACCACACAAAGCGGCTGAGGGAATCGCTTTTTCCGGATGGCGATGGTCCCAAAGATGAATGCGAAAATGGTGCGCCGAATGCATCGGTTCCGCGTCGAAAACATCTTGCAGCAGAGAATCGACGGCGAAATAGCTGGTGCTTGAATTTTTTGACTTATACAAATGCAAAGCCAATAACGCCTTCGCTTCCCGGTCATCCGGGAATTCGAGAATCAGGTTTTCCAGCGCCTTGGTATAAGCATTGTTGCGTTTTTCTTTTTTGTCCTTGTCAGCCGTGATGTAGGCTTTGATCGCCTTGATGTACATCACTTCTCGTTTGGATGCTTGTTCTTTCCGCTTGTCGGCCTCTTCAATGAATCCCTGTGCGCGTTCTTGATTCCCCAGGTTGGCCATCGCGGCGCCCCAATATGCCATCGCACAGTTGGGGTCCAAAGCAGCCGCTTGTCGAAACGAACGTTCTGCTTCGAAATTCCAGAAGCCGTACAACTGCCCCAGCCCTTGGTCGATAAACTTTTGCGCCTCTTCATGGTTTGTGGTGACCGGAAAATCGACATGCCCGGTCCCCCCCATCAGGTAGGCCTTTTGCCGCGGCCCTTCGTTGAAGACTTCACCATGATAGGAATGCCCCGCCAGAATTTCCGCAAGATCATCTGTTGCTTCGGTCTGATTGGTTGCCGGTTTTGCTTGCGCTTCGTCGGGCTCTTCCGCCGCGATGCTTGAGGTAGACAGCACGAGGGCGACCAACAGTCCGATTCCAAGTGTCGTCATGTTACGCCTAAGCAGGTTAAACCGACGGTAATCTGGTTTCGAAAGGAAAGACCTTGAGACTGGGAGGTAACAGTGCATGGTTTTATCTTTCAAGGCAGGAATCAGCCAAAAGTTCGCGTGGTCTAAACAGTGACGAGCTTCCCCTGAACGCAGTAGAGGGGGTTTGCCTGAAGCGAACGTGGACCAATTGGTAGGAACCGCATAGTACCCAATCGAAGGTGGCAACTCAATTCGGTGGGGCCTTTGCTCCGTAGCATTCAGCGTGGTTGAGGCGGTCGCGTTTACGCTTGTCTACCGACATGCGGCTCATACCTGCCGGGACAACACCCGCGGAAGGGGGGAGGTGAAATTAAGAATTTCGCCGGACAAGGGGTGTGGGAATTGCAGGGAACTTGCGTGCAGTCCCAGACGACGGGCCGGGTTTGTGACAGCCTTGTGCTTTCGATCGCCGATGATCGGGCATTTTGCATCGGCTAGGTGCTCGCGAATTTGATTACGGGAACCTGATTGTGGTGTCAACTCGACTAACGCGCAGTCAGCGCTTCGCTTCAGCACTCGGTATTTGGTCACCGCAAGGCGTGTTCGCTTGTTGGGGGGAGCACTGTCGGCTGCGAATGGACCGCTCTCGTCACGCTGTGAACTCAACTCACCGCTCTCAGCCGGTAAGTCACCTTCTATCACGGCCAGATAACATTTTTCAGCCTGCATCCAATTCGCCTGCAGGACCTGCTTCGCGTCTTCGGACTTTGCAAAAATCATCAGCCCAGATGTATCGCGATCCAACCGATGAACGATCCACACCCGTTTCGGACTTTGGGGATTTCCGCGGCGGACGTAGTCTGTGAGATACGAATACGCTGTCTTATTCCGTTCCCTCGTCGTGGCCATGCTCAGCAGATTGGCCGGCTTTTCGATGACAACGAGTGACTTGTCCTCGAATAAAACTGTCATGCCGCGTGGTAATAGACTCTCTGAGAGGACCTCTTCTTTGCCTCGAATCGAGACCACATCCCCAGCTTGCAGGCGGTGATTGTAGCGTGTGATCGACCGTCCGTTGACTTTCACCGAACCGTATTTCAGCCATTGCCGCACCTTATTCTTCTTCACGTCCTGATGGCACGCAAAAACAAAGGTGAGAAGTTCCACAGGATTTTCGACAGTGTGCGATGTGGTCATGTTGCTTTGTGGGGGTGTTTTCGTTGGCCAAATGCATGGGGCCGTTTGAAATTGCCATGCGTAAAAAGGGGAGGGAGAGGAGGGGGGACGGTGCTTTCATTGCCAGTTTACTCGACGAGGAGTTTCATGGCGATCCTCTCAGCGATTTTGAGCTGCCATTGCGTTGACCCTGTCATTATTTTGGAGTGGCGATGAAGTTCCCCCTAAACCTTAAACCGTTCGATTCCGTGCGCATTCCTTTAATCATTGTTTCGATTCCAGTCGGTCTTCCGTCCCAAGACACAAAAATGCTTGTATCTTCCAGTGAGTGCGGGGCGGAGAACTGTCAGTTATACATAAATAGTTTATCCGCTCGGGCCGAAGTTTAGCCAAGCAATGGCGAAGTCGGTCATGCGGCGGATTCCGGTCCAGATTGTTTGTGGGCCGGGCGGGGAGTCGCTTTGTCGATTATTGTAGCCACCCAGTTGCGCCAACAGATCCATGAACTCCGACAGTGGCGGCGGGGTCGGTGGAAGTTTTTGTTTCGTGCTCACGCGCCAGACCGATTTCCATTCGCATTCGGCAAATACAACACTGCAGGGCAACCCCGGGCATTCGCGGTTCAAATAGGTCAGCCACAACACCCGCCAAGCGATGATCCGATACAACGCGAGGCAGTTGCGCAGACGCTGGAGTGTCTCGAGTTGGATGTCTTCCACGCGACACCCCGTCTTCAGCGTGCGGAAGTAAATCTCAATCGTCCAGCGGGACACGTAATTGTCGATCACACGCAAAATGGCGTCGACCGAATCGATTGGCAATGTGGTCAGCAGCAACCACGACACGTCAGTTTCGTCCCGCGGTCCGTTGACTTCTTCCACCAGCACGACATTGTACGTCACCGTCGGCAGTGAAGAGCGGGGATGGGGCGGCTTCACGGTGATCCGCAAAGCACGAATCTCCAATTCGGCGTGACGGGCTTCGCGTCGAGGAGTTTGCGGGAGCGCTATCGTACGCGTCGTGCGCAGTGGAGACGCACACACTTCGTCGCGTACCTTGCAGTAGGCCGCCGGACCCGAATCGGGATCGCGCTGTGGAGTGCTGCGGTTTTCCTTGGCCCGAATCACGAAGTGGGCCGGCGTGGGGTGCTGCTCAGCTTCCAGGAAAATATCATAGATGTCGGCTTCGCAATCAGCAATATTTACGATCTGTGTATTGGGATTCTCGGCCGCCAATTGCGAAGCAAGGCGATATCCGCTGAGCCAACGATAGCTCTCCTTCTGCTCGATGGGGAGCGATTTTCGTTCGCGAGTCTTCCCTAAACTTTCTAGGGTACGGTCGAATTCTTCAACACCAACGATTCCCAGCGGCAATTGCTGAGGCGTGACGGCCAGGTGTGTATGATCATAAAGGCCGAGTCGGTTTTGGGTGTTCAGGTGTTTCGCGTCTGCCGGTGGATGCGTGCTGAAATCCAGTTCGGTGGTGTCCTGCACAATCAGCACGACAGGTTCCTGGCTGATACGCTGCTTGGTAGCCTCGATATGCGGTTCAAGGATTCGTTGTGGTGTGACGGCGGGATTGTCGAAAAAGCGGTAGGCCGCAATGGTTTCATTCCAACCGTTGCACGCCGCATTGATGCTGGCCTGCGGATCGGCGGCAAGCTTCTGGAGAATGCCTTTGCTTCGCTGATTCAATCGCTTATCCCCAAGGTCAATTCCTTGAAGTTCGTGACAAATTCCATGGCACATTCGTTTGCTCCCGGAGGTAGTGACAGAATAAAACTGTCTCTCCTACTGGCGCAAATGCTGTGCCAAACTGCAGGAAAATTGTGAGGTTGTTTGTGGGGTTATGTATAACTGACAGGGCGGAGAAGGAGGCGGTTGGGCGGTTGCGAAACGCTGTCGTTTCCCAGTGATAACTGTCATACAAGGGATTTTGTTGACATAACCCAGATATCCTGACTGCGGATGTTGTTGCTGGAAATGTGCACTTGGTCTGTAAAGAAACAATTTGAAATCGCTACCGCCGTACTGTACAATTTTCGTTACGGATGATTTCGTGAATATTCGAGCTATCAGATCCTTTTGTGATTCAATGCCCGCCTCTCTTTCTTCTTAAACCGTGCGGGTCTACAGGTCTTTGATTTCTCTTTAAAATTGTCTCTTTTTCCCGTCACTTAGTTCTTTGGTGGATCTTCGTTCTCATGAGCGTGTTGCAAATTCGGACCAAGCAGAGAGGTTTTACCCTCATCGAACTCCTCGTGGTGATCGCCATCATCGCGCTTTTGATTGCCTTGTTATTGCCGGCCGTGCAGCAGGCTCGGGAAGCGGCTCGTCGCACCCAATGCAAAAACAACCTCAAGCAACTGGGGTTGGCCATGCACAATTATGAATCAACCTTCCGACGTTTTCCTTCTTCGGGGCAGGGGCTGGGCAGCGGTCCTTACGGGCAGAACTTTGACCGCCACTCGTTTTTCACGCATGTGCTACCGTTCATTGATCAAGCGAACATCACAAATCAATTCGACTATGGGTCCTATTACAACGAGACGCCTGAGAATATCGCCATCACGAAGATCGCGTTGTCGATGTACCTGTGTCCCAGCGCTGCACTCCGCGAAGGAAACACGGATAGCCAAGGGTATGGTGGCATCGATTACGGTCCCACCATTCACACGAATATCAGTCCCGTGACCGGACTTCCCGATAGCTCCACGATGGTTCATGGGGGATTGCGTTGGGAGGGAACAGACCTTCGGCAAATCACTGACGGTTTAAGCAACACCATGGCGCTGGGGGAATGTGTCGGGCGAAACGACGGGATGGACTCGCTGTATGCGGATCCTGTTGAAGTCGGGAGCATGAGATCACACTGGCGTTGGGCAGAACCTGACAATGCGTTTGGTGTTTCTTTCACACCGAATTTCCATAAGAGCCCGTGGGGCGGCCCCCCCTCCTGTCCCTGGGTCGACATGAACTGCGGTCCCAATGATGAGCTGTTCAGTTTTCACGACGGCGGATGTCACGCTTCGTTTTGTGACGGGAGTGTCCGCTTCCTTTCTGACAGTATGGACTTCGGCGTCCTGCGCGCCGCAGTCTCAGCTGGTCAGGGCGAAGTCATCGGAGAATACTAACATTCTCTGAAGTATTTCTGACACACTGATTCGAACACCGTCGAGTGCAAGCTTTCTGCGCTCGACGGTGTTTTTTATATTGTTGCTAACAGCTGCGCTCCGCTTTTGGAGCAATTTGCAAAAAGAACCGGGCGCAAGCTGTCAACATTCGAGGACTCGACCGCACAGTAGCAACCACTCTGGAAGCGCTAGAGCATTTGAGGTCAATGTGTTGGGAGTGCTGACTGGTGAGGTCTCCTATCACAGACCCGCCGAGTCACTGTTTTCGGATGGCTCATTCTCTAGCACTTTTTCCAAGATTACGTAGGATTGCTGTCGCTCGGGATCGAGTTGAATCGCTTCCTCGATCACCGATTTTGCTTGCTCCCATTCGTCTTGCTGCAGGTAAATCTCGGCGAGATCCAAGCGGGCGAGGACGTGGTTTGGCTCGAGCTCGATGGCTTTTTGTAAAAAGCTCGCAGCCTGTTCCAACTCGCCCGATTGGTAGAGCATGTGGCCGGCCACAAAGTTGGTATGGGCGTCTTCTCCGGCGAGCTGGATCGCTTGCAGCGCGAGTTGTTTCGCTTCCAGGTGCTTGCCAGCCCAGGAAAGGACCTGTGCCAAGTTCCTCAGCGCTTTGCCCTGTTGAGCAGTATCGATTTCTCCCTCGATTTGCTGTGCGATCCTTTGCCTCGACAAGTCGGACCAGGATGCATTGGGCGAGACTGTGCCGGAATCTTCTAAGTGTTGAAACAGTTCAGCGGCAAGTCTGTGGTGCGCATCAATCGTCAGGTGCACGTGATCCAGAAACAGATCATCGCCGGGAATTCCATTTTTCGCCCATTGATGAATTAAGCGTTCGAAATCGATGACTCGATGGTCCGTTTCATCTGCCACCTGACGAACCACGTCTTGAAATTGTGATGGGGCTCGCAATGGGCAGACATCTTCATCGACAGCCCGCTGGTACGCTGCGCATGCTGCGTCGATTTTTCCAAGTCGGTCCAGCAATCGCCCACGTTGATAATGCAACTCGGCGTGCCGGTCGTCGATGGCCAACGCTTTGTCCAAAGAGCCCAGGGCCTCTTCATTCTGTTCAGCTTGGCTCGACACATTGGCTGAATGGACGAGTGATTCCCATTGCGCTTGTTCGTCAACGCTTAAGTCGGCGCGATGTTCGCTCTTGAATGGCGAAAAGTCACGGATGTTGCTGGCCGCCGTGACGAACAGAATCTCCGCACTTGCCTTGTCCGCCAGGTGCTCCATCCGCTGAAGATTGAACTCGAAATGTTTTAAGGTCCGCTGCCACAATGGTTTGTCCCGGGTATACGTCTCCGGGCCCACGGTCTTATCCAGAATGGCATCGACTTCTTCGGGAAGGATTTGCTTCTGCCCAAAATTTCCCGACGCTTGTTCGTCGCGATCTGCAAACAACCGCTCAGCCAATTCAAAGGTGCAGGTTTGGCCAATCCAGTTGCTCAGACCCGCCAGTGATTGTTGCGAATCCATCTGCTGGCCGTAGGTCCGAAGTTCCAAAAATTCATTATGCCCCGTGTAAACGATGTATAGATCCGGGGAATAGCGGTTCAATTCCTCCATCAACGCAGCAACACGGTAACTGGCGTAGCTAATCCCGCCAACGTTGATCACTTCCCAGTCGCGAGTAGGATCGGCCGCCTGCAAATACTCCCCAAGCCACCTGGAAAAGGATGTGTGATGATCGTAAGGCCGACCGTAAGTCGTCGATCCGCCTAAGCAGAAGATGCGATAGGTTCTCGCCGGTTTGTCTTGGGGAAAATGTTGTTCGTTGAAAAAGACGAGCTTATTGGCGGCCGTCACCATCTCTGCGCTGTCGTGATTATTCGATGCGACGAACAGCGGCGAGTTTGAGGAGTACCCGACAAAGGGATCGTTGTCGTAGTAAGTCGGTTGCACCCCGCATACGTTCAGGAAAAGTTCCAATGTGAGGAAAAACAAAACGCACGTTGTCAAAGAAAACAACACTTTCTTTTTCAACGAGAGTTTCGTTTTGGTCTTCATGGTTTCATCGTCCATGTCATTCTCTGCTGCCAGCCGGTCAGGAAGTCGATTCGCCAACGGTTGACGGTCTTGGCTCCGGCATAGTTAGCTTCGGACAAACTGCGATCCGGTCGATCAGTCCAATAATGCTGGCCGTGATCGGTCTTGATATAGGAACCGCCCCAGTGAGCCGTTGTGGGGTCATCCGCCTCGCTCCGCAGCAAGTACAGTAGCGATGGCGTATCGCCCATCTTGATGTCGCTTTTTTTTCGGAAGAGCAAATCGCCCAACGCGCCATGTTTGTGGACGTGGTTGGCAATAAAACTGCGGTTGCCCCAATTGTCGTTTTGCCGGCCTCCCACGTACATCCCGCGAAACGTGGTGTCGCTTTCGATCCACCATAAATCGGGATGATTATTAAATAGGTACTCGCGTGCGGCGCGGTCCTGCTTGGTGTTCCACGAGCCGATCGAGTACAGGCGGATTTTGCTTTTGATCGACGGGTCATCGTGGACAGCCTGCGCAACATCCGTGATGCTGCCCCACACCAGCACCCACAACGGACGTGGATCGTCGACCTTTGCCCGCTGAATGATCCACTGAGATCCCTCGGTCGGTTTGCTCCAACCACTGCGCGGGGCCGGATCGACCGCACCTTGTTTGGTGACATCTCGCAATGATTCGGGTGTTGGAAAGCCCTGCGAGTGTTGCTTGAGGGTCGGATAGTCCGTTGAGTAAGCTTCGATTGCTTCGTGGATATCTTTTACGCGGCCCTTCTGTGGTGGAGATGAAATTAGCCCTTCAATATCCAGCACATCGGCGTAGACGAGGAGATGGACCATCGACTGAAAATCGTCGGGGTCTGAACCGCCCACATCGGTGGAGATGATCACGCGGGGCCTGTCGCCGTCCAACGCTCCGCCCGACGGGACAGGCTGATCGGCGCCTGCTGCAATCGCGGCGCTGCAAAGCAGCGCACACGCATATGTCATCAGTTGGCTGACGCCGGCCATTGTTCGGTGTAACATGGGATAAGCTCCGGGGGCAGGTTCGTTGCAAGAGGTGGTGACAATGATAGTCAATTGCACCCAACAACGGGACTGTGGCTCGGTGCTGGCCAATGCAGATTGTGTCGATTCGAATTTCTGGCAACGTCCACTGTCGCGCAATCAATAACTAGCGATCAACTCCATGATAATCACACTCAAGGAATAACATGAAACGAATTTTCACTTTTTTAATGGTGTTGTCTGTTGGTGGACTGGTTTTGACCAGTGCAGTGTCGGCGGCTGAAGAGAACTACGACATCGATCCGGACTCACTGCCGCAAAAGGGCGTGCCCCAGGGGGAAATCAAAGGGCCATTTCCGTGGAAGAGCGAGATCTTTCCCGGCACCGAGCGTGAATATTGGATCTACGTGCCGGCGCAGTATGACAAGGACAAACCGGCCTGCGTGATGGTTGTACAAGATGGGCTAGGCCGGGCCAAGGGTTGGAAAATGCCGACCGTTTTCGACAACTTGATTCACAAAGGTGAAATGCCGGTCACGATCGGGATTTTCATTACCCCAGGCGTGGTGCCGGCGCCGCACGAAGGCGCACAGGCTCGCTTCAATCGCAGCTTTGAATATGACTCACTCGGTGATCGCTACGCGAATTTTCTGCTCGAAGAAATCCTGCCCGAAGTCGCCAAGAGTTATAATCTCAGTGAGGACCCCAACGACCGGGCGATCTCCGGAGCCAGTTCGGGGGCCATTTGCGCATTCAACGTCGCCTGGGAACGGCCCGATCAATTTCGCCGGGTGTTCAGCACCATCGGGACTTTCGTGGGACTGCGCGGCGCCAACGAGTTTCCCGTACTGGTCCGTAAAGTCGAACCGAAGCCGATCCGCGTCTTTTTGCAGGACGGCAGCAACGACCTGGACCTGTACGGCGGGAGTTGGTGGGTCGCGAATCAGGACATGCTGGCATCACTGACGTGGGCAGGCTACGACGTGAATCATGCATGGGGGCAGGGAGGACACAACGGCAAACAAGGGGCGGCAATTCTGCCTGATGCCATGCGTTGGTTGTGGCGCGACTATCCGGAACCGATTCGCGTCGGCACAGGCGGCGGCAAACGCCGCACCGACATCCTCATTCCCGGAGAAGATTGGCAGCTTGTCAGCAAAGGGCATAAATTCACCGAAGGACCCGCCGTCAACGACAAGGGCGAAGTCTTTTTTACCGATGTCCCGAACAGTCAGATCTACAAAATCGGGCTGGACGGCATGGTATCGTTGTTCGCCGAAGAGACGGGAAACGCCAATGGCCTGATGTTTGGCAAAGATGGCAAACTATACGCCTGCGTCAGCGGAAAGAAACAGATTGTCGCCTACTCGCCCGATAGCAAATCCGAAGTGATTGCCGAAAATGTCAGCTGCAATGACTTGGTTATCGGTGATAACGGGATTTATGTCACAGACCCGGAGAACAAACGCGTCTTGCACATCGGCTGGGACAAAAAAGTCAGCGTGGTCGATGACAAGGGACTCGAATTCCCCAACGGAGTTGTGTTGTCGCCCGATCAGTCGCTGCTGTACGTCGCCGACACCCGCCGCCAATACGTCAACTCCTACCAAGTAAAACCCGACGGAACGTTACGCTACAAGCAACCTTTCCATCACCTACACATCGCTCCGACTCAAACCGATACCGGCGCGGACGGCATGACCGTCGATGACCAAGGCCGACTGTACGTGGCCACGCGGATGGGAGTGCAAGTCTGCGACCAACCGGGACGCGTGCATCTGATTCTCTCTAAACCACAGGGCAGCTGGCTATCGAATGTTGTATTCGGTGGCAAGGATCTCAACACGCTGTACGTGACCTGTGGTGGCAGCATTTACAAACGAAAAATGAACGCGAAAGGACTTTCGGTTGGTAACTTACTCAAACCTCCCAAGCCCAGACTGTAATCCTGCCTAAAATGGACCGCAGAGTTCGTACGAGTGACAAATGGCGAAAACCGCGATAGACTAATTTCTCGCGTTATGATGGCGGCCAGTCGTGACAGGCTTGCCGAACTCACCTTTGATGGTCGGAATCGCTCACAACTCTGAAGGGTGACGCAAATGAAGGAACTATTGCTAGGGACTGCAACGGCTGCCATTTCAGCTGTCTTGCTGTTGTTTCAGGGCGGACCTGCGGATTTGGTTGTCTATCCGTATCTGCAAAATCCAGCGCCGACCGGGATGACGATCACTTGGCTGTCCCGTAGTGACGCGCCGGGACGGCTCGTTGTCAAAGCAGCGGACGGTTCTCAGGTGTTTGACGAAATGTCCAAGCCGGTCTTAGCCGAGGACCTCGCCTATCTTTCGACGGAAATGGACTCATTTCCCGAAGGCAAACCGCCAGCGTTGCCCTATATTCACCGCGTCCGCGTGAGCGATCTGCAGCCTGGAAAGGCGTATGATTATACGGTGAGTCAGGGAAGCACCGATTTCTCACGGCAGTTTCGTTCATCGCCCACAGATGCTGCATCCGTCCGCTTTGTGGTCTATGCGGATTCCGAAACAGAACCAGAGTCAACCGGCAAAAAAACGAATTGGCCCGAGCCTTTTGGCGAGAAGAAACGGGTGTATCTGGTTGATCAAACAGACGGTTATCGCCGCAATTTAGAATTCATCGAGTCGAGGAAACCAGACTTCATCGCGATAGCGGGCGACTTGGTTGAAACGGGAGGAGAGCAACGCGATTGGGACGAATTCTGGCGTCACAACGCGGGTGAATGGAACGATATTGCTAGTACCATTCCCATTTTCCCCGCAGTGGGAAATCACGAGAACTATGCCGGTGCGGGCGGAGGTTATGGCACCGAAGCGGCCGGCCTTGCCGTGAAGAAATTTCAAACCTACTTCGAGACGCCGCAAAACGGCACCGGTGAATCGGCATTTGATGATCGCTTTTATCGCATCGATCATGGGCCGATCACATTTCTGACAATCGATGGCAGCGACGGCCGTCCAGACAAATCGGCCAGCGACACGAACTTTTTGCTCCGCAGCGACAACGGCAACGGCGAGCCATTTGATTTCAACCCCGGGTCGATTCAATACGAGTGGATTGAGCGACAGTTGGCCGATGCCAAGCAGAAAAGCAAATTCACATTTGTCCAATTCCATCACGTCCCTTATTCCGTGGGGCCTCATGGCTTTCCCGCAGGACGAGGCGAAGGATTAGACACCCAATCGGGTCAACCGCTCCGCATCCTCTCGCCGCTCTTCGAGAAATATGGAGTGGCGGCTGTCTTTTGTGGACACGACGAGATGTATGAGCATTCCGTCGTCAACGGCATTCACTACTACGACATCGGCATCGGCGGCGATGGTTTACGCGGACCATCGAGCGGGCCCGATGGCGCGACCGGTCGCAAAAGTGCGAATGCCAATCAGGCCTTCTTAGCCCATATCAACGCAAAGGAAGTCTGGGACGGGAAGAAGCTGGTCGAGGGAGGCAAGCATTACGGACATCTGGAAGTCAACGTTTCAGAAGAAAACGGAAGCTGGCAAACAACGATCAGTCCTGTCTATATTTTTCCGATCATGAATAATGAGGGAGAGGTCATCGACTGGGAGCGGCGGATCTACGATGACGAGGTGGTGATCCGTCGATAATGCCTTGCTGGTGACCACACTCTCAGTCAGCAGGATTCATTTCTTCGGCAGCGGTCACTAAATTCCGAGCGAGAATCACTGCCCCTGCGACGGGGTGTGAGACAACCGTAACCGGGTCGGGATGCGACTCATGTTGTTGCAGCCGGGTGATGAGCCTCTCGCGTAGTGACGCGACCTGAACCAACAGTCCTCCGCCGATCGCGAGGGGATACTTCTCGTCGTCCATCCCCAGGGTGCGTGTGACGGCGGTCACTTGTTCGGCCAGAGCGTCGGCCGCCGCTTCGAGAATGCACTACGCGACAGCATCACCCTCATTGGCCGCGCTCACCACAATCTGCGACAACGATGACAGCCAGGTATGGTCGTCCTGCCGCGCGTAAACTGCTTGCACCATTTCATTTGGTGAAGCAATGGCCAACTCATGGAGAAATCGATCCGTGAGCAATGTTGCGGCGGTGCGACCATCGGCGGCGGATGCCACCGCCCGCAATCCGGCAATTGCCACTGCATAGCCGCTGCCCTCATCGCCGAATAGATACCCCCATCCGCCGCTGCGGGCTGTCTTTCCCGACTCTGAACGACCAAACGCCAAACTTCCCGTACCCGATATGATGGCAACCCCATAACCGTCGGGCGTGCCTGCCGCAAGCAGTGCGGCCGCGTCGTGGACAGGCAAAAACCGTTCAGCAAGCTCCCGACCTGCCGACCATTCATTGAGGCGATGACGCGCGTTTTCGCGATCACTTCCGGCCATGGCTACGCAAGCCGCTGCGATTTTGCAGGGCGAATAACCAGCGGCGAGAAAAGCCGTATCGACCGCTCGCCCCATGTTTTCCAAAGCAGTCTCCCAGCCAACCGACTGCGGATTGGAGGGTCCCGCTTCACCGACTCCCAGCGGAACCGCTCCGTAGGAATAAGTCGCATCCGCAAGCCAGGCCAGCGTCTTTGACCCACCCCCATCGATGCCGATCACTAACCCAGACACGGACAATTGCTGTTATCCTCTCATCGATATTTCCGATTGAACTCCGCCCTAATCCTCAGACTGTGGAGACTCCAAGGCGTTGCGGAGGTGTCCTTGTACGTCGCTGAGCAAGTTCCGAGCGGTCGCGGGAGTTAATTGCCGCTGATGAGCGACAATGGCTGTCTTGACGTCGCCTCCGCAGCGTTGAAGGTGTCTATCGGCTTCCTCGATCGACAGGCCCGTCAGCTGCGACACGATTCGTCGCGAACGCTCTAAGAGTTTTTGGTTTTTGGCCTGTAGATCGACCATTAGGTTGCCAAATGTCTTTCCCAATCGCACCATCGCACCGGTCGACAACATGTTGAGCACCATCTTGGTTGCCGTCCCCGCTTTGAGCCGTGATGACCCGGTGATGACTTCCGGTCCAACAACCGGCGCGATCATCAACTGCACACTGCGCGATAATTCCGAATCGGAATTACATGCCAAGCCGATCGCGTAGGCACCGACGTCCCGTGCGTAACTGAGTCCACCAAGCACGTATGGGGTTCGGCCGCTGGTGGCAATGCCGACCAGCACGTCCGTTGCCGAAAGTGCAATCGCTTGTAAGTCGCGGATCGCGTCTTCCGGCTGATCTTCGGCACCTTCAACAGCAGACGTCAGTGCAACCTTCCCACCGGCAATCACACCGACAACTTGCCCCGGGGGGGAATTGAATGTGGGAGGACATTCGCTCGCATCTAAAACTCCCAGTCGGCCTGAGGTGCCGGCGCCTATGTAAATCAGACGGCCTCCGCCTGCTAGCCGATCCGCGATGACATCAATCGCTCGCGCAATTGCTGCTGATTCCGCAGAGACGGCAGTGGCCACTTGTGCGTCTTCGGCGTTCATGAGCGCAACAATTTCTTCAGCCGTCATGCGGTCGAGCGATTCCGATGCCGAATTGCGGCGCTCGGTAGTCATGTGGTCGAGATTCAGCGAGTGACTTGTCATATGCCAACGACACTGGAGAATAGCAGCTTCGATCGATGTTGACTAAAGGATAACATTGTGAACCCAGCCATTAGCTTAGTCGATTCAGCAATCGTTGTCGCCTATTTGGGCTGTGTGCTCGCCTTGGGGATCTGGGTGGGGCGCGGCAAGAAAAGTCTCGATGAGTATTTGCTCGGAGGAAGAGATCTGCCGTGGTGGGCGATCCTCGGCTCAATCGTGGCCACCGAAACCAGCACGGCCACGTTTCTGAGTGTGCCCGCCATCGCGTTTGCTACTGGTGGAGACCTGCAGTTTCTGCAACTGACCTTCGGCTATATTATTGGCCGGTGGATCGTTGTGGTTACGCTCTTGCCGCTATTTTTTCGCGGCCGTTTGCTGTCAGCCTACGAGGTCCTCGAACAGCGTTTCGGCAGCCTCACCAAGCAGACCGCATCGGTGATGTTTCTCATTACGCGCAATCTGGGAGACGGCCTGCGGTTGTTTTTGACGGCGATTGTCCTCGAGAAGTCGGTGGGGCTGCCGTTGCCGCTCAGCGTGGTGGTGATCGGTGTGGTGACCATCCTCTATACGTTTTTTGGCGGCATGAAATCAGTCGTCTGGAATGATTGCCTTCAATTTATCATCTATATCGCCGGTGGGATCGTCGCATTGTTGCTTATTCTGCAACAACTCCCCGGTGGGTGGCAGCAGTTTTGGGATTTCGGGGTTACGACAGGCCGGTTTCAGTTATTCAATTTTGATTTCAGCCTCACCGAGAAATACACGATCTGGTCCGGAATCATCGGCGGCATCTTTTTGTCCTTGGGGACCCATGGCACGGATCAAATGATGGTCCAACGTTATCTCAGCGCACGCAGCCAAAGAGATGCCGGACGTGCTTTGGGACTGAGTGGATTCGTGGTCTTGGTTCAGTTCGCGTTGTTTCTCTTCGTGGGGATTGGCCTCGCCGCGTTTTACGAGCAATATCCACCAACCTCCCCATTTCAACATGGCGATAGCGTATTCGCACATTTCATTGTCACACGCATGCCGACAGGCATCATGGGACTCACGCTTGCTGCCGTGATTGCAGCGGCGATGTCAACCTTATCGAGTTCGTTGAACTCGTCGGCCACAGCTGCGTTGAATGATTTGTATCTGCCTCGAAAAGGTCCGGCATTCTCCGGAAATGCGGTCAGCATTAGCCGTGTGTTGACGATTCTGTTTGGCATCGTCCAGATCGGTGTGGGGATTGCCGCTGCACGGATTTCGCAAAATGTGGTGGAAGACGCACTAGCAATTGCGGGCTTTGTGGGAGGAATCATGCTGGGAGTCTTTGCACTGGCGGTGTATGCGCATCGCACCCAACAACGAGACGCACTTGTCGGCATATTGACTGGTGCGGTTGTGGTCAGCTTTGTGAAATTTGGTACTCCGATCGCTTGGCCGTGGTATTCCGTAATCGGTGCGGCGTCAACAATTGCCGGAGCATGGGGATCGACCCTGTTGCAACGTCGGCCTCGCCATTAGTGAGACTGGGGCAAATAGGCAAAATGCGTGCGGCGTCTATAGAGCCCGCGTAGTAAGAGTAATGTTACAAGTCGCCTATTTCACGGTCCTGTGAAATTCTAATATCCGAAAATCTCCTAGGGAATTTTCTTGCTTTTTTGTTTGCAGCAGTGCAGGATGATGCGCATGCGTGTTGCAGAATTGCTCATGCATAAGGGTTTTTAACATTTCGTTTAGGGGAATTACCCTAGCACAGAAGAGGAGAATCATTCCTCTCAATCAATCAGCTCTTTCGGTGTCGTCCAGCGGCCTTTTTCTTTCACCATCAATCATTAATTCATGATTTGTATGTTTGAAGTAAATCAGATTGCTGTTCATTCAATCATTCTCACATCCATGGCAGGCTCTCTAAGCTCATGCAGCGGAGTTACGGGCCACAGCGGCAGATAAAAAGGAGGTGTCACATTCATCGAGCTGCGTGATCGACTGCGGCGAACTATCTCGTTGCGATTGGGGGAAGAAAGCATTCTCCAGCAGCGAGATCTTCTTTGAGTTCAGTTTTTCGCAGTCGACTCATTGGTTTGCTTCCCATCAGAAGCGGCCAGAATCTTTGGTAACGTCATTCTAAATATCAGCTCATCTCTAGCTCCGGAGAACACTATGAAAGCACGTACCAGAAGTGGATTCACATTAATTGAGTTGTTGGTGGTGATCGCAATCATCGCAATTCTCATTGCTCTGCTGCTGCCGGCCGTTCAACAGGCTCGTGAAGCAGCACGAAGAACTCAATGCCGTAACAACCTCAAGCAAATCGGGTTGGCGTTGCACAACTACGCGGAGACTTTCGGCGTATTCCCTCCAGGATATGTCGCCAAGATCCCCAACAACAAGACCTCCTCAGAGCAAAGCCTGTGGGCCTGGGGAACGCTCATTCTGCCTTACCTGGAACAGGGGAACCTCTACGAGGTACTCTCACCGGACAGTACGCTGGCCGAGGACCAATTGACAACGCCTGAAGGCTTAGCTGCGCTCCGAACTCCTCTTCCTGCATTCAGGTGCCCAACGGATATCGGACCGGCACTGAACGATTTTGACAATACCCATAATGACTCCATCATGGTTGGTGCCTACTACAATCGCCAACTGACGTCAGATGGCACTGACAAAATTCCGATCGCGACGTCGAACTATGTCATGGTGATGGATTCTGGAAACAGTACTACGCCAGCTGTGTACCCCGCTGATTATGGCGCAGCACGCGGCATGGGATATCAGAACTCAAGTGTTCGTTTCCGGAACGTGATCGATGGAACGTCGAACACGATTCATGTCGGCGAACGGGCATGGAAGTATGGAGATGTCGTCGCCGGTGCAGGTACGATTTACGCGATAAGCGCTAGTGTTCCGGACCTTGACCAAGGTAGCAGTTGGAACATTAAAGCAGCGGGAACCAACGTGCTGTCGCTGCCTTATGACGGGATTAACCACAGTTCCAGCAATCAACAACACCAAGCGCGTTCGTTCAACAGCCCGCACACAGGTGGTGCGTTCTTTGTCTTCTGTGATGGTTCAGTGCATTTCCTCAGTGATAGCATTGACCACCAAGGCGGGAGCATTGGGCTGGGTGTTGAGCACGTGAATAGCACGTACGAGAGACTCTGCGATCGCCGGGATGGTCAAGTGAACGGCGAATTCTAAACTGTTGTAGGTGGTGTCAACGTTTGGCACAGCCTCTCAACGTTTCGCGAGGGAAAATTTAATGTATCGCGTGGCTGGAACGACTTCAGTCACGCGATACCTTGCTCGCCCTATTCAAGAAAGCTCACTCTCGGGTGCTTGAACGGATCGCGATCGTGGTTCGCCGACACTGTGCCATGCATCGGGACCAACTTCGTCAACTCAGGGGGGAAACCTTGAGTCGTTGCGGATCAGTTTTCGCCACAATGACATTCCCCGTGCGCGAGAATTCTAAGAACTGCGTTCCTGAATCGCACGAACGACCGATGCATCGATCGATCGGATCGATGTCGTATCGGCGAAAAAACGCGTCTCGAAATCGTAGCAACATCGTCACCCCGGTCCAGGCGGACTTACGATGCCTTGTGGGGTCTTCGTGGACTGATGTGTCTGATCTAGAATATTAAATGATATTAGTGAAAGAAGAACGTAGAATGTCGATAAAGTCTAACTTATCCAAACGTCAAGTTACTGGGGTCATCGTTCTCATGGCCTGTCTGCATCTCGTCGGGTGTGGACGTAGTGACATTCCGGAACTGGGCTACGTTGAAGGAACGGTGAAGATCGACGGACAGCCGGCAGCCGGTAAAATCGTGCAGTTTTATTCCGATGAAGGGGGTCGCGCTGGCACGGGAGTCACTGATGAAGAGGGGTATTATTACCTGACATATGTCGATGGCGAAGAAGGCACGAAAGTCGGACCGTCCACAGTGCGGATCGTGACAGAATGGCCCGACGGCGAGCCGCCAGCAGGGGAAAGCGATCCCATTCCGCCCAAGTATAATAGCAAATCAGACCTGAAACGCGATGTGCAGCCGGGTAACAATACGTTCGACTTTGATTTGGAAACCAAGTAAGTTCCATGAAGTATTTGTTGCTCGAAGTAATAGTAGCTGTCTTCGGTTGAAGTCGTTTCGCCTGTGCCAAGTCTATCGTCACAGGACGTTGAGGCTTCGGTCGCTACTCTGAATATCACTGTCGCTAAGTCAAATCGTGTTGTTAAAAACAAAAAGGCATCGAGAGACATGATGACGGCCACCGGCACACGTCGCTTCTATTCCCTGCAACTATGCGCTTTGTATGCAGCCTTATTGTTTACGGGCTGCGGTGATCAACAACAGGGCGGATCGGGCGCCAACGTTACCGGCGGTCCAAGTACTCAAGAGGCAGCCATCGCCACAATTAAGGAGTTAGGGGGTAGGGTCCAGACCAACCCCCGACTAGACGGAAAACCGGTGACGGCAATCCATCTCGGCCGCTCTGCGATTACTGATGAGGGGCTGGCAATTTTGGCAGAATTTCCGCAGCTTCAGGAATTACACCTGTTCGAAACCAAAATTGGAGATGACGGTGCAGAACACATTGCGAAACTCTCGCAACTGGAAAATTTGGGTTTAAAAGGGACCTCGCTCACCGGGGCCGGCATGCAGCAACTCAAAGCGTTGACCAAACTGCGCAAGTTGAATCTCAACGAAACGAAAGTCGACGACAGCGGGATGGTTGCTGTGAAAGAGATGCCCGAACTCGAAGTTCTCTGGCTTGCCGACACCGCAGTGACTAGCTCGGGAGTGAAAAACGCTGCAGGGCTGGCAGAATTGCGCGACGTCGACCTCAAACATACAGCAGTCGACGATGCCGCCTTGAGTTATCTCGTGGGAGCGTCGCATCTACTGAGACTAAACTTGAATGGCACGGCCGTTTCGGATTCCGGGTTGGAATTCTTGAAGGATTTGACTGAATTAGAGGAACTCGACCTGGAAGGCACTCAGGTCAACGGTTCCGGACTTTCGCATCTCAAAGGGATGAGCCAGTTGGGCGTGCTTTGGCTTTTGGATACGGACGTGGGAGATGACGGAATTGAGCAGCTTCAGGGAATGCCTAAACTTCGAGAATTGGACATCAGCCGCACGCAGGTGACCGATGGTTGTATGCAGTATCTCATGGAGATTCCCACACTCGAAATTCTGAATGTGACCGACACCGCGGTGACCCCTGAAGGCGCTGGGACACTCAAGAAAAAATTTTCCGCCATTCACATCGCACCGTATACGAAAATCGCGAACTAGCAACGCTCTAGGGAATTGCGAGATGCGGCTGGTCACTCGTCACTGGTGGAATCTGGCTTTGCGTCACGCCGATTCAGGGCGCGTCCGGCCAAGGCGCCTGTCGGGACGCCGTCAAACACCGCCGGTTTTCCGGCAATGTAGACATACTTGATTCCCGTCGCATAGCGATGCGGCGCGGCAAATTCGGCGGTGTCATGTACTGTTTGCGGATCGATGACCACGATGTCGGCCACCAGTCCCGGCTGCAGCCGTCCCCGGTCCGCTAATCCCAAAATCTCCGCCGGCAGGCTGCTGCAACTGCGGATCGCTTTGGCGAGTGGGATCACCTTTTCCTGGATCGCATAGTGTCCGATCTTGCGTGGAAAGGTCCCGTAACTCCGAGGATGCGGCTTGTCAGATCCGGGGAGATAGGCGCGTCCGTCCGATGCGGTTGCGACCCAGGGGAGTTGCATCCCAAATCGAACGTCTTCTTCATTCATGCCGAAGCTAATCGCGCCTGCATCACCGTTACGCACGATTTCGTAGACAATGTCCACTGCCGGGCGATTCTCTGCCTGTGCGATTTCGTAGACTTTACGTCCGACCCAATTGGGTTTGGGTTTGTAGCGACCGATTTGTACCGGGGCACGCTCGCCTCGCTCTTTCAACGTTTCAATGACCAATTCGCGAATCTCCGCGCTTTTTTCGGGATCGTCGAGTCGTTTCACCATGACTTCTTTGCCACCCGCCCGAACCCAACGCGGGAAGAGGATTGCACTGAGCGAAGTGCTGGAGGCTATGTAGGGGTATTGATCCGCGGTGACTTTTTGTCCTTCAGCCTGCGCCTGCTCAATCATTTCAGCGGCGCGGCGGATCAATCCCCAGGCCTCAATCCCGTTTGATTTGAAATGTGAAACATGCACGGGCAGTTGTGCCTGCTTACCAATTTCGAGCGTTTCTTGAACAGCGCCGAGCAAACCGGTCCCCTCGTCACGCATGTGGCTGGCATAAAACCCCTGGTGAGCGGCAATAACTTTAGCAATCTCAACGAGTTCATCGGTCTTGGTTGATGCACCGGGAACATAGATCAGACCGGTCGTCATTCCCCACGCGCCATCTTGCATCGCCTGTTTGGCCAAAGCTCGCATGCGTTGTAACTCATCGTCCGTCGGGGCGCGGTCGGCTAGCCCCATCACGTCGGCACGCAGAGAACCTTGGGGCAATAGATGCACGACATTCACCCCAGCGCCGGAGGCATTGATTTTGGAGTAGTACTCGGCCACGTTCACCGGCCCGAATCCACAGTTTCCCGTTACGATCGTTGTACAGCCCTGCATCAGATAGTTGACACAGCCGCGGGTTTCGGGCTCGACGATTTGTTCGTCGCTATGGTTGTGTAAATCAATGAATCCCGGAGCAATCACTAGCCCGTTGCAATCAATCACCTGTGGAAACTCGCCGACTTCAAAGGTCCCCACCGCCACGATGCGATCGCCGCGAAGTGCAACATTACCCACTAGTCCCGGACTGCCACTCCCATCGATTACCGTTCCGCCTTTGAGCAATATGTCCCCATCAATTGGCTCTGCAGCTGGCAAAGTGCCGATCGCCAGATACCCCACGAGAAGCAATAGCAAGAGTGAATAACGATTCAGCAACATGGGCACCGGCTCCTGCGAGGAAAGATTGGGTGGGCTACGGAATGACGGAGTGTATTGAAATCTAGAAAGAGGGTCAATTTCTTGCTCGCCTCTTTCAAGTCTCGCAATGCAATCCCGAATGATGTTCGCGTTTGATCAGACCAATTGATTCCGGTGTTTAGGAATCAGCCTCTTGCGGCGAGCTTATTGTCGCGGTGGGAAAGACTTCGGGGAGCTAAACGGAATCAAGCCGGCTCTATGTTCGGCCGATCATCCGGTGGAGCTTGTTCGTCACATTTAATGCAGTCAAGCAGATATCCCAGCATTTGCTCGCGCCCTGCGACCGTGGTGACCCATTTGCGATTCATCCACGGAGGATCATGGCGAACATGTTGATTGTGGCCGCAGGCGAGTTGGGCCACCCAATGGTCCTCGTCATCCCTGTGAAATCCGGTAATTGGCTGCTTCATTTGGAATCTTCACACAACGGCACAATGGGATTCGTTGATTCCAGGAGCTGGCGAATCGTCACCGCGGCAAACGCGGCTTCGGTGGCGGCAAAAGCTCGGTCGAGTTCTGAGTGCAATGGGCACAAAGACGTGTGCGAATTGAGTCCTAACGGGCAGGACTTGATACGTTCCAATGGAGCGACGGCGTTGATGACATCCAGGATCGTCAATTTGCCGGTCTCTTGTTTGAGCACGTATCCGCCTCCCGGCCCGCTACGCGAGGCGACCAAGCCCGCGGCCGCCAAATCCTGCAGGACGCGTGTTAAGTAACGACGTGGCACCTTTGTTTTTTTTGCCAATACATCGGCCGACGCAGGGCTGTGGGTGTCGTTCGCCAGACAGGTTACGGCACGTAACGCGTACTCGGCTGTTTTTGAGATCATGGTTTTTCTCCGGAATTTCTCCTCGCCGCTATTCTTTACCTTGACGTCCACTATTGTATTCTATACCTTTGGGTGAAGAATTAAGTTTATCCGTCTCGGATCTAGACAGCAACAACGAAATAAGCAGGAACAGACATGCTCAGCGAGAAAACGGTCCAAATCGTTAAGGAAATCACTCCGGCCGTTGCTGCCAATGCGGAAACCATTACGCGGCGGTTTTATGAACGAATGTTTCAGGGGAACCCGGAAGTCAAAGCGTTTTTCAATCAGGCGCATCAGCATTCTGGTGGCCAACAGAGAGCTCTGGCGGGGGCGATTTGTGCGTATTTTACCCATATCGACAATCCCGCGGTGTTGATGCCCGCCGTCGAATTGATCGCTCAGAAGCATTGCTCATTGGGCATCAAGGCCGAGCATTACCCGATTGTTGGCAAACATCTGCTCGACGCGATCAAAGATGTCATGGGCGAGGCGGCAACCGACGAGATCATTGCTGCTGTGGCGGAAGCCTACGGGTTTCTGGCGGACATTTTCATTGGCCGCGAAGGAGCGATTTATGATGAGCAGCAATCTATGCCTGGCGGCTGGAATGGTTACCGCACTTTTGTGGTCGATCGCAAAGTACCCGAAAGCGATGTCGTGACCTCGTTCTACCTGAAACCGGAGGACGAGGGAGAATTGCCGCCCTTCAAACCGGGACAGTACATCACCGTTCACATTGATGACCTTCATACACCTACCTCGCCGCGCAACTATAGCTTGTCTGATCGAACCGGGGAGCAGCACTTCCGTATCAGCGTCAAGCGCGAGGAGCGACTTGCGCCCGATGCACCGGACGGTCTGATCTCCTGCCACCTACACGAAGTGACCGAGCCAGGGCATCGCATTCAAATTGGTCCGCCTTGCGGCGAATTCACCGTTGATCCTGAGACGGCAGCAAGCAAGCCGATTGTATTGCTGGCAGGTGGCATCGGTGTCACGCCGCTGTTGTCGATGGCCAAGTCGATCATTCATGCGAACCCCGAAGCAGTGATCTACTTTGTTCAGGCCGCGCGCAATAGCAAGGCCCATGCGTTTGCAGATGAGATTCGCAACCTGGCGCAGACGGGTCCGAATGTGCAGACACAGGTTCTGTACGATGCGCCGTTGCCGGGCGACCTTGTAGAGGGCAATTGCGACAAAGCTGGGTTCGTGACGACTGAGTTTCTGCGTGACTGGACCCCATACGAAGAAGCGGACTTTTACTTCTGTGGTCCGCGACCATTCATGGCGAACATTCATGCGAGCCTGCAGGAACTGAACGTCGACGAACACCGCATGCGCTACGAGTTCTTCGGTCCCAAGCAGGAATTGGAGGCGGCAGCGTTGCCTGCCTGATTCATCGCACAGCTGTTTGTTGAAACGAATTGGCATTGCACATAAGGAAATCAAAAATGACAAAAACGTTGAATCTAACAGACTCGGTTGGCCAGTGGGTCACGGAACATCCGGCGACTTCTCGCGTGTTCGAACAGCACCGAATCGACTACTGTTGCGGCGGTGGTCGGCCGTTGAAAGAAGCGTGCCGCATGGGGCAGATTGATGCGCAGGCCGTTCTTGAGAAACTGCTCGATGTTATTGCGAGTGACGCAGGGGAAGATGCCTCAGAGAACGACTTTGCGTCAAAGTCCCTGGCCGATATGTGCGATTCGATCGAGGCAACGCACCACGAGTATCTGAAGCGTGAGTTACCACGACTCACGCAGCTTGTCGACAAAGTTGTGTCCGTTCATGGCAGCCAACATGCCTGGCTGGAACGTATGGGAACATCTTTCCAGCAGCTCCGGGACGAACTCGTTCCGCACATGCTCAAGGAAGAGCAGATTCTGTTTCCGGCCATCCGCACGATCGAACAATCACGTGCACTGCCGTCATTCCCGTTTGGTTCGGTCGACAATCCAATACGCATGATGGAACACGAACACGATATCGCCGGTCAAGCTCTGCGTGATATTCGCGCGGCCTCGTCGGACTTCACGCTACCGGACGGCGGTTGCAACACATTTCGAGCAATGCTCGATGGTTTGCGGGAATTGGAAGCCGACCTGCATCGCCACATTCACAAAGAGAACAATGTGTTGTTCCCGCGCGCATCACAACTGGCGGCCGAATTGGGTGAGGCTTCCGCACAAGTGTCGGCAGCACGATGAGCGTGTTCGCAATACGCTGATCAGTGTCGCTGTGTGATTTTCAGGTTATTTCCATTGCGGCTCCGCTAGCAAAATTGCATTGGAAGAAACAGGGAACCTAGGCGTTTCTCTGTCTGCCGCTGTTTGTTGCAGAGAGTGTTTTGGCGTTCCCAGTGAGCTTTTGGGGTTTCCGGTCAGCAACGTTCAACATCTGAACTCAAATGAATTCAAATTCAAAACACAAAGCGAGAACATGATGCGACGGCTTTGGCTACTTTTTTCAGCAGTAATGCTCTTTTCGTTTTTGGTCCTGGGCTGGATCGGAACTCGGATTTATCAGGAAATGCCGCCTCTGTTTGATAAAGTGGTCACAACCGATGGCAACACGTTGATCGACAGCGGAGATGTATCAGCCGGTCAGAATGTGTGGCAGTCGCTGGGAGGAATGGAGGTCGGATCGATCTGGGGGCACGGTAGCTACGTCGCTCCCGACTGGACGGCCGACTGGTTGCATCGCGAAGCCATCTTCATCTTGGATCGTTGGGCGGACGCCGATTACGGCAGCACGTTTGAGGAACTCGATAACGAAAAACAAGCTCAACTCCAGGCGAGATTGACTGCTCTGCTGCGAACGAACACGTTAGATACGGAAACCGGAATTGTCACGGTCGATCCGATTCGCGTGGATGCGTTTGAATCAAACCTGGCTCACTACAGCGACGTGTTTTCAAATGGAAACGCTGACTATGCGATTCCTGCCGGTGCCGTTTCTGAATCAAGCCGTCTGCGAAATCTATCCGCTTTCTTCTTTTGGACCTCTTGGGCGGCTTCGACAAATCGCCCTGACGAGTCGGTTAGCTACACAAACAACTGGCCTCACGAGCCGCTGGTTGGCAATCGCCCGACGGGTGACAATATTGTCTGGACCGGTGTGAGCATCATTGTATTGCTGGCCGGCATCGCGGGGATGGCGTGGTGGTACGCATCGAAAAGAAACGAAGAAGAGGAACCGTTGCCGCCCGAATCCGATCCGCTGGCATTGTGGGAAGCTACGCCGTCACAGAGAGCCACCGTCAAATACTTCTGGGTCGTCGCTGCGTTGATTCTGGTGCAGATGCTATTGGGCGTCATCACAGCGCACTACGGTGTCGAAGGGGATGGCTTTTACGGTTTTCCCTTGTCCGAATGGTTGCCCTACAGCGTGACACGCACGTGGCATGTGCAGATGGGGCTGTTTTGGATCGCCACGGCTTGGTTGGCTGCCGGACTGTTCATCGGCCCGCTCGTCAGCGATCACGAACCCAAAGGCCAACGACTCGGTGTGAACGTGCTGTTCGCTGCCTTGTTGATTGTGGTCGTCGGATCGTTAACAGGCGAATGGCTCAGTATTCAGAACAAGATGACCGATACCGTATCGTTTTACTTTGGACATCAAGGCTACGAATACGTGGATCTGGGGCGCGTCTGGCAAATCGCGCTAATGGTGGGTCTGCTGCTGTGGTTGTTCTTGATGATTCGTGTACTGCTGCCCGCGATGAGAAAAACTGGGCAGCAACGTCAACTTGTCATTTTGTTGGCTGTGGCCACGGGAGCGATTGCACTGTTCTACGGAGCCGGCCTGACCTGGGGACGGCACACTCACCTTTCGATGGTGGAATACTGGCGCTGGTGGGTTGTGCACTTGTGGGTCGAAGGCTTTTTTGAAGTGTTTGCCACCACTGTGATCGCGTTCACTTTTATGCGGCTGAATTTGATTCGCCCCCGTATCGCCGCAGCGGCCGCCTTGCTGTCGGCAACTATATTTCTTTCCGGTGGAATCATCGGCACCTGTCACCACTTGTACTTTTCCGGAACCCCGACCGTCGCTTTGGTTTGGGGGTCTGTCTTTAGTGCTCTAGAAGTCGTCCCGCTGGTTCTGGTCGGTTTCGATGCCACCGAGGACCTACGCCGTTCGCGTTCGTCGCAATGGGTCCAACGATACAAGTGGCCGATCTATTTTTTCGTCTCTGTTGCGTTCTGGAACATGATCGGAGCCGGCCTGTTTGGATTCATGATCAATCCACCAATCGCGCTGTACTATATGCAGGGACTGAACACGACCCCTCTGCACGGCCATGCGGCTTTGTTCGGCGTGTATGGCATGCTGGGAATCGGACTGATGCTGATGTGCCTGCGCGTCCTTGTTCCGGGCCGCGAGTGGAAAGACGGTCTGCTGCGATTCTCGTTTTGGACGTTAAATGGCGGCTTGATGGCCATGTGCCTGCTCAGCCTGTTGCCGGTTGGACTGTTGCAGACGAAAGCTTCCGTCGAACAGGGTTATTGGTACGCCCGCAGCGCGGAATTCATGCAGACGGATCTGATGCAAACCCTGAAATGGATGCGCGTCCCCGGCGACACGGTCTTCTTCCTGGGAGCCGTAGCACTTGTCGTCTTCGTCGCCGGTCTAAAAACAGGACATTCATTTCGCCGAGCGGAATGATCGTTCTGCAAGCTACCGAGAGACTCGTGTTGCTCATTGATTAGAGCCTTCTAGATGAATGAGGTGTGATAAACCAAGTGTGGTGGGCTGTTTTGCCGTGGTACTTCGAACCTTCCGATTGGTTCGCTCCTCAGATATGATAGCGTTCTCCTCCGACTGGTCGAACCGCGGCTCAGACTTTGTTTTACACCTGGATTATGGGATATATTTCACAGATGGCTCACCACAGAAAATCATCACAGCCCCGTCAATACGGTATCGCACGCCGTGACTTTCTGAGTTACATCGCAGCGGTGTCAGCGATTCCCACGATTGCCCTGCGAGCCGAGGGGCAGGTAGCGCAACGCCCGCGATTTGGCGGGAACCCGTTCACATTCGGGGTGGCATCTGGGGATCCCGAGCCAAATGGCGTCGTGTTGTGGACACGGCTCGCTCCGGATCCACTTCAGGGCGGCGGCATGCCCAATGATGCGGTGCCGACTCGGTGGGAAGTCGCCGATGATGAGGCGTTCGCCAACGTGGTCCAAAGTGGGGTCGCCTGGGCAATGCCACAACTGGGGCATTCAGTGCATGTCGAAGTCGATGGCCTAGAACCGCACCGCTGGTATTTTTATCGGTTTCATGCCGGCGATGAAACCAGTCCTGTCGGACGCACACGCACAGCACCGGCTGATGATGCTATGCCCGATTGCCTGAAATTTGCGTTCACATCCTGCCAACATTTCGAAAGCGGCTACTTCAACGGCTATCCCCATATGCAAAAGGAGGACCTCGACCTCGTTGTCCATCTGGGCGATTACATCTACGAATACGGCGGAGTCGACAAACGGCCGCGCAAACATATCGGGGGCGAGGTCAAAAGCCTTGACGACTATCGCATCCGTTACTCGCAATATCGCCTCGACGAGACGCTGCAGGAGACTCATCGTCTGTTTCCGTGGCTCGTCACGTGGGACGACCACGAGTTTGACAATAATTATGCGAACCTGGTTTCCGAGGAAGAAGGGATTTCTCCAGAAGCGTTTCTGGCGCGGCGGATGAACGCCTATCAGACCTATTACGAATTCATGCCGTTGCGGCGTCGGTCCTTTCCACAAGGGCCGCACATGAAACTCTACCGAGGATGCCAGTACGGTCGACTGGCGAATTTCCATGTGCTCGATACGCGGCAATACCGCACAGATCAGCCCAATGGCGACCACCAGAAACCGATGATCGGCAAGGCCCTCGATCCGCAGGCCACCATGCTGGGCGCCAAGCAGGAGCACTGGTTGATGTCGAGCCTCCTGAGTTCACCCTCCACCTGGAATGTGCTGGCTCAGCAGGTCATGATGGCGCCTCTCAACCGTGGGGAAGGGGAGTATCGTCGTTACAGTATGGACCAATGGCCAGGCTACGAAATCAGTCGCCGCCGCTTGTTGCGTTTCTTCCATGAACGAAATGTTCCCAACCCCGTCGTGCTGACCGGCGACATTCACCTCAATTGGGTCAATGATTTGCAGCTCGATTTTCAAGATCCGAAATCGCCGCTGGTTGGCACCGAGCTGGTCGGCACCTCCATGACTTCCAGCGGTAACGGTGGGAATCACATCCCTGAATACGAACGAGCCGCGGCCCAAAACGATTTTGTGCGCTGGTACAATTCCAATCGAGGCTATGTTTCCTGTGAACTGACGCCGCAGACCTGGACGTCTCACTTCCGTGTGACTCCCTATGTCGACAAACCCGGTGCGCCCATTCTCACCAAGGCGTCATTTGTCATCGAAAATGGCCAGCCCGGCGCCAAGCCAGCCTGAGGATCAACAGCAGCCGATATTTACAGTTGGCACGAGTCGCATAGCCACTCAAAATCCAGGTGGCGTTGAGGTGGCAAATGGGTATCCGTTAAGCTGCGGAAAATTCTGTTGATGTTAACTTTCTATGAGGCGGCAAAAGATGAAACCCCACGTTTTTCAGATCACGGTCCTGACCGTCGCACTCTTCACAATGTGCGTAGCACGTGGCATTGCGGAGGAACCAGCAGCTGCGCCCGAGGGGACCTTTAGCTTCGTCGTGCTGCCCGACACTCAAGGGTACGTGAGCGAGAAAAACGAAGCATATTTCGAAGCTGAGGTGAATTGGATCTTGGACAATCGCGAGAAACAGAGGATCGTATTTGTCAGCCATGTCGGCGATATTGTTGACAAATACAAAAGCGATGAAGAATGGCAGATCGCCCGCAAGCACATGCTACGGCTTTCCGGCAAGTTGCCGTTTGCGTTTTCGGTCGGGAACCATGATATGCTCTCAGGGGGTGACTCGCAGAAGTTTCAAGAAACATTCCCCGCCTCCTTGTTCGAGAACGAGAAATGGTACGGGGGACAGATCAAGAATAATGCGGACAGTTACCAGTTGATCTCAGCCGGCGGGATGGATTTTGTCATTTTGCATCTAGAGTGCAACGCGCCGGATGACGTGCTGGATTGGGCCAATGACGTGTTGGAAAAACATGCCGATCGACGTGCGATGGTCACAACGCACATGTATCTGGGGCCACGCGACCGGCCTCGTGAATCGCGCGACTACTACGACGCGACCAAAGGCCGCATGCGGTGGCACAAGACGCAAGGGAAACAGGGCAACACTCCCCAACAGATGTGGGAGAAGTGCTTCAGCAAGCATGAAAATCTATTTCTTATCTGCTGCGGCGATCAGAGTCGCACACAAGCGATGCACCGCACAGTGGAAGGTGAGCACGGTAATTCGGTGCACGAGTGCCTGAGCGACTACCGGGGTGGATTCCTGCGGATCTATCGTTTCGAACCGAAACAAAATCAGATTTCGGTCATGACCTACAGCCCACTGCAGCAAGAGCTGTGCAGCGGAACGAAGATCGCACCAGATGTCGACGATCATCAATTCGTGCTGAAGTACGAGATGAGCAAGTAACTGAGTTCACCGCTTTGAATGACTCAATCCGCGGCGTTTGTTATCGATATCATAAACGCCGCTAGGTTGTCCCGACTCTTCCCAACTCAGCGGGCGTTACTTCTTTTTGATCAACCAGACCTCGGCTACCTGCGTTCCACGGCCTTCGACCAGTCCCCACTTCAACTCAAGTTTCCCGTCCGCCGTTGCTTGTTGCGGGATGTCATATTCGACCGGTGCCAGGGGAAGTGTGGGGCGCAATGGGCCGTGAATGGGATATTTGTCATCAGCAACCAAATCAATCGATGCCCCGAATCGGCCGAACTCAATCACGCGAAGTTTGTACTCCGCGTCCTGATCCAGTCCCTCATATCGCATGATCAACGGCGCACCGTGTAGTGTTTGTGCGCTGCTTAACATGGAATACCGAAATCGCGGATCGACCTGGATGGTGTCATTATTAACCCAGCGATAATGCGCTTCGGTCATGCGGTCAATACGGCTGGGGTTGTCTTCATAAGTTGACAAATGATCCACATGTGGCTGTCGTTCGGGATCGCCCAAATCATCGTAAAATCCGCCCGGCCCCGGATCTTCCCAATTGACAAGATAATCGATCCGCTGGAGTTGCTCCTGCGAATCTTCCAGCTCCAAGATTTGTTGGAATTGATCCTCAAGCCACGGCCGGTCGTTCAAAGGAACGTCCAACGCATCCAACAGCGCGCCCCGTTCTGGATTCCGCGTGAAATAAGGAGGTTTGACGCTGTACTGATATCCGATGCTGTGAAACATGTCGTCGGCCAGTTCAGCCATTTCCTGTCGCAATGAGTCACCCTTCTGGTAGTGATCAGCTTGGGACAACTCTTTTTTCGCCGCGGCAATCGCCTTGGCTGCTCCCACCTGAGGAGCTTTTGCCAAAGCAGCGTAGGCCGCCTTTTCGTGCTTCATCTCGTCGAGATAACGCTCGCGGGTATATTGATCGAACAGCGCCCGCATCAGATACATCTGATAGCGCCAACTCTTGCGGACTTGGGGAGAAACCTTCTCGCCAATCGCACGCCATTGGGCCAGCGTCTTGGGGACGGTTTCATTTTCGAGCAAATCGCCCGTCATGTTTTCCTGCAGCATCCATAGCCCGTCGGCTACATCCTGGCCGACATCTTCGCCAAAGAATAAGCGACCGTAATCCACGACGATTTCGTGAATGTCCGTATTCGGGTCCCAGGCAAGCGCGCTCCAAATCATTTTATTTAGGTCGTCATTGATTCCATCGGAATACGAACCAAAGCCGCTGGAGTATTCGGCATAGGTGTTGTGGGCCAGTTGGTTGTGTCCCGGCCGCGGGTTGACCCCTTCGCGTCCCACCGTTTGAGCCATCCGGCCATCCCAATGCGGGACAGGGAATTGGCAGCGTACGTTATGTGTGATATCCGGGTAGCGGCGGATTTGATACTGTTCCGGCAACCATTTGCGCGCATCCATGATCGAGTGTTTCGTCCCCGGCCCGTACACATATCCACCCAGCCATTTGGGCTGCTCCTCGCGGATGTAATTAAACATCCACTCAGTCCATTCGGGAATCATCTTTTGATTCGAAACAAATACGCCCGCATCGGGGAATCGCTTGTGCAGCGTTTTTGCCATCTGTTCCAATGCGGGCATTAAAACTTTGGGATGGTTGTTTCCAGGATCTCCGCCGGGGACGAAGAGGTGATCGATCCGTGGCATTTCCTCAAAGAAGCGTTCCCGATACCCAATCTCTCGATCGTATTTTTCCTGATCATCCCCAAGAATGGGGACGGGATACCACATAAACACATCGAGGTCATAGTCGTTGAGCAGTCTCCCGAGCCGCAGGTTCATGTCCCACTGAGGCTCGGCCATCAACACGCTGTCTTTTTCACCGGGCGGGGATTCCTGAATCAATTCAGCTCCGCTACACCCAAAAATCGCCAACTCCCGCAAGTATTGTTCGTAGTTCTCCTCCGTCCAGAGATCGTAGCTGGTCGCCGAATTTCGGTATCCTAACTGATGGACACGCATCGGGTATTTCGGCGAAGTTGAGACCTGGGTACTACGCGGTAACGAGATCTTTCGCGGTCGCAATTCCATTTCCCGCAACAGTCGCCCCGCGGCATACAGCACGCCGCGCGGATCGCGGCCGACTAGAAAGACCGTGTCTCCTTTGACTGCAATCGCAAAACCTTCGGCCGCTTCCGGAACCTTCAGGTCGGTCGGAAGTGTGACGCCCTTTGGTACGTCGTCGACCGTACAGAGGACCAGCTTTGTTGCACCGTCAAAGTGATCGCGGATGTACCAGCGGATTCCCGTACGCGCATGAACTTCATCACTGAGAAAATCCGCCGCTTTTCCGATCGGCCCTTCAACGGGTGAAATTAATACCGTTTGGCCGAGGTCCAGGTTCTCGTCTGCAATACATGCCGTGCCTATGAGAGTCGAGAACACCATCGCGGTTGCGGTCACCATGCGTCGCAAAGACATGAAATCTTCCCTCAATTGGCAATTCGTGTTTATTCAAGACTGTTGGTTCAGCAGCTTCAGACGCGTTGCATAGACATTTCATACTAAAGGGGGGTAATCAGTGACTGGGGTTTGCTAGACAGACTTCGAGGAGTTTCGCAAGTATCTAAATGAGTCCCCAAAGCAGCAAATGGTTTACGGCCGCGCCTTGCCCAAACAACGTCACGTCCTGCATCGGGGACAGCCACGTCAGCGGAATCTCAAAGCCCATATCAAACTCACCGCACGAGCGGTGAGGATTGACTGAACCGACAAACTGCGCAGGACATGTGGGTTGTTATGACGCTGTCCGATTCGTGAAATTGCACGAATTCAAACGTGTCGATCTGCGCGTAGTTACCAAGTGTGGCCAGCAACGATTTGGTTCTGATCAAGCAGTATGGCAGGTACTTTACGAGTCGAAGTGAACAGCCATTGCATGACGTCCATTGCTTACAGGCTGACTACGTATCCTCTTCCATGACTCGCGGTGGAAATGTGCAGGCGGTCGCTGCCTGCCGTTTCCGTACAACTGCAGCATTACAGCACAAAGAGAGCAGGTCTGGCTCAGGAATAGAAACCAGTATGCTCTGGCCATTTCCATGAGGCACTCATTACAGCATCGTCTTCATGTGCTCGACCTGGTCCTGCATCTCCTTTGCGGCAGTTCTGATTTTTTCCACCGATCCGTCCGGAGACTTCCAGATCTTCAAAATCTCCTGTTCTTTATCTGCCAATTTCTTTGCCTCGGCTTCCAGCGGCGTCCCTTTCACGTCCTCATTTCTCATAAAGGCGTAGATGGCGCTGCCCAGTTGGTCTTCAATTGGGCTGACACGCCCGCGGTAATGCTCGGAATTAACTTGTTGTTGCAGGTTTTCAACTTCTGAAACAATCATGTTGAACGCGCCATAATACCCGCGCGTGTCCATGCTATTCCGACTTTCCCCGCAACCCACCAGCAACAAGACGGAACACAAGAAACCCATCAAACGAAGCCCGTTAATCATCGTTACATTTCCTTTGATGATTTATGTCGTGAAATCCCAATCATGCCGCCTCGATCTGTTTGTCACACCCAAGTCCAGAACAATTCTGAGGAACGGTTCCGGTTTCGCGGTACGGACCGTTTGAAGTGTGTTTATAACAGCCGGACAGACATGGAAATCTGCGGGCAGCCAACTAGAAACTGAAAAGTTTCCGGCTGCAGACGCGTCCAGAGGCAATGGTGTATTAAAAAATAAGACCTTCCCGGCCGCATTGGAGCGGCCGGGAAGAATCGAATTCTACGCCATTAAGATTCCTACCATTCACCCTGAACTTCACCACCGGCTCGGGTGCCGGCCGATTGCCAGACTCCCAAGTCGATGCTGTCACCGACAAAGCGGACACTACCGTCAGCCAGACAGCACTGGACGCCTCCGGTGTGGTGACTCCGAGCGGTCATGATAGCCACTTCGTGAGGGGAGTCCGGAATAGAGCCGGACCCGCAGTCTGGTAGTTCAGCATTCGGCGTGTAAATGTGGTTGTACGCTCCATGCTGATAAGTTGAGTAATACCAAGCGGGGTCATCACCACTTGTCCAACCAAAATCGGTCCTGTAGTTAGCGGGATCCGTAGGGTCACCAGCAGCACAAGCGGCAACGACAGCTGCAGTCGTGTTTGCAGCAGCATTGCCCGTGGTGATGATGTTGGTTCCCGCATTTCGATACATGTAGTTCCCTTTGCTAAGGGAGGAATTGTCATTGGTGCCGATCATCCGCTCAGCGTACAGGACCGTATTTGAGGCGCCATCGGTGAAGTCGCGGATTCTCCGCACTCGATCACAGAACGCACCGCCCAGATTACCGTCCATTTCGCTCGCAACACGTGGCGTGAAGACGGGATCGACCCCTTCCTGGTCACCGAAGTTTCTCCCGCCAGCGACAGTCACGCCCCAGTTGGCGCGGTAGCTGTTCGTATTGACGCCGGACATATGGCGGGGATCGGTCGGGCACATGAACGCCGGGATTGGAAGGTCAGTCACAAAGGCGTTGGCAACGCAGAGTGGTGAGCCTTTTCGAACGCGCGTGTTATGATGATCAAGATTATTCCAAACATTGGCTTGATCAATCATCGGGAGAACGTGATACAGGGGCGATACCCAGCCATACCAGCATTCCCGAGGATCGCCGTTCGGCAACTTCGAGGGCACCATCCGTCCGATGGGAAAGGCCAAGTGAATGTCGTGATAGTTGTGCATCGCAAGGCCAATTTGCTTCATGTTATTCCGACACTGCGTGCGACGTGCTGCCTCGCGGGCCTGTTGGACCGCTGGTAGGAGCAATGCAATCAGAATCGCAATAATGGCTATTACCACCAACAATTCAATCAACGTAAAACCGCGTCTTTTGGAATCCATACGAGCCTCTCCTCAATAAATACGAACAAGGGAAACGGGACATCGCAAAATGACATGACATATATGAGTACGTTTCAAAACCGCGATTCGTTCTAGTGCCAGGATCATGACCGAAGTCGATCAGCCAGTGATCGCTGGAAGAAGACTTACCCGAGGGGCTGTCTCCAACTCCTTTGAATCGATTGTTGAAACCTCCTCGATAGAACATTCGGTCAGCATAGCGTGGCTGAGTTTGGCGTTCAACAAAATTATTAACAGAATCTGAAGAAAACTGATGGGGCCGTTGCCCGTTACTCAAGAGGAGTTCTTGTACATTGTTGGATCGTCGCAATAAGCAAGGCGTTCTACTCAGAAGTGGTGTTCGTAGTCTATGATCAATTGCTTGGTTTAATAAAGGCGTTTTTCCTAAAAACAGCTGAAAAACCCGCGTCTGTTAGTTTTATCTATTTGCATAGAAGTGTTCGCAGAACGCGTGGGAAGGGGAAGTGAAACGCCTCATGAAAAAAGGAACCGCGTCGCACCATGCAACTCGACGGCACAGGTCGATTGTGAAGTTGCTGCGAATTGACCAAACCTGTCGGGGAGAGAACAGTTCCCCAAGGCCAAGAGACAAAGGGGTGATCGTGGGAACCGCGGTCTCGCATTGAGCATGCCGGAAACGTGTGGAACTTCGTAGCTCACGCACCCTGCACGGCGTAGTGAACGCCACCTCTGAAATCACAATTAGGGAGCTTGCATGCCTGCATCGTTCCTACCATAATCAAGCTCGTGTGTTTTTCGGTGATGTCTGTTTAATCCCGCCCCTTCAGTTAGAACCTCTTTTAGGACAATTCTACCGTGTCGCACGAATCTGCCAGATCATTCAACGATCCCGTTACCGTTTCCATCCGGCCCGACTGTGAGCGGTGGCTGTCGAATCACACAAATCGGCGGTGTCGGCTCGATGATACGCAGTGTGCGCCGGTCGTCCACGCCCCCCTTACGGTGGCGTCACCACGTTGGGCAACCGTGGTCGTACGAGGTTTCATCTGTAGTCTTATTCTCGTTGCAGTCGGTTGCGGTCAGGGGCAGACTGGTGCGCAAAAATTTAACGAAGATGAAGCCAAGGCACAGAAGGAAGAACTTTTAAAAAAATATCCGGTGTCTCCGCCCGATACGCCGGAACAAGTTCTGGAGAAGGAAGCAAAGATTGACGAAACGTTGCCCCAGGTTTACGAACTGCTGGAGGCAGCAAAGCAGGATCCCAAAAAAGCTGACGAAGCTGTCGAGCTGTCAATGAGTCTGTTGACGCAAGTCCCCGGGCATCGTGCGGCTAAGGTCGCCTACTGCAAGGCGCAACTGGCCGCATTCTTCGCCAATGAACCAACCGACGAAAACGGAAACGTTATCGACGAATTTGAATTCAACATGGCGGTCGCCATTCGTTCGGCCTGTCTGGAGATAGACCGTTTGCAGGAAACCTTTGAGGACTTGTCCGAAGAGGAGAAGCAGCTTTGCCAAGAGGTCTATTTCAACCGCGCTCGCCTGGATGGTCTTTACCCTGATGGATCGGATACCGGTTTGTTCAATGCTGCGATAAACAAGCTGATGAGCGCCGGGTTCCAGGATGCGGAAAGACTCAAGTCAGAACCAAGATTTCAACCCTACTTCACCAATCCGGAAACCGCCTCTGTCCTAAAGGCAGCCCTCGCGAAGATCGAGGCGTCGGGGCAAGACGATGGGAACAAATGAAGCCAGCAAACGGCTCCTTCCAGGGTTTCGTTCATTCGTCATTTGGAAGCGTCGTTTCTGCGAATGCAGCCCGGATGATCTTTCGCAGTTCGGCCATATGTTTCTTGCGTTCTTCCGGCGTCATGTAGAAACGGTAGCCAGTCTCTCGCAGTTTCACGCCCAACATGCCTTCAAATCCGCGAAGTGCGAATTGACGGTTCAGCAAAAACGGGTCGTCTAGGGAGTTGATCAACGCCTCTTGAATGGTCGTATCCCGGTCCCATTTAGATCTCGTACGGAACAGAGCATCCGCGGCAACCTTCCGCACCGCTTCGTTCTCACTCTGCAACCATCCCAAAGCTGCCGATTGCGAACGGTTCGCATATTCACGCTGCAGTTTATTGTCGTCAAATTTCGAACCATACCAATTCTCTAAATTGTCAATCGTCCAGTCGATCGACTTGTCTGTGTGGCACTGATTGCACGCATTGGGATGATTGGCGTGGAGCATGTCGGTGTTTGTCGGCGAGAAAATTGTATGCGTGCGTACGATGTCCTGCATGCCTTCATTGATTCGGGGCATGTGGCAGTTCATGCAACGACTCCCCTCGCTGCCCGGTTGATGATGCGTGTGCGCGGCTTGTGCTTCTTCCGACGCATATTGCTGATGACACTTAATGCAAAGGGCGTCGTCTTTTGCAGGTGTCGACGACCATTTTTGACCAATCGCCTGATGCGGGTTATGGCAGTCGGTGCACTTTAGCTCACTGTAGCAACTGCCTCGCATGGCGTCGGAGTATTCGGTCGAGTTCCATGTCGACATGCCGCCGGCAAACTGAGGACGCTCGCCGGAGTGACAGCGACCGCAGGCCCAGTTGACATTGTCATGCGTACGCCCCAAGTCGGTCGGTTTGTCCACGGAGCCGGACAGTAGGTGTGGACTATACGGGAAGAATGCAGGGAGAATTTCCGGGTGCTCGGCATGTTCGCGGCAACCGAGATGACACGACTCGCAACTGATGCCTAACGTGACTGCATGCTCCGATGCTGGGATGGCATCGAGCGAATTGAGTACGCCAACTGCTTGTTCGTCAGGCAAGGACCGATGTTGTGGTGGCAACCAGTGGGGGCGTTCTTCCGCCAAATAGTTCGCGACCTCCCACTGGATGTTGCCAGGGACTTCGCGGGCCAATTGGTTTGCATTGCCCGACAGCAGATCACCCAACGGGCTTGTGGTGTGACAGACATCACAGGCATCCGAGTAAACGCAGAAGTTGGTCTGGTAGCTTTTCGCGTCGAATGGGTCCATCCGCTGGCCATCCGGCACTTCTTCATGTGCGACGTTTACAATTGGCACCCATTCCCCGGGTTCGATCCAATAGCCCAGCGGCAGAACGTGGTCGAGTTCTTGCTGATCGGTCGGTTGTTTTGGGGTTTGGGGACCATCGATCTGTTTGCCAATGTAGTACTGAAAGAAACGCGAGCCGATTGTTTGATGAATCGCATAGGTTTGCGTTTCTTCTCGCTCGAGCCGCATGCGGTATTCGCCGTTCTCCTTGAAAAACGTTGCCTTGCCGCCGAGGTAAGAAATGCTCTTGCCGGAAAAATCACCGACAACAGTGGACGTATCGGCCAACGCGTTCATCCAGCGATGCGGATGATGTGACCAACTGTCATAGTTCTTCTTGTGACATTCACGACAGGCTTCCGGCCCGACGTAGTCCCCGGGGTGGATGTTGCTGGACGCGTTCTCGCGCTGTCCCGTCGACTCCCGCAGAAGAGCAGGAATGTCGTCCCACCAAACCGTTATATGTGGTGTATTCTGCGGTGCTTTGCCAGCTTGCGAAGCGTTATGAAATTCCAGCCGTCTCGCCCCGGCGCCGCTCGGGCGTTCCGGCAATCCTGTTTCGGACGTGACAACGATCACTCCAACAAAGACAGCGATTCCGAGCACGAGAGACAGACCAAGCACCAGCGGCCACCGAACGGGAGGCGGAGGCAATTCGGATTGGTAATCCTGCGTCCTCTGGTATTTCCCTTTGGTCATTTGTCTGTCCAGCGTGTGCCGTGAACGGATTCTGAGCCGCTTATGATGGTCGTTTCGCCGAAGGCGGAAAATGGAAATGGTCGTGTCGTTGCATTCAAAATAACATTCCGGAACCGGTCGGGCAATCAAATTGACGTTTTCAACACGAAATGGCTGGTCGTGGCGTAGAAAGGTATTGCCGAGTATTCGTGCTACGAATGTTTACAGGTTTTGCGTTCTACGCAATTTTTCATGCAGCAGGGCCTATTGTTGTTCAAGTGCACAGCGGCCATATGGAAAAATTAATGCTGGACGATTCGGCCGAATGATTCGCGCTGGAGATCATTCGGTCATGCTGCTCGACCAGGATCGCCGTGCGCGACGGCAAGCCGTCGGTTTGGGACTTTGCGGTTCCACGTCCGCTAACAGCCCGCCCGACTCTCGTCTGTTTTTGGTTTTACAACGGGCTACTAATCTGTGTTTTATCCCTGTTTCACCTGTGGCTAAATTAGAACGTCGATCTGGTGGCGACTCCACCGCGCTGAAGAATTCAGGAGTTACTCCATTATTGCTTGATCAACCACACCTCTGCGACCTGACACCCGCGCTGAGCCAGCAGTTCCCATTGCAGGTCCAGAACACCGTCGGCGGTGGCGGCTTGTGGGATGTCGAATTCGATTGGCCACGGTTCAGCCGGTTGTGGAAGCGGGCCGTGTATTTCGTGGCTTTGGTCGGCCAGCAAACGCATCGTCGCGCGGAAGCGACCGGTGTAGGTCACGCGCAAGCGGTACTTCGCTGACGGGTCAAGATTCGTGTAGCGCATTCGCAGCGGCGTGCCAAACAGCGTTTCCGCTTGGTTTAGCCAAGAGAGCTTTCCATCGTTCAACTTCAAGAGGTCCCTGTTGACTCGATTGCCAAACTCTGATTGCGACGAGCCGACAAAACCGGGGTCCGCTTTCCAGGCGTTCTCGCGCATCGCAGGCAGAAGATGCGGCTGACGCCCAACGCGTCCCAGATCGTCATAGTATCCCCCTGGACCGGGGTCTTCCCAATTGACGATTTGCTGAATGCGACGTCGTTGCTCTTGTTTGTCGTCGAGCTTGAGAATCTCCGTGAACTGGGCCTCCATCCAGGGGCTATCGTTCAGTGAGAAGTCGAGATAATCGAGTACGGCACCACGATCAGGTCGGTTGGCTCCGTAGTTGGGCGTATCCAATTGCAGGCGGACACTTTCGTGAAGCAACTTTCCTAATTCGACGAGTTTGCTGCGCAGGTCATGCGCCGTGTCATCATCTTCGACCTGGGCGAGTGTTTTGCGCGCCTGATCGATCGCTGGTTTCACACCGATTTTCGGGGCTTGGCGAAGTTGGTCTTTGGCTTCCTGTTCGATTTGCGTATGCCGGAGGAGCCGTTGTTTGAGGTAGGCATCGTAATGAGCCCGCAAGATCGGCAGTTGTAGACGCCAGTTCGTCTGAGCTGCCTCGGGAAGTTGTTTTTCGATGTCTTGCCATTGGGCGAGTGTTTTTTCGATATTTTCATTCGCAAGCAGCGGTCCCCGCCAATTTTCTTCCAGCCCGAGTAGGCCTTGCGCAATGGCTTCGCCTTGCTCTTCACCGATGAAATATCGGCCGTACTCGCGCAGGATCTCCTCGACACCCTGACTCTGATCCCAACCCGACGCACTCCAGATGGTTTTGTTGACATCGTCGGTAATTCCGTCGGAATAGGCGACAAACCCGTCGGCTAAATCTGCCATGGAATTGTGAATGTGAGCCATCGCCCGGGGACGAGGATTGTACGGTTCGCGGCCCAGCGCCTGGCAGAAAGCGGGATCCCAATCGGGGGCAGGGTACTGGCAGCGGAGTGTGTGGCAGATGTCCGGATAACGACGGATGCGAAATTTACGTGGCGTCCGCGCACGGGCTTCGGCCAGAGATATCTTCGCCCAGGGGCCAAAAACAATCCCCTCTAACCAATCCGGTTCAGAGGTCCGCAAGTAATTGAACAGGACTTCGTTTTGCTCCGAAGTGAATCCTTGGTTGGAAACCCACAAGTTTGCATCCGGGTGCGTCTCGTGAAGTGCCGCGGCCATCCGGGAGAGCCAGGGCAGCAGAATGCCCGGGGGAGTATGCCCAGGGTCTCCTCCCGGTACAAAAATATCGTTGATGTGCGAACACGATTGAAATAGCGTCCGCATGCGATTGAGTTCTTCCTCGGCCTGTTTGGGATCGTTCACGTCTGCTTCGACCGGCACCCACAGCCAAACGTCCAACCCATAAGAGCCGATCAACGCACTCAGTTTCTGATTCATTTCCCAGGGGTGAAGCGGCATCAGCGGACCGCGCGGCTCGTCTGAGCTGACGGGAGGAATCAATTCAATGGCATTGGTACCAAATACAATGAGATCGCGGAGATATTGTTCGTATTGCTGCAGATCCCAAGCGTCGTAACTGTTGGCCGTTTCGCGGAAACCGAGTTGGTGGCCACGAATGGCGACATCGGGAGCCGTGGAAATACGGACATCCGCGGGTAGTTCCAACTTGCCTTTGGTCATGGATAGTAACCGCAATAATCGCCCCGCTGCATAGAGTGTCGCGCGCTCGTCGAAACCCAGCAACATGACGGTCGGACTCGGCTGCGACTGATCAACCCAAATCGCATAGGCATCGTCGCGACTCGGCGGCTCGAGGCCATCGGGGAGTTTGCCGTCCTGAAATTTAGCAAGCGTTTGAATCACGATGGAGGGAGTTTCCGGTTTCTGAGCTCCCTCCACTGCCGGCACGCGGATCCCGGTTCGCTTCTCAATTTCGTCAGTCAATAACGCAGCCGCCTTCGCAGGCAATGAACCATCCTGAGTACCAACAATTTCCACCTTTGACAGGTCGAGAGTCTTCCCATCAGCCGCGCTGGCGTAGGGGGAATTCGTGAGGCCGCAGAAGAGGGCCGTCACAGCAATGCTAAGGAATCGTGCCAAGAAGGATGCCATGTTGTTCCCCATGTGTTAAAAGTCCAGGTTGGTCGCTCACGGTCGAGTGCGACGGCGTGATTGACAGCTAAATCACCATAACATGAAAACCAATGAACTGCGACGTTCGATTAGGTTCTGCCAAATGGCACAAAGCCCGAGCGAAGCGATCGTTTATTATTTATTGCGAATTGCCCCGAGCAATCCGGAAACCATGTCTGTGTGTTGGCGGTGTTAATCATCCTGTTTCATCAACCAGACTTCCGAGACCAGCGTGCCCCAACCGCCGCTGTTGCGCCATTGTTCGCGTTCGACGCGCGGGCCGTTGGCGACATCTTTGGCCTTGCGGAGCTGAATCGTCAGTTCGCCATCGCGGGTCGCCGTTTGCGGGATGTCGAATGTAAAAAACTCGCTCATCCGTTCCGGCAACGGCTGATCTTCGGCAAGCACCAAATCGTCAGCCAGGATCGTCTGGGATTTCTGATTCATCCGCTCCGCATAGCGTGATTGATACCACGGGCGTACGAACGTGAAGCGCACACGATAACGAGCATTGGGATCGAGATCGTGATATTTGAGCGTGACTCCCTTGGATTCGTCTTGCGTGAAGTGCATAGAACGCTGGCTGGGGCGATTGCCTTCGGACAGCATCATCGAAACATACGGTTGGCCGTGATCGTAGGGGTAACCCTTCACAACGTGCGGCGCACGGTTGTTGGTGCCGAGATTGTCGTAAAAGCCGCCAGGCCCGGGATTCTCGTAGTCGACGATCATCTTGAGCAGTTCGACTTGATCAGTGCCGTTCGCTTGCTTCGCTTGTTCGAGTTGTCGTCTCAGCCAGCCCAGCCCGATAAAATCGTGCTTCAAATTGAAATATCCTTCATTCCGCACGCCGAACAGGGCATTGCTTTCTTCCCCCAGTTTTCCGGCTTCCTCACGGAGCAGGGCCATTTCGGCTGATTCGGCCAATGCATCGAGATTTGCGAGCGAATGATCAATGGCGGCCGCGACATCACCTCCAGCGAGCGCCTTGGAAATGCTATTTTCAATACCGGTCTGCAATTCCGTCTGTTGACGCACCGCGAGTTGCGTGTACTTATCAAGCGCAGCCTTTTGCATGAATAGCCGCCACAGCCAGTTGTTCCGGAGATGAATCTCCGGTATCTCGTCCTTGGCCTGGCTTACGAGAATGAAGTTGCGGTCGATACCCTCCTTTTCGATCAGCGGAGTCGCGGGGGCTTCCTCGAGGTTCTCTTCCAATTGAAAAATCGCCTCGGCCATCAGCGGTGCGGCTTCGCGGCCGAACCAGGTTTGGCAATATTCATCAACGACATCTTCGACGCTGGTCCGCGGAGCCCAGAGTAAGCGTTGCCACATCCACTGGTTGAAATGGTCGTGGTGTCCGCTGGAATGGGTGATGTCTCCTACGCCGTAACGCATCAGATCGTTGAAGACCCGATGATAAAACCGCGGCCAAGCATAAAATGTCAGCCGGTCATAAACCATGGTCAGTCCCTGATCCGGCCGTCGCTCGTAGATTTCGTGTCCCGATGTGCGCGGCGGGAGTTCCCCATCGCGGTCGGCGCGGGGGTACATTTGAATGTACGCATGCTGAGCATAGCGCCAGTGCGTGATTTCGTTGTAGTACACGAGTTGATGCCGCGGCGGAAGTTGCCGGAGGATTTCGCGGGGGTAAAGGCCGTAGGGACCGAAACCCGGATAGCGAAACAGATCCATGCGGTGCGTCTGGCGATGTCCTGGCTGCCACGACGTCGCATCCGATCCCGGTCCGTAACCCCAGCCCCACAACCAGTCGCGGGGCTGTTCTTGCAAGTACTCAAAAATCGCGTTGTCGTCGGCGTTGTCGAATTTCTGGTTGGTAAAATAGATTTTGGTCGTGGGATGGTACTTGTGAATAATCGCCGCCATCTTCTCGACAAGCTTGATAAACTTCAGCCCGTAAGGATCGCACAGGTCGCATTCACACCCCCCGCCGTCGCCACCGTGGAATTTGACAAAGTCGTATGTGGGACTGGAGCGGAACTGGTCTTCACAGCGTTTGAGCTGAGCGGTACGGGCTTCAGGGACCGACAGACAGAGGTACCCAATCCGACCGATCGATTCTTTGGCATTCCATTCCGGCGGACCGGGGCCGGTGTTGGCGCCGAAGCCCCCTTGGGTCATCAAGCCGAACGACTTGATGAAATCAAACATCGGCCCGGGGCCGGTTGAAAATGTATTCGCACCGGCCAGTGCATAATCCAGAATCACCCGCTGCGTCTCTGCCGGCGTCCAATCACGAACCTTCGCCAGCTTTTTGGCGACACCGCTTTGGCCATACTGTGTGCCGCGAATGGCAAATGCAGGTGCCGTGCGCACATCGAGAGTGTCAGGAATTTCGACCGATTTCTCTTTGATGTCCAACTGCCGCAGAATCTCACCAGCGGCGTAGAGTACCCCTCGTTGGTCCACACCGGCTGCCAGTAGTACGTCGTTGTCGGCTAGCATCTTGACCAGAAAACCTTCCGGTCCGGGATCGCGCTGGGTGAGAGCGGGAATCTGATCGTCTTCAAGTTGTTTTTGCAGCTCCGAATGATGCGCCGGAATGCCTAGCAGTATGAGTAGAGAATTCGTCGGCCCATCCCCGGCAGTCCGTTCGACGCGCGTGGGGAGCCCGCTGGGTTCGGCAATCCGCTGCTGCAGCAATTCCGCCACTTTGAGTTCCACGGAATCCGCCTCCGCTCCTACGCGGATCGTAACCGATTCATACTCGGCACCATGCGTCATGGTCGCTATGAAAACGACGCCGCATGCGACACTGCAAAAGAGACGGGAACGCATAGAACTCTCCTCAGGGCAGGGGGGCGTAAAAACGTTGTTTCCCCGCGGATATGATTAGCTTTAGATCGAAAGCCCCGAAGGGGGGACATCGCATCCTGAAGGTAAGCGGCAAAGCCGCATTAACCTGGGATGGAACTTATTCTGCCGCATCACCGGCGCGAACCCAATCCTCATTAAACCGCACGACTTTGATCGTCTCGTTAGGGCTGGGCGAGTGTGTGTAAGCACAGAGGATGCTGCCGTCGCGAGATTCAATCACGGAGGGATACGCAGCGGCCGTTGAGGCATCGTGCTTCTCCAAGCTGCGATGCCACTTCCACGTTTTCCCTTCGTCGTCGGATAGGTATGCGGTCATTTGTGTACGTCCGCCGCGGTCTCCGCCCGTCGTGTCATTGCAGACCAACAACCAATTTCCGGATTTCAGCACGATGCATTCCACACTGCTATCGGGATTGGGGATTTCCATTCCCTGCGTCTGCGTCCAGGTTTGCCCGCCGTCATGGGAGACCGACCGCGGAATGCGGCGGCGGGGGCTTTTGTCGCGCATCATGGCCACAATATCGCCGTTTTGCTTGCGAACAAAACTCGGCTGAACGTTCAGCGGCAGGATCGGCTCACTGAATTCCCAGGTCTTGCCCCAATCGTCAGTAAATGCGGCCAAAGAACAGTTGAAAATGTCCGAATACAGCGGCACCATCATTCGGGTGTCGGAGAGCATGATGGGATGTGTTCGCGTCATCCAGCCCAGACGCCGCGCTAACTTGTCTTTGGAGGCGGTCACACCATATTCCAGGCGGGTCCGCAGCCGTTCGTTGGTTTTGATCTCTTCGGCGAATTCCTCACGCGCCTGCTCGGCACTTTCCGGGTAACGCTGTTGCAGATTGACCGGGCGGCAATGCAGCACATCTTGCCAATCCCATTTTGGTGGGCCGTCTCCGGCATAGTCGCTCGACGTGCGATATTTCAGGAGATAGGTGTCCGACGTGTTGTCGAGCGACGAAATCCAAAACAGCCACAGCTTGCCGCGCGGATCAATAAAGAGCACACAATTTTGATCGGGAAGATTCTGGTTGTCCGCCATTAGAAACGGAGCCGACCACTGATCCGCCCCGCGTTTTTTACGTGCCCCACGAATCACCAACGAGTCGTCGGTTTTCTCCCCAACACCATGGAACCAACAAACCAGCAAATCGCCATCGGCCGTTTCGACAATGCCCGGCGAATGATTGTGTTTAGGCTCCCCGGGAAAGACAAGTTCCGCTTCATAGAGCGGCGCCGCAGGCAGAGCAACGACCAGCAGAGCGTAGGCAATTTGCAGCATGGTGTTTCCTCGATTGATCCAACCGACCATTCCCAAATCGATGAAGCCTGGAGCTGATCCAAGCTCTGTGTGGATCCCATTTTATCAAGGCTCTCAGCTGATGCCAGCGCTGCGTGAATTTGTAACGTGTTTGTCCTCCGCTTTCTCTGTTTCGGCTCCGGCAACCAGAATTGCCCAGAGGTCGGTGATGTACAGGTGCTGCGTCGGGCACCGCGCACAAAAAAACGCCGGGCATTTTGCGCTCGGCGTCTTTTGATCTATCCTCGGGGGGCGGATACCCGCTTCCGGGTTGTACGCGAAGTTAGTCCGCGGTCCCATTTTGGAATCGTTCGTTCAGCTTGCCTTTTTGCCAAATGGCTTAGAACCGTCGGATGAGGCTGAGCGAAATCCAATGAGCTTGTGAATTGCTTTCGCTGTTGCTGAAATCTCCGCCTGCCAGAGCACTGGTGCCGACCGATCGTTCTGGTCCGAAGGAAAACTGATAGGCGAAGTTCCACTGCCAATCACTCCAACTCTTCCCGTAACCAACCGTAAACGAGTGTTCCAGGGTCGCTGGGATCAATGGGGTGAGCGTGGCGCTGGGCAAATTGCGTGTATTGTAAACGTATCCGGCCCGAAAGACGGAATCGTTGGGAGTGAACAACTCATAGCCGAGTCGAACGGACAGACTGTCACGCCAACGGAGCGGAAAGGAGTCGGAAATCTCAGGGCCCAAAACGGCGGGAAAGATCGGGTTCGTTGAGTTTCGCAATCGGATGTCGAGTTGGTCATAGGCGTTCGACCAGTCGTACCACATCAGATCTGTGGAAATCCGTTGCCGACAATTGAGCCAGTGGGCTACCCCCACGCCGGCAGAACGTGGCCAAGCCAGGTCGACCTCCGCATCGAAGCGACTTTCGATCGGCTGCGGTCCCAATCCGACCACAGCAGCGCGAACATTGCCATCGTATTCCATGCGGGTCTCGCCAATAAAGCCGGCTCCAATAGTCGTCCACTCATCGAGTTGATATTGCAGACCCACGTTCCAGGCGAGGCTGGCCCCGGTGGCCTGCAAATCGAATTGGGTCGGAGCTCCGGCCAGCGGACCGGTTTGCAGGAAGAACGGGCTTTCGAATTCCAGATGGCTGACCGCCACCCCCATTGATGCACCGATGGAGAGATCGTCATTCACTTGGTAGGCCACCCCGGGCATGATTTTGCCCAGTGCGCCAAACGACTTGTAGGTATTTGTTCCTAAAATTGGATTCGACAGCTTCCATGTCGCACCATATCCGGCCGGTGCGAAGGCGCCAAATCCCACGGCCCATCGGCCGTCCAGGCTTTTGCGGATCACCGAGATTTCCGGAAGGACATTTGTATTGACCGCGCTTGTGTTATTTTCCGGATCGGAATAGTCAAGATCCGTGATTACGGTATCGACGCCAAACTCGGAGAGTCCCGAACCCTTGACGTTCACCATCGCCGCGGGATTGTTCAGAATGACGGCCCCGTTGTCATGATGCGCGAGGTTGGTCCCGCCACGCCCCGAACTTGTCGCACCAATGCTGTCTCGAACCACACCATTGGATTGGGCGCGACTAGGGACCAGCAGTTGGGCTGTTACAGCAAGAAGCAGATAAGCCACAATTTTCTTCATGATTCGTCCCGATTTCCGTCAAACCCTAAGTCAGAGTATCGCCGAACGCCTCCAAGACTCTGAATTCTGGAGATTTTGTAAAGGTAATGCGTGTGAAATGAGAATACAGTCGATCTCACGAGGTCATTCCCCAATGGTCATCTGTCTATTGATCGGTCCGTACAATGTGAATTTCTCAAAATTCCAGATTCTCTAGAAAGTTCGGCACAACCGTTAGATCTTCCGTAACATGCAACTGTTCTCTATCGGCCACTCTCAAAATTGCTCGCAGGGGTGAGTCGGGGAGGGGGGAGACAGTGTTTAACGGCCCTGAGTGTCAACCTGCTTCTCAGCACAAGCCCAGCGATGAATTGCTGTACGAACAATCTGGAGCGACTGGATTTCGATTCTGAAACAGACCAGCAGTTTCTGTGAGTTCCTCTTAAAAGCAGAGTAGGGATTGTAGTGCTCAAGGGTGCTGAAATTGTGCTGAAATCTCGAGAACTTCAGGACTCCGAATTCAGGCAGCGCGGCAGAATCGTAGGCTTTCATACCGAAACGTTTACGGTTCCACTCATTGGTAGTCGAACCAGAAACTGTCGCACAGAGCCAGGATGACAAAGGTAGTGTTTTGACTATTTTTGATTTTCTAAATCCTCTGGCTTGTGGACTGCTCGGGGCTTGGCTGGGGTCTCAGTGGTGCAAGCGAAGAGACTCAACGCGTGAGTTCACATCGCACTCTGACGATTTGACAACTCAACAGTCCCTTGAAAAACCTGGACTCTCCGCATCTCATCAAGAACTTCGAGAAGCACTTGCTGTCACTGAATGGGCCGCAAGCTCGTTTCCCATTGGGCCCAATTATTCGAGTGCTGCTGACGATCGATCTTTGTTGCCGGACGAAGTTCGAACGGAAATCAATGATCGGAACGACTATGCCGAGATGGTTGCGGAACTCAAGCATGCAAGGTTGGTTATCGCTGAGCAACAACAGCGGTTGCTATTGTCCCAAGCCGAAGCACGGACTGACGCCCTCACAGGCTTATTCAATCGCCGTGCGATGAACGATTGGTTGGACCACAGCCTCAAACGCTACCGATTGTACGGCGAAGCCTACTCTTTGATGTTAATTGACATCGACGACTTCAAGTTAATCAATGATGATCTAGGCCATGTTGAAGGGGATCGCGTTCTTCAGCAGGTGGCGGAGGTACTTGCCGCCTCGCTAAAGCCACAACATCAGTTGGCTCGGTACGGTGGAGATGAATTCTCGATTGTCCTACCCGCCTCTGATATCAGCGTTGCCCAAGTGAGCGGCATGCAGTTCTTGGAATCGTTCGCAAAACACACATTCGGCATCGAGAATCAAGTGCGGCAAATCACATTGACCATCGGAATTGCCCAACAGACTGAGAACCTTGAAAAATTAGAGCTCATCAAACGGGCTGATGCATGTCTTATCGCTGCCAAATCGGCCGGGAAGAATCGCTGTTGTTATTTCGATCACGGAATCGGTTTGCCAGTCGCAGCTCTGCCTGCAGTCATTTCTGTCGAGAACCCATGAGCCAACAGGTCTTGCATGAGTTTTCTGTAAGCCCCTGGCGAGCAGACCGAAACGCATCGACTCCACTTGCTCTGAGCCTCCGACTCTGTGCTCTTTGAGCCCCCCCCTCTGTGGAACCGAAGATAGGGTGACCAAAGCTAGATTCCGACGGAGAGGTCGTTCCTCACCGAGGTCGGCAACACCGCGTTGATAACCGACGTGGGTGCAAATTTCGCGGTGACAATCAACGGAATCAGAAGTAAGTCGCAAGACCGTCATTCGGGGATAACTTCTACGGAAGCGGTATTGAATGGCGCGGCTTTCGGTGTGTTCTCTGCTCTCGTCCCTGTTGCTGGGGCAGGGGATGGCTTCGCTGCTTACGGGGCAGAAAAGCCAACGTAGCCCGCAATCTGCGCAGAAGCAAAAACGAGTTGTCGGAAGACATGGTCTCTATGTCAACGAGAATTCAGGAGGGGCTTCAGTACGACAATCCAAGTTCTAGCGACTCTGGTTTTGTTGAGGACCGCTCGACTGAGCAATGGCCACCTGAGGAATGGCACCGATAGCAATTCCATCGAATTCCGTTAAACTTGAGGAATCGGATTCCCTTGTTTTGGCACGTCGATTTCAACAAACATCAGATGATGCGGAGACCAACGCTGTGCGGCACCTAATCAGATTCTTTGGCATTCAAGTTCTGTGTGCAACCTTGCTCGTGCTTGTGGGGACGGCACCGCTCTTTGCTCAAGAGAAGAGCGTCAAGCCGGGCATCAATGAGGCATTCCAAGATGTCGATGTGGAGAAGTTCATCGGACGTTTTGAGAATGAAGGGCGAGACGCTTATGACCACCGTCATCAGATCGTCAAAGCCTGCCAACTCAAGCCCGGCATGGTCGTTGCTGATATTGGAGCAGGTACGGGACTGTTCACTCGCATGTTTTCACCCCTGGTCGGTCCCACGGGGCGGATTTACGCAGTGGACATCTCCGAGAAGTTTCTGAAGCACATTGAGAGCACGGCGCAGGAGCAGGGCCTCAAAAACATTACTGGCGTGGTCTGCAAACAGGATTCCGTCAACCTGCCGCCCAATTCCATCGATTTGGCATTCATTTGCGACACGTATCATCACTTCGAGTTTCCGCACAAAACCATGGAGTCAATTCACCGTGCTCTGAAACCGGGTGGGCAATTGATCCTCATCGACTTTCACCGCATTGAAGGCGTTAGCCGAGAATGGCTGATGACCCACGTCCGTGCCGGACAGGAAGTCTTCACCCAAGAGATCCTCGAATCCGGTTTCAAGCAGGTCGAGGAAAAGAAAGACATGCTCGATGAATCGTACTTTGTGCGGTTCGAGAAAACGTCCCCTCCCGAGTTGAAACTTCTGCTGAGGGGAAAAGGAGAGTCGGAAATCGCGCCTCACGGCAAAGGCAACATCTATGCTCCGGACGTGATGGTTGATGATGGACTATTTAAAATGTGGTATGGCTGCCAAGGAAAAGATGGCCACGACCGAATCAGCTATGCCGAGTCAAAGGATGGCGAGCATTGGATTCGCAAAGGTGTCGTGCTCTCCAATGGAACAGCCAATCACGTCAACGACCCCAGTGTGATCAAAGTCGATGGCGTGTATTACATGTTCTACACGCGCGCCGAGAAAGATGTGATTGATCAAATTGATGTGGCAACCTCGAAAGATGGGTTGAACTGGGAGACAAATGGCGTCGCTCTCTCACCTGGGGCCGCTGGGCAATGGGATGCCCTGTCGGTCGGTCGGCCGACCGTGTTGTACGAAGATGGGCAATTCAAAATGTGGTACGACGGACGTAAGGACTTCCCGCTCCACTCACCGGTGAGCAATGTCCCCAAATCGTCCAAGTCACGCCGAGACATTGGCTACGCCACGTCCCGAGATGGACTGCATTGGGTTCGGCACAACAACAACCCTGTCTTCGGTCGTAACGCTGGAGGTGTGGACGTGAAGAGGCTGGGGGACAAGCTTGTTCTGTTGTACGAGTCAGGGAAAGGAACCCACTGGGCTTCAAGTCCAGATGGTCTGCAATGGCGTGATTTGGGACTGCTGGCAGAAAAGTCGGGCCAAGAAACCGATGCCTACGGCCATGTGACTCCCAACCTGCTACCCAACGCAACAGAGCATGTCCATCATCTTTACATCGGCACTGCTCCGGCACCTACGTGGGATCATAATCAAATCTCCGTACTTCACTTCGACAAGGAACATCTCAATCGTCTGTTGGAATCGCAGGAATAGGGCGATACATGGCAGGCGGGTTCACCCAATCCTCATCGCACCGAGGATGAGGACGTGGATCGATAGCCTGAATTTCGACGGAATCCCGCCAATTTGCCGTTGGTGGGACGAGCCAGTGTGTGTCTTTCGATTGAATGCCCACGAGGCGGGCGGAAGTCCCAATCCTACTAAGCCATATGGAATTCCCGTGCTGCTAAGAATTCGCTGCAGGAGGGTCAGTATTGCTGGCATAATCGACATAGTCCTACGTCAGCGGTTTCGCGCGGCTGACTTTGCATCTGCCGGGCCGTCGACGCACCGGGGGATATGCCACGTTTGAATAGCTAGTCCTTGGGGATCAGATTTGAGGAAGGGCGATGATGGCGACACTGACGATCAGAGACGAATCCACGGCAGGAAAGACGCTTGGAGCAACTCATATCGAATTGCGCGAAAGCCAGGTCACGGTTGAAGAGGTGATTCGAAGCTACGTGTTCCAGCGAGTCAAGGACTGCAATGTTCAGCGAGCCGTTGCGCCTCCGAAACCGCCACTGGTCGTTCCGAGCCAGGACGAAGTGATGTTAAATGGAACTCAGCCGGCGCAATCAAGTTCAATTGACTGGCGGGTAGAGTTTGACAAAACCAAGGAGGCATTCCGGAATCAGCAGATATTGGTCTTCATCAACGAGGAGCAATTCAATTCGCTGGATGCAGTCGTCAGGATTGAACCTTCAACGGATATCAAGTTCTTACATTTAACAATGCTGATGGGCGGCTAGGAATTTCTCAATGAACTAGGCTCAACAGGGCAACAATCCATGGTTTCACAGGTCTCCAACCCGGATATTGCGGACATGGGAAGCGAACCAACCGCTGCTCGGCACAATGCGGAAAAACAAATCGCACAGCTTGTCGCAGAAGTCAAACAAAACAACGAACTGGAAGCCTCAAAGCCCCACTTCGGTGGCTGGCTTGCAGCCGCGATGCAACTGAATGACGAAGCATCTGCGATACGACGTGGTTCAGGAAAAATCAGCCTAAAAGACTACGAGTCGGGCCGAAATATCCAGACGGCAAATCACGCGACTCAAAAGGCTGCCGTTGCCTTGGCTCTTAAGCATCTTGGCAATCAGAACTTCATTGACCTAACAACCGATCAAGTCTGCGACGTGGTGCTGTCATCACTGCTGCGAAGAAAACTGCCTTACACGGACGTTGAAATCGTTGGTCTATTAACTCCGCTGGCCAATGTCTCATTCATCATCACAGGCTTGCCGATCACTCCGATTCTTGCCAATGTCGAACGGCACGTCGCCGAGCACGGTTTGTGCAATTCGATACGGCAGCAGCTACAGCGGATGGCCACAGAATACAATTCTGGTTCAGTCTACAGCGATGCTCGCAAAGCGGGGCAGAGAATTGAAGCTTTGTTGGCCATGCCCGCGTGTGATGCCAAGGCTTTCGAATCGCTGGAATCGAAGTGCAAGGTGGATCCGAATGATGCCGATTCACCCATTGCCTCTGTCGCTTTAGACTTTAACACAGGAGAAGCATGGACGAACGCCTTGCTGATTGAATTGGGCAAGATGCCCGACGAATCGAGAAACAGATGGCACGAGTTCCTGCGGCACTGCAGCACGGCCAAAGGATCGAAGCCCACAAAGAAGTTCATCAAGCAGTCGCGTGAGTGTCTCGACGGGATCGGCACCAGCGAGTTTGTCCGCGTGACGGTCTCCATTTTGGCAGCAATCGGACAGCCGGGAGAATGCCAGCGATTCGACTACGGTTATCGCATAGAGTACAGCGAAGAAACTGAGATCCATGACACACATATCGACTGCTTGAGAGGCCTGGTGTGGACGACATCGCTTGTCAATGACGAGTCGTTGATCAGCGGCGTCGGTGATGCTGCGGAAAAATGCTTCCAAAAGATTCGGGAGGTCGGACCGCGGTCACCCAAAATTGGCAATGCGTGTCTGATTGCACTCTCAACATTGGCCAGCGACTGCGCCATTGCCCAATTGGGGCGACTGCAATCACGAGCCAAGCACATATCGACCAGAAAGCAGATCGCCAAGGCCTTTCAAACAGCTGCTTCCAACGCCGGTATGGTGGAAGAGGATCTGGTTGAAATCAGCGTGCCCAGATATGGACTGACACGCGTCGGACAGCTGCATGAGAAGATAGCTGGGTTTACGGCGGAAGCAACAATCAACGCTCATCAGAAGCACCAACTCATCTGGCGTCGGCCAGACGGCAGCATTCAAAAGACGGTGCCCAAAGCAGTCAAAGAGACGTGCAGTGACCAACTTAAGCAGTTGAAGAAGCGGTTAAAGGACATCGACATACTCATGCCTTCACTCCGCTACCGGATTGAACATCTGTATCTAACCGAGCGATCTTGGAACCTGAGTGATTTCCGAAAGCGTTTTCTGGACCATCCGCTCGTTGGTGTGGTTGCTTGTCGACTCATTTGGAATGTTGGGCAAGATGCGAGCATCACCGCGGTGATGTGGCACGAGGGACAGTGGGTCACTTCGGCTGGCCACTCATTCCTACCCGATCCTGAATGCCGTATTTCCCTCTGGCATCCAATGCACTGTTCAGCCAACGAAGTCTTGCAGTGGCGACAATGGCTGGACGCGCACCAAGTGTCTCAGCCGTTCAAACAAGCCCATCGCGAGGTCTATGTTGTGACGGATGCAGAGCGTGAAACCGTTGATCGCTCTCTTCGTTTTTCCTCCCACATCATTCGCCAGCATCAATTTGCCGCACTTTGCCAGCAGCGTGGTTGGAGGTATGACTTACAGGGGGACTGGGACTCATGGAATGCGCCCAGCTTGGACTTGCCCCAACAGGGTCTGCATATCGCGTTTTACGTAGATCCATTGGAAGGCGATACCAATATCACTCAAAACTTCGTCTATACGCACGTCGCCACCTCGCACGTACAGTTCTTTGCTCTGCAAGACGGTGCCCCCGAATTAGCAACCCCTTTGCCGTTGGAGACGATTGATCCGATTGTATTCTCCGAGGTGATGAGGGACGTTGATTTGTTCGTGGGCGTAACGAGTATTGGAAACGATCCGGAATGGCGGGAGCGAGAGGGCGTTGCTGAGCACGACGATTACTGGGAACAGTTTTCCTTCGGCGAACTCTCACAATCGGCTCTCACGCGAAGAAAAGCGCTGGAACAAATCTTGCCTCGGCTCGAAATTGCGGATCAATGTCGGCTGGACGGTCGGTTTCTCATAGTCGACGGCAAACTTCGGACGTACAAAATTCACCTTGGTTCGAGCAATATTTTGATGTCACCCAACGATCGTTATCTGTGCATCGTGCAGAAACGCGGCGGAGGAACGCGACGAACTGACAATCTTTATTTGCCGTTCGAAGGCGACAACACACTTTCCCTAATTCTGAGTAAAGCCTACCTGTTGGCCAAAGATGACAAGATCAAAGATACGACGATCGTGAATCAAATAAGAACAGACCATGAGCCCATTCGTTCTTGACAACGATCCATGCTGAGACCGACTCCTCACCGCATCTGCAGCGGAATTCGCCACCGGAGGGACTTTGGTCAATTGAACGTCTCTGACTCTTTTGGCTTCTTCAGCCCAAGAGCTAGGTTTTCTGTCGATTGTTTACAATTGGGTTGGATTGTCGTTGGTGTCGCCGGTGTCGCCGGTGGAACACTTGGTTTTGATTCACAAGTGCTTTGCCACGAGAACTGAATCGGGGCAACTCGTGGCATCCAAGGTAAACGACCGTTTCCGGAAGATATCGAGCATGCGATGGTTTGTCGGATCCGTTTCAGCTGTGACCTCTGTGACACCCCACCTTTGGCAGACCTCGAGACAGTAGTCGGTCAACAGTGAACCCAACCCCAAGCCTTGCCAATCATCTCCGATCAATATTGCATATTCTGCTTTGCTGTGATCGGCATCCGCCACGAGTCTCCCAACACCGATGAGATGGCGTTTGTCGTCGATTTCAGTTTCGGCAACGATGGCCATTTCGCGGTCGTAGTCATTAAAACAAAACCGTGCAGCCATCTCATGCGTCGTCTTCTTGAACATATACCGAAATCGGAAGCGAATCGATTCCGGAGAACAACTCGCCAATAATGCGTGCCAGAGCGGTTCGTCCTCGGGTTTAATCGGCCTCAATAAGATGGTCGTACCGTCTTTGAGCTTGGCTTGTCGGATAAACTCCTCGGGATAGGGACGGATCGCCAGATGGGAATAGGGGCGAGCGGGATGCAAAATAGCTTCGTGATCCAACACGATCCGGGCATCCAGCGCCGTGACTGCGTCGGGGGTGACGAGCAGCGGATTGACGTCTAACTCCTTGATTTCGGGATAGTCAGCCACCAAATATGATAGGCGGATTAAGACCTCGATGAGGCGATCGACATTCACAGCGGCACCTCCGCGGTAGCCGCTGAGCAGCGGCCAGGATCGAAGCGATTCCAACATCCGCCGCGCCAGTCGCTCATTCAGCGGCGGCAATTCCAACGCCGTGTCCTGATACAATTCGGCCGTAACCCCGCCGGCTCCCACCAGGAGTACCACACCAAACACCGGGTCGCGTTTTGCCCCGACGATCAGTTCGCGTCCGTTGGGGGCAGAAACCATGCGCTGCACCGTGACCCCCTGTACATCTGCATCGGGCCGGTGCCGTTTGGCATTTGCCACAACGTGCTCAAACGCCGCCCGGACGTCTTGTTCACCAGCGAGGTTCAACTCGACGCCGCCGACATCAGTTTTGTGGGTGATCTGCGGCGAAAACACCTTCAAAACGACAGGATATCCGACACGCATCGCGTACTCGACTGCATCGTCGGCGTTGCGGGCGACATATGTCTGGGCGACAGGGATCTCATACGCTTCGAGCAGCGCTTTGGAGGTGTTCTCTGTCAGGATATCCTGACCTTCACTGAGGATGGTGTCGAAGACGGCTCGCAATTTGGCGCGGTTGAGTGGAAACTCGACAGGCATTTCGCGCGGCGTTTCAGTCAGGAGTTGTCGATTTCGCGCATACGCAACTAAGTAGAGAAACGCGCGGACTGCCTGTTCAGGTGAGGAGTACGTGGGAATGCCTGCATGATTGAAAAGTTCGATCCCTTTGCGTACTTTTTGCCCCCCCATCCATACCGTAAGCACGGGCTTCGTCGATTGCTGCGTCGCCTCGATCACGGCTTGAGCAACTCCCGTGGGATCAGTCATCGCTTGTGGAGAGAGAATCACCAACAGACCGTCGGCTTGTTTGTCGGACAACACGACCTTGACCGCCTTGCCGATCCGTGCCGGAGTCGCATCCCCCAAGACGTCGACTGGATTTCCATGCGACCACGCATTGGGAAGTTGCTTATCCAGTTGAGCGAGCGTTGTGTCGCTCAGATTTGCCAATGAACCGTGCCGTTCCAATAACGCGTCGGTGGCGATCACGCCGGGACCACCGGCATTTGTGACAATCGCCAAGCGAGAAACCTTGGGAGACGCATGGCGGGCCAACAACTCCGCGCAGTCAAACAAATGATCGATCTCAAAAACGCGTACCATGCCGGCTCGCGTGAATGCGGCTTGGTAGACAGCGTCCACGCCTGCCAGAGCGCCTGTATGGGATGCGGCCGCCTTGGCCGATTCTGCAAATCGCCCGGCCTTATAGACGATGATTGGTTTGCTTTTTGTAAACGCACGCGCGGCCGACATAAACTGGCGAGCTTCTGTGATCGATTCGACGTACAGAATAATCGACTCGGTCCATTGATCCATGGCCAGGTAGTCAATTAAATCGGCAATGCCCACATCGAGCATATTTCCCACAGAGACAAAGCAGGAGAATCCAATCTTTTCCTGCAGCGCCCAATCCAGAACCGAGGAACAGAGCGCACCGGACTGTGAAAGAAAAGCCACGCTGCCTTTTGCCGGCATGTCGGTAGCAAAACTGGCGTTCAGCGACGCATGCGGTGCGAGAATTCCTAGACAATTGGGGCCGATGATCCGCATCCCGGGGAATTGTTTGGCCTGCGCAGCCAATTCTGCTTCCAGCATCTCCCCGTCACGACCTGTCTCGCGAAACCCTGCCGATAAGATCACCAATCCTTTGACGCCAACTTCGCCGCACTGTCGCGCTAAGTCAGGCACAGTGGCTGCCGGTGTGCAAATGATGGCTAGGTCCGGCGGCTTGGGCAGATCGGCCACCTTGGCGAAACAGGGGATCTCGTCAATCATCTTGTGCTTTGGGTTGACGAGATAGATCTCACCGGCGAATCCGTCATCGATCAAATTCCGCAGGACCGTTCGTCCAACGCTCGATATGCGGTTGCTCGCACCGATGACGGCGACACTCTCGGGTTGGAAGATTTTCTTGAGGTTACGAATCGGCATGCTTGCGGACTTTCGTTTTCAATCGCCAAACCCATCGTCGCGGTCTGTCATATCGATAATAATTCGTGCAAATGGTGCTCTACGCAATCCGCCAGTGCGACCGGATTATATCCGCCTTCTAATACACTGACGACTCGACCGCCGGCATGCGTTGCAGCAACACGTAATACAATCTTCGTCATGAGACTAAAATCCTCACTCTCCAAGCCCAGTGAGCCAACCGGATCCAGACGATGCGCATCAAAGCCGGCACTGATCAATATCAGCTGTGGTTTGAGTGCCGCGGCAAATCGCTCGACGCCCTCGGCGAACGTCTCTAAATACTCATCCCGTGGTGTGCCAAAGGAGATTGGCAAATTCAAGGTTGTTCCCCGCGCCGCGCCGACACCGGTTTCATCGGCTGTTCCCGTCCACGGATAAAATGGCGACCGGTGGATGGAGAAGTAGCCGACTTGCGGGTCTTCCCAAAATGTGGCTTGCGTGCCGTTACCGTGATGCACGTCCCAATCCACAATCATAACCCGGTCGAGTCCCAACTCGTCGATCGCCAACCGGCTTCCGACGGCGACGTTGTTGAATAAACAAAAGCCCATGCCGCGATCCTCAAGCGCATGATGGCCCGGCGGCCGCACGAGACAAAAAGCCGTCTCGTCTTCACCCTTCAAAACACGTTCAACAGCATCACAAACTGCACCGGCTGCCATGGAGGCGACATCATAGGAGCGTGCGCTGACGACCGTATCCGCGTCAATAGCCCCCCCTCCAGAGGCCGCTAATTTTTGGATCAAGTCAAGATAATCGGGGGAATGAACCCGCAACAGTCGATCCAACGTTGCCGGGCCCCATGCAGGGCGGCGGCTTTGGTTATCAAATGCCATCAGCTGCATGCGCCGCGCGGCGGGAATGATTCGTTCCGTTGATTCGGGGTGGTCTCCCGTTTTGTGTTCAAGAAAAATCGGATCGTAATAGAGTATCGTCATCGTCTATTGGCAATTCGCTGTCTCGCAGCAATGACAGGTTTAGAAATGTGTGGTTACTTATTGTTGCAAGTCACTGACTCTACGCCCCGATTTCAATTGAGTCACCGAAAGTCAAAAGTCCAAGGCTGCTTTACAAACAAGAATTGATTCCCTGTTACGACAGCGTACGACAACACAATTCGTTGCCCATTCTCCAGTCTCGCTTGGCCAGCGTGATCTGTCGACTTGGAGGCACTCATGGAAGTCCCTCCGCCTGCTGCGTCCGAAACCGATAGCGTCTTTCTTTGCTTTCCCCTAATCAAGTATAAATTCGCGATCGACGAGTTATCAACGGTCACAATCCAGTTTCGCGTTCACCGGTGATAACGGAATATGAATGCAGTTCGCCCACGAGGCTTGATTGCGCAATTCATTCAAGAAGTGGCCCCCCACATCCAGCGGAATAGGCGCAGCATTTCAGCCCAGTCATTTTCATTGTGAACGATTGATCAACTGCGCAGGTTCGGACAGCACCACGTGGCCATGGTTCCGGCAATGATTTCTAGTTCCCAGGCGGCCATGTTGGGGCCAATTTCCTGTCCTGAATCCAGCCTCAAGCCAAGGGGCAAGAGTGGATCGTATCCGCCACACGACATCAGCTACCGAGGATGATCGACTGCGAAATCATCCGGCAATTGTCAATAAATCAGGCGTTTTTTGTGGTTCAGTCGACGCTGCCGCCTACAATGAACTGGGTTATGGGACCACATTTATCCGTTTGCGTGAGAATTCATTGCGACAGATCGCGATTTTGTTTGTCAACAATCGGTCAATCCGCAGGTGGGCAGCATTGAGATGTCACTGCACGACGCGCTGCAATGACCTGGTGGGCACTCCACTAGGACGTTCTATACGCATGTGACTCGCGCTAATCTGGTCAAGCGCTTGGAATGGGGCAAGGTGAATCGGATGAAAATTGCAGTGATCGGATCGGGAATCTCCGGCCTAGTTGCCGCGTACCGGCTGTCTTCGCACCACGAGATCACCATTTTCGAAGCGAATTCTTATGTCGGAGGTCACACGAACACCGTTGAGGTCGACCTGGAGGGTGAACGGCACACGATTGATACGGGGTTCATCGTCTTCAATGACCGCACGTACCCAAACTTTGTCAAACTGCTCGACGAATTGGGTGTTGCTTCTGATCCGACCTCAATGAGCTTTAGTGTCTCGTGCGATGCCACAGGCTTGGAATACAACGGTACGAATTTCAACGGACTTTTTGCCCAGCGGAGTAATCTATTCCGGCCACGTTTCTATCGCATGCTTCGCGACATCATGCGATTCAATCGAGAAGCTCCGGAGTTGTTGGCAGCAAATCGTCTGGAAACGCTGACCGTTTCTGAATATCTGCAGCAGCACAGTTACTCAAAACAGTTTGTCGAACAATATCTGTTGCCGATGGGCTCCGCAATTTGGTCCTGTCCCCCGCAGACGTTTGAGCAATTCCCGATGCGGTTCATCGTCGAGTTCTATCAAAATCACGGACTCTTGAGCCTTACCAACCGGCCAACCTGGCGGGTGATTCGCGGCGGATCTTCTCAGTATGTCAAAGCGATGACGCGGAGTTTTCGCGAAAACATTCGATTGCGATGTCCCGTGCAGTCGGTTCGGCGTTTGGCCGATAGCGTGGAGTTGATCCACAGTGGCGGCCAAACCGAGCAGTATGACGAAGTCATTTTTGCTTGCCACGCCGATCAGGCATTGCGAATCCTCCAGGATAAGTCCCCGCTTGAGGAGCATTTGCTGGGGGCGTTTCCTTACAGTCATAGCATTGCCGTTTTGCACACTGATCGCTCAGTGCTGCCCAAACGCCGCCGGGCATGGGCGAGTTGGAACTATCATCTGCATCGCGGCCGTTCGCAAGAAGCGACTGTCACGTACAACATGAACATTCTGCAGCACATCGAATCACAGTATGACTTTTGCGTGACATTGAATGACAACGATCGCATTGATCCGGACCGCGTCATTCGACGGATTGCTTATAGCCATCCCATCTTCACGACCCAACGGAAGTTGGCTCAACAGCGACACGGCCGACTGATCCGCCGCAATCGGACCTCGTTCTGCGGCGCCTATTGGGGCAATGGATTTCACGAGGACGGCGTGAACAGCGCGCTGGCTGTCTGTCGGCAGTTTGAAGAAACGCCAATCGTCATTCCCAAAACAAATACGTCAAGCCCCGCTGCGATTCAGGAGGCGGTTTGACCATGCAGAGTTGCATCTACGAAGGGCGAATCCACCACCGCCGCACACGGCCGGTGCATCATCAATTTGGCTACAGCCTTTACTTGCTCTCTCTGGATTTGGACGAATTAGAGACCGTGTTTCGCAATCGTTGGTTATGGTCGACACGTCGAACCGCACTGGCCCGTTTTCACCGCGAAGATCATCTGGGAGATGCCTCAATCCCCTTGAAAACGGCAGTGCGCGATCTCGTGGAGGAGGAAACAGGACAGCGTCCAAACGGGCCGATACGCCTGCTGACCAACCTGCGCTATTTTGGTTATGCCATGAATCCGCTCTGCTTGTATTACTGCTTCGACAGCATGGGTGAACAGGTGGAAACAATTGTCGCGGAAGTGAATAACACGCCCTGGGGTGAGCAGCATTGTTACGTATTGCAGCGAGATACGACTGCTCAGGATTCGTCGTTTTCTGCGCACCATCCGAAAGCGTTTCACGTTTCCCCCTTCATGGACATGGCCCAACATTACCAGTGGGCGCTGTCGCATCCCGGCGAGGGCCTGGACGTTCACATCAGCAGTTTCGAGCAGGGCACAAAACTATTCGATGCGACAATGACGCTCGCTCGCCGGCCGATAACGACCGGACAACTGGCGCGGGTCTTGATTCGTTACCCCTTTGTCACTGGCCAGGTTGTCGCCGCTATTTACTGGCAAGCGCTGCGCTTGTGGTGGAAACAGTGTCCCTACTATCCCCATCCCAGTCCCTCTCAACAATCGAAAGTCCCTGCATCATGACTCAATTGCCGGCCAAACCATCAGAACTTGCAGCATTGGGCCGTATCGGATCAGGCAGTCGCTCCCAGTCCAGGAACCAAGCAGTCACTCTGAAAACTCGACTGGTCAAAGCGGCCTTGCTGCGGACATTGTCCGGTTTACAAGCCGGACAGTTGACCATCGTCGATGGGGCAGAGAAACACGTGTTAGGTGATGATCAGCAGAGGGATCTCCATACAACGCTGACCGTTCACAATGCAGACTTTTATTCACAGGTGCTAACAGGTGGAAGCTTGGGGGCGGCTGAGTCCTATCTCGCCGGCGATTGGTCCTGCGATGATCTCACCAAACTCATTCGCCTCTTTGCCCGCAATCTCGATAAGTCTCGGCAATTGGACCGTGGTCTTGGACGGTTGGCGAAATGGGGGGCGCGGGCAATTCACAAGCTGCGAACCAACACACGCGCAGGGGCACGTCGCAATATTCACGAGCATTACGATCTGGGCAACGACTTCTTTGAACTCTTCCTGGACGAAACGATGTTGTATTCTTCTGCAGTGTTTCAGGACGATCAGATGTCTCTCGGCGATGCTTCGATTGCGAAAATGGATCTGATTGGCCGGAAGCTGAATCTACAACCCTCCGACCATTTGCTGGAAATTGGAACAGGGTGGGGTGGTTTCGCAGAGTATGCGGCCAAAACATTTGGTTGTCGCGTGACCACGACGACGATTTCGAAGGAACAGTTGGCCTACGCCCGCCGGCGCATCGAGCGTGCGGGGTTGAGCGATCGCGTCACGCTTTTGCTAGAGGATTACCGGGACTTGTCCGGGAGTTACGACAAGCTTGTCTCGATTGAAATGATCGAGGCGGTAGGGCACGAACATTATGATGTGTTCTTTCGGAAATGCGGCGAATTGCTAGGTCCCGATGGGGCGATGCTGCTTCAAGGAATCACGATGTCGGAGCAGCGTTACCCTCAGTACTTAAAATCAGTCGATTTCATTCAACGCTACATTTTCCCGGGCGGTTGCCTGCCATCGATTTCTGCGATGAACCGCTCGGTCTCATCGCAAACGGGCATGCGAATTCTTGACGTTAAGGATTACGCGCCGCACTACGCTCATACATTGCGATGTTGGCGAAAAAATTTCTGGGATCAAATTGATGCGGTGCGCGAGCTTGGATTCTCTGAACGTTTCGTGCGCATGTGGCACTACTATTTGTGCTACTGCGAGGCAGCTTTTAGCGAACGTGCCACAGGAGTCGTACAAATGCTGCTGGCGCAGCCTCAGTGCCGTATCGATGAAGTTCCGGCCAACTAAAAGCAACAGGATTGAATTCCCATGACGTTATTTGTCGTGAACAATGCCTTAGACGCGGTCGAACGCGGCTACGTGCCTGATACGGCTATTCGCTATGGCATTCGTCGCTTGTTAAGGCAACGTCTTCAGGTAGAAAACCGGGGGACGTGTGAAGACCAGCAAGCTCGGCTGGATTCATTCATGAAAGCGGCAGCCAGCGGACCGGTTGCTCCACTGCCCGAAAAAGCGAATCAGCAGCACTACGAAGTGCCGGCTGAGTTTTTCCATCGCGTGCTAGGCAGGCATCTGAAGTACAGTTGTTGTTATTGGCCCGCCGGAGTCACATCGCTGGATGAAGCGGAACAGTTCGCACTGGAGATGACCGGCGTGCGGGCGGATATACGGGACGGGATGGACGTGCTGGATCTCGGATGCGGTTGGGGATCATTGTCGCTATGGATCGCCGAAACTTTTCCGAATTGCCGGGTGACTTCGGTTTCCAATTCGGCTGTTCAGCGGCGGTTCATTGACCAGCGTTTGCAGGAGCGGGGCTTGACGAATGTGCGCGTGTTAACAGCCGATATGAACGATTTTGAGATTGAGGACCGCTTTGACCGTGTTGTCTCGGTCGAGATGTTTGAGCACATGCGAAATCATCAGGAGTTGCTGCGTCGGATTTCTACGTGGCTTAAACCAGATGGAAAGTTATTCGTGCATCTGTTTTGTCACCGACATCTCACTTATCCCTTCCAAACCGAAGGCAGCCAGAATTGGATGGGGCGTCATTTCTTCACCGGCGGAATCATGCCGAGTGACGACTTGCTGTTGCGTTACCAAGACGACCTATCCGTTGAACGACAGTGGCGCTGGAATGGCCGACACTACGAAAAAACATGCCGTGCCTGGCTCAAGAACTTGGATGCCTGCCGGGACGACGTTATGCCGCTATTGAATAAAACGTACGGAACTGGCGAAGCCAAAAAATGGTTCATACGTTGGCGGCTGTTCTTCATGGCATGCGAGGAACTGTTTGCATTCCGCAGTGGCAATGAGTGGTGGGTCTCACACTATTTATTTGCGAAGCACGGTCGGGAACAGTGATTTCCGAAATGACATCACATCAACGTCCAGATGGTGTGTTACGAAGGAGGACTTTCAATGACAAACGCTCAAGCCGCTGAACTCCCTGTATTTGTGGTCCTGGGGGCGACCGGTTCTATCGGTTCCGAATTAAGTCGTCGGCTGGTCGCATCTGGAGCCCAGGTGGTGCTGGGCGGAAGGAACTCGGAAAAACTCGATCAACTCAGCACGGAGTTGGATGCGAGTTCTCACATTGTCGACGCGAATCGTCCGGCATCAATCCATGAATGTCTGCAGCATGCGGTGGAGAGTCATGGCAAGATTGATGGCGTTGTGAATTGCATCGGTTCGGTGATTCTCAAGGCTGCACACATGACCTCCGAGGCGGAGTGGAACGATACGATTGCCGTCAATTTGACGTCCGCGTTTTACGTCGTCAGCGCCGCTGGAAAACTCATGCGTCGTACCGGAGGCTCGGTGGTCTTGATTTCATCGGCCGCTGCTCAAATCGGGCTCGCAACTCACGAAGCAATCGCTGCTGCAAAGGCAGGGGTCATCGGTTTAACACGTTCGGCGGCGGCAACGTACGCCAGTCGCGGAATCCGAGTGAACGCGGTCGCACCAGGACTCGTCAAATCACAAATGACCAAGGCATTGTGGGAGACTCCAGCAGCGGAGTCAGCCTCGGTTGCGATGCATGTCCTTGGACGATTAGGGGAGCCCTCTGATATTGCCTCAGCGATCGAGTGGCTGCTTCAACCGGCAAACACTTGGATCACCGGCCAAGTGATCGGAGTCGACGGTGGCTTGTCTACCATCGTCCCAAAGCACAAAGTGGCAAGATGAAGTCATGCTTTTTGCAACTCCGTTCGCTCATTTCGTGACACTCATGTCATCTAAATCAATGATCGGGTTTCAAGCAGTCCCTTGATGGAAAAAACCAGCGACAACGCGGAAGGGTGAGAGCAGGTTATCACGGAGTGAGACACTCTCCGTGTTGGTCTGGAATAAGATGATCGACACATCGTCACCCGTATTGAGTGCGTCTTTCCGAGGGGCGATTTCCTGGATCAAAGATTCGATGAAACGGTTCGGATCGGAGTGTTCTAGGCGAGAAACGACCTGTAACAGGCCATCGGCACCAAGCAGTTGTCCGTTGGGTTGTTCGATTTCGATGAGACCGTCGGTGAAAGCAAGCACCAAATCGCCAGGGTTTAACCGCGTGCGTAGGTCTGAATAGCTTTCATCTGCTTCGATCCCCAGAGGGAAATTACATGCTTCCGTCGGTTCCGGTTCTTCTGCTTTCAGCTCTCGCCATCTCCCGGTTTTGTGTTGATAAATCAGCGGATGTGGATGCCCGGCATTGCTGAGCGTCAACATTCCTGTTGGGTAGAAAAACGTTCCGATTAGCGCTGTCGCAAAGTGCCCTTGTGTCGAAGCCACGACGAATTCTTGATTGATCGAGTTCACTAACGAGGACTGATCAATCCGATTGATATTGCGGCGCATCAGCTGTCGAAGAATAACCGCGCGGTCCGCCACGGCGTCACCATGACCGCTGACATCGGCCAACAGAATGCGTGTGATTCGCCCCGAAGCACAAGAGGAAACATAGCACACGTCACCCCCGCTTTGAGAATTTGCATGCGGGCTGCTATGGACACTCACGTCCAATCCGGTCGTTGTCAAAGTGCGGTCAACCGCGCGATTGCCCCCCCACACCTCCATGCACTGCATTCGCTCAGGAGCTTGTGTTTGCATGAGTGACATCCTCGCCTATAGATGCTGTCGTTAGTTTTTCCGGAAACGTGTTTGGAGAATTCGTTCGCTCAGCCGCCTTTACGATTTCACGTAACATTCCGGCGAAGATCAAGCGGTGCAGTGGATAAATTCCATACCAGTACATCAGCCCCAGTAAACCCACCGGATCGAAGACAGCCGTCTGGCGAATCGTCGTTGCCCCCGCCGACTCGGTCACTTCGAACTCCAGCCAAGCCCGTCCAGGAAGTTTCATTTCTGCATCAAGCCGCAACCTGCGATTTGGCTCATAGGCTTGTACGCGCCAGAAATCGAGGGTTTCACCAACAGTCAAAGTATTCGGATTGCGGCGTCCCCGACGCATTCCGACCCCACCAACCATCAGGTCCAGATAGCCGCGGATTCTCCACAACCAAGTCGCAAAGTACCAACCGGTCTTTCCACCGATTTTTCGAATGGGTTCAAAGGCTCGTTCTGCGGAAACGTGAGTGGTGGCTGTCCTCGAATCAACCAGCCGATTGCCGAAACGAACTCCCCCCCAACTCTTGGGGGAACCTGCCGAGGAAATGGCATCGGACCACCGTGTTTCGGCAAATTCCTGGTCTTCCTTGGCCAGTGCGCGAGCGATCGCCGCTTGAGAACTGCGCGGTTGGATGTCGGGAAAAGCTTGCAGCGCGTCGTCATTGTGGACCACTGTCGGATTACGCAAACTTTCCACCAGTTTTCGACCGATGCGCGCAAAGACCGGCGTGACTAAGCCCAACCACAGACTCGAAAGACGGGGGCTTAAAAACGGGACGGGAATTGTCCAACGTTTCAGACCACGTTGGTTTGCATACTCCAACATCACGCCGCCGTACGACACTTGATCCGGCCCGCCAATCTCAAAGACGCGACTTTCCTGGTCGATATATTCAATCGCTGCCATCAAATAGGCCAAGACATCCTCGATCGCGATCGGCTGCGCCGGTGTTGAAACCCATTGCGGCCAGATCATAACGGGTAACTTTTGAACCAGACTGCGGATCAATTCAAAAGACAAACTTCCCGACCCAATGATAATGGAAGCGCGAAACTCAATGACCTGCGATCCTGCCTGGCGTAAGATGTCTCCCACTTCCTGCCGGCTGCGCAGGTGAGGCGACAAGCCATCCTGTGATTCACCAAGCCCGCCAAGATAGATAATCCGCCGCACGTTGGCATGCCGCGCCGCCTCAGCAAAGTTGAGTGCTGCCGTACGGTCTTCTTTCTCAAAGTCTTGTCCGGTCCCCAACGAATGGACCATATAAAAGGCGGTGTCGATGCCGTCCAACGCGGTGCGCAGCGACTCAGGTTCGAAAAGGTCCCCTTGCACGATTTCTGTCGAAGCTTGGACGCGCGCCTCGAGATGTTGCGGCTGGCGTGCAACGCAGCGCAGCGGGTATCCCTGTTTCTCCAGTAAAGGGATGAGGCGTCCCCCGACATAACCTGTGCCACCAGTGAGAAGAATGGATCGCTGATTTGGCATGTGAGGACCTGTCTTGATTTGACCAATAACCATTGCTCACTTCCGCTCGTCGCCCGAAACACAAGTCAGGATGCGACCTGTTAAAGCTTCTGAGTTGTCTCGCGTTTTGGTGGAAATGGAAAAAACGCATGCGTGCGTCGGATATAGGCCTCGTATCCCTTTTTGCGAGTTTTCAGTGAGCTTTCCAGTAACGTGACGCCTGATACGCGCATGAGAAAAACGGACATCACAATCGGCCCAATGACCGACCACCATGCAGTGCCGCGACCAAAGGAAACACAATAAAGCCCCCACCAGACAAGAAAGTCGCCGAAATAATTGGGGTGTCGCGTGTAACGCCACAATCCACGGTCCATTACTTGGCCTGCATTCGCCGGATCTGCCTTAAATCTTGCAAGCTGCCAGTCGCCGATTGATTCGAATAGAAATCCAATGCACCACAGAACCATGCCCAAAACAGCTAGAATACCAATGCGAGCTTGATTGTTCTCAATTTGCCCCGTCTGTAGGGGCAGGGAAACGATCCACATGATCATCCCTTGCAGCCCAAAAACGGTAAACAGACTGCGCAGTGGAAAACTGCGACCGTGCTTCTCTCGCATCTCACGGTACCGATAATCCTCCGGTTTTCCGTGGTTTCTCCAGGACAGGTAGCCGCTTAAACGTAGTCCCCAAAGACTCGCCAGTCCCACAATAATCCATTTCTGAGGCGTGGGCATTCCAGTAATCAGAAAACTCACCCAAGCGATCACAACAAACCCCACCCCCCAGACCAAGTCGACGATACTCACGTCATTCAAGAGCAGACTGACCAGCCAAACGCAGAGCATCATGCCTGCAACGACTGCAGCATTGACGAGTAAGGGGGAGATTTCAGTCACGAATAGCCATTTTTAGCGGGGAATTAAACGTATTAGACACTGATATTGTAGGCGCGACCAAAACATTGACAACCAGATTTGACGAGCCAAGCAAGGTGTCCTGGTCGTTGCGCGGCTCGGAAAAGCTGGGGAAAACACCCGAGAAGTAGCCGGTACGATAGAAATGTTGAGTGGACGCCCGCGTTTCTGCTCTCAGCCAAGCAGCCGGGCTGAGCACTTCGATTCCCCTGGATTGTGGGATCAGCTAGAGCAGCGATTAGACTACTCGAGCCTGCCGGGGTTGCCCCCCCCTGCGAAATCAGCGGTTGTGAAGCGGGCAACTCTATTTTAAATGCTCGGTAGAGAGGTCCGCCCGCACGCAAGTGCTGCGCAGATTGCAGCAAAGGCGTGTCGCAGAGGCCGTTGCCCCGCGCGCCGTGTTATAGCAAACGGTGGATTACGCGATCGACCGATCAAAGCAGACGCATAACTCGGGAAGTATGTCGAGTTGCGTGAAATACGAGCATCAGCGGTCAGAGTGAATTTCTTAGAGCACAGAACGGAGTTCAACCGGCAAATCAAATCGTGCGCGCTCTTGCCGGATGTCCCGCGATTCCACCGTGGCTTGAAATTGTGAGCAAAGATAATTGAGGCATTCATCGACAAGTTCTTCCGGAGCACTTGCTCCTGCCGTCAAAATGACAGTGTCCTGCGGGCGAAGCCAGTTCGGATCGATTTCGCCGACATGATCGATCAGGTAGGACGGTTTGCCGGCTTCCCTCGCGACTTCGGCCAAGCGATTGCTGTTGGAGCTGTTTTGGCTACCGATCACCAACACAACATCAGCCTCCGAAAGCAATTCTTTCACAGCCGTTTGCCGGTTCTGTGTGGCGAAGCAAATGTCCTGCTTGGCAGGTCCGATGATTCGGGGATAGCGCTGTTCAAGTCGGTCGACGATATTTTTGACATGATCGAGACTCAGAGTTGTTTGCGTCAAGTAAGCAACTTTCTCTGGGTCAGGGACCTTCACCGTGTCCACGTCTTCAATCGTTTCGATCAGTTGGATTTGATCGGGGGCTTCCCCGATGGTCCCCACCGCTTCATCGTGTCCGGCATGGCCGATGAGTAGCACAGAGTAGCCGGCCGCGACAAACTTAACGGCTTCTGTATGCACTTTTGAAACGAGCGGACAAGTGGCATCAATCGTTTTCAGCCGCCTGGTTCTTGCCTGTTTCCGGATGTCGGGAGAGACTCCATGGGCGCTAAACAACACATGGCTTGACTCGGGGATCTCATCGAGACCATCCACAAAAATGACGCCGCGTTGGCAAAACCCATCGACGACATGTTTGTTGTGGACAATTTCATGAAACACATATATCGGTGCGCCGTATAACTCCAATGCTTTTTCGAGACTTTGAATCGCCATGACGACCCCAGCACAAAAACCGTGTGGGTTCGGCAAGAGGATCTTCATAATTGTCCTTCCAGAGGGGGAGAAAGCTATTGAAATAACCTAGTCTGCGGGTTCACATCGTTCCGGTCCAAAAAGCAGCGACTGGTATGAGAGTAAATGAAAGTCCGTTTATTACGTTAAACGGCAAGTTGTACTTGCAGGCTGGATGGGTAATCAGTGATCTCATTCGTCGATTCGAACTGACTTTTGATTTCGATGAACTCCTTTTCCACAGCGAGAAAAGCATCCACGATGTCAGGGTCAAAATGTGCCCCGCGTCCTTTAACGATCACTGAGCGCGCCACATCATGCGTCGCAGCCTTTTTGTAAACTCGTTCGGTCGTGATCGCGTCATAGACGTCCGCCAATGCCAAGATTCGCCCACTCAATGGGATTTCATCGGCAACTAGGCCTTGGGGGTAGCCGCTCCCGTCGAATCGTTCATGATGCGACAGAGTCAGTTCCAATGCCATATCCAAAAAGTCCATGCCGGGGTGATTCGCTGCAACCGCCGCCAACGTCTCAGCTCCGATTTCGACATGTGTCTTCATGATGGCGAATTCTTCTTCGGTCAGCTTGCCTGGTTTTAGCAAGATGTTGTCAGGGATGCCGACCTTTCCAATATCGTGTAAGGGACTCGTTTGATAGAGAGTTTGAATGTAGTCCCCATCGACGATGTCGCGATACGCAGGCAATGTGGAAAGCTGCTGCGCTAAAACGCGGCAGTAGTCGCGGATGCGGTCCAGATGGCTTCCTGTATCGGTATCACGCGATTCCGCCAACTTGGCGAGCGCGAAAATCATGCCATTGCGACTTTCCAAGGCACGAATCCGCTCACCAACTCGAAGCCGCACGCACAATTCCGCAGGCTCGAACGGCTTGGCGATAAAATCATCAGCGCCGGCATCGAGTCCCTCCACGACATCCTTCGTCGAAGTACGCCCGGTCACAAGAATGAAGTAGATATAACTGGAGAAACAGCGTTTCCGCACCTCGCGGCAAAGCTGGACTCCGTCCATGATGTCCATTTCCCAATCTGAGACGACGGTCTGAAAGCGGCCGGACCGCAATTTTTCCAAGGCATCGTATCCGTTGTTTGCAGACTCGACTTCGTACCCTTCGTCTTCAAGAGTATTTTGAAGCAATTCCAGGGCAATATCGTCGTCATCAACAATCAAGATGGGCATAGGATTTCTTTCCGTGGTTTTGAGTCAGTTCACTGACGTCATCGAAGATTCCACCAATTCAAGTTGGCGGTGTTCCGACAAGGTTGGTTCCATATTTAAGAATACTTCGCATTCCGTTTTCAGTAGTTCCAAGAACTGGTACAGATCTTCGACATCATCGGTCCGGGCCACCTGCTCCAGGTCTGTCGCGGCTTGCCGTATCCTTTCGGCGGAAAGATTGGAAGAGGAGCCTTTGAGTGCGTGAGCCAGCGTTGCGGTTCGTTTGAGATCGCAGCTTTCAACGCTGTGTTCGATCTTCTGCAAATCATCGTCCAAACGGTCGTGGAATTTACCGAGCAATCGTTCGGCGAGTTCCAATTTTCCGTTACATCGCCGTAGCAGCCCGTCGACATCCAAAATATCAACGGCGGCATCGTCGTTGTTTGATTTCGTCTCGTAGTCCGATTCATTGCTACTGGCCGCGGATGGCAGGCTCGCAGCCTGTCCATCGTCAACTTGGAGTGACGTCTCATCCCACTGTGATAATTGGGCTTCAATCGTTTCGATCAAACGCAATGGGTCTAGCGGCTTGCTGAGATAATCGTTCATTCCTGCGGCTAAACACCGTTCGCGTTCACCGGTCAAGGCACTCGCCGTTAAAGCCACAATCGGTAGCGCTTTGGATTCCTGATTCGTATTTTCGCTTTCGTATTCGCGAATGGCCCGCGTCGCCTCCAGCCCGTCCATCTCCGGCATTTGGCAATCCATCAAGACCAAGTCGTATTGATCTTTGCGAACGGTTTCGAGCGCTTGACGGCCGTTGGCGACGATCTGACACGCGTAGCCGGCATTAGACAGAATCTCGGCGACCACCTCCTGATTAATGTAATTGTCCTCAGCCACAAGAATCCGTGCGTTGCTGTGCCCCGTTTTCTTCAGTTTCCTGTGTTGAGAGTTGCCGCGCATCTCAGCACACTTGCGGGCAAATGACATCGCATCGTCGCTCTGCGAGGAATCGACGCTGGTGGGGCCAATCACATGAATGAGTTCCGACGGTAACACGGGGATCGCGAGAGAGCCGTAGAACCCCTGCTTGCGTAACGTGGGCTCGTCTATTTGATCGGTCAATGCAACCAGTTGAATGAGGCGTGGTTCGCGTATCGTCGTTTCGGTATGCGCCAGTGTGATCCAGGCGACCATTTCGGGGTCTGCTAAATCTTTCTCGATCAACACCGTGTGATACGGCTGCTTCTCTGCGGTGGCTTGGTACAACCGATCCATTGCTGCATGACCGGCAGACTCGGCATCGACAAGACAGCCCCAGGCCTTCAACTGGTTGTGTAGCAAGGTCCTGGCGACGCCGTCGTGTTCGACAAGGAGCACTCGGTGCCCTTTGAGATCCGCAGCGACCTGTGAAAAATTGAGTTTTGCGGTCGGTACGTTTTCGAAGGGGATGCTGAATGCAAAGGTCGATCCGACGCCGGATTGACTTTCAAACCCAATGTGCCCCTTCATCAACGCGCACAACTCTTTACAGATCGATAATCCCAGGCCAGTTCCGCCGTATTGGCGAGTCGTTGAGGCATCGACCTGTGAGAACGATTTGAACAATCGATCGAATCGAGTGGGCGGAATTCCGATTCCGGTGTCGGCAACGCTAAAGCGAAGCGTTGTGGTTGCACCGTCAACACGATCCAACTCGACGCGCAACACGATGCTCCCCTGTTCGGTGAATTTGATCGCGTTGTTCATGAGGTTGTTGAGAATCTGCCGCACACGTCCCGGATCGCCTTTCACGGTGAGTGGAATGGCTGGATCCACATAACTGGCCAGTGCAATGCCTTTCTCGCAACAGCGATGTGCGGCAATCTCCAACACGGGTTCGATGACATCCAACAGCTTGAAGTCGATGTTTTCAATTTCAAGTTTACCCGCTTCAATTTTTGAATAGTCCAGAACTTCGTTCAGGAGTTGCAGTAGAGTGGTTCCCGAGATTCCGGCTACCTTCGCATATTTGCGCTGTTGAGTGTTCAAAGTCGTGTTGAGCAACAATTCGGTCATTCCAATCACCCCGTTGAGGGGCGTCCGCAATTCATGCGAAATATTGGCGATGAAGTCGCTTTTTGAGCGATTGGCGGCTTCGGCATCAGCGCGAGCGATTTCTAACTCACTGGTTCGAGTCTGTACCTTTTGTTCAAGATTGGTGTTCAGGTCCCGGATTGTGTAATCATCTTGCTGAAGCTTTCCAACCATCAAGTTGAACTGACGTCCCAGAACGTCAATCTCATCATTTCCTGTCATCAGGACGCGTTTCGACAGCGTGCCATCTTGGACTTGCTTCATCGCGGTCATCAGCATGTCGATGCGAGACGCTACGGAATTCGCAAGCATCCGCGAGAGAAACAGCCCGACCGAAAACGCTGCCATGGTGATGTAAAACGTGTGCCTTCTCAGGATTGTGACTGCGTTAGCTGCCTGTCCTGGATTTTCTGAAATCTCCCACGCTCGTTGATTCGCCAAAGCACCGATCATCAGTGCGGTCACCAAGATGGTCAGTCCGAACGAAATGTTCATCCGCCATTGAATCTTGCCGACCGGGATCGTGGCGTAATCGATCGCCACGCCCCGTCGAATCAGCAAGTTGATCACCGGAACCATCCAGCGTTCGCTTGCAAAAAAGGTCCCCATCAAAACGGATGCAATGCCGACGAATCCGGCGAAAGAAATCTGAATTGCCACCTTCAAGGGGGCTTGGTTGAGAAACACCAGCAGGGCACAAAACAGCACCACGCAGATAAGGGTCACATAGACCGCTTCCCGACTATGGTGAACCCTAGAAAAAACCACCGCTTCGCGACCGGCTTGTTTTCCCTCGGTTGCATCGACTTCTTCTTTGCGAGAAATTTGCGCGAGCACTTTTCGCAACGTGCGTGTCTCACGCAGCGCCATGAATACTGTCAGCGCGGTCGCTACCGGGATTAAGATTGACGAATAGGCGATGAGCAAATGGAAAATGCGTGCATCGAGATTCATCGTCAGGTTGATGTAATAGATCGTTAGCCCACCACCGATGAGGCAAATCGGGCGGGTTAAAATCATCATCGCCAGGATGTAGTGAGCGCCGGTCTTTTTTAATAGCCACTCAGTCATTCTGATAATCTCTTGCCACCGGAACCAACCGGTCGACTTCAATGCTCAGATCGCTCCCCGGCAGGCTAAGTGCATCCGAAAGAATCGCTCTTGAGCTTCGACAAATCCGTGTAAATCAACCGAATGAATCTCAGCGAGCTTCGTCTTGAGGCATTCTCGATGTTCATGCCAACGGTTCAGAAAATATTGTTCGTGACCTCCGCCGAGGATGGCCGCTTCAATCGCGGGGGCATCACTGGCATTCAGCTGGTCAACGTTCAGGTCTCCCTTGATGACTGCACGAGCAAAAACACCACTCGTGAAGTCGGTTTGCTCAATCTCGCGTTCCCACGTACTAAGCAGGTTACCGACGCGTCCCATGCATTGGGCATGCCAAATTGCTTCCCGGAACCGTCCCAGTTCGTGCACGTCAAATTCTGGCGTGCACATCAGGTCCAGTGTCGAGAAGCTCATCATGTGCATGGCGTGAGGCAAGTATAGTTCGTGTTCGGTGACGTTGAGCAGACTGAGGTTCTCGTTCAGCAGGCAGGAGTACCTCATCGTGTTGAAATATTGCATCAAATCGAATTCCAGTAATCGTTTGTACACATCGTGTAGCGGATATTCTGATATTCGGCTTTCGTATATTTGGGACAAGTACTGAGTAACCTCAGCAGTTTTACGGTCCTTTGCTGAAAAATTTTGCATCGCTGGAGCGGGCTGCCCCTCGATGATTTTCATCAAGGCTTCGAGCAGCGGCTCATTGCCTTGTTCATCAGCGACGTCGTCCAAGAGCACGCAAAGCATGATGGACAAAACCTTTGTGTCACATACGTGACGTCGCCATTGCGGCGCGACGTTGGAGATCGTCGTCAGCTCCGCGCCGTGGACACACCATTGCCACAAAAATCGCGTCCGGGCACCGACCTGAGAATAGACGTCAAAAAACGCTTCGACCTCTTCGCTGAGTCTCGCCGCCTTGACCAACTCCAGTTCTCGTTGCAACAAGTCTTCCGATAATTCGAACTGTTCCCCTATTTCCGGCCGCTTCCGAAATTCTTTGGAGATTGGATCACGACCCGATCCGGAGGAATCAAACCGATTGTAGGCGTCAGGCGTAACCCGTTGACGGGGGAGATCCTTTTGCTTGAAACTACGCACTGTTTGGACAATCCTGTCGACACGGCTCTGAGTCGAGCGATGCGGTGGCAAACTGTCAGCCGGAGCAGGGTCCAGTCGCAGCTTATTTGCAGTGCGGGTCGATTTGGATTTGTTGGAGATGTCCGGCAGCGAGGCCGCCGTTGCGGTTCCCTCGTAATCCGGGTCAAGAATCAGAAATGCACTGACCCCGTCCGCTGTCTCGTCGAGCCGGTGAGACTCGGAATTCGTAACATACCTTCCGTGAACCACTTTTGCCGGGATTCCTTCTTGTCCCAGTCGGAGAGCGGCTTGTGCCGCAATCTCATCGTTGGCACCATTTGTGACAATGGTGATTACCTCTCCGTCAGGAAGCGCGCTGTTTGTCGGAGTTCGTCGGACCCTATTTGTAATGCCCGATGGTGTGATGTGTTGGATTCCCTTGTTCATGTCGGTATTCCAGTTCACGTGCACTTTTGAAGGGATTGTGAAGTCTTCCAATTGCATTGGATTTGACGAATTTCGCTCTCAATACTATACCAAGTCATCTATCGGGATCATATGAAGCTCAATTTGTTTCGTGGTTTGAGTCCGTTTCGAACGGCACGCCAGACCGGTGACATCGCGGCTTTCAGACTTCGAAGATCACGCTCGCAACAGGCAGTCCTGCCATTCGGCAAAGCTCGACAACGACTTCCGTCTACCCGGTACGCAACAATAATCCGCCTGATTTCGCTACGTGCGGTCGGGAGAGCCCGAGACAAGTGAGGCCTTCCGCTCAGCTTGTCGCGTCGAACATCCAGCGAACTGTCAGCGACTGTGCATGACGACAGTTCCCGTGACAGCAGCGACGATGGTCAACGGGACTTACAAATTAGGGCTCATTCTTGTCCCTGGTCTACGAAACCATCGGCTCCCATGCCAATTGCGGCGAGGGTCCGGGCAATGGCAGCATTTCAAACTGACTCAGCTCTTCGCTGTTGATGAAATGCGTGCCGAGGTTATCGCGGTTTTTTGAATCGACACTATGGAGCGCTTTCCCATTTGCTGTCGCTTCAACCGCGGTTTCGATCGTTGAAAAAAGAGTTCTTGTCATTTTGTTTATAGTTCCAATAAAAGAATGAAAGTGGAGGTATTGATAGCCAAAATGAAAAAGTGAGAATTGATAAAATTTGACTGGATAAGCAATGTACGGGAGGAAGCAATTGTATTCAACAAAAATCTAATGTCTCTGACAGTGGTTGCTCAAATAATGATGGGTTTGACTATTTCCGGTTAGATTGACGTTTGGAAGCCTGCGAGAAAATATCGGCATTACGGTGGAGAGGCCGACATGGAGCATTATGACAGTCCGGCCTAAGCAACCACCTGGGGAAGATCAATCATTCTTCCCTCGCACGGACTGCCGGTCCCGCACTCAGTCAAAGTGGCCTGCTCCCCAAAAGCTGTTGCAGAGGGCATGAAAATCTACCAGCCTGATCGTGGGCAAGAAGTTTCTCCGGTGAAGAAAACACGCCAGCGGCATCCGCCGGAGCAGATTGTCAAGAAGTTGCGTGATACGGAAGTCATGCTCAGCAGCGGATAACGACCAGACAGCGCGTGACCGACGCGGATGGCATGCTTATTGGCAGAACCGAGAAACAGGGCTATTTCGCGAATTTCACCACAATTCCCAGCGTCTCATCTCAGCATCGTATCGCACAATCAGAGAGAGGCACCGTCGCCAAAACCTCATGCAACTTGAATTGAGCCGACTGAACTGGTCCCAGGCTTCGCCGCTGTAAACTCGGGTTGTCAGGGCGGCGGCTTCGTCGAAGCCGATGGCCCTGCCGTAGGCGGTGTCGGCGTAGAGCTGTACGAACGCCGCGGCCGCATCGAGGACGGTGCGGGTACTGCCAAGGATCGTAGTGTTACATGTGCGTCAGGCAGGAGGGCAACGGGATGTTAGTGCTGAAAACTGATTATATCTAGCTTGCGATCTATGCCCTTGGTAAACCAATCCTCCAAGGTTTCCCATGCATCCATCACTTCGGTTTCGACAATATCATCCGTGCCGTCGATACGTGACGTCACCTCGGCCAATAATCCGGGCATTTCCGAATGTCGAATATACCCCATCTGCCGATAGATGTCCGATGCGGTAGCGACTTTTGAAATTGGGCAGCCCCGTGCGGCCAACCATTCACCTGTTTGGCCGCACTCCTCAAATAGTTCGAACCGGCATCCGGCGAATGGCCCCACGCCAATCGGGACGCCGATCACCGCACACACTGCTTCAAAACCTTCGAGAATCAGATCGTCGTGTGCCGCATTCGCGAACTCACCCGCTAGCAGACGAAATGCAGATTGCTCGACCAATAGCGCGAAATCCTGACCCACAAACATCCGTTGCTGATTGCCGGCGTACTGCTGGAGTCGCTCTTGTAAATCTTGGTCTATGGCACTCGACCCCAAAATAGAATCCAATTTTTCCAACTCCAGCATGTATGCGGTCAGACAGATGCTCATCGGCAGCTCTTTTCATTTTTCGTTGGGGCACAACTTATTCGGCAATGTTACGAAAGAGTTACAAAGTATTTGCGATACTTTTCTGGAATTTGCAAGTCGTAACCCAAATGTGTCGCATAGTGCACGAGAATGGTGCCGTCCCAATCAAAGGATGTCATGTCTTTCCTCGTCTCAACACGCAGAAACTGTTTGAAGTACTCGTCGGCTGCCTGCTGCAGTGCAACGCCCTCACCTCGGGCTAGTGCTTTGACAAACTCTAAAAACAGCTTGTCCCGTTTTCGCCCTTGATCAATCACCCTCTGTTGAAACGGCTCAAGCTCCTGGGGATCACGTCCTCGAATCACCCCACACAGGTAAAGCCAACAAGCATCCATGACTGCAACGATACCGTCATTCTCACTAATATCGTCGCGCGGGAACTCCGCTAGCCTACGCACATCATCCCAGCGCTCCAATATTGTCGCTAGCACTAACGCTTCCTCCAATGGTTCTACCCAATTGAGGGATCGATCCTGCCACTCCCGGTTGGGCGGCTGGTTACGCCCATTGCCTGACGGGACTTGATCTCGCCACACACCAAAAAAGAACTCCAGCGCATACGCCACGCCTCGCTCTGCCCATACTCGAGCAGACTTTTTATCGCCAAGCACATATAAAGCATGAAATGCATCTTTAGCGTCAACTAAATATCCTTGTCGCCGATCGTTAGTTACCCCCAGATCTGCTTCGGATTTCTGCAATCCCGCAATTCGGCGATGCGCTTTCTCTACGATACCTTCCACTGCCGCCGCATCGATGTTGTGATCTGCGTTACCCTGCTGGCTGCCGCTCATATATTAGCTCGACTTTCGTATATCAAATTACGGATTAAAAGTTTTCCATCCAAGACTCGCCCAATCGCGAAGTTCGAAGATAGTCTCTCCTACCATCCGCGTTGTCTGATCGAATGTCGTGTCGGTTAAAAGCACCTTGATCTAACCGTTCCGTGCGTATTCCTCCAACTCTTTCCCCCACCGGGCATATTCCGCCTTGTTTAATACAAAATCAAGCACTTGGTTTGGCTTGACGGATCTTCCGCTACTTCCAAGATTCTTCAATTTTGTTGCTTTGCGATAAATCCACTGCTGGCTAGCCCATAACCCCCGGTTCAGAGTTCCGTTCGCAGGGCCAATCCTATAATCCGATTTCCAACGACGATTCTGGCCGGTACAATCGGATTGGTTTATTCGGGAGTTCTGTCTGTCGCAGCAACGAACAATCAGGAACCAACAGATGATAGTCGGAATCGACCTGGGAACGACAAATTCGGCTTTAGGAACGATCATTGACGGTGCGCCGACACTGGTTCCCAATGCACTGGGACAAATATTGACCCCGTCGGTTGTCGGGATCGATATGGAAGACAACGTGGTGGTTGGGGCAACGGCCAAGGAGTTGCAGGTTGTGGCCCCTGAACGGTGTGCTTCGGCATTCAAGCGGGCCATGGGAACAGAGCGTGTCTATGAACTTGCGGGCCAAAGCTTTACTCCGATCGAGTTGTCAGGGTTGGTTTTGAATTCCTTGAAAAAGGATGCAGAGCTGCAATTCGGCGAATCGATCGAGCAGGCCGTTATCACGGTTCCGGCTTACTTCAATGAACACCAACGTCGCGCCACAATTCGTGCCGGTGAACTTGCCGGGCTCAGTATCGCGCGTATTGTGAACGAGCCAACCGCAGCGGCTTTGGCCTATGGTCTGCACGACAGTCAGTCGGAACGCGTTGCTGTGGTGTTCGATCTCGGAGGCGGTACTTTCGACATATCGATTATTGACCAGTTCGAAGGTGTCGTGGAAGTTCGCGCCTCATCCGGCGAATGCTTCTTAGGGGGCGAAGACTTTACCTCGACATTTGTCGCTCGACTGCTTGAGAAACGCGGTCATGTGTTTGAGCAAGCAGAATTGAATGCGCCACGATTGGTCGCTCGCATGACGCAATTGTGCGAGACGGCAAAACGCGATTTAGCAAGAACAACGGTCGTCGAAGTGCCATTTCCCGATACGGATGGGACACTCAATCCGGTTCCCACAACCGAGCGCGTCACGCGTGAGATGTATGAAGACTGGACGAAACACATTGTCCGTCGAATGGATATCCCCATCCGCCGTGCCCTGGGTGATGCAGGTCTTGACCGGCGTGATGTCGACGCCATTGTGCTGGTGGGCGGTGCGACTCGAATGCCGGCAGTGCGTGAATATGTGCGCAATTATTTCAAGCAGGATCCCGAATGCCGTCTGAATCCCGATGAAGTCGTGGCAATCGGGGCGACGGTTCAAGCTGGTTTGATCGCGCGCGATGCGGCGCTCGAAGATCTCGTCGTTACGGATGTCGCCCCCTTTACGTTGGGAATCGGAATCGCCAAACGATTTGGAACCGAGCATCGCCCAGGCTATTTTTCTCCAATTATCGAACGCAATACAACAATTCCCGTGAGTCGCGTGCATAACGTGGGCACGATATACGCCAATCAGACAGAAATCCAAGTCGAGATCTACCAGGGCGAATGTCGCATGGTTAAAGACAATTTACAGCTTGGTGAATTCCGAGTCGTGGGCATTCCATCCGGCCCTCCGCGAGAATCGGTGTCGATCCGCTTCACCTACGACATGAACGGTGTCCTGGAGGCTGAGGCCACCATTTTAGAAACCGGGCAGATGTTTAGCCACGTGATTACCCAGTTGGCTGGTGAGTTGTCCGACGGGGAAATTGAACAAACACTGCAGCGTATGCAGGCGTTAAAAACACACCCCCGCGACGAGGAGCAGAATCGATATTTACTGAAGCGGGCCGAACGGGTGTATGAGCAACTCGAACTGACCGCTCGAGGCGAACTCGATCAACTTCTCGATGCATTCGAATCAGCACTTGAGTCGCAGGACAAGACAACAATCGAACTCGCAACAAGCTATCTTTTACGCTTCTTAGATACGGCAGATCCCGAATCACCTGAGGAGTGGTCTTGCGATGACTGAACCAGGAGGTGCTCACCCGAAACCACCGTCGCCGCGGGACAAATGGGCGATGAAAGTGCTGGGGCTCAAAGAGGAGGGCATCGAAAGCGGAATTCGCCGGCGGATTGTTAATACAGGTTTTGCGCCCAACGAACACACATCGATGGCCATTCGCGTGCTCGCCGGTGCAGCGGTTGATCCACGGCCGACACTTTGGCTGGACGAACAGGCCGAGGTGATGGCCGTGCGTGCGTTTGCCAAACGCTGTTGTGATATCCCACTGAAGGAGCGGTTAAAGAACAAGAGCGCACTATCCGACGAACTGGCAGACCTGTATCTGCGAGCGGAACGTCTTCCGCATTTGCGCGCCAGACTGGATGAAATTCAGTCGGCACTTGATGCAGATCTGACGGGTCTAGAACAAGATCCATCTCAACCGACAGCCTACGCCATTGCGGCATGGGATTTGAAACTGCGGTTCCTCGGACCGAAAGAGCGTGCGGAACGTTGGCAACAGATGGTCCAGATCGCGCGTCTTGATCGAAACACGTGGGCGAATTGTGCGCGGCAGCTTCAGTTCTCAAAGTATGCAGCCCAAGCCCGCGATCAAAGTCACCTCGGCACAAGATTCATTGACGAAATCGCCCAACTCGACTCAGCTCAGCATGCCTATTCCGTTGCGGCAAAGAAACGCAGAAATAAACTGCGACTCTCCAAGGCGAACAGAGGTGAGATACTCCCACTGAAGCCTATTCTGTTTCTTGCCATTTTTGTGGGTTCAATTTTCATTTTTATCATTCGCGCAAGCGACCGACCAAGGAGGCCCAATCGGCAGAGCCCCTATGTGCCTTCTGTGACGATGCCGAACTTTCAATTGCCACCGGCAGCGAATATGGATCAAAAGGAATTGAGAGCTTCATTCGCCACCATAATTTTACTGGGTAGAATACCGGATCTGGAGAGACAAATTACCAACGGAACTGCGACCGAAGAAATCCGCTACGAACTTGCCCAAATTTACTTACTCGGCGCGCAGCAATCTCAAGTCGATATTGACGACGCCGCGCCGGCGCAGAGCTTTATGGATCCACCGGATTACGACAAACAGGAGTTTCAACGAAAAGCACTCGCACTACTCAAAGACTTGGCCCGTGATTATCCCGACAACGAGAAATATATCAGGCAATGTGTGCTCACGTGCCTAACAGTCGGTAATGCGACCGACGATATCGACGATGCTCGCCAGGTTTTCCAGACCGGTATCGATGCTGCGTTGCCACTGGCTGAGGCAGGCCGTGCATCGAGTGAGACTCTCAGCATTCTCGGCGCATTGCTAAACAATCTTACGCTCAAGCTCAATCAGGAAGATGCGGCCAACGAAATTCGCGACCATTTAGAGTCAGCCGTTCGATTTCAGCGACAAGCGGTCAGAATGGATCCGCAGAACGAGACAGCGCTGCGATACCTGGACATCAACTTACACAACTTCAGTCATGCGCTTCTGAAAAACGGATTGGCCGAAGATGCAGTGAGCGTGTTGCTGGAGCACAGAGCCTTTTGCGGTGCCAGTACGATGCCTTACGGATCCAATGCCCGCCGTCTGTTCACAATCTCCGAACGACTTGCAGTCGCCGACGGGATTCTTATTAAACAAGCTGACCCCATCGATGCCCCCGCGGACTTGGACGATCTTCGGCGCGAGATATTTCGAACGTTGACCTTTGCCGTGATGTCGGGATTCGTGGACTCCAAGATGATGACCAATTCAGCCGCACTCAAGCACCTGCAGGCGGATGATCGATTCCAGGAAATCCTTGAATTGGTCAATTCCACGAACGAAACCATTCTTCGCGAGCATGGCAAGAACTCCGCAGCAAAGGGTGTACAAGAGTTAGATACGAACCAGCCCCTCAAAGCGCGCAACGCGGGGAAGGTTCAACCATGACTGATATTTCTCTGCCCGAGGACTCCTCGCAGTGGCCGCTCAATCCCTGGGAGCTATTTGGGCTGGAGCCCAATGCCAAGCGTGTTGAACTTCGCCGAGCCTATTCCCAACTAATACGCCACTTTCGCCCCGATACTCATCCAGAGCAATTCCAACGGATCCATGAGACCTATCAACGACTCAAAGCGATTCTCGGCAGTCAGGTTCCCCCCAAGCATCCCTCTCATGAAAACCCGTCAAGTGAAAACTGGTCCCATGACGGTTCGTCCTATCAACATTCGCCCAGTGGAAACGGTAACGGCAACGGCAAACGATCTTTCGATTCGCCAATCGGTTCGAATGGACCACCCTCCGCTAGGGGAGGGCGCAAACACGCCCCGGATGTTGGGGGGCTATTCGCAAACCATGATGAAAAGCGTGTTGTTGAGGCGTACCGTAGTCTCATTCAAGCTGACGAACAGCATCCTTCGGAAACGACTGCTGCTGCCCTCTATTGGCAGTTAATTCTCAATCCTGATCTCGACTCGCGGCGAAAACCGGCCGACTGGTTGTTGCATGGCCTTTCACGAGCGAACGGATCTGTATGTCTGCGTGAACTTTTTCGGCAAGAACTGATCTGTGAACCAAGATTCGCGCTCAGTGACAAAACCGGGCAATTTCTCAAGAACTTTCCGGCCAATTCTCGATCGGTATTACTGCGTCAGCGATGGAAGCATGCTGCGACCGCAAAGAATTGGCGGGTCATACGCGAAGATCTTATTGTTCATCGCACAACCTTCGTTGATTTTTCTCCGATGGAATGGGTGCGACTGACGATTGCAGCTGCCAACCATGCCGCTTGGAGCCAAAACTCGGATGCCGCTAGAATTCTTGAGACTTGCCGCAAAGAAATCGCATTATTCGATAGCTTCCAACTTGAAATGGGGAGCGAACTCATACAGTTTGACTACTTAACGGAACTCGCGGCTGGCATCAAAGGACTCCCCACGGTAGGAAATATACACATTCGATTGCTCCTGCAGGAGATGCCAAAAATCTGGAACGCGTCGAACAATGTCCGTTCCGCTATTGTCCCCGTTCTTACCGGACTACTCTCCGAACCTGAGTCTGTTCTTGCAGAGTTGGACCAAGTCGTTTCTGTGGCACCGGTGGTTTTGCAGTACTTGTACGGCCTCCTTGACCAAGTTGGCGTGGCATGGATCGACGATCAGAACCGACCGGCAGAAACTGTGGCCGCCGAACGGATTGTGTATTTTCTGACGGTCTGTCCGGTCGTCGATTATTCCAAGCTGCGAAAAAGCATCCTCCGCTTCTGCCTCGAGGAATTCATCTCTCCCGAAGCGTTCGCCGCCACCGTCGAAGCTCAGCAGGACGAGGCTCTGGATTTTGACGGCAGCAAGACGTTGGTTTCGAGTTCCATCCGTGAAGATCTGTCGCTGCGATTTCTTTGCAAGGCCCATCGAGCGCTGCATGGATAGCAGTCGTCTTTGCATCGCTTCGAAGAAAGATCGCGGGAAAAGTCAGATTTGAGCAGTTGTAAAAAGGCCCTGCCTACGTGGAAATAGGATAGATTCGCGTGGGTTGAGCTCTTCATTCAAAGCACAGCCAGAATCCAGCACGCATCAAACAGCCTCGTTTTAAAGACCGAGTTGCTATCCCCTCCTCAGTCCGCACCTAGAACCGGCTATGTTAAGTAGCCTTCTGGACCGTGTCCCAGGAGAGTTCATGTGGCATGACTCCCTGTTTGAGGGACGCTACCGACGTCAAGCCGGCGGCTTCGTCCATGGGCACAGAATTGCCAGTCACGCGGTAGCTGGAGTGAGCGATGAAGTCACCGCTGATGCAGCGGCCGGCCATCATCAAACCGTCCACATCAGCCGCGATCAGTGCGGGAAGCGGAATGTCATATGCCTTGACCCCCGCAGATCGATAACGCTTCACGTCAGCAGGATTGGAACCATCGGGGAAGACGTTGTGAACATCGATGGAAAAATTCGCCCGACAGACCGCATCTTTGTGGCGCAAACCGGTGATGATATCATTGCCGCACCAGCCACGACTGATTTGAAAAACCGCCGCTGGTGAGTTGATGATTCAGACTTCTCCATCAGATGTTGTGCGACCTCAAAGAGTCGATTCTGGAATGAATCGCTTACGACAATATGGCCGCGTACGCCAATCGACAATCCGTGGGCACATCACTGAACAGATGCCTGGTAGCCTACAGTCAACTTTCCGCTACATCCTTTTTGATTGTGAGCAGACATTCCCAGCAGAATTTAACAGCGCAATCAAGCATGGCGGACAGGCATTGGTAATCGATTCATCGTGCATCGCTATGGTAGGAGCATCCTGACTTTCGTTTCACCATTTTCACACATTTTTCGAATTTCGTCCACGACGTATGCCAGTTCAGAAGCCTCGACTTGATCTAGCAACTGCTTCGCGGACTCTATGTCACCGAGTTCGCGATACATTTCGGCCTTTAATAGCTTCTCGTCGTCTGTATCGGTCGATGCGAGTCTTATAAGTGCTTCGAGGTTTTTATTGCGCAGCGAAGATGGGGGCCTACGTTGAATTTCGTCCTCGGCTTCTCCACCACGGTCGTAGTCGTTGTCTCGCCACCACGCAAGAATTCGGAGTTTTCTCTCCTCCGAAATGTTTTGTGCCAATCCGTCTCCTATTGCTTGGTAGTATTGTTCAGCAGTGGGTTCCTCAATCATCGGAGCTTGAGTCCAATTGGGATCGATTTCATCCGTCGGGCTCTCGACTGTGCCAACGACTAATGCATCTTTCAGCCAATAACATTTGCCGCATTGGCTGCAGTTCACAACAGCAGGAGGACTCGGCAACATGGGGGCAATTTGTTTACCGTCAGAAAAACAGATCGCACCAAACGTGTTTCCGGAAATCAGTGATTGGTACTTCGCCAGTTCACGACATCTTGGGCAAGCGATGACTTCGTCCGGTCCAATAATCATCAGCACCTCCATTTGGAAAAATTGAGTGCGGTTTAATGATTGTTCTCAACCGACCTGCAGGCCATGATCCGTATTGAACGGATGATAAACATTGCTCATTGTAGCAACAATTGACCGGACGGATGCGCTCCTCTATTTTGCAGAGTGCGGAATGACGAGGGTTTCGGCGAATGATACCAGTGAACTGCGTCGGAATCAAAATTCATCTTCATCGAGGCGAGTCCATGCGATACCTGATTCTGTTCGTGATCCTCGGCGTGAGTGCCTCTACTTGCAGCGCGCAAACATCATTGCCCGGCAAAATGGAGCAACTCAAGCTGGAATCCACACTCGTCCCCAGCCCCGCCACCGTCGATGTGCTCCTACCGCCAGGCTATCAACAGGCTTCCCAGCCTTTCCCGTTGTTTATCTGGTTGCATGGCGGAACCTCTGGGAAAGATGTCCTGGGAAAGCACATGCGGTCCTACATCGAGAAGGCTTGGGCGACCGGAGATCTTTTGCCTTGTGTCGTAGTGGCACCGGTCACAGGTGCGTCCTTCTATATTGACTGGCTGGATGGCACAAACCAATGGGACACGTTTATCACCGATCAGATGTTAAAATACATGCGTGAACATTATCAGGTCCTACCGGACCGATCGGGAACCGTGATCGGGGGGAGTTCATTTGGAGGGCAGGGCACGCTGAGGATCGCATTTCGGCACCCGACAATGTTCGCCGCAGCGGTTTCCATCGCCCCCGGCTTTCCCGCTGTGCTAAAGCTGGAGGATTGGGACATCAGCTATTTCGACGCGAAGGTCTTGGCTGATCACGGATCCCGTTTTGGCAATCCCGTGGACAGAACTTTTTGGCGTAGCACCCATCCTCCGACGATGGTCATCGATCATCCGAAGAAACTGCGAGAGTCAGGCCTGCAATTGCTCATCGAAGTCGGCGATGAAGACGCAAACGGGAACTTCCGCTCCGTGGAGTTGCTGCACCGGTTGTTGTTCGACGCAGCGATTGAACACGATTATCACTTGCATCGCGGTGCCGCGCATGTCGGTCGCTCGAAAGAATGGCGCTATCCAGAAGTCTTTCGTTTTATTACCCGGGCCTTGAAACCGATGACAGAAAAAGACCCGAGCGCCGAGCGACACAAGCTCAAAGCGATTCAGCGGGGCCGGTTCAAACCGCGTACCACCAACGAACTTCCATTCACGCCCGTGGTATTTGAATAAGCTGGTTACGTCAAACAGCGGATGTCCATTGGCGGAATTCGCCCCACCTGTGGCAAACCCTACAGAGCAATCCAAGCACGACATTCAGATCATGGATGCATATAGATTCTCTGTCGTCAAGCAGCCAACGAGCTAGAACCAGTTTCAAAACCCGGTTGCGTTTGTTCTAGAAACGTTCAGAACAGTGTCAGTGAGACGCGCCAGAGGGTTTTGAAACGACTTGTAGGGAAGACTGCTGCCGCGGTCAGGAGTTCTCCTCCTGAATCGACGTCCATCACTCCTTCGGTTCTACGGTCATCAGTAGATCGCCGCTTTCGACTTGAGTTCCGCTGTGTACTAAAGTTTCCCCGACGATTCCATCATGTTCAGCAGCGACGATCGTCTGCATCTTCATCGCTTCAAGCATGAGGAGCTTCTGGCCTTTGGCAACGGCGTCTCCCGGTTGAACGGCGATGTTCACGACCATACCGGGCATGCTGGCCGCGACATGCGATGGGTCGTTGGCATCGGCCTTGAGACGACGCGGGGCATCGGGTTCCAGAGACCGGTCGGTGATGGTGACTTCACGAGGCTGACCGTTGAGTTCGAAGAAAACCGTGCGGCGCCCATCTTCGTGCGGCTCACCGACGGTTTGCAGGCGAATGATCAGTGTCTTGCCCGGTTCGATTTCGACAGAGATCTCTTCTCCCGGCTCCAGTCCATAGAGGAATGCTGGTGTCGGCAGGACACTCGTGTCGCCGTAGGTTTGGTCGTGACGTGCGAAATCTTCAAACACCTCTGGATAGAGTAGATGTGACAAAGCTTCGCGGTGTGTCGGTTTGTGGCCCAGAATTTCTTGGAGCTTCTCGTGGGACTGTTCAAAATCTGCCGGGGGAAGGTTCGCACCGGGACGTCCTTCGACAGGTGATTCCCCCCGCAAGATTCGCTTTTGCACATTGGCAGGAAACCCACCCGGCGTTTGGCCCATCCGTCCGCTGATTAAATCGACGACCGATTGAGGGAAAGCCAACTCACGATCTGAAGAGACGACATCTTCGGTTGTCATCTCATTCGATATCAAAAAGAGTGCCATGTCGCCAACCGCCTTCGATGTAGGCGTCACCTTCACAATGTCGCCGAACAGTTGGTTGACATCCGCATACATGCGACAGACTTCGCTCCAACGATCGGCCAAACCCAAAGCGCGCGCTTGCTGATAAAGGTTGGTGTACTGACCGCCCGGCATTTGATGTTGATAAAGATCGCTGCCGGCCGGCAGGACGGGACTTTCGAACGGTGTATAGAATTCACGGACCGCGCGCCAATAATCCGCAATTTCATCGAGCCGAGCCGACTGCAAACCGGTTTCGCGATCGGTGAACTTTATTGATTCGACGAGCGTATTCAAATTCGGCTGCGACGTTCCGCCGGAGAGCGGAGCCAGCGCCGCATCGACGATGTGGACCCCGGCTTCTGCCGCTTTGACGAGCGATGCCGCCTGCACCCCACCTGTATCATGGGTATGGAAATGGATGGGCAGGCCGACTTCTTGACGCAGCGTCTTGACCAGCAATTCCGCCGCATACGGTTTGCAAAGCCCCGCCATATCTTTAATGGCGAGAATGTGAGCTCCCATACCTTCCAGGCGTTTTGCCATCTCGACATAGTATTTCAAGTCATATTTGGTTTGGTGCGGGTCAAGAATATCGCCGGTGTAGCAAATCGTCGCCTCGCAGATCGCACCCGATTCGATGACGGCATCCATCGCGACTTGCATGTTCTCGACCCAGTTCAATGCATCAAACACACGGAAGACATCAATGCCAGCTCCCGCGGCTTCCTTGACGAACTCTCGAACCACGTTGTCGGGATAATTGGTGTAGCCCACCGCATTGGAGGCTCGCAACAACATCTGAAACAAAATGTTGGGCACCCGGTCTCTCATTTCGGAAAGCCGCTGCCAGGGATACTCTTTGAGGAAACGCATCGACGTGTCGAACGTGGCTCCGCCCCACATTTCCAGTGAGAATAGTTCCGGACAATGCCGTGCATAAACATCGGCAATTCGCAGCATGTCATAGGTTCGCAGCCGCGTCGCCAACAGCGATTGGTGGGCATCGCGAAACGTCGTGTCAGTCAGAAGCAGCGGTTTATGCTCCAGCAATGACTTGGAAAACTTTTCGGCTCCGAGTCGCTGAAACTTTTGCCGCATGCTGTCGGGAATCGGCGCCGTCGATTCAAATTTGGGCAGAGGGGCAGGAATGCGTCGCGTTGCTTGCGGTCGGTTTTTCACCAGTGAATTGCCGTTGACAATCATCTCCCCCAGATAGGCGAGCAACTTTGTGGCCCGGTCCTTTCGCGGCGGGAAGTCGAATAGCTCCGGAGTTTCATCGATAAAGGTGGTCGTGCAGTTCCCTTCAATAAAAGTGGAATGCATGACCAGCTTGATGAGGAACGGAATATTGGTTTTGACACCCCGGATACGAAATTCCTGCAAACAGCGTTCAATGCGATGTGCAGCACCCGGAAAATTACGGGCCCAAGAGGTCACTTTCACTAGTAAAGAATCGTAGAAGGGATAAACCACCGCTCCGGAGAATGCCGTACCTGCGTCGAGGCGAATTCCCATACCGCTGGCGGAACGATAATGGGTGATTCGGCCATAATCCGGCATGAAGAGGTTCTCTGTGTCCTCTGTCGTCACGCGGCATTGAATGGCAAAACCGTGGGTAGCAATTGCCTCTTGAGACGGCAGATCGATCGCGGGATCCTCAAGCTGTGCCCCTTGTGCGATAAGGATCTGAGATTTGACGATATCCACACCGGTGACCTGTTCGGTTACCGTGTGCTCGACCTGAATCCGTGGGTTGACTTCGATGAAGTAGAAATCGTTGGTATCCGCGTCGACGAGAAACTCGACAGTTCCCGCGTTCTCGTAGTTCACCGCTCGACCGATGGCCACAGCAGAATCACAGAGCGCCTGGCGCAGGCTTGTCTCCAGATTGGGGGCTGGCGCGATCTCAACGACCTTTTGGTGCCGCCTTTGCACGGAACAATCGCGTTCATAGAGATGGACCAGTTGTCCATGCTGGTCGCCGAGCAACTGCACTTCAATGTGCCGTGCCCGTTCAATAAATCTTTCGACGAAGATGTCTGGGCTGCCAAAGGCGATGAGTGATTCCCGCCGAGCCTGATCGAAAGCCTGTTCAAATTCTGTGGCATCACGTACAACACGCATGCCGCGCCCGCCACCACCGTGAGCTGCTTTGAGAATAACTGGGAATCCGACCTGCTCCGCGAACCGCAGTCCTTGCTCAGCATTAGTGATCGCTCCACCGCCACCACCGAGTACTGGAACGTTCGCTTTTTCGGCGACGACACGTGCTGAAATTTTGTCACCCAATTGCTTGAGCGTCTCGACACGCGGTCCCACAAAAATGATTCCCGCATCTTCACACGCCTGAGCAAATTGCGGATTCTCGGAGAGAAATCCATAGCCAGGGTGGATTGCGTCTATATTCTGCTCTTTTGCCAAGGTGATAATGGCATCGATATCCAGATAAGCTTGGATCGGCTCGCCCGGTTTACCAATTTGGTAAGCTTCGTCCGCTTTGAAGCGGTGCAAGGCATAACGGTCTTCATGAGAGTAGATCGCCACGGTTTGGATATCCAACTCGTGGGCACTCCGAAAGATCCGGATGGCAATCTCACTACGATTTGCAGCTAACAGTCGCTTGATTTCAGTCATCTTCGAAGAATACTCGCAGTATAAATGGAATGGAATTGTCCTTATCATAGCAATAATCCATTATCATTCGAGGAGAACGCGGATGCTTTTTTGCACATTGCCGGATTCTTGAGGCAGACGGCGGTCGATCTCTAAATCTCGATGTTTCGCTCGACAGTCTGCCTCCCTCTCCTGCGGCTGCGAAGGCCTCAACTGGGGCAAATTTCTCGCCGAATTGATGGCGCGAGATCGGCCCTCTCCGAGGCGATTCCAAGCCGCAGTCACACTCTCACAGGGCGAACCATTCCAGATAGCGGCCGAAAATACGCTGAGATCACCACGTTCGATTGCGATCGCAGCGTGAAAACGGGGCCAATCGTGGAGCCGGCACTCCACAGGTGAGCGGACTTCGTCAGTGTGGCAGAGCGAACTGAACCTTGACGAAGTCGTATTTTCCAACAAGAAATCCCCCCAAATAGTGTATTTGGGGAGGTCAGTGGCGGCCCAAACCGGGATCAGGCGTCGATGGTTTACGGCAAAGCCGCGGCCAGGGCCGGTAAATTGCTCGATTTCTCCCAGTGGTTCTCGGCCGTCCGTTCCACAAAGCGGGCCGCATCCCTACACCACAGATGCTTTTGCATAACATTTGCAAACACACCTCAAACGCATTGACTGTCGCCAGCGTACCATTGATAATGAGTTGATTCGGCAATTTCCATTGCGCTTTTACGGCGTCCTGGTTCGAAGGTAAATCTTGGTACACTTTGTTCGACAATTTGTGACCATCGCGGCGTTGCTGGCATTTCTCCTGCAAGTAACGTGCGGCAATGCGCTGCATGATTTGCACTGCTCGACAGCTGATTGCAGACAGTGTGAGGCAAGCTGTGAGCATGCCAGTTCGACATGCTGCCACGGCCACGTTCACTCACACGGCCATGGGCATTCACACAGCCATGCGGGTGAAAATCCAACCAAAGCTCCTTCGCCCACCCCGAAGAAGCACGATCCTTCTGACTGTGCCATCTGTAAACTGCTTTGCCAAGCGCAGAGCCTGTGCACGATTGTGACCCTTTCATCGGCCTTGGGCATCGTGCATTTCACTGATGATCTCGCCCAGCCGAATCGCCCGCTTTTCAAACCGGCCGGCTGCCGGTCCCGTGCTCCGCCATGTTGCTCGCTAGCAGCACGCGACTAAGTTGAATCGCAATTTCTAAGCACCGCCAATTGTTCAGCAGTTTCACTCTGCGGTGTTTTGTTGCGCGCACAATTCATTTCGTTGATGTCAATCCGAATACAGATTGTGACCAAGCTCAGCTTGGGATGACGGCGTCGCTGTGCAGTTCGTGTTGTCATGTTTCACCAACAAGACCCCGCAATTGCATCGACTTACGTCCAGCGAATGCTGCCGCAAAGGCCGTGCTTGTATTCATGGAAGAGTCATTCGATGAATCCCTCTCCATGTGGTTCGAGAGTAAGAGCAGAATTTTTTAATCCAGAAAGGCAGGAAAGATGCGCGCGTTGAAGTTTCAGTTGAGCATAATCATCGCATTGTGCGGCAGTGTTTGCGGATGTGGGACAGCGGTCGATGAAGCCAACCAGAATGGAGAATCCAATTCCAAGCCTGTCTCTGAAGAGCATAGCCACAACGAAGAACATCATGGCTTACACTCGCATGCCCATGACCACAGCAAAGCCCAACCGCTCCACGGCGGCAAACTGGTCGAAATTGGCCATACACACAACAAAGATGGGGCGACACATTATTTCGTGGAGGTCATGCCGCAGACTGCAGACGAAGTTCAATTCTTCGTGGCGAGAGAATCCGACGACGGTGGTGTTGAAGATTATCGCCCCGATGCCCAAGAGATTCTTGCATTAGTCGACGCAGTCGGTCAGAAGCGGCCCAAGTCTAAAGAGATCCAGTTTACCGCTGAAGACGTCGAAGGCCAGCCCTTAAAATATTCCGCAAATTTAAAAGATGTCTATCCAGATGCAGAAGAATTAATGATCGTGATTCCCAAATTAAAGGTGGGACAGGAACGGATGAACTTCAGCTTCTCGATCTCTTGCAAGGAGGCAGACTCCGATAGCACACATGAGCATCACCATCAGGATGAGAAGTAACCATGAACTTTCTACCCATCTTAGCAGACGGCGCCGGCTATCGCGGTTTTCTGACTGACTTCAATACGACCTTTTGGAGTGCGGTGCTGAGAATCACCGAGGCCATGGTCGATGCAGCACCGTTTCTGGTCGCGGGCGTTTTAGCAGCCGGACTTTTACGTGGTTTGGTAGGAGCCCAACGCGTGCGGAGCCTGCTAGGCGTCGGTCATTGGACCGGCCCTTTTCGTGCTTGGGCATTGGGTGTCCTATTGCCGATCTGTTCATTAGGCGCGTTGCCGGTTGCTCGAGAACTCCGTCGCGCTGGAATACCAAGCGGGACGGTGTTGAGTTTCGTCCTGGTAGCCCCGGTGCTCAACCCGGTGTCGATTGTCTACGGGCTCAGTCACATTGCGCCGGTGATGTTGTTGTATTTTGCGGTGGGCACATTCGTGGTGTCCGTCGGGATTGGCTTAATTTGGAATCGCGTCGTCTCCGACAAACGGGATATTGATCCGGAAGATCTTGAGCAAGCGCCCCGCCGCAGTATTGATCGCCTGGCTGTGATGGGCAGCACGACGGCTCGGTCATTGGTCGGGCCGGCCGCGATTGATTACGGCTTAGCATTGCTGGCTGTCGGATTTCTGGGAGCCTTCTTGCCTCACGGCGTCTTGCAGACGGGATTGACGCGCGACAATGTCTTCGCGCCGGTCATCATGGGGTTGGTGGCGATTCCCGTGTACGTCACCCCGACTGAGGTCATGATGCACTTCGGGCACATCGTGCGGGACGGTTACTCTTTGGGCGCGGCCTTTGCCCTGATCATTCTTGGAGCGGGAGCCAACGTTGGTGTCGCGAATTGGCTCCGCCGCGACTATGGGGTGAAGTCGCTCCTGTTGTTTGTCTCACTATTGATCGGAGCGACACTTGCAATCGGATTAACGGCAGATCGCACCATCATCAGCGGAAACGCCACGGTTGCTGATCATACGCACGCATTCGACCCCTTCACACGGCTAGCGGTTGTCAGTGCAGAACAATCGCATTTCGGTTGGGTCTGGTCGGAAGTCTCACGAAAAATCACGATCGATCAAATCTGTGGTTTGGGACTGTTTTTATTGTTGGCTCTGGTGGGGATTGTCTTGAGAATCCTGGGAGACCGAGTGAGCATCGAACATCTTATGCGCAAAGACGAAGGAGAGGTCGCGACGACTGCCAATTCTCGCTGGAATCCTAGGTTAACCCCGTTACAGCTCTATTTCGTCGGAGCCGTTTGCTCGGTGGCCTTGGGAGTCGTGGGTTTATTCCTGTATTACCCCTCCACCGACGATTTGTTCGAGGACATGAACAACATTCGCGTCGACGCCTATGACGCTGTTCGAGATCAGGACACACGGGAGTCTCGACGCCGTTTGGAACAATTGCGCAGTCATGCTGAGAAGCTGACAACGAGCGTTTTGATCCGCTGGCAAGAGCCAACCCCAGCTCAGCAAGAGAGTGTGGAGGAGGTTCTCTACAGTCTCGATACTTTGGAGGATTATGTGGTGGCTGGCCGCTTTCAAGAAGCGCGGACCATGATCACCTATGTCGAGAAAGCCTACGGATATTGTCGCTCAGAATTTCGCACAACGGAGTTGAATTAGTTTTACAACAGAACCAGCCTTCTCTGAATCAGCGTTGTTAGAAAAATATTTGAGCCGGCCGGTTTTAGGCTGCTTGCTAATTTATGAAGGAATCCGAATGAGCCGAAATCTGTCGGAATTTCTATCCCGGGTTACCGACCGGATCATGACGGTCGGCAACTACGATTATTGTCCCTGGGCCAACAAATACGTCTACTGGCTTAAGCAACCGATCGGCTGGTTTGTACTCGCTGCGATCGCTTCGGCGGTCATTGGACTCTTTGCGGTTCCACAAGGCTGGTTCGTCTGCGGAGTGGTCTCGTTGGTGACCGCGCTGGGGGTGGCATGGCCTTGGTTGGCGATGCGGGGATTGACGGCTGAAATCGAGTTTGAACGACACCGCTGCCATGAACAGGATTCGATACAGGTGACACTCGTTGTGACCAATCGTTGGCCTTGGGCGGTTTGGGGGTTGTTGGTTGAACGAGGATTCTTCGAAAGCGCAGGTGAAGTCCAATGCGAAACCGCGACAACGGCTTTGGCCAGTGTCAGCGGTTGGTCGAAAACCCAATTCACCTTTGAGTATGTGCCTCCTCGCCGGGGAGTCTATCCGCTGGAACCACCGTTGTTGGGTACGGGATTTCCTTTCGGTTTATGGCAGGCTCATCAGCCGATTGTCTTAAACGAGCAATTGATCGTTTGGCCACGTTGTGTCGATTTGAAATCTTTGCCGCTCCTTCTAGGTGAGCGACTTTCAGCAGTGGGAGCCTTTGTGGATCGAGCGGGCAGCGACGGAGATATTCTTTCCGCTCGAGATTATCGAGAAGGGGACTCGCTAAGGAGGATTCATTGGGCACATACGGCACGTCAAGACCGATTGATTGTCTGTGAGCGCCAGACAGCCTCGCGGCAGAGGATTGTCGTCACACTTGATCCTTGGGCGTTTTCCGATCAGACCCCCAAAGAGCGAGAATTGCTCGACTGGGGACTGCGGACCGTCGCCAGCCTCTGCCAAGAGTTTCATGGCCACGCTTGTGATTTGAGTTGTGAACTCAATGATGAGCGTCAAGCGGTCCCGGCAGCTCACGGCAGCATCCAACAAATCAACGATCGCTTGGCACGTTTTGCACCTTTGTCTGCATCACAAAAAGAAAGCATTACCCTCACCACAGGTGAACGGGCTCAAATGACTCTGTTTGTGACAACTGTTGCCGGTTGGGAACGTCTCAGTGAATCGTCACTGCTTAGCGAATTCCCTTCGTTTCACGTGATCGTTTTAGATCAACGATCATCTCTACAAAACAACGAAGAGACCCCAGCATACGACTTAGACCGCACCGGAACGTCACTATCCACAGACCGAAGTACGAAAGCTTGGATGTGGTTCGATGTCTCTGAGAACACATCCCAACAACTTCGACATCAATGGGAAAGGCAATGCCATGACAACTGGTCTACCAACTAAAGCTGGCGCATCCCCATTGCCGCGATCGCACATGAAACCGTTCTCTGAAAAACCTTCGGAATCGGGGACTCTGCTGCTAGCAACAGTGGCCGCGATCACCTTATTGATACCCCGCTTTGAATCCACGCGATCGGTGAGCTTGCTGTTTCTTTCGGCATTGCTATCAGTCGGTTTGCCTTGGAGCATTTGGTGGTTCCTCCGTGGAGACCAATCCCCCAAGAACAAGCTGATCAAATTTGCGCCCGCGATCATCGCAGGCTGGGTGTTGTGGCCGACGCTGACGGAGCTTCTTTCTCGCGCCATCGGATTGGGAGAAGCCCCGGAAACCCTGATGCTTACGACCCTGCAAAATGCGGGATTGATCGCTGCTGCTTATTCTCATTGGCGTCGCTGCCAACAAGTCGCTTGTTTGATCAGCAGTTTTATGACGCTTTACGTCTTAATCATTTGTACACAGCCTGTGGTTTTTGTTCTGGCGGGATTATTCGGTGTGATGATGCTGTGGTGGCTCATGGCTCGTTATTGGGAGCGGGTCAGCAATACCTACGCCTCACATCGTTCCGACCGCTGTCTCCCGGTCCGTTCGTCTGTGTTGGCGAGTGTTGCCGGGGGCCTGCTGCTGCTGGCGGTGCTCTTCGGCACAACCGGTGGGGCCACATATGTTTTAGGCGGTTTCATGCCGACCTCCGGAGGAAATAACGACAGCAATGATTTGGCACGTTCGGGAGTCGGTGACGGAGACGCGATGGTCGCTGCCCAAGAAGACGCCAGCAGTTTTGGACCGGTTGAAAGCGATTTGTTTCTCGAATCCGAAATGCCTTCTTTATACGACATGATGAACGAAACATATGGTGAGCCGCCGAAACCTCCCAAAAAACGAGAGCGCGCCAAAGGTCTCCCGCAGGGCAACATGAAAATCACGCACCAGCGCACTGCGAAAACGGAGCGGAGCGGGAAAGAATTTTCCACCATTCGGCGTATGGTCGCGCGAAAACATTTGGATCTCAAAGATCGCAAAGCCCCGGCTTTGTTGCATGTCGTCGGTCGTGTCCCGCTGCACTTGGCCATCGAGCGGTACGACACCTTCAACGGCCGTGACTGGGAGCACTCTAACGAAAAATTAAATCATTCCAATCTCTCGCTTCAGATGCGAGAGGACAAGCCGTGGGTGCAAGTACAACCTGCAGCGAACTTTGCCATTCCAGGTGGTCTGGAAACTCATGGTGTGAAAATCATTAACCTCAAGACAAAGCGTGTCCCCTCTCCTCCGCAAATCACAGCTGTGCATATCGACAAGATCGACCTCGTGGATTTCTATGGTTGGTCGACAGATGGAGTCGTGGAGATGCCTCAACGCGACTTGATCCCGCAATTGACAGTGCTCTACACCCAATCCTCCAAAGTGAATCTCAATTGCTTACGCGAACTGGATTTCACGAAGAATCTCCCGGTCCATCGGAAATTTCGTGAAGATCAACGGAAATCACGGGCAGCGATCGCGTCCGCAACAGTAAAACGGCATTTGGCGATTCCGCCTCAGAGTCAAAAAGCCGCCACGCTCGCTGCGGAATGGACGGCTAGTGTTCCCCGTGGTTGGCAGCAGGTAGAAGCGATCGTTTCGCACTTGAGATCGGACTTCGCACATGATCCGCTCGCAACCGCTCCGGAAGCGACCGATGATGTGGTGAATCATTTTCTGAATGCGGGCTGCGGCCCGGATTATTTGTTTGCCACCACGGCAGCGGTGATGCTCCGCTCACAAGGATATCCGACCCGGCTTGTCACCGGGTTCTATGCTGACCCTAAAAACTACGACCGCGCCGGAGGGCAGACCATCGTCTTACCGGAAGACGTTCATGTTTGGGTGGAAGTCGGAGTCGGTGGTTCTAAGTGGGTTGCTGTCGAACCGACACCCGGCTACGAACCACCGCCGGAAGTTTTGACCTGGAAGCAACAATTCGCTCAGCTTGCAGCGGCCTTAACGGGCTGGCTGAAAGCGAATGTTTTCCTGCTAATGAGTGGAGGATTCGTGCTTTTGGGGATTTGGTACACCCGATTCACTTGGCTCGATTGGGGCCTCATCAGCTTAATCCGGCTTTGGCGTTGGGGGCATCCGATCCACAGAATTCGAGCCACCCTGTACATGTTGGAGTATCGCTCCTGGTTGGCGGGATTACCGCGTCCTTCGACAGTGACGGTTCGTCAATGGTACCTCGATCGCTCCCAAGGCCTGTCGGAAGAATCAAAAAATCAATTATCGTTTTTCATCAATATCTTGGAGCGTGCTCTGTATGCTCCCGCGACTTTAAAAACCGCCGATCGTGACCAAACGGCCCATGCTTGCAGAAACGCGATCCAGCATCTGCGAACGCCACAGTTACGTTCTTGGGCCCAACAAGGAGACCATCAGCGATGACTAAACTAGAAACCATGAATTCAAAAAATCAAGAGGCCCCGAGCACAGAAGGCCATTGCCAATATCAATCCACCATTGATGGTTTACGGTTGTCACTCAACGAAGCATTGATCGGCAAGTCGGATATTGTGGAACTCGTGCTCGCCTGCGTCCTGTCGCGGGGGCACATTTTGTTCGACGATCTTCCCGGTCTAGGAAAAACGACTTTAGCCAAAGCAGTCGCCAGAGTCATAGGAGGAAGATTTGCCCGCGTACAATGTACCCCGGACTTGCTCCCTGGTGACATCACCGGTTTTAACATCTTCAATCAGAAGTCGCGCGGTTTCGAGTTTCGAGAAGGGCCGATTTTCTCCGATGTGTTGCTGGCCGACGAAATCAATCGAGCCACACCTCGTACACAAAGCGCGCTCTTTGAAGCGATGGCCGAGCGGCAAGTGACGATCGATAATCAAACCTACCCGCTGAGTGACTCGTTTATTGTCATCGCTACTCAGAATCCAGTTGAGAGCCACGGAGCATTTCCACTTCCAGAAGCCCAACTCGACCGGTTCTCCATGAAATTGCGCATCGGTTATCCCGATCCGAGCAGTGAACTTTCCATGCTCGCGGCGAATGTCGGCCCTCAAGAACAAAACCCCACAGCCTCGAAAGCAATCATCGATCCGGCTCAGTTACAATTGCTACAGCAGCACGTTGCAGGGGTTGGTGTAGACGTGAACGTTCAACGGTATCTTGTTGATCTGGCCACTGCGACACGTAACCATCGCGACATCACACTCGGGCTGAGCCCGCGGGGGTTACTCACCTGGCAAAGAGCCGCTCAGGCGTGGGCGCACCTTCAACGCCGGGACTTTGTGGTTCCTGATGACATCCAACATGTCGCCGGCCCAATCTTGGAGGTTCGACTGGCAGTCGACATTGATTCCGGTCCAAAAATCGTCAAAGAAATCCTCGATTCGGTTCCGGTTCCGGTCCTCAATTGAAGCCACCGACGAGCCTCTCTTGGTCTGCAGGGGGCAATCCGCCCAGAGAGCCGCTTTCGACCGATCAAGTGCGTGTGGCGAGCGTTTCAGCGGTATAGCAATAGCCGTGAACAGCCCGAGAAAACTGCTGAATTTGAAGGGCTTCATTCAAGGTGGAACGGGGTTTCGCCCCGCTGCTGGTTCTGTTCGCGAAATTCGCAAACCTGCAGCTGTGGTTTGCCGGTCGTGGCTTGGCGGAAATTCCGGCATTCCGAAACGCGTGGGGCTTGAGCGAAGGGTGTGATCTTCGGCAGTGCAAACGTCGGCAAGTCTCGATCACCCAGCCATTGCCGGAGAATCACACGATCGTACTGAATTGCCGCGAACGACACCGCGGTCGGTTCCCACGGTACGAACGTGCCGCTTGATTGCCCAGCGCCCACGATCTTAACGCCATTGCTATCCTTGCGCGCGTTTCGTGAAGCCTCCCCCAATTTGCAGTCTCAACTGCGGGTGGACAGCATGATTTCCGCCTACAAAGAAATCTTGGGGCCAACCTCGTTTCGTCCTTCCACGTTCGACCGTCCTTGTTTTTTGACCGCGCGGTCCGAGGCGCTTGATGCTGTCATTCGACACGAAATGCAGCGGCTTAAATTTGACATCTGTTGGCGGTTTTTTGTCCACCGTACGTTTTGACGCCTAAGAAAAACACCGGTGCGCAGGCCTTTTCTCCGAGTTGCACACTTGGCGCGATATTTGCGTACGCCTGTTTCAGACAAAATTCCGACCAACGCAGCCAACTTGCTGTCAGCTTGCAAGCGAACAGACCATCTTTCGCCGATCGGAATATCCATTAGATTGACTTTCAGAGACGCGAAAGGACTTTCGATGCGTAATCAGCGCGGATTTACTCTCATTGAACTGCTCGTGGTGATCGCCATTATCGCCATTCTTGTTGCACTCTTGCTGCCAGCTGTGCAGCAAGCGCGAGAAGCGGCTCGTAGAACGCAGTGCAAGAACAACCTCAAACAGATCGGCATTGCACTGCATAATTATCTCGACACGCATGGCCGGTTCCCTCCCGGCCGATTGCGAACGCCACGAACCGGCTGGTGCACTCTGATTTTGCCATTCCTGGAGCGGACCAATCTGCAAAACGACTACGACTTTGACTATGACTACTGGGATCGTGAGAACGAGGCCGCCACGCAACAACTCGTCTCAGTGTTTGTCTGTCCGTCAACACCGGGCGGGGCTCGGCTGATTCCCAATGACACCGCCGGCACCATCAACGACATTGGTGAGCCCCCCACGGAAAGCATGGTGGGCGACTATCAGGCACTGGTGGGCTATTACGACATTCAGATCACGCCCAATTCCGGTTCCGGGATGCTTCACATCAACAAGGGCCGGCCCCGTCATGTGCTAGATGGATTGACCAACAGCATTGCCGTTTCCGAACTGGCTGGACGCCCGGACTATTGGGCGGGAGGCGTTAAGCAACCGGATAGCTCGAAAGTCAGTTACTTTAATGAGTGGGGTATGTGGGCCGCACCTCAGCGGATTTTTCCCAGTGGCTATACACACGACGGGCTCACGAAATTCGGACCTTGCGTCGTCAATTGCAGCAACCTGGAAGGGATATATTCTTTTCACCCCGGCGGAAGTCACGTTCTGATGGGAGATGGGTCGGCTCACATGATTGGTGAAAGCATACCAGTTGACCTCGTGATGAAGATGATCAGCGTGGATGACGGGGAAGTCATTCAGTTGCCGTTCTGACGACTATCGTTCGTTGTGTGTTTACTCGTTTTATTTTAGACGTCACCGGTCGACTGTTGCTGGCTGAGAAGAAGGTTGTGCTCGCATGTCTGTTCAAAAGGGTCCGCTGCCGGGTTTGCCTCGGCATTTCGTTGTCTGCCTGGGAATCCTGATTCTGCTGGGTGGATGCTCCGGCGAAAAAGAATACGTCGAGACACCAGTCTTTCCGGTCAGCGGCAATGTGACCGTTCGTGGGGAGCCGGCGTACGGTGCGTATGTGTTGTTGCATCCTGTGGGGGATGTGGGGCTTACGAAAGGAAATAAACCATTCGCACGCGTAGGAGAGGACGGCGTTTTCAACGTGACCACCTACGACACCTCCGATGGTGCGCCTGCCGGTGAATACAAGGTCACCGTGATCTGGCCGGAAAACCCAGAGGCACGCGGTCCCAGCCCGGACCGACTGCGCGGGCGGTATGCCACGCCGGACAAATCCGTCCTGAAAGTCACCGTTGAAGAGTCTAACCCCAAGTTGCCCACATGGGAGCTGGAATAATGAGCGACTTGTCGCAACGTGACCGGGCATGCCTGCTCGGGGTGCTTAGCAGTTGTCTGCTCTTAGGACTTCCCACCTTGAGTGCAGCAGAACATGCGCCCAAGGCGGACAGTCTCAAGGTGGAAATCGACAATCGGATTGAAGCAGGCTGGAAGGGCCAGGGAGTAACCCCGGCGGTCATCACGAGCGATAGCGAATTCTTGAGACGCGTTTCGCTCGATCTGGTCGGCCGTATCCCTACGATTGCCGAAGTACGGGGATTTTTAGCCGACGACAAACCGCAGAAGCGAGAACGCTTGGTGGATCGCCTTCTATCGTCGCCGGAGTTTGCACATCATGCCGCGACGATTTTACGGCGGATGTGGATTCCCCAGACCGATACACAGGAATTCAAGCGACTCATTTTTGATTACGAAAGCTGGCTGGCAAGACGGCTTCGCGAACGTGCTCCTTTTGACGAATTGGTACGCCAGCAATTGTGTGTCCCAGTGAACGGCATGGCGGTTCCCATCAATCCAGACGGCGATGAGATCGGCTCGTCGGCATTCATCGCCGTCAGCGACATGAAGCCGGAAATCCTGGCCGCCAACACAGCCCGTGCCTTTCAGGGGATTAACATCGATTGTGCCCAGTGTCACGATCACCCGTTCGCCCGCTGGACGCGTGAGCAATTTTGGCAAACAGCGGCGTTTTTTACTCGGCCTTCAACCGACGTCGCACAGCCCAACGCTGCGTTGACAATTGCCGTTGATGACACAGAGATGACAGTCGAGGCGACACTCTTTACATCTAAACCCGTTAAGTGGCCTAATAAAATCAGAGTCGGCACGGGGCGCGAACTCTTGGCGGACTGGATCATCTCCAGCGAGAATCCGTATTTTGCACGCAACGCGGTCAATCGAATGTGGGCGAACTTTCTGGGCACCGGGTTCATTGAACCATTGGACGATCTTTCTGGAGCAATCCCCGCCAGCCATCCCCAATTACTCGATCGGCTTGCAGAGGCTTTCGTCCAAAGTGACTTCGACCTACGGTTTCTCGTACGGACCATCGTGCTAAGTCGGTCTTATCAGTTGTCCACAGTTTCATCGAGCGACTCGTCGTTGGTCGATGATCCACAACTCTTCGCACAGATGCCAACACGTTCACTCACCGGCGAACAGCTCTACAACAGTCTCCGAACGGCTGCCGGATTGAAACAGGACGTCACGGCTACTCACCTCGGCTACCGCAAGCACCCACGTCAGAAATTTGCGGCACGCTTTCTTGTGCAACGTCCCAGTGAAGGACAACGGGCTCTTGTGCAGACTCTGTTGTTGATGAATGGTTCACTGACCGGCGAAGCCACAGCAGCCGGCCAGACACCGCTGCTTGTTGCCATAGAAAGCGCTCCGTTTCTGTCTGACAAGGAACGCGTTGAGACATTGTTTTTGGCAACGTATTCGCGCCGCCCATCGGAAGGGGAGGGGAGGCCGCTCGCCGATCATTTGAAACAGAGCGAGGACCGCTCTGCAGCGCTGGCGGACATTTTCTGGGCGTTGCTCAACAGTAGCGAATTCAACACCAACCACTAAAACCGAAGCGAATGCCATGTTCAGCAGCCGAAAACGTTACACGCGTCGCAAGGGATTCACGATCGTAGAACTGCTCGTAGTCATCAGCATAGTGGGCCTTGTTGTTGCCTTGCTGGGCCCGGCGGTCGAGCAGACGCGTGAAATCGCCCGCCAGAAAAAATGTGCAGATAATCTGCGGCAGATCGGTGTGGCAGTACAAAGCTATGTCAGTCATTCCGGACAGTTTCCGGCAGCCTATATGCGCGTGCCAAAGTCGCACGGTTGGACGTCGTTTATTCTCCCTTACCTGCCGGGGGGAGAGGCCATTCACCCGCAATACGACTTCTCCGTTCATTGGTGTGATTCCGCTAATGCTCAGGCCATTCAAACCCACATTCCGGTCTTCGAATGTCCTGCAGCCGGTGGCAAACGGGTGTCGCAAGGCACAATTGAGCGTTGCGAGGCGCCCTATACCGGCGCTGTGCTCGACTATCTCGCCTGCAACCGTGTGTCCCCTGCAGTCGTCTCTCGTGGATGGTTGCCGGAATCGACGAATGTCAAAGGGATGTTCAGTCGAGAGGAATGGTGTAGACCGAGCGACGTTACCGACGGTTTATCGAACACGCTGCTGATCGCCGAAGCAGCCGGCGTGCCTTCGCTGTATGTCTTCCGTGATAAACAACCACATCCCATGTATGGCAATCGCGGTTTTGGAGCCTGGGCGGATGGTGCGCCCTACTTCCAGGCCCACGGTCATCAGCCCGATGGCCGCAACTGGCCCGGCCCCTGTACGATCAACTGCACGAACGATGATGCGGTTTACAGTTTTCACAATGGGGGAGCGCAGTTCCTGTTTGCTGACGGGCAAGTTCGCTTTTTATCCGAACAACTCGATTTATTCGTTCTGCTGGCTATCTTTACGCGAGCCAATGGTGAGGTTATCTCCTCGTACGACTATTAAAATGGAGGCAGTCTATGTTTGAGGAACATCTCGCACTCAGTCGCCGCAACTGGCTGCGGTTCAGTACGTTTGGTGCAGCATGTGGTATCGGCTGGTTGGAAGCATTGGCAGATGATACAGCCCATGACAGACCAACGGGAAAGTCGGTCATCATGCTCTGGCTCACCGGTGGTCCGGCCACCATTGATCTGTGGGATCTCAAGCCAGGCCATAAAAATGGCGGGCCGTTTAAGCCAATCGATACAGCGGTGGAAGGGATGCAAATTTCCGAACACCTGCCACAACTCGCCCGGCAGATGCAGGAGATGGCCATCATTCGCTCTTTGACGAGCCGTGAAGGAGACCATCGGCGCGCCACACATCTGCTCCGCACCGGTTACCGGCCCCAGGGAGCCATCCGTTTTCCTGCATTCGGTGCCATCATGGCACACGAGCGAGATGATCGTTCGGCCGACCTGCCGCGTTTCGTTAGTATCGCTCCCAGTTTGCAATTGAGCGAAGTCGGCTGCGGATTTCTTGGCCCGGAATTCTCACCACTGAACATCGGTGGAGAAGGTCAAAATGGAGACCTCACTGTGCCCAACCTATCGGGAATTGAAGGTGTGTCACCCGCGACACAGAAAACGCGGCTCCAACTTCTTGAAGGACTGGAGACAGGATTTGCCCACAATCGGAACAGCCTAGTTGTCGATTCACTGCTGTCGGCTACGGATCGCGCCGTACGCCTGATGCGTCCACAGGCCGCGTCTGCTTTCGATCTTGATGACGAATCGGACAAACTACGTGACCGGTATGGACGGGGGACATTCGGTCAAGGGTGTTTGCTCGCCCGCCGCCTGGTGGAACGTGGTGTGCCCTTCGTCGAACTCGCCATCGGCGGTTGGGACACCCATCGCAATAACTTCGAGCAAGTGAAAGGACTATCGGAGCAGCTAGACATTGGCTTCGCCACCTTGTTGGGCGACCTCAAAGACCGTGGCTTGCTCGAATCCACGCTCATCGTCTGCCAAGGAGAGTTTGGCCGCACGCCACGCATTAACGGCAACAGCGGACGCGACCATTGGCCAAACACTTGGTCGGCGGTTTTGGCCGGAGGCGGTATTCGAGGCGGACAAGCCATTGGTCGCACCAGCCAAGACGGAACCCAAGTGGTCGACCACCCGCTAACGGTGCCGGATCTGATCGCCACGGTCTGCAAAATTGTCGACATCGACCCGCGTAAGCAGAATCTCTCCAATGTCAGCCGCCCGATCCGCATCGCCGATCCCGATGCCAAAGTCATCACGGAGCTACTGTAATGTTTCGCTACAGCATATTCCTCGCAATCGCAACAATTGGTGGTGATGCAGTTTCCAGCGATTCACGCGCAGCTGACGTGGACTTTCTGTTGGTCGGGGACAGGGGAACAATCGAGCGGATTGCCATTCCGGTGGAAATTAACGGCAAACCGCTCTCCACAATCTGGGACGACGCCTTTGCCGAGTTGTTTGCCTACTACGACAACGACCAAAACGGGGAACTCACCTTCAAAGAAGCAATGCGGCTCCCCTCGCCATTTAACTTGAGGCAGACGTTATGGAATCCGATCTCGCAGTTTGGTCACGGCTACCATTCCCCGATGGACCTAGATACCAATAGTGATGGAAGCATCACACAGATCGAAATGACAGACTGGTATCGAAAGCGCGGCGTCGGCGGAGTGACCATCAGTGCGGGACTTGCTCCCTCGTCAACTGCGTTGACGTCGGCGATCCTCAAAATATTGGACCATGACAACAATCGGAGGATCAGCACCACGGAATGGAAGAATGCGCCGACTGTACTTTCCGCACTTGACGTAAACGCTGACGAGACGATTACGCCTGAAGAGATTCTTCCCCGCTTGAACTATCCCGGCACAAGTGGGGCCTATCGATGGCTCGTAACAAAATCGAGGGCCGATCAACACACCGTCATCCGGGAATTACCCCTGCGGTTCCTTCCTCAATCAATGGATGTTGATCACAGTTTTCAGGCGGACCAACTGGAAAAAGATGAGGTCCAAGTCCATGCGCAGACCATGAAGGTCAATTTTTCCAAGTCATTTACATCGACGACCATGAGAATCGATGCAGACCGGGTGCGTGTCCTCCTACGTAGCGACGAGGGAAAACTCGGCGAACATCTGGAAGCAGCCGCGCAAAAATTGCGGACGCGGTTTCAATCTGCAGATGCAAATCACGACTCCTGCTTAAACGCAGCCGAAACAGAACGCAAAAACCAGGCCGACCTACGGGCACTCGTTGCAGCTGCAGATCATAATCGCGATGGCCAACTGACAATTGAGGAACTGGATCGATGGATTGTGCTGCAAGAAAAATTGGCCGCTGGACAGGTTCTCGTCACCGTTTTGGACTTTCGTCGGGGCTTGTTTGAGATTCTCGACACCAACGCTGATGGGCGTCTTTCGCTACGTGAAATCGCATCCTCCGCGAAGAACGTGCAGGAAATCCACCGGTATCCTCCAGACACTTTTGCCCACGCAGATGTTCCCCGGCAAATCCGCATGATCTTCAGCCGGGGACGACCGCAAAAACTGCTTGCGGCCGTTAAGTACGATGCCCCGGAATGGTTTCTTGCGATGGACCGAAATCGAGATGGGGACATCTCAAGCCGCGAATTCATCGGAGACGAGCCGGCATTTCAGCGACTTGATCGTAATGGTGACCTGCTGATTTCACCCGATGAGATTAACAAGCATTAAGTGCTTGCGACGCAACGAGCTCGCCAGTTGTGACCGTTTGACGCGTTCTTCTGGACTGCGTTCGGCACTCTAAACCCCAGTCGTACGAGTCGTGAATGGCACTTCGCAAAGTGGACCGCACGGTGTCATTATGCTTGACCTGCTCGATGACAGCATATCATCCGAGTTGTTTGTGGTAGCGTGCGATGGCGAAGGAGGTCAGAAAAGGGTGACAAATTGCAAAATGATGCCGACCAGTCCGGGGACAAAGAAGTGCGAACTTTCTAGATTAGGGTTGTAGAGCAGTCGGGCTCGCATCTCGATCGCCAACGCAGCCTTCCCCCATTCATCGCGGGCGGGAACAACGGGCAGTGACTCGCCCGCCGCCGATACGCGAGCCGACTCGAATATCATCCGCTTCGATAAACCCCGATACCTTCAGCAATTCGGGCCGCTGCTGACTGTAGATCAGCCCACCAATCAAGATTGCGACAACGACAACCACTGCCATTCCCCGCTTGATCATGGTTTGTATCCGAGCAGAATAATTCAAGAATCACATAGCGAGACGACATAGTTCAAACAGAACTTCTGGGCGGGAAATGCTGTAAACCAAGGTCGTTTGTTATCAACAAAACCGCTCTCCCAGGACGACGCCGAGAACATCCGCCAAGTTCCGACGTTCGGGGACGCATGGCATACTGTTAACGGTTCTCATGATCAACACGCCTGAGCTGTCTGTCAAACGCTCTCTCCACGAATGGCAATTCGAGCCATGGGTGAGTCATGAATGATTCGCGAGTCTCGCTTTGCAAACGTGTGGTCGAACCAATCGTCTCGACCATCAAATGTAAAATGCCGTTCAACCAAGCGACGTGACGCGTCGGCTTCACTGGCAGAAATAGGTCGCAACTGCGGGCAGACCCGAGCATACTTACCCATTTCGAGAGGTTTTTTCGATCGTCAAACTCGTGCCACTGAGGATACCCACCGAGTCCAAGCCGGGGCGATGGGGTGATGCCCTCAAACACAAATAAACAGAGCAACATGGATGATAACTCGTTTGGGCCGAGAACACTTTACGCGTTGCTCTGAACAAATCTGTCCATGGATCGCGACACTGTCACCCAGGGTTGACAGGGCAGGCACGGCAGGCCATCGCTGTCAACCGCACGTATCCATCAGTCCAATCTCATCCCGTAGGCCTGAACGAGTCGCGTTCCTTGCATGGCATGTGACGGCATAGATTTTGCTGTCTTCAAGTTGATGGTGCGACCGTCGGATGAAAGGTTCATAAAAGGAGTCCTCAATGAGCAATCGATATTCTCAAGACAACGCCAAAAGGATGTGTGAATGGTTCACTATGATCTTTGTTTTGCTTGCGGCCTATGCTTTGGGCGTTCTTGTGTCACGATGCTGCGAATAAGGCACCTATGCTTTGCGTGACCCTTCGATGGGGACATAGCAGCCCCAGCCCCCCCCAACTCTCGTACGTTTTTTGTTTTTCAACGGGCGAATAGGTCGCAATTCTCATTTTTTATGACATGGCCGCAATTCCTGATCTCGTTTTATTTCAGCGCCTCCGCATGTTTCTCGATCCACTCTTTAAGCACAATCGCTTGGTTATGTTGTTCGTCGCGAGCGCCGTAGAGAAACAGGATCGGACGCTCTCCTGCCGTATTTAACATCTCGGACACGCTGTCCGACAGTGCGTCAAGTTCTTTGAAATACCGTTTGCGGAACTGATCCCAACGCTGTGGATCGTGATTGAACCAACGACGCAAGTCGGTGCTCGGGGCCAGGTCCTTCATCCAGCGGTCGAGATTCAAATTCTCTTTTTTAATCCCGCGCGGCCATAGGCGATCCACGAGGACTCGATAACAATCATCCGCCGGCGGCGGATTGTACGCTCGCGCAATTCGTATCTCTGGTTGACGCTTGGCCATCAATGATCTCCATGTCTTTGTTGACACGGTAGGGGTGGGGAAGATCAGTTCGACTGCTCGTGACTCAACGGAAAACATCGCATGTCATGCCGATTGCCCCGCGATCACTCACACCGGTTCCGCCGTAAATGCAATCGTCATGCCAAACTTTAAACGGTACAATCCCAAAACAATTGTTTCGTCACCAAGAGGAGTGACCAGAACCCAAGCGACCTCGCCGCAATCGTGTTGATGCAGACTGTACCACGCGTTTGTTTTCGTCAGCTGTTTCTCTAACATTTCAACGCGAGCAAAGTCGTGTACCACGTCAGTGATAGCACTGCCGCTCTCACTGGACGGTTCAGTTTTTCGAGTCGCCAGGACGTCTCGTAGCGGCCAGTGGCATGGGAATTGCTTTTTTCGTTTCGTTTACAGACACTATGAAGTCCGTCCCTGAAGATTTTATCAGGAGTGTTGATGTTTCTCTGGTTGTGGGCCATTTTAATCGCTGCTGCGCTCGCTCCGGGTGTGAACCGCATTGTTGGTTCGCGCGGAGGGTGGGGTCTTGCGATGGTTCCGGCAGGAGTGTTCGTGTTCCTCCTGAAGCAGTGGCCGCTGGTGATGCAGCAGCGGGATGTGTCGGTTTCTGTCAATTGGGTGCCAGCATTGAAACTGGCGATTTCGTTGCGGTTGGACGGCCTCAGTCTGCTATTTGGGTTGCTGGTCACTGGCATTGGGGCTCTGGTTCTAGTGTACGCTGGCGGATACCTAAAGGGCGACAATCGACTGGGACGGTTGTGGATGTTCCTGTTGATGTTTATGGCGTCGATGCTGGGGCTTGTGCTGGCGGATAACCTTTTGACGCTGTTTATCTTTTGGGAATTGACCAGCATCACTTCGTACTTGTTGATCGGTTTCAACAGTGATCTCCCCCAATCCCGCGTGTCTGCATTGCAGGCGTTGCTGGTGACGGGGGGTGGCGGATTGGTACTGTTGCCGGGTTTGCTTCTGCTGGGAGCGGCGGGTGGCTCGTTCGAATTGTCGACACTGCTGAACAATGCAGAAGCCATTCGTCAGCATTCGACTTATGTGCCGATGCTGCTTCTCATTCTGATCGGAGCGTTCACGAAGTCGGCTCAGTTTCCATTTCACTTCTGGCTGCCCAATGCCATGGCGGCTCCCACCCCGGTCAGTGCGTATTTGCATTCGGCGACGATGGTCAAGGCGGGCGTCTATTTGATTGCACGGCTGCATCCGCTTCTGGGCGGAACGGCGGAATGGTTTTGGATGATCGCTCCGGTGGGTGCAATCACGATGACCATGGGCGCAGTGCTGGCATTGCGGGCGACGGACCTGAAACAGATTCTGGCCTATGCCACAATCAGTGTACTCGGCACCTTGACCATGCTGCTGGGCATTGGAACAGAAGCGACCCTGACCGCTGCTTTGGCAGTGCTGGTGGCTCATGCATTCTACAAATGCGGATTGTTCATGGTGGCCGGGAATGTCGACCATGCGGTGCATCAGCGCGATATTCGTGGCCTGGGTGGACTGCGTTCAGCGATGCTTGGGACGTTTCTGGCGGCCTGTCTGGCCGGTATTTCGATGGCGGGGATCTTACCTACATTTGGCTTTATCGCGAAGGAGACGTGGTATGAAGCGATCGAGCACCCGGCGGACGCCCCTTTTCTGATCGCGTCGGTGTTGTCGAACATTGGTTTGGTCGTCGCAGTGGGAATGGTTTGTGTCAAACCGTTTTTTGGAAGCCGAACCGAGGTCACGAAACAGGCACATGAGGGGGGGCCGGCGTTGTGGGGGCCCCCGATAGCACTTGGCATCACGGGTTTGTATATGGGGTTGATGCCAACACGCATCAGCGAATTGATAGCCGCTGGAAGTCGTGCTGTCGCGGGACGAATCGTGTCTGTCGATTTGGCATTGTGGCATGGGGTGAACGTGACGTTGTTGTTGTCACTGTTGACGCTGGCAGGCGGATTCACCCTGTACTGGCAGCGGCAGCGGTTGGAAAGCGTCTTCACGGTGCTCAACCGTTTCATGCAGTATGGACCATCGTGGGTGTATGGCTGGCTGCTGAAAGCGGTCAATCAGTTGGCACGTCGGCAGACTGCGCTCCTGCAAAACGGATACTTGCGATTCTATTTGCTCACGATGGTGGGGCTCACAGTAATCAGTGTATGGATGGCGCTGGGAGACGAATTGCGAGGGCACCTGAAACCGATGCCACTCGACTTTCGTCTCCATGAAGTCATGTTGGTGGGTTTGATTCTAATGGCGGCAGTTGTGGCCGTTCGAGCGAACACATGGCTGCTGGCGGTGGGGGCTCTCGGGATTGTAGGCTACTCCGTCGCGGGCATTTTTGTGTTGTTTGGCGCCCCGGATTTGGCGATGACACAATTCGTGATCGAAACGCTAACCGTGCTGCTGTTCGTGATGGCGTTTTCGCGTCTGCCGGACTTCCGTCGTCTCTCGACCGTTCGCACACGTGGTCGAGATGCTCTGATTGCCATAGTCGCAGGTGGTACGATCACGGTGTTGTTGCTGTTTGCCATGACCGTTCGGTCGGATCATCCGATATCCGACTACTATGCCGCTCAAAGCGTTCCAGAGGCTCACGGGCGCAATGTGGTGAATGTGATCCTGGTGGATTTTCGTGCGTTGGACACATTGGGCGAGATCACTGTGCTATCGATCGCGGCGATTGGCGTCTATTCGCTGCTGATGCTGCGACCGCCCAAACGTATTGACCGTGCGGAGAAAACTAACGATGTCGCGACGGATTCGAGTCTGACTCCCAAACAGGAGGGAGCATGACCATGGATTCCGTAATTCTAAAGACAGCGATTCGCTTCCTATTGCCATTGCTGCTGCTCTCGTCGGTGTTTCTGTTTCTCCGTGGGCACAACGAACCGGGAGGTGGTTTTGTTGGTGGCTTGGTGGCCAGCGGTGCAATGGCGTTGTACGCGATGACATACAATGCAGCGGCAGCTCGGCAAGTGGTACGCGTATCGCCGCGGGTTCTTATTGGTTCAGGGCTGCTGATGTCGCTGAGCAGTGGATTGGTCCCGTTATTCTTGGGCCGACCTTTTCTCACCGGGCTGTGGACATCAACAACGATCACCGGATTGGGAGAACTACATCTTGGGACGCCATTGCTATTTGATCTCGGTGTTTTCTGCGTCGTGACAGGAGTCACACTCGTCTTTGTCTTTTCACTACTCGAAGAATAAGAATAAGCGCCATGGACATTGTTTTAGCCATCACTGTCGGCGGATTGTATGCAGCAGGCATCTACATGATGTTGCGGCGCAGCGTCGTCAAGCTGCTGATTGGACTTGGCCTACTAAGCCACGCCGCCAACCTACTCCTGTTTACCGCAGGTGGAATCGTGCGCGGCCGTGTTCCCGTTGTGCCAGCCGGTGAATCCCAACCGCTGACAACCGTCGCCGATCCGTTACCTCAAGCACTCATCCTGACAGCCATTGTGATTAGTTTCGCTGTGTTGGCGTTTGCTCTCGTTCTGATCTACCGCACGTACCAATCCTTGGGGACGGAAGATTTGGACCAACTCAAGGCGACCGACACATGATTGCTCAGGTTGCCATTATACTTCCGATCGCTCTGCCGCTAGCTACGATGGCGATGCTGCTGCTGGCGTGGAATTCCGTTGCCGCTCAGAAAGTGATCGGCGTCGTCGGTTCGGCGCTGCTGCTACTGTCCGCCGCTGCGCTCATGTGGTTGGTTGACCGTGACGGAATCCTTGTGTTGCAGGTGGGAAACTGGCCCCCTCCGTTTGGAATCACATTGGTAGCAGACCGTTTGAGTTCGATCATGGTGATGCTCGCAGGGTTAATGGTGTTTGCCGTGTCGGTGTATTCCATCGCAACAATTGACGACCGCCGCATCGATTTTGGATTTCATCCACTCATTCAGTTGCTGCTCATGGGCGTGTGCGGAGCGTTTTTGACAGGAGACCTATTCAATCTGTATGTGTGGTTTGAAGTCATGCTGATTTCGTCGTTCGTGCTGCTGACGCTCGGCGGCGAACGTGGGCAACTGGAAGGAGCCATCAAATACGTTACATTAAATCTGGTCTCTTCCGCAGTGTTTTTGGCGGCCATCGGGGTGATTTATGCTGCCACCGGAACGCTGAATATGGCAGACCTCGCTCTGAAGCTAAGAAGCTTTCCAGACGAAGGCATTGTGTCTGTTCTCGCAATGTTGTTTCTGATTGCCTTCGGGACCAAAGCAGCCGTGTTCCCCCTGTTTTTCTGGCTGCCGGCGTCGTACCACACTCCGCCGGTCGCCGTGTCTGCAATCTTCGCCGGTCTACTCACAAAGGTTGGCGTTTATTCACTCATCCGATCGTTCACACTGCTGTTTGTGACCGATTTGGAATTCACCCACAATTTGCTGTTAGTGATTGCTGGGCTCACGATGGTGACCGGCGTGCTCGGAGCGATGGCTCAGACCGAGATTCGCCGTATTCTGTCGTTTCATATCGTCAGCCAGATCGGCTACATGCTGATGGGACTTGCCTTGTTCACGCCGCTGGCCTTAGCTGGTTCCATCTTTTACATCATTCACCACATCGTTGTGAAAACGAATCTGTTTCTGATTGGTGGAATCGTCGAACGACGTTTTGGTACCGGCCGTCTGGCGGAGGTTGGGGGCCTGTATCGCTCGGCGCCGGTGCTGGCGACATTGTTCTTTGTGTCCGCGATGTCCCTGGCCGGAGTTCCGCCATTATCGGGTTTCTTCGCGAAACTGACTTTGATCCAAGGCGGACTGGAGGCGGAACGTTACGCCATCGTCGCGGCGGCATTGATGGTGAGTCTGCTGACTCTGTTTTCGATGACGAAAATCTGGGCCGAAGTCTTTTGGAAACCGACGCCTGAGGGAACGGGGGTGAAAGCGTCTAGAAACCCTCGCGCGACGACTGAGCAAGTTAGCCTGTTCGGACCAACACTCCTTCTGGCGACGATTACCGTGGGAATCGGTGTGATGGCGGGACCGGTGATGATTGCTTCCCTCGCCACTGCCGAACAACTGCTCGATCCAGATATTTACATCAAAGCCGTATTGCCGGATTCTCATTTGACGGAGAGCCAAACGGGGTTTCTCGTTCCGGAAACAAACGTTGCTTCCGTCGCTGCACAGAACCTTGAGTCGCATGGACCTCTGGCATCAATCCGCGAAGGGGCAGTGCGATGAATTACTTCTTTTTCAACATCTTTCTGGCGCTGGTCTGGGGACTGGCGAACGGACAAATCTCCTTATCAAGCCTTGTTGTTGGCTTTGCCCTGGGATACGGCATCTTGTGGTTTTCACAACCGATTATGGGGCCGTCTCGCTACTTCCAAAGATTACCGGTCGGTCTGCGTTTTTTTGGTTATTTCCTCTGGCAACTGCTGTTGTCCAATCTGCGGGTCGCTTACGACGTCATCACGCCACGGTTATATATGCGACCAGGAATCGTCGCTGTGCCGCTCGACGCGAAAACCGACCTGGAAATCACCTTGCTGGCGAATCTGATCACCTTGACACCCGGCACACTGAGCCTAGACGTGTCGAAAGACCGTCGTACGCTGTACGTGCATGCAATGTTTGTCGACAGCCCCGACAATGTTCGCGATAGCATCAAGAACGGATTCGAGCGGCGTTTACTGGAGTTGATTCGATGACGATGAATTTCTTGACAACGGACTTGACCCTAGCCACGCCGATGCTCGCGGCGACAACATTGGTGAATGTGACGGCACAAGTTTCGCTGATTGTGTTGGTGATTGCACTGGGGTTTGCGTTCCTGCGACTTGTGCTGGGACCGACGCTACCCGATCGCGTAGTCGCTCTAGATCTTGCCGCCACATTGCTGGTGGGAATGATTGCGGTCAGCGCAATCGAAACGGGCGACGTGATTTTCCTGCGCGTGGCCATGGTGGCGGCATTGTTTAGTTTTATCGGGACCATCGGTTTTTGCTGGTACCTGCAACGAGGGCCTGACCATTGAGCGATATCGTAACGATCATACTGCTCGTCGCCGGGACGGCTTTCGCCCTATTGGCATCAATTGCGATTGTGCGCATGCCGGATCTGTTCACGCGCATGCACGGTGCCACCAAAAGTGCAACGTTGGGCGTGGGGTGCACAATACTTGCGACTGCCATCCGATTTAATGACACGGAAACCACCACCGTCGCCATTCTGGTTATCGGCTTCCTGTTCCTAACTGCTCCGGTGGCTGCACACATGATTGGCCGAGCCGCGCATCAACAGCGGATCCCCAAATGGAAAGGCACGGTCGTTGATGAGTCGCCCCTTGCGCATTCGGGAGCCGATGTGGACAATGCTAATGAAGAAATGTAGCCCAATCAGTTGCGCATATCGGTCAGACAGTAGTGTCGCTACGAATTGACACTGCCGACCACGGTTGCTACTTCACTGAACAGATTGCGACAGATTCGCCCGATTCCTGAATGGCACAGGGATTGCTCTCATCGTTCGACATGTCAATACGGACGTTCCGAACCTTTTGATCTGGAGAGCCGAATCATGTCGACGACTTTTTCTGATAACCATGATAGCAACGAACATCACACTTCTTTCGATGAAATGACTCCGCGCAAACAGCTGGGCGGAATGCTGATTTTGTTGTTGATGTTGTTGCTAGCCATTTTCTTGCAGTCCCAATGAGGGCATGCATAGAATGAACAGGATGTTCAACGAGCAACGACAGGATCAGACAACCGATCGTCAACTCGATAGCTACGTGTTTCGCGCCATCGCGGACTACACGTACGACTGGGAGAGTTGGCATGCACCAGACGGCAGGCTGCTGTGGCTGAATGCGGCTGTCGAACGGATGACAGGCTATCGGCGCGATGAGTGTTTGAAGATGCCGGACTATCCACTCGCATTGGTCGCTGAAGAAGACCGTGAAAAGGTGGCTAACGTTCTTCAAGACGCGAAAAATGGGGGCAGTGGAAACGATGTCGAGTTTCAACTTCTCCATCGCGACGGTTCGATGCGGTGGGCAGCCGTGTCGTGGCAACCGATGTATGACGAATCGCAAAAGCATCTTGGCTTCCGAGCAAGCGTGCGAGACATCACTGAGCGTCAGCAATTTCGTGAAGAGTTGCGGCTCTACAACCAACATCTGGAGCAACTCGTTCAAGAACGAACGGCAAAGATCGCTCAACTTGAAGAGCATCGACTGAAAATGGAAAAGCTGGCTGCGCTCGGTCAGATGGCGGCCGGTGTTGCTCACGAAGTCAATAATCCACTGGCCGGAATTCGCAATGCGTTCGCTCTGTTCAAAAGCAATCTCTCCGCCGATGACGAAAACTATGAACTGCTGGAATTGATTGATGGTGAGATCGAACGAATCAGTTCAATCACGCATCAGATGTATCAGCTTTATCGGCCCAGCCAACAGTCGCCCGCCAAATTCGACCTTTGCCGCGTGATTGCAAGCGTCGTCGTGTTGCTAGAACCGATGGCTGAGAAATCAAACGTGGAGGTCAAATCGCAGAGCGATCGATGTGTTCCTGACAAAGAACTTGGTGCGACGGAAGTCGTTTTGCGGGAAAGCGAGTTACGGCAGATTCTGTTGAACGTCATCCGCAATGCGATTCAGGCATCGCCGTCGTCTGCTGTGGTGCAGATTGACGTTACGACCTCGACTGATCTCGTCACGATCGCAGTGTCGGATCAAGGCAAAGGCATCTCAAACGAAGTCGCTGCCCGCATGTTTGAACCGTTTTTCAGCACAAAAACTGGAACGCGTCAGGGTATGGGGCTTGGCCTGTCTGTCTCGAGAAGCCTAGCCGAAGCGATGGGAGGAAAAATCGTCATCGAGAACGAACGTGCAAAAGGCGCCTGCGTTAAAATCATGCTGCCACGCCGGATTTCTACCCATGAATGAACAACAAATGGCTAAGCGAATCCTCATCGCCGACGACGAGCCGCTGTACCTGCGGACGACCGGACAATTGTTACGCAAAGCGGGCTACGTATGCGAATGCGTTCCGGATGGTGATGCCGCTTTGGAGAAACTTCGCAGCGAACCGTTCGATTTGATTCTGTCCGATTTGAACATGCCCGGGAACCTAAAACTCGAACTGTTGCGACAAGGTCGTACGCAGTGGCCGGATATTCCGCTGATTGTGATTACCGGTGTCCCTTCGTTGCCGACCGCGATTGAAGCCGTTCGGCTGGGGATTGCGGATTATTTGCTCAAACCGGTCAAGTACGAAGACCTGTTGGCAAGCGTGAGACGAGCCTTAACCCAGCCGCCGCCATCTGATTCCGAACCAACGACAGATCAGCTGGACTTTGAAACACTCTCCTCGAAGTTCCCTGAAATCCTCGGCCGTAGTGAGCCGATGTTGGAACTGCTGGAAGTCATTGACCGGGTCGCTCTCACCGATACCAATGTGCTGATTACGGGTGAGAGTGGCACTGGAAAGGAAGTGATCGCTCAGGCGATTCACAGTCACGGTCGTCGCCACGAACACAACTTCCAAGTCATCGACTGTACGGCGATTCCAGAGTCACTCTTCGAGTCCGTTTTGTTCGGCCATGCCAAAGGTTCCTTCACAGGTGCCATCATGGACCAGGACGGTTTACTGAGTCGGAGTCATCACGGCACGGCGTTTTTCGACGAAATCGGCGAACTGCCGATGTCGTCACAGGCCAAACTGTTGCGCGCCGTGCAGGAACAGGCTTTCACGCCGGTTGGCAAGAATGAACTCCATCGCGTCGACACGCGTTACATCTGCGCGACCAATCGTGATTTGCAGGAAGAAGTCAACGCCGGGCGGTTTCGGCAGGACCTGTTTTACCGACTGGGTGTGATCCACATGGAATTGCCGCCACTGCGTGATCGCGGTGATGACGTGATCCTGCTGGCGGACGCTTTCCTGAAAGAATTTCAACGAGACAATGCCCGTATCACCGGTATCTCAGATGAAGTGATTGACTGCTTTCGCCGCTACGAATGGCCGGGTAATATTCGAGAATTACGAAACGTGATCGAACGCGCTGTTGCATTGTCGCGTGGGGAATCGATTCAATTATCTGACCTCCCCAAGCCGATGCGTGAACCCCAAACATCCACGCCGCAGGCTGTTTCCATGCTGGCGGAAATATCGCGGGAAGAGGCGCTCGACAACGCCGACCAAAGTTACCTGACGGCACTGCTCAAAAAACATAGCGGGAATATCTCGCAAGCCGCTCGCCAAGCTGGTCTGTCACGCCAGGGGATGCACAAACTGCTGGCTCGACATGGACTGGATGCCACCGAGTATCGTCCATAAATCTTGGACCGGCGGTACAGTCTTTGCAATGAAGCGAGAGAGGAACCTCATTCTCCGCTTCTTTTACAAGGATGGTATCTATGTCTCTCGAGCAATGGAGCGAACACAACGAGCTGCTCAATGCTTTTCGTGAATCAATACAGCACAGCACGCGTGGGTTAATATCCGACCTCTCGGTTGATCTAACCGATGACAACTGCGTCGTCTTATCCGCGACTTCTCGCAACTATCATGTTGCTCAACTAGTGATTCAGGCAACGAAGTCGTTTGCGGACAAACATCCATTATTTCCTGAAACCCGGTTGCTGCTGGGTGTTGTCGGTTCGACGCTGGCGCTTGTTGTGCCCCATATTCCCAGCGATGACGCTCGCAATACAGTGTCTACTCATGATTCCGACCGTCACCCACAGTTGACACTTCCGGCCTCCGTATAGCCGGAAACAGGATCAGAGATCGCCTTAAACTGTCGGTTCCTCTGCGATTTCCTGTCGTTTCGAGGCTACGAAGCGAAAAACCGACGTTCGATGATTCAATGGTCCGCTAATTGCATTAGCTACAAACATGAACTCCAGCAACGAGGTGGAATCATGTCTGTCAACCTGATCAAAGAACGACGGAAGCGACGGGAACTAATCCAACGCTACTCACTGCCTCCAGTCACAGACGACGAGGAAATGAGGTTCAGCGAGAAAGCCGTGTTTTGGATGGCAGTCCTTGCTGTGACTCCACTGATCCTGTTTCACATTATCTATCTATTTTATCCGAACTTTCTTTGGATTCCGATTACAACATACTAGGCAGGATTTTCACGATGGTGACCAAACGGCAAATTATTATAAGCAAAGGAGATCACGAACGGCTGAAGAATCTTTTCTTCAGCGGTGTCGCGGCCACTTTCAGCGACAAACCCTACCTTCAGTCGCTACAAGGCGAATTGGACAGCGCACGGATTCTGCTGCCGGAAGAAATCCCGCCAGACATTGTGACGATGAACTCAACCATCCGGTTGCGGCAGCTGCACAGCAAAGAAATTGAAACCTACACGTTGGTCTTTCCTGCCGATGCGAATATCGCGGAAGGCAAGCTCTCGGTGCTGGCTCCAATTGGAACCGCAATTCTTGGATACCGCGTCGGCGACCGAGTTGAATGGCAAGTGCCCAGTGGAGCAATCCAGTTTAAGATCGAAGAACTTGTGTTTCAGCCTGAACGCGATGGAGTTGTCGTCTGACACATTTGACCGACATGCAACATTCTCGGACTGGCTCACGTATTTCGACCATGAGGAGATTTCCATGGACATTACAATCACCGCCCCGTCCAAATCCAAACGCAACGGTTTCCGTGACTCCGTTACAGAACGATTGCGGCGGATGTTTTCACGATTCTCTCATCGGATTGCTCGCGTCGACATTGCTTTAACCGACGTAAACGGACTGCGTGGTGGCGTCGACAAACAGTGTCGCGTCAGCGTGCGAATGCCCGGAATTGGCGAAATTGCGACAACGGCGAAAGACGAGAGTCCATGGGCCGCTGTCGCTCAGGCAACTCGTCGCGCAAGGCGAAAGGTTTTAACTAAGCTCAAACGTCCGCGATCACAGCGCGAGCGATACCGACGCAACCGTTGGAACGATAGCGACACTCTTGAAGAGTAGCCATTGGGATTGAACGGAACGATTGACCCGTGTCTGTTGAGGACGATTCCTGGGGCTACCCTACGGTCGCAGTTAGCTCACAGGAATCGCTGATCGGCCACTAAAGTCCACCGCACGGAACGACTCTGGTCTCGAGTCAGACTCGTGAACTTCCCCAACACGAGTTGGCGCATCTATTGGGTTAGATAAAACAGAGCAACTGTCCCAAACTTCTTGGCGGGAAGGCCAGCCCGGACCATGGCCTTTGACGGTGAGGTTCGAGCAAGCATCAAGCCACCGCCGCGTTTTGCTCCGGACTCATAGAACCCAACGCTGAATGACGACGCGTCCGGTTGGCAAATCGCTCAATGCCATCAAACACACTCGCCCGCGCTGCTGACCTCGTCGCATAAACCGCGCGATACATCCGCTCCTTCTTCAGCGTCGCGAAGAAACTCTCTTTTCTCGCATTGTCCGGCCAGTTCCCCAGGCGGCTCATGCTGAACGTGCTGTTTTCTTCGTGCAAAAACTCATAGAACGCGCCCCTCGTAGACTGGCTGCAGCACGCAGACCGTGATCGGCTATTCTTCTCGATGCCTTTCGATGAAGCCGAATCTCAGTTCTTTTCGTTGGCAAAGAACGCCGTCGCTTTTATTGAACGTCATGCAACATCCGCTTCTCCTCCGAAAGTCCTGCTTCGTAGGATGTTGTTTCCGCTTCGACATCTTTCATCCTTCTCCCAAGTAGTATAAGCTCTTGATTGAGCGCCCAGTATTCGTGGGGAAGTCCAACTTGTTTTCGAATCCAGCCTGACTCTCAATCCAGGCTGAGTGCGTGCAATCTCCCAATGTCACGGTTAGAATGGAAGATTGCCCCAGAAACCGTTGATCGCCGCACTCAATGGAACATCGCATATGCTTGTTACACTCCGATTGCTCATCGTAATCACATTTTTCATTCTATTTCAGCGCCCCTTATGCGCCGCCGATGGTTTACTGGAAGGTTCCCAATGGAAGCGTGATGGCTTTGCCGTCGCTCGATACGAAATTAGCGGCACGGGAAGCAGGAACAATCCGCTGCGGCGGAAGTTACGCGCCCCGTTTGCGAGCGATGAATTATTCGTCCGGTTTCGTATTCAATATGACGCTGACTCCATCGACACTCCGGAGGAGGGCAACGGTGAATTTTTCGTGTTGTGGTTGGACAGTGCGGAAGGGAGTGACACGACGACACATAGCGGTGGCGTGCCAAACTTGGGGCTTCATGTCTCTCAAGGCGAGAACCGGTTCATGGTCCGCTATTCGTCGGGGGGTGAAAAATTCGGGCCTGCGCTGCAAGGCAATCGCGAATTTCTGATTGTCGGGCGGCTTTGGAAATCGGCCTCCGGCGACGATGAACCATTTGACCGCTTTGATCTCTGGGTGGATCCTCAAGACAACGAAGAATTCAAACCCAGTGCATCAACAAATAGTCAAAAGTCGATCACGGCTGTGAATTGGATTGGTTTCTCGACCGGCGCAAAAACAGAAGCGGGCGATCAGATCGAAGTGTGGGACGTCGATCTCGCTGCAACATGGGAATCGATTCTCAATCTTCCGCCGAAAAAGAAATCGGTCCCGGCACAACCAGCGGTCGTTCAACGGACCGTCAATTTTGAAACCCATGTACTGCCATTGCTGAAATCCCGCTGTTTCGAGTGTCACTCTGGAGACGAGCCTGAATCGGATGTACGTCTCGACTTGGTTGATGAAGTGTTGAACCAAACTGTAGTCCGCAACGCCGCGAAAAGTCGTCTGTTTGAAGTCGTAGAACAAGGAGAAATGCCGCCAGACGACGAACCGCTCGATGCCGATGAAAAAGCGATTCTGAAGGCATGGATTGACGAGGGTTTGGATTGGGATGAAAAGCTGCTGCCTACGCCGCCCCCAGTGACCGATCATTGGGCGTTTCAAAAGATCCGTCGGCCCAACGTGCCGGACGTTAAGAACCAGCAATGGGTCCGGACGCCGGTCGACAGTTTTATCGCCCGTCGGCATGAAGAACTCGGACTAACACCAGCGCCGGAGGCGGACGCGCAAACCCTGGAGCGTCGTATTTCGCTCGATCTAACGGGTTTACCACCGTCTGACAACAAACAGACAATGGATGATTACCTCGCCAGTCCCGCATATGGGGCCCGTTGGGGGCGGCATTGGTTGGACATCGTGCGCTGGGCGGAAAGCAACGGACATCAACACAACCGCAATCGGCCGCATGCTTGGCGATATCGCGATTGGGTGGTCGACGCGTTTAATGATGACAAACCGTTTGACCGCTTTCTACTCGAACAAATTGCCGGTGACGAATTGGAACCGGTGTCCGACGAAAGCGTGATCGCCACGGGCTTTTTGGCGGCGGCACGCTACAGCGGCAATGAGTTGGACAAGTCGATTCAACGCAACGACATTTTAGTCGACGTAGCCAATACGACAGCGCAAGTGTTCCTGGGACTGACCATGGAATGCGCACAATGTCACAGTCACAAGTTCGATCCAGTTTCAATACGGGATTACTACCGTTTCCAAGCGTTCTTTGCACAAGGTCAACCTGAAAACGTCATCATCGCCGAAGATGAAACGGTCCGCTCGTTGATCGACGAGTATTGGCAAATATTTGATCGTGTCCACGACCGCATCGTGAATGTTCGACGCAAACAGGGACATCCTGAGCCGATCTATGTCACGCCCACAAGTGTCATCAATGGAATGCGCAAGAGCGAAAAGACCCGTTTTCAGGAATTGCGGAAGACCCTTTCCGAATTTCCCCAAACATGGGGGTTCTACGCACCCTCCGCCTCAGAGCGTCCAGCACTGGTCGCACCGCTCAACATGCGCTGGCCGCTCCCGCGCATCGACGGAGATTCGCCGCTTATGGAGACGGCCATCTTGTTACGAGGGGACGTGCAGTCACGCGGCCCAGTTGTGCAACCCGGCTGGCCGGCGTTATTCGGTCCCATGCCCGACCGATCGGAGAAACCCAGATCACAGTTGGCAGCGTGGATGACCGATCCCGCGAATCCGTTAACCGCCAGGGTCTGGGTGAATCGTCTCTGGCAATGGCATTTCGGTCGTGGATTGGTCGAGACGAGCGCAGATTTCGGGACACAAGGAAGCAAACCGACGCATCCGGAATTGCTGGACTTCTTAGCAAGCGAATTAATTGATAGCGGCTGGAGCACCAAACACATCCACCGGTTGATCGTCGATTCGGCAACGTATCGTCAATCCTCACAGTTCCAACCACATAATTCTGAAACCGATCCTGACAACAACATGCTGTTGCGGTGGCTGCCGCGGCGGTTAGAAGCGGAAGCGATTCGCGATTCCATCCTGGCCGTGTCGGGCTGTCTGGACGCTGAAACGGGTGGTCCCAGCGATATTGGACAATCCAAACGACGCAGTCTGTATAGACATCAAAAACGTGGCGCCCTGCCGGTCCAACAGATACTTTTCGACGGGGCCGATGGTATTACCGTTTGCTCTCATCGCCGCGTCTCCACTTCCGCGTTGCAACCCTTGTGGTTGCTCAATAGTCACTTCGTCCAAGAAAACGCCACTGCATTTGCCCAGCGGGCGAAATCAGTGGAAAATGCCTTTCATCTGGCATTGGGGCGAAAACCGACTGCCGAGGAATTAACGGACCTCGAAGCTCTGGCTGAGCAGGCCGATTTGCACAGCGCGTGTCTAGCGATATTAAACTGCAGCGAGTTTCTTTATATCCCATGAGTAACCCAATGATTACACGTCGAAATGTATTAACGGCCACCGGCTGCTCAGCCATGACCTTGGCGTTACGTGCATTGATGGCCGACGAGTCGGCTCCCGCGATGCCGGTACAGGCACCGCATCGCCCGCCACGAGCGCGCAGCGTGATTTCATTATTCATGTCGGGGGGACCTAGCCAAGTCGATACCTTCGATCCCAAACCGGATTTGGCTGCACTGGCAGGCAAAGATGTGCCTGAGTCGATCGCTAAGACTGTCCCCAAAATCAAACGTGCCGGTTTGAAAAACTTGATGGCCTCTCCCTGGGCGTTTCATCGCCATGGGCAAAGCGGACTGCCGATTTCGGAATTGTTCCCAAACATCGCCAAGCACGCGGATGACTTATGCGTGATTCGCTCCATGACCCATCGCAATCCAATTCACGGTCCAGGCGAGTGCGTTGCACTGACCGGGGATGCAACGGGGCATAGGCCAAGTTTGGGGGCCTGGTCATTATACGGCCTGGGAACCGCCAACCGGCAATTGCCCGCATACATTACCATGAACTTACACACCGACGGCATGCAACATCCGCAAGCGGCCGGGTGGTCGAGTGGATTTCTTCCAGCACGCTTTCAAGGCACCGTCGTCGACCCGAACCAGGGAATCCAAAATATCGAAATGCCCGAAGGGGTCGGGAACGAACGACGGCAACAAGAATTATCAGTGATCCGCAAGTTGAACCGCCGGTTTATGGATTCCATCGGCCAGCACAGCGAATTAGAGGCTCGCATTCGAAGTTACGAAACGGCGTTTCTGATGCAAACCTCCGCTCCGGAGTTGTTTGACATCGATTCCGAAACCATGGAGACGATGCAGTTGTACGGACTAGGTGACGACGCTTCAAGCACCGTCGGTCGTGGCTGTCTGCTCGCGCGGCGCATGGTGGAACGGGGAGTTCGCTTTGTGCAGATTCGTGTGGGCGGATGGGATGCACATGGAAACATCGCCGGAAATCACAAACGAATGGCCAAACGAACGGATCAGCCAATTGGCGGGTTATTGCAAGATCTCAAACGCCGGGGGTTACTCGACTCCACACTCGTGGTCTGGGGAGGCGAATTTGGCCGCACGCCGACCATGGAGGGGCGAGGCAAAGGACGCGACCATTCGCCAGCCGCCTATTCTGTTTGGCTTGCCGGCGGCGGTGTAACGGGAGGACAAATCATCGGTGAAACCGATCCGATCGGCTATGTCGTGACGCAGCGCCCTGTGAAACCAACCGATTTGCACGCAACCATCTTATCTGCAACCGGCCTAGATTCCGACCGGCTGATTTTCGATCACCACGGTTTAAAAGAAACCCCGCTGGGCGTCACAGGGGGCGGAGTCGTGCATGAAGTGTTCTCCTGATTCACGGTGGGGTGATAGTCGCCTTGAAATAAAATCCCCCTCTCCCCGTTCTAAATCCTCCTTGAACCAATATCTTTTTGTGCAAAGAAACATTGGAGCTACTAACCGCCGAAAGTTCAGATAACGAGTGCACGTGACGGCGTGAGCGGGGCAGGGGAGTCGAGAAAAACCTTCTTTGCGCGACGAAGAGACTTTTACAGCGGTTAACACTGCGGGAGTTTGGGCACCACATCGTTGTGGCACGAATCCCAGCGAGGTACAAAAAACAATGCTATCCAAGCACTGTTCCGTCGACCCTCAATTCAACGTTTGACTACAATCCGTCATTGTTTTGGACCGCGCGGCGCTGATGTCTTGGTATATTCCGAATATCCGCGTTACGGCCGGGCTGGGGGAACGTGGACTAATGAATCGAGTTGCGCGACTGCTCGGTTGAGCGACTTTTGCCGTGAATCATACTGATCGACGTCTTCGCCGCTCCACATCTTTTCGATGGTGGACTCCAATCCTCCCTGGCCACGCAAATGTTTCGCGAGATCGGCCCATTCAGTGGCAAACTCTTCATCCACTTCGGAGGGAGCAGCGTACCGTCGCACATGCTGACGAATAGCGGATTCCAACAGAACGCTTAACCGTTGACGGACATGTTTGTAATAGTTTTCCGCTGTGCTTGCACTCATGCCAAGACTTTCGGCGATTTCACGCATGGGCATGCGGTCACACAATTTTCCATGCAGCACGCGAAAGTAGTCACCACGCCCTTTAGCGTGGTATTCCTGCATCAACTGGTCCAGCACCTGCTGAATCAAGTCAGCCGCCCATCCCGCATAAAACTGATCTTGCTGATCGGCCGGAACGTCGATGTCTTTGAGCACAAAACGTTCATCAAAACGATCCGCATGATCTCGCCTTAGTCGCTTGCGTCCTTCGCGCACGCGGAGATGGTTTGAGATGAGATTGCGGGACACGACGCAAAGCAGCGTGCGGAGCTTCGCATTTCTATCAGTCACCCATTTTTGCAGCAAATTATTTTTGAATATCACTTCGAATGTCGCCGAGGCAATATCCTCCGCATCTTCGTGCGACAATCCACCTTGCCACTGCGCAAAACGGCAAACCGGGCCCCAATAATCCCGCAGGAATTCGTTCCAATCGGCATTATCACTTTGAGTTGCAAGCCGCTGGATTAAGGTTAGGCGAGTGTTTGGAAACGCCACTTGTTTAAATCCCCAGGAGAAAGGGTGAGCATTAGCCAACGGGATGAAGATCTGACTCGAATCGTACAGCTGGAATCGACAGGCCAATTGAAAAGACTGTTTGCCTACGTTGGCATTCTAACAAGAAATAGTGGCACAAAGATCAGTGTGGTGTCAAGAACGGCATTTCCTCGGGAAACGGTCATGGTTGCGAAGATCCCCGATATCGCGGGGCCGCGTTGCGAAGAATTCTAAAAAACGCTGAGAATTTCATGCAGAATCTGCACGTTGACTACATTCATAGTGAGAGCGACGTGCCAGGCAATCCAGCTTTCGTGAAGAGCCCCATACTACGAATCCCCGTGCCCGGGAGAACTCTTCGGAGACGGGCGGCAGTGATATCAAGCAACTTCAAAGGAGTCATCCATGTTTTTTCCGTTGCCGGTGCAAATCTCAGAAACTCGCCTCCAACGCACACAATTGCCGATCGCCAATGGTGTGATCATCGCCCTAAATGTGGTGGTTTTCCTGCTTTTCGATCCGCTTAGTTGGGGAGTGCATCGAGCTGCTTCGCCGATTTCTATACTAGGCCACGGCTTCGCTCACGCCGGTTTTTGGCATTTGGTATTCAACATGTGGGTTTTATGGGTCTTCGGCAATCCGGTGAATCGCCGACTCGGTAACGGCTACTATCTATTAGCTTATTTGGGGGCGATCCTCACCCTGGGGCTATTCGCGTATCTGTTCCTTGCAGTGCCGTTGGTTGGCGCTTCAGGGGCGATCTATGCGGTTATTGGAATCGCGGCCCTATTACTTCCCGCGGCACGGATGACAGTGATCTATGCCGCTGTGTTTCCATTCACGATTTTGTTGGGCATGATCAGTCGGCCCAAATACGGCATCTTCTGGTTTGTCCGTGGAGGCGAATTTCAGGTCCCCGTTGTGTGGTGCCTGCTGTTCGTTCCCATTATGGAAACCGTGGGGATGTTCTGCTGGTGGCTCAATTCAGGTCGTTGGCATTGGGGCCATTTTGGACATCTTTTGGGATTTGTGTTTGGCCTCGGTGTGGTGTTGCTGTTTCCCAGATCGCTGACTGTCCGACGATCTTCAACAACTTGGAGCACATAAACAGTTCCTGGCGCGTTGAGCAAAACGATTGCAATTTATCTAAGAAACCGGAGAAACGAAAATGGGACTATTTGATCGTATTAGCGACATCATTTCGGCGAACTTCAATGACATGGCAGAGCAATTCGAAGACCCGGAAAAAATGCTCAAACAAGCCGTTTGGGAAATGGAGGATTCCATTGCCGAAGCTCGCAAGCAAACCGCCAAAGCAATGGCTAGTACCAAATTGGTCGAGCGTGAATTGGCCAGTAACGAATCGGAGTCGTTGAACTGGAAGAATCGTGCCCAGCAGGCGGTGCAGGCAGGCGATGACGAACTCGCCCGCAAAGCTTTACAGCGTAAGCAAGAACACGACAAATTGGCAGTTGCTCTACGCGATCAATTGGCAGCGGCTCAGGATGCGAGCCAGACACTTCGGCATCAGTTCGAAGCAATGCAGGCTAAGTTGGCGGAAGCGAAACGGACACTGGCAACCTTGTCGGCCCGTCAGCGCGCTGCCAATGTCCGCAAGAAAATACACTTGCAAGCCGCCGATGAGGAATTGGGTTTCGACGACGGAGCCTTCGCCAAATTCGACCGTCTGCGCGATCGTGTCGAACGGACCGAAGCCGAAGCGGAAGCGTTAGCGGAACTAGAGGGAGGGGCTGACAAATCATTTAAAGCCGCCTCGAATTGCTCTACGGCGGTCAATGACAGCATTGACAATCAACTGGATGCCATGAAACGCGACCTACAATGAGACCCGTTGAGTCGATCCATCGTGGTTATCGCAAGATCCTCGCCTTTGCTTCGAATTGAATATACCGGTGTGGCTGGTCCATTGTTTTGGTATGATTCGTATCAAACCATTCGGTTTAGGTGTGATTTCCTGATAAGATCAACCTGTGCGTCGAGCCGGTTCAGGATGGCTCTTATCCCGCTCTAGGGAGCATTCTCAAAGTGATACTATGACCGACACGCTCCTTGATTTGGAAGCCGGAACGAACCTCGCAGCCGCGATTTCCAAGCATCGTCGGTTGGGAGCAATGGTCGCGCTGCGGATTACACAATCATTAGCGGAGCAGTTGGCACAGCGTCATGCGAAGGGAGAATTCCAGCGACGGATCGACGCTGACACCATAACATTCTCAGCCAATCAGACTCCTCAATTGCCTCCGTCCCCGGACGAAAACATCCGAGTCGGCGACGACGGGCAGAATCCCCCAGGATGGCCGTTGGGATTTCAATTGGACGCACCGCGAGATTTGAAAAAAGCGGCCCAATTGCTTGAGCAAGCTGGCGTGAGTATCGACCCGCGGCGGATTGATATTTTTCAATTGGGATCATTGTTATGCCGGATGGTTACGGGGCGTTCGCCGAATGACTATCTACGTAGCCCGCGGATTGTAGCACAGGTCCCACCGGGTGCCCGCAAAGTGATTGATGCGGCCTTGGGATTTGATCAACGCAACCTTCTCAATGATGCCGAGACGCTCGTAGCGCGATTGACCGCAGCAATTGCGCAGCACGACGCAGAGATGCCGGCAACGATTCCTCATGAAGATGCTGTCGATGTCGATAGGCCTCGGATGCCCGACACGACGCCAATCTCTCAATCGGTCAATCGAGACACAAAAACCATTTCCCCCCAAACGCAATCCGGCGACGAAACTGACAGGGAGGAACTTCCTAGCCGACTCGGGCATTATGAAATCCTCGAGCGGATTGGCTATGGCGGTATGGGGGATGTGTACAAAGGTTTTGAACCGGACCTGAAACGGACCGTTGCGATCAAAGTACTCCCGGCAGGGTTGGCGCGGCAAAAAGACTTTGTCAGGCGTTTTTTCGTCGAGGCCAGTTCCGCGGCGAAGTTGGTGCACCCGAATATCATTCAGATTTATTACATCGGGGAAGACCAGGGTTATTACTTTTTTGCCATGCAGTTTGTGAACGGCAAATCCCTGGCAGATATTCTGACAAATACATCGCGACTGGGCATTGATAATGCGTTGGCATTGGTCCAACAAGCGCTGGCGGGTCTGTCGGAGGCACATAAACAAGGACTGGTCCACCGTGACATCAAACCTGGCAACATTCTGATTGACAGCAAACGCAAACGGGCGCTGTTGGCGGACTTTGGCTTGGTGAAATGTATCAATGATGCGAGCACGAAAACCGCGACCGGCGTGGTCATGGGGACGGTTGATTACATTTCGCCCGAGCAAGGACGTGGACAGGAGATCGACGCCCGGTCGGACCTTTATTCCATTGGCGTGCTGATGTATCAGATGCTCAGTGGAAAATTGCCGTTTGAAGCGGAGAGTCCGACGGCGATGATCTTCCAGCACGTCTACGAGGCGGCGCCATTGTTATCAGATGCCGCTGCGGACATCCCCGCCCCCTTGGTGGCGATCGTGGCCAAGCTGATGTCCAAAGCCCCTGAAGACCGACACCAAACGGCCGATGAGGTCCTGGAGGATTTACGCGCGTTTCAATCGGGTGAACCGTTGCCGCATGCAATCGATAGCGACGAACCGCCCGCCGCGCCGACGCGCATTCAAACGGAACCCCGTTCAATGTTCTCGCAAAGCCGCGGGGACGAGAATCCGCTGAGCTTAGTCATTGCAGCCCCACAATTCGACGATGATCTGGAATTGCCAGCCGCGCTCGAACAGCCCGACTCCCCAAACTGGTGGGCGAATCAGCGGGAGCGTTTTTTCTCATTGTTTCAGAGACATGCCCCCCAAGCCGTCAAAAACCTGCAAAACACACGGCAACAAATCGACGGCGCACTGCATACTTACAAAATGCGCGCCGCGCAGTTGGCAAAAGTCATCCAAGAAGCGGAATCGGTCCTTGCCGAATTGACAAGCCACGCCCAGGATTATCGTCGAGAGGCCGAGCAGTGTCGGGAAAAACAGGGAACGACTGCCGATGCGACAGGCGTGCAACCGGCAGAGCAAGCTGCGGCCGAAGCGGATCGTATTGCCGACGAGTTGGATGAACAGATTGCCGTGCAGGATCGAGAACTCGAGACGATGCGGTTGCAGCAGGCGAAGGCGAGGGCCAAGTATGAGCAGCTAAATAATGAGCGCGAAGTGCTCGTAGCACGATTGAATACGGCAGAGGCCCGTTTGCACGTGGGGCGCGGCGGCGGAAAGCGACGGAAATGGCTGCGACTGCGCTTTGTGGTTGCAGCTGTCGCGATTGGCTTGGGCATGTTAGTGGCGGGATCGTTTTTATTGCCAGAACCTGAGTTAGCCGTGTTAGGGACGATATCTGACGGACGCTCGACCTTTACGGAAATGACCCCCGTCGACTCCACCTTGCCCAAAACCAACACGAGGCGCTTGTTGCTGGATGGCGCAACACAGGACCCCTTGGTATGCCTGTTGGGCCGGTGCGAAGGTCTGGTACGCCAAGTCGTGTTCACACCGGACGGCAGACGTCTTTTGTCTCTACATGATGACCTGGTGTTGCGACTGTGGGATATCGAAAAACAAGTCGTAATAAAACGATATTTTGCGGAAGGTAATACGATACAAATTGGCAAGTCTTTTTCCGCGGATGGGCGTCGATTTGTGACGTCTTCCTTTAAAGATAAACAAGCGATCGTATGGGACGTGGAGACGGGGGCCAAGCTCGCCACCTTTGAACATCGCCGTGAAGTTAATGTCGCAGAAATTTCTCCCGATGGTCGTCGCGTACTCACTGGTGGTTACGACAACGGCGGGCTTTGGGACGTGGATTCTGGACGCCAACTCGCAACCACGAGCTTGCGATCAATCTATGCCGTCAGTTTTTCCACAAATGGCCGGTTTGCCGCTGCCGGTGGATTTAACCGATTGGTTGTTTTGTGGGATTCCAATACGGGAGAACAACTAAAAACCTTTTCGGATCATGCGGGCCATGTCTACGGCCTTGCATTTTCTCAAGACAACCGAAACTTACTTATCTGTACGAATGACGACACGCTAAATGTCCTTGATATAGAGAGCGGCCAAAAAAAACGTGTTTTCACCGATATGAGAGGTGGCGAGCGCAATTTGTTTTCGATCAGAAATCTTGTCGCCGCCGGTGGCGGTAATCAGATGATACAACTGTTTGATTTGGAAACAGGCAAACGGTTGTATATATCAAACCGTTCGCGATTATCTGCGATCTCCCCAGATGGCCGCCTGTTATTTTTGCTCACGGATGGAAGAAACGAAGTCGAGGTCCTTAACACAGCCAGCGAAAGACCTGGCGTTTTGGAAACTTGGAGAGACGGGATGACGAACATTTCCGCTCTTGCGATCTCTCCGACTGGCGAGCTTGCAGCCACCGGAAATTCAGATGGGACTTTGCGAATCTGGAGGCTGCCGCAGACGGGGGGCCAAACTGATTCCTCACCACAGATAGCTCCCACCCAACCAGAAATCGACGCACCCAAGTCGCCCAATAAAACAGACGAAACCGATGCGCCCGACGAAACCGACGCGACGTTTCGTGGACACTCTGCAACCGTCTCCTCGATTGCAACATCATCGGAGAGCAATTATGCGCTCACTGGCGATGTCGAGAAGACAATTGTGTTGTGGGACATAAACACACGAAAAGAGATCCGCCGTTGGCAAGCGAGTGGAGTGATCACTAACTTGGCTGTCTCACCGGACGGTACATTGGCCGCCGCAGCGACGATAAAAGGCCTGCAACTGTGGCGTGTCGATTCGGGACAAGAGATCACGGCGAGTAATTTTCCAGTCGAACCAGTGAATCACGTTGCTTTTGCCGCGGATGGAGAATCCATTATTTTCACCAGTGGTGCTGGAACCATAACGCGACGAAGCGTACAGACTGGGGAACTCATCAAGCGATTTAGAGGTATTGACATCAAAGCGACCGCGATTGCCGTTAGCAGTGATAACCAAACCTTCGCGATGGCTGGCGAGGACCGAATCGTGCGAATTTTGAATTTCAAGATGTCAGGAATACTGCGCACCCTGCGTGGCATCCCCGCGACGGTCAATGCCTTGCAGTTTTCCCCAAACGGCGAAGAATTGTTGGCCGCCTGCAATGACAACATTATGCGGCTTTGGAACATTAATAGCGGCGAGATGATCCGTCGCTATTATGGACACGCAGGCGGAGTGACTTCAGCTTCGTTTTCCCCCGACGGTAAACATGTCTATTCCGCTTCTCTGGATGATACGATTCGTAAATGGGATGGTGCGTTGACTCAAGAGGTCAAACAAATTTCTTTCGCCGATTTAACGGCGGCACACATTGCATTTACGCCCAACAATCAGTTCGCGCTCATCGCGTCTGATTCGCAGATTGTCATACGCAACCTCAACCGATCGCAACGTAGCGAAATTGCCGAGCTCCATCTTAAACTCATCCTGGACGGCAAGGAGGAACTGCGGCTCTATAAAACGCATCTGAAATGGACGCATCGCGCTTGGAACTGGCCCAGTCAATTAACGATCAATGGCGTTCCCTGGAATCCTGACAAGTTACCCGTTTCCACCGATCCGCGTTTCGTCGACCTGCTCTCAAAGGCCGTTTCCTTTGAAAATGCAACAGTCAAGAAAAACAGCGGGCGTGGGAAAGTCACGATAAAAAAGTCTAAAGACTGGTGCGTTATTTATATGGACGACGCTAGAAACGGATCGCGGCATTACGACATCACGGTCAAGTTCCCCATCGTTGTCAATACTCCCCCGCCCGTTACGCCAACGGATGCCGGAAAGCCCTCGCCATGAGTTTATCAATACCCGTCAACGGCCTCGTCGCCGCGTTACTGCTGACCACAGCTGTGAGTCCCTTGTATGCGGCCCAAGAACAGTCCGCGAACGGGACAAGCGAATCGCCGCCGTTTCAAATCCGCGTTTTCAGCGGGCATACCCAGCCGGTGTGGGATCTCTGTTTTACTCCCGATGGACAACGATTGGTCTCCGCAGCAGCCGACAACACGGTGCGTGTCTGGGATGTCACTGGCGGTCAGCAATTGCATCAGCTCGCAGGACACACCGACGTCGTGCGGTGCGTCGCCGTATCACCCGACGGAAAACTCGCCGCGTCGGGCGGCACGGATAAGACGGTCCGTTTCTGGGATCTGCAATCGGGCACAGCATTGCCAATCGTGTTGCAACATCCAGGCACCGTGCAATCGCTGGCGTTTGCGCCCGACGGACAATCCCTGGCGACAGGGGCCACGGATCGCAAGATTCGTCTGTGGAATGTTAAAACGGGGAACAAGATTCGCGAAATTGACGGACACGAGGAGACCGTATCAGGAATTGTGTTTTCGCCGGATGGGAAAACATTGGTCGCGCGTGAAGGCACCCCGCTGCTGGATTTTAGTTCGCGGAAAACGGGGAGCAAGCTGCTGCGGATGTGGTCTGTTGAGACGGGTCAGCTCATTAAAGTCTTGGAAGGCCACGAAGCTCCCCCGGTCGGCTTGTCGTTTTCAGCGGACGGCAAAGTTCTCAGCACCATCGACATGGTGAATACTTATATCCAGTGGAACTCACAGGGTGAACTGGTTCAAAAGGACGAGGTGGGTGTGATCGGCATCACCGCCGCTTGCGATTTCGTTCCCGGAACGAAATATGTCGTGAAAGCCGATAGCCACCGCGCGAAGCTGCTCAAGGTAGAACAAAAACTGCTCACGAGAACCTTTCTGGGCCATTCCCTAGAAATCCACGCGGTCGCCGTGACTCCTGATGGACGGTCGTTCGCTTCGGCTGGTGACGATCACGATATCCGCCTGTGGGATTTGCCCGACGTGCCGCACGTGGAGAAACTTGTTGATTATTGGAAGTATGTCAGGATTGCGCCGACAGAGGAATCGGAGCGTGATCGATATTATCTTTCGCTGCGTGAGGACATGAGTCTTTTTCCCGCCGTAGAGGGGCAGACTGAGGCGGAGCAGGTGCAATGGAAAACTGTCCGACTCAACCAAAACAACACCAATTTCGACGCCCTGCGATTCAAATCGCCGCTCGATGTTCCGGCGGATTTGTATTGGGCCGTTGTCAATAACAACACCTTTCATCGTCTCGGCTTCATTTCGGAACAGGGGAGTGAAAAGGACCTGGGCGGATCGAAGATCGTAAGCCATGTGAAATTGGCAGGAGTGCAACTCGACGAAAACGGCACCGTTGGGTTTGACTCTCTTGAAGGAGGGCGAATCCAACCGGAACAGGAATACTTGATGTGGTTCGTGTTCAATGCAAAAAAGAGCTACCAAGTTCCACTTCCCGTCGATCTGCAGCTCATCCTTTTTTTCGCTCCCAGCGGAACCCATCCCCCCGCCAAAACGGCCGAGGATGTCGCGCGGGTTCTTGGCATGAAAACACCCTTCGAGCGGAACTTAATTATCTGCCGCTGCGCCGACGACCAAGTGGGAACACCTCCACCGGCGAAGATCGATGTGGTGGACGCATTTCGGGCGGTCTTTCAGAATACCAACGGGTGGATAGACATCCCCGAGACGCTTGATGGTCATGCCGTTGCCTTCGAGGCCGCGAATGCCAAACAAACATCCAATCCTGCTGAGGTGCATCTTCATGTCAAAGAATCGGGTCTGTTGATGCTGGCTGCATCGTGGGAGCACTCACCAAGCCCCAAGCACCCACTATTTTCAAAACGAACGACACGCGAGCATCTCATCGAACGCTATTGGCAACCGTTGGGATCGGTGACGCGACGCTTGGACAACGGCCAATTGTCGCGGCACGAGCTTTTTCGCCGGTATGTCGAGGCGGGGGAGGAATTGCGATTTTTCACACAAACAACGAGTCGGCCGTTCGTGATTGTTCCCCGCAGTTGGGCTGTGGAACAAATCATCAACCAACTCCCGCCGACTGTCACACTGCCGACGGACGAATCGGCGATAAATATGGCGCTGACTCCCGATGGATCGATGGTGGCGATCGTCGACAGTAAGAACCAGATTCATCTTCATGAGATCAACACGGGGCGCGAGTTGGCAACATTTGTCGGCTCATCAGGCCATCCCTGGCTCTCGATCTCTCCCGACGGTCGGTTTTTGGCCGCACGGGGAACCGCGGCGACGGAAGTATTCCTGTGGAATATCCCCCAACGAAGATTACATGCGCAAATCGAGGACATCAATTTCATGGCCGACGATGCCGCGTTTTCGCCGGATAGTCAATCCTTGGCCATTATTGATCGCTATGACCATGCGGAGAAAAGTCAAATCATTCTCTGGGATGTCGAGACGAAATCGAGACGCAAGGTTCTCAAGTCCGAGGACTTTCTAGAAAAGGCGCTCTCGTTTTCGCCGGATGGCAAATTCCTAGCGGTCATTGGAGTGCAAGTCGTAGAGGGATATTCGTTCGGACACCAAGTCCGGCTTTTGGATATCGCTACCGAGAAAGTGGTCCATACGTGGTCATCCTGGAAACGCCGCATGTTTGGTCGCACGTTTTCTCCAGACAATCAAACTTTGGCCATATCCGAATTCAACGGCGTGCACCCCCTTCAAACGCGGTACCGGGTGAGGCTTGTTAATTATCACACCGGTGAAGACCTGGGATATCTGGACGGGCACACTCGCAAAATCACCGCCATGCGATTCACACCGGACGGATCACAACTCATCACGGCCGGCGCTGACTCAACAATTCGGGTGTGGGACATCAAGACGCAGACACTCAAGGCTGTGCAATTGATGGGTCCGGTCTTCTACGGCAATGATTCCAGGCGGAATATGCGTGGGCAATTGACAATTTCAGCCGACGGGACTCGATTTGCAACAATTGCCTATCAACCTACGGTTTGGCGACTGGACTCATTCGCAACCGACAACCGGCAAGAGGAACGTGACCGGCACGGCGACTATCAATCGAGCATCATCGACCTGGCGTTCACCAGTGATTCAAAATCGCTGGTTGTGGCCAGTGCAAGCAATAGTTGGGAGACGGAGTTTGATACGCAGGACTGGCAACCGCGCGAGGAAACGACCTACAGACGCAATGTCAAACCGGACGCGGTCTCATCCGACGGCAAACGATTCGCCGCAATCGGCGACGGCATTCTGCTGTACAACGCGTCGAACGGCAAGACCATAAAAACTCTGGGACAAGGCATTCGACCTCAAGGCAGCGTTACGTTCTCGCAGGATGGCAATATTGTCGCCGCCTGTTACCGCGACGATCTGGTTCGGGTCTGGGACGTCAATTCCGGTTTATTGATCGCGACTGCAAAGCTGTCGAAACCTTATCATGCGGCGCTTTCACAGGACGGTCGACAGCTGGCGACTTCGGGTCGCGATGATCGATCGGGAATTGTGCAAATATGGGACCTGTCAGACCGCCCTCGCCCCGCAACACAACCATTGAAACTACTAGCTACGTTGGAACAAGGACATCGCGTGCGCAGTCTCCGCTTTTCACCCGATGGAAAATGGTTAGCAACAGGAGACGACAACGACAGATTGAAGGTCTGGGATCTGGCAACGCAATCAGTCGCTCACGAGTTAAAGGGTTGTGCTGGTTACTTTTCTCCCAACGGAAACAAGTTAGCGACTATTTTTTGCCGCAAAGACGCGCAAACGATCGTGATCTGGGACCTTGATCAGGGAACGAAACTTCACGAATGCACCGGAGGACATCTTGCTGCCGTGACGACGGTCACGTTTTCCCCCGACGGCACACGACTCGCCACTGGCGGACGTGGAGGTCAAGTGACCTTATGGGATGTAGCAAGCGGGAAACAATCCTGGACGCCGCTGCAGACAAAATAAAGAGCCCCCGCCCCGTGCCCAAACCTCTTCGTAACCATGCTCTTTGGACCTGATTTGAAACCCCGGATTTGCAAGGGTTTACAAGAATTCGAGACCGACACGCTGTCTCGGAACGTAACGAATTCTCTTCGATATTTCCAACGGGTGAACAACCTGCGCGGCAAATTTACTGCGGCAATTTGCGCAGGCTTTGCGGACCAGCGTTGGGTTACTTCATCACATGTGGGCCAAAGCACTTCGACTACCTGATCGCTGTATACGTCGAGCTCTATCACACGGAGCGGCCGCATCAGGCATTGGGGAATCTGCCATTGGGGGTGCGTTGGGCGACCTCGCTGAGGGCGAACCAAATGCTGTGGTCTGCCGCACGCGACTTCAGCTCGGTACGCTCATTCTGCCACACGTACTTCCCGAATCCGTTAAGTCGAATCTCCTTTGGGTATTCGACGGCCGTCCATTACTGTCATTGAATCATCAGGATGGAGCAACTCCCATTTCACAGGCCGAGTTCTTCTTCCCAGTACTGTACCGGACGGTCCCAGGCGTCGTGTCGGAACGGTTCCTTCAAGGGCACAATCCAATCGCTCTTCAACCAGCCGAGTTGTTGCTTGACCAAATCCACATCCGGGTCAATCAAATACTGAGGCCTACGGCCGTTCAGCGAGGCCAAGGCCCTCACGCGAATCTCGGTGTTCCCCAAGCCTTGTTTCCGGAAATCATCAGCCAGGAAATGGGCCATCTGCAGGATGTGGTTGGGATCGCGGGCCATCTTAGAGAGTTGCAACGGAGTGATATAGGGACGAAGGTCCACAATCCCCTCCCGCCCCGTCTCTGGATTCCGCGCATAAAAACGGACCGCTGCGATCTTGTTGCGAAGCATCATCCGCCAGGAAAAGAAATGCCCGTTCTCTGTCCAACTCGTCTGGCCGTCATACAGATGATGCCGCAACGGGACGACGAGTTGGAGTAAAACATAGACGGACAACAAAGCCACGCCCCATCTTAGCTTCGGAGTCCAACGGACCGTTTGAGGAGAGCTGCTGGGAGCGGATCTGCTTTTCTGCCCCGCGAGTCGTAGCGGCCAATCTGGTGAAAAGAATAACGTGGTCACAGCGATCATCAGCCAGGGAAACACGCCGATGTCAAACAACGTCGAATTGATGACATGAAACAGGACGATCACGGCAAAGGCATAAAGCCGCGAGCGCCGCCATAACAGCAACGGCACCGCGAATAGGTCAATCAACAGACCGCCCCAAACAAAGGTTTGGACGGCCCATTCCTCAGTGAAGTAGCTCCCCAAGACGGGATAATCGGAGAGTTTCACCAACCACATCCGCATGGGCTGCCCTTGCAGCCAGTCGGCGTTGAGTTTTGCCACAGCCCCGTAGAAATACACGATTCCCAACTGAAATCGCAGGAGCCACACAGTCCAGGCTGGGACATACGTACTAGCGATTTCCGGTGACCTGAAGACATCCACCGACCAGCGACGATGCAGTGGAATGAAAATCGAGAGAAACGCTAACAGACTCATCAAATAGTAATGGTTGTTGTAGAGCGACCGTTCACAGAGGAATGTAAAAGTAAACGTCAGGAAGACGAGCACTGAGCTGAGTCGATAGCAAAACCCGGCGGCGAAACAGAGTGCGGCGGTCAGCATCAGGGTGAAATGGAAATACATGCCCGCGCCGGGCCAAGGGTGAATCCATTCAAACCCCTGAAAAGAAAAGTGCATCGGGGGCTGGATGTAGTTATAGGCGACTGAGCCGCTCAGCAGAGATCTGAGTGCATACCACGCCACCGCTAGTCCGAAAGCCACCCGAAACACCATTAAGCTGGCGTTATTAACCGGGGACAGCAATTCTTCAAGCAACCGCTCGCTTATCCGGTGACGACCAACGTGGTTGAATCCCTGCTCGCTTGTTTTACTGTCGTCGCGACTGTCCGCAGTATTCGCGGGAGAATCCGCCGATGTTTTTTCAGCGGAAGTGAGTTGTGGCGCCTGAACCGAGGACGTGGTTGTTCTCGTCATCACACAATCCCCGGCAAACGAACGTACCAACCGGCCTGCAATTTGCTGGACATGAATACAAATCGTACAAACATGGCCCGCTGAACGGAGAGCATAAGTGATTTCAGCTGAACCTCACTTAGTGCTCGATAGTTCGATATCCAAAATGTTGGTCTCTCCACCTTTGACTTCAACAATATGCTCAGTGAATCCGCCTCGCTGGATACAGGGATACCGTTTCACCGGTGCGGACGATTGCTCTTCTTCTTCATCGTCATCATCGATCACATAGCCCTTGGGAATCACCTGCACTTTGTGAGTGCCCACGACTGCGCCGTCACCGAGATCATAAGTTGTCAGCATGCTGAATTCGCCGTTTTCATTCAGATGCCCGATGGCCGACTTGCCCGGTCTCTCTTCGGAATTCTGGACAAAAGGCCGAAATATGACTTGGCCACGGTTAATTGGCTCGCCATTACAAGTCACACGACCGCTGACTTCGGCCGTGTCGAACGCCCCGCCGCCGCAGCCGGGGACACTTGCCCCCGACAGAACGACGGCCACAATTAAAAAGCACTTCTTCAAAAGTCTCATGACAACAAAGCCCACTTTTGGGGTACGAAATCGGTAAGAACAAATTCAACCCGATACGGAGTGGATTTAGAATTCGCCCAGCACGTTGCCATCGTTGCGCTCACCGAGGTTGAAATAGACCTGTGCATCGATGTCTTCACTGATGAATCGAGCACTTCCGTCGCACAGGGCGAAGAAGACTCCCCCGGTATGGAAACTCATGAACGAGTCGTCGTCGAACGTGGTGTTCGGGATCGCATTCGCATCGGTCTTGGCGAGCACCGATTCGTCTTCCAGCATGGCACCGAGTGCCAGCGGCCACGACTCCGGATCGTTCATGTAGGACGACTCACCAATGGCGAGTGTGTTGCTCGTGCCGTCAGTGATGTGTTTGATTTGAACGACCGCCGGGCTACTCCGATCCCCAATTGAATCTTCCAGTTTGATGAAAACCCCCTGGTCAGTGAACCCCACGTTGCCTTTGTAGTCAGACGTCGGGTAGCCCACCATTTCGGGAGGGGTCGAGACGGGAAAGTCGCTGGGGTCATCGGCAAAATTCACAATAATGCCGTCGCCGTAATAGCTACCCGATTCAGTTCCATTGATGGTTATCGCCTGGACCTGGGAAGGGAGCGTCGAGGTGGGACACTTGAACGCACGCAGTGAAACTCTGGCCTCGGGAATCCCGGCTTCAAACCGGCCTGAAATTCCGTTGACATCAATTGCGTTGTACAAGGCGGTCTGCTCGACGTACGGCAACAGGTAGGCCCCCCACGAGAATCCATCCGTGTCGTTACCCGCATATCCGGCACCCGGAAATTGGGTGGCACACATATCATCGCAAGGGTCAGCAATAAGACCGGGAGGAAATGATCCATAGACGTCATGGTAGTTGTGCATTGCCAACGAGAGTTGCTTCAGGTTGTTTCGGCACTGCGTGCGACGGGCCGCTTCACGTGCCTGCTGTACAGCGGGAAGCAACAGAGCGATCAAGATCGCGATGATCGCGATCACCACCAGCAACTCGATCAGCGTAAAGCCTTTGACGCGGTTTTTTCGATTGAGCATAGAATTCTCCAACTGGTAAAAGTTAATCCTGAGTGTTTGGTTCCGCTAAAACGCCAGCCAATTGACGAAGAACTGTCCGAAATATGGTGATCACCCGATCAAAAATGTGAGCGGGTGTTGAATCGCTGTTGCTTGCGAATCACAGCAACTCATTTCCCCAGGGACCGGTAATCGCAAACGTGATTCCAGGATCTTGGATGTTGGCGAAGAGCCATTGTCCATCTTTGGAGAAGTTGGCTCCCGCCCATTCTCCACCTCGAAAATCGCCGCGGATATTGTTGTGCTCACCGTGAAGCACGACATTGTTGGCGGCAAATGGGAAAATCCGACCATCCTGGGTCATGCCACGCAGGTGTTGCGGGATGACGTCGCCATCTTCGCAGAGCACTAGACCTCCGCGCGGGCTCACGCAAATATTGTCCGGACTGTCGACGACGCTTGAGTCGGGAGACTCGAAGATGAGTTTCAAGCGGTTGTTGCGCGGATCGTATTGCCAGACCTGTCCGAGATCTTTTTCACCACCAGAGGTCGAGACGATGTAAACTAGATCATTACCCCACCAGCAGCCTTCAAGGCGGGCGAATGTCGCGCCGCCCTGCATCTTCCCTTGCATGAAGACACCCAACTCGTCCCCTGCGGGATTGTCGCCACCGCTGCCTTTTGGGGAATGCGCTCGTTCGACGTCCTCAATCGCAACCCAATCGACATCGAATTGTTGCCCCACTTTGACTCCGCGACGAAGATCCCCAACACCAGGCACCTTGAGCATTTCCAGTTGCCCGCCTGCGGCAAGCTTCCCGGGTTCATTGGGTTTGAAGCGATAAAACCCCGCGGTTCCTCGGTCTTCTGTCTCGTAGACGAATCCGTTCACCGGATCGACTGCGACCGCCTCATGAACAAATCGGCCCATCGCTTTGAGAGGAACAGGAGATGCCGCACCATCGGCAGTAACCTCAAAGATCCAACCGTGGTCGCGCTGGAAATCGAAGCGTTCGTCGCCATCGACTCCTCCCGGACCGAGGACCGATTCCTCACAAGTCAGCCAAGTGCCCCAAGGGGTTGTTCCTCCCGCGCAGTTCTTGACAGTCCCTGCCAATGCCGGTTTCGCTTCGAGCCAGCTTCCATCGTTCGCATCGAAGGTCAACAACGAACATCCGCCGCCCGCCTCAGGGTCGTAACGGATGGCATCCGTTCCAAAAGGACCGGACTTGGCTTTCAACTCGTGATTCCGGCACATCGTGATCACGCCGTCTTGCTCGCCGATGATCCCCATTCCGTCGTGTACACCCGGTGTCAGGCCCCCGTCGGCCATCACATCACCGTTCCAACCAAACGACAAATAACGGAAGCCTTCGGGAAGCTGCAGTAGTTTGAGTCCCGTCGTTTGATCCGCAACTGGTTGCAGCGGGCCGTAGCCAGCGATCGTGTAATCTGATTTTCCGTAAGCGGAGCGCTTCAGAAATTCACCAAGAGTTCCGGAGACTCCCAAGCCCCCTAATGCGTGTAGGAACGTCCTACGCGGGATTGTCGAGTGTTCTAAAGAAGACTTTGACGCATTGAATGTAGCCATACGAGCGAAGTTCCCAATTACGGAATCCTAACGGCGAGCCTGGATGCTTATTCTTCGAGCTCCAGAAATCCAATCGGGTGACAGTATGCAACTCACGTAAACTCATAGCAATCAGTACGTCGCGGTAATCATCACGAATTCATCAAGTTCACTGACTCTTAACAATAGAATCGCTCACGGTTGTTTATAATCTCTTAGCTGGGCGACTCCTTCCGCCCCCAAAGAATGACCATCGCCTTTATCGTTGAAAGCTTCTTCGCGCCCCATTCCATTGGGTACGTATCCTAGGTCCGCGATTCATTCGGTATGGAGAACTTCGAGACGTGCAATTCCGCTATCGAGTTATTGCCGTGTGTATGCTTGTTGTGGTTTCAACTGTAGCTACGACGGCCTACTTTCGGTCGGTTCGGACACCGCGAACCCAAGGCAATCAGCGCGCTGAGGACCGTGCAAAACCGCCGCGGGTCACGAACTATTTTGATGAACGCGCAGTGTTCCTATGGGGTAACCCCCCGGCGGTGGCCTCTGCTAAATCTCAAGTCCAAGCTCCGGCATCAAACATCCGTCGAAGTGATTATGTCGGTCCGGATACTTGCCAAAGTTGCCATAAGGAGCAACACGATAACTGGTCTGAGCATTCCCACCGCTGGATGAATGCCTATGCGACAGAAGAGACAGTACTAGGCGATTTTTCCGGCGCGTCGAAAACGAACTACATGGGGGGAGACGCTTCGTTCTTTCGAACCAATGGCGAATTTCATGCTCGGCTTTCTCGCAACGATGTTGTTCGCGAATTTCGAATCGAACGCACAATTGGTCGACGGTTTTACCAGTCGTATGTCGGCCGCTTGATTGATGGACCGGACCCTAAGAATGACCCGCTTTGGCAACTGGACGTCCATATTCCATTTACGTATTGGATCCAACAAAAAGAATGGGTCCCCGAAACGCACTTAAGCGAAGAAACACCAGACGAGCAACGCGTGGACCCTTTCGAGTCGAAGACCCTCCGCGTCTATTCCACCGGCTGCGCGTCATGCCATACGACACGTCCGATCGGCGACTGGCTGTGGTCTTATAAGTCTTGGAAGAGAGCGGAAATCTATACGCCGCACTCATTTGCTTTTGACACACGCGGGTACTTTTCAGAAGCACACCCCAAGCTAGCGGCCTTGATCCCTGACGGGCGAATGCCGTCTAAGAAAGCCGCTGCTTCACTACGTTACAAGCTGGAAAGTCTGCCGGCTCCCGAGTTCGCTGTGACATTGGGGATCAGTTGTGAAGCATGCCACAATGGCTGCCGCGACCATGTCGCACAACCCAAAGAACATCGGCCCTCATTCTTTCCCGCAAGCCCGCATCTGACTGTTTTAGAAGATCAACCCTCGCACGATATCTGGGGGCGTACGCAGGAGAACATCAATTTCATCTGCGCACGCTGCCATTCCGCCCAAAATGTGACGTATGCAGGCGGCATGGCTTGCTTCAATTCTCAGGAAGCGACCGATGCGATGAATGGCCATTGCTACCGGGGCTCAACGAATGCTGATGTCGCCCATAACGAGATGGGCAACGCGCTGAGTTGCGTGCACTGCCACGATCCTCATCAGGCAATCGGTCAAAAGTGGGCACGAACACCTGATGAGGATGATGCCAGCTGCCTGCAATGTCATCAGCAATTTGTCGAGCCAGACGCGCGGGCCATGCATACGCACCACAGCGCAGGTAGTGCTGGAAGTCGCTGCATGAATTGCCACATGCCGAAGATCAGCGAGGGGCTGCAGGATGTCGTGCGAACGCACATGATCTTTAGCCCAACCAACCGCAAGATGATCGAAGCCAATCAACCCAACGCCTGCAATTTATGCCATGTCGAGGAAAACATTGATTGGACAATTCACAATCTGCGTAAATGGTATGGCGAAGAACATACTGACTACTCGGAACAAATGCTTTCACAGAATTACCCAGATCGCAACCTAGCGGTCGCGTTGGGTTGGTTACGCAATTCATCAAGCGAAGCCACTCGGCTGATTGGTGTCGATGCGTTAACGAAAGCCAATGCGCAGTGGGCTTTAACGGACCTGATCAACGCGCTCGATGACCCGTATCTCATCAACCGTCAATTCGCGCAGCAAGGCCTGGAAACAATGCTGGACATCGATCTCGACACGCTGAATTACAAATATTATCAGCTAGGCCGCGAATCGAGGAAAGCTTCGTTAGATAGGATTCGGCGATCGTTGCTACCGCAAACCGTCAAATGACGCTGGCCTATGTCTGCTGATGACTTTGCTGAGAATGCGAGGCTTCCAGTCACAGAGCAGGGGGGAGCTAAGCAATTCCCCGTAAACCGACTTTGTTCTCAACATCGCTTTCGAGAAAAATCCTCTGCCAGACTCATAGGTCCAGCTACGCCGGAAACGATTCCGCTGTAGTGGATTGCAAGTGCCGCCAAGTCATCCATCAGCGTGATTTCAGCTGGGCTTTGATGTTTGTCCAAGGTGTCAACACAACGGGATGCGGTTCCGGATCAGCGCCGTTGTGACAGGCAAACACCCCATCGGGAAAGTGATCTCCCAGACCAATACTCAGGACTTCGATTCCATCCGTCTCCTGAACGCCATCGATCATAAATTGCCCGACGTAACGGTTGCTGTCGCCTCGTTCGTAAACCATAAAGGTATTGCGGCCCTGATCCGAGACGATCAGATAGCCACCACCACCCTCCGAGCGATAAAGGGTGAGACCTTCGATATCCCCCTGAAGCTTGTTCTGTCCGATTTCAATTACCAATTGACCAGGCGTCGCACCATCGGGTTCCGCATTGAGTTTCCACACGCCCTTATTTTCCTCGCCGATGTACACCACTCCGTGCTCGTCGTCGGCAACGGCTCCCTCGCACTTTCCGAGTTTCCAATGACGGACTTTTGTTCCCGTCACGGTTTTTCCATCGGTAGAAGCGGTTAACTCATACTGTTCGAGCGTGCCTGAATCGGAGGTGCAGATGAAGTAAAATCGATCACTCTTCCGGCTGTGATATAGGCAACCGCCGTAGTTTGGTCCTGTCGGGATCCCGCCATCGATGCGCGTCAGCAGACGCGTTGCCGGATCAACCTGAAAGACCCTCAGCTGATATCCATCCTCACGCTGATTGACCGCTACAATATCAACGCGATTCTCGCCGAGTGGAAAATCACTGCGGATATCGATATTCCCCGGCTTCGGCATACTGACCTTTTGTAGTAAATCGCCTTGCAGATCATACACAAACAGGGAATCGCCGCTTTTATCCGACGTGATCACGGTACTTTTTGATGGGTCCTTCTTGTTCAGCCAAAAACACATGTCATCCTGATCGACCGAGTCAGCACCACGCAAAACGACAGTTGATTCAACAGCCAATACGTCGACCGGTAGTGTCCCAACCACAAGCAGCGCAGTTGCTAGACAAAATACCAGCCAACCATCTGTTCGTCGTGCCCCGTAGTATTCGTCCGCTTGGAGATGCATATCGTCAGTCTTCATGGTGAGTCCTTATGGATTGGCAGGAACTGTCTCAATTGCCTCGGTTACGACGATGTCTCTCGTATCAACGCGATACAGGAAGGCGGTCACGAAACTGCGCTCCGTGGAATCGTAAAGCCTGTGGCAGCGAGAAGACATGCATCGAAAATCAGCTCACCCGGTTATTAAGTTATAAAATTGTTAAATTATGATGAGGGTGACATTAAGCGTTGATCGCTTCACCGATTTCGCCATCGAGTTGCCATCAGCCTTTGAAATCCTTGTTAGGATTTCGATTGACGTTCAGGTCCGATTTTTATTCTCGAATATTGCAACCCTATGATGTCGCGCAAATTCGAGTACGCAAACCGTCAGAGACCTGCTCATACCCTTCCATGCCGTGCATCAGCCCCTGACTATGGAAAAAGTGGGGCCCGCCCCGGCGGAATACATCGGACGCAAGGGCGATGACTCGCGGTTTGCGAAAGCGGATCGCGGGTCGTTTGCGATTAAGAAGCAACCCGCTTCGCTACTAACGCCCCATGGTGGCCGCGTTGGGGCGTTTTCTTGTTGGAGGGACTTTTCCCGGCACCCCGTCTATTCAGCGACACAGGCCAACGTCGTCGGCCTGTTTCGCAAACGCAAAAAAATCCCCCGGTGTCCCGTCGTGAACCGTCAGATGCACATGCGCGCTTAAACCGGAAATGAACACGACGTTCGTCTACCTGCGCCTCGTCTAGGCAGTACGCGACAGTTCTCGAATCGGGTCGCCTTTAGTAAAAATTGGATTTCGCCGCCCGGCAAAGCTTTTAAGCCCGAGTTGCACGTGGTCGAAACCGAGGTGATGAAATATCGTCATCAGAAAATCGTAGGGCGTGACATGTCGAGATATCGGGTCTTCACCCCGCGCATCTGTGGCGCCGATCACCTGGCCAGTTTGAATTCCACCCCCTGCAAACAGCATGGTGTTGGCCCGCGGCCAGTGATCGCGGCCGGGCTGAACCGTTCCTTTCGGCGCGCTGGCGACTCCGCCGCCGCTGCTGGCAACATGTGAAATTCGCGGCGTACGTCCAAACTCACCCGTGACAACGACCATGACCCGCTTGTCGAGCCCGCGGTCATAGACGTCTTCGATCAACGCAGAAATGGCTTGATCGAAGAACGGGGCGCGATAGGCATTGGCATCAAACACGTGATGGTTGACGGCGTGATCATCCCAGTTGGCGACACGTCCGCACAACGGGCCATCGAATTCCGTGGCCACAATATCGACCCCCGCTTCAACGAGTCGTCGCGCCATCAGACATTGCTGTCCCCATAAGTTGCGTCCGTAGCGGTCGCGGAGCTTGTCCGCTTCCAACGAAAGGTCGAACGCTCGGGCCGCTTCGGGGCTGGATAGCAGTCGTAGTGCCTGTGCGTCAAAATCGTCAAAGGCACGCATCAGTCCGGTCTGGTCAATATCACGCCGCATACGATCGATATTGCGTCTCAGTTCGCCCCGTTCGTTGAGACGCCGCGTTGCGTTGGGATCACGTAGCCCAACGTTGGGTACGGTAAACTCCGGTTTGTTCGGATCGCCCGTCACCTGAAACGGTTCGTAGGAGGGCCCCAGATACGCCGGGCCGGCGATTTGAAACGAATCGTAACGGTCGACCGGATTGATAGCGATATAGTTGGGAAGCTGTTGCGTAGAATTGTGACGCAGATAGCTTGCGATCGACATCCAGTCCGGATAGGTCGGCGTCGTTTTGTCAGCAGTCGCGGGATCTCCGCCCAGGACGCGCAATGACCCCGAAGGATGTCCGCCGGCGTTGTGAGCCACCGACCGTAACAATGCGAATCGATCGGCACATTGTGACAGGCGCGGGTAGAGTTCCGTAATCTGTATGCCAGGCACGTTCGTATCGACCGGGTTGAACGGCCCGCGATAGTCGGAAGGGGCCAGCGGCTTCATATCAAATGTGTCGAGATGACTTTGCCCGCCGCGTAGCCAGACCAGAATGATTGCGGTTTCGGATGCCGGAGCCGTGGGATTCGATTCGGCTCGAGCACGATATAAACCGGGCAATGTTAGGCCGGTGAAACCGGTCAAGCCAACTCGCAAAAGTTGACGACGGTTCACATGATTCATTCTCGCCATTTAGGCTACTCGCTCAACTTAGGGATAAACAGCCACGCAGGTTGAATGATACTACTGCCACTGAATGCCAACAAGTTCGAGGTGGTTAGCAGACTTGCATGCCCCGCCGCGGAGCAGAACTTGACCAATCAGCGGTGGCCGGCCAACACATGGTTGATAAACGTAGGCCAGCCATAACTTCGCTGCATTTCACAAAAAGTTGCATATTCATGCGTCTTTGGCATCCATTACCCATCATGCCGAGCATCGACATCAACGACCAAACGAATGCCAATATGTTCTGTTCCCCTTTGCAGTGAGGGGACGGTTGGCCACCGCCCAGTTGCCCGTAAGGATGTGGACTGGAAGTTCCAGCAACCGCCCCGCATGATTCGTTTGGCCCCCGCGGCAGGCCCGATCGGATCGATCAGCGGTGATTCGGAATGAGTCGGATAAGGACCGTACCAATCGTTGCACCATTCCATGACGTTCCCCGCCATGTCCAGGATCCCAAAGGGACTGACATCCCCGGGCGTCGCCCCCACCACCTCCGGTTTCCCTCCCTTGCCCAAGATGCGACCGTAAACTGCCCGGCTTGGGTTGGGCTCTTCATCTCCCCACGGGTAGCGCCTTCCGTCACTGCCACGTGCTGCGAATTCCCACTCCGCTTCGCGCGGCAGACGACCGCCGGCCCAACGACAATATGCCGCCGCTTCTTCCCAGCTCACTCCCACCACCGGTTGGTCCGGGTGATCATAGAGTGCTTTGTTATTATACTCCGATGGCGTCCCGTTTGTTTCTTTCAGGAACTGTCGATATTGTGCGTTGCTGACTACGGTTCGCCCCATCCAAAACGGCGAAACCCGCACGCGATGTGGCGGTCGCTCAACGGAAAACTCATCACTTCCCATGATGAATTCACCACCGGGAATGTGGATCAGCGTCGTGCGATCTTTGCTGTTTATCCGTGTGAGTCGCGGTGTCATTTCGGCTCTACGATTTCTGTAAAACGTTGTCGATGACCGTCCCTTCACAAAGGCGATGTGGCCGGCCCTCGCTATCATGAATCATGGTTTCAGGGTCGACACCACAACAATGCATGATCGTGGCGTACAGATCCCAAGGTCCGATCGGGTCAGTTGCTGGATAAGCGCCCGTCCGGTTCGACGATCCATAGAGGTATCCCCGCTTGATGCCACCTCCGGCAATTAATAGCGAGCAACAGCCACCCCAGTGGTCGCGGCCGGCATTGTGATTGATTCTTGGTGTGCGACCGAATTCCCCTGAAGCCACGACCAGCGTCTCGTCGAGCAGGCCACGTTCTTCCAAGTCTATTAGCAAGGCTGAAATGCAACTATCTAGTTTCGGGAGCAAATGGCCCTTGCAGATGTTGAAATTGTCGTGGTGCGTATCCAGACCGCCATCACCCCGATTGCGATAATTCACCTGCACAACGGGTACGCCCGCCTCCACCAAGCGCCGCGATAACAACACATTCTGACCAAAAGGATGATCCCCATAGGCGGCCCGCGTTGCCGGTGACTCCGCTTCGATATTGAACGCTGCCCGCGTACGGGCACTGGTCAAAATGTCAAACGCTCGCTCCTGGTAGGTCGCAAAGTTGCTCGCGCCAGGTTGTTGTTTCGAGGCCTTATCGCGTGTACTTAAACTATCGAGCAGTCCCTGACGGCGATCAAGTCTCGTCAGTGGAATGTCGTCCAATAGCTTAAATTCGGGCACATTAAAATCCGGCTCATTGGCGTCTTGCTTGAGAACATAAGGTGCCCAACTTTGTCCCAGAAAGCCGCCGGTTTGGCCGATGTGTGTCGAGATCAACCCTCCAGTGAGCACAAAACTGGGAACCGGTTTTTGTATTGGCCGCAAGTAGCTAATCGCGGAGCCATAGTTGGGGAAATCTGTCGGAGCGGGTCTTGCGTTGGCCGTGTTCGGCTGCGGATAAGGACGACCGGTCATCAACGCATAGTAAGCCGACTCGTGTCCGTTGTCTGGATGCGTCATAGAACGGATGACAGTATACATGTGCGCCAGCTTAGCCAGCTTGGGCATGTATTCACAAATCCGAAACCCGGGCTGCGATGTGGCGATTGATTGAAACTCGCCACGAAAATCCGCCGGAGCCTCTTCCTGGATGTCGTAAGTCTCCTGATGCGGAGGTCCGCCGAAGAGCGATAGAAAAATCAATCGCTTCGCGGTGCCTCGCGACGTGGATTCTTGAGCTGCTGTGTTGGCAGCCATGCCGGTCAAAGTCAGCGCGCCAATTCCACCCAGCGTGACTACCTCACGCCGCGACACTCGGTCGTGGAATCCTGCCCAAGGATCAACAAACTCTAGCATCCAGCAACCTCGAAGAACGAGTGTCTCACCTAACATTCATTCGACTATGACTCTGAAAGTCTTCGGCACATTCACATCATAACCGCTGCGTCAACTCCATGCGAGAGCGAAAGCATTTCATGGCGGGGCAAATCAGCATACTATTGCCTGTCCAGTAAAACACCAGCCTACACCAATTCAGAGAGTTCGCGAGTTCCGAACGGGGCCAATCCCCAAGCCCAAATTCCCGAACGGACTACGGCCCAAACGCTTCGAACCAGGGGTATCCTTTGAGTGGAAAAGAGGCTAGTCGGCCTTTCCGGCCACTCGTGGTGCGTCGAGTCGGGTGAAAACGACTTCATTTCATGGAATACGACGCTGCACGAGGGTATCATCGGTGGAACTGACTGCCGACGTAGCTTGGCCATAATCCATTATGGATAATCGGCTGACCGCTCCCTCTTAAACCACGATTGCATTTGAGGATTGACACTATGCGGACGTTCATCGCGGTTTGCTTGCTGCTCGTTCCGACGATCGCTGTTGCTGAGGATACCGGCGTGAGCATTACGCCCGACGTCGTGTACGGCCACAAGGACGGCCTCGCGCTGACGTTTGACGTATTCACGCCAAAGCACGACGCAAAAGGCATTGGAATTCTGTTTATGGTCAGCGGTGGGTGGTACTCGCATTGGGCGCCCCCGGAGCAAGTGCAGGGACTTTTCAAGCCGCTGACCGACAAAGGATTCACGGTCTTCGCGGTCCGGCATGGGAGCAGTCCGCGTTACGGGATTCCCGATGCCGTCTCCGACGTTCGCCGCAGCGTCCGTTTCATTCGCAAAAACGCCGACAAGTACAAGATTGATCCGAATCGCCTGGGCGTGTTTGGTATGAGCGCGGGAGGACACCTATCCTTGATGCTCGGCACAACGGCCGACGAAGGAAACCCGGACGACAAGGCCCCCGTCGGTAGATTCAGCGACCGGGTGCAGGCCGTTGTGGCGTTTGTGGCTCCCACCGATTTGACGATTATGGTGAAAGACCACCCGCAGCGATTACCAGCTTACGCGAATTTCCCGGCGCTCGATCTGGGGATGAAGGAAGCGGAAAGTCATTCCCCCTTGAAGTATGTCACTCCCGACGACGCCCCGACACTCTTGCTTGCCGGGGCAAAGGACGCCCTCGTGCCGATCGACCATAGCCGTAAGATTCAAGCGGAGTTCGATGCTAAGAAAATTCCAAACCAATTGATCGAGTATGAAAACTCGGGACACGGCTTCGTACCAGAGGACATGCAGCAAGCCGTTACGGAAATGGCTGCTTGGTTCGAGAAACACCTCGCCGAACAGTAAATCCGGATCAGCCCTCGATAAACCTGAACGTAGATGGCAAAATTACCGTGAGGCTTGTAACAGTCTCCTTGATTCTCGTACCACGATGCCTGTTAACCAACCGCCCCCCAAAACCAGAGAGGTTGATTGGGTTGGGCCGCATGCCCCAAAGTTTTTTAAGCCTGCTACAAGCATATACGAACAAACGCCGCAACTCTCGCACGGCGTTTGTCGGTCACCAGTGGGGAGGAACACCACTCACCGCACCGATTGAGGAGCTTGAGACGAAGGAAGGCGCGGACGGTCTGAACGCAGGATGAGAGATGCGCGTTGAGGGGCGTCCCACGTACGAAGGAACAGTCGCAATGGCAATGAAATTGTGGCGGAGTAGTCAAGTTCCAGATATACTCCAACAAATCGCCCTGAGACGTGACCAGGACCGATTTCATGTGGAGACTCTCGAACAAAGCGGTTTTATAGATCGCCATTTGGTTTGGAGTCTTGTTTGCAATAATTCGGGACGATACGAGTGCCCGGCCCATCCATTACAACAACCAAGTCAGACCGCATGACAGAGAGTGAGAAGTTTGAACGGATGTATCACAGAATCATAGGCGGATTGCTGTTCCTTGTCCTCAGTCCTGCTACCGCGATGGCGGCTTCGACGATCGATTTGTCGACGGCAACAATCGTGACAGACTCACCGTCGCCCGTCGTGGCGAAGGCGGCAGTGATGCTGCAGGAAGAGTTGGCTGAGCGTAGCGGCATCACACTGCCGATTGCCAAATCCGCACCCGCAGATGATTTGGTCATCCGTTTGGGAACATCGGCAGATATCTCGGATGTCGAGGTACCTCAAAAGCCTGAATCCTATGCGGTCGCTGTCCGCAAGGGAGAAGTCTGCCTCGTCGGTCATGACGCGCGGGGCGCACTCTATGCTGCGGGGCGACTGATTCGCCTCGCAACGTATCGGCCGGGAGTTTTGACCTTGAAGCTCGATCAACCGATCGTCTCGACGCCGGACGTTCCGATTCGCGCGCACCAGCTGGCATACCGCAATACGGCCAATACCTACGATGCCTGGACGGTGGGCATGTATGAGCAATACATCCGCGATCTGATCATATTCGGGTGCAATGGTGTGGAGCTCATCAGCAACCTTGACGCGAATGCCAAGGATGGTCCCGTTATGACCGAGACGATGCGTTCGAGGAACGTGGCGCTCTCGGAGCTGATCCGGTCGTATGGTATTGACGTCTGGGTCTGGTCGCCGGTCATGGCAATCGAGGGTGAAGACGTGACAACACCTGAAGGCACCGCGAAGGCGCTCGCACTACGCCGCACATTTCTCAAGAATTATCCGGCGATCGACCACTTGTTTATTCCCGGTGGTGACGATGGCGATACACCGGCCGTGCATCTGATGCCCTTCCTGGAGAAACTGTCGGTCGTTCTCAAGGAGATCCATCCCAATGCCAAAATCTGGGTTTCCAACCAGACCTTCACGTTGGAAGAAAACGACTACTTCTTCGACTACCTCGCCTCCAACAGTCCTGACTGGCTCGCCGGACTTGTCTACGGACCATGGATCAAGATGGGATGGGAGGAAATGCGTGAACGCACACCAACCCGCTATCCCATCCGGCGGTATCCGGACATCAACCACACGGTGCGCTGCCAGTACCCGATCCCCAACTGGGACCCGGCCTTTGCGCACACCATTGGCCGAGAACCCGTAATGCCGATGCCCAAAATGCAGTCTCACATCTACCGCAGATACCTAAATGTCAGCGACGGTTTCGGCACGTATTCAGACGGAATCCATGATGATCTGAACAAACAGGTCTGGAACGTCCTGGGCTGGGATCCGCAGTCAGACATGGATGCCGCCCTTGAGGAGTACGGCAAAGTCTGGTTTGGAGTCGATTTGGCGAAAGACGTTGCAGAGGGACTGCGCGGGCTGGAGGCCAATTGGAGTGGACCTATTGCGGAGAACACAGCAATTCCCCATACGCTGGCCTTGTGGGAAAAAATTGCGAAGCGCGTTCCCAAATTTGACAAAAACTGGCGAGCACAAATGTATCTGTTCCGCGCCCGATTTGATGCCAACGTCCAGGCAGAAACCCGTGCTCAAAAAGGTTATGAAGCCCAGGCACTCGCCGCACTGGCCGATGCCTCACAGACTGGCGTGAGCCAGGCCATCGAAAATGCCCGTGCGGCGCTGGCTCAAGCTGACCGGCCGGCAGCACCTGCGCTGCGGTCCGGACTTGAGGCATTGGGGCCCCTGATGCTGGAGAGCATCGGCTATCAACTGAGCGTCGAGCCACCCTATCTCGCCCGAAATTCGGAGCGTGGCGCTATGCTGGACTGGCTGGATCAGCCATTAAATAACCGGCCCTGGCTGGAACAGCGGTTTGAAGCAATTCTGGCACTCCCCAACCAGGCAGATCAGCTCGCTCAGATCGATACCATCCTGAACTGGGAGGATCCAGGACCCGGCGGGTTCTACGATGATTTGGGAACAATCGGAAAGTACTCGCACGTAATTTCGCAACGAAGCTGGGAAGAAGACCCTTCAGGCAATCACACTTCTCGCGTGGCCTTCCCGAATTACAAGGCGGACGCCAAGACGATTGCAAAGCAGACCGGACAGACGGAAAAGGACGATTTGGCATTCAAAGAAGAAGTGGCCCGCGTGGCAGGAGCCCACACGGGACGTCAAGAATTGCGGGGGTCTTGGCAAACACAAATCACGACTCTCTACGGCACGCCCCTCAAGATGAGGTACGAAGGTCTCGATCCGAAAGCCCAGTACCGACTCAAAGTCACATACGCCGGTCGTTTCCGCCCCAGCATGACGCTCACTTTGAACGATGAGTTCGGCATTCATGGTCCTGTCGCTCAACCGGCCCCCATCTGGCCAGTCAGCTACCACGTGCCCCAGGCAGCAACGCGAGGCGGTACTCTGGACGTAGAATGGAACCTCGTCGACGGCCGTGGCTGTATGGTTTCTGAAGTCTGGCTCATCAAATCGGATGACGCCGCCCCGTAGAATCATCTCAATGGCCCTTTAACCAATCAACCGCGAGCATGCTCCCCGTTCAAAGCCCTCTTGGAACCACATATCTCTTTGCAAAAAGAGGCATCGGGGCCTGATAAGCAGGCCGCATGACCGACGGTGAATTCTCAGGAAAGATGGAGGTACGTCGCTTCCAGTTCGGATAGAGTCGTCTCCTTGGCTTTGATGGTTTCGACCAATCGGCCCGCTCGCGTGATGCCGATACGATCACCGATTTCATTTGCACGAAACAGATCATGGGTCGCCATCAGAATCGCAACTCCATCATTGCGAAGCGATTCGAGTATCTTCGAAAACTCGTTCGCTGCACTGGGGTCAAGACCGGAGGTCGACTCGTCAAGCAGCAACACTTTGGCGCTTTTTGCGAGCGCAATCGCAACGCCTACTTTCTGTCGCATGCCTTTTGGATCGAGGTATCGCAGAACAGATTTCATTGGTGCGCATCGAGCGAGCCAAGTTCCTGCTTGCGTCGACTTCATTTACAATCGCGGAAGTAGCAACTCAGGTTGGATTTACGAATGTGCAATACCTGTCGCGCGTATTCCGAAAGAAAGCCGGACTGACTCCGTCCGCATTTCGTCATCAATTTTGCGAAACTCGTGTCTCCGCTACGGATTGACCCTGGCTTCCCTCCACATGTAAGCCACTTCCCGAAATCTCCATCGACGCTCGGGTCTATCTCTTCTTTCACGTATTTTTCTCGCGAAACTTCTTTTGTCGTTCGACTTCCGTCCGTCACAGTTTTGGGACTGCGCGGTAACCAGCAAAGCACTCGCAATGGTTGCAAGCATCTTGAGAGAGCGGAGCCGCCGTAGCACCTTCTTGCTACGTTGGCGACAAGCAGTTCCCCCAGAAGTGTTTCTCCAAGAATCAACGGAAGCGTCGGGCACGTCGAGCGAACGTGCCAAGGCCGATCACACCGATCGCGAACAACGCAAGTGACGAAGGCTCAGGGACGGCGACTACGTCTTGATCGATGAAGACACCCGAGATCGGTGTGTCGCTAACGAGCCAAGAGCCGAAGCTCGAGTAGCCGCTCGCATCGAGTGGGTTGGCGTACTGAGTGAGCGTTGCATACCCCAACGTCCCTGCGGTGTCGACGCCCATACCAGGCATCGCGACGCGGTCATTGCCCAGCACATCGATGATGTCGGCCGACAAGCCATAGGTCATGATCGAGTCGAATCCAACGTTGAAACCAGCGTCGGGCGCGCCCATCAAGCCTTGCAAATACGAGGCGCCCGGAAAGTTAGCGGCCGTGTAGTTGATAGAGCTGTTGCCACTCGCCGCAATATCGACGATGCCCGCATGCTCCCAAAGTTCCCCCACCTCGGCGCGCGTCGCGAGCCGATAACTTTCGAACAAGCCGCCTGCCGCTGTTTCCGCCTGTATTTCCTGGAAGCTGAGCCCAGTGGATAGAGTCATGTCGAGCCACACATTGCCCGTCACCAAGTCCAGTGATTGCGAACCGTCACCAATCGGAATGACCAGCGGCAGATTGGTGTCGCGCACCAACCAGGAGCCGAAGCTCGAGTAGCCGCTCGCATCGAGTGGGTTGGCGTACTGAGTGAGCGTTGCATACCCCAACGTCCCCGCCGTGTCGACGCCCATACCAGGCATCGCGACGCGGTCATTGCCCAGCACATCGATAATGTCCGCCGACAAACCATAGGTCATGATCGAGTCAAACCCAACGTTGAAACCAGCGTCGGGCGCGCCCATCAGGGTCTGGAGCGCATTGATCGCCGGAAAATTCCCAGGCTGATAGTTGGTCGACGAGTTGCCGCTGTTCGCGATGGTCGTGGCGCCGGCGTTCTCCCAGAGCGTGCGCACCTCGTTACGCGTCGCCAGTCGAAAGCCCTCAAACTGCCCACCGGGCAGCAGTTCGGCCTGGATCTCCTGGTAGCCAAAGCCGGTCGAGGCCGTCATGTCGAGCCATTCGAGGCCGGTCTGACCATCGAGCGTCACTGTTCCACCCAGTGCGCTAATGATGGCAGCCTCCGCCTGCTGGGGGAGGCCCAGCCAACTGGAGGCGCCGACCACGAATGCCATCAACAAACCCGCCGTAGATCTCCACATTACTCAGATCCTCCAGAAAAAGGACCGGGCGCAGCACCGTGACCACACCGGTTAAGAGAGAAATATTCGCGAATATCGCCAAACTAGCACGTGTTATCGCTGCTAAGCAAGGAAATTTTCCCCGTTTTGGTAGGCACGGTTTATTGTTTACCCGGCACAGATGGCTTGAGGGCCCCCCACCCGTCAGAATAAACAGAAACGCGGAGGCTCCATCCACTGTCCGCAGTATGTAATTTTGTTCTCTGTACTCAGGTGAACAAATCCCGGAAGCGAAGCCGGGCATCTAAATTGCGTTGGTGTAAGTGACCGCTGAACGATACCAACTTTTAAGCCAACGCCATTCGTGGTAACGGTTGTTTTCGACACAGTAAACGGTCGCCAGGAGACCGCTACCTCTCTTCCAGTGACTCTAAGTGACCAAGACCGCATCGACACGAGGAGGGCAGGGAAGACAGGAGTTGAACCTGCGACCTCTTGACCCCCAGTCGTTTGAGAGTCTGTGACCGAGCTGTGGCCCCCCTTCGAATGTCTGTTTTATGGTGTCTTCGAAGGGGGCCGAAAACTCTTCATTTTCAGTTTAGACACGACTTAACTGCCCGTTGAGAAAGTCAGCTTTACCGCAATTATTAAACCGCCGTCGCGACTGGTGGAATGCAATGTAGTTTCTGTTGTCGGGGTGCGTACAAGTTCCAGATCCGGCTCAGCGCGTTTTGAATCGCTGTTTTGGCAAGCTGGCAATGATCGATAAGCCCCCATCCCCCCTGCAGGCAACGTGGTTTGCCGATGCCGGATAGCTTGCGCATCAGCAAACCCAAATTGCGGGCAGCAACCTGTATGTTGTAACGCTTGTTAATCTTCTCCAACCCACACAACCACGTCCGCCGTGCTCCGCCCGTTTCGCAAACGTGGGCGAAACTTCGCTCGACAAACTCGCTTCGCTTCTTCTGCAAACGCTTGCCTCGATTGCCGCTCATCCGTCGACGGTTGGCATACACCGCCTCCTTGTATTCGGGCGGCTTGTCGGTCCAACGCCTCTCAAACTGCGAATCCGGTTCGGGAATGTACGTCCGCAAACCCCAATAGTTCCAGCGGCGACAATCCGCCAGCGTTTCGTTTTTGTGATACCCCTTGTCCGCCACGACCTCTTCGATCTCGCGATACACTTCGGCTTCAAACAAGTTCTGTTGCGCCGCCTCGATGCTCGTTAACAACGTCGCGCTGTCGGCTTCGTCGGCGTGATACATGCTCGCGTCCAGGATGAATTCGCTATCCAAATCGATCGTGTGCTCCGCCTTGTACGCCAAGTGCGTGCGGCCGTCTTTCATCTTGGCGATGCGGGCTTCACCGTCGGTTTTCGATTCCCATTCGGCGTTGGGAACCTTCTTGCCGGAGCGGTTTTTGTCGTACTTGCGCAGGTCTTCGTCGTTGTCGATGTCGATTCCCTCTTCGGCCGCGAGACGCCGCACATACTCCTTCCAATCCTCGCCCGTCTCTTTGCGGACGATCGATTTCATCGCCGCGTTGGCTTCTAGATACGTCGAATCCACAGCCGCCGTTTTGTTCGCCAACAGTTTGTGATCGTCGGCCAGCGAGAGCACAAAGGCAAACCTGTTCGTGAATTTCCAGCGGCAGTCGGTCGCGGATCCGCGTCAGGCTGGAATGATCCGGCGTCGCTTCGTTCTGGCCATAACCCAAGAATCGCGCCAGCGAGCGGCTGTCCGCACACCGCCAAGCGATGCCGCGTTGCGAATCGATGCCCTCGAAGTAACCAACGAACAGCATGCGAAAGTAAACCCCCGGCGGAATCCCCGCCCGACCAACGTTGTCGGCATAAAACGGTTCGCACCACTCCTCGACAAAGTCATCGAAGTCGCCGGCAGCAAGGATCGCGTTGAGTTTGTCGTAGAAAATGTGTTGCGGCACATTCGGCAGCGCCCCGGTCGCCACTCAAAACTCCCCCTGCTGCTCCTGCACCCGCCGTCCCATGCCCATCGCTGCACGCTCCCTGTCGAGTTAAGTTACCCGCGGAGCAAAGTCAGACGTCAATATAACGTGCGTGTCAAGCGAGGTTTTTCAACGGGCTCCTAGGGACTTCCCTAAGAATTAATGGGCCATATTGAGGATGGTCTGTCTCTTCTGGTCGGTGAGACGAATCCAGATCATCTTTTGCAACGGCTTCTTGACCTGCCCCCATAGATGACACCGCAGCCGCGTACTCCGTTATTCGATCCGCCTTGTGAATTGGAGGCACTGGAAGTCCTAACTGCGTTTCGTGCCATTTCAGTAAGGCTTCCGGGCCACCACGGACCTCATTGAAGCAGCCACGCCTCTAAACAGGAGTTGCTGTACCCGCCGTAAAAAAGACATAAATCGAGCGCAGATTACGGAGCGAGCGGGGCAGGGTAGGTGACGCGAAATCGGCATCGCGGGACAAAATCGACCTTCTCGCACGCGACTTTTGGTTTACAGATACTTCTCGATTTGCGTTAACCGGAGGGAAGTGACAAAACCTTTGAGCCATTGGTTGACAGCTTGCGCGATCAGTAGAGGTTTTCCAACGTGTGACGCCAGATTGTCGTCGTTTGTCATTGACGGATTGTAGTTGTTTGACCGAGCACGGACTTCTTATCGTCATTCTGAAATGCAGTACAGGGCTTTGTTGCTGCGAAGATACAGTGTGTTTTCAGACACGGCGGGTGAGGCATTGAAGTCGGAATCATCACTGGCAAGGACGTTTCGTGCGATTGGCTGAAACGAATCGCCCGGTTTGTACACAATCGTTCCACTCCGGCGTGTGACGACGTAGATATGTTCGCCGATCAGGACAGGCGATGCATAAACGGGACGACCGCTTGCCAAGTTGTCCACGCGTTTGCGATAGATAACTTCGCCATCGGTAGCCGATGTGCAGAAGGCGATTCCGCGGTCATCGATCCAGTAGAATCGATCGTTGTGCAACAGCGGAGTGGCAACATACGAACTTGATCGGTTGGTCCAAATGACACGGGAGTCCGTGACATCCCCCGTCCCGCCAGCTTTTACGGCGATACTGCCGGAGGCCCGGTAGCCGCCAAAGCTGTAGATTGTTTGCCCATCAACGATTATTGACGGGCAAACGTTGCCGGTCATCGGTGACTGGCAATACCAATTGAGCTTGCCGGTCGTGGGATTCAGTGCCCAGATTTCACCGGGCACGCTAATGACGACTTCACGCTCGCCCTCATCGAGATTGACGATGCGCGGAGTACCGTAAGTCAGCTCCAGCATTTCTGCTTCCTGAGCCCAAAGCTTCTTTCCCGTGGCCTTTTCCAGCGCAATAATCGACTGCGACTCTTCAGAGGCATTTACCAAAACGCTATTCTGATAAAGGATCAAACTCGCCGCAGAACCCCATTGTCGATTGCTCGATTCCTTGCCGACGTCGACGCTCCAGAGTTTCTTTCCCTCCAAGGTGATCGAGTGCACACCTCCTTTTCCGAGAAAGACGTAGACGTTTTCACCATCACTGACGGGCGTGTTGCTGGCGTACCCATGCTCGGTGATGTATCCCTGAAAGCGATCTTCACTGTAGTCGATCGGAAAATCGACGGACCAGAGGCGTTCGCCGGAAACTTTGTGAAAGCACAGCACTCGGCGTTTCGCCTCCGACTCGCTAGCGACATAGCAGGTCACAATCAGCTTATCGCCAACCACAATTGGGCTCGACGAACCGGTCCCCGGCAGTTCGACTTTCCAGGTGAGGTTCTTGGAGTTGCTCCAAAAGGTGGGAACCACGTCCGACGATTTCGCAGTGCCTCCCCGCCCCAAAAACTCCGGCCAGTCTTGGGCAGATAGCTGAGCGTTCAAACTGAAAAGACAAACCACGGCGAGGAGGGAGCGAAACATTGGATGTAAGTTCCTAGATTGGGCTGAAAACGTCTTGACCGATCCTGAACCTCTTAATGGGCTCGGTAGCGGGTTCCGACCGCCGTTGTTCAATGCGTCATTTATGGGACCCAGGGGCCATCCAATCCGCAGAAAATCTCCCAAACGCCGCAAACAGTCGTTTGTCGCCATTGATACTCACAGGCAAGAGATTCACAACAAGCTACAGTTGGCGCCCCTTGAGCAATTTTAGCGATGCTGCTCGTCGTTGATCGAGTTTTAACGTTAAAGACGATGGTGTGCCGCCGATAACTTGCGATGCTTCGTGGTAAATCTGCAACCCTTCGATCTGGTCGAACCATGGGGACACCATGCCGTTCAATGGCCGCTCACCGGAAGCTGAGAGCTGCTCCAGGAGCATCGCCTCGGATCGATCAAGCGCTTCTCTAGCTTGTTTGACATTGCCGCTACCATAGTGGGCCAATGCGATGGGGGCGTGAATCAAGTACTTTGCGGGCCAACGAGGGTCCTGCGCGGCCTTCTGCAGCAAGTCCACTGCGGCATCCGACTCCCCGGCGCGAAGATAAACCATCGCTGTAATGTACTGACACACACAACGCGGAGTACTATCGGGCTGCACAACGCGACCAAATGCATCGTGCCTTGGAGGTCGCCCCGACCGACCATCCTGTCCTTCTCCGTGATCGCGTCTGCCTGGTGGTGGGCCAGGCGGCGGTGGCTTCCCAGCGGACCTCTGCTCAGACAGCCACTCCAAGGCAATCGCAAGGAATGTCTTATAGTCCTCCGTCGACGCAGCTTCGCTGCTCACCGCGATGTCGCGCAACAGCATCCATTGTGGATGCGTCGTATCTGCAACAATTTGATCCCGGCGTTGCTCAGAGATTTGACGAAATGCATCGTTCTGGCCTGTATAGAGAAACAACGCAGGAACGCCCCACCACTGCGATTGCGAAGTCGAGGCACCGGTTTCGATCGCCATGGCGAAATCCTTGGCTGCTTCGGGCCAAAGTCCCAATCTTGTAAAAAGCTGTGCTCTTTGAACGCGCGGCAGATAGTAACTTGGCTGAATCGTGACAGCCGCTTCGTAGTCTCGCGAAGCGGAGGCCCAACGCCCCGCATCGGCATGTGACTGACCGCTAACGACCAGTTCGTTGGCTTTGACGAGGTTCTCCGCAAACTGTTCAACTTTTTGTTTGGCCGCAATCGCTTCGGCTTTCGCTTGCGTCGCCGCTTGCAGTGCCGCGTCCTTATCGTTCCGCTCGCTGATTGCATTCGACATCTGCCAAAGGCTTGCGGCTGTTCCAAAAATCATTGTGATTCCGACAAGCGCGGCGGTCACGAGTGCCACACGATGACGCCGGGCGTACTTTTGGAGTCGATAAAAGGTGCTCGGTGGGCGAGCATTGATCGGTTCGCTGTTGAGATAACGTCGAATATCTTGGGCAAGCGATGCGGCGGAGTCGTAACGGCGAGACCGGTCCTTATCGAGCGACTTCATCACGATCCAATCCAGGTCGCCCTGTAAGGTCGAGGCAAGGCCGCGCGGATCGACATGCCGCCGATCCGCGATCGTGGTTAGAGAGTTGCGACTGGTGGAAAGTCGCAAACTGGGGCGAGGGGGTTCTTCTTTTCGAATGATTTGCCGCAGCTCATCCAAACCAGCTGAGTCCAATCGCTCGCGGTCGAATGGAGTGTCGCCGGTGAGTAATTCATATAAGATCCCACCCAGCGAGAATATGTCACTGCGTGTATCGACGTCCAAGCCACTCATTTCGGCTTGCTCAGGACTCATATACAATGGTGTACCGACCATGGAGAAAAAGCGAGTATAGACAGTCTTGTTGGTCAGTTTTTCACCGAGCGCCTTGGCCACCCCGAAGTCAATGACTTTGGCGACCGGTTTGCCGTCATGCAGTGTCACCATCACGTTGGATGGCTTCAAGTCGCGATGGATGATGCCTTTTTGATGAGCATGGTGAACCGCCGAACAGACATCGACCATGACCTCCAGTCGCTCGCGGATGTTCAGTCGCTGTTTATCGCATAACTGGGTGATCGGCAGCCCGCGGACCAGTTCCATCGCAAAGTAGGGCCGTCCATTTGGCGTAACACCCGCATCAAACACCTGAGCAATGTTCGGGTGATTCATCATCGCGACGGCCTGGCGCTCGGCCTCGAACCGTGCGAGCACCTCCTTCGACCCCAGTTCTGGCTTGAGGATTTTCAATGCCACTCTGCGACGTATGGGGTGTTCTTGTTCGGCCACGAAAACGAGGCCAAAACTGCCTTCGCCAATCAACTCCAACAATTTGTAGGGACCGATCTGCATGCCAATGTGATCGATCGGTTCGCCCAATTCGAAGTGAGATGGCGACGGGCGACTGCCGTCGGAACCGATCGGGTGGTCCAACAACGTAGCAGGTCCGTTGTGGGCAGCAAGAAGGGCTTCGACCGAGGCACGCAAATCCTTATCATCACCGCACACAGAGTCCAAATAGGCCAAGCGATCGTCGAGGTTTTCCTCTTCGATCGCTTGTAAGAAAATTGTGCGTTCGGATAAATCGGCCATTATCACATTCTAATCCATTCCGATTTCGGCTTACCAGCGAAACACAATCGTTGCAGTCGGCAGCTGGCCCACTCCATGACTCCGGCTCAACCGTGCTGCCTGACATTGCGAAAGAGTCAACACCCTCCGCGTTATTCCGGTCGCTGCGGGCGTTGGGGACGACCGCCTGGTTGCTCGCCTTTTTCTCCTTTGAACTGACCCGGTCCATGCGGCGGTCGAGCGTTCTTGAGTTGCTCTTTTTGCTCGTCCGTAAGTATCGCCGCAAGACGTTTGTCGACGTCGGCTTGCAAAGCAGCGAGCTGGCGCGTCTGTTTCTCGTTCAAATCCAAAGATTCGGCAACCGGTTCGGGCAATACCTGGCCCGGCTGCGGCGGTCCGTGATGGCCGTGCTCTCCTTGCTCTCCGCGCTCACGACGCGGGTGGTCTGCTTGGTTCTCTTGTTGAGGCGGCGCACCTCCACGCTCACGCCGGTTCCCGCGCGCCTGATTTTGCAAAGCAGTCGTTAACTCCGCTCTTGTTACGCTGCCATCGCGATTACTGTCTGCTTGTTGGAAGATTCGGAGAATCACTTCCCTCGGCGGACCTTCAGGAGGGCCACCGCGGCCGGGTGGCTGAGCAAACAGCAGGCTGGACCCCATGAGGATGCCAGAAAAGATAACGCATTGGAGGTTTCGTTGAAACATTCTGCGACTCCTTAGATTTCGTGCATTGTTGATGTGCAAGACATTTGCCGGACAAGGTATAATGCGCCATTTCCGATTAACGAGGGCCACATTATTTAGATTTTCTTCGTTGCATCGACATCCAGACTGTGCCGCAGCTTAAAAAGAGGTATGCAATGAACCGTGATGTCACTCAAATCCTTTCCGCCATCGAGCAGGGCGATCAGGCAGCAGCGAGCGAACTGTTGCCGCTGATTTACGATGAACTGCGTCGATTGGCAGCGAGCCGCATGAAACAAGAGAGATCGGGGCAAACGCTACAGCCAACGGCCCTGGTCCATGAAGCATTTCTCCGGCTTGTGGGAGATAACTCAAAGCAGTGGGACGGGCGCGGGCACTTTTTTGCGGCCGCCGCCGAAGCAATGCGTCGGATTCTGATTGAGAACGCGCGTCGCAAGGGCCGTATCAAACGGGGGGGCGAACTCAATCGCCACGACTTAGACGACAATGAATCGATCACCAATCCCGAGAATGTCGACGACCTGCTCGCATTGGACGAGGCACTCGAAAAACTGGCCCAACAAGACAGTCAGTTATCAAAGCTCGTCGAGCTGCGGTACTTCACCGGCCTAACCATCGAAGAAACAGCCGAGGTTCTAGGAGTTTCTCCGCGCACAACCAAACGCAACTGGTCCTACGCCCGTGCGTGGCTTCAACGGGAGATGGGTAAATAACCAGAAAGCCGATCGCCCGTAGCACCCGCAGGTAAACGCCGGCCCCGCTTCAGTTCGTGCGATACATTCCCCGTGCCAAACTCTCTTCGAACTTTTTGAAGTTGGTTTTTCGACCGCGCAGATGGGCCTATTTCAGTGCCTCAACGAGACGGTCGCCTCGTCGCTGGTTTTGCATACCGCACGTTGGAGCACAATTGCCACCTTGGGCTCACCCCGCGATTCCGCCACGTTCGAGTAACATCAGCGGGCGCAAGCGGCCGATTGCCAGGGCGGGCCAGAGTGCGGCCAACACAGATAGCCCACAAACAAACAACAAACCGACACCGATTGCCAGCCACGGCACTTGCAGCGCGGGATGCAGACCTCCAAAAAAGCTGACGTATTGCGCTATCCCGCAACCGCACCAACCAGCCATGATTCCAAAGCCAAGACTGAGCAGGCTCGCCACAATACCAATCAACAGGCCTTCGGCCAAAATGGAGCGGATGATCTCCGATTGCGAAATCCCAATCGAGCGCAGCACGCCCAGCTCCCACTGCCGGGATCGCACCGAAGCCAAAATAACATTCAGCACGCCAATCGCCGCAATGGCTGTGGCCAGGATCGGTAGTTGGCTGATCGCCCAAATCCACCTGGCGGCATTGGTTCCTGTCATGTCGCGTATGGCTTCTACAGGCATGATGCGTACTGTTGGTTCTTCGCCGTTGCCGCTCATCTGCGAGGGATTGCGCTGCGAACTGCTGTCATGAATTGTCTGGGCAGCAGTAGCAATCTTATCGGGGTCTGCCTGCGAATTGGTATAGTTCAACCAGACATGTGTCGCGACAGGGAAGTCAAAATCTTCAGCCACCAGGTCATAATTGGCAAACGCCAGTGCCGCCGCACGATGCGTCCGAGACCGAAAGCCAGTGAGTTTGGTCTGCCAATGCCAACCGGGAAGCCGAACCGCTCCGGCAATGGTATAGAGCACTGGTTTCTCGGGCCGGTCCGGCGGAACGAGATCGAACCCATCACCCACCTGCAGTCCGGTCTCAGTCAGAAAGTGATCGGGCACGATGCAAGCACGACTTTGACGCATTTGTTTCACCGCCTCTTCCGCCGAACCGGCTACCCAGTCCAGTTGGAACAGCGGATGGTCCGTGCCGAAGCCGCGTTCCGGATCGATGCCCACAATTACGATGTTGTCCTGGCGGGTCACCGAAGCGCGTTCGGCACTTTCAGTCAGATCCTGCAACAACCGTGGTTGCTCGACGACAATGGGCAGGCATTGTTCAGGATTGACACCAATCAATCCCAACCCCAGGACGACGAGCGGCAGTGGGAAGGCCCGGTCCGTATCCGATTGCGAACGGGGTGCCATGGCATCCAGTGCGAGCTTGTAACCGATTCGAGCCGTACGCGGCACGCGGTAACTGGCGTACCACACATCAGAAGCGCCGAGGCGATGCATTTTATTATGGTTGCCGAAGGGGGCTACGCTGAAGTTGCCGCCGCACCTCCCTATGCGAATACGGAAGGCTTTCGATTAACCGCCTGGCTGCGAGGGACTGTTCCCTTTGGCCCGGTGATGAACGGATTCTTGACGCCCAACAGCCAGATCCCCGATGCGATCTCCGGCTCGTCAAAACTAACCGCTGCCCGCAGCTATCACTCCGGCATTGCCAATGTCCTGTTGATGGATGGGAGCGTCCGTGGAGCGGGAGATTCGATTGACGAGACACTCTATCGCGCGCTCTGGACTCGCTCGGGTGGCGAAATCATCGGCGAGTTCTAAACGGCACGCTGCCGGATCGATTTCAGGGTGTGTTAGTAAGACAGCGTTCCATGCGCAGTCAGCGGGGCCGACAGCGCTGGACTTGGAAACGCAAGCAACGCTTGGTTCGCAAGCACCTGTTCCGCATTTTTCACCTCTACCCCGACGTTCGGTTTCGCGCCCGACTCAAGGGAGGAGCCGTATGCGGTAATCCCTCACATACGGATTTGCACGGCGGGCGGCCCGAAAGGGTCGCCCCTACCGCAATCGATCATCGCCATCCTCGAGCTCGTGAAATTAGGTAGCCTTCTGGACCGTGTCCCAGGAGAGTTCATGTGGCATGACTCCTTGTTTGAGGGACGCAACGGACGTCAAACCAGCTGCTTCGCCCATGGGCACAGAATTCCCGGTCACGCGGTAGCTTGAGTGAGCGATGAAGTCACCGCTGATGCAGCGGCCGGCCATCATCAAACCGTCCACATCAGCCGCGATCAGTGCGGGAAGCGGAATGTCATATGCCTTGACCCCCGCAGATCGATAACGCTTCACGTCAGCAGGATTCGAACCATCGGGGAATACGTTGTGAACATCGATGGCAAAATTCGCCCGACAGACCGCATCTTTGTGTCGCAATCCGGTGATAATATCATTGCCGGTAATGGTGTAGCGGCCGCGAATGCGGCGGCCTTCACGAACACCAATTTGTTCCGCCGACGACACGACTGCAAGATTGCTCCATGGTCCGCCAAGTTTTCTGAGATCATGAACGATGGCATGCACTTCGGCGCGGGCGCGAATCGTCGCTTCGGTAACCTGGCCGGCATCTGTCGCAGAAACCCCGTACTCATGATTCGTCATCAGCGAAAAGATGCCGCTATGCAGATGCCGAAGCGTGGGAGCGCGATAGGAAGGTTTGATTCCTGCCCCCCGCATGAGTTTTAGCAATCGAGATTTGGCCGCTGATCCATTTTCTCGTATGAATTCCGTAACCTCCGACGGTTCAATCCCTGTGAGCAGCGCGATCAGTGACATCGGTTGGCATTCGCACTGGGAGCCGATGCCAACGTCAAACTGGCATCCCGCCTGTGCAGCCAAATCGCCATCGCCGGAGCAATCGATGAATCGCTGTGCCACCCAGGCCTGCCGACCCGATTTTGATTCCGTGATGATCGCGACAATCTGATTCTTCTGATTGGTGACGGTTCCCACGAGCCGTGTATGTAACTGGATTTTCACACCCGCTTCAATGCACTTTTCCTCAAGCAGCAGCTTCATCAACTCCGGGTCGTAGACGGTTCCGGATGTCTCCCGCGCGACGGAACTACCGCGCTCAGCCAAGTCGGAGAGGAGTTCTTGCATGACTCCTGCTTTCCCCCCGCCATTGAGAATTTTGGTCAGCAGTCCGGCCGTCCAAACCCCTCCCAGACAACCGCCGACTTCAATGAGCTGCACACTCGCTCCGGCACGAGCCGCCGCCAGAGCTGCGCCAATTCCAGCCGGCCCGCCGCCACAGACGAGCACATCGCTCCGGCCAGCGACCGGAATCGTGCGCGCTGACTCACGAAGTGCATTCTCAGCAACAAGCTCACCATCTGTGCGAAGGACTTCACCTTTGGCGATCTCTGGAAATGACGCCGGTGTCTGGCCTTTCTGATTGTCAGCTCCCTCTGCCAAACGAACCTGCACACCAGACGATCCAATTGCAACACCGGCCACGACTGATTTCAGAAACCGCCGCCGGTGAGTTGATGATTCAGAATTTTTCATCAGATATTGTGCTTCCTCAAAGTGCCGATTCTGGAATGCCCCGCTATAGACAATATGGCAGAATACACCAACCAACCATCCGTCGCCATATCAGGGAGATTGTTGGATGCCGGCCTCAGATGGTGCGAGCTGATTGATCAGCTGTGGCGTCAGCGGATCATGAACTTCGTCGGACCATTCGGCCAAGTCATTGACCAGCCCCCGAACTACTGGACTGTCCCGCCTCTGCTCATAAAGGTTGTGATGCTCTTGGGGATCGTTGTGCATGTCGTAGAGTTCGGGGTTGACCGTATCGGACAGAATGAGCTTCCACTGGTCATTGCGGACGCAACGCTCCAGTCCGCGCTCAGGCTGTTCGACGAACGGCACATTGACAAAGACGAGATAGTTGCGAAGTTGCTTGACGCGCCCCCGGACAACCTCACTCAGGTCATGTCCGTGCAGGTTTTCAGGGATTTCAAGCCCAAGTAGATTGAGCAGCGTCGGCTTGAGATCCACCGAGCAAATCAGCTGACGGCTCGTCTGCCCGTCGGGAATCACACCGGGCAGACACATGACTAGGGGAATCCGAGCGGCTTCATCATAGCAGGCTCGTTTGAGACTCCGTTTGTCTAGGCGGTCGCCTCGTCCCCCTCCCCCCTGAAAGAAGTGTCCGTGTTCCGTGGTGAACACGATGAGCGTATTGTCCCGCACATCCAATTCATCAAGAACATCCAGCAAACGGCCGATCTGTTCGTCCACTTTCGTGCACATTCCGTAATAACTACGCCTCAACGGCTCATCAGGATAGTCCTTGAGATAAAGATCCTCATATTTCTGCGGAACCGAATAAGGTGGATGCGGGGGATAGTAGCTCAACATTGCAAAGAAAGGACGGTCCCGTTTCTTGCGGAGAAATTCGATCGCATCATCCGTCAACACGTCAGGTGCATATCGTCGACTGCCATCGGCCATGATGAAATAATGATCCTTCCCACGTCCGTCTGCTGGATATTCCGGGAACTGTTCAAAGCCCGTTCCAAAGCGGCGACCAAGATGCCACTTTCCAAAGTAGCCGGTCTCGTAGCCGGCAGACTGCAGCCGATTTGCAAACGTCACAACTTTTTCGGGAAGAGGGATATTATTCTCCGGCACGCCATGCCCATGCGGATACAATCCCGAGAAAATCGAAGCGCGATTGGGAGAACAGACAGGCTGAGCTGCATAGGCGAGCTCAAAACGAATTCCATCGATAGCTAGACGGTCAATGTGTGGCGTCTTGACAGAACTCAGGCCATATGCCCCCACACCGTCCTGTCGGTGTTGGTCAGTCAAAATGAACAACAGATTCGGCGGCTTTGCCGTTTGAGAAAGCTCCGTTTGTTCCTCCCCGCGAACGACTTGGGGTGCGGCAAGAGCATTCAAGTAAGTGATCAGCGCGATGCAGAAGCTCAAACGTCTCATTGGGTTACTTTCCTTGTCGAACTTGTTGCAGTTGAGTCAGGTCTCAACGATCAACGGGAACGGCAGCGTACGTGCCGAGCAGAAGCTGGCACACTCTCGGGATGCACTGAGTCAGACTCTTTGGACAACTGAATCAATCGTTCCCTCTCCCGCATCGACATCGACCTGTCAACCGGCACTGCTGACGTTTGAATGTTACGAAACACGCCCATTCATCACTATGTACCCAGCTGGGATCGAATAAAAGGCAAACCGCCGGGAGCCTACTGTTGTCCGGACCTCCCAGGACTGTCAGGACGACGTCAGTTCAAAATCAATGGTATTTGCCCCCGGGGAAACTTCTGCAGTCAATTGGGACTCGTTGTGATACCGCAGCAAGACGATGTCGTGCTGGTGCCTGGGCAACCGGGATAAACATTCCCGCAGCTTTAGAACGCGATCTTCGAGATCCCCATAGACATCGGCTGCCTCACTGGCCAACTGCCCCATTAACTCCTGATCAAATGCCAAACGATCACGTCGGCGCGATTTCAGGGCCGCCAGTGTCTGGAGATGAGCAAATCGTAGCGCCCAGCTATTGAAGCTCTCAGCAGGTGAATACGAGCGGCGCTTCCGCCAGAGCGCTAAGTTGGTCTCTTGAGTGATGTCACGTGCCGTGTCGACGTCCCGAACAAGCGAGATGACATAGCTCAACAATATGTTCTGCACCGAGGCTAATTTTTGACAGAAGTCCTCATCAAGTTGCTCGGGAGTGGCGTCATGTACCGTCGGATCACTCATGCAGAAAGCCTGCTCTTTGATCTGTTGGACCATATTTATCCCTTCTAATATTAGGCATTAGCCAATCGGCCCCGAACTTAACACAATATTCTCAATAATTTGGGATTTTTCTAAATTCCGCAGCTAAGGGCGCACGCGAGTTGAATGTCACGCTGACCGATCAGTCCGTCAAAGGCCCCGCTTGATACGCACGTTTTGATAGCGCACGGCTTTGGCCCGTCTGAAACTAAACGCAGCAGAGCAGGGGAGACATGAAATCGGGACGTCAGACGCGGGAGGGGCAGGGGGAGTTTTAATTGGCGACCGGCCTCCCCGTGCCAAACCCTCTTCCAACTCTCTGTGCCGATCGCGGCTCGCTTAGGTCCTGCGAAAGACATTCGATGAACTGCACCACACTTTGTTCTCCGAGGCTGGTCGGCTTCTTCGTCATTGGCATGACGACAATGACGGCTACGGTTTGTGGGCAACTGACAAAAAGTCAGCCGAAAGATCAGCCCACTGAGGAAAAGCAGACGACTCAGGAGGTGGCAGCCTCCGCAAAAGAAACCTAGGGCGAAGTCAGCAGAATTCAATCGCTGATTCATGATCTGAGAAACATCGTAGATGCAAAGTCCATCCTGCCCGTGTACGGCATTCAAAACGGTAAGCCAGTTCAGAATCGAACGGGGGTTCTTTGGGCGATAGCCGATCAGGGATTCCTTTACCGAATATCACGCACGAACAAAGCGACTTCGTGTTTGACAGAATGATGTATTGGGTGCGATCCACCGTGAACAGGTGGGCTGACCAGTCGGCATACGGATTCTCATCCAGCGGCACGGTGTCCAGAGGACCGGCTTTGATCTTCTTGGCGAATAACGTTGCAGATCATTATCTCCGCAAAAGTATTGCTCACGCAATTCCTCTGCCCTCCTAGATTGGACCCTGATACAATCCGAGCGGAAAGGATCGTTCGCCATGACCGAATCACAATCGCCCCAAAGCCGCCTGCCACGCACGAGCACGCTATTGCTCATCGCCGTGGTGTTGCTGATTGGCGATGGAGTGTTGATGGTGTGGCAACCGTATAGGAAATATCATCGTGGGCAGCGGGCGACCTCGGTGATTGAGCGGTTGGGTGGTGATGTTGTGACCGAGGTTTTTCCCCCCAGTTGGATGCCGGATTCAGTAGATGATGAATATTTGAGTGTATTCGGAAGAGTTACTCAAATTAGATTAACCGGTGCCCAAATCAGTCCTGCAGAGTTTGAGCATCTCGAAGGGCTTGCCGATCTCGAAATCCTGTCACTCACCAACACCCACGTCAGTGATGCGGGACTTGTGTATCTTCGAGGGCTTTCCAACCTTCGAGGTCTATCTCTCAACGGCACTCAAGTCAGCAATGTAGGACTTGAAAGCCTTCAAGGGCTTGCCAACCTTAAGACCCTGGGACTCACAAACACACGAGTCAGTGATGCCGGGCTTGAGCATCTTCGTGGGTTGACCCACCTAAAAAATCTGTCGCTAGGGGACACCCAAGTAACGCAAGCAGGAATCGAGAAACTCCGACAATCCTTACCCGATTGCAAAATCGAGTGGACACCATCATCCGAATAACGTCGAACCACTGACACAAATGAGCGTACATCATGACTGACTCTGCCCCCAAAAGCCGCCTACCACGCACGGGCACGCTGGTGCTCATCGCCGTGGTGTTGCTGATTAGCGGTGGGGCGTTGATGGTCTGGTTGCCGTATCATCGCAATCAAACAGTCATTGCTGAGGTTAGAATGCTTGGCGGAGAGACGCAATCACAAATCATTCGTCCTTTCTGGATTCCTGATGCAGTGGATGATGAGTATTTGGGAGCGTTCGAGCGAGTCCTTACAGTTGATTTAGCTGGCACCCAAGTCAGTGATGCCGGCTTAAAGCATCTTCAAGGATTGACCAAACTATACGTACTTTCGCTCGGAACCACTCATGTCAGCGATGTGGAGTTGGAACATTTCCGAGAGCTTACCAACCTTTATGATCTTAGACTTTCAAACACCCAAGTCAGTGATGCTGGCCTTGAACATCTCCAAGGATTGACCAACCTTGAAGTTCTGGACCTCGACAACACTCGAGTCACTCAAGCCGGAATCGATAAACTCCAAAAAGCTCTACCTGATTGCCGCATCATATGGACACCACCAGCGGAATAACGCCAGCCAAGGCATTGGCACAAATGAGCGTCCCTAAGAGAGTTTGGTGGCTCGGGGCGTACTTGTAAGTTGCGTCAGGGCAAAGAGTTCGCCTAGGGTTATGTCTTGGTGCCACACGGATGACAAATCGATCCCATAACGGGAATCCAGCACTTCATCGAGAGACTCGAACTCAAAATGGTCGTCCATCGACAGATGTGGGATGTACCGAGCCTCATACAACGCCATGGGCTGATCGTCGGGGGAGAACTTGCTTCGATGAATGGAATCGAAGGCAAACGCCTCAGTGAATAAGGCGAGAAATTCACGGATGTCGTCATGCTTGACTGTTGGAAACCGGCGATGCCAATGGATACCGGCACACGGTCGATCAAGCAATTTGCGTAAACGTGCTCTCTCGGCGGCTGTGATCAAAAAAAGAGAACCGACGCACCACCCAAGATGAAGATCCATTGCCAGATCATGGACTAACTCACATCGTCGTTGATTCAGAAAGGCTTTGGCCAGCAACTCGTCCTAAAGACAAGTTATCCTGCCGTATTCTATCCAAGGAAGACTCGCGGAACTAGACGTAGTTAGCGATCAAATATCCTATTTTCATCGTGCTGCTTTTTCACCATTGGAAAAATTGCAGACGAAGAGAATTGTGGTGGCGGTGATACGAAACTGATGACAAATTACTGGGGACTCCCAACGCCCCTTAGAATCGATTGATTAGCATGTCAGGCCGCCTGGAGAGGCGTTTGGGATGCAACGGGTTGCCTAATCCTTTGGGGTCTCGTTCAACTGACCCTCAGATGGTTGCTCGTCGCTGTAGAAATCGACAACTTCTTGTTTTTCGTGAGCGTATTTTATTAGCGATGCTTGATCAAAACTGAAACTACTCGGCAAGCTAGTGATTTGTTTAACCTCGACTTTGCCATCTCGATTTTTAAATAGAATCGTGGTTCCGTTTATTAGGTCATAGGCTTTGCCGTCTACCTCTACCATGCTCTTCCCACTGCTGAGCATGACTTCCGCATCACGCAACTTCTTAACAATCTGCTCCGGCGAATGCCGCCGCCGTGTCTTCTTCATCAGAGAATCTCCTTGCCCAACATCGGGCTATTAGATTCTCATAACATCTGGATCAGTTTTTGGAGAGCATGCCAGGGCACCAAGGCTCATGACGTTCGTTGTTTGCGGGAGGCGATGGCGAAACATCCAGATGACGTGAACGAACAACAGACGTACTGGCGTCAGAAAACAGGGAAGAGCCGAGCGAGTTTTTACCGTTGCCTTTCACGTTATCGGGAAGAGACGGGGGAGTGAGGACATCGCAATGCAATTCAAACACACCAACAAAAAAACCGCCGACGCTTACACGCCAACGGTTTGAAATTGTTTGGAGGTTGATCGTCACGCAGCTTGTTGCCGTTTACGTCGCCAGCCGTATCCGACCAGGGCCAAGCCGCCGATGCCGAGCAGGACTCGGGTCATCGCCATTGTTTGCCTCATCCTGCAAAAACGCCGAGAAGTCGAGTTTAATGTCGTTCGCCGAGTGAAAGATTGTGAATTCCAAATGGTAGACCGAATCTCCCTCTAACCTTTGGTTTGTTCCAGTTCCATAGTAACCAAGGGTGTTATGTTCTTCGGCTCCAGTGAGTGGTGGATTGCTTCCACCGTCAGGATAAGATTGCGTGAAAGTGTAGAATGGATTCTGAAATGTTTCATCTAACAGGGTCACACCGTCCACTCCAAATTGAAATGAATCGGGACCAACAACACCTTGGTTCCCTCCAGTATGATTGACTTGACTTCCGTCCCAGGACTTCAGAATGAAAAGATCAAATTCAATCGTTGTTACCGTGTGTGGAGCAAGTCCCGTTAGCGACAGCGATACTGTTTCAGTGGTGAACTCTCCGAGAAAGGTCCGACCACCGATGGGGGTTACCGATGTGGATGTGTTGGACCACTCACTTCCAACAGTTCCCTCGAAATCGTTTTGGTAAATCATCGCTGCCTGGGCATGAGAAGCGTAAAGAGCAATGGTAGCGGTCAGCACAGCGACGATTTTCATTCCATTTTCCTGGCAAAAGCAGAGGGTTGAACGAGTGGTTCTTACGGTGTGGATAGTTAGTGTTACCGATTCAACACAGTCACGTAAGTCCCATCCTGCCACATCATAACCCGCAAAACAAGCACAACCCGACCAGTCCCGCCCATTTTTCCAACACCGACTTGGAGCGTAAAGGCCATCATAGGCAGTCCTATTTGTCGGTCGACTGGCTCAAAGTCCCCGGTGCCTTCGCTTAGCCCGCTCCACCCGCTCCCGATGACGCTCAATCATTTTCTGTTTCTACAAGCACCCGCAATCCCTGTCCCTCTTCCCGGTCACTGGGCTGCGGACAGAATCTCCACCTAGTTTCCATTCCCATCAACCAGGGGACACCACCTACACCAGCGTCAATCAATTCAAACAAAAGGAGACGCTGATGACCAATTCCAAATTCCCTCTCGGACAAATCGTTGACACCCCGGTGCATTGGATGCCTTTAAAAAGACTGGTCAAACGCCCACAGAGTTCATTCATCGCCACGTCTCAGGGGATTGGGGCGATCTGTGCGATGAGGACAAGCAAACCAACGAAGACGCCCTGAGCGACGGCGGTCGCATCTTCTCCACCTATCACCTCAAAGATGACGTGGAATTCTGGATCATCACCAAGGCCGACCGCTCCGCGACTTGAGTGCTGCTGCCCAGTGAATACTGGAAGGACACTACAATTCCCCCCTACGCCGTGCTGGCGATGATGCAATATCACCGGCCAGAGCGAATCATGATGCCGCAAACCGGCATTGCAACTGGCGTTGCCCCCGTCCAGCAGCGGAGTGCAAGCAACCCTAACGAAATAAATAATGCCAGTCAGGGGGATGCTGGTCAATGAGTGGAATCGGCGGAGGGGACTGTGGATGTTTGTGACGCAGGGGGAGTGGGCTTAACCCCACTTTTTTTATTGAATTCTACTTTCCAGATACGATTCGCAGGAATCACTTCCGTGTACTCGTCTTCCGTGCTGGGGTTACGAGTTACCAGCAAGTAATCCCGGTACAACCTCCCGTATCTGGCATCTGTAAAACAACCGCCACCCTCACGTCTGTTTTCTCCGGTCTTAACTTCAAGAAAACGTATCGGCCCCTGGATCAAAGGTTGCTCGCTTTGGTCGCCACAGCCAGCTAACAGCAGCATCGACAAGGCACAAAATGTTCGTTTCATTGGGCGGGCTCCTCATAATGCAGTTACCTCGGCCCATGCGATTGGATGAGGGAACAATTCCCGGTGATTACTAGAGGACACCAGATCGCTGAAGCGAAAACGGTCAATCGATTTGTGAAAATCGGCGGGGCAAAAATTTGGAGGTAGCAGTAAATATCGGGCAGCGCAATAAGCAGTCATCCTACAACCTAGGGTCGACCGGTTCGCTTTCCAAGGCCAGTACGCCAAACACACATTCGTGGACTCGCCGCAATGGTTCCCTCCGCACAAATCGTTCCAAGGCTTCAATTCCAAGAGCAAATTCTCGCACAGCCAATGATCGCTTGCGTCCCAAGCTGCGGTTTCGCAGGCGTGACAGATGCTGGTCCGCCGTGTAGTCGGCTCCGTAGATGATTCTCAGGTATTCTGGGCCACGGCATTTCACGGCAGGTTGCACCAACCCTTTTTTGCCGCGCACGACCCATTCCAATGGTTTGATCACCATACCTTCACCCCCGCCGGCAGTCAGACCGGTCCACCAATCGATCCCCTCAGTTTGACTGTCCGAATCGGTGACATCAACCACATGGAAATTAGTGGCTAACATCAACGTAGGATCTTCCGCACAAATTCTCTCCAGCGTCTCCATATGCCAGATATGGTTCTGGTCGATATGAACGCCACCCTCCGTTGCCAACAGGTGGAACGGAGCCAGTTTCAGATCATCCAACGAATCAACGGTCCAACAATATTGCCGGTAAGCCGTGATGAAATTCTCGACGTTTTCCCTGCGATGACGATAACAAGTCACGATCTCTTCGATCTTGTGCCCATCATTCAACCGCCCTGCTGTTTGCTGAAGAACTCCGACAGCCTGGGGGAGTGAGGCATTTCCCGCAGCTCCCACTGCAGCGTACTGCGTGCGCAATAGTTCCTGCGCTTTGGCAGACCACGGCATCAATTCACAATCGAAACAGGCCCATGATGTGTTGAATTGCTCCCAAAACCCAGCATTGGTCAATGCGATTTGCAGGCGTGCCAGGAATTGTTCTTCCAGGTCCAAGTCGTTAAAGAATCGTCTGCCTGTTCGTGTGTAAACCATACCGGCCTCGCCCTCGGTCACTCCAAATCGCTCTTGGACCGCTTCAGCGTCTTGGCAGACCACGACCACAGCCCGCGATCCCATGTGCTTTTCTTCGCAGACGACATTCGCAACACCTTGACTGCGATAATAGTGGAATGCTTCGGCGGGATGTTCGAGCAATCCCTCCTCGCTGGTCGTTTCCGGTGGCGACATTGTGGGCGGCAAGTAGATCAGCCATTTTGGATTTGCGGCGAAACGGCTCATGACTTCCAGCGCAGCTGTGGAGTTCTCCTCACGGATCGTGACATTGCGGCTCAGCCGGGTAGAGATGATGCGCTTGCCGAGCACGTCTTCCGCATCCAGCACGTCGTCATGAAGTTGCTGAGCCGACAGTGCCGGTGCTTCCTTTTCCTCAACAAGAAATGGGCGTGACGGTTCACAGTAGGTGTGCTTCGCCGGGACGGAGACAGTCTCCATCTCAGGATAGCGGAGTGCCGTCAATTTGCCGCCGAAGACGCAACCGGTATCGACATTGATCGTGCGATTGAGCCACTCTGGTTCGGGAACGGGGGTGTGGCCATAGACCACCGTCGCCGAACCACGATACTCCGCAGCCCAATTGTAGCGCACAGGCAAACCAAATTCGTCGGTCTCTCCCGTGGTTTCTCCGTACAAGGCGAAGTCACGAACCTTGCCGGAACCACGTCCCTGCATTTCTTCTTTCATCCCCGCATGGGCGACGACCAGTTTGCCGTCATCCAGGACGTAGTGGCTCACGAGACCATCGATGAATTTGGCGAGGGCCTTGCTGAATGGATCACGGGTGTCATCAGGCAGAGCCTCGATTTCGGCGACGGAATTGGCCAAACCGTGCGTGAGTTGGACGTTCTTGCCGTTCAGCTTCCGCAACAACTTCACGTCGTGATTGCCGGGAACGCACAGTCCGCTGCCGTGCTCAACCATGTTACGAACGATTCGCAGGGTATCGAGAACACGTGGTCCTCGGTCCACCAAGTCTCCGACAAAGACGGCTTTGCGGCCTGCAGGATGAGCATAGACGCAAGGCTGACGGCTGAAGGATGAAGGCGGAAACCACAGGGCGTCCGCTTCCTTCATCCCTCCTCCTTCAGCCTTCAGCCTTGTCCTCACGTATCCCAATTGTTCAAGCAATTGTTCAAGTTCGTCACCGCAGCCGTGCACATCGCCGATGATATCAAACGGCCCGTGTTCATCCCGCTTGTCGTTCCACAACGCAACCCGCTCCACCGTTGCCGCTTCGACCTCTTCGACGCTCTCCAACACAAAGACATGCCGAAAGCCCTCTCGCTTCAGCCGTCGCAAAGACCGCCGAAGTTGCGAACGCTGTTGCCGTACAACGTGCGGACCGAACGAGCGGTCCTCACGCCCTCGATTTCGCTCGTGGCACAACTTCTCAGGTACGTTCAGCACGATCGCCACCGGCAGGCAGTGGTACTTGCGAGCCAACTGCACCCACGGCTGGCGGGATTCGGGCTGCACGTTCGTCGCATCCACAACCGTCAGCCGCCCCAACGCCAACCGCTTAGCGGCAATGTACGTGAGCAACTCAAATGCGTCCGGCGTGACGGTCTGGTCATTTTCATCATCACTAACCATCGCCCGGCACGCATCGGAGGAGAGCACTTCGGTCGGCAGAAAGTGTTTGCGTGCGAACGTACTCTTGCCAGAGCCGCTGGGGCCGACGAGGACGACGAGGGAGAGTTTGGGGATTTTGATGTGCATCATCAGTACGGCCATCGTTCTCTGTAAAATCGAGGCAACTCATCGTTGGAAGGAGCCAGGTTTCTAAGAGCTTGCTCGAAAAGCTCAGAAACTGTTTTCTCATTCAGAAAATGATTCCCTTCGGTATATGACTGGCCTCGGCGCTGGAGGAACAGCACCGGGCTATTGGCTGAATGCCCCTCGGGAGAAATCTCTTCCGTAAGCAGCTTCAACAGGGAACCAAAGTCGAATGTTCCACCTCCCACTTCTGCCTCCTCCTCAACAGGCCAGTCGAAGTACCTGAGATAAGCAGACCCGTCTTGTCTGATGTCGAGTCGCCACGGCAGCCCGGCCATCAGACCTATCGTGAAAACCTCACCTTGATTCTCCCTTAGAAATCTGAGCGCTCGGTCATCGTTTGCTCCAAAACAAAGACTTCCCCAGAGATTCGCTACCAATACGTGATTCCACAAGAAAAAGCTTGCCTCGGAGCCATACACGTAGGGTCCATTTTCCCAAACCACCACGGCTTTGTCTTTCGTCTCCTCAAATCGTTTACTGAGGCCGTTGTCACTTAGGCACAATCGAGAGCCGACTGTAATTTCTTGAAGTACAAATGTTACCAGGAACCTAGACAATGATTCACAGACTTTTTTCTCTCCCTGGAGTGGCTCGCCATCCTCATCCCAAAGATCGCCGTCACACCAAACTGGAGGGTCATCCCCATCGGTTTGCGTTGAGCAAACCCAGCATCCTTGATTCTCGTCGATGAACCTGACTCGATTCTTCCCCGACACCTCCAGTTTATTGAGCGACCGTAGGGAGTCCTGACAAGAAAAGGCACCAACGGCCCAAATTGACTCTCGCCGTTTGTCGAATCCTGGCCATCGTCCCGCAAATTGATAGAGTATTCGCAGCGGCATGGGCAATGAGCATGCATTGACAGCTTCATTGGGTTCGCCGTACTCGTCCATCCGAGGACCAAGCCAGTACTCAATGAATTCACACAACGCATCCATTCGCTCGTTCGGAGTTGCGGCGGTTGCGAATCGGGGTTTAAATCGAGACATTGGCTGGCTCCGTTTCTTTCCTATGTTGAAGACTTCAACCGCATCCGCACCAACAAATCATTCAACACCACACCCGCAGTCGGACGCTCCGGCAAGCGGCTCTCTTCGTGTGCCGTTTCGAGTTCACACAACAAACGGTCGAATTCCCGCTGATGAAACGCCAGGTCCGCCTGATCGAGCGTGCCTTTTTCCGTACCGCTGACCTTCCGTTCGATCAACTCCGGGATGTACGGAAGCTTCGCTGTTTCATTCAAACGAACGAGATTAGCTTCCACCTCGCCGGTCCGCATCAGGTGAATGCCGGTCAGCAGGACGCGATACACATACAGCAGCGGCTTGACCCTCGGCGGGTCTTCCTTTTGAAACAGCTTCCACTGCGTAGCGGCGAAGCCTAGGTAATGGTGGGCGTGGTGTTTGGTGATGCACTGGGGAGCGATGGCTTTCAGTTCTTCGTGCTCCGGCGTGCTGTGTACCACCAGCGGCGAGAGCAACTGCTCCAGCACGTACCCGTTTTTCTTCAGAAGCAGCCCCATGAACTTCTTGATGTCGTGCGTGACGAGATCGATTTCCAGACCGTCGTGAATCCCGGATTTTTCGACCGTTTCCCTTCCGGGATTCAAGCCGATCACGTCCTCCAGCGGAAGCAGATGCGCCCCCCGCAGATCGAAATCCGAATCGGGCGAAGGGAAGCCGTACAGGTGCGCTCCGCTGATCGTTGCGAACAGCAGTGGGAAGGGGTGCTCTGAAAGGCGGAATGATGAAGGGGGAAGGATGAAATTAGACATTGCTACTTTGCTTTTTGCTTTGCATTTTTGGCGCATGTGACAAGGATTGCGGTGAGTTCGTTGATCTCTTTGCGGAGATCTGCCAGACGATCGGGATGAACAATTTCCGCTTCGACCAGTAATTCCACCCAATAGTCCGTTTCTTCCAACTCTTGTAAACCACCTTCGATCTTACTGATGAACTCCGCCGCTGAGCGGGCTCGCATGCCCTCCCTGTAGTGTGCACCCACCGATGTCCCGGACCGCAACAACTGTTTGCTAATCACTTGTGCCGCCGTGGTCTTCGGCAATGCCCCGTACAATTTCACAATACGTACGGCAAACGCCATCGTCCGACGTTTCAAATCAACAACCCCCGAATCAGATTTCATCCTCCAGCCTTTCTCCTTCAACCTTCTAGCGCCGCTTCTCGCCGGACTTTGATGAGGTAGTCATTCGCCTTGCTGTAATCAGGCCGGTCCGGTAATTTTGTCTCAGCCAATGCCTTGTCAAACTCCGCATGCAAACTGAGCCGCCACTTTTCCGTTTCCTCCCAGGCCACCTCACCACGTTTGATCGACAGCAGTTCCTCCCGGTATTCCTCCACCTTGACCGGCACGAAGCCGTGTCGCAGGACGCTGATGCCGGAGATCAGCAGCCGGATCAGGTGCATCACGTGTTTCCACTTCACCTTTCCGTGGTTGCGGATGTCGGCTTGCATCTTTTTGAATTGCGACATCACGTAGCCGTTGTAGGTCTGATAAACCAGCCGGGTGAGAAAAATCGACCGCATGTCGAGCAATTCCTCTGCCAGCGGGGTTGCCTTCTCCACCAGGGGAGTGTAGAGGCATTCCAGGACATTGGGGTTCGCCTTGAGAGCCAAGATCAAGAACTTCTGAATCTCCCAGTATGCCTCTTGTGTCTCCTCACATTCGAGTTGCTCCGGCACGCCGTACAGCGACCATTGGAGATCGGCAGGCGGTAAGTAAAAGCCCCGGTAGTCGATGTCCGACTGCTCATCGTCCAAACCGTAAGCCCGGGAACCGATCACACAACGAAAAATCACTCGCTCAAACAGATTGCTCCGCTCAACGGTGACATTGCTATCACCAATCTCCCCCTCCTTGAACTTCGCCAATGGTGTCAACTCCCCTGACTTGAGTGACTCTTCGACGCCGTCCAGGAACTTGACCCGGTACGAATGTTCTAAATCCCGAGGCGGACGCACTACCACGCCGACCGACCCACGAGGATGCAGGATGCGACCGTTGGCCCCGATGAGATCCCGCAGCGCCACGACTTGCGTGCCGACAGAGAATATGAGGTTTGAGTGGTGATGGACACGTTTATTCAAGTTCAAATACCCCCATTTGCGTCGGCGATCCGACAATATCATCGTCCGGCCCCACCGGCAAAAATCGCACCGTGTAGCCGTATCGCTCAGCTACTGTGTTCGCCCAGGCCTGAAACTCCTGCCGGGTCCACTCAAACCGGTGATCCGCATGCCGGAACTTCCCGGCGGGCAACGACTCCCACATCACGTTGTATTCCCGATTCGGCGTGGTCAGCACGATGGTGCCCGGGCGAGCGAACTCAAAAACGGTTCGTTCCAGTGCCGCCAATCTCGGCGGATCAAGGTGTTCGATCACCTCCACCAACGCCGCAGCATCAAAGTCATGCAATCGCTTGTCACGATAGATCAATGAGCCATGCATCAACGTCAGCCGCTCCGCTTGCCGCTGGGGGAGTCGATCCAATCTGAGACGCTGCTGGGCCTTTTCCAGCGAACGCATCGACACGTCCAGGCCCACGATCTGATCGAACTGAATATCCTTAATCAATTCACGCAGCAACTTCCCTTCGCCGCAACCTAGGTCCAGCACCGTTCTGGCACCGCTGCTTCGTAACACCGCCAACACCGCACCGAGTCGTTGTACGTTGAGGCTGAGCGGCCTTTCCATGACGTCTTCGTCACCCCCGTTGGGGCTATCGGTATCGACTGTCTCGCTATCCTCCTCTTCGATGAGACGAGACATGGCTTCTTGAAACAAGCCGGACTGATGCTTCAAATAACGCCGGGTGATCTGCTCTTTCTCGGGATGCCCGGCCAACCAGTCCGCTCCTTTGGCGAGTAACTTCTCCAATTCTTCGTTGCCGACGTAGTAGTGCTTGTTGTTATCGAAGACGGGAATCAGCACGTACAGATGAGACAACAGTTCTGCCAGCGTTTTCACGCCAGTGTTCGTCACTGAAAAGTACGGGCTTTCACCCCACTGGGGAAACTGCTCGTCCAGGGGATGACGTGTCGCTTCGACGGTATAGCCCAACGGCTCGAACAGCCGTTGCACGAAATCTTCACCGCCCCGCACGGGAAGCACATCGATCCGAGCAGACAAAGGGATCGGCGTCGTCACCAACTCAGGCCGATCTTTGCAACGCCCGCCCAGCGCCGAACCGAACACCTGCGAGATTGCCACGCTCATGAACGACGAGGCGACATAGGGCCGGTCGTTGACGTAATGCCCCAGCAGAAAATTCTGATTGCGGTTCTTGCCCCGCACCATCCCCACAGGATCAACATCCAGCAACAGGCAAGCCGTACAACGATCCTGCGACACCTCGGGATAGAAGACATGCGCCTTTCCGAAGCTGAGATCGAAGCTCTGCAACCGATCCGGGTGCTTATGCAGCAAATACCCCAGATCGGCCGCAGGATGTTGAGTTGTGGTGATCGTCAGGAGCACGTGGGCACTTCATCCATGTTGCAGAAACCTAATCTGTTGTCGGCAAAGCCAAGAGTCACAACGATTGCCGAGACAACAGGTTACCATGCCTCTGACACCAAATCTGCCCCAACGGTTCGTTTCACGATTCGCTCCGCCCCACACTGACGAGGCGAACTTTTATTGCGAAGGGGTGTCAATTGGGGCATCACCAAAACAAAGGAGCAAGTGCGCCATGCGACAGCTGCACTATGAACAATTTGACGTACAGATATTTTTTTCGAGACGATGAGTAAACGTCGCAAGGGCTACTTGTCCGAAACACACGTGAAGCGTGGCATACGGATCATTCACGGCGAGAAACAGTTTGAGGAAAAGTTGGGGCAAAATAAATTCTGCCTCTGCGGTTCCGGCAAACTCTTCAAGAGATGCTGTCTCGAAAAAGGCTGCTTTTGACGGCGTATACCGGCACCACTACTTTTAAAGACTAATTCAACCGAAGCCCGCACGGTGCAGGTCAACCGTGCGGGATTTTTGTATTGGGATAGTCGGATGGAGAGTCAAATGGAGGCAGTGGTATTTATGGGGCTGCAAGCATCTGGAAAATCGTCCTTTTACAAGGAACGGTTCTTCTCGACGCACGTTCGAATCAGCCTCGATTTACTCAATACTCGCAACCGGGAACGACAGTTCTTGGCGGCTTGCCTGGAGACGCAACAACCATTTGTCATCGACAACACAAATCCGAACCGTGAGGAGCGAGGGAAGTATATTGCTGCGGCGAAGGAGGCCAAGTATTCCGTCGCTGGTTACTACTTTCGCTCGAAGGTCGATGAATGCCTTGGTCGAAATCAGAACAGAGTTGAGAGCATTCCCGAAGTGGGAATCCTGTCCACCGCCAAAAAGCTCGAATTACCGAGAATTGATGAAGGATTCGACAAGCTGTACTACGTCCGACTGACAGGATCCGGTTTTGTCGTCGAGGAGTGGAACGATGAAATTTGACGATCTTGACAAGAAGATGCGGGTTTTTGAGACCAGCGCCGATTTGTGCGTGCTTCCGAGCATGTTCATGGTCGCACGGCTGGACGGTCGCAGCTTCACTCGGCTTACAAAAGAGGTCTGCCGGTTCCAGGCTCCGTTTGACGTGCGCTTCCGTGATCTGATGGTACAGACCACTGAGTCACTGATGACGTGCGGATTTCGGGTGCTGTACGCCTACACGGAGAGCGACGAGATTTCTCTGTTGTTCGATCCGGCTGAACAGCTCTTTGGTCGAAAACTCCGCAAGTACAACTCAACACTGGCTGGTGAAGCCAGCGCCCAATTCTCGCTGCGCCTTGGCCAAGCTGCATCGTTCGATTGCCGGATTTCGCAGTTGCCCACGTTGGAACTGGTGGTAGATTACTACCGCTGGCGGAACGAAGATGCTGCCCGCAACGCATTGAATTCCTTGTGCTATTGGACTCTGCGCAAAGACGGCCAAAACGAGCAGCAAGCCACGAAGCGACTGTTGGGTCTGTCGGTGAGCCAGAAGAACGAACTGTTATTTCAATACGGGATCAACTTCAACGACATCCCCAATTGGCAGAAGCGTGGAGTGGGATTGCTGTGGGAAGAGTATGATAAGCCTGCAGTCAATCCGGTCACAGGTGAAGAGGTCACGGCACGTCGTCGGCGGATTCGTACTGAGTTCGAGTTGCCGATGAAAAATGAATACGATCAGTTGATTCGATCCCTTATTTCTCAATCTCAAACAAAAGGAGCCATCTGATGGGTAGGTCGCATGGTGAATTCACCAAGTACCCTCGCACTCCGCACCTGTTTGGGTCAACGGGAACAGATGACGACAAGCATCTCGGCGAAGCGGAATCGCAGGCGTTTGTTTCGAATAAAACGCTCATTGTCGAAGAGAAGATCGACGGCACCAATGTCGGCATTCACTTCTCTGATGCTGGTGAATTGGTGTTACAATGCCGGGGGCATCTCATCACCGAAGGGATGCACCCGCAGTACGATCTCTTCAAACAGTGGGCGGCAGTGAAGCGGCATGTGCTGGAGAAAAAGTTGGAGAATCGCCACATTCTCTTCGGAGAATGGGTCTACGCTCGGCATTCGATTCATTACCGGAGTCTCACGCACTATTTCTTCGAATTCGACATTTACGACAAGGGGCGGCAGGCGTTTCTTGATTTGGAGCAGCGGCTGACCTTGTTGGAGGGTACCGGCATTGAGACGGTCCCGGTCCTGCACGCCGGCACCGTTGACCGTGAGGAGTTGGAGCATCTGATTGCCCCGTCGCATTTCGACAGCCGCTTCGACAATCCCATCACCAAGCAAACGGACAATCTGATGGAAGGGTTGTACCTGCGAATCGAGGCTGACGGAATTGTCACCGGGCGGGCGAAATTTGTGCGCCCGGAGTTTGTTGAGAAGATCAAACAAAGCACCCACTGGCAGCATCAGCAAATGGTGCCAAACCTATTGGCAGACGGCATGGACATCTGGTCATGAACTGGGAGCAACTCAAACAAGCATCACTGGAGGACCTCACGGATTGGGCGGAATCTCAGCCGTGGTGTCAGGCGATGGCAGATTGCGCCCAGGATGTCCAGTGGCACGCCGAAGGAGATGTCTGGACACACACAAAATTGGTGCTCCGGCAACTCCATGAACTTGATGAATGGCCATCGCTCTCTGCACATGAGCGAACCGTACTTACCTTCACGGCTTTATTTCACGATGTCGCCAAGCCGCTGACGACCGAAGTCGAATCCGGGACGGGACGAGTCCGTTCGCCGAAACACGCCGTCAAAGGCGAGCATGTTGCCCGTACGGTCCTGCGTGAACTCGGTTGCGATTTAACAACTCGTGAAGAGATCGCCCGGCTGGTCCGTTATCACGGTCGCCCCGCATTTCTGCTTGAACGGGACGAGCCAACCCATGAAGTGGTGCGTCTCTCCTGCTTAGTCAGTAACCAATTGTTGTATTTGTTCGCCTTGGCAGACACCCGTGGTCGGGATACCGATTCGATGTCCCGCCCGGAAGAAAACCTGCACATCTGGAAGTTAATGGCAGAAGACGCCGATTGCTTTGACCAGCCATACCCGTTTGCCACGGACCACGCACGCTTCACCTTCTTTCGCCAGGACACGCCGAACCTGCATTATGCCCCACATGAGGAGTACTCCGGCCACGTGACCCTCATGTCCGGACTACCCGGCAGTGGAAAGGACACATGGCTACGACAACAACGTAGTGATCTTCCCGTTGTGTCATTGGACGACATTCGTAGCGAACTCGATGTTGAACCAACCGACGACCAGGGAAATGTCGCCCAACTTGCCAAAGAGCGTTGTCGAGAGTTTCTTCGAGCGGGAACTCCGTTTGCCTTCAACGCCACCAACACAATGCGGCAAACCCGTGGACGGTGGATCAACCTATTCGCCGACTACCACGCCCGCATCGAGATCGTTTACCTCGAACCGCCATTTGAAAAACTGCTGCACCAGAACAATGCTCGCAGCAACGCTGTTCCCGAGCCGGTGATCCGCAAACTGGCCGAAAAATGCGAGCCGCCGACGTGGATGGAGTGTCACGGTCTGATTCTGAGCGAAGGAAACGACTATTAAATGACGGGCGTCATTTTGCCTTGTCGCCCCCCATTCAAAACCCTCTTCGATCCAAACAGCTCTTTGGACAAAGCGAAATCGTGGCTGTTAACCGCCGTAACAAATAAAAGCGAACGCACCCTATGGCGAGAGCGGGGCAGGGCAGGCGAGGGACTTTTGATGCACACCTCGGATGGCGACAAAAAGCCGGCCTACCTGATGCGCGATCGCGATACAAAATTCACCGCACATTTCGACGATGTGCTCAAAGCCGAAGGGGTGAAGGTTAAGGTCCTAACCGTGGAGAGCCCGAACCTGAATTCGCGCTGCAAGCGAGTGATTCAAAGTATCAAGCAAGAAAGCTTGGACTATTTCCTGGTGTTTGGCGAACAGCATCTGAACGACCTCGTCCGTGAATATGTCCAATATTTCAACGACGATCGTGCGCATTCTTCGCGATATTTCCTGACACCCCCGTGCACCGACCCACCGCCGGAAAATGAGACGATCGTACTCGATGAGATCGTTCGCTATGAACGTCTCGGCGGATTGATCAAGTGGTACGAGCGCGCTGCATGAGCTTTCGACCATCCGAAGCCGCACTGCCGGCGCTGCCGTTGCGCACCGGCGGAGACAAGCTCACGAATTGTGTTATCAATCGATCATCGGTAGGTTATTTTCGCCATCAGTTTTTCAAAGTCTGATTCAAGCAAATATCCATTGCAGGTTCAGCTTAGGCTCATCATTGTTTTTGAACCGCGACGTCGAAGCATTTCAATCAACGCGGCCAGTTCCGGCCAGTAACCTCGCGCATATTTAGGTCCATGATAGGGTTCTCTGTGGAGGAAGATGAAGACGACGGGAACGATCACCGACGTCGGCGAGTTCGATCGCGAAACCGAGTTGCGATGGCTCTGCGATCCGTTTATGAACTTGGAAGTGCCGCCGCTGGCGTGTTGACGAAGACTAACATAGTTACGGAAATTATCGGCGAAGACGGCCTGCGAATGATCGCGCAGACCTTGGGCTTTGAAGACTGGAAATTAAGTTGGAAGCGGTAAAACAACGGCCCTGACTTTTGGGGCAAGAACAGCAGCCTAGACATCTTTGGCATGTTTGAAGCAAAGGGAGGATCGAGTAAGTTCTCCGAGGGAGCAAAGTACGGCGACCAGATGAACCATGATTGGATCAAGCATTGGTACGTGGAAGTTGGCAAGAAATACAAAGGTGTCGATACATGGCAAAAGCAGCAAATCCGAAATGCGTACAGCAATCGCGATCCGCTACTGACAATGGTCGCCAGCCTCGACTTCCATCGGGCGAACCGTTCGGGCGCGTCGAATCTTTTGGATAACGACGAACTGCGCGCTGCTTCCAAGTCTGGACCTTCGAAAAGACTGCTTGGGAAGAGTGGGAAACGAAAGACAAGAAAAGCAATGGGCTAAAGCATCTAGGATTTTAGGTGTGATGATGAAGAATATGAGTTGTTGGGTTATGAAGCGAATGAAGAGACCAGGAATGACTCAAAGTATCTAGGGAAAAGACGTAGCGAACTTTACGGATGTCCTCGTGCCACGTTTCGTCGGGGCCACATCGAAATACTGATCGATTATCCATGCTGCCAACAGTTGGGACACGAGGAGATGGGCGATGTCTCGGCGGAGTTGGAGGAAGGACTGGCGTTGGTTGTCGATTATTTCCATGGAGATTGGCGGCGGTCATCACCGGAGTGGCGGACATCATTGGGGATACCCTAAATCCCCTTCTCAAAACCAACCCAATGGTAAGATCACCTATTGGGGGAATGCTAAGTGAAACGCGTCAGAGGTTTCTTGTTCATCGAGAGCTTCAGACCGGGATCTGCAGAATGAGGAAACGCATACGAAACATGGCCGGGCGAACCGCATTTGGGATCCGCCAGCCGTGCTTCAATGACAGGAAGTCGACGGACGAACGGCATCGTGGGAAAAAATCAATGATCGTACAAATCCGCAGGTTTTTGAAAAACTTGCTGATTTCGCGCGGATTCTCTGCTTACAATCGACCGTAATTGAGCCAGTGCCTCAATGAGCAAACGAGCGCACGACAAAATCTCAAAGTCTCCAGACAGGGATCTGACCATGACTGACCACCCAGGGGCGGCACGGCCGCTCCGCAAATGGCTCATCTTTCCACCTCTAATTCTTGGTGTGGGCGTCGCTATATATATGGTTGCAGGACGGACACAGCTTAAGCACAACCCGGTCATCGAAGTCTCGCGGACGCTGCGGGTGATTCCGGCCCCCCAAGTCGATGTGGTGCCCCGTGTGTGGGGCTATGGTACGGCCGAACCGGGCCGCACCTGGAAGGCCATCGCCGAGGTGCAGGGACGTGTCATCGAAACAAATCCCCACCTGAAAGCAGGGAGCCTTGTTGCCAAAGGGCTAACGCTGCTCAAGATTGACCCGCACGAACTGGAGTTGGTAGCAGCCCAACTCAAAGCAGACATCGACCGCGTCAAGGCGCAACTGTCGGAGTTGGAGACGAACGAAGCCAATTACCGAGCATCGTTGACAATCGAGGATGCCGCATTGGCACTGGCAGAACAGGAGTTGCGCCGGCTCCGCCAACTTTCGCAAACGAACGCCATCCCCCCTGCCGACGTGGATGCCAAGGAACGCGAAGTTTTGGCGCAACGGCAAAGTGTGCAATCACAGCGCAATCTCCTGAACTTGCTCCCCTCTAAGTTGCAGGCCCACAATGCGGAGTTGGCGGTTAAACAGTCGAGTCTGAAACAGGCCGAGATCGACATTTCAAAATGCGTTATCAAAGCACCGTTTAGTTGCCGCTTGGCGGACGTCGACATTCAAGCAGGGCAGTTTCTCGTTCGCGGCGAAGTCCTCTTCGAGGCTTATAGCACGGCAATCACAGAAGTCGAGGCGCAGGTTCCCATGGATCAAGCCCGCAAGTTGATGGGCGCCAACGCGGCGCCGATCGCGCCCTTGAGCGTCAGCATGGAGAAACTCGCCAAATTGTTCGGCATTAAGGCGGCGGTGCGCGTGCGTGCGGGAGACCTGACCATCGATTGGGAGGCTCGCGTGACCGGCATCCGCGAACAGATCGATCCTACTACGCGGAGTGTCGCTGTCGTGGTAGCAGTCGACGATCCCTATAAGAAAGTGATTCCCGGTAAACGCCCGCCGTTGGTCAAAGGCATGTTTTGTGAAGTCGAACTGTGGTCCAAACCGCGCGTGGGCAAAGTTGTGATACCTCGCAGCGCCATGCATGAAGGCGCGGTGTATATCATCAATGGTGAGGGCCGTTTGCAGCGAAGGACCATCGATGTCGATTTTCTTCAGGGCGATTTTGTGTGCATCAATACGGGACTTCACGCCGGAGAGATTGTCGTCGTCTCGGATCCAACACCCGCAATTCTGGGGATGCTAGTCGATCCGGTTGAAGACGATGTCTTACTGAACGAAATCATAGCGCAGGCAACAGGCAAAGGGAGCGTCAAATGATTCGCTTCTTCGCCACGCACCCTACGGCTGCCAATCTGTTGATGCTGGTTTTCCTGGTGATCGGCATCATGACGGCGGGAACTCTGCGCCGCGAGACGTTTCCGGATTTCACTGTCCCTGAAGTGGAGATTCGTGTCCCGTATCCCGGAGCAACGGCCCAGGAAGTGGAAGACGTCGTCTGCCGACGCGTCGAGGACGCCCTAGATGGCATCAAGTACGTCAAGGAAATTCGCTCCGAAGCGCGGGAAAACATCGCTATTATCACGGTCGAGATGGTCGACAGCGGCGAATTCGCGGTATTTAAGGACGACATTGAAACAGAAATCGCTGCCATCGATGACTTCCCCGACGACGTCGAAGATCCAGTGATCAAACGGCTCGGAACCACGGAGTTGGTACTATCGCTGATTGTGAGCGGCCCCATATCGCCGCGAGATTTGAAGGCGTACTGCGAAGACCTCAAGGAGCGACTGCAGCGAGATCCTCTGGTGTCTACCGTTAATATCCGAGGGTTTTCGGACAATCAACTGCGGATTGAACTGTCCGCCAATGCGCTAATGCAATACGACCTCAGCGTCGCGGACGTAGCCGATGTCGTTGGCCGCCAAAACGTCGACTTACCGGCCGGTGCCATCGAAACCGGCGAACACGAAATTCTTGTCCGTTTTGTCGAGGAACGCCGCTCACCCTCAGAATTAGAAACGCTTGTGATCGTCGGTAGCCATGGGGGCGGCGAAATTCGGTTGGGGGATCTTGGCACCATCACCGATACCTTTGAACTCGAAGAGGACAAGGTGCTCGTCGATGGCCGCCGGGCGGGAATTTTGGTGGTCGAGAAGACGAAGACTGAGGACACGATCCACGTGGCAAATGTCGTTAAATCAATCGTCGAGAATGAGCGCATCCGGCATCCACAGATGACCATTGATGTCACCCAGGACATGTCGACCCTCGTCAACAGCAGGCTGAATTTGATTATTAAGAACGCCTGGCAAGGAGGACTGCTCGTTTTCTTGGCCATGTGGCTATTCTTCAACGTGCGGTTATCGTTTTGGGTAGTCATGAGCCTGCCCGTCTCGTTTCTGGGCGCGCTGTGGTTCGCCGAGCAAATTGGAATGACGATTAACATGATCACGATGATTGGTATCCTCATGGCATTGGGTTTGTTGATGGACGATGGCATCGTGATCGCCGAAAATATTGCCACACATTCCGCCCGCGGAAAACCAGCAACTCAAGCCGCAATCGACGGCGTTAATGAAGTCAAGGCAGGCGTGTTTTCCTCTTTCATCACAACCGTCTGCGTCCTAGGGCCGTTAGTGACGATTAGTGGAAACATCGGCAAAGTCCTGCGGGTGATGCCGATCATTTTGATCCTCGTGTTGGCTGTAAGTTTGGTAGAAGCATTTTTGATCTTGCCATCGCACTTGGCGCATTCTCTGACGGACAAGAACAGCAGAGATGATAACGCCGTCAGGCGATTGATCGACCGCATGATCGACATCTGCCGTGAACGCGTTTTGGGCAGCGCCATCGACGTACTATTGCGGTGGCGGTATTTATGGGTCGGCTGTGTGATCGCCATGTTGATCGGCACACTGTCAATGTTCGCTGGAGGGATTGTTAAATTCCAGGCGTTTCCAGACCTCGATGGGGACGTCATCGACGCGCGGCTGATGATGTCGCAGGGCACCCCGCTTGAACGGACGGAAGAGGTTGTTCAACAACTTACCGACGCACTAGTCGATGTGAATCGCGAGTTCAAATCACGACAATTCGGTGAACAAGACCTGATCAAGTCGGTCTACGTACAATTCAACAAAAACATTGACGCCTTTGAGACCGGTCCGCACGTCGCCACAGTCTCGGTCAATCTTCTTGAGGCCGAGATTCGCGACGGGCGCATCGATGAGATTGTCGAATCCTGGCGGGAAAAACTCGTGCGGCCGACTGACGTCGACATGATGAACTTTGCTGAACCCATAATCGGCCCCGAAGGCCGCGCCATTGAAATTCGTTTACAAGGGGACGATCTTGAACAATTAGATGTGGCGGCGACGCAGTTTCACTCTTGGCTAGCACGTTTTGACGGCGTATTAAATCTCACCGACGATCTTCGTCGCGGTAAACCGGAAGTCCGCATTCGCCTCCGTGAGGGAACCACTGGGTTGGGCTTGGACGCCGCCACTGTCGCCCGACAGGTTCGGGCTGGATTTTACGGAGTGACGGCTGATGAGATCCAAATCGGTCGTGAGGCCTACGAAGTTGACGTGCGACTACGCCCAGAAGACCAAAACAGCATCGCCGACATGGAGTATTTCCATTTCGCCATCCCTGGTGGCAAACTGGTGCCGCTCGGATCAATTGCGATTGCCGACCGCACCCGCGGTTGGTCGAAAATTGGGCGGGTCGACAGCCGCCGCACGGTGACCCTGCTGGGAGACGTCGATCAACGACTGGTCAATACAGCACAATTGTTCAATCAAATCGAACGCGATTATTTGCCAGGGTTCCATGAAACATTTCCGGACATCGAAGTTTCATTTTCTGGAGAGGTCGAACAATCGGCCACCACTCTAAATTCAATGATGGCAGCCATGATTATCGGCGTAATTGGCGTGTTTGTACTGTTGAGTTTTCAGTTTCGTAGTTACACCGAACCACTGATTGTGATGACGGCGATCCCGTTTGCATTGATTGGTGTGATTTGGGGGCATTGGCTAATGGGTATCGACTTAAGTATGCCCAGTGGCTTAGGTTTCATTTCCTTGTCAGGGATCGTCGTCAACGATTCGATTCTACTGGTTCTATTTTTAAAAATGCGCCGTGAAGAAGGCGCCGACATCGTCGAGGCGGCAGGACAGGCGAGCCGGCAACGCTTTCGGGCAATTGTGATCACGTCTTTGACGACGATCGCCGGCTTGCTTCCGCTGCTATTCGAACGCAGCCTGCAGGCGCAGGTGTTGATCCCGCTGGCGGCCAGCATCGCCTTTGGCTTGCTGGCATCCACGGTATTGGTCTTGTTGGTGATCCCGTGTCTTTACGCGATTCTTGGAGATTTTCGACTCACTGCGGACGTCGCACCTCATGGTGAGAACGATTCCTAAGAAGTTCTGAAATTCTGTGACACGTTCGACAACATCTTGCAGGTTAGTTTCCTGAACCACCGCAACGGAGTTTTGAAAAAGGTTGAATAGGGGGCGTGACTCCCCCCCCCTTGCGGAGCAACGTCTTGTTTCAAGACACAAATCCACTCGAGTGATTCCATGACCGAAGAACAAACATTTCGCATCCTGTTAGATCAACTACGGGCCGGTGACGAGGTAGCAGCGGTGAAGATTGTCCAAGATCATACTGCCGGGTTGGTCGCGGTCGCCCGCAGGCAAATGGGAGCCGGCTTGGCCCGGCGGGTCGACCCCGAGGACATCCTGCAATCCGTCTACCGAAGTCTTTTTGTCCGTGTGCAACAAGGCGAGTTCGAATTAGGGGCCGGACGGGATTTGTGGCAGTTGTTGGTCACGATGACGCTCAACAAAGTTCGCCGCAGCGCAAAATATCATGGCGCCGGCAAACGGGACATGTCCAAAGACCAATCGGTCCGCGCCGATGCCGATCCGTTGGACCATATCCCGGGCAGCGGGGAGCCCGGTCCCGAGGAGGCTACCATGCTTGTCGACGAAACGGAAGCGTTCCTGAAAACGCTCAAGCCTCAAGACCGGCCGATCGTTGAATTGCGACTGCAGGGCTATAACAGCATCGAAATTGCCGAACAAACCGGCCGCGCCGAACGTAGCGTCCGGCGAATACTCAAACAAATTCAAGAACGCCTGACCGAGGCGACCCGATCAGACGTATCGTGACGCGACGAGGATGACCGGATGTGCCGAACCGCCTCATTTGAATCCGTACGACGGATCCTCCTGGTCAAACGCGGCAGAGCACAACTCGCACCGTTGCGGAACGCTGATAACGATTCGCCGGCCGCGTCTATTTCCCTGCCAATTCAATACGGATGTCATCCAACCACACGTCGCCCACATCGCGGGATATGATTCGCAACCGCACTTGGTCACCTTTGGCAGTGTATTCGCCAGTTACTTGCTGCCAGTCGTACGTGCCCGCAGGGAGTGCGACGTGCGGGACGTTGGCTGCCGAACCGATGACAACATACGCCCCATTGACCGCCAAACCATCGGCCTTGGCCCACAATGAGATTTGGTAACGGGCATCCGGTGTGGCGGGCACAGTCTGACTTGTCTCTGCAATCACCCCGTCAGCGGCCGGTGATGTGTGCTGGATGTGCAACGACAATTCACCGCTGTGCCGATCATCACCTGAAACTTCAGCGAGCGATCGGCATCCACCTCGATTCCACCAAATCGGTTTCCCTGCTTCGGCCTGTCCCCAATACGCAGACAGTCCTAACTCAAAGCCACCATTCAATAAGGGCAGCACCGGAAAATGACGCCGAGATGATTTTTCGCCGAATTTCGAAGCTCGTCGGCTGTCAATGATTTCCGTGACGGCAGTCGCCTTGTATTCGGCAGCTAGTTTAGCGACCTTCTCAAAATTGCAACTTGGGTCGTGGGCCACAGCAGCTCGCAGAGCGTGCGCCGCAGCAGAGAACCGCGTCATTCGCATCAGCACTTCACTTCGGCCCAGTTGGGCTTCGGCGGTTTGCCAGTCCGTTTTCGCAATTGAAATTCCGCGATCAAATGCCGCGAGGGCGGCCGGGTATTCCTTTGTGAACACGAGGCTGCGGCTCAGTCCCATCGCCGCTTCATAGTTCTCAGGATCATTGTCCAGTGCGGCACGAAAATCCGAAATCGCAGAAATTCGATTACCTGAGTGAATTGCGGCAGTCCCCCGGATCGCCTGTGCCGCCGCACGATTGGGTTGCTTTGCCAGTACGCTTTCGGCCGCAACCGCCGCGGCAGGATCATTTCCCAATGACCACTCGGCCGTCGCCAGCAACATCCGATAGTCGGTATTGTCCGGCTCGATTTCTAACAATTGGTTGGCATACGCTCGAGTTTCTTCGACTGATTCACGATTCTTGTTGAGCACCCGGTTGAGGTCTCGAACGGCCGGTTTGCCGAGTCGTACCGCCTCGATGAATGCGGCAACCGCCTCGGGCGCCTGTTCCATATCACGAAGAACGAGTCCGCGGTACCAATGCACATAATGGGTCATTGGGGCGAGATCGCGGGCTTTCTCTGCATCGACCAGTGCCTCATGCAATAATGCGGTTTTCCGCTGTTGGTTCCCGGTATCGGCGGCTTCAGCTAAATACGTTTCCGCACGGATGCAATACGCGAGACAGTCATCGGGACGCAACACGATGCATTGATTGAAAGCCTGCTGAGCTGCAGCGTAATCCCCAAGTTGCCGACAGACAAACCCCAGTGTGAACATTGTCAAATAGCGGTCCGGATCCAATGCGGCCGCCCGAACAAGAAATCCTCGCGCGACCTCCAGCAAATCCCCATCGAAACTCCGCCCGGCAAGGACCAAATTGCGCATGACGGGATTTTGCGACATACTCCATATCATGATCCCGACCGCATTGTTATCAGCAGCAGATTTTGGTCGGAGACTCATAATGTCGGGAAAAACCAACCCCCTCCCTAACCGCATATTCGCACAGGCCTGCAACGCGGTAATCGACTCCGCACGTCGAAAACTTTGCGCCAACTCTGCGATATCCAACAACTGGCGGCTCTCCTCGACCGAGGTCGGTGACAGAATATTCAAAAGGATCGACTTGCCCTTGAAAAGCGCCAGCAACAACAGCTGGTCATAGACAGCCTGGCGCAAGCGATCGGCCTGCTGAGCCGAAAGTTCCTCGTCCGGCAGATGCTCCCACCAATCGGCATAGTCGAAGATCTTCAACGCATCCAATGCGCTTTGCGATGCGATGGTGGCCGCAGCGTCGTTTTCAAAAATAGCCAGTTCTTCAGCTTGCGCGGCGAGCCTATAAAAATCTACGAGTTGTTGCACGTGTTCTCGGCGGTGCTCAATGCGCGAGCGAAGATCCGTCAATTGTGGCTGGGACTTGAGTTGCTCAAGCGCGGTGTCGAGAATCGCGACGGCCGCCGAAAAACGATCCCCGCGCAATTCGGCGATGGCCGATTCGTCGGCGGTAAGGACGGCAGTTTGAACCTGGTCACGGCGGAAACGAGCTTCTTGACGAGCGTGTTCCCATGTGAATAGCCCAGCAACTGCAGTGGTGATCAATAGTACGCCAGCGACTACTCCCGATGAAACGAATGAGCGATGCCGCCGCATCCACCGCCGCGCGCGGTCCTGCCACGGTTCTCGATGCGCAGCGACCGGCTCGTCAGCCAGCCAATTCTCGATGTCGGCCGCGATTGCACCGGCTGTTCGGTAGCGGTCTTCAGGTCGCAACGCCATTGCTTTGAGGCAGATCGCCTCCAACCCCGCGGGAACATCACCGCAAACTTCACTTGGTAACTGAAATTCGCCGCGGGTGACACGGCCTATCACGACGGGCACCTCCAGCGATGTCTGTGGAGATTGGCCGGTCAACAGATGGTAAAGCGTGGCGCCCAAACTAAACACGTCCGTCGCCGGTCCGAGACTATCGACCTGCCCGGCCGCTTGTTCGGGACTCATGTACGCCGGTGTTCCCACGGCGCTGCCCATTTGTGTCGCCGACGAACCGCTGCCCGACTGCGGACGCAGCGTGACCTCATCCGTTGATCTGCTGGTCGTCCCCCGGCCGATTGGTTTCGCCAGCCCCCAATCCACCACTAACGTCTCTCCGTATTTACCGAGCATAATGTTTGCCGGCTTAATGTCGCGATGCACAACGCCTCGGCTGTGGGCGTAGTCGATGGCGTGACACACTTCGATGAACCGCGCCAGCAACTTGCGAAGCTTCAACGTGCGTAGGCTCTCCAATTCTCGCACGCCGACGATCTCGTGGTACCGCTCGATCGCCGCTTTGAAACTGCCGCCCCGCACGAACCGCATCGCATAATACGGCCGCCCGTCCCCGTACGCCCCCATCCCGTAAACTGGAACGATGCCCGGATGTTCCAACCCGCCGGTGATCTCCGCCTCGCGGAGAAACCGCGCCTGACTATCGGGGTCATCCGCGAATTGAGATTTAAGCTGCTTAAGCGCTACCTCACGAGAGACCTCACTGTCGTGTGCGAGAAACACGTCCCCCAGTCCACCGCTGGCATGGTTACTAATAATGCGATAACGAAAACCACCGCGATTTCCCGTCGAGGCAACTGCTGGGTCACCGGTAGCACCGTAAATCTGGGTTTGCTCTCCATCATTGTCCAACTGCGAACGTGAGCCTTGCAACGTCTCACCGGCCGCGCGAAATGTCGCCGTTAGCCGATCCAACAGCCGATCCCAAAGCCTGGGGAACCGCCCGCGGTATTCATCGAGACTAGGCGGCGAATCGTCGCGGGCGCGGAAGTTGTATTCGGCGGCGATCAACTCGACAGCGTCGTCCGCATGATCGGCCCATTCGGGAAATTGATCGAAATATCGCTCGACTCGTATGTGATTGTCCGACTTGACTCGGAACTCCAAGTCGACATGGACCAATTCCACGAGCACGCCCCACCGGTCGTCCTTCCGTTCCGGTAGAAAATCCGTGATCCGTGGTGGCTCGCCCTCCTGCCACGCCGTTTCAAAGCGAAACACTAGATTCTCGACCAAATCGGAATGAGGAGTCGGTCCATTATCCACGGAATTGCTCTCATCTTGGGCGAAGTACTGGGCCACGCCGTTCGATTATTGGCAACAACTTACAGCACTGCAAGGACTTACTGCGACAACTCACCAATTCGAGCGTTTTTTCAAAAAAAGCCACCACATTTGGCCGCGGACGTATCGCGAAGGTGATCTGAAGGCAGGAACGGAAGATTCAAACAACCAAAACACTGAAACAAGAAAACGCAAGGAACAGAAACGATGAACGCTACCAAGAAACGAACGATGCAGTTTGAGAACCTGGAAGATCGCCGTGTGATGACCGCCGGTGTCGACATCGACCTGGACGACGGCGTCCTGGAAGTCGAAGGCTCGGAAAAATCCGAGAAGATTTACATTCAGTACCACGATCACGACGAAGTTGAAGTCAAGATCTACCAGGAAAAGGATGGCAAATGGAAGTTGAAAAAACGCAAGGATTACGACTTGGATAAGGTCGACGAAATCAAAGTATTCGCTGGGGCCGGCAATGACTACGTCGTCAATCGCAGCGACATCGAAATGACGGCATATGGTGAAACCGGCAACGACACGCTCTATGGCGGGGGCGGCAATGATTCGCTGTGGGGCATGGATGGACATGACAGGTTGGTGGGCCGCGATGGCCACGACCGGATCGATGGAGGCAGCGGAAATGACCGGCTCTACGGGCTAAACGGCAACGACATCATGACCGGGCAGGCCGGCCGCGACTATCTGTCTGGCGGCAACGACCATGACGTGATGAACGGCGGTAAGGACAACGACCGCCTGGGAGGGGGGCGTGGTAACGACGCCTTGTATGGAGGGAGCGGCGACGATCACCTGTTTGGCAACAACGACCACGACAAGCTCTACGGTCAAAGCGGCACGGACTACTTGTCCGGTGGTGCCGGAAACGATTGGATCGACGGCGGCAACGACCATACCACAGACACGTTGTACAGCGGTGGGGGCTACGACCACATCGTACAACACCACAATCTGAAACCTGGGATTTTCGGCATCAAGTTTTGGCAAGCTGAGGAGAGTATCAGGGATGCGTCATGGTACGACACGGTAAAGAACGAGTACCACCTCTAGAAAGTGGAAGTGTTTGGGGGAAACCGCTGGTGGCGGCGAAGTTGGGGAGGGCATCGATCCTCCCCAACGACGCCCGCGACCGGCGGTTTTTTTACGTAGACGAAACGGCGATCGACGTCCACAAACCGCGACAGACATGACTTGAACCAGTAAAGGAATTGCAAACAAAACCCTTGAAAACAACCAACGACAAATACGGTGGCCCAATGAACCGTTCCCCACACCATTTAACAGAGTTTCAGTTGCTGCGAAAACAGATATCCAAGGCGCGAAGGGTGCGGGGCGTCGCTGCTGTTTGCCACGGAATCCCGTAGTATCATGGTTCTTTCAGGGGTCGATTCCTCTAACGTGTTTGCATCTTATTGCTGATAGAGTTGCCGTGCGGCAGTCACGGTCGGGCGGGAAGTGCAAGGCTGGCTGGGCCATCTGTATGATCGGCAGATTCAAAGCGATGGTGAGCGGTATGTGAGCAGCTCGCGAAACAGTCGTTGCGAACGACTCGGCGGGCTGATCCAATGGTACGAACGCGCTGCATGAGTTTACCAGCGTTCTCGGCCTTTACTCGTACGCTTGCCGTGCGCGCGTACTGTGGAGAGCTTCCAATTAGTAGTAGCAGATGTGGCTGGATACGATGTTTTCCGCCGACAGTTCTGCCAATCGATTTTTCGCCGCACTTCGTTTTGTCGTTCAACTTTCGCCGTCACTGTTTTTGTTCCGCGCGGTCTTCCTTGCTAGCAGCCTACTCTTGCTCTAGCGCAGCTCATTTCGCGCGCGTCACCGAAATTTTGCCGACCAAATAGATCGGGCCCTGATCGGATTCGAGCGTGAATTCAACCCCGTCTTCCAGTCCTTCCGGTGTTATATCATCGCCGTCACGGCTTACGACCCGCTCATCCCCGGTCGGTGCTTCCGCCTTCAGAGTCCAAGTCGCCTTCTGCTCCGCCCAGAGCGCAATCACGTGCGACCCATCGGGCTTCTTGAAGCGAAGCTGATATTCCTTCGATGCAAGATCGAGCCTCTCGGGGACCGGTGCATCTCCCACCATCTTGAGCGCGGTCTTCAGCGCGTCGTAAGACGGCTTCTTGTCGAGTTTCGCCGTTGTGATGCCCCAATGATGTTCAATATGCCCGGGGCTCGGATTCCGTTTGTCGACGTTCTTGTAAATGATGCTCCGCGTGAGCCCATTCGCGAAATTTAACAACAACATTCGCGCGTAATAGCTGGCTTGTCGCTCCAGGCTCACCGGTGGGAGAAACGCCAAGCCTTCCGGCGGCACGTTCGGGTCGTAGGTGCTGTACCCCCATTCACCGCTAGTCACGGGAACGTCGTGTCCTGCGTCTTTCAAGATCTGCTGCGCAAGCTCGATGTCCTCCAGAGCCCCTTCCGGCTGATCGGGCCGATACAAATGAAGCGTCACCTCATCCACAAGTGAAAGCGCATCCGTCGCCGCGACCTCTTTGAGAAACCGAGGTCCGGCAATCCCGTATCCCCCCGTCTCGATCGAATCAGCGAAAGTGAAGAACAACGCGCCTGCTGCGATCCGCGCTTCCGGATCCGCCTTGCGTAACGCCGGCGCAACCGCCTTCACGAGCTCCGAATAGGCAACGGGGTCCGGGCCGCCATCCTTGCTCGCCCAAAACTTTGCGACGTTCGGTTCGTTCCAGATCTCCCAATCGTGCCCGCGGCCGCCATAGCGCTTTGCCACAGCAGCAGCAAACGCAGCAAACGCTCGGCGCCCTTCGCCATCCACAACCGCGCGATTCTCACCGTAAAGCGAATTTCCGTAGTCGAGAACGAACAAGATCCTTAGCCCGAGCTTCTCACAAGCCTCAACGAAAGTATCATACCCTGCACCCTCGAAGTCATAGACTCCACGCTCTTTCTCGATCTGGTTCCACGCGAGATCGTTCCGCACCTGCGTCACACCGATGCCAGCCAACAACTCAAGTGCTTTGCGATCTACCGGAGACCGGTAGTGCGTGTTGAATCCCACGGACTCAGCAAACGTTGGTCTCCGCGGCTCTGCCGACTCCGAACGCGAAGAGTCGCAACTGACGATCGTGGCCAAGGCAAAAGCAATCAGAAGGCGGTGAGGCATGGCGAAGCAGTATCCCAAGAGTACGAGTTAGACAACTGGCAGCGGTCATCCCCAATGGGGTTTCCCATTGGGACCTTGACTCCTCGACTCGGCTACGCCGCCCAGCGACAGGTCGTCCGATTCTAATGAGCCGTCGAGTCGAATGCCATTATTTTCCGCCACAATTTATGACCTAAACGAATCTAAAAGTCCGTGCGGTCCAAATCCAGGGTGGACGAAAGTTGAACAGCAAATAGGTGTTCCCGAAAAAACGCATGGAAGCACTTTTGTCGGAATGGATCGTGACTTAGTGGCGACAATGATTTCAATTTGTTTGGTTTTCGGGTGCGTACGCACGATGAGAGAGCACACGTCAAACCAAAGCTGATCTATGATTCACGCAGCGCGTTCGTACTACGGAATCAACCCGTCGAGTTGTTCACGGCGGAGAATCTGATCGAGGACTATCGTGTTGTTCACCGACGGCAGGGAACTTGAGCAAGGCGGGAGATGGTCGCGGGGCGAATGCGTCAAAACTCAAGCAACAAGACTTTGCAATCACCTGATTTCTCTACCGAATACAACCCCCAGGTTGTCTTTTTGAAAAAGCTCGAAGAGCCTCTCGCCCTTGCCATTTACAGCGCGCTGTCGAAACAACTTGTACTGATGTGCGTTGCTTGGCGTTTTGTGGAAAAAGTTACGGCGGTGGTGTCTCTCGATGGGTAGAAGCGTGAGACCTTGCTCGTAAAGGGTTTTGCGCACTTGCTCGGAAGGTTTCTAGTGCTCTGCGGCAAGTCTTCCGCTTTGTCGTGCGCATCCAGAAATCTTGAAATAATTGACAAACTGTCAGAAAAGTATTGAAAACCTGACACGGTGTCAGTATATTTTACCGAATGGAGGATATCTCGTTGAAAAAACAGGAAATATTCGATCGCGGAGTGCGGATCCTTGAATTGGCGCGCGCCAGGTTTGTCAGGGGTGGATACCTGGGTTTGGGGCTGAACTCCTTAGCGGCCGAGTTGGGTGTTTCGCGGGGAACGATCTACAACCACTTCAAATGCAAGGAAGAAATCATCCTGGCATTGCTTCAGGATACGATGGAAATCCGGCTGGGTATGTACCGACGCGCAGCCGCCTACCAGGGGACCCCTCGCGTCCGCATGACTGCGCTTGGCGTGGCGGGGGAACTGTTTGTGAAGTTGTATCCCGACCATTTTTGTGTTGAGCGAGTCGTGCAATCCGATTCAATCTGGGGCAAGACTACAGAAGAACGTCGTGCATTGGTGAAGTCATCTCAGCTGCGATGCGTCGAGGTTGTGGCGGGTGTTGTTCGCGATGGAGTCGCTCAGAATCACATCACTCTGCCCGCAGACATGACGCCGGAATCGCTAGTATTTGGACTCTGGGCAATGACTGATGGAGCCTATTCAATCATCGCCACCAGTGACGCAATGATCGATATGGGCATCGCAGAGCCGTTCCTTGCTATTCGTCGCACCATTCAAAACGTGCTCGATGGATTTGGCTGGACGCCGTTGTCAGCGGATTACGATTTTGATGCAGCCATGGAGCGAATTGTTAAAGACGTCTTTCCAGAAGAGTATTCGCGATTGAAACAAAGCTGGTAGCCGCGACGGACACAAGTCCCACTGAATAAGCTTGTGTTTATCGAGTCCATTTGGAGGGGATCTGCGAAAACACGCGGATCCGTTACGCCTCGCGGGAGGCACGAAAGACTGGGCGAGATGTCTTGTTCTCGGCCGTGCGTTAGCGTTGCGCGATGAAGACGACGATTGGGCCACAGTTGAACCCTTACGAGCGGTGATGGAGAGGACCGGCGCACAGCGCACCGCGGGCGTCCTCTCGCAGTGACATCGACGAGAATATCATTTCTATCAACTCTTAACTGTCTAGCAATGCGCCGATGCGCGACCTGATTCCATCGATTGAATCGTGCTAACGGTACCGATGTCGGGACCCTTAGTTGGTTACGGCTTTTTATTATTTTCTTTCTTGATTGGAGAATATCATGGCAGTGAATCGAAGCCCCCGTCGGGGTTTTACATTGATCGAACTGTTGGTAGTAATTGCAATTATTGCCATATTGATCGCACTGTTGTTGCCGGCGGTGCAACAGGCACGCGAGGCGGCGCGCCGGACTCAATGCCGAAACAACCTCAAACAGCATGGGTTGGCCATGCACAATTACCACGATGTTTTTCTCATGTTTCCGGTGGGAGCCTGCTTCGAAGAAGCCCGGGGGTATGTGTACTCCAGTGCAATCACTCAGATGTTGCCTTACTTCGAGCAAGCTAACCTGAAAAATCTTTACGACGACGACGTGGCCTTCTTTTACCAGACACCACAGGTCGCACGAACTGTGATCCCCACGTTTCTCTGTCCTTCCGTGTCTGATAATTCAACGGTTGTTAACAACGAGGTGTCGCTGCTGCTTTCTTTTCTTTCGCCTCCGGGGAGTTCAGGGAACACCTACGGCCAGACGCACTACATATTGAGTAAGGGGGCCACGAATGTCTGGTGTGATCCCACAGACCTGCCGTCGGGGCGTGGAATGTTCGACTACAATTCGACAATGCGAATTCGGGACATCAGGGACGGAACGACCAACACCATCGCCATGGGTGAGGGGGCTACTGGCCAGCAGTTTCCACTTTGTGAAGGACAGGCGGACTGTGATGCGGGGACCCCTTCTACGTCCGGCAAAAACGCCTCGCAGGCATGGTTGATCGCCCAGCCAAACGACCTGGAAGTGCAGGATGTTCTCATCCAGGCGGCCTCGAGTTTGTGGGGCAGCACAGCTTACCCCTTGAATATGAATCCTGTCGCCGAGACGTTTCTTGTGTTTGCTGATCGACTTGATTGTTCATCCACAGAGGACATGACCAGCAACTTCCGCAGTGCCCACTCGGGCGGCGGGTTTTTCCTGTTGGCTGACGGCTCAGTGCAATTCATCAACGATAGTATCGATATGGGCAAGTACCGAGCCCTTTCGACGGTCGCTCAAGGTGAGATCGTCGGCGAATTCTAAGCAGCATAACTTGGATATCAGCAACGCTCACCACCACCCGGCAGGATCACCCTGCCGGGTGGTGCTCGAGTTCACTGCTGCCGACTTGAGCGGCCACCTCCCATCTTTCACAGAACTGCTCCATGCTCAGTCCCGTTGTGACTATCAGCGATTAGACGGCAACGATTCGATTCGCGTGCATAACATTCTGACCGAAAAACCTCTCAGCGGTGTAATCCATCCGCAGACGCATCGATCCCTAAACATGCACTTCAAGGTCTGCGACGATGCACTCCGAAGTGACCTGACGGAAATCTAGACTTGCTCATACCGATAGATGGCGATTCATTAAGGAATTAAGAAAATGACACGTGTCACCTTACTGTTCGTGGCAACTTTCATGGCAATGTTGGTCACCATGACCGGCTGCGGCAGTGGGTCCGATACTCCGAAACTGGGGACCGTGCATGGTATGGTCACTATGGATGGCCAGCCGGTTTCCGGAGTTTTAGTTTTCTTTCAGCCTGATGGTGGTGGTCCCCAGTCGATTGCCAAAGTGAATGACGATGGTAGTTACACGGCCATCTATTACCCTGTTGCAGAAGGAGCCGCAGAAGGCGTCGAAGGCGTATCGGTCGGTCCATGCACCGTCAAAGTGAACCATATGCTGGGTTACGCGACGCGAGGCAAGATCCCAGAAAAGTATGGGGCCCAAAGCGAACTGAAACTTGAAGTGCTCCCCGGTGACAACCCGTTTGATATTGCGATGGAATCCCGCTGACCCGATTCACAAACCCAGCGGAACAGCCGCTGAGAATCCAACTAGTTCTATTCTGCTCACGCATCAGCATTCCAATCCACCGTCTTTGCTTTATGCTCCTGCTCAAATTCAAGAGGCGACTCATGGCACCAACACAGAGTTCCACCAGCATGAAACATGTTTGTATTATGGTTGCCTTGATCGTGTTGAATACAGTTTGCACTTCGAGCGCGAAGGCCGACGACCCATTGCCGACCCCGGCCGCCTCAGCAGACTCCGCTTCGGTAGTTCTCCTAGAAAAGGGGAGTTCAAAGTATCAAATCGTGCTCAACCCATCGGCGAGTCCGTCTGAACGATATGCGGCGACAGAATTGCAGGCCCACTTTCTGAAGTGCACTGGAGTCAAGCTTCCGATCACGGCGGTCGAGCCGGGGCAGGAGACTCCCATGATTGTGCTGGGATGTGGTCCGGTGGCAACAAGGCTTGGCGTTCACCCGACAGCGGACGAATTACGCGAGCAGGGCTGGCACCTGAAAACAGTCGGACCCCATGTGATCATCGCGGGAACTGCTGAGGCGGGGACCCTGCATGGCACCCGGTTCTTGCTCGAAAAATACCTGGGCGTGCGGTGGCTGGCCCCCGGTGTTACGAAGACACCACGCATTGTCGACCTGACGATTCCGCCGACTGAAACTATCATGCGACCAGCGTTTCGTTGGAGAGACACGAGTTACGCATGGCCCGGCTCGACTGCTGAGTTTCGCAATCGCCGAGGAGAGAACTCGGGCAGCGGGGACAAGACTCATTCCTTGGGCAATCAATACGCATTTGACGGTCGAGCCCATACGTACTACCGCTACGTCCCTCCTAAAGAATTCTTCGACAACCATCCGGAGTACTTTTCGGAGGTTGGCGGCCAGCGCATCCGGTCAGAGACACAACTTTGCCTCACGAACCCCGAAGTACTCGAGATCGTGACCAGCCGTATGCTTGCACGGATGAAGGCGTATCCGCATTTTGACCAACATAACTTTTCACAGATGGATTGGCACAACGTTTGTGAATGTGACAACTGCCGTGAGATCAACGAACTCTACGGAACTTCCGGCGGCACCCAATTCTGGTTCGTCAACCGGCTTGCTGAAAGGACGGCAAAGGTTTATCCCGAGAAGCTGATTGGCACGCTGGCCTATACGTACACCGAGCAACCACCCGCGAACCTGCAAATGCACCCGAACGTGGCTGTGTGGCTATGCCATATGTTTCCGTGTTGTGATAGCCATCCGATTGCAACCTGCCCACTGAACGCCCGCTTCAAGGAGCGCGCGATCGCTTGGTCAAAAATCTCATCGCACCTCTACGTCTGGCATTACATCGTCAACTTCGCGCACTACTACGTGCCATTCCCGAACCTCCGCGCCATGTCCGCGGACATGAGGTTCTACCGCGACATTGGTGTCGAGGGAGTGTTTGCACAGGCAATGGGGGCCGGTGGAGGAGGAGGCGAATTCAGCCTTTTACGAGCTTACTATATTACCGAGTTGCTCAAAGACCCTGATCGAGATGGTCAAGAGATTATTCGCGAGTTTCTGGACGGATATTACGGTGCCGCAGCTGATGCGATGGAACGTTACATCAACCTGCTGCAGAACAAGGTCGACCGTGACAATGTCCACATGCATCTTTACACCAATCCAGGTCAGGGATATTTGCCGGACGACATCCTGGATGATGCTGAGCGATTGTTTGACGAAGCTGAGTCCGCCGTCGAGGATGATGCCGAACTGCTGGAACGGGTTCGCGTAGCACGCATGCCGCTGGTCTACGCGCGTGTATTTCCCCGCAAAGGCTATGATCTGAAAGAGGGCAAACTGGTATTTCGGCAGCCGTTGGCGAAGCCGGGAGATCCAGAGCGATTTCTGGCACGGATGAGTGCTCATGGATTTAGAAGCATTCGTGAGCGAGGGAACGATCGTAACACGCTGCTCGACATCGCCCGGCTGACCAGTCAGCCACTTCCCGTGTTCACAATTGACAACGACGTGATCAGCGTCGACGTCGTCCCTCTGCTCGGCGCGCGGGCGCTGCGGATTACCGACAAAAAGTCGGGTCAGAGTATCACGGAGCTCAATCCCACGCGGGACATGTTATTCCCGTTCCATGGCGGCGAAGAAGGCGGAGCTGGTACTCTGCTCACATGGTTTCTTGGCGGCCCCATGGACCCGGCAACCGTCACCAAACACGACGCCAGTTCAATCACGATGGCTAGCGAAACGGCCAACGGATTTCGGATGGTCCGCACGATCTCGGTGATGCCGCAAGAGCCCGTTATGCAAGTTCGCACCGAGCTCATCAATCCCAGTAAGAAACCGCGACTGGCACGAGTCCGATCAATGCTTAGCCTCGATTTGGGCGAACTCAAGGCGACACGGGTCCAGTTCGAAGATCTCGCGGGTCGCACCGTCGACAAAGATCTGGCGGATGTCGTGCAAGGTTTACGTGATGGCGTGCGGTACGCTCAAGAACGCCGGCCTCGCGGCGACTGGAGCTTCAGTGGCACTAAGGGACTGCGAGTGACGCAACGGTTCGACGATGAGAACCTTGATTTCACGCGTCTCGCGGCCTTCCCTGAGGATCACAACTCACTGGACGTCGAGCTGTGGACCCGAGAACGCACTCTAAAACCGGGGGAGAGCATGATCTTGGAGCATAACATCACCGTCGACTCCCGCTGAGGCCCGCACATCGGGTGATAGAGTCATGGAGCGGGCGAGTCTTTGCGCCTCGATGTGCTTCGATCTCGCCGCGCGGTTCAAAAACAATGACGAACGTAAGTTGATTCTTGCAAAAGACGAACGAGTCAAGTTTGCCGCTCACAACTGATGGCGAAAATAGCCTTCCGATGATCAATCGATAATAGAATTCGACACATCTTCAGGGCGAGCGCGCACCGGCAGCGCCAACAGTGCAATCGAGGATGACCGAAAGCTCATGCAGAGAGCTCGATCAGATCATCCGTCGCGAACGACTCGGTGGGCTGATTTAGTGGTACGAACGCGCTGCTTGAATTCACGTATTGCCTTGGTCTTCGATGCTGAGGCTCACTTAGCGCACGCAGCGTGAAAACCTTCCAATTTGAAATCCTCGTTGCTGCAGGCTACTATCAATTCCTCAGGCAGTTCCACAAATTTTTTTTCGGTCGAACCTCTTGTGATTGTTCAACTTCCGTTCATCACTTTTTTTGGGTCCGTGCGAAGTCAAGAAATTTCCTGCTATTTGATGTCGGTAACTGAGCGTTATTCGGAATAGACTTAATACGCTGAGATTTTCTCTGCCACATCGACGTACGAATTTTCATTCACACGCTTCTCGATTTCAATCTCCGCAAACCCATTCAAACCATATGGCTAAAACTCCCGATCCTGTTTCCCTCTCTCTCGCGCAACAGGTTGACGCTGCGTGCGATCGATTTGAAGCGGCATGGTTATCGGGCACAAAACCAAAACTTGAAGAGTTCCTACCGAAAGCCGATGCAGCCGATGTTCCGCAGTTTTTGCGCTCGCTGCTGAAGGTTGAGGTGGAATTATTGGAAAAGGAGGGGCAGCACGTCACTGCTGAATCCTTTGCGGAGCGATTTGAAGAATACGGCGAGATCGTTGCCGAGGTACTTCGCAGTCACGCAGCCAAATCGGGGAATCGGGCGACCAAGACGCGCGAGGTTCGCACCTTCAGTTTGCGAGACGCATCGATTGATACGTCGTTCATTGAAATCCCTGTCTCGTCTAAGAAACTGAAACAAGCTCCCAAACAACTCGGGAGATTCAAGATCCTCAAAGTGCTTGGCGAAGGCGCTTTTGGAACTGTCTATCATGCACACGACCCGCAATTGGATCGAGAGGTCGCATTGAAAGTCCCTCGGGCGGGGGTTTTGGAAACACAAGAAGATATCGATCGGTTTCTACAAGAGGCGCGTGCGGTTGCCGATTTGCGCCACGCGCACGTTTGTCCCATTTTTGATTTTGGGAAAATCGACGACGAATACTTCATCGTCATGGCTTACATCGCGGGTAAGCCGCTGTCGTCAATTCTCGTTGGCGGGAGAAAAATTGCTGACCACAAGATTGCCGCAGTGATTCGGAAAATCTCTTTAGCGTTAGAAGCGGCCCACAAACTTGGAGTTGTACATCGTGACCTAAAGCCAGCGAACATCATGATCGACAAGCAAGGTGATCCGGTCGTGATGGATTTCGGACTGGCTCGGCGCATGACGGGCGACGAGGCTCAACTCACGCATAGCGGGGCCATTCTGGGCACCCCGGCTTATATGCCCCCCGAACAAGCCAAAGGGAATTCCAATGCCGTGGGGCCGCAGTCGGACGTCTACAGTTTGGGGGTTATCCTGTATGAATTGCTTTGCGGGCAACGGCCATTTAGCGGCAGCGTCGCTGAAGTCTTCGCAAGCATTTTACACCGGGAGCCATCTCCACCTTCGACTCACCGAAGTCACGTCGATCCGCAACTAGAAGCAATCTGCCTCAAATCCATCGCCAAACAACCGAATGACCGTTATGCCTCGATGGCTGCTTTGGCTGAGACGCTGACAGAATACTTACGAGTCAAACGCGAAGAAGATCCGAACTCAAAGTCAGGCGTCTCACCATCACGATCCAATGACCAATCTTCCTCCATCATTCCGGTTCGGCAAAGAAAAAAGACAACCGCCTCCGACTCGTCTTTGACCGGTTTTAACCCATATCACAAGTGGCTGGGAATTCCCCCCGAGGAACAGCCTGCGAATCACTATCGCTTGCTGTCGTTGAAACTTTTTGAAAGTGACCCCGATGTGATTGAGGCGGCCGCGGAACGGCAGATGAGCTATCTGCATCAAATCGCCACCGGTCCACATCTTGAATTGGCTCAACAACTATTGAACGAACTGGCTGCCGCGAAATTATGCTTGCTCAACTCGAAACAGAAAACAGTCTACGACAAGAAGTTGAAAATCGAACTCGCAGCAAAGGCGGACGAGCACGATACTGATGATGATCTCCCATACGATGACACAGAGTTTGATGATCTCCAACCGCGATCGAGTCTACGTACGGCAGCTGTGGAAAAGTCGCCTTGGTGGGAAAATCCTCGTCAACTGCTCCCAGCGATTGGCGGAGCGAGCTTGGTGATTTTGTTGGCCGCAGTGATGATCATCAAAATGAGTCGTAGCCCAGTCACAGCGAAAACGCCCGCCGCGAATAACGTGGCTGCCATCGATCAGGCGAATGCAGATCCTCCGGAGGATGCAATCGGAAATACCAATCCCCGACATCTAATCCCCGTATACGACGCATCCTCCGGACAAATGCCACAGCAGGGAGGCTGGACTTTTCAAGGTAATGAAATGGCGACAATGCAGTCGGGAACCTTGCTCCTTGATGCCCAAAGTGGCGGACAAGGTTTTTGGACGGCGACTACCCCCATCGATGCTGCGGTCGACGATCCAGGCGTTTTCATGGAGACGACCGCAAAAATCCTGGAAGAAAATCACACGTCAACCATCGCCGGTTTGACGCTGCTGGACATTCGTTCCCACAACTTGGCCGCCGCGTTGGTCGCACAGGATAACGAGATTATCATCCGCGATACAGCGGGAAGTGCCATCGATAGACTGAAAATGGACACCACAGATGGCTTCCATACCTATCGGTTGGAAATGGCCGATGAAACATTTTGGCTGTTCGTCGATGGAGAATTGAAACTCCATGAGACAGCAGCACAATTGCGTCCAGCCCAGGGGAATGGTAATTCGGCGTCTGATTTGGTCGCAATATTCGGTGACACGTTTGGCAAGGAATCCAAGTCGCGCTCTGAATATCGGCACGTTTCGTTCGGCGACTTGTCGGCCGACGGGGGGCCAACCGTTTTGCGAGATCGCAACAACTTCGAAAACCCGCGATATCCGGCCAACTTGAATCCCCTGGTTCTCACCTACGATGCAGCGGAGGGCAAACTTCCCAGCGCTGCCGGCTGGACTTATCAGGGACAACAGGCTCAGGGAAGTTCGGCAGAAATCTCCTCGCAACGATTGGTTCATGACGCAGGGATGAGTTCCTACAGTTTTTGGACCGCCACACTCCCCGTGAACCGTGCCCCCCAAGCTGCCGGAATGTTCATGGAAGCCACCATGAAAGTGAATTCGGAAAATCACACGACGAATCAGCGCGGTTACAATTTGATGGAATTCGCGGAAATCACACCGACAACAGCTCGCGGCATTTCAGTTTTGTTATGGGAAAACCGGATATTTCTGATTGATGGTGATGATAACCTGCTCAATGGTGCAGAACTCGACTGGGACACGTCCGACGATTTTCACACCTATCGAGCAGAGGTCAAAGGGGATCAGTATTGGCTATACATAGACGGCCAGGAGAAGCTATCGGACCGCATTCCTGCTTACCCCACAACGTCCGACGTGACAAATCTCCTGCCCGACGGTCAAAAAACATTACCGCGCCTGTGGGCTAAATTCGGTGATGGGAGCAATGCGTCCGAGTCGGTCACCGAAACCAATTCAGTCACGTTCGGTTCACTCTCCGCGCTGGGAGGTCCAACGGCACTGCGGCAAGCTACGGATTACGACCACCTGCTCACGGGTTACTGGCAAGATGTCATTCGAGATCAAGAAGACGTTCCTGATTGGGAAGGCGTGACAATCAGAGATGGGGAGATTGAATCGCCAACGAATAATAATAACGGCTACGAGATTGGATCACGTCCTTACCGCGACCTTATTTTGCGTGCAAACATTTGGAAAAAAGATGGCTGGCACGCAGGAATCAAACTGCGTTCGGATCAAATTGGTTATTATGGTTTATGGATGGTTAATGGACGTGCTTTTGGGGCAGGAACTCACAAACCACAATGGGTAAAACTCCACGACTCGGTGCAGCACGTCGACAATCTGCGAGATGGGTTTGAGTGGACTTGCGCGATGATTGGCGATCATCTGACCACATATGCTGATGGCAAAAAGGTTTTGGATATCCACGATGTGACGCACACCGTAGGATTTCCAGCAATTCACATCAGAACCTCAACAATCCGCAACCTTCAAATTATGGACCTCACCCGCGGCCCGTTTCGACCAGACGAAGTACAAACAGACCGCGTTAGCACGATCACACGTCCGATTGAGCCGGAACCCACCCTCCCAACCCCGGCTAAACCTATTCAAACGGGCCGGCCGCCCAAGGACGATGAGGATCACGATTCGCCACCGCCGCCTCCAAAAGTCGCCCATGACCCGGAGTTCTTGAACTTATTCAATGGAAAGGACCTAACAGGTTGGATCGGGAACGTGGCCGATTTTACGGCGGAAAACGGAAAGCTTGTCTATTCCGGGCGGCTGCAAGGGAGGTTAACCACGAAGCGGAAGTTTCAAGATTTTATATTGCGATTTGATTTCCGACTCGAATCGGGAGCCGACAACGGCATCGGTATCCGTCAGTCATTCGATGCCCCCTTTGCTCCTAAAGGGATCGAGATTCAGATCCTGGATGAAGAATTTCCCAAGCACAAGAGCATCAACGAAGCGAGCCAACACCATGGATCGATTTTCGATTACGCCGCAGCACAGCAAGGACATTTGAAGCCGCTGGGGGAATGGAACTCGCAAGAAATCATTTGCCGCGGAAATCACATTGTGGTGAATCTCAATGGCACTAATATTCTTGATACCACAATCGATCCCGGTAAAGACACGCCGGCTCATTTGAAACATCCGTGGGGAACAATTGCCCTTTTAGGATCGAGCGGACGCGCCGAATTCTGCAACATTCGGATCAAGGACCTTGGAAACCCTGCAGCGGCTGCCCCTGCCAAGAAGATATCATTTGCGAATCCAATGCCCGCAGCCGCAGTCGCTCACTGGGTCTTCAGCCAAGGCGGCTCAGTATCCGCAATGCAAAACGAACGGATCTTCAAACCTCTGACCTCTGCAAGTCAGCTTCCACGTGGAGCATATACGGTGATTTTGGCGAGCTTAATAGGGAAATCGCAAATCACCGACAGCGACCTCACCAGATTCGCAAATCTGCCACTTTTTAAGACGCTCGATGTCGGTAGTACTGGAGTCACCGATGATGGTATGGCTGTCGTAGGATCGTATCGAAAGCTATGTACGTTGGGGTTGGTGGGGACCGAGGTCACCGACCGTGGACTTTCAAAGCTTGCCAGGCTGACTCTTCTACAAAGCCTGCTGTTGCGGGGAACAAATATCTCCGACGAAGGCATGCAAGCACTGCAAAACATGCGAAATATGCAGACCCTCGAGTTATCCACGGAGACGGGGAACTTTTCAGATCAAGGCGTGCTGTATTTGGGAAGGATGATCAATCTCCAGCATTTGGCTATTAGTGGTGGCACAATATCCGATGCGGGATTGGAGCTGATCGCCAAGTTCCCGCAACTCGAGCGTTTATATATTTCGAATCATATGATCACCAATAAAGGCCTGAAGCATCTTCGACACATTCCGAAACTCAACCGGTTACATATTGGTGGAAATTTTGGTGTCACCGACATCGGTCTCATTCAGCTAGCAAAGCTAAAAAACCTTACGTCCTTAGAGGTCGGTAGCAATCCAAACATAACCGATGCCGGCCTGAAACAACTCGGAAGGATGCGAAACTTATCGACGCTCGTTCTCGATGACAATTTGAACGTGACCGACGCCGGCCTCGTCCATCTACAAAGACTTAAGAAACTGACATACCTCGGCCTACGACATACCAGCGTGACCGAGCAAGGAGCGAAGGCTTTAAAGGCCAAATTGCCGCAATGTAGAATCTATTACGGTTTCAGACAATCACTAAAATAAAGACGGCAGGGGCAGGATCAAATCTAAAATGCAACAAGCCCTCCCCGTTTAAAACCCTCCTCGAACCAAATGTCTCTTTGCACAAAGAGACATTGGACCTGTTAACCGCCCTAAGGCATGAAACGAGCGCACGATGCGGTGAGAGCGGGGCAGGGCAGGCGACGCGAAATCGGCGCCGCGCGACAACTTCGAATGTCTTGAGCGAGTCTGAACACTTTCCGGTTTGAAATCGCATTTTTCGCTCGCTACCATGATTTCCGCCGACAGTTCTGACAAGCGATTTTCAGTGGAACTTTGTTTCGTCGTTCAACTTTGGTCCGTCATGGTTTTTGGACCGCGCGGTCATTAACCCGCGTGGGGTCGCTCGAAAACGATCAATCCATCAATGCAGCAACAGCCGCTTCTGCGGCCTCGAAACGCGCTGCGTAGGAACCGGCGATCAATCGCCAGAAGCTGGAAGCACTGCTCCGTTACTACCAAAAGGTCGGCTCCAAGGACGTGGAATCAACTACCGAGCTACCGCCCTTTCAAGATAACGCAGATGTGCTGATTCAACCGAAGACCAAGAAATAACGGCAAGAGGCCGTTCAGGTGCTGACCCTCCGATCATCCTCCTCGCCGACTCACGTTGGAATTGGCATTTGACGCCGGTCTGCGGCTTGTCGATCAATACTAAACAATATGGGCACGAGTAACATCATCTACCACGACCGCGACGGACTGATGGCAATTTAAATTCGAAGATGGCTGAATGCAGGCTCGTGACTGCCGATGTGGGCACTGATCCTCTCGGCGGCCTTGCTGTGCTGAATTCCGCAGGGGTTGTGCGACGACGCAACTGGGTCGCCCCGACTTAGCAGTTCTCAAATACAGAAGCCCAACTCACCGAAGCGAGTTTCGGTTGAGACGAACACCGTTCGGTCGATGCAACCTCAGCAGGTTTGATGGGCGGCCGAATGCGAGCGATGTCGTCACCTCAGGTATTTTGCGATCTCTCTTTTGGTGACTCAGATAGATCGTTGTGCGCTCGCAATTGGCTCGATACCATTGAAGCCCGAGTTGATGCGTAAAGCAGTTCTTTAGTAGGATTTCGGTCATGCCGTATCTGAAATAGCCACGCCAACACTCGAAAAACGCCAACGCTTCAAGGGTGGTCTTTCGTCGAAGAGTCTGCGAAGACTTGCCAGAGGAGAATGCCATGAAACGGTTCAAGAAGCCCCTGGTCGGAGTCGGCTTGTCGTGGGGTGACTGTTTCGTTTCCGATAAGCTATCGGAGCCGAATGCCGAAGCCGTTCGTCCGGCGTTGTGGCTGGCCCGGTTGAATTCCGCGTCCATTGACTTTCTTTTCGCCTTGGATTTATCGGCAATAGCTCAGGAGTTGATTGCTGAAAGCAGCACGGGAATCAAGCTTATGCGAAAATGCCCGTGTGCCGTGTGGGTCACTCAACCGCTGGCGGCTCAGGAATTGGATTCTATTCTCGTTCCCCACGACTTGCGGCCGGTCGGTGATCAGGCAATGGACTTGGGCTGCTCAATGGCCAAGCTCCAGAACGCTCAACTCCACGTGCTTCTTGCCGCCGAGTATCCCGAATTCGACTACATGTTTCCTGCGCGCGTTTCATCGGAGCGAAAGCGAACCTATCGCAACGAGGTGGTAAGGCACATTGATACGCAAATTACCGGAGTTGACTTGCGGCTGCCTGCCAAGGTGCATTTCGTGATCGAGCCACCCGACTTGACCATCATGAATTGCATAGAGCAACACGCAATCGACTTGCTCGTGATGGGCACTGTGGGTTCCACGGGGATTTCGGGATACATCACGGGAAACACGGTCGAGCATCTCTTGCCTCGAATCCCGTGTTCTTTGCTGGCCGTGAAGCCGCCGGGCTTCAAATCGCCAGTCGTTCTTGAGAGGAGTGGAAGATGAAACGATTAAAAGCATCCTCGTGACGGCTAGGGCCGGTCACACGTCGACCAGAACATGATTAGAGAAATACGATGCGACGATTCAAGAACATTCTGACATACGTCAATCTGTCGTTGGACGAGCACCCGGCCCTGGAACGTGGTGTTCGCCTTGCTCGGCATAACAACGCAAACCTCACAGCGATGACAGTGATTGAGGAGTATCCGGCGCAGGCGCACGCGCTACTGCGCTCGATTCACCTGGAGGACGCGCTAGAAACGATCGAACGCGAGAATCGCGAACAGTTGGAACGGATCGTGCAGCCAATTCGAGACGCCGGTCTCGCCGTCGAAACGGTCGTCGCACACGGCAGCACCTTCATCGAAGTAATTCGTGCCGCGCTCCAACGCCAGCACGACCTAGTGATCAAGACCGTAAGCTCTGAGGGAGTCTTGCATCGAACATTCTTCGGCAGTATAGACATGCATCTGTTGCGAAAATGCCCGACTCCGTTGTGGCTTATCAAACCAGGAGAGCCAGAAGCATTTCGTCAGATTCTCGTTCCGCTCGATCCAAACATGGAAGATGCCGTCAAGCACGACTTGGGGATAGACCTGCTCACACTCGCGACATCGCTGGTCGAAATGGACAGCGCGGAATTGATGATCGTCCATGCCTGGCGAGCTTACGAGGAAGGGAAACTCAAAAAGTATATGGAGTCAAAGCAATTTGAAGAATACTTGCACAAGTGGGGGCAGGAAGCTTCGAAGCGGGTGTGGAACTTCGTCTCTTCTTTCGGACGCGAATTCAAACCGACCTCAATTCATCTCGTTCAGGGCGAACCTGGCGAGGTTATTCCGAAATTCGCCAAAGACCACAACGTAGATCTGCTCGTGACGGGAACTCTCGGTCGTCTCGGACAGCACGGGATGTTTATCGGAGATACGGCGGAGCGCATTCTGGGTCGGCTCGAATGCTCAGTCCTGGCCGTGAAACCGGCCGGTTTCGTCTCACCGGTGCGCTGAGGTTAGATTTCGCACAGGGCAAGGAACGGAAGCCAAGCGATACAGGCAAAACGAGTCACAGCAGATGTTTTGTTCAATCACAGCCGTCACCATGAATTTTCACGCTAGATAGCCACCCTGTCATGCGACCGTGACCTTGCCAAGGAATTTGAGCGGGGAGGGCGGCATGGAGTTTTAAGAAATGAACATAAAGCGTGAAACCGCAGATTTGGCCGTGGACGAGGCTTCGCATAAGAGCCGACCGTCGCTGGACGCGCATTTGATACGGGGCGACGAGGCGTTCGAGGTGTTCGGTTCGTCGAAAGATGGCATTACTTCGGACGAAGCGAAATCGCGCCTCGACTGTTACGGGCCAAATCAGTTACAGGAGCAAAAAAAGACGAGCACCTGGATGCGTCTGTTGCTACAGTTTCACACTCCACTGATTTACGTTCTGCTCGCTACGGCTGGCGCTACGGCTTTGCTTCAGCAATGGGTCGATACCGGCGTCATCCTCGGCGTTGTATTCATTAACGCGATCATCGGCTTCGTCCAAGAGTCCAAGGCGGAAAAGGCCATCGAATCGCTTAAGGATATGCTAGCCCCGTTAGCCGTTGTAATCCGCGACGGAACGAAGACCCAGTTGCCAGCGACGGAATTGGTGCCCGGCGATCTTGTGCTGCTCGAGGGCGGTGATAAGGTGCCTGCGGACATCCGTCTGACCCGCGTCAAGAACTTGCAGATTGACGAGGCACCTTTGACCGGCGAATCGATGCCGGTCGCGAAATCTGCCGAAGAGTTGCAAGGGGACGTGCCGCTGTGTGACCGGGTCAATCTCGCGTTTGCCGGCACGCTGGCAACCAACGGAACGGCGGCCGGCATTGTAGTTGCCACCGGCGACAATACCCAAATCGGCCAGATTGCCGGAATGCTGCACGAAGTCGAAGGGATCGACACGCCGCTAATTCGACGATTGGCGAGTTTCAGCATGGTGATCACCGTTGTTATCATCCTGTTTTGCGTATTCGTTTTTCTGGTGGGAATATTCACTGGCAAAGAGACCGTGGAAATGCTTATGGCGGCGGTGGCCCTGGCCGTGTCAGCAATCCCGGAGGGCCTGCCCGCCATTATGACTATTGCGTTGGCCATCGGCGTCAAACGGATGGCCTCGCGAAACGCCGTAGTTCGAAATCTGCCCGCGGTCGAAACCCTTGGCAGTGCTACTGTCATCTGCAGCGACAAAACTGGCACCTTAACGCGAAACGAAATGACGGTCACTCGTATCGTTTCCCCGGACGGCAGCTATTTCGTCACGGGGTCGGGATATGAACCGACCGGTGCTGTGTTGGATGAGAGCGAAAAGGCGGTAGAACTAGATGCTTCGCCAGCGATAAGTGAATTGGTTAAGGCCAGTGCACTCTGCAACGATTCGCTATGGCGACAGAAGGACGGGAAGTGGCGCATCGACGGTGACCCGACGGAAGGGGCGTTGCTTGTGTTGGCCGGTAAGTTGGGCCTCCGTCAGGAGGCCGCGACACGCGAATGGCCTCGTACCGATGAGATTCCGTTTGCGTCCGAATTGCAATACATGGCGACAT